>NZ_AP025282.1:0-1303302 GCF_024347215.1 Aliamphritea ceti
TATTATTTCTGTTCATAAGTTAAAAATATATTTATTAATCAATTGCTTGGTGTGTTCGTAAGTCTGAATATTAACTGTTCCTAAGCTATGTATAGTCTGGTTTTTGTAATTCTTGTTCGAAAAACAGCCGATTTTGGGGACTTTAATTGCTTGAAAATCGTGCTGTAAAAAGAATTAGTAACAGCTCTATCTAACTGTGGATAAGCCCGTTCAGAACAGGTATTATCGGCTGATTATTTATAGTCGCGATATAAGAAATATCTGTGTCGCATAGGCCGCTTCGCCGTGCAAGGTTGATATATGTCCGTTGAGTTATGGGAACAATGCTTACAGAGTTTGCAGCAGGAGTTCCCCGCACAACAATACAATACTTGGATTCGTCCGTTAAAAGCTTCACCTGAAACAACTGGTGATCTGGTTCTTTTAGCGCCGAACCGTTTTGTAAAGGACTGGGTTAATGATAAGTATCTGGGACGTATTCGTGAAATCGTCAATGCGGTTTCCGGTGACATCAGCGGCAAAGTAAGTATTGATATTGCAGCTCGCGGTGCCGTTGGTTTCCGTCAGCGTCCGGCGGCACCTCAGGTGCAGCGCCCGGTAAGATCAACACCGGCGCCGATGGCCCAGTTTGCTGAATCGGTTGCGCCTATCGCTCCGAGTCGCCCGACTCCTCCACCACGGCAACCGGTTGCAGCACTGCCACCAGAGAATGCGCCGACTCAATTAGCAATCGATGTTGAAAATAACGGTTTTGGTGTTGTTGAGCCTCAGAGTACTTTTGTCGAAGCGACGCCGTTTACCAATGCGCCAAGTGTTGAAGAAATTGTTGCTTCTGCGCCTCTCACACCCGTACCTATGGCTAAAAACAACCGGGTTGTGGAAGTCGAAGGCGGCTTGCGTCATCGTTCTAATCTCAACCAGGCATTTACCTTTAATTCGTTTGTTCAGGGTAAATCTAACCAGTTAGCGCTGGCAGCGGCGCAACAGGTTGCAGATAACCCGGGTGGTTCATATAACCCACTGTTTATATATGGTGGTGTTGGTTTAGGTAAAACCCACCTTATGCATGCTGTTGGCATGGAAATGCTGAAACGTAATCCGAATGCCAAGATTGTGTATCTGCATTCAGAGCGTTTTGTTGCCGACATGGTTAAAGCATTGCAGTTGAATGCGATTAATGACTTTAAACGTTATTACCGTTCCGTAGATGCATTACTGATTGACGATATTCAGTTCTTCGCCGGTAAAGAGCGTTCACAGGAAGAGTTTTTTCATACCTTCAATGCGCTGTTAGAAGGCGGTCAGCAGATGATTCTGACCAGCGACCGTTATCCGAAAGAAATTAACGGCGTAGAAGAACGACTGAAATCCCGCTTCGGTTGGGGTTTAACAGTTGCGATTGAGCCACCGGAACTTGAAACCCGGGTGGCTATTTTGATGAAGAAGGCTGAAGAAGCGCAGGTTCGCCTGCCTGATGATGCTGCTTTCTTCCTGGCACAAAAAATTCGTTCTAATGTGCGCGAGCTGGAAGGTGCCCTGAAACGGGTAATTGCCAACGCGCACTTTACCGGCAACGCCATAACCACGCCGTTTATCAAAGAATCCCTTAAAGACTTGCTGGCATTGCAGGACAAACAGGTTAGTATAGATAACATCCAACGCGTGGTTGCCGAGTATTATAAGATTAAGGTGTCTGACCTGCTGTCCAAGCGTCGCAGCCGCTCAGTCGCAAGACCCCGCCAGATGGCTATGAGTCTGTCTAAAGAATTGACCAATCACAGCCTGCCTGAGATTGGAGATGCTTTCGGCGGACGAGACCACACAACCATTTTGCATGGTTGCCGGAAGGTGGCAGAATTGCGCGAGAGTGATACGGATATAAGAGAGGATTATCAGAACCTGTTACGTCATTTAACGGCGTAGTTTGCAGATTGCGACCTTTGCTCACTACAACGTGCAAGGTCTCTGATTAATTAAGGGTAGGAAAACATGAAGTTTGTTATTTCTAGAGAAGCGCTAATCAAGCCGTTGCAATTGGTTGCTGGTGTGGTTGAGCGTCGTCAGACGTTGCCAGTGCTTTCGAACATTCTACTGGTCGCCGAAGGCAATCAGCTTTCTATGACAGGTACTGACCTGGAAGTGGAGCTGGTTGGCCGGGTTGAACTGGAAGAGCCTGCTGAAGCGGGTTCTGTAACAGTTCCGGCCCGTAAGCTGATGGATATCTGTAAGTCGTTACCAGACAGTGCCATCATCGAGTTGACACTTACGGGTCAGAAAATGGTGATTAAGGCCGGTCGCAGTCGCTTTACACTGTCTACCTTGCCCGCTGCTGAATTCCCGAATGTGGAAGATAGCCCGGAAGCATTTGAACTGACTGTTTCGCAAAGCCAGGTTCGCCATCTGATTGATCAGACAGGCTTCTCTATGGCTCAGCAGGACGTCCGTTACTACCTGAACGGTATGTTGCTGGAAGTTAGCGACAATACGTTACGTGCTGTATCTACCGACGGTCACCGTCTGGCTACCAGTGTGACTGACGTTGAAACTAACAACACAACACCGCATCAGTTCATCGTGCCGCGTAAAGGTATTTTGGAACTGGCGCGTTTGTTACAGGGCGGCGATGAAGAAGTGCGTCTGGTTGTTGGTGCTAATCATATCCGTGCACATGCCGGTGATTTCACCTTCACCTCTAAGTTAGTTGACGGTAAATTCCCTGATTATCAGCGTGTTATCCCACAGGGTGGCGATAAGTTCATGTTGGGTACTCGTCAGGAACTGCGCCAGGTTTTCAGCCGTATTGCGATTCTGTCGAATGAAAAATACCGCGGTGTACGTTTATCTCTGACCAGCGGCTACCTGCAGGTTATGGCAAATAACCCAGAGCAGGAAGAAGCAGAAGAAACAGTTGCAGTGGATTACGACGGTGACAGCCTGGAAATTGGCTTCAACGTTAACTACCTGCTGGACGTGTTGTCGATCGTGAACTCTGAAGTTGTGCGGTTCACCTTATCTGATTCTAACAGCAGTGCGCTGGTAGAAGGCCTGGACGACGGCGGTTCTCTGTTTGTTGTTATGCCAATGCGTATGTAATACCTGTTGGCCACTGCAGCAATGGTTGCGGTGGCCGCTATATCTTCTTTATATGTTTGAGATCACCAGCCCCCCGCGCCTATGCCCTTAACCACTCTCAAGGTGCAGCAGGTACGCAACCTCGCTGACGTTAGATTTACCCCTTCACCGCATATCAATATTGTTTATGGCGCCAATGGCAGTGGCAAAAGCAGCCTGTTGGAAGCGATTCATATTCTTGGCCTGACCCGCTCGTTCAGAACCAATAAGTTGCGGCATCTGATTAGCAGTGGTGCCGAACAGTGTCTGGTATTTGCTGAGCTGGATGCAATGGCAACTGGTACGACACAGGCACTAGGCGTTGAACGGAACCTGGAAGGTGTTAGCCGGATGCGTTATGCCGGCGCTGATATTGATTTAACTACTCTGGCAGAGCTACTGCCTATTCAGGTGATTAACTCTGAAACCTTCCAGATTTTGGAAGGCAGTCCGTCAATTCGACGGGCATTTATTGATTGGGGCGTGTTTCATACAGATCCAATGTTTATTCGCCTGTGGAGAGGCTTTAAAAGAGTCTTAAAACAGCGTAATTCTTTGCTGAAATATGGTAAAATCGATCCTTCAATGCGCCAGATATGGGACCGTGAATTAGTCACCTATTCTGTGCAGCTGAACAGCCTGAGGGAAGACTATCTGGCATTGCTAAAACCTGAGTTTGATCAGGTGCTTGCAGGCCTGTTACCGAACCTTGAAATAGAGCTTGGTTTCAGTTGTGGCTGGGATCAGAAGCGCGGTCTGGATGAAGTTCTGGCAGACAATTTAGTGCGTGACCGGAAACAGGGTTTTACCAGTGCCGGGCCGCAGCGGGCTGATCTTAGGGTTAAGGCCGACGGGCATAATGCTGCAGAGCGGCTTTCCCGGGGTCAGAAGAAGATTGTTGTCAGCGCGTTAAAGCTGGCGCAAGGCGCATTATTTTATAAGCTTAACAGCCGTGCCTGTGTGTATTTGATTGATGATTTACCCTCAGAGTTGGACGATCATCACTGCCGGTTGTTTTGTCAGTATTTAGAGAAAAGCAGTAATCAGTGTTTTATCACCTGCGTGGATAAAACAACATTGAGCGAGTTTTGGTCTCAGGAGACTCAGGTGAGTTTTCATGAGATACATCAGGGTGAGTTTATCACCCAGGATCAGGAGATTTTATGAGCGAGCAGGAATACGATTCTTCCAGTATCAAGGTTCTTAAGGGCCTTGATGCGGTTCGTAAGCGCCCGGGTATGTATATTGGCGATACTGACGATGGCAGCGGTTTGCACCACATGGTATTTGAGATCGTCGATAACTCCATTGACGAAGCCCTGGCCGGTTATTGTAGTGAAGTTAGGGTAGTTATCCATGCTGACGAAAGTGTCAGTGTGTCGGATAACGGCCGTGGTATCCCTACTGATATCCATGAAGAAGAAGGTGTGTCTGCTGCAGAAGTTATCATGACGGTGTTACATGCCGGTGGTAAGTTCGATGATAACTCCTATAAAGTATCCGGTGGTCTTCACGGTGTAGGTGTTTCTGTTGTAAATGCCCTCTCCTCAAAGCTGAAGCTGACCATTCGCCGTAATGGTGAAGTCCATGAGCAAACGTATCGCCATGGTGAGCCTGATGAGCCGCTCAAGGTTGTTGGTCAGACTGAAACTTCTGGTACTTTATGCCGTTTCTGGCCATCAGAAGATACGTTTAAGAACATCGAGTTTAAATTCGATTTACTGGCTAAACGTTTGCGTGAACTTTCCTTCCTGAATTCCGGTGTTGCGATTCGTCTGATTGATGAGCGTAGCGGTGCTGAAGAACTGTTTGCCTATGAAGGTGGCCTGGGGTCTTTTGTTGAGTTCCTGAACAACAACAAATCACCTATCAATAAAATGTTTCATTTCAATACTACGCATGAAAATGGAGTAGGTGTTGAAGTGGCAATGCAGTGGAATGATAGCTTCCAGGAAAGTATTCACTGCTTTACTAACAACATTCCACAGCGTGATGGTGGTGCTCACCTGTCTGGTTTCCGGACCGCACTGACCCGTGGTTTGAATACTTATATTGAAAGTGAAAAGCTCAATAAAACCGGTAAAACCAGCACGACAGGTGATGATTGCCGTGAAGGTCTGACTGCGATTATTTCAGTTAAAGTACCTGATCCTAAGTTTTCGTCTCAGACCAAAGATAAGCTGGTTTCTTCGGAAGTAAAAACGGCTGTTGAGCAGGCAATGTATGAATTGCTGAATGACTTCCTACAGGAAAACCCACAGGATGCCAAAGCAGTTGTTACTAAGATGATTGATGCGGCCCGGGCCCGTGAAGCGGCGCGTAAAGCCCGTGAAATGACCCGCCGTAAAGGCGCGCTGGATATTGCAGGCTTGCCAGGTAAACTGGCGGATTGTCAGGAAAAAGATCCGGCCCTTTCTGAAATTTACCTGGTGGAGGGTGACTCAGCTGGCGGATCAGCCAAGCAGGGTCGTAACCGTCGAACTCAGGCTATCCTGCCGCTTAAAGGTAAGATACTTAACGTTGAAAAAGCCCGCTTCGATAAGATGCTGTCATCTGCTGAAGTGGGTACCCTGATTACCGCGTTAGGTACAGGCATCGGCCGGGAAGAATTTAACCCTGATAAACTGCGTTATCATCAGATCATCATCATGACCGATGCCGACGTGGATGGCTCGCACATCCGTACTCTGCTACTGACGTTCTTCTTCCGTCAAATGCCGGAAATCATCGAGCGCGGACATGTGTATATTGCACAGCCACCCTTGTATAAGATTAAAAAAGGTAAGCAGGAACAATACCTTAAAGACGATGATGCGTTAGATAATTATTTGCTTCAAGGCGCGCTGGACGGTGCTTCTATGCACGTGAATACTGATGCACCGGGTATTTCAGGCCCGGGACTGGAAGATGTCGTAACCCAGTATCGCAAAGTTGACCGTATGATTGCCCGCCTGTCACGGATTTATCCTGAGCCTATTCTGCGTCAGATGGTGTATACCAAGCGCCTTAACGAAGCAGATATGCGTGATGATCAGAAAGTATCCGAATGGATAGATTTGGTTTGTGACGGCCTTGGCGATTCGCTTGATGGCGGTGATGTTTACACCAGTGGCGCTCACGAAGACAAGGAACATGAAGGCGTATTCCTGCCGGAAGTAAACGTTCTGCAGCACGGTGTTAACAACAAGTACCTGTTCGATCAGACCTTCTTTGAATCAAAAGACTACGCATCGCTGACCGCTTTGGGTGAGACTTTAAATGGCCTGCTGGAAGAAACTGCTTACTTCAAGCGTGGTGAACGTACGCTGGAAACCACAGACTTCTCTCAGGGCCTTAACTGGCTGATGGATCTGTCTAAACGTGGCCACAGCATCCAACGCTATAAGGGTTTAGGTGAGATGAACCCTGATCAGCTGTGGGAAACCACAATGGATCCGGATGTTCGCCGTATGCTGCAGGTAACAATCGATGATGCGATTGGTGCGGATCAGCTATTTACTACCCTGATGGGTGATGAAGTAGAACCGCGTCGTAACTTCATCGAAACCAATGCGCTGAATGTCTCTAATCTTGATTTCTGATGCTCTGTGTCGAATCTCATATAGCGTGAAACAGTGAAGCCAGGAAATACGGGGCCGTTTCATCCTATGTGAGATTTGGATACTCTGAGATTCAAATAAGTAAATGTCTAAAAAAGCAGCCTATTGGCTGCTTTTTTGTTATCGGTATTGTCAATTACAGTGGGTGACAGTTGTGTTTACTTACCAATCGATAATATTTTAATTCCTGACTGAATATATCTAGGTAGTAAGGGGGTAGCCTGTGCGCTGCTCTCCCGGTTATTGCTTAATCATACTGAGTGAATTATCAGAAAATTGATAAGGTATGCCTATCTCAAGTGCGATGAATCCGGATGATTTTATTCCTGCATCAGCTTTGGCTTTTTCGAGCCGTTTAACAGGTTCGTTAAATGGTTCTGCGCTCAGCTGGAAGGTTCCGTAATGCATTGCAACAGAGACCTCAGCTTGAAGCTCAGTATGAGCCTGAACCGCTTCTTCGGGATTCATATGTACAGATTTAAAAAATTTTCTTGGTGCGTATGCCCCAATCGGTAAAAAAGCGATATCAATTGGCCCGAAATGCTCAAAAGTTCTTTGATAGTGATCGGAATAGCCACTGTCGCCACCAAAATAGATTTTCTGATCATTGATTTCCAGCATATAGCTACCCCACAAGGTAGTATTTCGGTCAAATAATGAACGGCCGGAAAAATGCTGAACGTCTAGAAACCATATCTTAAAGTTTTCCTCAACCTGTGATGAATGCCACCAGTCTAACTCCGTAATTTTAGTAGAACCTTTTAGTCGCTTACCCACACCTAAGCCCGCATAAATTTTAGGATCATCCCTGTGTATTAATTTCTTAATAGAATTTAAATCCAAATGGTCATAGTGATCGTGGCTGATAATGACCATATCGATCGGAGGTAAGTCATCGAGCGCTATTCCGGGTGTGTGAATCCGTTTCGGACCTATAAATGATAAAGGGCTGGTACGCGCTGAAAAAACCGGGTCTGTTAATATGTTGAAACCTGCGGACTGAATCAGAAAGGTGGCGTGATTTATAAAAGTAATTCTTGTTTCATTTTCTGAGGTTCTGCTGAGAGGTGATTTATCTTCAGCAACTTTTAGCTCTTCGGGCCACTCAGCCCTTCCTGTCTCAGATGTAAGGTTCCCCCAGACAACTTCCCAGAAAGAATGCATTTTCACGGTATGAACGTTTTCAAATATACCATTCTTCATGTTTTTTGATTGGTAGGGCGCATTCATACTATTGGAACCACAGGCAATAATTAAAAAAGATAAGAAAATAATGCTGATTTGCTTCATAGATATATCGAATTAGTAAATTGAGAAACACTGCGAAGTGTTGCACTTAATGTAGGTAAGGGTTTGTGAAAGAGAGACCGACATTATGTTTCACTGACTTAAAGCAATGGCATCCGGGCCTGCGGGTAAGCGTACCGGGCAGCTATGGCTGGATACCGCATACCATATAGCATTAACAACATCTTCGGGCTTAGTGAGTTCCTGTTGAGACATTTCCTGTTGAAACTCGCCGGTTACCTGTTTCAGGAGTGCGTTGTACTCACTTGTAGGCCCTTCTGCTTTTGAAATTTCATCCCGTGCGCTTTGACCAAAGCTGGTTGAAGGGGAAAGGCCAGGAATGATAAGCACAGTACGAATACCTAATGGTTCCAGCTCCAGTGCCAGACATTCGGTATATGTATTTACCGCCGCTTTACTGGCTGTATAGGCAGACATAAAAGTGAGTGGTTTTAATGTTGTGCTTGACGATAGATTTATGATCGTACCGGATTTTCTTTTCCGCATTTGTGGTAACACTTCACGGATCATATTAAATGTGCCGAAGGAATTGGTATTAAATAGTTTTTCAACGGTTTCATTTGGCGTATTTTCAAACGGCGCCATATACCCTATACCGGCATTGTTTATCAGTACATCTATTTCACCAGCGTCTTTTACTGCACATCTGATACTGTTTTGATCAGTTACATCTAAGGGTAAAATCCGCAGGCGGTTAGATTCCGGGAATAGTGAGTAATCGGGCTTACGCATCGTTGCTATAACAAACCATCCCTGTTTGAGGAAGAAGTGTGCAGTTTCCAGTCCAAAACCGGAAGAACAGCCCGTTATCATTACAGTGTTCATGATGATGTAACCTGTGAATAGTATGAATATTAAACAAAGATAGAGATGTAGTAGCAAACTTTCTATAATGAAAAGTCCTTATTGTTTTATCAGGAGTCCGGTTTGGCTGATCCGCTGTCTGATATTATTTCTTTACTGCGTCCTGGGATTCTTGAAGCAAAGTATCTGGAGGCATCTGAAGCATTTTCAGTATGTCGTGATGATTTGAAAGGACCGTTTTATTGCATGCTTATAGAGGGTAATGCGTGCCTGGAAGTCAGAGGTTCAGAACCTGTAGAACTCCAGTCCGGCGACTTTTTTCTGATACCAAATGTGACGTCTTTCACATATTCCAGCCTTGTTCCTTCTCATCAGCCGAACGTTCAGGCTATTCCCGTTCTGCATGAGGATGGTGTTCACCGTATCGGAGCAAAGGGCGTGAAGGTTCACCTGAGACAGTTAATGGGGTATTGCCAGTTTGCCAGCTCTGACGCTCATATACTGTTGTCCCTGCTTCCGGAACTGATTGTTGTACGCGATTCGAAACGGCTCGAAATGTTGGCCAAAATGGTCAGAGAGGAAATAAGCACGATTCTTCCCGCCAGGGATACAGTCATTGATCATCTGCTGCAGCTACTTCTGATTGAGGCGTTCAGGTTTCATGCTGAAATAGACAGTAATGAAGGGCTGTTTAAAGGTCTGGCCGATTCCCGAATTCGTATTGCGTTACATGCAATGCATGATAAGCCGGAATATCCCTGGTCAATTAAAGGTCTGGCGTCCGAAGCAGGCATGTCCCGATCAGTTTTCTTTAAGCAATTTCGAAACTTGCTGGGTGTGACACCGATGATGTATCTGCTCAACTGGAGAATGACATTGGCGAAGCATTTCCTGAATCGTGGTGAGGAAAGCGTGTCGGAAATTGCCTATAAACTTGGATACGGGTCAGCCAGTGCATTCAGTACGGCTTTTACACGTTATGTCGGGCATGCGCCTTCTCGTTACAGAGAACTTATGGGTTTTAATCATATGGATGAACACTTAGCTAAGTAATGTTGGTTTTCCTCTATTCAATCGTATTGAACCATTACCTTCGTTCGACTCTGGTGAGTGATTTTTAAGCATCTCAGAATATGTGAGAAAAGCTGCGAACGGTTTCACTACTTATGAGATTTTTCTGTGTATAGACATCTCACATAGGCTGAAATAGCCTCATGTTTCCTGGCTTCACAGCTTCACGTTATATGAGATTCGACAGAATCTTTAATTAAGTTTATGCATAAAAAAGCAGGCTAAGGTCTGCTTTTTTTATGGCAAATAACAGCTAATAGTCTTGCCTTGTAACAGAAGCAGACACACTTCAAAGCGTTTTTTGTTACAGTTCTTATTCGTTGAAATGCACCCTTTTGTGTCATTTAGCGCTTCTAATCTAGGATAGGGATCCTTTAATGAGACCGACTGAACAACTCTGTGGCAGTTGCCAGGATGACTGGACCGCTGCTACCAACCACCCTTTCTGCCAGGAGCTGGCTCAGGGGATATTACCTTTAAGTAAGATGAAGTGGTATTTGGCACAGGATTATCAGTTTATAGAATCCTTTGTACGCCTGTTGGCGACTGCAATTGCCCATGCACCCCGGTTAGAGGATAGCATTCCGGCTGCGCAGTTTTTGGCACTGGTTACCGGGCCTGAAAATACCTATTTTCAGCGCTCTTTTGCAGCCTTGAATATGAGCCCTGAAGAGCAATCATCCCCGGCTGCACCTGAGACAGTAGCGTTTCTGCAGTTGATGGACAGTGCTCGTGATTCGGGCCGTTATGAGCAAATGTTGGCAGTCCTTGTGGCTGCGGAATGGACTTACCTTTCCTGGGCTGAGCGCTATATTGATTATCCCCAAGATTTACCATTTTGGTTTGCTGAGTGGATCGATCTGCATTCTGGACCAGGTTTTAGTGGGGTGGTGGAATATTTACGGCATCAACTGGATAAGGCATGGATAGATCTCACAGTAGATCAACAGGAGGCGGCTACAGCGAGATTCAAGACTGCGATGCGCTTGGAACGAGCATTTTTTGATGCTGCCTATCGGGTTTCTGTTGCGGTATAAGTGATCTGAAATAGTCGTTAGTGGTCGTGTTAATGCAATGGTGTAGCTTAACAAAAAGCGTTATTTTTTATAGATATTTTGTTTTTTATTCACTTTCCTCGCTATGAGTACTTTGTAGAGTGCTTTTGATTGAAAGGAATGGATATAGTAAATATTTGTTAGAGGATAATGCTGGCGATGACTCTCTTGTTTGAGATCATGAATCCTTTAATTTTTTGCTGGAAGTTAAGACATGAGTTGTTTGAAATTTCTATTCAGGAATAGTGTGTTTACTCTTATAAAAGTTTAGATCAGGGAATCCTGACAGCTGTTCCATCAATGTCGTACGATTAAAATTTGAGAGCTATTTTTCATGATATAAGTTTAATAGCTGCTTCTGTAGGTATCTTATTGTTGCAGGGAGGTACCTGAGATGCTTATGAGTTTGTGTTGTCAGAGGCTGTAAACAGATGAAAATATTGAAACTCGCTGTTCTTTTTATCTTTTGTTTTCCTGGCATTTTATTTGCCCATAGCGTGATGGAGTTTACGACGATTGAGAAATCGTCCTATGCAGCTATTAGCGAGCGGGTGCTGAGAGAGGCGTATGAGCGCTTAGGAATTGATATGCGTGTGATTAGCCGGCCTGCACAGAGAGCGATCCATGATGCGAATCTGGGGACGGTGGATGGCGAGTTATACCGGATAAAAGACGTACATCTGAAGTATAAAAATCTGATTATGGTGCCTGTGCCTGTCGGCATCATGGAAGGTGTGGGAATTACTACACAAAGTGATTTATCTATGTCTGGCTGGGACGATTTGTCTTCTCAGCGTGTCTGTATACGTAACGGGGTCAAGTTTGCTGAAAAAGGCGTTGGCGATCTGAAAGTCAGTGTTGTTAATTCTAATAGTCAGCTATTTAGCATGCTGGGTAAACACAGATGTAATGTGATTGTCATTGCTCATCTCACCAGTATTCCACTGACACTGGACTTTGCTAAGCGTAATAAGACTTCTCTTTATCAGAGCGTTTTGCAGGTTTACCCGCTTTATCATTATCTTCATAAGAAAAATGCCAGCTTAGTGCCACGGCTCACGGCAGTCTTGCAGGAAATGGAAACCGAAGGGCGAATCGCTGCAATACGTGATGCCTATATTGCTGAGATATCTGCGCGGAATTAAATTGCCCGTGAATTGGAATGAATTTCCTGTTTATAACTTCATTCTGTTTATCAGTCTGGTCTGACTGAGCATCTACAACCCTCCCACCCCTCTTCCTATCGTGTATTTGATAATCGATCAGTTGTTATTGAAATAGCCAGCCAGGCATGTAATTCAGATTAAAGATCGAACAGCATAATTTATTTGTTTAATTGTTATTTAATGAATAATTAATCTACATATTGCGTTAATCTCTGCATATAAAGCGAAATCTATTCCGACCTTCCCCGTTAATATATTGCTTATCAATTAGCTGATCACAGCGGTTACCAAATAGGCCGCTCACTGGTTAGCTCCAGTGTTATTAACAGAGGTATTGCAACATGATCCAGTCTGATGAGTTTTTACTGGAATTAGGTCAGCTGACTGAACAGAGTGTTATGTGTTTGGCGCCCTCTTTTAAAGCTTTACCGCCAAGCGACTATCTTGATGGCGCATATCGCCTGAGACGCTTTTCTCATTTCAGAATTCAGCAGGGGGTTCTTACCCGCTTACCTACAAAGGCTTTTGTTCAAAGCGGTGACATAAATACATTTCAGGGCAGCGTTGAACGTATTTATCCGGAAATAGAAGACGATGTCACCGAAACAGCAGCATTCCAAAATATGCTGATGGGTTTTAAAGCAAAAGCCGGTGTCAGTGATGACCAGTCTATTGAAGTGCACCAGATGCGCATTATTGCGAATAACGATGCCCTCACAGAAGCTGCTCCAGAGGGTGTACATCAGGATGGTTTTAAAAGCCTGGCGGTAGTTGTTATCGAAAGAAGCAATATTAAGGGCGGTGAAATACAGGTGCATACTGCTAAAGACAGTGCACCTTTCATCAGTCACACCTTTGATAATGGTGAGTTCGTGGTGCTCAATGACCAGCGTTTCTGGCACAGCGCGACAGGTTTAGAGGCCACTCAGGATGAAGATGCCTATATGGACGCTTTTGTGCTCACAGCCTGAAGGAGAATAATTATGACTCAGTTAATGGTTGAGAAAGTACGTAAGCAGTTTCCGGCTTTACAGCAGGAAGTTAATGGTCTGGTTCCGGTTTTCTTCGATGGACCTGGTGGTGCTCAGGTCAGCCAGTCAGTTCTTGAGGCAATGACAGGCTATTTAGGCCGCTACAATGCCAATCTTGGTGGTGCGTATTTCTCCAGTCATAAAACCAGTGAGTTAATGGCTGATGCACGTCAGGCCGGGGCTGATTTTTATAACGCCGGAAGTAGTGATGAAATTATATTCGGCGCGAATGCAACAACGCTGACGTTTGCATTCAGCCGTGCCATTGCCCGTGACTGGCAGGTCGGTGACGAAATTATTGTGACGGCACTGGATCACTACTCCAATGTATCGCCCTGGGTACTGGCTGCTGAAGAGAAAGGCGTCATTGTGCATCAGGTTCAGGTGAATGAAACGGATTGCACGCTTGATTACGAACATCTGACTGCCCTGCTAAGTTCGAAAACTCGTCTTGTGGCCTGTACTTATGCGTCGAACACAACCGGTTCTATCGTCGACATGCATAAGCTGATTGAGCAGGTAAAAGGCCATAGTCAGGCACTTACCTATATAGATGCGGTTCACTACGCACCGCACCAACTGATTGATGTACAGGCGCTGGATTGTGATTTCTTGGTGACTTCAGCCTATAAATATTTTGGCCCGCATCTGGGTGTGTTGTATGGCAAGGCACAAGTACTGGAAAAATTACGGCCATATAAAGTTGCGCCGGCAAAGGACGTGAATCCTAACCGCTGGGAAACTGGTACGCAGAATTATGAAGCGCTGGCAGGATTTATTGCTGCTGTTGAATATCTGGCTTCACTTGCAGATAACCAAAGTTTAAGCCGGCGTAAGCGACTGATAGAGAGCTATCGAAAAATTGCCGATCATGAACTTCAGTTAAGTCGTAGCTTTTTGAAAAGGCTTGCTGAATATCCTCAGATCAGAATATTTGGTATTGAGGATGTAGCTACCGAGGATGTGAGGACTCCTACGTTTGCGTTTCGGATTAATCATGTTGAACCGCGCAGGGTGTCAGAATTTTTTGGTGAGCATCATGTGTGTATCTGGGACGGTAATTTTTATGCTCAGGGCTTATATGAACAGCTTGGCCTGACCGATATTGGCGGTGTTATCCGGGTTGGATGCATGCACTACAATACTCCGGCTGAAATTGAGAAGTTCTTTAATCTGCTGGATCAATTCTTAGCGCAGCAAGTGAAAATCAGCATCTGCTAGGTTTGTCATAGTCGCTTATTCTGTATTCAAAGCATAAAATATTTATTATTTTATCTAAAAGCAGAATAAGTATTCTTCTATGACAATGAATTTGGATAGTACAGACCGAAAAATCCTTAAGCTACTGCAGCAGGATGCCAACCTATCTGCGTCTGAGCTGGCAGAGCGTGTCAGCTTGTCACAATCTCCCTGCTGGCGGCGTATTAACCGGCTCCAGGAAGAAGGCTATATAAAACATCGTGTTGCCCTTCTGGACAGGCAAAAGCTGGGGTTAAGCTTAGTTGTGTTCGTGAACATTAAGCTTTCAGCTCATGGCTGGAATATGTTGAATGAGTTTGAAGCCTCTATTGTCAGTTTTCCGGAAGTTCTGGAATGCTGGACTATCTCCGGTGGTATGGATTATACCCTGCGGGTAGTGACTCAGGATATCTCAACTTATGAGCAGTTCCTGCGTAGCCGTTTGCTACAGCTACCTCATATTCAGGAAGCGCAAAGCAATATTGCTATGACTGAAGTGAAAAATACAACGCAGCTTCCTTTAGACGATATTTGAAGCTTTCGTTCCTGATATCTGGCTAATAGTTGTGTTAAAGACAGTATTGTTGATTTTAAGTCGCTGATAATTGCTGAAATGTCTGTGCTTTTTCAGTCAGAAGTAATCTTTGTACCCAGTTCACGTAAATAGTTAACCGAAAGCAGCCTACAGGCTGCTTTTTTATTGTTTAATAATATTTAAATGCGATGATTGCTGCTCGGTATGAATACCCCTGAGATAGTAGGGGTTTTTCAGTCCGAATACCGCTACGGCGGTTGGTGGTTCACTCACAATTACTCAATAAGTTAACAAACCTACAGCGGAATAGAATGGATTTTATCTGGATCTTATTTGCATTTATGTGTGGCCTGGGAATGAAGTTAATTTCTCTGCCGCCTTTAATCGGTTATCTGCTGGCGGGGTTTGTGCTTCACTTTGCAGGAGTAACTCCGGACGATACGCTTTATACACTGGCGGATCTTGGTATTACTCTAATGCTGTTTACTATTGGCCTTAAGCTGGAAGTAAGAAGCCTGCTTAAAGCTGAGGTGTGGGCAGGTGCGTTGTCTCATATGGGCATCTGGATTCTGTTGTTCTTCGGGGTGGCGTTAGGTCTTGGGGCTATGGCCCTGCCCTTCTTTTCGGATCTGACCTGGCAGAGCGCCGCATTGATCGCCTTCTTACTGAGCTTTAGCAGTACGGTTTGTGTCGTCAAACTGTTGGAAGAAAGCGGTGAAATGAAAACCCGGCATGGCAAACTGGCCATTGGTGTACTGGTCATGCAGGACCTGGTAGCTGTGCTGTTTATGGCGGTTGCTACAGGTAAAGAGCCTTCTATTTGGGCGTTTGGGCTTATAGGGCTGGTATTTTTACGGCCGCTGTTCGATTTGCTTCTGAGTAAATCAGGCCATGGTGAGTTATTGCCTTTAGCTGGCTTTTTTCTTGCGTTAGGTGGCTACGAACTGTTTGAGCTGGTGGGTATAAAAGGCGATCTGGGCGCGTTGATGTTAGGTGCCCTGTTGAGTGGTAGTCCTAAAGCGACAGAACTCTCGAAAAACTTACTGAATTTCAAAGATTTATTCTTAATAGGCTTCTTTCTGTCGATCGGTTTTACCGCTTTGCCGGATTGGCCCATGTTTTTCACGGCAGTGCTGCTGGCGCTGTTGTTACCGCTGAAATTTTTCTTATTTTTCAGCCTGTTTACTCGCCTAAAATTGCGAGGACGTACGGCATATCTGAGTGCACTGACACTGACTAATGTCAGTGAGTTTGGTTTAATCGTCGCGGCGCTGGCGGTGGATACTGGCTGGATTACAGAGCAATGGCTGGTCATTATTTCTCTGGCGGTTTCCATCTCCTTTGTGTTTACCAGCACGGCTTATAAGCGGGCTCACGAAATTTATGGCCATAATAAGGACATGATCAAGCGGTTTGAAAAGCCTGCCCGCCTGAAAGAAGACGTTATGGAGCAGCCAGAAAAAGCAGAAATTCTGGTGATTGGTCTGGGGCGTGTTGGACTAGGTGCCTATCATGCCCTGCACAGTATGGCGGGTGACCGGGTATGGGGCATAGATGCCGATCGTTCCCGGGTGAAAAAGATGCGCAGTGAGGGTATGAATATTTGTCACGGTGACGGCGAAGATGCTGATTTTTGGGAGCAGTTAAATTTGTCTAAAGTGAAGCTTGTACTACTGGCGTTACCCTCAATTGAAGATAGCCGCAATATCGTACTACAGGTGAATAAATCCGGCTTTGAAGGCAAAGTTGCTGCGATTGCCCGCTATCAGGATGAGCATCAGCAATTAATCGATGTTGGCATTGATAAGGTATTTAACTTCTTTACTGAAGCCGGTTTTGGTTTTGCTGAAGAAAGTATGCTGATGATTCAGGAACGGCCTGAGGTTTAAATCTTAGACCTGATACTGTTTTATAGTCTGCTAAAAACAGATGAGACGCCTTCAACGTCAGTAAGGCGTTATCAGGATAATTACTGCGGGCCTTGATCAGGAACAAGCGCGTCCATTGGGAAAAGAAGCTTTACTCTGCCAAGTGGAGTTTGCTTGTTCACTGCTTACGACTGTGAAATCTGACTGAAACTCAATCTATATGCCATCATCGATGGCCATACTGCTGCTTTTACACAATGTCGCATGTTGCTGAGCATGCAGATCTGAGTTTCCAGCCAAACATAGGGCTTAGTCGTTGTTAAAGCTTTGATAGGTTTCCAGACGGCGGCCAAGCTCTTCCAGCTCATCAGCAATGGTTAGAGTCTGTGCGTGTAATCGAGAGATGTTCTCATGGATCCGTGACAGTTCAGTGGTATCGCCTGTCAGGTTACTTGGCTCTTCGCCCTGACCGACTAAAAGCCAGGTAGGTGCAACGTTGAGTATGCCGGCGAGCATCGCCAGACGGCTGGAACGTGGTTCTGAACGGTCAGATTCCCAGGCTTTCAGTGTGGTGGTATTTACACCTAAGCGACGGGCAAGTTGTGAGCGGGTAATATTTTGTGATTCCCTGGCACGCACTAAGCGTCCTCCCAGAGTGGCAGACATAGATTCATGATTTGATTCTTCGATAAAAGCCACTTGATAGTTCCTTATGTAATTAACGAGCAACAATCATACGGGCATAGTTGATGAATAACTATAGTACGTATGGACTTGCGGTTTTTAGACAGACACTCTGAGCTTAGAGCTACTTCATTACCGTTGTAATATTTATAACAGCAGTTGTTTGATATCCCTCAATTTATTGCTGATATAGGCCATAAACCGACCTGCTTCTGCACCATTAATTACCCGATGATCGAAGGATAAACTTAAAGGTAGCAGTAAGCCTGGCTGGAAGGCTTCACCATCCCAGACGGGTTTTATGGTGGCTTTTCCGACACCAAGAATAGCTACTTCCGGGCCGTTAATAATAGGTGTGAAACCACTTCCCCCATTGCTCCCCAGGCTAGAAATGGTAAAGCATCCACCCTGCATGTCGGCAATTTTAAGCTGCTTGTTTCTGGCTTTATTAGCCAGTGCATTGATCGTACTGGCCAACTGGCTGACAGATTGCTGGTTGGCGTTTCTGATCACAGGTACGACTAAGCCTGCAGGGGTATCTACCGCGACCCCAATGTTTGTGTATTGCTTATAAATAAGCTGTGTTCCGTCCGGATGTAGCGAACTATTGAATCGGGGGAATTTTACTAATGCCCTGGCGATTGTGAGCACAATAAAAGGCAATATACTGGGTGTTTTTTCCAGTCCGTATGCTTCAGGCTGAATGGTTTTTCGGAAGGCTTCAAGATCGCTGATATTTGTTTCATCAAATAATGTGACATGCGGAATATTAAGCCAGCAACGGGTCATATGTGCGGAGGTTGCTTTAGCGATTGAAGATAAACTTTGGGTGTCAGTATCACCAAATCGGCTAAAATCCTCCTTTGGCAGTGGCGGAATTGCAGCGGACGATATCACCGGCTGGGACGCTTTGATCAGTTGTTGTTTAACGTATGCATGAATATTTTCTTTGAGGATTCGCCCACCAGGTCCAGTACCGTTAACCTGCGTCAGATTCACTGAAAACTCACGCGCCAGTTTGCGTACGGCCGGGCCTGCATAGTAGCTGCCCTGCTGTTTAATAACTGAGTTACTTATGGCCGGTGTAACGCTGACTGGGCTTTGCGGAGCAGGCATTTGGTTTGCAGATAGCACCGCTGGTGATGATTTTGCTGTTTTTTCAGTCAGTACGGTCTCTACTTGTGTATCAGTATTGATAGGCTCATGAACAGGAGTTTCCTGAGCCGTTATTTTAACCTGCGCAAGTGGGTGATCTTTGCTGACGCGATCGCCGATCTGAACCAGCCATTCGGTGACTAATCCCGAGATTGACGCAGGAATTTCAACTGAAGCTTTGTCCGACTCTATGACCAGCATAGGATCACCGGCTGTAATTTCATCGCCCAGTTCAATGCAATACTCAACTACGTCGCCAGCACCGTCTACATCTGGCATTAATACGATTTCCGTTGTCATACAGTAATCTCCTCTGATTCAGATAGTGGCCGGATCGATCTTAGTTTCCGGGATGGCTAACGTTTGTCTGGCTTGATTTAAGGTGTCTTCCGGTAACAGGTTTTGCCGGTACAAGTTGGTGAGTGCTGCCCAGGCGATATAGCGGGCATCTACTTCAAAATGATCCCGCAGGCTTGGTCTGCTTTCGCTTAAACCGAAACCGTCGGTACCAAGTGCTGTAAAACCTTTAGGAAACCAGCGCGCAATGCCATTAGGTAAGGATTTAACAAAATCACTGACGGCGACAAAGGTGCCCTGCTCATCGGCGAATAACTTTTCAATATAGTTTTGCTGAGGTTGTAGCGGATTTAGCAGGTTATGTCGTTCGACAGACTGAGCCTCGCGGACGAGCTGGTTATAGCTGGTAACGCTCCATATATCGGTACTGCATCCATATTCGCTGAGAATGTCAGCGGCCAGCAAGACTTCCTGCATTATGCTGCCACTGCCGAGTAAGTGGACTTTATAGCCGTCATCAGTGTTTTTTCTGAAACGATACACGCCCTGTAAAACGGCATCCTCAAGCGTTTCATCATAATCCTCAGGCAACCCGGGCATCTTGTAAGCTTCGTTATATAAGGTGATGTAATAAAAGATCTTTTCATCGTTCTGATACATACGCTTTATGCCATCACGAACGATAATTGCCAGTTCGTAGGCGAACGCCGGATCATAGCTGTATAAGTTAGGTACTGTCGCAGCAACGGCATGAGAATGACCGTCCTGATGCTGTAGCCCTTCCCCGTTCAGGGTTGTCCGACCCGCAGTACCACCCAGCAGAAAGCCTTTTGCCAGGCTGTCTGCACAAGCCCAGATCATGTCGCCAACCCGCTGGAAGCCGAAAATCGAGTAGAAGATATAAAATGGAATGGTGGGCACGCTATAGTTGGCATACGCGGTACCGGCTGCCAGAAATGAGGCCATTGCCCCTGTCTCACAGATACCTTCTTGCAATAGCTGACCGTCTTTTGCTTCTTTGTATGGCAGTAAACTGCTTGAGTCTACCGGCTTATATTTTTGTCCCTGGCTGGAGTAAATACCAAATTTATTAAACAGTGACTCCATGCCAAAAGTGCGCGCCTCGTCTGGCACAATCGGTACGATATATTTACCTAAGCTTTTATCTTTCAAAAGATTAGAAAGCATTTTTACAAACGACATAGTTGTCGACTGTTCCCGGCTGGTGCCTTTTATCGCGTCTTTAAAGAGGCTTAGCTCCGGTGCGGTTAATGCTGAAAATTTAGTTTTGCGTGAAGGTAAATAACCGCCTAGCTGCTGCCGTTGCTGATGCAGATATTGCAGCTCTGGGCTGTTTGCTTCCGGCATGTAAAGTTGTGCATCGGCTAGGGCTTCATCACTCAGGGGAATACCAAACCGACGTCCGATTTCAATGCGTTCTTCGGCACTGAACTGTTTCTTCTGGTGGCTGGTATTCTGGCCTTCGGCTGAAGCGCCCATGCCATCACCTTTGACCGTCTTCATTAAAATAACGGTGGGTTTACCATTGCTTTGCAGTGCCTGGCTGAAGGCCGCAAAGATTTTCTGACGATCCTGCCCGCCACGCTTAATGCAACGTATTTGCTCATCGCTCAGAGTTTTCATTAACGCAGCCAGTCTGGCATCACCGTTTATCCAGTGATCGCGAACAGTAGGGCCATCGGATACGGTGTAGAACTGATAGTCACCGTCAACTGCCCTGTCCATACGTGTCTGTAATACGCCGTCAGTGTCCCGTGAAAACAGCTCGTCCCACTCGCTGCCCCAGATAACTTTAATGACATTCCAGCCTGCCCCGCGGTAACTGCTTTCCAGTTCCTGGATGATTTTGCCGTTGCCTCTCACAGGGCCATCCAGACGCTGTAAATTACAGTTGATTACCATCACCAGATTATCCAGGTTATCCCGGGTCGCCATATTAATAGTTCCCAGGACTTCCGGTTCATCGGACTCTCCATCGCCAATGAAACACCAGATTTTGCCGCTATCGGGTTCTTTTAAACCACGGTTTTCCAGATACTTCATAAACCGCGCCTGGTATATAGCCGACGGTGTGGACAGCCCCATCGATGCGGTTGGTCCCTGCCAGAAATCAGGCATTCGCCGGGGATGTGGATACGAACACAAGCCACCACCGGATTGCAGCTCACGACGAAAATTAGTGAGTTGTGAAGCACTGAGACGACCTTCAAGGAAAGCACGTGCATATATTCCGGGGGCTGCGTGAGCCTGGACCAGTAACTGATCGCCACCTTGGTTGTCCGGGTGGGTTCTGAAAAAGTGGCTGAAGCCCACTTCCAGCATGGTAGCCGCTGACTGGTAGGTGGCGATATGCCCACCCACGCCGGTACCCTGATCATTGGCTTTAAGCACCATGGCCAATGCATTCCAGCGGATGATGTTTTCCAGTTTTTGCTCTGTTTCGGTGTTGCCCGGGTATTCAGGTTGCTGGGCAATGGAAATAGTATTGCGGTAGGGAGTATTTAATGTAGCCTCCGCCAGGTCGATATTTTTTGCCAGCAAATCGTTTTGTAACAGCCTTAAAATATCGCGGCCGCGCTGACCACCCTGGGATGTTAATAAATCCTGTAAAGCATCCAGCCATTCCTGATTTTCTATGGTCAGGTCATCGTTGTTCAGACATTCAGTTATTCGGTTTACAGTATTCATTACAATTTCCCAAAAGCCGGTTAGCAAAGTAGTTATGGGCCTGGGTAAAGCCCTTGAGAGAGTCCGGGTGAGACGTAAAGGTCAGTCTGGTTGACTGCATCAAGGCTAAGGAATGGGTAATCCCTTCTTTGATCTGGCTAATAATTTAGCATCGATAGGCTAGTTAGAAATTTCAAAAAAAATGCGGATATAGCGATTTACTAGTGATGTGAGCCAATAAATAATTATGTATTGGCAGCTTTCACTTCTCGGTTGTTTAAACCGATAAATTGTCACTAACGCGTTGTTTAGACTTTGATGCTTGAAAGGTGCTTACAAGAAGGGAATCGGGGAATGAAACATAGTGATTGCGTGGCGCTTAACCGCCACGCATCAGAGCAGCTGCTATGTGTTAAACATCCTCTAAGGCCTGAGTCAGATCTGAGCAAATATCTGCAAAAGATTCCAGACCGGCGGAAAGCCTCACTAAGCCTTCACTGATATCATGTCTGGCCCGTTCTTCAATGCTATATGTTGCGTGGGTCATACTGGCGGGGTGTTGGCAGAGAGTTTCTGCATCGCCAAGGCTGACTGCCCTTTTGATCATCTTCAGTTTGTTCATAAACTTAACTGCAGACGGATAGCCGCCCTTAAGTTCGAAGGCGATCATCCCGCCGCTGGCACTCATTTGGGTTTTGGCCAGTGAGTAAAACGGATTGTTTTGCAGGCCGGGATAATAGACGGATTCAATGGCGCCGTGTTGCAGTAGCCAGGTGGCGAGGGACTGAGCCGTTTCGCAGTGTCGTTGCATTCTCAGTTCGAGGGTTTTCAAGCCACGGAGAATCAGAAATACGGTCAAGGGTGCCACCGCCGCACCGGTCATATCTTTCAGGCCGACAACTCTGATCTGATCAACCAGTGCCTGTTTACCAACGACGGCGCCGGCAATCAGGTCGCCGTGCCCCCCCAGATATTTCGTCGCTGAATGCACCACAAGATCTGCCCCCATTGTCACAGGCCGCTGTAGTACTGGCGTGCAGTAGGTGTTGTCGACCACCACGGTAATGTCTGAGCGATAATGATGCACAGCGTCGCTGATTGCCTGAATATCCATAACCCGCATATTTGGATTAACCGGCGTTTCAAAATAAACCACTTTGGTGTTGCTGGTCAGCGCGGCCTGTAGTGCTTCTATGTCTGTGAAATCAACGAACTCAACGTCAATGCCAAATTTTGTCAGGCCGTGTTGGAAGTATGCAAACGTACAGCCATATAAGGTTTTATCGGCAATCACTTTGTCACCCTGCTCCAGTAGTGACCACATCGTTGCTGTAATGGCCCCCATGCCTGAAGCGGTAACCAGACAGGCTTCTGCTTCTTCAAGATCTGCCAGCCGTACCTCAAGTAATTCCTGTGTCGGATTAGATATACGGCTGTAGAAATGCCCGGACTCTTCACCGGCAAAGCGTGCCGCTCCCTGCTCTACATTGTCGAAGCAGAAAGTAGAGGTCATGTAGACAGGTGGATTTAAAGCCCCATGGTTTTCAGCAGCCTCGTAGCCTGTGTGTATTGCGCGTGTTGAAAATGACTGCTTGTTATTGTTGTACATGATCTTCTCCACTTAAAAAATGTGTTTTGAGATTCTGCAGGGCGATGCGGTAATAACCGGCGACCTTGAACAGGAAAAAACTAAGTGGTAAGAATAGCTATTATTAACTAGCCAATATGATCATATTTAAGAGTTAAAATTTATTTATTGGCACAAAAAACTAAAAATAACTAAAAAAGTGGTGAATTATGTCAGTCAAAAAATTAGACCGGATTGATCGCCGAATTCTTGAAGAAATTCAGCGAGACGGCAACATCAGTAATCTTGAATTGGCTGAGAAAGTTAATCTATCACCTTCACCCTGCTCTCGAAGAGTCCGTTTACTCGAGGAAGCTGGCATTATCGACCGTCAGGTAACCCTGTTAAATAAGACAGCCCTGGGCTTGCCACTGACGGTTTACATTCATGTCAGCCTGGAAAAGCAGCGACCCCAAACCCTGGAAAATTTTGAACGTCTGATTACTGGGTATAACGAAGTTCAGGAATGTGCACTGATCACCGGTGGTGACGCCGACTATGTTCTGAAAGTCCTGATGCCAGACATGTCTTATTATGAAAATTTTCTGCTTAAAGAATTAAATCAGATTGATGGTGTGTCGAGTATCCGTACCAGTTTTGTGATGCGACAGGTGATTAGCCGAACAGAACTGCCACTGTCACACATTACGTAACCCTGTTTTTTTTAAAATCAGGTCCGAAAACTGATCTAATCTGGCACAGGTCATTATTGTGTAGATGAAGAAAAAAGCAGCCCGTGAGCTGCTTTTTTAAGACGAATAACGAAGGAGCGTGTGTCTCTTTGTCTGAAGGTAATTCCAGGTTTATTTGAGCTGGAATCTGGCGTTGTTTAAGGCTTTTTTTAATACTTCTTCTGCACTTGGATGGTAGATGGGCATTTCCAAAAACTGGTCAGCGGTCATCCTGTGTGTGATTGCCAGGGCAAGTAAGTGTGCGAGATGTTCTGCCTGATAGCCGAGTAATTCGGCACCAAGAATTTCACCGGAATATGCGTCCAGATAGACCTGAATACGTCCCTGAGTTTTTTTCCATACTTCATGTCTTGGGCTATTGAACGGCACGTCTCCAATGACTATTTCAGTGTTTCTGAGTTGTTGGAAACTCTTGCCAACGATGGCCATTTGAGGGTCAGTAAAGTAGATGCCTAACGGGGTTTTTCGTTGTGCCTTCTCTGCATTCGGGTAGCTTAGAGCGCTATTTCCTGCGATACGGCCTTCATCGTATGCTTCATGCCACAGCGGCAGATCATTGGTGGCATCGCCAGCTATGTATATTGGCAGGTTGCCGCACTGCATTGTCTGAGGATCGAAATGTGGGGTTCCTGCCTTATCCAGTTGTATATCCGTGTTGTGAATATTCATCCGGTCGGCATTCGAAACGCGCCCGGCAGCTACTAGTATGACGTCAAAGGTTTTAGTAATCACGCTGCCATTATGTTGCTCATATGCGATGACGACAGCGTCATTTTCTTCCCATGCTTCAACAATTCTACCTTGCGGGTAAATGTCTAATTCATCGCTCAGGCACTCGAGTGTTTCGGCTTGCAGGTCTGGATGACTCAGGTCGCCGATTTTTCCTGTGCGTCCATATAAGCTGGTTTTCACACCTAGCCGGTGCAAAGATTGCCCCAGCTCCAACGCAATAACCCCGAGACCTATAACCGCTATAGAGTCAGGCAGGTTATCGATCTCAAAGATGGTATCGCTGGTGAGGATTTTATTTTCCACTGATGTTAATTGCTTAGGAATGTAGGGTCGTGTTCCACAAGCAATAATGATTTTGTCAGCCTCGATAATTAAATCATCAGAGACCTGCAGCTGATTGTTAGAGATAAATTTTGCACAGCCCTGAAGTTTAAATTCAGTGGGTATCTTGTCGATTTGTTTCAATACATTGCCGACAAACTTATCAGCGCGATCTTGACGGATACGGTTAAAAACCTGAGTGCCATTTATGATTGGCTTACCGTGAACGCCAAATGGTGCTGCCTGTTGCATTTCATGGGCATGATCAGCAGCGGCTATAAGCATTTTGCTGGGCATACAGCCTACCCGGGCACAAGTGGTGCCGTATGGACCGTGCTGGATGATGACAAAATTATCAGTTTTGCGGCGAATTCTTGAGTAAGCACCGAGACCTGCGGTGCCAGATCCAATGATTGCGTATTCTACTTTTCTTATTTTCATAACTTAGTCATTCATTCGATTAATGAGTGAGCTTAAAGCTCAACAAAATGGCGAGCTTGATGATTGCTTACTTATTGGCGATTTCACTTGCTGTTTGACGCAGCATGAATTTTTGAATCTTTCCGGTAGAGGTTCGGGGAATCGCACAGAACTCAAAGTGGCCAGGTACTTTGTAACCGGCAAGCAGTTCACGGCACCAACTGATGAGTTGCTGGCTGGTTGCCTGGCCACCCTCTTTCAGTTCAACGAATGCACAGGGGCGTTCACCCCACTTCACATCGGGCATTGCAACAACAGCAACAACAGCGACTTCGGGGTGTTTATAAAGGGCATCTTCGACTTCGATTGAGGAAATGTTTTCGCCTCCGGAAATGATGATGTCTTTAGAGCGGTCTTTCAGCTGTATATAGCCATCCGGATGCATTACGCCAAGGTCGCCGGAATGAAACCAGCCTCCAGAAAACGCCTGCCGGGTCGCCTCTGGGTTTTTAAAATAGCCTTTCATGACTACATTGCCCCGAAACATGACTTCACCAATAGTCTGGCCATCATGTGGCACTGGCTGCATGGTTTCCGGGTTCAGTACGGCGAGGCCTTCTAATGGCAGGTAGCGCACGCCCTGTCGGGCTTTCAGACCTGCCTGTTCAGTGGTTGGCAGGTTATTCCATTGCTGATGCCAGTCATTCACGACCGCTGGCCCATAGGTTTCTGTCAGACCATAAAGGTGAACAACGTCGAAGCCTGCTGCACTCATATCCGTCAGTGTTTTTTCCGGTGGCGGTGCGGCGGCAGTTAAAAACTGTATTCGCTGTAACGGTTGCTGTGATCGTTGCTCCGCCAGAATTAATGACATGACAATGGGCGCGCCGCAAAGGTGGCTAACCTGATATTCGGTGAACGCATGCCAGATGGCATCTGCTCTTACCTGGCGCAGACACACATGTGTGCCTGCGACCGCTGATAATGTCCAGGGAAAGCACCAGCCGTTGCAATGAAACATGGGTAACGTCCATAAATAGACGGCATGTTTTTGCATTGCTGTCGTGAGAGCATTGCCCTGCGCTAGTAAGTAAGCTCCACGGTGGTGTGAGACGACGCCTTTGGGGTCTCCAGTGGTGCCTGATGTATAGTTTATTGAGATAGCATCCCACTCATCATCAGGCATCAGCCATTGAAACTCTGCATCCCCTGTTATCAGCAGGGCTTCATAATCTAGCGCAGAGGTTACGCTGCGTTCACCCTGGAATTCCACATCGTCATAAGCGATCAGCAATGGCTGAACCGAAGCGGTTTTTAATGCCTGCTGCATGACGGGCATATATTCAGTATCAACAATAACGATACGTGCGTCTGCGTGATCCAGCTGAAATGCAACGGTTGCCGGATCCAGACGGGTATTAATTGAGTGCAGCACAGCGCCACACATTGGAACGCCATAATGACATTCCAGCATGGCCGGCGTATTTGCCAGCATGACCGATACTGTGTCCCCCCGGCTAATATTCTGTGAGGCCAGTGCTGAGGCTAGCTGCCGGGAACGGGCATAAAATTGCTGGTAAGTTCTGCGTAAATTGCCGTGGATAATGGCTGTCTGATCAGGAAAGACGCTTGCTGCACGCTCTAAAAAACCGATAGGTGTCAGCGGCTGAAAGTTCGCAGGATTGCGGTCAAGGTTGAGATTGTAAGGATTAGTCATTTACTGATCACTCCATTGCGGTGCGCGCTTTTCAATAAAGGCATTAATGCCTTCTTCAGCATCTTTTGCGAGCATGTTTTCAACCATCACATCCGCACAAAAATCATAGGCTTGCGATAAGGATTGCTCACGCTGTTGGTAAAATGCCTGCTTGCCTATTGCCAGTGTTTTACTCGATTTAGCCGCAATTTTGCCTGCCACATCCATGACTGTTGTTGTCAGTTCACTGGCATCAGCAATGCGGTTTATCAGGCCGGTTTCAGCGGCGCGCTGTGCAGAAATCATATCGCCGGTGAGTAGCATTTCCATGGCATGTTTATTGGCAATATTGCGGGACAGTGCCACCATAGGTGTTGAGCAAAACAAACCGATATTTACACCAGGTGTGCTAAATACTGCTGAATCGCTGGCATATGCCAGATCACAACTGGCTACCAACTGACAGCCTGCTGCCGTAGCCACGCCAGAAACTTCGGCAATAACCGGTTTGGGATTATTCACAATGGCTTGCATTGTGGTGCTGCACATAGACATAATTTTGCCAAAATAATCACGACCATTATCAGCATCCTGACGTCCCAGCGTTAACTCTTTGAGGTCGTGTCCGGCACAGAATACCGGGCCGTTGGCTGCCACTACGATGACTCTGACAGCCGGGTTTTCAGCGGCATCATTCAGTGCCTGACTGAGCTGGGTTAACATTGCCTCAGATAAGGCATTACGCCTGGCAGGGTTGTTCATCGTAAGCCGGAGTATGCCTTGCGCGTTGTTGTTGGCTAACACAATCGGTTCTGCGTTCAGGTTATTGGTGGTCATATTCAGATACCCTGCCTTGCGTCGTTTTGATTAGCTGGCTGCTAATTGTTTTTTTGGATCAAAGAACGGCTTTTCAGCAACTGTTGCAGTTATATCGCCGTTTGGCGTTTTAACTTTGAGAACGGTACCGGTTGGGGCAAATTCAGTATCGACCATTGCCAGTGCAATATTCTTTTCCAGGCGAGGTGAAAAGATGGCTGATGTCACTTTACCGATTTGCTGACCTTCTGACTCTAAAGGCCAGTAGCGGGTGTTTGATCCCGTTATAGCCGGACCGTCGATGATTAAGCCAACATGCCGGCGGCTAACGCCATCCTGGCGCACTTTTTGTAGCGCAGGTTTACCAATAAAATGGAAATCAGCATTCAGATCTATCAGCCGGTCCATGCCTAACTCGTACGGGTTGGTTTTGATGTCCATATCGGCATGGTAAGACAGCATACCGCCTTCAATACGGCGGATTGAGGATGTATGGCCCGGTTGCAGGCCAAAAGGCTGCCCTGCTGTCATGATTTTTTCCCACAGCTCATCCCCTTTTGAGTTGTCACGCAGGTATAGCTCGTAACCAAGCTCACTGGACCAGCCAGTACGGGACACAATTAGCGGGATACCATCAAGATCGTATTCTTGCAGCCAGTAATATTTCAAATCTGTAATGCTGTCGCCAAATAAAGCCTGCATGACTTCACCGGATTTTGGGCCCTGTAGCTGCAAGGGTGAAACATCTGGCTCACAAATGGTTACGTCCAGACCCGAGTTTACTGCGACGCCCTGCGCCCAAAATAAGACATCGCTATCGGCCAGTGAGATCCAGAAATGATTCTCTGCCAGGCGAAGCAGAATTGGATCATTGAGGATGCCGCCCTCAGCATTGGTAAGCAGTACATATTTGCACTGGCCCACGGCGCATTTTGAGAGATCACGCGGGGTTAACAGCTGTACAAACTTTGCTGCATCTGGCCCGGTTATTTCTACCTGACGCTCTACCGCTACGTCACAAAGAATGGCGTGATTCACCAGATTCCAGAAATTTTCTACCGGGTTACCGAAGTCTCTGGGGATATACATATGGTTATAGACCGAAAAGTCTTTCGCGCCCCAGCGTACAGTAGCGTCAAAGTAAGGAGATTTTCTGATCTGTGTACCAAAGCCGAACTCTTTTTGTGTCGTCACTTTCTTATCCTTATATGTGTGTTAACGAGTCTGAAACGGCAAACTTCCTGCCAGACTCTATGTTTATCAGCATATGACAGAGCAGTGATTTAGGTGGGCTAAAGACGCGTAGCACTGAGACAGTTAAGACTTAATCTGCAGCTTATTAAGACCATTCGGACTTAAGTAACGGAAATTGATCCCATAGATGGACGGAATCATGACTCGGGCTTGTAAAACCTGGTGCTGGAACTTGCGGCGGCGTATAGAAGACGGGTGATCAGTTTACTTTGAATGCGGGACGTTCAGAAGTTTTGGCAGATTAGGCACTGAGGATTTTATCTTTCGTGTGAGTATGTAAATAAAGTAACGGTCGATGCCTATTTCTGCTGTTAACAGCTGATCAATCAGATTCTGAAAGTCGCTCAGGTTGCGGGTAATAACTTTCATAACGTAATCTGATCCGCCACCGGTAGCGTCACACTCTATGACTTCATCAATTTTCTGTATGTAAGCTTCAAAACGGTCGAAGTCAGATTTCTGATGTGTTTTCAGAGAAATAGTGACAACTACTTTTGTCAGATCAGCGATACGCTCAAGATCAATTTCAGTTTTGTAGCCAATAATTAATCCTGAACGTTTCAGTTTATTTAAGCGAACCCAGCAAGGTGTAGGCGACAGATTCACCAACTCTGCCAGTTGTGATTTACTGGTTTTACCGTGTTGCTGTAACACAGATAAGATACGTATATCTATAATATCTAAGGCATCTTTTTTCATATTTGTTTTATTTTTAAAAGTGACGGTGAAATCAGCTGTGCAGATTAATACAGCATATATGAGCAGAGAATCTGCAAGGATAATGGCATTTCTGTGAATGGATGTGAACAGCTTTTCTTAGCTGTGCTGCCTGTTGATTTGTCAGTAATTTGTGCCTTAAAAAATGATGCTTGATCGCCTTAATGTGTAACAGTCATTTAAGAATATGTTTTGTTTAACGCGTAAAAAAGCAGCCGGATGGCTGCTTTTTGTCACTAAAGGTTTAAACCGTGTATCTGCAATGTCAGTCTTAGCTATCTTTGGTGATACCTGACTGGCCAATATTCTTAATAAGAAAGTCCCGGATTATCTGATTAAACAGCTCTGGTTTCTCAAGGTGGGCGTTATGCGAACAGCCCGGTAATACGGCAAGATTTGTATCATCTATGTTTTCCCACAAAGTGTGCGGCTGTTGCCATATATAGCTTCTGTCTTTGTCTCCCCATACCACCAGTGTTGGCGACTGGATCTGACTCAGGCGTTCTACCGAGCTCCAGTCATTCATGGCCTTTAAGGCGTTAACGTAAGACTGTAATGAAACAGGCTGAGCGAGCGCCATCCCCGAAGTATAGTGGTCGTCTTGCTTCCCTTTTATAAACCAGCTTTCTACGGTATAGGCTTTCGCTTCTTCAGTGCCATCCTGTAGCACTTTCTGTCGCGATGTCTCTAATGGTTCGAAACGCCCGGGCAGGTCTCCCATCGGGCCTGTTCCGTAAAGTACCAGCCGGTTAACTCTGTCCGGTGCTTTGAGTGCGATCTCCTGGGCGATCATGCCCCCCATAGAGTGACCGACCAGATGGAAGCTGCTAATGCCGATGGCATCCAGCCGGGCTAATACTGCATCCGCGAAATCAGCGACTTTATCACAGCCAGTTAACTCGGTTTCGCCACCGTAGCCCGGTAAGTCCATGGCAATAACTTCAAAGTGGTTACTGAGCCCTTCTATCTGCTTCTCCCAATATGAGAGACCGCTCAAAAATCCATGTACAAATACTAATGCAGCACCCTTACCTACGCGGATACAGCCCATAATTTATCTCCTAATCCATGATATCCGGTAGCCATAACGCTATTTCAGGGAACCAGATCATCAGTCCTAACAACACCACCAGAGAGCCAATAAACGGCAGGCAGCCAATCATTACGTCACCTATGGTTATCTGTTTGCGTGCCAGTGCCTGAATGACATACAGATTCAATCCTACCGGGGGTGTGAGTACGGCGACCTCCATCGTGATGGTGTAAATGACACCGAACCAGATGAGATCAAACCCGGCAGCTGATACCAGTGGGTACAGCGTCGGTAAGGTAATGAACGTCATCGAAACCGGTTCCAGAAACATACCGAGAATGATGTAAAAAACGATGATGACCAGCAGGACTAAATACGGTGACAGCTCCATGGCTATAAATAAGTTAGTGAACTGCTGTGGCACCCGGTAATAGGTCATGACAAAACCAAACAGGACCCCTGCGGAAAGAAGCAGGCCCAGATATCCCATGGTTTTCATGGTTGATTTCAGAGCTTCCAAAAATCCCTGGACGTTAAGCCCGCCGACTGTAAACGCGAGTATCAGTGTTGCTACACAGGAAACCGCAGCGGCTTCTGTGGGTGTGGCGATACCGGTGTAAATTGAAACAGTGATGATCAGGCCGATAAGAATGACCGGGAGTACGGCACTTAACGCCAGCCCCCATGGAATCGGGACACTGTCATCCTGAGACGGTATATCTTTAGGGTATAACCACCCCCAGATAGCAACGATGATGACAAAAAATGACACCAGAATGACACCCGGGATGATACCGGCGATGAATAATTCGCCAATCGACTGATCGGTCACTATGCCATAGAACAGCAATATCAGGCTGGGCGGAATTAATACACTCAGGGTACCGCCGGCAGCCAGAACTCCGCTGGATAAGCGCTTGCCGTAGCCGAGCTTTAACATCTCAGGTAAGGCGACACCACCGATTGTCAGTGAGCCAACCATGCTGGAGCCACATACGGCACCGAAGCCAGCGCAGGCACCAATACTGCCATATGCTGCAGCACCTTTAATTGGCACTTTACTGTGCATAAACCAGAACAGATTAGGGCCTATTGCGGAGCGCCCTATGAGTTCTCCAAGCAGTACAAATAAAGGTACGGCGAGCAGAATATAATCGACCCATACACCCCAGAGTTTCAGCTCTGCGGTGATCAGTGAAGTCGACAGACTTTGAATACTTAGCAAAAACGGAATTGATGCTGCCGCCAGCGCAAAAGGTATAGGTAAACCAATTGCGATAAAAAACACCAGTAATCCCAGCAAACCTAAACCAACGGTATACCACTCCATTATTCGGTCTCCTGACTGTTAGGCTCAAGATCATCCGGGTGCTTGTAAATCAGCAAACGTACCAGTGCCAGTAAGGTAAAACTGAGCAGTGATAACGCGACTGGAATCCAGAAATAAAACCTTGGCCAGAGTAAAATTTCAGAGGCCGCGCCGGAATGGAAAGCCCGGTATGCAGCTTCACAGGCAGCAACGCTGAAAAACGCACCGATTAAAACCATGACCAGTAAATTCAACCGGTCAATAATGCGTTGAACAGGTTTTGCCAGAGCATCGCGTAACAGCGTGACTTTTGGATAAGCATCAATGCTTAATGCATAGGCCAGTCCAAAGAATGCGACGGGTACCAGCATCAGTGCTGTTGCTTCAGTAACCATCCTGTCTGGCTGGTTCAGTACATAGCGCACAAAAACCCCGTAACTTATCCAAAATGCCTGTACGATGACGAGTGCTGCGCCGCAATACAGCAGTATTTTTGCAAGTCGCTCAAGACCCGCTGCACATGTCTGTTGCATACCAAGACCTCCAATCCGATTAGCCGTTAAACTTAGTTTGCGTGCTTCGCAAATAAAGCTCTGACTTTGTCGGCCATAGGCTGGCCACACTCAGCATTTACCTGTTCATCCCAGCTGGCCTGAACACTGTCTATCAGCTTGTGCCGTTGTTCCTGAGATACACTGACGGCTGCGCCCTGTCCTTTCATAACCGCATTGCCAACACGCTGGTCAACCCAGTCTTCGTAACGGGGTTTTAACCATTGTTCTGCTTCATTAGCGGCGGCCATTAGTGCTTTCTGGTTATCCGGACTCAGGCTGTCGAATTTATCCTTGTTCATCATGTACATGATGTTGCCGTAGAACAGATTAGCGTTAACCATGTATGGCATAACGTTCCAGAGTTTCCACGAGCTGTAAGTGGCAACGCCCATGTTAATGCCGTCGACGACGCCCCGTTCTGCAGACTGGAATACTTCACGTGGTGCAACAAATACTGGCTGGCCACCCCAGGCTTCAATCATGCTGCTAACCAGAGGGCCTATGGAACGTACCAGCTTTCCGTCAAGGTTATCCAGAGAATCGATAGGCTCTTCAAACCACCATTCCTGGTCGTAGGAGTAGTTCGAGTTAATGAGGGGGACGAGACCTACGTTAGCTGCTTCATCGCGTATAAGTTCTGCGTATTCGGCATCCAGTGCGATCTGGTTTTCCAGGCTGACTGCAACAGGGTAAAGCGAGGTGACACGGTAGCAACCAAGGCGTTTGTCGGCAGGAATCCAGCTAACATCGGAGACACCGCCCTGTACTGAATCAACACCTTCACTCCAGCCATGCAGAGTCGCTGATGGGAATATTTGCACATCCAGATCGCCATTCGATTTCTCACTGGCCAGCTCTGCAAATTTTTGAAAACCTTCGTAGCGAATATCGGATTCATTTACGTAAGTTGATAAGCGAATAGTTTCTTTTGCCTGAACCATACCGCTGGATACTGCCAGCATGACCGCACCGGCGATAACACTCTTTCGTAAAGATTTGGTGTTCATCAGAACCTCCTGTTTATTGTTATTTTTTACGCTTCACACGCTCAGGCAGGAAAAACGACACTGGCGTATGCCTATCAGTATTCGATTATTTTTTTGTGCTTGGCCAATGCTCATTCGGACTGCTGCTATTCCGAATTTGCAAAGACCCAACAGATTAGAGGGATAATCAGCAGGTGGTTTTTAGGAGAGAGCTTCGGAATGAAAAAATAAAAAGTCTATAAATATTAGACGGTTACGGGAACGACATTTAAAGCAGGAATGGGCACTTTAATCCGACCCACTCTTGCACGCTGAGTGAGCCTCAGGCATGGTAATTACACCTGATAAGTCACTCAGAGACGGAAAACCCGTGGATATCAAACTTCTTGAAGACTTTGTTTGTCTGGCTACTTTGCAGAATTTCACAGCTGCTTCCCGGCAACGTCACGTTACGCAGTCGGCGCTTAGCCGACGTATAAAAGCGCTGGAAGAATGGTTAGGTACGCCATTGATTAACCGCGACAGTAACGGTTTTGCCTTAACCCCGCAGGGGGATGCTTTTGTCACTGAAGCGGAGGCTATTTTGCGGCGCCTGTATAACGCCAGAGAAGCCGTCAGGGCTTTAGGTGCAAATGGTGATAATGAAATTACAGTTGCTGCGCAGAACTCGATAGCGCAAACTTTTTTTCTGAGTTGGGTGAAGCGTTTAGAAACCCGCTTGGATTCGGTATACGTCAGGCTGATTTCAGAAAAACTGAGTGACTGTATCGATTTGCTGACACAGGGACATGTGGATTACATGTTCTGCTACGCGCATCCGGCGATTAATCTGCCGATAGACGATCAGAAATTTACCTATACCACTATCGCGACCGATTCATTGGTGCCGGTGTCCGCTGTTGCTGCGAACAACAAACCTGTGTTCCAGCTACCCGGTGATATCAGTGAACCGGTTCCCTTCGTTGCTTATACTCATGACTCAATTTTTGGCCAGGCGGTTGATCATCTGTTACAGGATAAAGATCACACCAGTTACTTGTCCCGTCGTTATGAGAATGCTTTTTCACATACGTTGAAATCAATGGCTCTGGAGGGGCTAGGCTTTGCCTGGTTACCTCATTCTTCGATCAAAACAGAGTTACAGGATGGCAGGTTGTGCCGTGCTGGTGGGGAGCACTGGGATATTCAGTTTGATATTCGTTTATACAACCATCATGCAGCCGAGTCGCCCCGGGAAAACGCGGTGAAAGAAACTACCCTTGAGATGGCCGGAGAAGTCTATTTTTAGAATGATGTTTGCGCCTCAGATAATACTTGCTGCCAGATAGTATCAATGACTGGTTGCTCTGCGCTGTCACTGCGATAAAGCATGATTTTTAAGGCCAGTTGCGGCAGTTGCTTATTTATCCGGATAAGACTGCCCTGCTGTAGCTCCCGGGCAATAACTTTTTCAGGCAGCCATGCCAGTCCGTTGCCGGATATGGCGAGTGCTTTCAAACCTTCCACCAGCGCGTTTTCATACTGCAGCTGAAAATCCATGCCTGGCAGACAGTCGCGTTGAATTAAGCGTCCGAAAAAAGATTCTTCCGGGTAGTTCAGTAATGCCACAGGGCCAGGATATTCAGGTGAATGTAACGGCTGTCCCTGGGTATCAGGTGCTGACACCGGTATCAGACGGTCTTCCCCCACTTGCTGGCTCAGAATTGCTTCACCTTCGAGTTGGGGGAATATATGCGCTGAGTGATAACAGAGTAGAAAATCACATTGTCCGGATAATAGAGTATCAAGGCAGTCATGCAGGTTGTGAGCATCAAGCCGGATGTGAGCATCTTCGGGCAGTGCGCTTAAGGTCTTCACCCATTCAGGAAAAAATGCTGCAGTTAAAGAATGCTGAGCAGCGAAAATTACCCGCTTATTGCCTGCTTCACGGCTGCGTAATTTTGCCCGGGTTGTGTAAAAATCATCGACCCATTGCCGCGCCTGTGGAATGAATGCTTCACCCGTTTCAGTGAGCGCAGTGGGATATTGCTGGCGATCAACCAGCTCGACCCCCAGCCAGTTTTCAAGGCTTCGGATACGCCGCCCAAAGGCCGGTTGGGTAACACAGCGGTATTCAGCGGCTTTGGCAAACTTACCAAACTCAACCAGCGCGAGAAAATCTTCTAACCATTTCAATTCCATAATACCGGTCTCCTGGAAGGTTTGGGCAGCCGCTGAGTCAGTTCAGAAAAGCAGTCAAAAAAAGAACATGCCGAAAAGTACCAAAGTATACGAAAAACAGCATTGGTCAAGCCTTCAGCCCTGCTTCTAATATAACCGGACACTTAGCCTGACGTGTGTACAGCGCTAATCACCCATTCAGACCGGAGTATTCAGATGCACTTATCCCGTTTCCCCCGTTTACAATTTGCTCACCTGGCCACGCCGCTGGAACCAATGCCAAACCTAAGTAAATTACTTGGCGGTCCGAATTTATGGATTAAGCGTGATGACTGTACCGGACTGGCTGGTGGCGGTAACAAAACCCGGAAACTGGAATTCCTGATGGGTGAAGCAATCGCGCAGCAAGCGGATACCATCATTACTCAGGGGGCTACACAGTCCAACCATGCCCGCCAGACAGCTGCCATTGCCGCCAAGATGGGTATGGAATGCCATATTTTGTTAGAAGACCGTACCGGCAGCAAAGATGTTGATTACAACTACAACGGTAACGTACTGCTTGATCAGTTGTTCGGCGCGTCACTGAGTAAATTCCCTGCTGCAACTGATATGAATGCGGCTATGGAAGAACTTGCCTCTGAGCTGCGTGCTAAAGGCAAGAAGCCTTATATCGTACCAGGTGGCGGATCAAATACTGTTGGTGCACTGGGCTATGTGAATGCGGCTATCGAGTTGCTGACGCAGGCGAATGACATGCAGCTGAAAATCGATCATTTGGTACATGCGACAGGCAGCGCAGGTACTCAGGCTGGTTTGGTAACAGGTCTGGTTGCGACAAACAGCCAGATTCCAGTTTTGGGTATTGGTGTTCGGGCACCCCAGGAAACCCAGGAAGGTAATGTCTTTAAGCTGGCACAGGCAACCGCTGAGTATTTGAATATTCCGGGCGCGGTGAAGCGTGAAGACGTTGTTGCGAACTGCAACTACGTTGGTGAAGGCTACGGTATTCCAACTGAGAGTGGCATTGAAGCGATTGAGTTGTTTGCGCAGCAGGAATCAATTCTGCTGGACCCTGTGTATTCCGCAAAAGGTGCAGCTGGTTTTATCGATTTGATTCGTAAAGGTCATTTTGCCGATGCTGAAAACATTGTCTTCCTGCACACTGGTGGCAGCCAGGCATTGTTTGGCTACCGTCAGGCTTTCAACTTGCCTGAATACAGCTAATTTCTGGCGAGACTGATGACGGCATTAGTTATCAGAATAATAAGGCAGCCTTCGGGCTGCTTTTTTGTATCTGGATTTAGGGTAAATACAGGGGGAATATCTACGCATAGATTTCTGATTCGGGTAACATTGTCTGACAATCTGTAACAGGCATTGGACGTTTACGAAGCATGAATAAATCAGCACTGATAAATAAGCGTAGTCTCGAAGATCAGGCTGCTGAGCTGATCCGGGAAGACATTATTAAAGGTGAACTGACACCAGGCACCCGTTTGGTTGAAACATCTCTGGCTAAGGAATACGGACTTTCCAGAGGTACTATTCGTATCGCGTTACATCAGCTTGGAGCTGAAAGCCTGATTACTCAGGTACCTTATGCCGGTTGGTCTGTATCACAGCTGGATGATCAGGATATCTGGGAGCTGTATACCCTGAGGTCCACACTTGAAAGTATGGCTGCACGTCTTGCAGCAGAAAAAATCAGTCCGGTGGGCGTAGAGAAATTACAGCGTGCTTACGCGAATTTGCTGGCCTGTTGTGAAGCTGCAGATTTCGGTGAGATAACCCGGGCAGATTTAGCGCTGCATAAAACGATTATTGATCTGTCTGGCCATGGGCGTTTGGCAAAGCAGTATCAGTTAATTGAAAATCAGCTGCTGAGCTATATTTCGGTGTCTAATCAGAGTTTTGATCCGGCAGTTGTCGGCAGCAGTCATAGAGCTTTGGTAGAGGCTATATGTGCTGGCCTGACAGATGTTGCAGCAGCAGAAGCCGTGAATAACATTACAGATTTCGGACCGTTGCAGCAGGGCTAAGTTTTTGGCATCAGATAGGTCTGACGCATTATTGCCATGTGTTTCATTGTTTAAGTTGTCCCCTCTTTCTTTCTCTTCTAGCCATTCTTTCTGCTCTTTTTCTTTCATTCTTTCTTTTTTTGGTGAGCAGGCAGCAATGCTGTGCACAGCATTTTATTACAGGTTATTTAATGATGATCAGAGCTGATTTACGAGCAGCTTCGTTTTATAAATAAGATATTTTTTGTATACAGAAAACGGTAGTTTTGTATTAACTATTGTTGCTTTGTTATGTTCACTCGCTGGTAGCATTAATCAGGCGGGTAATTTATGCAGTTAAAGAAGAAGTTGTACCTCAGTTTAATCCTTGCCATTGTCCTTCCGTTGGCAATTTCTATTTTTATTTTTTCGAATAACATCAAACAGCATGCGACAGAGAAACTGGTCAGCGATGATTTGCCGACAGCACTACAGGAAGTTCGTAATGCGATCGAGCTGGAACTGGCGGGACCGTTATTGGCATCGAAGGCTCTGGCTGAAAATACCTTTGTCAGAGACTGGATGATTGAGGGCGAAAACTCTGATGATAATCAGAAAATACGCGAATATCTCAGCAATATTAAGGCAAATAACCAGGCGTTATCTGCATTTATCGTTTCTGAAAAAAGCCGTAATTATTACTCCGATACCGGTTTAAGCCGGCAGGTAAGTCCGTCTGGCGATCAGTGGTTTTATAGTTTTTTACGCTCGGACAAACCCTTTGAGTTGGCGCTGGATATCGAAAAAACGCTTAATAAAGCGGCTGTCTTTATTAATTATGCCATCAGTATTGATGGCCAACGGGTGGCTATAGGTGGTGTAGGCCGCTCTCTTGATTCAATGGTGGCACTGATTGAGGCCTATAAAGTTGGTACTTCAGGCTTTGTATATCTGACGGATGCCAGTGGAGAAATTAAGCTGCATCCTGATCAGGCAATGATTGGTAGCTCGATACAGCTGGACAGCATCAGTAATGGTGCGGTGAATGAAGTATTACGTGGTGGCAGTACCTATATGATCGCCGGTATGCCGTTGCAGTCCCTGGATTGGTATCTGGTGGCTGAAACACCTAAGGAAGAGCTGTTTGCGGCAATTAACGGTGCTATTGCGCAGAGTGTGTTACTGGGTGTACTGATTGCGGTGATCGGGTTGATGTTCGCGCGGGTGCTGGTGAATCAGATCTTCAGACCTATCGAACAGATCAGTGAAGCAGTGAAAGATCTGACAGCTAATAATGGTGATTTGACAGCAAGACTGCCGATTAAAGAACGAAATGAAATCGGTATTCTGGCAGAACAGTTCAATCTGTTTTTGCAGCAACTGCACACGATGTTTATGCAGGTATCGGACACCGCCAATAATGTTAAAACGATAGCCGAACAGGTAACGGCAGAAGCTGGTAGTGCATCCGAACTATCGGAGCAGCAGTCGTTCAGTACTCAGACGGTTGCCGCAGCTGTGACTGAAATGGAGCAAACTGTGAAAGGCATTGCTGATAATGCCGGTCAGGCTTCTGATGTTGCCGAAACCAGTCAGACAGCGCTGTTACAGGGCAATGATTATGTGAATAACACCATTGAACAGATGAATGCATTGGAGCAATCAATAGGTTCTTCGGTGATGTCCGTTAATCAGCTAGCAGCAGAAATAGAGTCTATAACCAGTGTACTTGAAGTTATAAAAGGTATATCTGAACAGACTAATTTATTGGCGCTCAATGCAGCAATCGAAGCCGCCAGAGCCGGTGAACAGGGGCGTGGTTTTGCGGTGGTTGCCGATGAGGTTCGTACGCTCGCACAGCGTACATCTGAGTCTACTGAGCAGATCAATTCTATGGTTGTCAGCCTCAAAGCTAAAGCAGCAGGTGCTGTTACTTCTATTCAGCTGGGTAGCGAAAGCACTCGGCAAACAGCTGAAAGATTGTCTGAAACCGGGCATACATTACTGAATATTTCAGATGAGATTGTAAGTCTGACACAGATGAACAGTCAGATTGCTATCGCAACGCAGGAACAGTCTTTGGCGACTGAAGAGATCAATCAGACCATTGTGGTTATTTCTGATACGGCAGAAAACACCAAAGAAAATATGCAGCAATCCTCATCCTTGTGCCTGGAGTTACATTCCCAGGCGAAGGTGTTGGAAAGGCTGATAGGTAAGTTTACGCTATAACTTTGTTGTTATTTATACTGCCCTCAGTATCGCTGAGGGCAGTCTTCCAGATAAACGAATAGCTTTATAATGGGCGAAGGTGGCAAATTGATGCTGTTTCAGAATCAATATCACGGGTACCTTCGCAGCATGAACCAACCTCTTTCACCGCAAACATTTTTCCTACGCCGGCAATTTAACTGGTTGCTTGATAGCCGTTGGCAGATCGTCATTATCTGCCTGATTGCTGCCGTTGTTAGCTACGGCGTATCACAGACGTTTCCGTTACAAATGGCGGTTGTCACAGCGCTGAGTATTTTTTGTATCGGTTTGTGGGGGACAGCCGCTTTGCCTGAGTATTGGCCTGCACTGGTGTTTTTTCTGGTTGCCAGTGTTGCTCAGTTAGCGCCGGTTGACGTTGTCTTTTCCGGTTTTTATTCTTCAGGATTCTGGCTGTTATTCAGCGGAGTTATTCTGGGCGCTGCGATTCGTTATACCGGACTGGGGAACCGTGCTAGTGCTGTTCTTTCGAGAATGACGGGTAACTCCTATCTGGGTACGCTTACCGGAATCGTCAGTTTTGGTCTGATTCTGGCCTTTATTATGCCCTCTTCTATGGGACGAATTGCTCTGTTTGTGCCTATTGTGATCGTCTTATCTGAGAGCATGGGTTATGTCGCAGGCAGTAACGGTAGAATCGGTATGATTACGGCAGCCGCATTTGGCACCTGGCTGCCAGCCTTTACTATTCTGCCTTCCAACTTACCGAATATGATGATGTCAGGTATGACGGAGACACTGTATGACGTGCAGTTAACCTATTGGGAATATCTGCTGGTGCACTTCCCTGTTCTGGGTGGAATTAAAGCACTGGTACTGATTTTTTTGATTCAGCATGTTTTTCCTGATCATGCACCCATTGCTCAAAAGACTGCTGTTAATGATAAACGGCCTGTCAGCCGTGCCGAGCGGTACTTAATGCTGTTATTGAGTCTGTGTCTGGCGTTATGGATAACTGATAGTTTGCACGGTATTTCACCGGCATGGATCGGGCTTGCCGCTGCCCTTCTGTGTCTTTGGCCATATGCTGGTCTGACGGCTAAAAGCTGTATTAATGATACTGTTAAATTTGCTCCGTTGATTTTTATTGCCGCTATGATCGGGCTGGGTGCAGTTATTTCTCATGTAGGGTTGGGCGCGGCAGTTGTTGAGTCCCTGAGTGGCTATATTCCGTTTGCAGAGATGGGCGAGTTAAGCAATTTAGTAGCGCTGACAGGCATTTCGACTTTGGTGGCTATGTTGACGAATTTACCTGGGGTACCTGCGGTAATGACTCCGCTGGCGGCTGATATGGCACAACTGACCGGGTTATCACTGAGCGCCGTATTAATGACTCAGGTATTGGCATTTTCGAATGTGTTTTTGCCTTATCAGGCGCCGCCATTAATCGCGGCAATGCAGTTAGGTAATTTACCCCTAGGTAAGATTAGTAAGCTATGCGTGCTGCTTTTTATTATCACACTGTTGGTGTTAACACCTCTTAGCCTGTTGTGGTGGCAAGTGATTGGTATAGTTTAAGCTGAGAAGCATGTTGTTGAGCGAAGCGAGAGTATGAGATGGAAATTCATCAGCTGAAGACTTTTGTAACTGTTGCCGGTGAAGGCAGTATTACCCGTGCGGCAGAAAGACTGTATTTGAGCCAGCCGGCGGTTAGTGCGCATATTAAAGCTATTGAGGATACGCTTAGGCTGGCGCTCTTTGAGCGAACGCCAAAGGGGATGCAACTGACGGCGGACGGTCAGCGCTTGCTGATTAAGGCTGAGCAGACGCTGGCTGCTCATCGTGAAGTTCTGGATGAAGCCAGCCGTATCCGTGGCCGGGTCTCTGGTCATTTACGCCTGGGAATGGGAGGCGATGGCTGTACGGAGTTACTGGGGCGCTTACTGACCAGACTGGCAGAACAGCATCAGGATGTTGATGTGACACTTCGTCATGGTCATTCAGAAGATATTCTGGAAGGCATTCGTCTGGGTGAGTTAGATGCCGGTTTTTATAATACTGCAGCTGAACCTGATAAGGCGTTTACAGCCTTTGAGGTGGCTCGTTTTGGCCTTTATCTGGCAGCGCCTCCAGGTTTAGTGCCAGTGTCGGAACAGATTAACTGGGCTCAGCTAGAGCAGCTTCCCTGGATTGTGTGTCCCACGTCTGGTACTTGTTGTGGACGGGCCGCAGAGCGACTGTTTGAGCAACATCAGATACGTCCGGAACGGATTATAAGCATTGACCGGGAACAGGTAACGAAAACGCTGGTGGCAGGTGGTGTCGGTGTCGGCTTGTTACACGCAACGACAGCTGAACCTGCGGCAGCCAAAGGTGAAATTGAATTACTGGGCGAAATTGAAAAGCCGGTACGGGTGCTATTTGCTTATCGCTCAGACCGGCAGAAAGAGCCTCTTCTGATCCTGTTAGCATCGCTTGTAGAAGCAATGAAAGTAACGGACGATGAATAAGGCTCGGTTTATCAATTGAATATATGAGATTTAACCCGGCGTCAGACAGTCCAGAGCAAAAAAGCAGATACATACAGGAGTTACTTTGCTTGCGATTACAAGTCCAGTTCTACGTCAGGATCAAGGTAGTAAGCGCCGGGTCCTTTTTCACCTAATTTATCTTCCGGGTTAATCAGTTCACAGTCGTTTACTGAAAGACAGCCGCAGCCAATGCAGTACCCAAGAGTGTCTCTTAGCCGGGTAAGCTGATCGATACGTTCATTTAGTTGTGCGCGCCAGGACTCAGCAAGTTGTGTCCAGTCATCAGCGGTAATGGTTTTATCATTGCTCAGCTGGCTCATTGCCTGTTTGATCTCACTTAAGGGAATACCAGCTTTCTGGGCGACTTTAATCACGGCGAGTTTACGCAGCACACCTCGTAAGTAACGCCGATGATTGCCGTTATTTCTTTGCGAGCTGATTAAGCCCTTCGTTTCATAGAAGTGAATAGTCGATATTGGCAAGCCACTACGGGACGCAACCTCACCTACTGAGAGTTCTTTATTAGGAATATTTTTTGTCTTCACTGCTTTGGTCTCAAGTAATGTTGAGATTTTAAAATGCAGCCCTTTGATTAGCAAACGCATGTTGTTGGTTAAAACAGCAGCTTCCCTGCCGCTGTTGTTTAGTCTTATTGGGTGTGGATAACTGCACCGTTACGAATATTACATCTGCTTACGAAGGCTGATTGAATCCAGCGATCTGAGCCGTCGTATCTGGGGATAAATGCTGATCGGCCATGCAGGCAGGTTTTGTTATTGATCACCAACAGTGTGTTGGCATGGTTATCCAGTTTGGTGGTGTGATCTGCAATATGTTGGTTAAGTATTTCCAGTGCCTGACAGCTGTGGATATCTGTGCCAAAAGTGAGATCATAATCGTATTTAATGATTAGCCTGCCCTGCTCTTCGCAGATAACAGGCTGCATAATAAAGTTATCCTTATCCACTACCCGCAGTTCTTCATCGACCAGATGACGAAAGCATGGTTGTTTCAACATGTGGATAACTGTATCCGGCAGGCTGGCGAGCAATTGCGGGAGCTCAATGATGTGATTGCAGACCTGCTTATCGGGTCGGATGCAATACAGCAATAAAAAGTCCGGTGTGATGACAGGGTGAGATGCACCATCAGAATGAAATGCCAGTGAGCGCCGGGAGCTCGAGCCGGTGTTGCTGAATTCCTGAGTCTGCAACGGAAATATATCGTGAATGACAAAACCATTCTGTTCCCGGTAACCAAAGATATTGCCAAGGTGCGCGGCGATTGCTCCCAGCAATAGTCTTCTTTGCAGCCTATGTCTGTGAGCTGGCTGGGAGTAGGTGAAACTGGATCTGGGATGGGCAAGTTGCAGAACTGATAGTAGTTCAGTTCTGCATCGCTGATTTGCTTTAGACGCCGGACCACGTCTTCCTGCAGAAACTGTTCAAGAAAAGCGCAATGACTCAGGAAGTCATCGATATTGGCTTTGTATGGTGATGGAGTTACTTTGAGGTGATTTTCGATTGCTGGCATAAACATAATACTGCTCCTTATTTAATGAGTGCTATGTAAATTCCAAAAACAATAATCAGGGTGCCGGTTAGCTTTCTGAGCAGGTTCCGGGGGGAAATGTCTTCGCTGATAACTCTGGGAAATAACAGTGTTAGCAGGATGCCGGTCAGAATGCCGTAGATGGACTGAATCTGTGTGACGACACTAACAATGCCAACTGTGGGCGCCAGAGAAAATGCTTTCTTCAGGCAAACCTGAGCAAGAAAATCGGAAAACGTATTCAGGAAGAACCAGCCGTATTTGGCTGGCGTTGCGCTGCGAATACCCGCATGAATTTCGCGTCGGGCATTGGGCATAAGCAGTAGTGGTAAAGTGACCAGGCTGGCCCCCAGCGTGTCAAATACCATGTATTCAGAAAACGGGATGCTTTTCAGAATGTGATCCGCAAGAACAAAGATCACTGCCCACATTGCGACGGCCAGTAGTATCCAGGAGAGGCCCTTGCTGATTTTTAGCCGTCCACCTTCAATATTCAGAAACAGATAGCCAGCGCCACCTAATACAATGCTGGCAGCAAGTAATTCCCGCAGCTCAATGGTGGCTGAAAAAAACAGCCAGGCGAATAATATCGCAAGAATTGGTACCAGCTTAAACGTCAGGATTGCCAGTGAGGTATCTGTGTATTGCAGACCCCTGGCATAAAAGTAAAAGGATGTTGTGGTTGCAAATCCCAGCCCTATGGCGATGGCACCATGACTAGAAAAACTGGGTATGCCGAACCAGAGAATTAACAACAGAAGGCATAGCCAACTGGTTAGGGAGAATGAGAATAGGAAATCGAAAATGCCTTTGGTATGCGCATCAATAACCAATTTGTCGATAAAGTCGGACAGGGTCCAGAACAGTGGCCCGAGCAGTGCTAAAGCAATCCAGCTGTTAAATATTTCCACAGTAAAACACTCAATCAAAATCCATTTTAAGAGTCTGCGTAAGCCAAATTCAGGAGTGAATAACTGCTTGGTATGCGAAGAGTCCGTTCTGCTGACTACTAACAAATGTCAGAAAGCAGTCCGTATTAAAACAAAAAGTGGCAGTACTGCAAATGTAAGCCGAATACCGGTTATACACACTGCTTTATATCAGACTGCTGGGATGAGCTTTCATTGCCAGATTAAGCAGGTCGTTTCAATTATGTATAGCATGCAGCTTAGTGCCCGTCGGGTTACAGGTATGAGATCTACTCATACCTGCCGTATGCTGTGTTTATGGAAGCTGCCATGCCATCAGTGCGTTATCCATCATCATAGGTGCATACAAGATGTCACCTTCCCCGCCTATGTCTGCCAACCCCGGATTGCTGCTGAGTACTTTTTGCCGCTGATTATCTTTTAGCTGATAAAGCTCACCGCTGATCCAGTCACTGACATATAAAGCATTTTTATGACTGACGATGCCATCCAGATTGCCCAGTTGATATCCGGTTGCAAGTGGCTGTAATACTTTGTCGCTAGGATTTACCTGGTACAGGCTACCAGGGATTGTGGTTGTGAAATCGGCTTGCATATCCAGCCCCCAGCTTGCTATCAGCAATTGGTTTTTTTCCCAAAGTAAGCCGTTCGGGTGTGGTAACTTTTCAGGTTCTATCCACATAGATAACTGATTGTTTTTTAATTGGTAAATACCGCCACCTAGCATGTCTGAAACATACACAGTGTCATCTGAACCGACGGTTATGTCATTCAGCATTACTGCGTTTTCCAGCTTGTGGCGCTGTTGGACTATTCCTGTGGATAAGTTAATAACATGCAGTGTCTGCATATCGGCAACATAAAGCTTACCGTTATTAATCGCCAGTCCTTTAGGTGCATCAAGACCGGTTAGCCAGTGCTGAGAAAACTGCTTGCCCTGCTTGTTCACCCTACTGATATAGCCTTTGCCGTTTAGTTCTGTTGGTGCGCCGTTTATGTTGGATACATATAGCCACTGATTATCAGGGTCTGCGGCAACAGATTCTGGTTGATCAAGTTGCTGCAATTGCCAAAGGGGCTGCTCAAAAGTGTTGCTAGCGCTGAGGTTAAAACTGACGCTAAGCAGCAGGCTTGCGGTGCTGATGATGTTACTGATTTTTACAGGATACATGATTGCCTCTTAAGTAACGGATGCTGGAGTGATATAGGTAACGGCCGTGGAATGAAGGATAGATATGTGTGTCTTTTTGGCAATTTGTTTGATATTAAGTATCAAAATACGATGCTTTTATGCCGAGTGAGGATCAGTGCATGTCACCAGAACAGGAATTAGGCGGGTTGTTCAGCGCCCTCAGACAAGTGTTGAAGGCGCAGGGGATCCGGTACCGTGATTTGGCAAGCATGCTGAATACTTCAGAAGTGACGATAAAACGCTTATTTCAGGAGCAGGACTGTAAAATGAGCCGCTTGCTGGATATATGCGAGGCAATTGGCGTAAGTGTTGCTGATTTACTAAAGCTGGCTGAGCAGGCCCCTTCTGAGCCAGCAACATTACCGCTGGAAACCGAGCAGGTACTTGCAGAACAGCCAGGACTTTTTAGTTGCCTGATATTATTGCTCAGTGGTTTCGATGCGCGGGCAATCGGGCACTATAACCAGCTGTCGTCAGCAGATGTTTATCTGTATATGCGAAAGCTAGAAAAGCTACAGCTAGTCCGTATAGGTGTGAATGATTCTGTGCATCTGGTGGTAAATATGCCTATTCGCTGGCGTTTAGATGGCCCCTTGCATCAAACCCTTGTAGAAGTGAATCAGGCATTTATTGCACAGACTATCAGCGCGCAGCATCAAGGTGATTATCCGTTTTATTCAACCAGCCGGCTTTTTAGCCCACACAGCATCAGACAGCTGAAAGACGATATAGATAAGCTTTATCAACGCTATCAGCAGCAAGCTTCTCTGGACCAGATGTTTTATCCGCCGGAGGCATTGGAGCCTTTTAAGATGGTCACGACGATGGCGCCATTTAATGTGCCGGAATTCTTTGCTGTACCGCCCTACCAAGCGGTAATAAAACATCTGAAGTGAATATTTACTTACTTCATAGGTCTTTAAGTTAAGTACAGTCTACAAACAGCTGTATTTCTGATCAGTCTACCGGAAGTCGGTTAGATGATTTGATTTCCCGTAGCGATAGGTTTGAATGAATACTGGTGACACCTGGTATTTTGCGCAAGACCTCTTCGAGAAAACGGCTGTAATCGTCCAGGTTTTTGGCAACCACCTGGAGCAGAAAGTCCGCATCTCCTGTGGTGTTATGGCAAGTCAGAATATTTGGGCATTGCATAATAGTTTGTTCAAATTCTGCGTTAACAGCTATGTGCTGAGCAAAGCTGATCTGAACGAATGCCAGTACACCTAAACCTAACTTCCGACGGTTTACATTGGCCTGGTAGCCTTCAATATAACCTTCCTGCTCCAATTGTCTGAGACGGCGCCAGCAAGGGGTTTCACTTAATGATAGCTGCTCAGCAAGTTTGGCATTACTCAGACGGCCCTCTTCCTGAAGTATTTCCATAATACGCATGTCGGTTTTATCGGGTTGCATGATAGGCAGATTCTTTCAGTTAATGATTACTTATTGAAAGACTATTGTAGTAACCAATGCTTATCAAGCATGAATAGCAAGGTTAATTCAGCAAGTTTAGTCACAATGGTTGCTTTAAAGTAACTGTATATCGGAGTGTATGTGATGGATGTGAGTATCTGGCTGGCATTCAGTTTGGCAACCATTGTTATCGTAATAGTGCCTGGTCCGACAAACCTGGTGATCATGACAAGTGCCTTGCAAAGCAGCCGCCAGGCAGGCTTTTGTATTTGCGGTGCGGTACTTGCGCATTTGATGTTTTTTTCTCTGATGGCGCTGGGAGTACATGTCATTCTTGCTGAATCGGCAGTTTTATTTGAGGTGATTCGCTGGTGCGGTGTGTTATTTCTGTTCTGGTTAGCATGGGCGCAGTTCCGCAGCCTGAGAGCTACGCAGAGTTTTGAGCAGGTATTTGTTGAAAAGACACGGATAAGAGCTCTGGCGGAAGGGTTTCTTATCAATGCAACGAATCCTAAATCACTGTTGTTTTATGGCGCTTTTTTCCCACCGTTTATTGATCAGCAAGTAAGCCTGAGTTTGCAGCTAATGGTTTTGGGCAGCACTTTCATGGGAATATTTTTAACTAATGCAGGTCTGCACTTGTTGCTGGCAAAGAAATTACGCGTGTTGTTGCGTCAACCGCAATGGCAAGCCAGACAAAAGCGTTTTACTGCACTGAGCTTTTTGGTACTGGGTATCGGGTTAGCTGCTGGCAAATAGGAAGCGTAAGTTATTTACTACGGATCTGTACTTTAAGAGCCTTAATAAGGCGCTTTATGCGCCTTTTTAATTTCTTAAAAAAATCCAAATTAAGTTGAAAAAATGCACTTAAAACGCGTTACTTTGGCTATAAGTACCTTGTCTTAAACTGGTTTTTAAGGTGCTGTTCAGGTGCTGGTCAAAACTGGCTTTTTTGTTCGTTATTTTGTTCATTTTCGGATGACGCAGCTTTTAGCCTCGTTATACTAAGGTCCTGTAGCTCAATAAATAGGCAGTATAATGTGGTTGCGTCGTAGGCTTTTAATACTTGTTGGAGTCATATTTTCACTGGGTATGCTGCCAGGTTCTGCCATTGCTAATACTTCGCCAATTCGGGTGCTGTATATTAATTCTTATCATCCCGGCTATGAATGGAGTGATGACATCAAGGCTGGTGTACAGGAAGTACTGACAAATTCCGGGAAGGAAATTGAGCTTTCTATTGAGCATATTGATGCTGTACGTTTTGACTATGTACGTATACAGGCTTCACTGCTTCGCCTGATCTCTGCCAAATACAGAGACTACCGTCCCGATATTATTCTTACATCTGATAACTACGCTTTTAATTTTCTAAAAGAATATCGAGTGGTTCTCTTTCCGGATATACCGGTCGTCTTTTCCGGGTATAACAATTTCACACCTGATGTTATTGAAGGCATGCCAAATGTAACGGGTGTTAATGAAAAAATTGATTATCTGGCCGGCATTGATATGGCCTTGTCTGTTCACCCGAAAACAGAAGCATTAGCGTTTGTTTTATCTACCGGAGAGGCCAGTACACGGGGGATTTATCAGACTGCTAAGCCTGTCATTGAATCGTTGAAAAGGGCTTATGAAGTTGTCGAATTACTTAATATGAGTCAGGCAGAAGTTGCTGAACGTTTAGCTAGAATGCCGAAGAAAAGCCTGGTTTTTCTGACCGGCGATGTAACAAATAGCCATTCTACAGGCCGTAAGTATTCGCGTATTGAGTATGGGAAGCTTGTCACTGATGTTAGTCCTTTTCCTGTTTATACTTATTGGCCTTTTCATCTGAAAGCCGGTGCTACCGGTGGCCATGTGATCACCGGTATCGAGCAGGGACGGATGATGGCGAAAATGGCGTTACGAATTATTAACGGAGAAACTGCAGATGATATTCCGGTAATGATGTCCAGCCCAGCTCTGAATGTATTTAACTATCAGCAGCTTAAGAAGTTTGGAGTGCCCCTGTCCCGGTTGCCTGACTGGGCGGACGTGAAGGGAATGCCAAAAACTCTGTGGGCCCGGTACTGGGTGTTAATTATTGGGGTGCTGGTTTTTGTAGTTTTACAGAGTGTATTGATCGGTCTGTTATACCGAAACGTCAGAGCAAGAAAAAAAGCTATTGTTGCCTTGTTTAATGAACAGGAGTTGCTCGAAACCAGAGTGGCTGCGCGTACAGATGAGTTACAAAAAGCAAACTTACGGTTAAAGAAAATATCCATGGAAGATGGACTGACAGGGTTGGCGAACCGGCGTTATCTGGATCAGGCTTTGAGTAAAGAAGTTATCAGACGTGACCGTCATTCTGCAGAACTGTCACTAATGCTGATAGATATCGACTACTTTAAGCAATTTAATGATATTTACGGCCATCTTGAGGGCGACTCTTGCTTGCAGGAAGTCGCAATAGCTTTACAGGAAACCTGCATACGGGACAGTGATATCGCAGCACGTTTTGGCGGCGAAGAGTTTGTCATTGTGTTACCGAATACCAATTTTAAAGGCGCTACTAAGGTCGCTGAGAAAATCATGGAGCGGATATCCAGTCTGCATATTCCACACGTAGGTTCAGCTGTGAGCGACAGAGTAACTGTCTCTGTAGGACTTGCTACAGTGAGGAAAGATATTAGCCTGACACAGAATGCGATCATAGAGTTGGCGGATGAGCAGCTGTATTTAGCTAAACGTACCGGGCGTAACCGGATATGTGCCTGTACGGCAGGTGATAATCAGGTAACTGCCTGAACAGTTACCTGCGGCTCTACAGTTAAGCCAGTGCTGCTTTAATTGTGTCGGCTATCGTTGTGGTTGGTCGGCCAATAAGCGCTTGTAAGGCTTTGCTGTCGTCAAACAACCAACCTTCTGCTGCCCCGCTTTCCGCATTCGCGAGGATTGAGGCAAAGCCCTCTGGTAAGCCTGCTTTGAGCAGTCCCTGGGTAAAGTCCGGTTCACTTAAGTTCTGGTAGCTAACTTGCTTGCCGCTTTGCTGGCTAAGCTGTGCAGCAAACTCACTTAAATCAAAACTGCTGTCGCCAGCCAGTTCATAAATTTTGCCTGCCTGATTCTCGCTTGTCAGAACTGTTGCTGCCGCAGTAGCGTAATCCTGACGACTTGCAGAGGCAAAGCGTCCCTCAGCAGCACAGCCATAGAGTGTCTGCATCTTAAGAACTGCAGGAATGTTCATCGTGTAGTTCTCGCTATACCAGCCATTACGAAGTAATACAGAATCAACAGACGATGCGTTTAGCAGTGCTTCGGTTGCTTTATGCTCATCTGCCAGCTGCATTGGTGACTGGTCGCAGTGCAGAATGCTCGTATAAGCAAGCAGTTTAATACCAGTCTGCTCAGCAGCCTGGATGACGGCCTGATGCTGAGCAACGCGTTGGCCGACAGCATTCGAAGAAATCAGTAAAACCTTATCGGCACCAGCAAAGGCTGCTGTTAACGTTTCAGGTTGGTCATAGTCAGCGTGGCGAACCTGTACGCCCTGCTTTATAAGCTCGTCAGCAGCATCCGGATTTCGGACAGCTGCGACGATGTGTGCAGCAGGAATTCGCTGTAGTAATTCTTTGATAACCAGTTGGCCCAACTGGCCGTTTGCGCCTGTGACAACAATCATTGTGTGACTCCTGTAATTTGCTTATTGCTAACTGAGTCCAGTATGGAAAATAATGATTGTCATGATTAGATGGTTAATATCGGATAGATTGGTCTGAGTATGAGTACAATTGATTTTAATCAGCTGAAATATCTGGCTGTATTTGTTGAAGTGGTTTCCTGTGGCAGCTTTGCAGCAGCTGCACGGAAACTTCGTAGCAGTCGTTCCAGAGTCAGTGAGCAGGTTGCGCAATTAGAAAGTAATTTAGGCGTACGTTTACTGAACCGAACAACCCGGCAATTAAGTATGACGATGGAAGGCCGGGAGGTGTACGCCCGAGCCAGTGACCTGCCGAAGATCCTGACGGATGTAGAGATCGCCAGTAGTCAGGAAGTTGCACGTGGTCGGGTTGCTCTGACTGTTAATCATGATATTGCTATTGCCAGATTATTACCGGTCCTGGAAAGCTTTCAGAAAAAGTACCCCAGGATTCAGCTGGATCTGATTCTTAACGATGATCGTCTTGATCTGATAACGGAACAAATTGACGTGGCTATTCGGGTGGGTGTGCCCGGTGATGATTCTCTGATTATGCGGCCGTTATTCGAAGATCGAATGCATATTCTGGCGTCGTCAGCATACCTGCAGGCTAATGGCATTCCTGGGAGTATTGATGAGCTTGCAAAGCATCGTTGGATACTGCTGCAGCAGGCAAGCCCTGTTGCAGAAATTCATCTTTATCTGAACGATCAGCCGGTGAGTTTTAGCCCGGCAAACTATCACATGTGTAATTCGCCGTTGATGATGCAGCGAATGGTGTTAGCTGGGCTTGGGATAGGTTGTCTGCTGCCTTCAACAGTTACAGAGGCGTTACAGGGCGGTAGTTTGGAGCGATTGATGCCTCAATTACAAGGTGAAGCATTGCAGTTTTCACTGGTGTATCCATCACGCAGACAAATGCCGCTGCGCACACGTTGTCTTATTGAACATTTGCTGGCAGCAAAACTGTTTTCAGGGTCATAATTTTTGCTTTGGAACTCTGTAGAGAGTTCTCAAATAAACAAAAGCCCCGCTGCCATAGGACCTGTGGTGCAACAGGAATTGGCAGCAGGGCTTTTTAGAGGTTGCAGCTCTGAGGGGAACAGGGTCTGCAAATCTGGTTTGTCAGCAGGATCAGTGTGTATTTTTGAAAAACTGAGTCTGAGGACGAACAACGTTAGGGTTCAGATCAACATTGAACAGCTTGGCTGCACTGCTCAGACGATTGATGACACGCTGTTTGCGTAGCTGACGGCTTTCTTTCTTCTGCATATCTTTAAATTCTGCAGATATACGCAGGAAGTAGTCTTTTTCAGTTTCGCCAACCAGTGGGAAGCTGTCTTTCATGAAGTTATCAAAGTTAGTCATATCGGTATCACTCAAAATAGGCTGTTAAGAATACTGTTTGCCCGGATCACTTGAGCTTTTCAGTTGCGAGAATAATATGCCTGTCATGACTTCTTAACAAACGACACTTTTTCACATCAAAGATGAATATAAGTATTCAATGAAGAGATTCTTATGAGACTCTTTAGGCATGTTTATGCGATTTAACTGTAATTTTTGCGTAAAAGTCGTCTTTTATCGTTAACTGTCTGATTTTTAATGATGAATATTTCGGCGCTTAGTTGGTTAGTGTTTTCATATGTTTGTCATCTTTCTCTGAATAGCTTTCTGCTTAACTCAGGTAATATTTTGCGTGCATTCGGTGTGCAGCCAGTTAGACTTGCAGGCGCTATTTCTAAGGAAGCGGATTGAGGTTGGGTTGATGGAGTTTGATGCGTTATTACTTCTTTTACTGTTTACGACAGGGCTGGTTGCCGGATTTGTTGACAGTATTGCCGGCGGTGGCGGGTTGATTGCTCTGCCAGTTCTGCTTTCTACCGGTATGCCTCCGCTAATGGCTCTGGGTACGAATAAGTTACAAGGTAGCTTTGGCACACTAGCAGCGTCTGTTTATTTCATACGTAAGCGTTTGGTTGATATCCGCCAAATGCGGCTGATGATCGTGATGACCTTTGTGGGAGCAATGGTCGGCACTTTACTGGTTCAACAGATAGATGCATCTGTACTAGCGCTAATTATGCCTGGTTTGCTGGTGTTGATGGCTCTGTATTTCATGTTTTCTAAAAAAGTGCAGGATGGGGATACAGAACGTCGCTTAGGTCCACTTGCTTTTGCACTCAGCTGTACCACTGTTGTTGGATTCTATGATGGCTTTTTTGGGCCCGGTACCGGCTCTTTTTTTGTAATCGCGTTTGTTGCTCTGGCTGGTTATAGCCTGCCTAAAGCGACAGCAAACACAAAAATTTTAAACTTCACATCCAATATTGCTTCGTTGCTGTTCTTTGCTGTGGGTGGCCAGGTTGTCTGGATGGTGGGTTTGCTGATGGCTTGCGGTCAGGTAATCGGTGGGTTACTTGGGGCGCGGGTTGTTGTTAATAAAGGCACTGGCTGGATCCGGCCATTAATCGTCATAATGACTCTGGGTATGTCTGCTAAGTTGATCTCAGATCAGCTAAATTTATTCGGTTGATTTCTCAGTGTAAGTGCTTACTAACTATATAAGCCTCTGTTTTGGAAATAGTCTTTTGTAACTGTTTTTTCTTTTTTTAGTAATGTTAGTGGATACTTACGCTGGTTGTTTTTGCTTAGGTTATTCTGCTCATTTCATCAATTGCATCAGTGATGTCCATGGTTCTTTGGGTAACAATCTGCTGGGCATCGATCAATGCTTTGTTGTAATAATGATTGCCGATGTTGTCTGAAATAAAGTCCAGGAAGAACTCTGCTTCGAACTGTCCCAGTTCAAGATCGAACTCTGCTTCGCAGTACTTTTTAAGCTTATCTAAAATGTCTGTTTTTTGTTCTTTATCAAATTTTATGGTGGACATAGGTTAATCCCTTCCTAAAGTTTCACGTGAAACATATCAGCCTGTTAGTGATTATGCTGCTATGACATTAACTGCACTGCTAAGGTCGTTACAAATAATTGTGCCTTCTGGCAGATTTCCTTTTGTAAGTGTACGTTCTCCTTTGCCTGTTTTTACAAGTAAAGGCTTACAGCCGGCGGCCACACCGGCTTCTAAATCACGAAGTGAGTCGCCTACAACGTAAACGTTCTCAGCGCGTACTTCTGGGTATTTAGTGAGAATGGTGTTGATCATGCCGGGGAGTGGCTTGCGACAGTTACAGCCGTTATCAGGGCCGTGTGGGCAGTGCTCTATATAGCTAATAGTGCCGCCTGCTTGTGACACTAAATCTGACATTTTGACATGCATCGCAGTCAGTGTTTCTGAAGAAAAGTAGCCTCGGGCAAGGCCAGACTGGTTGGTTGCGATGCAGACTTTAAAGCCAGCATTGCTTAATGCGGCAATGGCTTCAATACTACCGGGAATGGGTAGCCATTCTTCGACAGTTTTAATGTAATTGTCTGAGTCGTAGTTAATAACGCCATCGCGATCAAGAATTACTAGTTTCATACTGGTCCTGGGAATTAGGTCGTTAAAAAGAGCCAATAAAAAAGCCAGTTGGATTAGCAACTGGCTTTGTATTTTAAGCGGCTTAATTAGCCAAGCAAAGAAATGTCTGCAACACCAAGGAACAGATTACGCAGTTGACCAAGTAGAGCCAGGCGGTTGTTACGTACCTGCTCATCTTCAGCCATTACCATGACGTCGTCAAAGAAGGTATCTACAGGACCACGTAATTCTGCTAGCTGCTCAAGGATCGCCTTGAAGTCACCTTCAGCAAACAGTGGTGATAGTGCCAGCTGTTTGTCAGAAACGGCAGTTGCTAGTGCTTTCTCAGCATCTTCCTGTAGTAGTTCAAGATTGACTGGCTGTGCTTGTGTAACGCCCTGCTTGCTTAGGATATTGGATACCCGTTTATTTGCAGCAGCAAGCGCAGCAGCTTCACTCAGTGTCTGGAAGTGATTTACAGCTTTAACACGTTGTTCAAATTCCAGTGGTTTAGTTGGCTTAACAGCAAGAACAGAAAGGAATACTTCAGCAGCGATATTTTCATCATCATACTTGGCACGGAAACGCTCAAGCATGAAGCTCAGCACCTTCTCTTCAAGTCCGTCAGCAGCTGGCAAGTTTTGATGATTGCTAACTGCAACTGTAATCAGGTCACGCAGGTCCAGATCCAGTTCGCGTTCGACAATAATTCTTAGAACACCTAATGATGCGCGGCGAAGAGCAAATGGATCTTTAGAGCCTGTTGGTGGCTGGTTGATGCCGAAGAGGCCTGTCAGTGTATCTAATCGATCAGCCAGTGCCACAGCAATACCTGGTTCGGTTTGTGGTAATTCATCACCAGCAAAGCGAGGCATGTATTGTTCGTTCTGTGCTTTGGCTACTGCTTCATCTTCGCCGTCATTCAGAGCGTAGTGGTAACCCATCAGGCCCTGTAAATCAGGGAACTCAAAAACCATGTCGGTCATCAAGTCAGTTTTTGCCAGCATTGCGGCTCGCTCTGCCTTAGCTTGGTCCTGATCTAACGTTGCAGCTATGTGCTTGGCAAGTGAGGCTACACGAACAGCTTTAGCATGCAGAGTTCCTAGGTCTTTCTGGAAAACAATGTTCTTCAGCTTTTCGATGCGCGACTCTAGTGTTTGCTTCTTATCAGTTTCGAAGAAGAAGACTGCATCAGCCAGGCGCGGGCGAATTACTTTTTCATTTCCTTCGATAACTTTGGCCGGATCTTTAGATTCGATGTTAGCAATCGTTACGAAATAAGGCAGTAACTGCCCTTCTGTGTCCGTCACGTGGAAGTATTTCTGGTGCTCTTTCATTGAGCTGATGAGTGCCTGTGAAGGTACCTCCAGAAAGCGCTCATCAAAGCGTCCTGTGAGTGCTACTGGCCATTCATTAAGTGCTGTTACTTCGTCTAGCAGGTCATCATCTATTTGAATGACAGCGTTGATCTTAACGCCTTCGGCTTCAACCTGAGCGCGGATTTTCTCTCGGCGTTCTTCGAAGTCGGCGATAACCATGCCAACGCTTTCCAGGTTTTCCAAATATTCGTTAGCGTTATTCAGTTCGATAGCTTCGTTGTGATGGAAGCGATGACCCATAGTGGAGCGACCTGGATTTAACCCAAATACTTCACCTTCAATTACCTGGTCACCAAGCAGCATAACCAGCCACTTTGTCGGACGAACGAATTCAGTCCGTGAAGCGCCCCAACGCATGCGCTTAGGGATAGGTAGTTTTTGGATGGCATTTTCAACAATAGCGGACAGCTCGTTGATCAACGGTTTAGCAGGTGTTTCCTGACGGAAACCCATTTTGCCGTCTACTTCTTCAAGCTGTTCTACAGTTGCGCCGCATTTTTTTGCGAAGCCTGCGAGTGCCTTAGTTGGGTTACCGTCCGCATCATATGCAATACGGGCTGGCGGGCCTTGCATAAAAAAGCTGCTGCGTGGTACTTCTGTTTCTAAATTGCTGATCAAAACAGCAAGGCGGCGTGGCGCTGCATATGCATTTACATCATCGTCAGCAAAAGCTACTTGCTTACCGAACTGTTCCTGAATGCCATTGCAGATTTCCTGCTTCAGAGCATTGGAGAGTGACTGCAGAGCTGCCGGTGGCAGTTCTTCCGTGCCCAGTTCAACTAAAAAATCTTGCGTGGCCATTACTTGCTCTCCTCTGCACTGGCGGCTAATACTTCGTTGCGGATGGCTTCAGATGCCATCGGGAAGCCCAGTGCTTTACGTGCATCGTAATATGCATGAGCAACTTCGCGGGCCAGTGTGCGGACGCGAAGAATGTAGCGCTGACGTTCTGTCACTGAAATCGCATGACGGGCGTCAAGCAAGTTGAATGTATGAGAAGCTTTTAATACCTGTTCGTAAGCAGGTAATGGTAAAGGTGTATCCAGTTCCAGAAGCTTGCGGCATTCGCTTTCGTAATGGTCGAAATTTGTGAACAGCATAGGTACGTCAGCGTGTTCAAAGTTGTAAGTAGATTGCTCTACTTCGTTCTGATGGAATACGTCGCCATAAGTTACAGGCGTGCCGTCAGGATTGTATGTCCAGATCAGGTCGTAAACACTTTCAACATCCTGAACATACATTGCCAGGCGTTCCAGGCCGTATGTTATTTCGCCGGTCACTGGGTAACATTCAATGCCGCCTGCTTGTTGGAAGTAAGTAAACTGAGAAACTTCCATTCCATTTAGCCATACTTCCCAGCCTAGACCCCAGGCGCCAAGTGTTGGCGACTCCCAGTTGTCTTCTACGAAGCGAACGTCATGTACCAGAGTGTCGATGCCAATACGCTCCAAAGACCCCAGGTATAGTTCCTGTAGGTTGTCTGGAGACGGCTTCATAACTACCTGAAACTGATAGTAGTGTTGTAGGCGGTTTGGGTTGTCGCCGTAACGACCGTCAGTTGGACGACGGCTTGGTTGTACGTAAGCAGAGTTCCAGTTTTCCGGCCCGATTGAACGCAGGAATGTAGCTGGGTGGAATGTGCCTGCCCCTACTTCCATATCCAGAGGCTGTACCACAACGCAGCCTTTATCTGACCAGTATTCTTGCAGCGCCAGGATTAAGCCTTGAAAGGTGCTGGCATCTGAGCTCGCTTTGTCTGTCACGGAGATCACCATAGTGGGTTAACAGTAAAAAAATAGAGCAGAATTATACATGATATTGCTGGCCTGATGGGCGGCAATCTGTCGTGCACGGATAAGAAATTACAGATATTTCGAATGGTTGTTTACGATAATGGCCTTTGTGTTTCTATTAGTGAACAGAATGGATGAAAGGAGATGTGCAGGATGGCTGCTGCCATCCTGATGTTTGCAGGTGTTTAGTAATCAAGAGTCAGGTATTTAAGTATCTCGATTACTTCTTCTGTATTTTTTGCTGTTGCTTGTGCTGCAGCATCAATCTCTTTAAGTGGGTGCGTGAGCTCTTCTGCATGTTCAACAATCAAAGATTTACCTAGTGCTGCTGCCATACCTGCGTCAAAAGCTGCGTTCCATTGACGGTATTTGTCGCCAAAGCGGACGACAACAATATCTGCACGCTGGATAGCAGTAATGTGCCGCATGCTATTAATTTTTGCTGCTTTGTGGTCTTTCCAGTAGTTGTTCTCTTCTGCACCCAGGATGTTTACACCGCAGTCATCACTTGAGCCATGGTCAGTGTTCGGGGTCATTACTGTAATAGGCAGGTTTTGTTCTTTAATGGCGGCTTTGATTTTATCGCGCCAGTCAGTATGAATTTCACCTGACAGGTATACGCTGTATTGCATTATTTTGCTCCGGTCGTGTTCTAAGTTGGATTTCTTATTTCTCACCTTATCTGTCAACCATTATAATGGCTGCGAATTCTCATCTCTATGACAAAAGGTTTCACGTGAAACAATTTAAAGGCCCCCTCGCCGTTGGCTTATTATTTTTGCTGTCTTTATTACCTTTGTCGCTGGCTAGAAGTTTTGGTGCATATCTAGGCCGACGCATGAGTAAAGGTGATGGTAAGTCTGCCATCAATACTCGTAGAAATATAAATGCCTGCTTTCCAGAGTTAAGTAACAATGCACAACAAGAGTTAGTTGCTGAGAGTCTTCAGGAAACCGGCCGCTCAGCCGGCGAAATGGGGATGTCCTGGATTTGGCGGCCCGAGCGGGTTTTGAAAACAATTAAAGTAGTACATGGTGCCAATGTTTTAGATGATGCAATTGCAGAGGGGCGAGGTGTTATTCTGCTTGCTCCACATATTGGCAATTGGGAAATTCTGAATTTTTGGCTGAGTGAAAATTGTAAACTGACGGTTATGTATAAGCCTGCAAAAATCAAAATGATGGATGATCTTGTCCGTCGAAAGCGAGAAAGAGTAGGTACACAGTTAGCGCCGGCAAATGTAAAAGGCGTACGTATGGCTGTGAAGTGCCTGCGTAAAAATGAAGTATTAGGGATTTTGCCGGATCAGGAACCCGATGCGTCTGGCGGCATTTTTGCGCCATTTATGGGCGTGTCAGCTTTTACGATGAAATTACTGCCTCAGTTGGCTGCACAGACTGGTGCTGTAGTTGTATCCGGATATGCAAAACGGGTTGATGGAGGTTTTGAACTGCACTTTCATAAAGCAACTGGAAATATAAATAGTAAAGATCTGACTGAAGCAGCTACGGCTATGAATGAGGAAGTTGAGTATTGCGTACGTCAGGTGCCAGAGCAGTATCAGTGGGAGTATCGTCGTTTTGGTCGTCGCCCTGAAGGTGAGGCATCGTTATATGATTAAATATGTACTGCCCTTTTCTCTCCCATTATTTCCATTTTTTAGTGAGAGATAAGAATTTAAAAAGGCGCTTCAGAGCGCCTTTTTTAATATGTGCATTTTGGTTTATCGCTTCCAGAATGCTGGTGTGAAGAGTACCAGTAAAGTGAATACTTCAAGGCGGCCCAGAAGCATAGCAAAGCATAAGACCCATTTAGCAGGAGTATTTAGATCACCGTAATGTGCTGCCACCTGACCTAGCCCGGGTCCTAGGTTGTTCAGTGTTGCACCTACTGCAGACCATGCAGTTATCTGGTCTAAGCCTGTACCTAAGAGGATTATGAGCATTATCACGAACACTATGAGGTATACGGAGAAAAAGCCCCATACGGCCTCCAGAACACGGTCTGAGATAGGTGTTTTGCCAAGTTTAACGGGGATGACCGCATTGGGGTGAATTAGTCGGGTGATTTCCCTGGAACCCTGTTTCAGGATCAGAAGAATACGAATAACTTTCATACCGCCGCCGGTAGAGCCTGCACAACCGCCTGAGAAGGCTGCTACGAATAACAAAAACGGTAACATTACAGGCCATTGTGCAAAGTCGGCAGTGGCGAAGCCAGTTGTAGTGGCAATAGAGACTACTTCAAATACTGCTTTTCGAATCGACTCTAACGGTTCGTAAGTACCGGTGAAAATTAACACTAAGGATGCAAGCAAACTGATGCAGCCGAGAATCCAAAGGTAGAACTTAAACTCCGGATCTTGCCAGTAATGACTGATAGACCGCTGCCGCCAGGCAAAGAAATGCAGCCCGAAATTTACTGCTGAAATAATCATGAAGAAAATACAGATTGCTTCAATCAGCGGGCTGTCGAAGTAACCGATACTTGCGTCGTGGGTGGAGAAACCACCAATCGCTACCGTTGAAAAGCTATGACTGACAGCATCAAACAGACTCATCCCGGCCAGCCAGTAACCCAGCGCGCAGGCAACTGTCAGCGATAAATAAATGTACCAGAGAGCTTTTGCGGTCTCTGTAATACGTGGAGTTAACTTACTATCCTTAACCGGGCCTGGCGTCTCAGCTCGGTAGAGCTGCATCCCACCGATGCCAAGCATTGGTAGAATCGCAACGGCGAGTACGATAATCCCCATACCCCCCAGCCACTGAAGTTGCTGACGGTAAAACAGTATTGCTTTCGGCAGGTCGTCTATGCCGGTAATGACGGTCGCACCGGTTGTTGTTAGTCCGGAGAGAGATTCAAATACAGCATCTACAAAGCTTAGGGGTAACTCTTCAAGCAAAATAAACGGAATCGCACCGAATAATCCGAGTACCGACCAGAAAAGAACTGTAATCAGGAAACCGTCGCGGGTGCGTAGATCCTGCTTCACTTTATAAACAGGTAGCCAGATGATGAAGCCTGTTAGCAGTGTAATCAGGAAACCGGTGAGGAATGCTTTACTGGACTGGCCGCTGTGAAGAATATCAATTAACACCGGTGGCAACATGGTGAAGCTGAAGATCATCAGCAAGATGCCAAGTATGCGGAGTATCACTTTATAGTGCATAAGATCAGTGCCGTCCGGTTATCAGAAGAAGCCCAGGCCAACCTGGAAGAGGCGCTCGACTTCACGAATTTTACGCTTGTCGATCAGGAACAGGATGACATGATCGTCATTTTCAACGACGACATCATCATGAGCAATCAGGACCTGATCATTACGGACAATTGCACCTATGGTTGTGCCGGCCGGAAGATCGATATCTTCAATGGCTTTGCCGACTACTTTTGAACTGCGCTTGTCGCCATGGGCAACTGCTTCAAGAGCTTCAGCGGCCCCGCGGCGCAGAGAGTGAACTGCTGCTACATCACCCCGGCGAACATGCGTCAGCAGGCTGCCAATGGTGGTTTGCTGAGGAGAGATCGCGATATCGATTACCCCACCCTGCACTAAATCAACATATGCCGGGTTGTTAATCAGTGTCATTACAGTACGAACACCTAACCTTTTTGCCAGCATAGACGCCATGATGTTGGCTTCGTCATCATTGGTTAGCGCGCAGAAAACATCGGTATCCTCGATGTTTTCTTCCAGCAACAGGTCTTTGTCCGAGGCGCTGCCATTAAGAACAATTGTGTTATCAAGGCGCTTAGCCAGATCGTGACAGCGCTTCAGGTCGCGCTCAATGATTTTGACCTGAAACTTACTTTCAATGCTACTTGCCAAACGGGCGCCGATGTTGCCGCCACCAGCAATAATAATGCGTTTATAAGGGCTGTCGAGTCGTCGAAGCTCACTCATAACTGACAGAATATCTTTCTTTGCAGCGATGAAAAATACTTCGTCATCTGCTTCGATGACGGTATCGCCTTTTGGAATGATAGGGCTACCCTGGCGAAAAATAGCTGCTACACGGGTATCCACAGAAGGCATGTGAGTGCGCAGGAAAGATATTTCGTGGCCAACCAGTGGGCCACCGTAGTATGCCTTTACTGCTACTAGCTGGGCTTTGCCGTCAGCGAAATCAAGCACCTGTAGTGCACCGGGGTGTTCGATAAGCCGCTTAATATGTTTGGTAACTAACTCTTCAGGGCTGATAAGAACATCAATAGGAATTGATTTGTTGCAGAAAACTTCACGGTTATGTCGCAGGTAATCGTGTTCCCGGACCCGGGCAATTTTAGTCGGCGTATTGAACAGAGTGTGAGCAAACTGGCAGGCGATCATATTCACTTCATCGCTGTTTGTTACAGCAATTAGCATATCAGCATCTTGTGCACCGGCCTGTTCAAGTACGCCAGGGTGAGACGCCTTACCTTCGGTGGTCCGGATGTCGATACGGTCCTGTAACTCACGTAAACGGCCAATGTCAGTATCAACAATGGTAATATCGTTTGCTTCGTTGGCCAGGTTTTCCGCTAAGGTTCCGCCTACCTGCCCTGCTCCGAGAATGATGATCTTCATTTCTCACTGCTACCTTTATGCTGAATAGTCACTCGCCGCCGTTATCGGGGCTTTCTGCTTTGCTCAGTAGTGCGTAATAGAAACCATCGTGACCGTCCGGTTGCGGAAACAGTTGGCGGCCGAAAGGTCTTGCCTGGCCCCAGCTGGCTTCTATATCGTGGTGTACTGCGTCTTCTTGCTGCTTTAGAAAGCGTTCAACTACCCGTTCGTTTTCCTGGGGGAATATGGAGCAGGTTGCGTAAACAAGCTTGCCGCCGGGTTGTAACATCTGCCAGCCATTTTTCAGGATGGCCAGTTGGATATCGGCCAGAGGCTTTAAATCTTCATTGCGGCGCAGGCCTTTAATGTCCGGGTGACGGCGAATAACGCCACTGGCAGAACAGGGAGCATCAATCAGAATCCGATCAAATAACTGACCATCCCACCAATCCTGCGAAGCAGCGTCAGAAACGATGACTTCAGCGTCGAGTTGCAGGCGTTGGAGGTTTTCTTCAATGCGGACAGCACGTTTAGCTTCAAGCTCTACGCCAATTGCTGCGCTCAGACCTGGTTCTTGCTCGACAATGTGACAGAGTTTTCCGCCAGGTGCTGCGCAGGTGTCCAGAACGCGCTGACCTGGCTGTAAATCCAGTAATTCTGCGCTGAGTTGAGCGGCTTCGTCCTGCACGCTGGCAAGGCCTTCATCAAAACCAGGGAGCAAATCAACGTCGCATGCTTCATCCAGCTGAATAGCTTGTGGAGAATGCTCTCCGGCAAAAGCGTCTATGTCGGCTTCGTCGAGCCAGTCAAGATATTGATCCCGGGTACAGCGCTGCTGATTAATCCGTAGCGTCATAGGCGGTTGCTGGTTATTCTGCTCGAGAATATATTCCCAGTGATTTGGCCAGTTATGACGTAACTTGTCGATTATCCAGGTCGGGTGATTGAAGCGAAACTCAGGCTCGTTTTCCAGGTTTGAAAAGATACTTTCCTGTTCGCGCTGCAAGCGACGGAGAACGCCGTTTAGTAGGCCTTTCGCCCATGGTTTATTTAGCTGGACGCATGCTTCAACGGTTTCACCAATACTGGCATGAGGTGGTATTCGCATTTCAAGTAGCTGATACATGCCTAGCATCAACAGCGCCTGAAGATCCTGTTCCTGCTGCTTAAAAGGTTTCTTAAGCATATGGTTAGTGAGCGCCTGCAAACGTGGAAGGTTGCGTAGTGTACCATAGCAAAGCTGTTGGAGAAGCCCTCTGTCCCGTTCTGCCACTCTGTTGAGGCCTTTGCTCAACTCGGTATTCAGCGATGCTTTCTGTAGCAAAATAGGTGTCAGAGTCTGAGCGGCAATAGCGCGACTGTTCATATATTTGGTTTATCCCAGCTGCATGCCGTCGGCGAATAAATCACGTTTAGAGTTGAGTACAGCAGACGTTGGCATAGCTTTACTGCCTGGCAGTTGAATATGCAATAAGCTAAGTACACCTTCACCACAGGCGATGTGAATAGCCTTTTTATCTGTACTGACGACTGATCCGGCGGCAGCGTTAGTTGTCTGATCGCTTACTTCAGCTTGCCATATGCGCATGGTTTCGCCGTTCAGCTGAGTATAGGCAACTGGCCAGGGGGATAAGCCGCAAATTTGTCTGGCAATTCTTGTAGCGCTTTGTTGCCAGTCGATAGAGCCTTCGGCCTTTTCAAGCTTGTGAGCATAATTTGCTTGCTCGTTGTCCTGAGGCTCAGCTATAAGGCTGCTGTCTGCCAGTCCTGGAAGGCTTTTTAGCAGAGCTTCAGCGCCAATGACTGCCAGCTTGTCATGCAGTTCACCGCTGGATTCACAGGGGTTAATTGCGCAGCTGCTTTTTAACAGCATACCTCCGGTATCCAGGCCTTCGTCCATCTGCATGATTGTGACGCCTGTTTCAGTATCCCCTGCTAATACCGCGCGATGTATCGGCGCAGCGCCACGCCAGCGTGGAAGCAGTGAAGCATGAACATTAATGCAGCCAAGACGAGGTGCTTCCAGTACGACTTTGGGAAGTAAAATGCCGTAGGCAACGACGACCATCAGGTCGGCCTGCAGGTTTTGCAGAATATCCAGCGCGCCTTCTTCTTTAAAGTTCAGGGGCTGAAACACATCTAACTGATTATCCAGGGCGACTTGCTTTACCGGGCTGGGCTTGAGTTTGCGCCCCCGCCCTGCCGGTCGGTCAGGCTGGGTGTAAACGCCAATAACGTTATGACCGGCATTTATCAGAGCCTGTAAATTAGTGGCGGCAAAGTCCGGGGTTCCGGCGAAAACTATCCGCAATCCCTTGGCTGAGTCAGACATGAGCGTCCCTTATACGTGTTGGCGGTGAGCTTTTTCCAGCTTACTGCGAATACGGTTGCGTTTCAGCGGAGACAGGTAGTCAACAAAAAGCTTGCCATCCAGATGATCAATTTCATGCTGAATGCATACAGCCAGCAGCTCATCGGCTTCCATTGTGTATTCTTCACCATGCTCATTATGGGCGGTCAAACGGACTTTGTTAGGCCGCACGACGTTTTCATAGAAGCCCGGCACAGAAAGGCAGCCTTCCTGCATTTTGTCGGTTTCTGTGGTCAGAGGCTCAACAACAGGGTTAATAATCACCATTGGCTCGTTCTTCTCTTCGGATAGATCGATAGTGATGATACGCTGATGAACATTCACCTGAGTCGCTGCCAGACCAATGCCTGGTGCGTCGTACATAGTTTCAAACATATCTTTGACCAGTTGGCGTAACTCGTCATTGAATTCGGTAACTGGCTCCGCAAGGGTGCGAAGGCGTGGATCTGGAAACTCAAGAATAGGTAATAGGGCCATGACTGCTACTGTAAAGAAATGGTTGAAAAACGCGCGCTTAATCGCAAGAATCAATATTATACTGATATCGATACGCAATGCATTGTCGATACTATGCTCTGAGTGACTAAAATCTATTAATTCAGCAGCGTCTGACGTGTTTTTACATGTTTTTGACGGTTTATTGGAGCAGCTGCTGTAAAACAAGGAATCAAAGGATGCGCCGATTCATCAGTGGTTTGCTTTGTTTGTGTCTGGCCGGATGGTTGATTACGACGCCTGCAATGGCCACAGCTAAAGGCGATATACTCGCTCTGAAGAAAGATTATCCGAAAGAATATGTGGTCGTGAAGGGTGATACTCTTTGGGATATTTCGGCCCTGTTTCTTCAATCTCCGTGGAAATGGCCTGAACTGTGGGGCAATAACCCGCAGATCGATAATCCACATTTGATTTATCCGGGAGACCGGCTGACGCTGATGTGGGTTAATGGTAAGCCTCGTCTGCAACTCAATAAGGGTGTTCGTAAGCTTAGCCCTAAAGCTAAAGTCAGCTTGCTGGACGATGCTATACCGGCTATTCATCTCAAAGATATCAGCAGTTTCCTAAGTGATAATCTGGTGAAAAGCTCCGATACTCTGCTGCAAGCGCCTTATATTCTTGGTAGTACCAATAACCGTTTAATTGCCGGAGCCGGTGATCGGGTCTATGCCCGGGGTGAATTGGTTGAAGATTATCATTATCAGAATATTTATCGTCCGGCCCGTGAATACGTTGACCCTGAAACGCAGGAATCACTGGGTTTTGAACTGATGAAAGTAGGTGAAGCAACTGTCTCGTCCCAGAAAGAAGATATTATTTCGCTGGATCTGAACAAAACCCAGGAAGAAATCTCCAGTTTGGACCGGGTATTTCCAAGCGAAGATGAGCGGGTAACCTCAACTTATTATCCGAGTGAGCCGGAAGGTTCGATCAACGGGCAGATTTTATCTGTGGTACGGGGTGTTAAACAGGCGGGCCAGTATGATGTGGTGGCTATTAATAAAGGCACCCGTGAAGGCCTGGATACCGGTCATGTGTTATCTATATTTACAGCAGGCGAAGTGCTTAAAGATCCAATCACTAAAAAGCTGGTGAATTTACCATCTGAGCAGTCAGGTCTGATGATGGTTTTCAGGGCGTATGAAAAAGTTAGCTATTGCCTGATACTTAAAGCAACAAATGTAATTGCTGTGGGAGACGAGATACGTAATCCCGTGTAAGACAATTTTTATCTATCAGGCTGAATGCCTCCTAAGGACAGGAAATCTTCATGAATCAGTCACAATCTGATGGCATTGCATTTACGCTTATACCGGGACTTGGTCGGCGTAAGTGCCACGCCCTTTTGAAGCAGTTCAGTTCTGTTTCCCGGATATTTGGGTTATCAGAGCAGACGCTAAAAGATTTGGGGTTAAGCAGCGCTGTTCGTCAGGCAATCGTTGCTTATCGCCAGGGTGTGTTTGCCAGCGAGTACCTGCAACGGGTAAATGACTGGTTATTCGACCCTGAACATCATCTGATTCTCTGGGAAGATGATGACTATCCTGCTTTGCTACGTAATATCCCTGATCCCCCTCTGATTCTTTATGTCCGCGGTAACCTTGATTGTTTGTATCAACCGCAACTTGCCATTGTCGGTAGTCGTAATGCCAGTCAGGGTGGTTTGCGGAACACGCAGCGTTTTGCCCGGGCTCTGAGTAACGCCGGATTTGTTATAACCAGCGGTATGGCATTGGGAGTGGATGGCGCAGCGCATCAGGCTGCGGTGGATAATCAGCGTCCGACGATTGCTGTTTTAGGTTGTGGTGTTGATGTAGTGTACCCGCGAAGACATGCTGGGCTGGCGGAGCAGATCTTATTGCATCATGGGGTGCTGGTTGCTGAATTTCCTTTAGGCACTGTGCCGCTTAGTTATAATTTTCCACAACGTAACCGTATTATCAGTGGCTTGTCTGCCGGCGTTCTGGTGGTTGAGGCTGCATTGCGAAGCGGTTCACTGATCACGGCCCGACAAGCGCTTGAACAGGGACGTGAGGTGTTTGCCTTACCCAGTACGTTGAATAATCCTCAGGGGCATGGTTGCCATGCGTTGATTCGTGAAGGCGCAACACTGGTTGAAACGACTGCGCATATTATTGAGCCTCTGAGCAGTTTACTTGGATGCTACGTACCTGCTGACGCTAATGATGATCAGTTGGAAAAAAGCAGAACCGAAGTAGTCAGTCATCTGGATGAAGAGTTGCAGCAATTGTTGTTATTGATTGGCTATGAAGTGACATCGCTGGATTTTTTGATTGAGCAGTCTGGTTTAGCTGCCGCGGAGATTATGGCAAAACTGGTAGGGTTGGAGCTGCAGGGGCTGATTGAGAATCGGCCTGATGGTTATTTGAGACTGTAAGTCGCCATGTGAAGGTCGCCCGTTAGCCGCTTGTCTAAATGGTTTTGATTGAAAAATGACTGTAATTGGAGTAAGTTTTTGCGTTTTAGCCCGTATTAAACAGAGCATAGTTTTTTCAGTCAGATGTATACCTGATTGCATAAAAGCTGCTTGAATATTTGTTGGCTAAATAAATGCTTAGAAAGCAATTTATCCTTACTATTAACGAAATCTGATTCTGGGCAATTCTATTTATGCAGTACTGGCATTTACGTCAGGCAGCCCGGGCGATGCACCATGGCGGTGTCATTGCCTATCCAACTGAAGCCGTCTGGGGGCTGGGTTGCGATCCGTATAATCTGACAGCTGTTCAACATCTTCTTGCTATGAAACGTCGGCCAATGCATAAAGGTCTGATTCTTGTGGCGTCTGATACCCAGCAAATCGAAGTCTTACTGGCTAGTCTAACTGATACCCAGCGGGAAAAAGTACTGGCTACCTGGCCTGGCCCTGTTACCTGGGTTTTACCTGATCCGGCGGGTGTGATTCCTTCGTGGATCAAAGGTGATCATTCTTCTGTGGCTGTGAGAGTGAGTGCTCACTTAGGTGTAAAAGCGCTTTGTGAGACCTTTGGTTCATTTGTCGTTTCTACATCGGCAAATTATGCTAGCCAAGAGCCTGCAAGGGATAAGTTGAAAGTGAACATTAACTTCAAGTGTGAATTGGCATATGTGCTGCCAGGCGAGTTAGGCAGTATGGCACAGCCTACCCAGATTCGCAGCCTTGAAACTGATATGTTGTTACGCCGCTGACTTGAGTTGCTAAAGCGCAAACAACTGTACCCCGCCCCTGCTGTTTTATTTCTGGTGGCAATCTAAAGAGGAAGCAATTTATGTCTGCGGTCGATATACCAGCCGTTAAAGAATACTTACTGGACTTGCAGAATCGCATTTGTGCGGCGCTGGAAGTTGCTGACGGCACTGCCAGTTTTCGTGAAGACAGCTGGGACCGTGAAGGTGGCGGCGGAGGTCGTACCCGGGTGATGGAGTCCGGGGCAGTAATTGAAAAAGGTGGTGTGAATTTTTCACATGTGTTTGGTGATAAGTTACCTGGTTCAGCCACCGCGCATCGTCCTGAATTAGCGGGGCGTACTTTTCAGGCAATGGGTGTATCTCTGGTGATTCATCCGCATAACCCTTATGTACCTACTTCACATGCGAATGTACGTTTTTTCGTTGCTGAAAAAGAAGGCGAAGAGCCTGTTTGGTGGTTTGGTGGTGGTTTTGACCTGACGCCTTACTATGGCAATAAAGAAGACTGCCGCGCCTGGCACCAGGCCGCGAAAGATGCCTGTGACCCATTTGGCGATGATGTGTATGCACGCTATAAAAAATGGTGTGATGAATACTTCCATCTGAAACACCGTGATGAGCCACGGGGTGTAGGCGGTCTGTTCTTTGATGATCTTAATGAGTTAGGTTTCGAGCAGAGCTTTGCGCTGATGCAATCTATAGGTGATGCGTTTGCGCCAGCTTACTGTCCTATTGTTGAGCAGCGTAAAGATACGCCATACGGAGAACGTCAGCGTGATTTCCAGCTGCACCGTCGGGGGCGTTATGTTGAATTTAATCTGGTATTTGACCGCGGCACCCTGTTTGGCTTGCAGTCCGGTGGTCGTACGGAATCTATTTTGATGTCTTTACCGCCTGAAGTGCGCTGGGGCTATGACTGGAAACCTGAACCTGGTACTGAAGAATCTGAGTTATATGATGTTTATCTGAAGCCAACCGAATGGCTGGAGGCGTAATATGACTGTGCGCTATGCCGTATTTGGCAACCCAATCAAACATTCAAAATCCCCCCTGATACATACTGCTTTTGCCCGGCAGACTGATCAGGCGCTGCGCTATGATGCCATGCTGATTCCTGAAGATGGTTTTGCTGCAGGTGTCAGCAGTTTTCTGGATGATCAGGGACGTGGGCTGAATGTTACTATTCCTTTCAAAGAAGAAGCTTGGACATTAGCTGAACAGCGCAGTGCGAGAGCCGAGCTGGCGGGTGCCGTAAATACCTTATATCGCAACCATGAAGGTCAGCTGTGCGGCGATAATACTGACGGTGTAGGCCTGGTAACAGATATTGTTGCGAATTACGGTGGTCGGATTGAAGGCGCTGATGTTCTGATTCTGGGAGCTGGCGGTGCAGTCCGTGGTGTACTGGAACCTATTCTGGCAGCAAAACCAAAGCGTGTTGTTATTGCTAACCGCACTTTGTCACGGGCGGAAACCTTACGGGGTATTTTTGCTGATTACGGTGATGTCAGTGCGGTCAGTTTTGAGCAGCTGCAAGGCGAGCAGTTTGATCTGGTCATTAATGGCACGGCTGCCAGCTTGCAGGGCGAAGTACCGCCTCTGCCGGACGATCTGCTGAAGCCTAAGGCCTGGTGCTACGACATGATGTATAGCGCGGAACCAACAGCATTTAACTTATGGGCTGAAGCCCATGGTGCTGAAAAAGTTATTGATGGTTTGGGTATGTTGGTTGAGCAGGCTGCCGAATCATTTTTTATCTGGCGCGGTGTACGTCCTGCAACCGGTGAAGTTATTCAGGAACTGCGTCGCCAGCTGAATGCCTGAAGCCCTTTCATACCGGGTTCTGCATCACTTTCTGCGAGCAGAGTCCGGTATCTTACTTGTGCGGTTTTATCTATCCGTTTCTCCGATTTCAATTTCTGATTCAATAGCTTAGCGGTACATATAATGTGCAGCTGTAAACTTGCGTGAGAATTTTTGCAGGGTTATAAAGAGGTTATCCCGAATATCCGCAGGGGCCTTAACATGGAAAAAGAGACATTACTCTCACCTGATCAGTTGTACCGTCAGTGCAGTACTGAATTGTTACCTTTCAAAACTACGGAAACCCTCGAGCCCTATGCTGGTTTTTTTGGCCAGGAACGTGCCATAGAAGCTATGGAGTTTGGTATCGGCATGACCCGCCCGGGTTACAATATATTTGTAATGGGCAATCCTCACACCGGCCGTTTTTCATTTGCGATGGACAGTCTGAAAACCATTGCTAAAAAAGCTAACGCAAAACCCAAAGACTGGTGTTATCTGAACAACCTGGATGATTCGCGTCGGCCATTGGCAATTGAAATGACTGCGGGCAAAGCCTGGGTGCTGAAGCGTGATATCAAACATCTGATTGAAGGTGTTTTATCAGAATTGCCGGCAGCGTTTGAGAGCCCGACTTACCAACGCAAGAAAGGCAAGGTCGAACGGGATTTCAATCGTTTGTACGATGAGGCCATTGAAGAAGTGGATGATTTGGCCCGGGAACACAGCATCGCTCTGTTTCGGGATGCTGGCTCAATAGGCTTTACGCCTGTTGCTGATGGTCAGGGTATGGATGAGGCGGCGTTTTCTCAGCTACCTGAAGACGTCAGAGATCAGTTCACCAGCAATATATCTAAGCTTGAAGATTATCTGAATGAACAGTTAGCCAGTTTGCCGCAATGGAAGCGGGAAGCGGGTGACAAAATGAAAGTGCTGGATCGGGAGACCGCCCGCAAAGCAATCAATCCGCTGCTGCAGCCGTTGCGGGAAAAGTATAATAGCAGCAACAGCCTGATGAGCTATTTTAGCCAGCTAGAAAAGAACTTGGTGAAAACTGCGGCGGATCTGATCGCCGAAGAAAAACCGAACGAAAGCCGTACAGATACTGCTCGTCGTCAGTATATGGATCAGACATATGGCGTTAATTTGCTGGTCGATAATCAGAAGACTAAAGGTGCACCGGTGGTCTTTGAGTCGCATCCTACCTATGACAACCTGTTTGGCCGGGTAGAATACGCCAGTGAACTGGGTTCTGTTAGCACCAACTTTCAATTGATCCGTTCTGGCGCTCTGCACCGTGCTAACGGTGGCTACCTGATACTTGAAGCAGAGAAGCTGATTGAGCAGCCTTTTGTATACGGCGCACTAAAGCGAGCACTTAAGGCGCATGAAATCCGGATTGAAAACCCTATATCTGAAATGACCGGTATGGGTAATGTAAGTCTGGCACCTGTGGGCATACCGTTGGATGTGAAATTGGTACTGATCGGTACCCGTAATACGTATTATCTGTTGCAGGAGCTGGATCACGATTTTGAAAAAATGTTCCGCGTGGTTGTCGATTTTGATGAAGATGTGAAACGTGAACCAGCGACTATCCGAAACTATGCCCGTCTGATGAAAACCCTGGCTGATGAAGAAGGTCTGGCACAGCTGACCCGCCAGGGGGTCGCCCGTTTAGTCGAACACAGTTCACGGTTAGTGGAAGATCAGGAATTGTTATCAGCACATGTAGGCGAACTGGTTGATCTGTTGTGTGAGGCTGATTACCGTCGGGTGCAACAGAAAGATGAAATGATCAATGATAATCACGTTGAGTTGGCACTAGAAGCAAAAGAGCGCCGTACCAGTCGGATATCCGGAAAAATTCTCGACAGTATCGTTAATGAAACAGTTTTAATTGATACCTCAGGGGAAGCTGTCGGCCGTAGTAATGGTCTGACAGTATTGGGTGTTGGAGATGTTTCGTTTGGCTTCCCTGCACGTATAACGGCTACTGTGCATCCGGGGAATCGCGGCATTATTGATATTGAACGCGAAGTCACGTTGGGTCAGCCGATTCACTCCAAAGGGGTGCTGATTCTGACGGGCTATCTGGGTCATAAGTATACTCAGGACTTTCCTATTGCTTTGTCGGCCAGCATTGCGCTTGAGCAGTCTTATGGTTACGTCGACGGTGACAGTGCGTCGCTGGCGGAAATCTGTACGCTGATATCGGCACTAACGCACATCCCGATTCAGCAGCACTTTGCGCTGACCGGTTCAATTAACCAGTATGGTGAAGTACAGGCCATTGGCGGCGTGAATGAGAAGATAGAAGGCTTCTTCAAGGTCTGCACAACCCGTGGGCTGAACGGCCGTCAGGGCGTCGTGATTCCGCTGGCAAATGTGCGTAATCTGATGCTTAAGCGCGAAGTGGTTGATGCCGTTGCTGAAGGACAATTCCATATTCATGCAGTAGCAACGGTTGATCAGTGCCTGGAGATTCTTACGGGTCGAAAAGCCGGTCACCTGAAAGAGGACGGTAGTTTCACACAACGCTCGGTTAATGCTCACGTAGTGAAGCGTCTGCGGGAGATAGCGAAAGCTAAGCCCTGATTAACGACTATGATTGACTGTGCGATTGACTAAATAGCGGTCAGAATTTGGCCGCTAATGGTTAATCTGACAGGCAGTTTGCTGTATCCTTTCGTCTAATTTGCCGAAATTTGACCAGGCAGAAAAATTAATTTCAGTTGTGTAGGTTATTCGGGCTTAGTTGGCCGCAGAATAGCTGCGTCTGTGTATCAGTTTACACTTGTAATTCGTACCTGGCAGAGCAACTGATGATAACCGGTTTTGATGAGTTTTGAATGTAGCTGGCAGCTTGCCAGCGACGCAAAAGTATCACGAAATATAACAATAAAGCTATGATAACAGGGGTAAATCCATGAAATTTCAGTTACTTGCGCTATCTGCAGCAGTTGCTATCAGCGCATCTGCAACAGCGGCTGATCTGAAGCCAGCTGTTGTATTCGATATGGGTGGTAAGTTTGATAAATCGTTTAACGAAGGCGTATATAACGGCGTTGAACGTTTCAAGAAAGAAACCGGTATCAAGTACAAGGAATTTGAAGTGACTAACCCTGCCCAGCGTGAGCAGGCAGTACGTAAAATGGCGCAGCGTAAAGCTGATCCGGTTATCAGTGTAGGTTTCGCTCAGGCGTCTGCAGTTGAAAAGGCGTCTAAGTCATTCCCTGATACCCGTTTTACTATCATTGATATGGTGGTTGATCAGCCAAACGTACAGTCAGTTGTATTTAAAGAACAGGAAGGTTCTTTCCTGGTTGGTATGCTGGCAGCGCTGAAATCTGAAAGCAAAGTCGTAAGCTTTGTTGGCGGCATGGATATTCCTCTTATCCGCCGCTTTAACTGTGGCTATGTTCAGGGCGCTAAGTACGCCGTGAGCAATGTTGAAGTTATCAGCAACATGACAGGTACTACCCCTTCTGCATGGAACGATCCTGGTAAAGGCGGCGAATTAGCGAAGAGCCAGTTTGACCGTAGTTCTGATGTTGTATTTGCAGCAGCAGGTGCAACCGGTGCCGGTGTTTATCAGGCGGCTAAAGATGCTGGTAAGTTTGCAATTGGTGTTGATTCTAACCAAAACCACCTGCATCCGGGCACTATGCTGACCTCTATGACCAAGCAGGTTGATATTGCTGCTTACAACTCTTTTAAAGCTGCGCAGGAAGGTACCTGGGAACCAGGCATTAATGTACTGGGTCTGGCTGAAGGCGGTGTTGACTGGGCGCTGGATGAGCACAATAAAGATCTGATTACTCCGGAAATGAAAGCAGCAGTTGAACAAGCTAAAGCTGACATTATTGCCGGTAAGATTGTGGTTCATGACTATATGGCAGATAACAGCTGCCCGGCAATGAACTGATTGCAGCGATAATCAAACAGTATGACCATAAGTAACCTTCAACAGGCGGCTGATCTGCCGCCTGCTATTGATTTGCGAAAGATCAATAAGCGTTTTGGTCCGGTACATGCTAACCGAGACGTTGACCTTCAGGTAGGTCGCGGCACAGTGCATGGAATTATCGGTGAAAACGGCGCCGGCAAATCTACCCTGATGAGTATTCTCTACGGCTTCTACGAGGCTGACAGTGGAGATGTGCTGATCAATGGTAAGACGGTGAAAATCCGAGCCTCTAAAGATGCCATAAATTCAGGCATTGGCATGGTGCATCAGCACTTTATGCTGGTGGATACCTTTACAGTCGTGGAAAACGTAATGCTGGGCGCTGAGGCCAGCAGTTCTTTACGGCACAGTATGGCTGACACCCGTAAAGAGTTGCAGCGGTTATCAGAAGAATACGGCCTGGCGGTCGATCCTGATGCCATTACTGGTGAGTTGCCGGTAGGGCTGCAGCAGCGCGTAGAAATTTTAAAAGCGCTGTATCGGGGCGCAGATATCCTGATTCTTGATGAACCAACCGGCGTACTTACACCGCAGGAGGCTGAGCAGTTATTCAGCATTCTCAATACGCTGCGTAGCCGCGGTGTCAGCGTGATGCTGATTACCCATAAATTACAGGAAATTCTTGCTATCACTGACCATGTATCAGTGATGCGTGCCGGCACTATGGTGGCAGACCGGGTGACGGCAGAAACCAACAAAGAAGAACTGGCTGAACTGATGGTCGGTCGTAAAGTTCTGCTGCACGTCGATAAAGCCTCTGCGCAGCCCGGTGAAGTGCTGTTACAGGCGGATAACCTGACGGTGCGTGACGCTGATGCGGTTCCCCGTCTGGACGATGTCAGTATTAAGTTAAGAGCCGGTGAAATAGTCGGCATTGCCGGCGTATCCGGAAATGGCCAGACAGAATTGTTAGAAGTGCTGAGCGGTATCCGACCGGTGGAAGATGGCAAATTTAAGGTTAATGGCACTCTGATTGATGCTGGCAACGTGTTGAATGCTAAAGACCTGCGTCACCTGAGTGTTGGCCATGTTGCGGAAGACCGCCACCGCCTTGGAATGGTTACTGCTTTCAGTGCTCGGGAATCCGCAATTATGGGGTTTCAGGACGAGCCTGAATTCAACCGGGGTCTGCTGACTGATGGTGGAGCAATCACCCGTCATTGTGAGCAGTTGATGGAAGAATTTGACGTTCGTCCGGGTAACCCGGATATGAAGTCTGCGAATTTTTCTGGCGGTAATCAACAGAAGTTGTGTATTGCCCGGGAGATGGAACGCCAGCCTAAAGTACTGTTGGTTGGCCAGCCAACCCGCGGCGTAGATATTGGCGCCATTGAGTTTATTCATCAGCAGCTTGTTAAGTTAAGAGATGCTGGCAGTGCTGTACTGGTTGTATCGGTAGAGCTTGAGGAAGTTATGTCTCTGTGTGATCGGATTCTGGTGATGTTTGAAGGCCGTATAGTCGGCGAAATAGCCGCCAGTGAAGCAGATGCCAAGACTCTGGGTCTGATGATGGGTAACGCCAACGATACGGGAGGTAATGCCTCATGAGTAACCGTACGTTACCAGGCTGGATTGATATAGGTCTGATTCCGCTGATTAATATCTGTCTGGCGTTTCTGGTATCTGCCGGCATCATCATGCTGATTGGTGAAAACCCGGTTGAAGCAGTACAGGTAATGCTGTTTGGTGCTTTTGGTTATGACGAAGGTATTGGCTATACCCTGTATTACGCAACTAATTTCATCTTTACTGGTTTAGCAGTTGCCGTGGCATTCCATGCCGGGCTGTTTAACATTGGTGGTGAAGGTCAGGCGTATCTGGGTGGATTGGGTGTTGGCCTGATGTGCCTGATGCTGGATGGTTGGCTGCCCTGGTGGGCATTACTGCCGTTTGCGATTGCTGCCGGTGGGTTATTTGGCGCTGCCTGGGCGTATATCCCCGCGTATTTGCAGGCTTATCGAGGCAGCCACATAGTCATTACCACTATCATGTTTAACTTCATAGCGTCAGCACTGATGGTGTACTTGTTGGTAAACGTGCTGATCGAACCGGGTAGCATGTCACCGCAGACCCGCAGCATTGCTGAAAGCGCTACCCTGCCCTACATGTATCAGGTATTTGCTGCGTTTGGTGTCGAAATTGAACAAAGCCCGTTGAACGTATCATTGATTTTGGCACTGCTGGCCTGCGTGCTGGTCTGGTTGCTGATCTGGCATACCCGATGGGGCTATGCCATTCGTATGATTGGTTTTAATGAAAAAGCGGCTGTCTACAGCGGTATCAACACCCGTCGTACAATTGTGATCAGCATGTGCATTTCAGGTGCGCTGGCGGCGATGGTGGGTATCAATGAAGTCATGGGTGCACAGCAACGGGTATTGCTGGAGTTTGTCGCAGGTGCCGGTTTTACCGGAATAGCCGTGTCTCTGATGGGCCGTAATCATCCGCTGGGAATTATTGCTGCCAGTGTGTTGTTTGGCGCGTTATATCAGGGCGGCGCGGAGTTGTCGTTTGAGATATCTACCATTACCCGCGATTTAGTTGTTGTTATTCAGGGGTTAGTAATTCTGTTCTGTGGCGCACTGGCATATATGCTTAAACCAACGCTGGAGAAACTCTTCCTGCGCTATACCCTAAGTAAGGCTAGCCGTAAAGATAAGCTGACAGAGGAGGCATCATCATGAATGAGACTCTTTTGATGCTGGTGTCGATTCTTGATTCGACTATTCGGGTGTCTACTCCGTTGATTTTTTGTGCCATGGCGGGCGTTTTTTCTGAGCGCTCAGGTATTGTGGATATAGGTCTGGAAGGCAAAATGCTGGCCGGCGCATTTGCAGCGGCGGCAACTGCTGCTGTTACCGGTTCTGCCTGGCTGGGCTTAGGCTGTGCGATTATTGTTTCTGTTGGTATGGCACTGTTGCACGGTTTTGCCTGTATTACCCACAGAGGTAATCAGGTTGTCAGTGGTCTGGCGATTAATATCTTAGCTTCAGGTCTTACAGTGACTTTGGGAATAGCCTGGTTTGCTCAGGGTGGACAGACGCCGCAATTGAGCGGTGATGCCCGTTTTGCAGCGTTGGAGTTACCAGGTGCGGCGGCGGTGGCAGACATACCGGTTATCGGGGCTATCTACAGTGAGTTAATCAGCGGGCATAACCTGCTGGTATATATGGCATTGCTGTCAGTACCTGTCACCTGGTGGGTGCTCTTCCGAAGCCGATTTGGTTTGCGTTTGCGCGCAGTGGGCGAAAATCCACAAGCGGTAGATACTGCGGGAATCTCAGTTGCCTGGTTACGTTATCGGGCGGTGATGTGTGCTGGCTTGCTATGCGGTATTGCCGGCACCTATTTATCTACCGCACAGAACGCAGCGTTTTTAAAAGATATGTCAGCAGGCAAAGGATACATTGCGCTGGCAGCGCTGATCTTTGGTAAATGGCATCCTAAAGCAGCCTTACTGGCCTGTCTGTTGTTTGGTTTTCTGGAAGCCTTGTCAGTACGTTTGCAGGGGGTTCAGCTGCCTGTCATTGGTGAAGTGCCGGTGCAGTTAATGCAGGCCCTGCCATATGTACTGACTGTTATTCTGCTGGCGGGTTTTATCGGCAAAGCGATTGCGCCGAAAGCCATTGGCATTCCGTACAACAAGGAACGCTGAGGAGTTACCCATGAGCACACGTATTTTCAGTTATGGATCGATCAACGTTGATCATATTTATCAGATGCCACATCTGGTTGCGCCGGGCGAAACTCTGGCCAGTACTGATTACCGCCAGGTATTAGGCGGTAAAGGGACTAATCAGTCGATTGCGGCAGCGCAGGCCGGTGTACCGGTGTTGCACATTGGCCGTTATGGTAAAACCGACAGCTGGGTAGCGACTCAACTGCAGGATGCCGGTGTTGACTGTAGCCGGGTAACGGCAGTTGATACGCCCAGCGGTCATGCGATTATTCAGGTGGATGCGCAGGCAGAGAATTCGATCATTTTATTTGCCGGTGCTAATCACAGTTTCCGGGCTGATGAACTGGATGCTTTGCTGGACGGCGCCGTTAGCGGTGACTGGCTGCTGCTGCAAAACGAGTGCAGCTGTACAGCTGAGATGATTAGCATAGCTGCAACCAAGGGCTTGCAGGTGGCGTTTAATCCGTCCCCCATGGACGATTCTGTACGGGCTTTACCGCTACATGATCTGTCTTTGCTGGTGGTCAACGAAATTGAAGTACAACAGCTATTAGACTGTGACTGGCAAAGTCAGGATCAGTTGGTGGCGGCTTTGCGGGATCGTTTACCAACCACTAAGACGGTCGTGACCTTTGGTTCAAAAGGTGCGCTTTGGGTGGATGCTGAAACGGTTATATTTGTACCGGCACTGAAAGTTGAAGCGGTTGATACGACTGCGGCCGGAGACACATTCCTGGGATATCTGCTGGCAGCACTGTGCCAGCAGAGCTCCCCAAAAACAGCGTTAGAGATGGGTTGTAAAGCTTCATCTCTGGCGGTGCAGAAAGTGGGTGCGTCGGTGAGTATTCCGACCCGGGCTGAAGTCGATCAGATTTGAGCTCACCTTTCACAGCACCTTGTTAATAGATAATTGCCGGCCTGTTTTCAGGCTGGTTTGCGCTGCAAGCGAGATAATAATATGACACACAAAATTATTCTGGATACGGATCCGGGCATTGATGATGCAATGGCAATTTTTACTGCTTTTGCACATCCGGAGGTTGAATTACTGGGGCTGACAACGACGTTCGGTAATGTCTCAGTTGAGCAGGCGACGATTAATGCGCTGCAACTGGTTGAAATGGCCGGCGTCGATGTCCCGGTTGCCAAAGGTGTCGAGACTCCATGGGTAAAGTCACTGAGTGATTTCCCAGATTTTGTGCACGGTAAAGATGGCTTCGGCAATATTAACCTGCCGGCACCAAAAGGTGCGCCAATCGCCCAGAGTGCTGCAGAGTTTATTGTTGATCAGGTAATGTCGCAGCCAGGCGAAGTAACGCTGGTGGCTGTAGGTCCCCTGGGTAATTTGGCGGCTGCGCTGAAGTTACAACCGCAAATTGTAGATAAGGTGAAGCAGGTCGTTATCATGGGTGGCGTAATCGCTGCTGATGGGAATGTATCCCCCGTTGCCGAAGCCAATATTCTGTCTGATCCGCATGCTGCGGATAAAGTTATGGCGGCAAGCTGGGAAGTTGTGATTGTCGGTTTGGACGTGACGCATCAGGTCGTGCTGAGCAATGCCCTGTTTAATCAGATTCGGGATGAAAATCCGAAAGTGGGGGCTTTCATGCATCAGGCCGCTCAGTTTTATATCAGCTTTTATAGCTCTATCCGGGATATTGACGGCTGCTATGGCCACGATGTATCCGCTGTTGCTTATGTCATTGCTCCGGATATCTTTACAGTGGAAAGTGGTGAAGTGTGTGTAGCGACTGACGGTGTTGCTATTGGTCAGACGATTATGAGCCGCTTCGGCATTCCTTATCCGCTGCCCTTTTGGCAGGAACGGCCAAAACAGAAAGCCTGCATGGGCGTAGACGATCAGCGTCTGGTGGCGCTATTCCGTGATGCAATGACCAGTGATTTTTGGAGTAAGTAATGACCACCCTGACAGCTATAGATTACCGCGCCGATGATGCCCGGCAGCAGTTTGTTGAATCCCTGCGTGAAACCGGTTTTGGTGTCCTGAAAAATCATCCTATCCGTCAGGAGCTGGTGACATCTATTTATCAGAACTGGCAGACTTTTTTTGACGGTGATACTAAGCAGGATTTTCTGTTTAACAAAGGCACTCAGGACGGTTTTTTTCCGGCGAGTGTCTCCGAAGTGGCGAAAGACCACAAAGTAAAAGACATCAAAGAGTATTACCACTACTACCCCTGGGGTCAGTGCCCGGACGAGCTTCACGCAGAAATCAGTGAATATTACCGTGAAGCAAACAGTCTCGCCGGTGAACTGCTGAGCTGGATTGAAGCCTTCAGCCCGGGTGAAATTGCGGCAGGATATAGCCAACCGCTGACATCCATGATTGAAGGCAGTCAGTCGACCCTGTTACGGGTATTGCACTATCCGCCACTGCAGGGTGACGAAGAAGCTGATGCAATCCGTGCAGCAGCCCATGAGGATATTAACCTGATTACGATTCTGCCGGCGGCAAATGAGCCGGGCTTGCAGGTGAAGTCTAAGGAGGGCAGCTGGCTGGATGTACCTTGTGAGTTCGGTAACCTGATCATTAATATTGGCGATATGTTGCAGGAAGCTTCCGGGCATTATTTTCCATCCACCACACATCGGGTTATTAACCCTGAAGGCGCGAATATGCAGCGTTCGCGGATCTCTCTGCCGCTGTTTTTGCATCCTAAGCCTGAAGTGGTGCTATCTGAGCGCTATACAGCAGACAGCTATCTGACAGAGCGTCTGAAAGAGTTAGGCGTTATCTGAACGTTCTGATTAAACAGGCATCTGATACACTTATGCGGATGTCTGAATGCTATGGAAGTAAATCATGAAAAAGTTAGCCCGGGTTGCTGCGGCAGTCGGTTTATCGCTGGCGCTGACCGGCTGTGTTAAAGATGGCGAACTGAATATGGCCAGTGCAGTGATGTTGGGCACCAGTGTGCTGCAGGCTGCTACGCTGGATGAAAAACAGGTCGTGAAGACCGCTTCTTTATCGGCCAAAGAGCTGGATAAGAAGAATAAAGTTGCAGCGCCAGGCAGCAAGTACGATGCGCGTTTACAGCGAATTGTTCGCGGGTTGGAAAATGCAGATGGGCTGAAGCTTAATTATAAGGTTTATCTGGATAAGAGCGTCAATGCCTTTGCTATGCCTGACGGCACAGTAAGAGTGCATTCTGGTTTGTTAGATGCGATGCCGGATGATCAGGTTTTAGCGGTTATTGGTCATGAAATTGGTCACGTGAAGCTGAAACACAGTTATAACCAGATGCGCAGCCAGTTGCTAACAAACGCTGCATTTCAGACAGCAGCATCCGCTGGCGGTGATATTGGCGCACTGACGTCTTCACAGCTGGGTGGCCTGGCTTATAAAGCGGTTAATGCTCAGTTTTCACAACACGATGAACTGGCTGCTGACCGTTATGCGGTAGAGTTTCTCAGGTCACGCAATCAGGACCCTCGGGCAATGACCCGTTCGATTAAAACTCTGCAGGCTAAGTATGGCAGCGGCGGTGGTTTTCTGAGCAGTCACCCGTCGAATCCGCAGCGAATTCATAATCTGGAAAAAACGATTTCCGGGCAGTGAAAGCTGAATGACAAAAAACGGAGGCTATGGCCTCCGTTTTTTTATGTGATTGTCAGATCAGGTTGTCTGTAAGCCCGAATCATTTTCAGTTCCCTGATCTTTAGCGGATACACGACGGTAAAACAGAATAGCGATGAATATTGCGACAACCGCGACCCCGGCAAAACACAGGTATAGCCAGTAAGCAGAGCTGGCAACAGGTGCCATGCCGGCTTCATTGAAACCGCTCAGGTTGACCACAATTCCCGCTAACGCAGCACCAAAGGCAATTGCAAACTGCTGCACGGTAGATAGTGCTGAGCCTGCAATATCAGCATCTTCCGGCGGGCTGAATTTAAGTGCAAAAGTGGACAGATGCGGCCAGCCGATACCTACCCCGGCACCTACTGCGATAAGAGACAGGCTGATAAGTACAATCATCAGTGTGTTGCTGTCAGAGTATGCAGGAACAGTAAGCACCAGCCCCAGCATGCCGAACAGAATCGCATAGGGCCCAAAGCGAATAGTTCTGTGCATAGAGGCGCCTGAGAAGCGCGCACTGAGGATTTCGGATATTACCCAGCCTACCGACATCATTGCTGCTACATAGCCAGCTAGCAGCGGTGTCTGGCCGTGTAATACCTGCAGATAAAACGGAATATAGATCTCACTGGCAACGCAAAAGATTAACAGAGCCAGCAGGAGTAATGTCAGACATAGGGGAGAACCGAAGGTAAAGGTACCCCGGGGAAATAACCGTGAGGGGCTGTTTGCCTCAAGTTTGGCAAGCAACAGTATGCAAATAACCGCCACGGCAATGCCGGCCAGATTTAGCAGTAATTCAGGGCGGGTACCTGCCAGAGACAGCACCAAAACAGCGACGGCAAGCAGGAATAGCTGTCGGAGAGGTATTTTTGTAATAGTTGTCTGTGCCTGTTTTGCGGGCAGCATCAAACTGGTGAGTAGCAGATAAAGTAAGGTAATCGGTGCCAGTATCGCGAATCCCAGTCGCCAGGTAAGCAGCTCTGCAAACATGCCTCCAATAGCCGGGCCAACCAGCAAAGCGACACCATATACGCCGGATAGCAGTGCCATAGCACGTGGCCAGAGTCGCTCTTCGAAGACCAGCATAATCATCCCATAGCAAAAGCTGAATAACAGGCCGCCGCCTGCCCCCTGCACTGTCCGGCCAAGTAGCATGACGGACATATTTGGTGCGGCTGCGGCTATCAGGCTGCCCAGCAGAAAGATGACGCTACCAATAGCATAGGCTTTTTTGGGGCCAGCCTGATTCAGTAATTTACCGCTGACAGCCGCGCTTAAAATAGCCGCCAGCATGAATAGCGTGGTATTCCATGCGTAAAGGTGTTGTCCGCCGATGTCCGTGACTATGGATGGCAGCATCGTTGTTGAAATATAAGTATTAACAGCATGCAGGCACATGCCTCCGGTCAGTGCCAATGACAGTACTCCGTTACGGCCACTGAGAAGTTCAGACCAGCGTGCGTCTGCCGGAGGGGTGTTGTGTGTTTGCTTAGACATTATCCGCGTCCTTGTTGGCAGAGTTTGTTGAGCTGGATATCGGGGCGCCGGGAGCGTCCAACTGATGTTGCCACATTTGTGCGTACAAACCGGCCTGTTCGAGCAGCTCGCTATGGGTGCCACGTTCAGCAACTTTGCCCTGTTGCAGCACCAGAATCTGATCTGCATCGACAACGGTTGATAAACGGTGCGCAATGGTCATAACGCTGCGGCCCTGCCCCATTGCCTTGAGGCTTTCCTGAATATCTCGTTCGGTCTGGCTGTCCAGTGCAGAAGTGGCTTCATCAAGGAGTAAAATCGGAGGGTTTTTCAACAGGGTACGGGCAATGCCTACCCGCTGCTTTTCGCCTCCGGAAAGTTTCAGTCCCCGTTCGCCTACGGTTGTGTCATAGCCTTTAGGTAAGGCGCTGACAAACTCATGAATCCTGGCTGCTTTGGCCGCGGCTTCAACCTCTGCCTGGCTGGCGTCGGGGCGGCCATAAGCAATGTTGTAGTAGATAGTATCGTTGAACAGAACCGTATCTTGCGGCACAACACCTATGCTTGCATGTAAGCTGTCCTGAGTAACGTCACGTACATCCTGTGCATCGATAAGTAATGCGCCTTTCTGGACATCATAAAAACGGAATAACAGCCTACCGATGGTGGATTTTCCTGAGCCGGAAGCACCAACAATTGCCAGTGTCTGGCCAGCTTCCAGTGTCAGACTGACGCCTTGCAGAATCGGCCGTTCCGGTTCATAGCTGAAGTGCACGTTATCCAGCTGGATGCGACCGCCCTGCACTTGCAGCTCTGGCGCGTCAGGCTTGTCAGTAATTTCAGCGGGCTGGCCTAACAAGTCGAACATCTCCCCCATATCAACCAGTGACTGGCGGATCTCACGATAAACATAGCCAAGATAATTCAGCGGCATCATTACCTGCATCATGTAAGCGTTAACCATGACAAACCCACCTACAGTAAGCTCGCCGCTCATGACATCTCTGGCAGCCAGCAGCAGTGCCAGTACCAGGCCAACATTGAGAATTAAGGACTGCCCTGCGTTGAGCATCCCCAGTGAACTGATGGTTTTTAATGACGCGGTTTCATAGCCGGCCATAGCACGGTCGTAACGATCGGCTTCACGGTTTTCTGCACCGAAATATTTTACCGTTTCAAAATTCAGAAGGCTGTCGATGGCTTTCTGATTCGCGTCCTTATCCTGATCGTTCATCTCCCGGCGTATTCTTACCCGCCATTCGGTTACCTTAGTTGTGAATGCGACGTACAGGCTGACAATGCCGACCACAACCGCCAGATACCAGACATCAAATACAAAAATCAGTATCAGTGAGATCAGTAGCAATTCAAGAATCAACGGACCGATGTTAAAAAGGATAAAGCGCAGCAAAAAGTCGACACCTTTTACACCCCGCTCTATGACGCGGTTAAGGCTGCCGGTTTTACGGCTGATGTGATAACGCAGAGATAGTTGGTGTACATGGCTGATAGTTTCCCGGGCCAGCATCCGCAACGCGCGCTGACCTACCCTTGAAAAAACCACGTTGCGTAATTCTTCAAACAACACGCTCATCAGGCGTGCCATACCAAAAGCGATTACCAGCCCGGTTGTACCTACCGCCAAAAGCCAGCTGGGGTCGCTGTTGTCACCGGCCATCGCGTCAACGGCATTTTTGTACAGGAAAGGCGTGCCAACAATGATCAGTTTAGCCGTTAACAGCAGCGACAGTGACAGAACCACCCGGCGTTTTACCCAGGGCTGATCGGCGGGCCAGAGAAAAGGCGCGACTCTGCGCAGGGTGCGCCAGCCACGTTGTCGTTCAGCATGTTTTTCAGCCTCATCGGGGTTACTGCTGAAGGCTTTTTCGGTCGCGCTGGTGTTGGCCATTAAGGCGTTCTCCGGAACTTTGAAAAGATGTATTGATCTTGGCTTGCGGATCAGAAAATTGAAAGTCGCGGGAGAATAAAACCTTAACCTAGGTTGAGGTCAAGTTATCTGGCTGTTGAAGTGAATATTCTTCTCCGGATATTACAGCTGCTAAGACATATGTTTCGTCGGTTCAGAATTTTAGTTGGTCAAAATGGGATGTCTGATCTGATCAGGGTGATTTACAGAGCTGTCATTAGGTATATATCATATATATGACTTATATGATCTGATGGTTGTGTGAGCAAACAGAATAAATATAAAAACTGCCCACTGATGATACTGGCTCTCAGCCTTTGTAGCGCCGCTCCCTTGCTTAGTAACGTCAGTGAAAACGTGCGTGCACGTGAGGAGTAAGGCAATGCTGAACCGCATAAAAGATCTGTCCATAAAGAACAAAATTAATGCGCTGGTGTTAATCCTGATGGCCCTGCTGGTACTTATTTCAGGTTTCGGAACACTTAAAATTGATGCCATCAGTGGCAAGCTCAGCGCTATTTCCAGTGAAGAAATCCCCCTTGCTAAACTGTTTAATGACGTGACTATCAGTCAGTTACACGAAGCGATACTGATAGAGCGGGCCATGCGCGGTGAAGGCATTGGCTATGGGGAAATAGACATTCCGGCGCTGGGCACGGCTACTGCTGAGATAGCGACGCAAATCAGTGACCAGATAGCTCAGGGGCAAAATATTATTACTGAACTGCGCCAGCAGGCGGTGAGCTCCGATGGCTTAGAAGTACTGGCCCAGCAGTTCTCTGTAGTAGAAGCGCAGCATCAGGCGCTGAATCAGCAAATTGAGAATTTTTACCGGGCGATAGATGCCGGTGAAAGTGTCTCGCCGGATGAGTCTGCAGCCATTATTACCAGCAGAGATGAAATCAATCGTTCACTGGCAGACTTACTCCTGGCAGTAAATGCCATGACTGAGACCGCTGTTGCGGATGCCAGCCAGACGAAAGATGACGCTTTGCAGGGCATGCTGGTTATTAGTTTGATATCGGTTCTGATTGGCTTATTACTGGGTACCAGGTTGAGCAGAGCAATTACTAAACCCTTATCTGAAGCGGTGCTGGTGGCAGATAAACTGGCCGAAGGCGATCTGACTGTGCGACTAAAAGTCAGCGCCAGAGATGAAACCGGTCAGCTGTTGCAGGCGATGAATAAGATGACTGATCACTTGCTGGAAATGATTAATGCCATTGCCAGTGCATCCGGTCAGCTCACTGAGGCGGGTAATAACGTCACGACGATTTCCGGCCAGACCTCTGCCAACGTTCAGCAGCAAAAGGATAATTTGCAGCATACGGCGGTAGCTATGGAACAGATGACAAGTACTGTCAGAGAAGTGGCTGAAAGCGCCCAGTTGGCCGCTGGTTCTGCAACAGAAGCGGATAACGAAGCCCGTCAGGGACGCGCTATGGTAGGTCAGGTAAATACAGCAATTGAAGCGCTGGCCGGTGATATTGAAAAAGCCCGCGAAGCGATCATGCAGTTGAATACTGAAGCTTCAAACGTGGGTAATATTTTGGATGTTATTACGGATGTGGCAGATCAAACTAACCTTCTGGCACTGAATGCGGCCATTGAAGCGGCCCGGGCCGGAGATCATGGGCGAGGCTTTGCGGTAGTAGCAGATGAAGTTCGGACACTGGCCAGCAGGACGCAGGAATCCACCGTTATGATTCAGCAGCTGATTGAAAGCTTACAGAGTAAAGCTGGCCGTTCAGCTGATGCCATGCAGCAGGGCACTGAGAAAACCCGTGAAACGGTAGAGTTAGCTCAGCATGCTGAACAGTCCCTGACACTCATCGGCACGGCAGTTGAACGAATCAATGATATGAATTTGCAAATTGCCAGCGCGGCGGAGCAGCAAAGCAGTACAGCAAATGAGATCAACCGGTCAGTGAATGAGATACATCAGCTGAGTGAGTCTACTTATAATGACTCACGGCAAGTGGAAACGGTCAGTGGCCAGGTGGCTGAACTTACTGCTGATTTACGCGGCCTGGTGGCGCATTTCAAAACCTGAACATTCGTGAAAACTAAGCATCAGAGCTGTATAAAAGCAGCTCTGAAAACAGAGTTGTTAGCTGGCTCATTCGCCGGTGGGGTTAGCAAGGCCCATGACTTCCAATAGCCAGTCACGGAAGACCCGCATGCCATAGGTTAGCTGGAGATCATCCGGGTAAACCAGATAGAAGGCTTTGCCGGTAATGAGTTCAAGATCAACCGGGATAATTAGCTGGTCATACTGCAGCTCCCTGGCCACCAGGCCACGGTCAGAAAGTGCGACGCCCAAGCCTTCCAGTGCGGCGCCTAGAGCCAGCTGAGTACTGGAAAAGGAAAGACCTTTTTCCAGGCCTGTCATGTTGACGCCGGCCTGTTGCATCATTTTTGGCCATTCATCCTTACGGCTACTGACATGAATAAGTGGCCAGCTGACTAAATCTTCAGGGCTGCTTATCGCGTCGTGGTCCTCCAGCATGCGAGGGCTGCACACAGGTACAATATGAGAACGGTGGACCAGATAAGCGGTGACGCCATCAGGAGCTTTTTCGCCGAAATACACTGCCATATCAAGATCGTTATGATCAAAGTCGATGCGTGATGTACCAACCGCGGCACTGAGGCGCAGCTCTACTTCCGGGTGACGTATCTGAAAGTCTTTAATTTTCGGCATCAGCCAGCGGTTGAGAAATGCCGGTGGAGCTTCAAAGGTAACAGAGCTGGTATTCGGTGCAGACATTAGCCGCCGGGTGGCACTGTCCAGTTCATCAAGCGCATGCTGAACCGCGACCAGATACTTTTCACCGGCAATAGTGATGTGCACCTGACGCTTTTCCCGGTGGAACAGCTTCAGGCCAAGAAAGTCTTCCAGCGACTTTACCTGATGGCTAACCGCTGAAGGGGTAACAAAAAGCTCTTCCGCTGCCTTGATAAAACTCCCCAAACGGGCGGCCGCTTCAAAACTGCGCAGGGCATTGAGTGGGGGTAAGCGTCGGATATACACCTCAATTGGTGAGTTTATTTCACCATTTTGCTGAAAAACAGTCGTTTGTTATTAACCTGAAGAGACTTTAGTATAAGCATCACGTTGAAGATGATCCACATCCTAAAGAGCGGAATTGCTAAAGGTTTAGTAGTTAACGTCGGGATTTGTCGTAAACAGATAAGGATCTTGCGTTGCTGAGCAAGCCGTATTCAACACACAGATTTAAGTGTTTTACTGTTTTTAATTGATGAGCTTAAATGCTTTAAACAGTAAAGCCGGTTCTTTTGAACCATACAGTTTATAGCACTCGTTTATTTTTTTCGGGACCGTTTATGGTCGTAACGAGACTCCTTTAGGGCTGCAACTTGCGGCCCTTTTTTTTGCCTGAAATTTAGCCGTCGGATATTGGCTTAGACGCTGTATCTGGCTGATTTTCTATCAGTTTTTCTCTGTCAGCTTTAGCGATATAACGTGGTTTGGCTGATATCTTCAGATGGGCATTTGCCTTCTTAGCCTTTCTCTTCAGAGTGTCGTTAATTTTTTTGCGACGATTCATAGTAGCTTTGCTTACAGGCTGATGGATATTTCGTTAAGGGCGAATTCGTTATCCAGGCGACGACCGATGGTTGTTCCCCCTTCTGCTTCCATTGCCAGATGATAAGCGTATTGCATATGCAGGCAACGGACTTTATCCCAGTGCCGAATGCCACCAATGCCGTAGCTGTTAAATAATTCGCTGAAACCGAGTTCGTCTATGCGTTGTTTATCTTCCGGAAGCATCATTTCCCAGCGACGTGCTACATAGCGTTCCTGGTCTTGCCAGTGAGCCTGCTTTAGTGACTCGTCAGCACTGATTTCCTGCTCAATAAGTTTTACCCAGCCAGCTGTTTCAATTTCGGCTATGGCCTGATAAATGTCTTTGGATGAGAGCCAGTAAAGCGTAGGAAACGGTTGGTCATCGACCAGTGAACGCATTTGCAGTACTGCCGGTACACCATTGCTAGACTGCCAGGCAATTGCCTTCAGTCCTCGGGGTTCACGGCCCAGCTGGCGGGTTATGAGTTCAAGCTGCGATGGGGAAATGGTCACAATATCTTCCTGTGGCGTTGGCTAAGGCCAGTGTTTTATCAATAAGGCTTATCATCAGATCTGATCAGGCGACAAATTCAGCCAGGGTAACGGCTTCTTCGTCCATTACCGGCACACGGGCTGGCATGATCAGTGTGCAGTTATCAAAGGGTGCCAGCAGATCATTACCGGCATCATGCGCAAATGCCTGGCCCTGCTGATAACGTTCAAAACCGAGCACGCTTTCGGCAAAACTAAAGTTTTCAGAAGCCGCATTAAGTACCTGGTGGATACGATATTCACCGGCATGCTGGCTTTTTTCATAGCCATATTCAGGTTGCTGGACTGATGGGTCGAGCATTCCGAACTGCTGGATAAAGCGAATAGTCGTACTGATTGCCTGCTGAGTAGCAGCATGGGAAAAATGCTGACCGCATTCAGCAACAACAGATACCGCATCCGGGTGCAGTTGCTGATGATAGTTAATCAGCAAGCCACCATGATAGGTCTCCGGGCGATAATACAGCTTAGGGAATGGATAATTCAGGGTCTTCCCAAAATCGAGGTTAGCTCCGGTGTCAGGATAAATCAGCATCGGACAGACTGGGTGGGTGGTCGAATGCAGATCCAGCAAGTGATCAGCATTTGCAATGAAGGCTTCTATTTCTGCAGCACGTTGACAGTCAGAGGTGTCCGGGCGGATCAGGCGGGAAGCATCCCAGAGACGGTTCATATCCTCCTGCTGACAACGACTGGCAAAAGGTCGTTGCGGATCAAAGCTCTGATAAGCATCTACGTTGGCAAAGATCAGTGTCAGGTCGCCTTTGACTGGCATGATCTGGTTATCCAACAGATAGCACAGGGCGTTGGCACCACACAGCTCGTTACCGTGATTGAGTGCAACGATGCTAATGCTTGGGCCGGGAATGCCGGAGTCCAGGCAATGTACGTAATTAACGCCACAGTTACCTTCGCGATATTCACTCAGATCCCGGGGTAGCAGTTCAATTGGCGCATCGCTGGCAGCAATGGAAAATCGACAGGGAGGTATAGTCATAAATGTGTCTGTAAACGTTTATACACAGGTTCAGGATTGCGTCTGTCAGACGTTGGCGTATTGTTCATCCCTGCCTAACCAACGCTGAATAATGGCATCATGCTGACCGTCATTAATATTCAGTTGTCCGGCGACCTGTTTTACACGGGTCAGTAAATCACTGTCACGCTGCAGATCGGCGACTTTAAACGCCATCATACCGGTTTGGCGGGTACCAAGTACTTCTCCCGGCCCGCGTAACTCAAGGTCTTTTTCAGCGATACGGAAGCCGTCGGTGGTTTCCCGCATGACAGCTAAACGTTCCCGGCCATGTTGTGACAGAGGCGCATGATACATCAACAGGCAAAAACTCTCGACTGATCCCCGTCCTACCCGCCCGCGCAACTGATGTAACTGAGATAAGCCCAGCCGTTCGGGGTTCTCGATAATCATCACACTGGCGTTTGGCACATCTACGCCCACTTCAATCACTGTAGTGGCGACCAGTAAATCCAGTTCTGCTGCTTTAAAGCGCGCCATGACTTCGGCTTTTTCGGCGGGTTTCATTCGGCCATGAACCAGACCAATGCGCAATTCTGACAGTGCTGTCTGTAATTCTTCGGCGGTGACTTCTGCGGCCTGACACTGCAGAGCTTCAGATTCTTCGATCAGCGTGCATACCCAGTATACCTGTCTGCCTTGCTCGCAGGCTTCTTTTACCCGCTGTACGACTTCCGGGCGGCGCTGATCCGCGATTACCACTGTATTAACCGGTGTTCGGCCGGGTGGTAGCTCATCGATAATTGAACAGTCCAGATCCGCATAGGCACTCATGGTAAGGGTGCGGGGAATGGGTGTGGCAGTCATGATGAGCTGATGTGGTGCGCGGGAATCGGTACGGCCTTTTTCCCTTAATGCCAGTCGCTGATGAACGCCGAAGCGGTGTTGCTCATCTACCACCACCAAACCGAGGTTGGCAAAGCTGACGTCGTCCTGAAATAGCGCATGGGTGCCTACGACAACCTGCGCTTCCCCACTGCTGATCGCGGTCATCTGGGCTTCGCGCTTTTTGCCTTTCAGCTTGCCGGCTAACCAGGCGACTTTTAAACCGAGCGGTTCCAGCCATTGGCTGAAGTTATTAAAGTGTTGTTCTGCCAGGATTTCTGTTGGCGCCATGATGGCCGCCTGATATCCACCACCAACAGCCTGTAGAGCTGCGAGAGCTGCGACTACGGTTTTACCTGAACCCACATCGCCCTGAACCAGTCGCAGCATAGGGAAAGGCTCAGCAAGGTCTGCGGCAATTTCATTACCGACTTTTTGTTGCGCACCGGTCAGTGGAAATGGCAACTGATCGAGAAATTGTTGGATATACGGGCTGTTCAGGGGCATATGTGGTGCGCCTTTCAGCCGTGTTTTCTGGCGCAGTTTCTGTAATGACAGGTGATGTGCGAGTAATTCTTCAAAGGCTAATCGGCGTTGTGCCGGATGGATGCCTTCAGCCAGCTGGTCAGTATCAGCGTCAACTGGTGGACGATGCAGGTAACGTACGGATTCGTTGAGCGGTGGCAGTCGCCAGCGGTGCAGAATGTCTTCGGGTAGTAATTCGTTTAGCGTGCCTGTTTCCAGTGCCGCCAGAGCACTTTCCGTCAAGCTGCGGAAGCGGGCCTGGTTTAGACCTTCAGTGGTTGGGTATATAGGTGTTAAAGCTTCTTCGACCGGGGTGACGATTTCTTCATCGACTTTGCGATATTCCGGGTGATACATCTCCAGACCGCTAGCGCCGGTACGAATTTCACCGAAACAGCGTAGCCGGTTGCCTGCTTTCAGATTGTTTTTCTGTGCAGCGCTGAAGTGAAAAAAACGCAATGTGACTGTGCCGGTTCCGTCCTGCAGACGGCACACCAGGCTGCGGCGCCGGCCCATGACGATATCAGCTCCTTTAATATCACCTTCTATTACGCCTTCGTCACCGGGACGCAACGAGCCTATCGGCATAATCCGGGTGCGGTTCTGGTAACGCATGGGTAAATGAAACAGCAGGTCCTGCAATGTCAGGATATCCAGCTTTGCGAGCTTTTCCTGCAGTGCTGCACCCACGCCTTTTAGCGCCGTAACCGGCTGCATGGCTAACCCTGGCGTCATAACTTACTTATCGGCAGGTTTGGTATTTAACGGGCAGCAGCTGATTGCATCGATCAGCAGATCAATTGCCTGAGGGCGTGGAAAGCTGGCGCGCCAGGCGATGGCAACAGTACGGGTCGGTGCCGGAATCTTAAACGGGCGCGTCACAACCATGTCGGACTGATAATGACCACCGGTTGCGGACATAGGAATGACACTTGATCCCAGGCCAGAGGCAACCATCATACGGATGGTTTCCAGTGAGCTGCCTTCAGTCAGGCTGACTTTGCCTTTGCTGCCGCCCAGCGTCGGACAGGATTCCAGTACCTGATCGCGGAAACAGTGACCTTCGCCGAGTAGTAACAAGTCCTGTTCAGACAATACCTGGCTGTCGATCTGATCTTTGTCAGACAACGGATGGTCTTTGGGCAACAGCATCATGAAGGGTTCTTCATATAGCGGCCGGGTGAGAATGTCCGGTTCGCTGAAGGGTAATGCAATGATAATGGCATCAAGCTCGCCGTTGCGGATTTTAAGGCGCAGGTTCTCGGTAAAGTTTTCTTCGATGTAGAGCGGCATTTGTGGTGCGCGCACCTGCATCTGAGCAACCATGTGCGGAAACAGATAGGGCCCGATGGTATAAATCGCACCGACGCGCAGTGGGCTGACCAGTTGGTCTTTGCCTTCCTGTGCCATTTCTTTAATGGATTCCGCCTGTTCCAGAACGGTTTGCGCCTGACGGACGACTTTTTCGCCGATAGGCGTGACCCGAACAGCATGTTTGCTGCGTTCGAACAGTGCGGTGCCTAACTCGTCTTCGAGCTTTTTAACCGCAATGCTGAGGGTTGGCTGACTGACAAAACAACGCTCGGCGGCGCGGCCAAAATGTTGTTCCTGGGCGAGGGTAACGATGTAACGTAACTCGGTCAGCGTCATCCTGGGGGTCCTTTTAATAGAGCTTTAAGCAGCGCTCTCAATAGCGCTCTGAAAAAGCTATGATACGGCAAATGAAATCCAATGGATGGTTTATCTGCTTATGCACGTTTCAGATTCAACTCAAACATCACAGCGGGTACTGATCGCCGGTTGTGGCGATATCGGTATCCACCTGGCACTGCAGCTTAACGAGCAGGGGCATAAGGTGTATGGCCTGCGTCGTAATATAAACCAGCTACCTGGGGCAATCCACGGCATTTGTGCTGATCTTGGTGATCCATCCCAGCTGTGTAGCTTACCGGCAATCGATATGCTGGTCTATTGTGTTGCCGCCAGTCAGCGGGATGAGGCTGGATATCGGCAGGCATATGTTGAAGGTTTGGCCAATCTCCAGGCTGCGCTGGCGTCTCAGGATGTAAAGCGTATTTTGTTTGTATCCAGCAGTGCGGTATACCATCAGAATGATGATGGCTGGGTGGATGAGGCTTCTGCAACCCAGCCTCCCCGTTTCAATGGCAAGGTTATGCTTGAAGCTGAACAGCAGCTGCTACAGCATACAATTCCGGGTACTGTGGTGCGCTTTAGTGGCATTTATGGGCCGGGGCGCAGTCATATGCTGGGGCAAGTGTTTCAGGGTAAAGGCTATGCGGCCGAACCTGTCCAGTTTAGTAACCGTATTCACCGGGATGATTGCTCTGGTGTGCTGGCACATCTGCTTAATTTACAGGCTCAGGGTGAAATACTTGACGATATTTATCTGGCCAGCGACGACTATCCGAGCAGTTTGCATGAAGTCAGCCACTGGTTAGCTGAGCAGATGGATGTAGTGATTACTGAAGAAGCGCAACCGAGAAGCGGTGGCAGCAAACAATGCAGTAACCGACGGTTACATACCAGTGGTTATCAGTTTAAGTACCCGAGCTTTCGTGAGGGTTATAAGTCACTCGTTGCTGAGTTTTTAGAGCAACAGTAATGGTTTAACAGCAGATGCCGCTGAAACGAAAAAAGGTGCCCAGGGCACCTTTTTTGTTGTGAAGCTGTTGGCGTAATTACGCTTCGCGGTCAGGGTTGTAGCTCTGATAGCGGTTAAAGCGGCTTTCCATAAAGCGGAATAACGCAATAACCAGACCACTCATCAGTAAGTATACAAGGCCGGCAGCGAGGAACATTTCCAGCGGCGTATAAGTTCGGGCGATAACAGTACGGGCCATGCCGGTAACATCCAGCAGAGTGATGGTACTGGCCAGTGCGCTGCCTTTAAGCATCAGGATGACTTCGTTACCGTAGCCAGGCAATGCGATACCAAACATCCGTGGCAGAATAATCCGGCGGGTCAGTAATCCATGGCTCATACCCAGAGACTCTGCGGCTTCAATCTCACCGTTTGGAATCGCCTGAATCGCACCACGGAATAATTCCGCGCTGTAAGCTGCCGTGTTCAGGCTGAAGGCAATAATTGCGCACCAGTACGGCTCTTTCAGGATGACCCAAAGGAATGATTCACGAATCACTTCGAACTGGGATGCACCGTAGTAAACCAGAAAGATCTGTACTAGCAGTGGCGTGCCACGAAAGAAGTAAATGTAGGCAAATGGCAATGCCCGCACCCAGTTATTTGCTGAGGTGCGCATCAGAGCAAGCGGAATCGACAGAGCAATACCGATCAGGCCAGAGATCACGACCAGTTCAAGTGTCAGCCAGGCACCTTCCAGCAAACGTGGAAAATACTTAAAGATAACTTCCCATTCCCAACCCATTAGCGGCCTCCCCGTAGAACTGGATTATTGGCTCGCTCGAGCAAGTGGGTAATAGTGTTGGCAATGGCAGTCAGTGCCAGATAAATAAATGCAGCAACCAGGAAGAACGTAAACGGTTCCTTGGTAGCGCTGATTGCAACCTGAGATTGGCGAACAATATCGTTCAGGCCGACGACCGATACCAATGCGGTATCTTTCAAGAGGACCTGAAACAGATTACCTAGGCCTGGAATAGCGAGACGCCATACTTGCGGCAGGATAATACGGAAAAATGTTTTTGTCGGGCTCATGCCACAGGCAAGACCTGACTCCCACTGACCTTTTGGAATTTCCATCATGGCCATGCGGAATACTTCAGTGGCATAAGCACCGAAGGCGATCGACAACGCAGCGACACCGGCTACAAAGGGACCGATTTCTATGTACTCGTCGTAGCCGAACAGGCTGGCAATAGCCATTATTACCTGAGCGCCGCCAAAATAAATGGTCAGTACCAGTAACAGTTCGGGAATGCCGCGAATTAAAGTGGTGTAGCCTGTCGCTACCCAGCGGGCAAACTTATTATCCGAGAGCTTAGCTGATGCACCCATCAAACCCAGGATCAAGCCGAAGAAGAGACTTGCCAGAGCCAGTTGAACAGTCAGCCAGGTACCGGAAACGAGAAGATGACCGAAGCCTTGTAAATCCATGAAAACAACCTGCTTAGGGGCAGTGAGTTCCAGACAGAACCCACCGCTCCTGCTTTAGCTTAAGTAGCTTAAGAAGACGTGCTTAGTAGATAGAGAACGGGAAGTACTTAGCGTTGATCTTCTCGTAAGTACCGTCAGCAACGATCGCTTTAATCGCGTCGCTGAACTTACCTTTCAGATCATCGCCTTTACGTACTGCGATACCGATCTGGTCTTTGATATCGATTGCATCACCTGTGAAGGCATAACCGTTACCTTCAGCAGTTTCTAACCAGTCGTATGCTGGCAGTTTGTCAGACAGCAGAGCGTCTAGACGGCCTGCTTTAAGATCCAGGTAAGCGTTGTCCTGAGTGTCATACAGCTTAACGTTTACAACGTCACCCAGGTTGTCTTCCAGGTACTGACCGGCGATAGTTGCACGCTGTGCACCAACGTTTTTGCCTTTCAGACCTTCTTTAGTCGTTTCGATGTTAGAACCATCAGCGGATACGAAAGCCAGCAGGTTGGAGTAGTACTTCTCAGAGAAGTCAACAACACGCATACGCTCTTCAGTAATAGACATAGACGCGATGATTGCGTCGTATTTCTTGGCACGCAGACCTGGGATGATACCGTCCCAGTCCTGAGCAACGATTTCACAGTCAGCTTTCATCTGTGCACACAGTGCTTTAGCGATATCAACGTCGAAACCTACCAGGTTACCGCTTGCATCTACCATGTTGAATGGCGCGTAAGCACCTTCAGTAGCGATCTTGATTTTGTCGCCAGCAAAAGCAGACTGAGCAGAAAGCAGAGTACCGGTGATCAGTGCAGCGGCTGTGAATAACTTACGGATCTTCATTTATTTGTCCCTTCTTTATGTTTTTATTAGGGTTTAATAACCCTCACGTATCATTCTGTAACACGGCTTAATTTAGCCTGAGTTACTGATATCGTGAAGTATCTTGTTAAATCTTATTGGTGACTGGACATAAAGTCCTGAACACGTTTCGATTTAGGGTTGTTAAAGACTTGTTCCGGCGGCCCCATTTCTTCGATCTGACCTTCGTGCAGGAATACAACCTGTGAGGACACATCGCGGGCGAAACGCATTTCGTGAGTCACGATCAGCATGGTACGGCCTTCGTCTGCTAATTCGCGCATAACACTAAGCACTTCGTTGACCAGCTCGGGGTCAAGTGCTGATGTTGGCTCGTCGAATAACAGTACCTGTGGGTCCATTGCCAGCGTGCGGGCAATAGCGATGCGTTGCTTCTGACCACCGGACAGGTTGTCCGGGTAGGCATTGCGCTTATCCGCCAGACCTACTTTTTCCAGTAACTCTTCGGCGCGCTTAACGGCTTGGGCCTTAGACTGCTTCAGCACCTGCATAGGTGCTTCGATGATGTTTTCCAGAATGGTCTTGTGAGGCCAGAGGTTGAAACTCTGAAATACGAAACCGATACGGGAACGCATGCTTTCCAGCTGCTTACGATCGGCTGCGGTCAGGTTGCCGTCTTTTCCCGGCTTGAGCTGAAGCTCTTCCTGACCCATGATAATTTTGCCCTGACTTGGATTTTCCAACAGGTTAATACAGCGCAACAGGGTGCTTTTTCCTGAGCCACTGGAACCGAGAATGGAAATTACATCGCCATCTTTGGCGGTCAGGGATACACCCTTGAGGACTTCGAGACTACCGAAGGATTTGTGAATATCTTGCAGCTCTAGCGCTGTCTTATCTGTGGCCATGGTAAGGCTTCCAATTATTATTCTTTGCGCAGACAAGGCAAATAATGTGCAGATTGCAGCCTTCGCTGTCAAGCAACCGCAGGATCGTCTGCGCAATACTTAAAGAGTTGTCTCTTTTTCAAAAGAACGGCCGGCGATTTTGCCCGGATAGTCAAAAATAAGCAAACAAAAAGATACTTTGGTCGTACACTTGGTGCGTAAATGCGGTGAAAAGCGGCGTTTTGTGGTGAATATGCTAAAACTGGTGAAAATCAGGAACAGCGATATTAGTCGCTGTTTCCTGGTTTTCTTATAAGAAACAATGAATTAGCTGGCGTATTCGCTAAGAACCTGACTCTGGGCGCTGATGGTTTCTTCGCCTTCTTCCGGTTGATTCAGGGTATAGCTGCCATCGGAGTGCAACGCCCAGCTGTGGCTGTTATCGGCGAGGTAAAGATCGAGGTCTTTTTTAACCCGTTCGGCATATTTTCCGTATAGCGGGAAACAGGTTTCTACCCGGTTAAGCATGTTACGTTCCATCCAGTCAGCGCTGGAGCAGAATACTTCCGGATCACCTTTGTTGCCAAAGTAGTAAACCCGGGTGTGTTCCAGGAAACGACCAACAATGGAGCGTACGGTAATGTTTTCTGAAATTCCTGGCAGGCCCGGGCGCAGGCGACACATGCCCCTCACGATCAGTTCTATCTTCACACCCGCCTGCGAGGCTTTATACAGCCCACGGATCAGCTGAGGCTCTGTCAGGCCATTTACTTTAATGACGATATGGCCTGCTTTGCCGAGTTTGGTTTCGCGGCTAATTAGCTCGAGCATTTTCGAATGCAACGTAAACGGTGCATTGTAGAGTTTCTTTAACCGCAGGATTTTACCCATGCCTGTCAGTTGCTGGAATATCTTGTGAACATCTTCACCGACATCTGCATCGCTGGTCAGGTAGCTGTAGTCGGTATACAAACGCGCAGTACCTGAGTGATAGTTGCCGGTGCCAAGGTGAACGTAACGTACCAGGCGGGTGTCCTCGCGGCGTACAACCAGCATCATCTTGGCGTGGGTTTTACAGTCAACCACACCGTAAACCACAAGAGCGCCTGCTTCCTGCAAGCGGCTGGCCAGATGCAGGTTACTTTCTTCGTCAAAACGAGCCCGTAGCTCAATGACGACGGTAACTTCTTTACCACTGCGTGCGGCTTCAACCAATGCATTAACGATGTCGGAGTTAACGCCGGTCCGGTAAAGGGTTTGTTTGATCGCAATGACCTGAGGGTCTTTAGCCGCCTGCCGCAGCAGATCGACAACTGGCGCAAATGACTGGAACGGGTGATGCAGCAGATAATCTTTAACGCGCAGTGCATCAAAAATATTTCCCTGCTTCAGTTTTAGCTTGTTGTTGATGCCCGGGGTGAAAGGCTTCCAGCGAAGATCTTTGTGATTCGCCAGATCCCGGACAGACATCATTCGCGTCAGGTTAACTGGACCATCGACCCGGAATGTATGGGTTTCATCCAGATTAAACTCACGCAGCAGGAAGTTAATCAGATTTTCAGGGGTGCGTTGGTCTACTTCCAGACGTACCGCATCACCATACTTACGGGAGTGCAATTCGCCACGTAGCGTGCGGGCTAAATCTTCCACTTCTTCTGAGTCGAAACTTAAGTCCGCATTACGGGTGATACGGAACTGGTAACAGCCCTTAACTTTCATTCCCGGGAACAGATCTTCAGCAAATTCATGAATGATGGATGACAGGAAAATCAGGTTGTCACCGCCGTCACAAAGATTATCCGGCAGTCGAATCAGGCGTGGCAACGAGCGTGGCGCAGGTATGATTGCCATGCCGCTTTCCCGGCCAAAGGCATCTTTGCCATCCAGTTCAACAATGAAGTTAAGGCTTTTGTTGATCAGGCGTGGAAACGGGTGCGAAGGATCAAGCCCGATAGGGCTGACGACCGGCAGTACTTTCTCTTCGAAGTAGTTTTTAACCCAGGCGGTTTGCTCATCGTTCCACAACCGGCGACGCAGGAAGTGAACGTTGTGCTTTTCCAGGGCCGGAAAAATTGTCTCGTTGAGTATTTTGTACTGGCGATCTACATGGGTATTACAGATTTGCAGAATTCGGGTGATAACCGTCTGCGGATGCAACGCATCCGGTCCGGCAGCTTCACGGCCGTACTTGAGCTGACGCATCATTTCCGCGACCCGGATTTCGAAAAACTCGTCCAGGTTGCTGGAAAATATCAGCAAGAACATCAGGCGTTCCATCAGCGGATGTGATTCATCCAGGGCCTGTTCAAGCACCCGAATGTTGAACTGCAGATGACTAAGCTCACGATTGATATAAAGCTCGGGGGCTTTCAGATCCATCGGAGGCTCTTCAACAGGCTCAGTGACCGGAATTGCTTCACGGCTTTCTACCAAAGCAATCGAGGCTTCCTGGGCTTCTTTACTGAGTTCTTCACTAACTGCGGTATCTGTCGCCATATCGTGCTTGGTTTTTTGCTCAGTCTGGAGCTCTGTCATCTGTTTATCCTTAGTTCGTCACCCTCGCTTGACCCTTGCGAGTGTATATCCGGCAGTCCGCTTCTGCAGCCCGCCGAAACGGTGTTATTCGTTAAGTAACTGTGCAGCGCGTTTGGCAAAATAGGTCAGAATGCCGTCGCAGCCTGCACGTTTAATACAGGTAAGGGATTCCATCATCGCGGAGCGCTCATCCAGCCAGCCATTCTGGAAGGCTGCCATATGCATGGCGTACTCACCGCTCACCTGATACACAAAAGTAGGAGCTTTCAGCTCATCTTTAACCCGGCGGACAATATCCAGATAAGGCATACCTGGCTTGATCATTACCATGTCAGCGCCTTCTGCCAGATCCAGAGCAACTTCATGCAATGCTTCATCGCTGTTGGCAGGGTCCATCTGGTAGCTGAACTTGTTACTCTTGCCCAGGTTGCTCGCGGAGCCTACTGCGTCACGGAAAGGTCCGTAGTAAGCACTCGCATATTTGGCTGAATAGGCCATGATCTTAGTATTTACGAAGCCACCGGCTTCCAGAATATCCCGGATACAGGCAATCCGGCCGTCCATCATGTCACTCGGTGCGACGATATCGGCACCGGCTTCAGCATGGGACTGGGCCTGTAAAACTAAGGTTTCAATTGTACGGTCGTTGATCACATAACCGTTGGTATCAATGATGCCGTCCTGACCGTGGGTGGTGAACGGGTCTAGTGCTACATCGGTCATGATCCCCAGATCTGGTTGAGCATCTTTGAGTGCTTTAACAGCACGCTGTGCCAGACCATCCGGGTTGTAAGATTCTTCCGCAAACTCAGACTTTGCCGACAAAGGCGTTACCGGAAACAATGCAATTGCAGGAATGCCTAGCGCAACCAGTTCAGCTGCTTCTTTCACTAACAGGTCGATACTTAAACGTTCGACACCCGGCATAGATGGCACTGCTTCACGCTGATTCTCCCCTTCGATGACGAACATAGGGTAGATCAGATCGTTGACAGTAAGCACATTTTCACGCATCAGGCGGCGGGAGAAGTCGTCTGCACGCATACGGCGCATACGGGTTTCAGGATAAAAGCGTTGGCTGTTGGTAAAAGACACGGGCGTTTTCCTTTGCGGAGTAGCTTTGTGGGCTACAGCATCATTTAACTGAATTTAGATGACACCATTATGACAGAACTCTTGGAGTGGGCGGAATAGTTAATCGTTTAAGGTTGTTTTAGGGTGATATGTGGCAATAGTTGGTGCTGGGTTGGCTTGTATTTGTCGCTGGCGTGACAGGGGGCTTCTTATAGGGTTGATGTATTTCCTTGTTTGCCTGCCGGCTGAGGTTTCAGATGATCTTTTTCGCTTACGCGACGGAGGTATTTGGAGGTTGGTGTGTTTCTTTTTTCGCCTGCTGGCTGGTATTTGGGATGATCTTTTTCGCTTACGCGACTCAAGACTTTTGGAACCGCGCAAAAGTCTTAAGAATCTAAACGCGGCCCCACCGCTCGTCCGGCTACGCCGGATACCCTGCGTGTTTCGCGAGCAACAGGCCTCCTGAAAACTCGACCGCTTCGCGCTCTCAAACAATTCATCCGGCAGATCTGTTACTCACTGCAATACTCGGCTTCGCAGAAGGGGATAATTGAGGCCGTGCCAGTAGATAATGTTATATAAATCAGCCACTTGTTCATATGGTTTTTTAGTAGATGCAGGTTGAATATCCTGTAGGATGGTGGCTGGTTTAGCTTGATAGGGTTTACAACTAATGTTTCAATATTGAACCGAATAACTGCCATAAGAAAGGCAAGTTTATAAACTGCTGACGGTATAAATTACGTTTTTATATTTTTATTTGAGAAGGATTTCTAATGAAAGGTTTGTTTTTTTTAATTCTAATATCAGCTGGCGGATACTATGTTTATGACGCCCAGTTTAGCCAAAGTAATGTAGTCCCCAATATTGATGTTTCAGATCTTCAAAACAATCCAGCATCGTCAAATTCGATATTAGATTTTGCAGCTGCTCAAGCAGATGGCCTTTGCTACGAAAAATCAGGAATGACTCAAGAAGGGAGCTTATATGAAGGTTGTTTCAAGCTAGCCCAGTCTTTGATTCCAGGCTGCAAAAAAAGTATTGAACCTGAGATGCCAGCGCTTGTAGATGATTCTGAAGTGTTTCAGCGATTTTCACTTAAAATGATGAACTGCATTGTTCCACTAAGTTAAGACTCTTTCTATCGTGTATAAGTGGACTAAGTTGAAGCTAGGTTTGTTAAGTAATGAATAAATTTAAATCTTTCCGTTTATGTACAGGGTTTTTCGCTGTGATAAATTGAAGTGCTTGTAAGTGATAATAGGTTTGGCTCTATATTTCTAGGTCTACGTGTAAGGGATGTTTATAAATGGAATTTTTAGGATTTACGATTCTTTTCATTGCATGGGTCTGGTCTGTTGCAAGGGGTATTCATGTTTCCTTTCTTTGCTGTGTACTGAATTTTATTTTTCCACCGATTTCCCAAGCAATATTTGCTATATATGAAGATACTATGAGAGGGCCATTAATAGGCCTTATTATTGGCATAGCTATATTATTTTTTACGGGAAGCATTTCCGTTTATACAATATGATATTTGTGTAATCAGCAACAACCATGAATAACAGTGTATCTATATAGTTTTTAACAGTCTGTTGAATTTGGATGATCTTTTTTGCTAACGCGTCTTGAAGAACGTGATTAGACTTTGTTTTTTGTGATATCGAAGTGAAGCACTTGAGTCCTGCACCCCTCTTCCCCTTATGCGCTGCGGAGCATTGCAGCGATTGAATGATCAGCGTTACAAACTGTTTGAGAGTGCGTAGCGGTCGAGTTTTTGTAGCGCCATTCAAGCGTGAAACGCGCAGGGGATCCGGCGTAGCCGGACAAGCATTGGGGCGGCCTTTAGATTCTTAAGACCTTTAGCCGTTTAAAGGTCTTGAGTCGCGTAAGCGAAAAGATCATCTCAATTAAAACTCAGCACAAAAACAAATAAAACACCCCATCCATCAGCCTGCCATTCGGCGCAGTCGAATAAAACCATCCGAATTAAAAATCCAGCACCGAAATAACGACAGAGTAATTAACCCTACTACCCTTTTGTAAAAAAACTTTAGACGAAAAAAACGGCCGCATAATAGCGACCGTTTAATAGCAAAAAGAGCGATCAGAGGCGCACCTCGATCCCCTTCTCCTGCATGTACTTCTTGGCTTCCGGAATACTGTACTCATTGAAATGGAAGATAGACGCAGCCAAAACCGCATCTGCCTTGCCTTCAATACAACCGGCAACCAGATGATCCAGATTACCAACACCGCCAGAAGCGATAACCGGTACGTTAACCGCCTCACTGATGGCACGGGTCACACCCAGGTCGTAACCGTTTTTAACGCCGTCCTGATCCATCGAAGTCAGCAGGATTTCACCAGCGCCCAGTTCGACCATTTTCTTTGCCCACTCAACCGCATCAATGCCGGTTGGTTTACGGCCGCCGTGGGTGAAAATCTCCCACTTGTCGGTTTCGCCGGGCTGGGACACTTTTTTAGCGTCGATGGCTACCACGATGCACTGTGAACCAAAACGTTCAGCTGCTTCACGGACGAATTCAGGGTTGAATACCGCTGCACTGTTAATCGATACCTTATCAGCACCGGCATTGAGCATAGTGCGGATATCGTCACAGGTACGGATGCCACCGCCGACTGTCAGTGGAATAAATACCTGTGAAGCCATGCGTTCTACGGTATGTACCATAGTGTCGCGGCCTTCATGGGTTGCCGTGATATCGAGGAAGGTAATTTCGTCAGCGCCCTGCTCGTCGTAGCGTTTGGCTACTTCAACCGGGTCGCCGGCGTCGCGGATATCAAGGAACTGTACGCCTTTTACAACGCGGCCGTTTTCAACATCCAGACAGGGAATAATGCGTTTTGCTAAAGCCATGATGCGTACCCTTTATACCTTGCCGTTCCAGTTGAGGAAGTTTTTCAGTAACTGCAGACCAACTGTATGGCTTTTTTCCGGGTGAAACTGCGTCATGAAGACATTGTCCCGTGCCATGGCAACGTCACAGTCCACACCGTAGCGGGTGCGACCTGCAACCAGTTCTGCCTGCTGTGCTTTTACATAGTAGCTGTGTACGAAGTAAAACCGGCTGTTATCCGGAATGTCAGCCCACAGTGGGTGGTCGATGGTTTGTTCAACCTGATTCCAGCCCATATGAGGGACTTTCAGGCGTTCGCCTGCTTCTTTCAGTTCGTCACCGAAGTAATTTACATTACCCTCAAAGTGGCCGAGACAGTCAACGCCGCCGTTTTCTTCTGAATGCTGCATCAGTGCCTGATAGCCGACACAGATACCCAGGAATGGCTTACCGGAAGCAATGGCTTCCGCTACTTCCTGATCAACGCCTAAGCGGCGGATCTCAGCCATACAGTCGCGGATAGCGCCAACACCGGGTAATAAAACCCGGTCAGCGGAGCGGACTTTTTCAGGGTCTGCGGTGACCCATACTTCAACGCCGTCGCCTACGTGCTCCAGCGCTTTGGCAACCGAGTGCAGGTTGCCCATACCATAATCTATTACTGCGATAGTGCTCATTGCTGAACCTTATTCTGAATAATTACAGGGAGCCCTTGGTCGAAGGAATCCGGTCGGCAGCACGGCTGTCGACTTCCAGTGCATTACGCATCGCCCGGCCAAACGCCTTGAAGATGGTCTCCGCCTGGTGGTGAGCGTTAAAGCCCTTCAGGTTATCGATATGCAGGGTCACGCCAGCGTGATTGACGAAGCCCTGGAAAAATTCCCAGAACAGCTGTACGTCAAAACGGCCGATGTTGGCACGGGTAAATTCGACTTTCATATCCAGGCCCGGACGGCCGGAGAAGTCGATAACCACACGGGACAGTGCTTCGTCCAGCGGGCAGTAAGCGTGGCCATAACGCATGATACCTTTCTTATCGCCAACGGCCTGTGCGAATGCCTGACCTAACGTAATACCGATATCTTCAACGGTGTGATGGTCGTCGATATGGTTGTCACCTTTGGCATGGATCTTCATATCGATCAGGCCATGACGGGCGATCTGATCCAGCATGTGCTCTAAGAAAGGTACGCCGGTATCAACATCAAGTTGGCCAGTACCGTCCAGATTCACGGCTACGCTGATCTGGGTTTCCAGGGTGTCACGGGTGACGGCGGCTTTACGTTCAGCCATTGTTGCTCTCCGCTTGGCGAATAATGCAGCGAGACGTGCTCGTAAGTGACTGCAGTATCCATGCTAGTAAAAGGCTGGAAAAAAGGCATTGGCTTGGCAATGCTTCCAGACGGCGCATTATACCCGCATTGTTCAGAGAATGCGCATCTCTTGGTTACACTTTCGATATGCAGTTTGGCGGCTCTGGTAATGCAGTCGACTAATACTTTCAGTGTTGTATCTGTCTGCGTAACAAAATTGCCGCCGTTAAGATTTTCTTAATGCCTGACAGCTACTATTTATGGAGTTATCATTCTTTATTAAACAGCTCTGCTTTCAGTTGGTTAGCGGTGAGCACAAGGAGGATTCATGAAGACTTTATTGAAGCTGGTCGGCGGAATAGTCGCCCTGCTGGTTGTGCTGGTGGTTGCCGGCGGGATTTTGCTCAGCACCGTATTTGACCCAAATGAATACAAGCAGGAAATCGAACAGCTGGCGCTGGATAACGGCGGAGTCGAGTTGCAGATCGGTGGTGATATTGACTGGTCGGTATTCCCCTGGCTGGGTCTGAAAATCAATCAGATTCAGGTTAGCTACCCGGGTAAGCCACAGTTTGCAGCACTAAATCAGGCACAGGTTGCAGTTGAATTGCCTGCTTTGCTGTCTGGTAACGTGAAGATGAAAAGTGTTGTGCTGGATGGCCTGCAGTTGGATCTGATCGCTGAATCCCCTACTTCGAATAACTGGTCGGCACCGCAAGCTGCAGATGCTGCTGCTTCCGCCAATGCTGAAAAGCCTGCTGAAGATGCTACTGCAGACGTTGCTGATGAAAGCACCGTGGAATCAGGCTCCGGTGCAGCGCTGGCGCTGGATATCGAAAGCATTGCGATTACCAATGGTCAGCTTACTTACACCGATAAAACCGCTGCCAGCAAAATTCAGCTGTCTGATTTGAATGTGGCTTCCGGTAAAGTCGTTACTAATGCTTTCTTCCCTGCCCAGCTGAGCTTTAACGCTGAACAGTATCAGGGCAGTGAAAAACAAATGACGGTGGCTGCAAAGCTGGATGCTGAGTTCTTCCTGGATTTGGAAAAACAGCTGTATCAGATTAAAGGCCTGAACAGCACGCTGGGGTTACAGGGCGCTGCTTTTAATGGCAAAACCGTACCGCTGGAGCTAAATGCAGACATTACTGCCGATGTAGCTAAGCAGCAGGTTAGCCTGCAGGGACTAACGCTGAAACTGGCGAACCTGGCAGCTAACGGTAACGTGACTGTGGATAACTTTGCCAAGCCTGCTTTTAGCGGTGATTTAGCAGTTGCCAGCTTTGAGCTGAATGCTTTGATGGATGCTTTAGGGCAGGCGGCAATAGAAACAACTGATCCAAATGTACTTAAAGCGATCAGCCTGAATACTAAACTGGCAGGCCCGGCCAATACGCTGGTGCTGGAACAGCTGCAGTTAAAGCTTGATGACACGACGTTTAACGGCCAGATTGCGGTTAATCTTACCGACAGTGCGCTGGCGCTGAATCTGAAAGGCGACAGCATTGATGCTGACCGCTATATGCCGCCAAAAGCGGAAGGCGAAGCCGCTTCCGGTGATGCAACGGGTTCAGACGGATCTGCAGCCGCTGCCGGTTCTGATGGCGAGCGTTATTCCAAAGAACCGGTTATTCCGGTTGAGCCACTTATGGGCCTGAATGTAGATGCGACTATTGGGCTGCAAAAGCTGCTGGTGTCGGGTCTGACCGTTAACAACCTGCTGCTGGACGTGGCCGCCCATAATGGTTTGGTGAAGGCCAGCAAGATAAATGCTGATCTGTATGGTGGTACAGTGCGTAACAGCCTCACCCTGGATGTGCGTAAGTCTCCGGTGAAGATGAACACTAAAAAGAATATCAGCAATATCCAGATAGGCGATTTACTCAATGATCTGGCGCAGGTAGATCGCATTACCGGTTCGCTGAGCAGCAAATCTGACGTAAATACCCGTGGTCGCTCGGTGTATGACATCGTGAACAGTATGACGGGTACTGCATCCGTGAATATGAAAGACGGTGAAATTAAAGGTATCGGTATTGCTCAGACGATTTGTCAGGGCTTCAATACTGTTGGCAGTCTGGGTCTGAATTCAGATCAGGTTGATCAGTCCACGCCTTTTGCGAATTTGAACGGTAATTTTAAGATTAAGAATGGTCTTGTGGATAACCGCGACCTGAAGGCTGAACTTGATGCAATTACGCTAAAAGGCGCTGGTAAAGTGAATGTGCCGGCGTCCAGCCTGGATTACCGTTTAGGCCTGACCATTGAAGAGAACCTGTTCAAGCAAACCTGTTCGGTGAATAACGCACTGGAAGGTGTGGAATGGCCGGTGGATTGTAAAGGTAGTTTTGATGACGATCCTGCCAAGCTGTGTAAGCCAGACCTGAGCGTGATTGAAGATGTCATTAAGGCACAGCTGAAAAAGAAACTGAAAGCTGAAGTAGAAACTAAGGCTAAAGCAAAAGTGGAAGAAGCCCTGAAGGATAAGCTGGGTGATGAAACCAAAGGTTTATTAAAAGGTCTTTTCAATTAAAAGCGCAACTAATAATTTAGCTCAACGCGAAGACTCAACTGCGATCCAGCCGCCATTTGCGGCGGCTGTACTCGACTGGTTTGATGAGCATGGGCGGCATGATTTGCCCTGGCAGGCAGAGAAGACCGCCTACTTCACCTGGTTATCTGAAATCATGCTGCAGCAAACTCAGGTAACCACAGTTATCCCCTATTTTCAGCGTTTTCGTGAGCAGTTTCCGACCGTTCAGGATCTGGCAGCTGCCGATATTGATGACGTATTGCACTTATGGACTGGCCTTGGCTATTACGCCCGGGCACGCAATCTGCATAAGGCCGCGCAAATGGTAGTGAGTGAATTTGGTGGTGAATTTCCGGTAGAGGTTGACGATCTGGAAAGCCTGCCGGGTATTGGTCGCTCCACCGCGGGCGCGATTGCTTCGATTGCCGGCGGTCGTCGTGCGGCGATTCTGGATGGCAATGTTAAGCGCGTGCTGGCCCGTTACTATGCAGTAGAGGGCTGGCCCGGGAATAATAAAGTGATGCAAGGCATGTGGGAGTTTGCTGAGCTGAACACACCAGCCAGCCGTTGTGGGGACTATACTCAGGCGATGATGGATATGGGTGCGACACTTTGTACCCGCAGTAAGCCTGCGTGTCTGCTTTGTCCGTTGCAAACAGGTTGCCAGGCGCTGGCGCAAAACCGTACTCATGAGTTGCCGGCTTCAAGGCCGAAAAAAGTCTTACCGGTTAAACAAACCCTGATGCTGATCATTACCGACAGCGATGACAATGTTCTGATGTATCAGCGTCCGCCAACAGGTCTGTGGGGTGGTTTGTGGGGCTTACCTGAAACTCAGGATCTGCGGGATGCAGAACAGGAAACCGGTTTGCCACTTGATCTGGACAGCGCTGAACCATTGGCACCTTTGCGGCATACTTTCAGTCATTTTCATCTGGATATAACCCCGATGCAGGTGAAATTACGTAAAGCCCCTACAAATAGTGTCATGGAAGGCGCAGCGACACTCTGGTATAACATCAGCCAACCGCAAAAGATTGGCCTGGCAGCCCCGGTTAAGAAGCTGCTGCAGGCACGAAAGTAATTCTGGAGAACATCATGACCCGCACCGTAATGTGCCGTAAGTACAAAGAAGAGCTTGAAGGTTTGGACAATCCGCCGTATCCGGGCCCTAAAGGCAAAGACATTTACGACACTGTTTCCAAAAAAGCCTGGCAGGAATGGACTAACCATCAGACGATGATCATTAATGAGAAGCATCTGAGCATGATGGATCCTAAGACCCGCGAATTCCTGCAGTCTGAATTGCAGAAGTTTATGGATGGCGGTGATTACGAGAAGGCCGAAGGTTACGTACCACCGTCTAAGTGATCAATTTTTAAGCGTTTTAATCGCCAGGTTTCACGAAGTTATTCCAGAGAATGACAAGATTGCAGAAAAGCAGTGATTAGCTGTTGACACTGCGCCGCGAAATCAGTTTAATACGCACCTCTTAAGTGCCCGGATAGCTCAGTCGGTAGAGCAGAGGATTGAAAATCCTCGTGTCCGTGGTTCGATTCCGCGTCCGGGCACCACTTAAGAACAAAATCATCCTGGCTGATTCTTGTAACAAAGAGCGCCGGGATTTTTTTTGCCTGAAATTTGGTTAAAGTAATAGATTCCTAATCTGTGTAGCAGCGCGCTGTATGCATGTGTAATGTGAATTTTATTTAGGTGAGGTCCGAAATGAATAAACGCACTAAAGTGGAAGGGCTTGTCCGCAAGCAAACTAAGAAAGCGACTGCTAAGCGCCGTAGTTTGTCGGGTAAACCTAAATATATCTCTAAGGCTGATCGGGAAAAGCTGGCAGAACAGGCGGCAGCTCCAGAGGCTTAATCCAGTAGCTGTTATTATCGGTTATTGAGCACAGTGACAGCTTAACTTCGCGATTGCGGGGTTTCGTCTTTCAGAAGCAATTCATTCGATGAGTTGTGAAGGTGCCTGTTGGCACTAAAAATTGATTCTTTTTCTCACACATATTTCTTACCTTATTAGTAATTCACCGTCTTTGTTCAAAGGCGTGTGTACTCATTTGCGTATTTTTTCCGTACAGATTCACGCCTGTATTACGGCTATATCACTCGACATATCCATTTATTGAATAACATCTATCAGTTTTGGACTATGTTATTACCTGTGGTGGAAAAATATACTCCGCGGATATCAGCTATCCATTCCGTTTATACAGGTATTTATCATGAAATTACGCAAGTTGTGGCTTGCCTGGTCGGTTACTGCCCTCGCCAGTCTGAATATGACGACTGCGGTGCAGGCCGCTGGCGAAGAATTAATCCGGCCAGCGAAGCTTTTGGTGCTTACCAGTCCGGACGATAAGTCTATGCGTACATTTCCGGCTGAGGTGAAAGCCAGTAGCCGGACTGAACTGGCGTTCAGGGTAGCCGGCGAATTGGCTGAGCTGACTGTCAGGGAGGGTGAAGAAGTAAAGCAGGGACAGTTGCTGGCACGACTCGACCCAACTGACTTTGAAGTTACCTTGCAGCGCTATCAGGCTGAATACAAGTTGGCCAACCAGCAGTTTCAGCGCATTAAAACCATGCTGAAGCGTAAGCTGGTTTCACAGTCGCAGTATGACGAAAAGGCAGCTGAACTGAGCATCAAGAAAGCTAACTTAAAACAGGCCCGCCTGAACCGGCAGTATACTGAGATTCATGCGCCTTATGATGGTCAGATTTCTCAGCGTCTGGTGGAAAACTACCAGAATTTACAGGCTAAAGAGCCAGTATTGGTACTGCAGTCTAATGATGAACTGGAGATCGAATTCCAGTTGCCTGAGTCAATTATTTCGCTGGAAACCTTACCTGATGCAGAAGAAAGTCTTGCTGATGTGACTTTTGATGCCAATTCCAGTGAAGTGTTTAAAGCTAAATATTTTGAGCGTACTGCGGAGGCTGATCCGGCAACGGGGGCATATACCATTACGATGAAAATGCCCCGGCCGGCATCGCTGCAAATTTATCCGGGAATGTCTGCAAGTGTCAGTTTTGATCTGAGCAAGGTTTTTGTGGTTAACGCTAATGGTTTTGTGTTGCCGGTGGAAGCGATCATTTCTGCAGATGACCAGCCAGTTGACAGTAAGCTGCGTCAGGTCTGGAAAGTTAACCCTGATGATATGGCTGTGTACCGTGCTGACGTTACTGTGGGTAGCCTGACAGCTAAAGGCTTACAGATTGAGTCTGGCCTGGAGGCCGGTGACATTATAGTTACCGCAGGTGCCAACTACTTACGTGAAGGTATGAAAGTACGTCCACTGAAGCGTGAGAGGGGTCTGTAAGTGAACAGTGCAGAGTATTTTATCCGTCATAAAGTCACCAGCTGGATGTTTGTTCTGTTGCTGGGTGTTGGCGGCACGATGTCTTTCTTTGGGCTGGGCCAGCTTGAAGATCCGCCATTTACGATCAAAGAAGCTTTGGTTATTACCACTTATCCGGGGGCTTCCGCCCAACAGGTGGAAGAAGAAGTGACTTATCCACTGGAGAATCAGATTCAGCAGCTTGCCTGGGTGGATAAAGTTAAGTCGATTTCATCGCCGGGTCTGTCACAAATCACCGTTGAGATTAAGAGCATTTACGCCGGTGATCAGTTACGACAGATATGGGATGAGTTGCGGCGTAAAGTTAATGATCATCAGGGGGCATTGCCGCCGGGTGTTAATACGCCCTGGGTGAATGATGACTTTGGTGATGTATTTGGTGTGCTGCTTGCCGTGACCGGCGACGGCTATAGCTATGAAGAACTAAAAGATTACATCGACTTTCTGCGCCGTGAACTGGTGTTGGTTGATGGCGTTAGCAAGGTAAGTGTTGCCGGTGCTCAGGCTGAGCGGGTAATCGTTGAGATTTCCCGTATTAAACTGAATTCTCTGGGCATTTCTATTGACCGGATTTATGACCTGCTAGCGACTCAGAACGTTGTTTCAAATGCAGGCTCCGTGCGGGTCGGCAGTGAATACATTCGTATATCACCGACCGGAGAGTTTACCGATGTTTCAGAGCTGAACCGACTGATTATCAGTGAGACGGGCTCATCGCAGCTTATTCGTCTGGGGGATGTGGCAGAAATTAAGCGGGGCTATGCAGAAGTACCGGAAAATCTGGTCTCTTATAATGGCGAGCAGGCGTTACATGTTGGTGTTTCGTTCAGCAGTGGCGTGAATGTTGTGGATGTTGGCGTTGCATTGCAGCAGCGTCTTGCTGAACTGGAGTATGAACGGCCGATTGGTATGGAGGTTTATACCCTCTATAACCAGCCGGTAGAAGTAGAAGCATCGGTGAATAACTTTATCAACAACCTGCTGGCAGCAATTGTGATTGTTGCGCTGGTGTTGCTCGTTTTCATGGGCTTCAAGAGCGGCTTGCTGATCAGTGCAGTGTTGCTGTTAACGATAATGGGCTCTTTTATCTTCATGAAGGTACTGGATCTAAACCTGCAGCGTATCTCGCTGGGGGCGCTGATAATTGCGCTGGGTATGCTGGTGGATAACGCCATCGTTGTCACAGAGGGCATGCTGATTAATTTACAGCGGGGTTATTCTAAGCTGGAAGCTGCCCGGCAGGTGGTGACACAGAATCAGTGGCCATTATTGGGCGCAACCATTATTGCTGTGCTGGCATTTGCGCCTATCGGGCTGTCTCCTGATGCTACGGGTGAGTTTGCCGGTTCTTTGTTCTGGGTGCTGCTTATTTCCCTGATGCTGTCATGGATCACGGCCATTACGCTAACGCCATTTTTCTGTGAAATGTTGTTTAAAGAGCAGCAGAAAACAGCTGATGAAGCACCGGCTGATCCTTATCAGGGATTTGTCTTTGTGGTTTATAAATCACTGCTGGACCTTTGCTTGCGCTGGCGCTGGGCGACCCTGACGGTAGTCTTGGGTGCGACCGTACTGGCTGTTGTCAGCTTCTCACAAGTGAAGCAGGCATTCTTCCCTCCTTCGACGACTGCAATGTTTCTGGTTGATTACTGGCGCAGTCAGGGGACCGATATTCGTGTTACCGCTGAAGATATGCGGGACATAGAGGCCTGGCTGCTGACGGATGAACGGGTGGAGTATGTCGCCACAACGACCGGACAGGGAGCGCTGCGCTATATGCTGACTTATGGTCCGGAGAAGCAGTATGCGGCTTATGGTCAGCTGATGGTCAGAACCGTCGACAGTGACTCTATTCAGGGTGTCCTGGCGGATCTTGATGGTGAGCTGAAAGCAAATTATCCACAGGCTCAGTTTAAATTGAAGCGCCTTGAAATCGGGCCTTCAACGGATGCCAAAATCGAATTGAGGATTAACGGCCCGGATCCGGATGTATTACGTCAGATTGCCAGTGAGGCAGTTACTGTTTTCAGGGAAGACCCGGTGGCAACGAATATTCGTCATGACTGGCGTGAACGTTCTAAGCTGATTCGCCCGCAGTTTCTGGAAGCGCAGGCCCGTAGGGCCGGAATCAGTAAGCAGGATCTGGATGCCATGCTGCAGCTGAATTTCAGCGGCAAAGATATAGGTTTATATCGCGATGGCACGACACTGTTACCGATCATTGCCCGAACCCCTGACAGCGAGCGGCTGAATATTGATAATCTGCCTGATCTGACAATTTGGAGCCCGCGCTATAACAGCTGGATTCCGGTTGATCAGATTGTGGGTAACTTTGATGTTGTCTGGGAAGACTCGCTGATTGTCCGTCGTGACAGGAAGCGTACTTTAACCTTAATGACAGATCCTGATCTGTTTGGAGAGGATACTGCCGCAGCATTACTGAGCCGTTTGCAGCCGAAAATTGAAGCGCTTGAGTTACCGGCCGGTTACAGCATGGACTGGGGCGGTGAATATGAAAGCTCCCGGGATGCACAGGCGCCGATTTTTAAGGCAATGCCACTGGGCTTCCTGGCTATGTTCCTGATTACTCTGGTGCTGTTTAACTCGGTGCGTAAGCCGCTGGTTATCTGGGCGACAGTACCGCTGGCAATTACCGGGGTGACACTTGGGTTGCTGGCGCTGAATCTGCCGTTTGGCTTTATGGCTATGCTGGGCTTTCTGAGCCTCTCAGGTATGTTACTGAAAAATGGTATCGTGCTGCTTGATCAGATCAATATAGAGCTGGACGCCGGCAAAGAACCTTATGCTGCAGTGTTTGATTCTGCTGTTTCCCGTGTGCGGCCGGTTTGTATGGCAGCAATTACAACCATACTGGGAATGATTCCGCTGTTGTTTGATGATTTTTTCGCCAGTATGGCGGTGGTAATCAGCTTTGGATTAGGCGTAGCAACTGTGCTGACTCTGATCGTTGTTCCCGTGCTTTATACCCTGGCATACAAAATTAAGTACCGTTCACAGAGTGAGATCAGTCAGTCATGAAGCTTGATGATTTAAGCCAGGTCGATCTGCGTTTACTGGTGGCTTTTAATGCACTTATGGAAGAGTTGAGTGTTACCCGTGCAGCAGATCGTCTGTCTTCATCGCAACCGGCTATGAGCCGTAATTTGCGCCAGTTGCGGCTGCTGTTTGCTGATGAACTGTTTACCCGACAGTCGCATGGTTTGGCTGCAACCCCCAGGGCCGAGCAGCTGCACCTGCAGATGCGGCCCTTACTGGACAGCATTTTGCGGCTGGTGGCGCCGGTTCAGCTGGATCCGATGCAATTAGAACGCTGTTTTAGCCTCAGCGTGATAGATCCGATCTCGCAGAGCCTTATCACGCCGCTGCTGAGCTATTTGCAGGAGCATGCACCGCTGGTCACTCTGAAGATCCAGGGATTGGAAGAATACAGCATGGATATGTTGGTGGCAGGCCAGCTGGATTTCATCATCAATTTTGGCAATGAAGCACCGGCAAATATACATTCAAGAATTCTGGCTGAAGAATTGCCTGTTTGTGTCTTTGGCCTGAAGCATCCACTGGCAGGGCGCAGTAGCATCAGTTACGAAGAGTTCATTGCTCAGAAGCATGTGGATTGCATACTGCCAGGCTTCTATGACGAGAATCTGCCCGACTGGCTGATGAATATTCCCAATCCGCATTTGCAGACTAATAATATGGTGACGGCGCTGAATGCGGTCTGTGACAGTCAACTGATGATGGTTGGCGGAGAACTGTTGTCACAATATTCTCCCCGGGTTAATGAAACGGTGCGTATACCTTTTGCAGAGAAAGAGCAGATTCCATTAGTCCCCATTCGTTTGCTTTGGCATAAGCGCTATCATGATGATCTGGCACATCAGTGGATGCGGAATATCATTAACCAGTTTATGTGAAGCGGTAACAGCCAGTATTGGAACGAACATACTGGCTGTTTTGCCTCGCTAAGCCTGCTTCGACAGGGCTTTAGAGTTGGTTAGTCTTTTGCCGGAGTTTTCCAGCCACGCTGCACGGCAGGGCGCTGGCTAAAGCGATCGACATAGGCGACCACATTTTTAAAGCTGCGGAATTCTGTAACCTCTCCCGCTTTGTAAAAGCTTTCGATAGTTTGTAGCCATGGTGCAATGGCAATATCAGCAATAGAGTAGTCGCCGGCGACCCAGTTCTGACCTTCGAGTTGCTGATTAAGCACGTTGAGTAAGCGTCGGGTTTCATTGATGTAACGTTCACGGGGACGTGGATCTTCAATGTCTTTGCCGGCAAAGGCGTAAAAGAAACCTAATTGGCCGAGCATTGGACCGATGCCACCCATCTGGAACATTAACCACTGAATGACTTTGGCTTTTTCTGCCGGATTATTGCCGATCAGCTGGCCGGTTTTCTCGGCCAAATAAAGCAGTATGGCGCCACTTTCAAACAGGCCCATTGGCTGGTCATTAGGGCCGTCAGGGTCAATGATTGCCGGAATTTTGTTGTTCGGATTGAGCGATAAAAACTCCGGGCTTTTAACATCTGCGTCTGCCAGCGTGACCAGATGAGCTTCGTAGTCCAGCCCCATTTCTTCCAGGGCAATGGATATTTTTACGCCATTTGGTGTTGGGTAGGAATACAGCTGTAGTTTATCCGGTGTGCTGGCGGGCCAGCGCTGGTTAATTGGAAAATCAGTTACTGTCGTCAGGGTTGTTTCGGTCATTGTCTAATCTCTTACTTATGCTGAGCATTTACCCGGGGATGAGGTTGCTCATTGCTTGCAGTTAGATTATGTTTTGAATGTTTTAGAAACAATTGGGTAATTTGAAATTGAATGTTCGCGATTTAGAGACAATTGGTTTTCGTACTTTATCGATATACGTGACTGTCTGTCAGACTTTGAATCTGACCCAGGCAGCTGAGTTACTGGCATTGCCAAAGTCTACGGTCAGTAAAGAGGTTTCCCGGCTGGAAGAGCATTTACAGAGCCGGTTGCTGGAGCGCTCTACCCGTAAAGTGAGCCTGACAGAAGCGGGTAAGCTGGTGTATGAACGGGCATTTCAGCTGGTAGAAGAATTTCGGTCCCTGCGGCAGGATGTGCAGTCACTTGATACACAGGTACAGGGGTTATTAAAACTGACAGCACCGCCTGTGTTGGGCGAATACCTGACTGCCACTTTGCTGGCGGACTTCATGCTGCAGTGGCCAAAAATTACTGTAGCACTGGAGTTGTCTTATGCTTTCGATGATCTGTTTGCGCAAAGTATCGACTTAGGATTCCGTATAGGTCAGGTCGCGGATGACCGGCTGGTGGCCCGGAAAATAGGTTCTTCATCACGCATTCTGGTGGCCAGCCCTGAATATCTGGCCCAGCATCCCGCAATTAAGGAACCTCAGGATCTGGTTGAGCATAATTGTTTGCGCTTTCAGTACAACCCGACAGATACCGACTGGGTACTGACCTGTGGCGAACATACCTGCTCAATTCCGGTTAGAGGTAACTTCTACTGCAGTAATATCGAAGCCCTGAAAAATGCCGCTTTACGGGGCTTGGGAATTACGCAGTTGCCGGTAAGTTCGGCCCGTGAAGAGTTAGAGAAAGGCACGCTGGTTGCTGTGCTGGATGGGTTGTGTGTGCCGCCTATGCCGATTTATCTGGTGTATCGCAGCGGAGTGAACAAGCCGCGTAAGCTTCAGGCGTTACTGGATTTTATTGACCAGTGGGTGGCGGATGGAAAGTTTTGTTTTGATCAGTAGTGTCGTCCTAACAGTTTATTAACCGTCAAACTGTTTGAATGAATGTTTAGCCAAAAATGTAAGTTAGAAAATTAAGTTTGTAAAAAAGGTGAGTGAATGAAAGCAGGATTGGGTTGGTTGATGGCGATATTGATGTCTGGTGCCGTACAGGCAACAGATCTGGAAGTTAGAGTCGATAATTTGCAGTCGACTAAGGGCCAGGTAATTATTGAACTGGTTAACCAGCAGATGTATGAGTCAGAAGCTGATCTGGAAGCCTTGTACTCAGTGGTTTTGGAAACGCGGGTGCCGTCAGTACAGCATATATTCAGGGAGCTGCCACCGGGGGATTATGCGATACAGGTCATTCATGATCTGAATAGCAATTATGATCTGGACTTTAACGTGTTTACGGGGCCTTCTGAGCCACTGGGTTTATCACGCATAAAGCGGGTAGAGTTGGAAAATTTACCGGACTGGCAGCGGATAAAGTTCTCCCTGCAGGATCTGGTTATCAGATCCCAGCCTGTGGTTATGACTGTGACCCTGAACTAGCCTGAGCAGGCTCAATATGCCTGGCTTACCGGAGCGGTTTTAGGTGTGTTCAGGTGATTCTGTTAAACTGCCGCAAATTTGATCAGTTTCGTTTTAGTTCTTAGAGAGTTGTTAATAAGAGAGCAATATGAAGTATTGGTGGCAGTCCTGTCTGATGATGCTCTGTGGAACGGTGTTTTCGATCACCGCCATAGCAGAAAGCAATATTGTCTCACTGGGTACCGGTGGCGTGACAGGCTTGTATTATCCGGCGGGTGGTGCGCTTTGTCGGTTGGTAAACCGTACCCGCAGCGAACATGGGATCCATTGTGTGGTGCTCAGTACGCCGGGCTCTGTGAACAATCTGCAAAAAGTGACCAGCGGTGAACTGGATCTGGGCATTGCTGAAGCGGGTCAGTTATATGACGCGCTGCATGGCCGGGGAAAGTTTCAGGAAGCCGACACTGAATTGCGGGCTTTGTTTAGCCTTTATCCGGAATACATTTCGGTGCTGGTACGTGGCGACAGTGGCATTGAACATTTAGCAGATCTGCGGGGGAAGCGGATCAATATTGGCCAGGAAACCAGCAGTCAGCAGATCACTTTCGGGGCGCTGATTAAGGCCCGTGGCTGGCAGCTGGAGGACTTTTCTGAAGTGCACCGACTGGCACCGGCAGAACAGGCAAGGGCGTTATGTGAGAACCGTATTGATGCCACGCTCTACGTGGTTGGGCATCCCAGCGGCGCGATTAAGGAAGCAGTGCGTGACTGCGATAGTAAGCTGATCAGCCTTAGCCCGGCGGATATCCGCGCCCTGACCGAAAATAACCCACACTATTATCCACAGGTGTTAAATACCGAGTTATACGGCCTGACAGACGGGGTTAAAACAGCCGGTGTGAACGCTACTCTGTTTACCCGGGCGAATGCTTCTGAAGACGCTGTATATGCGGTTGTTAAGTCACTGTTTGGCCAGTTTGAACGCTTCCAGCGTATGCATCCGGCGTTTACTGAGCTGGATATCAAACGCATGGTAACCACGCCGCTGGCCGCGCCTATGCATCCGGGTGCTGTACGGTATTTTCGTGAAGCGGGTTTGCTCTGAGCCGTATTACCTTAATGCGGGTTATCAATTTCTACCGGTAGATCAAGACGGAAATGTGCGCCTTTTTCGGTTGGCAAAGAATCGATATGACCTTTGAGTAACTGGCTCACCAGGTTAAACGCGATATGCATGCCCAAACCGCTACAGCCCTGGCTGCGCTTAGTGGTCATGAAAGGTTCAAAGAGTTTCTGGTGCCAGCCTTCCGGTACGCCTATTCCATCGTCACAGTAATCAATAATGACCCGGTTATCGGCATGGCGAATCTGAATATCAATGTGGCCGCCGCGCTGGTTTTCAAAGCCGTGCAGCAGGGAGTTGAGAATCAGGTTGGTGAATATCTGGTAATAACTGCCGGGATAGCTGTCCAGTAGCAGTTGTTTTGGCCCGTTAATGTTTATTTCCGGATTACAGCGCTTCAGACGTGGCTTTAATGAGAGCAAAACCTCATCCATATACTGCATCAAATCGAATGGCCGGCGTTGCTCGCTGGACTGATCCACCGATACCTGTTTGAACGCCCGGACCAGTTGAGCGGCCCGTTCCAGGTTCTGACAAATTAAATGGCTACTTTCTTCAGCGGTCGCTGCCAGTTCATCGTCAGGGTGACGCTGCAGATATTCCTTAGCCTGATCAGACAGAAAAGACGCGGCGGTAAAACCAATACCAATAGGTGTGTTTATTTCATGGGCAACGCCGGCAACCAGGCCGCCCAGAGCAGCCAGTTTTTTGGATTCGACTAACTGTCGTTGGGTGGCCCGCAGGGTTTCCAGAGTGTCGTGCAGCTCAGTGTTACGTTCTTCCAGTTCGCGGGTCCGGTCGGTTACCCTTTGCTCCAGTTCGGCGTTTAGCTTGGCCAGTGAGCGTTCTGCATCTTCGCGCTTACTCATATCGTGCAGCATGGATTCTCGCATGCTGTTCATCGCATCAACTACCTGGCTGATCTCATCGTCCCGGTGTTTTTTGTTGCGCTTCAAAACCAGTGGCAGGTCGAGCTGGTCCAGCTTTAGGCGGCGGGCGTAGCTGGCCATCGTTCCAAGGTGCTGGGTAATGAGCCGGTGAAAGATGGTTAGAATGAAAATAGACACCAGAAAGGTTTTGATGCCCTGAGAAGCAAGAATCACCAGTACTTTGTCGGTCAACCGGCGATAGACTTCATCCAGACTGATAACCAGGGTCAGATCGCCCACCGGAAACACGGTGCCATCTGCACCCTGATGGCTGAGGTTGTAATTACGCTCAACAATCGGCCCTTCTTCAGGGCGGGTGCCGGCCGAGTAGTAATCACCGTATTGTGAGCTGATTTCTAGATAGCGAATATCTGGCAGCTGGTGGAGGCCATCCAGCTGTACCTGAATCTGTGCCGGGCTTATCTCCCAGAGACTGTTGGACAGGCTGTTCAGTGAGCTGGTTTCAATCTGTTGCAGACGTTCATCAATAGCCGACAGTTCGTAACGGTAATCCAGCCATAGCTGGGTGCCGGTAGCGATCAGAGTAATCGCCGAGCTGCACAGCAATATAGCTGCAAGCAAACGTATCCCCAGTGGCTTCTGATAACGGAGCTGATTAAGACGCTGCAATAAAATCATGTGGATCAAGTCTGCCTGATGATGACTGTGTGCTCATTGTAATTCTCTCTCTACCTTAAGCAAATTCCCTTCGGCTGCCAGTAATTTACCGGCTCTGGCACGTAAGGAGGTTTTATTGGCATGGCTGGCGGTCATGGCTTCCCTGGGTTTCTTTTATGTTGTAGCGGTTTCCTGACAAACACGGCTGCAGTTGGTAACTCCTCTCACTGACTGTGACCGGCATATAAAGCCCGCCAGGCGGGAATAATAACGATAACAAGGTATGACCATGTCTCTGAAGAATAAATTAGCAACAACTCTGTTGTCCTCAGCAGTAGGCTTCGCCGGTATTTTCGGCGCCACTGCAGCGAACAGCGCTGACCAGACTTACGTAACTATCGGTACCGGCGGCCAGACTGGCGTTTACTATGTGGTTGGTCAGTCTATCTGTCGTCTTGTAAACCGTCAGACTGACGATCACGGCATCAAGTGTACTGCGCCTTCTACCGGTGGTTCTGTTGCCAACATCAATGCGGTTCGTCAGGGTCAGCAAGACATGGGCATGGCTCAGTCTGACTGGCAGTTCCACGCACTGAATGGTTCTAAACACGATACTTTCAAACAGCAGGGTAAGTTTGAAGACCTGCGTGCTCTGTTCGCTGTTCATAACGAACCTTTCACTGTTGTTGCCCGTGCTGATTCCGGTATTGAGTCTTTTGACGATCTGGCTGGTAAGCGCGTTAACCTGACTAACCCAGGTTCCGGTACCCGCGGCACGATGGAAGTCATCATGGAAGAGAAGGGCTGGACAAACGAGACCTTCAAACTGGCGGCTGAACTGAAGTCTGCTGAACAGGCTCAGGCTCTGTGTGATAACAAGATCGATGCAATGATCTATGCAGTTGGTCACCCGTCCGGTGCGATCAAAGAAGCGACTACTTCCTGTGACGCAAAAGTAATTCCGGTTACTGGTGCTGTTATCGATAAGCTGATTGCTGAAAATGATTTCTACGCACCTGCAAGCATCCCTGGTGGCATGTACAAAGGTAGCGACGGCGATGTAGCTACTTTCGGTAATGCAGCAACTATGGTGACGTCTGCTCAGGTTGATGCGGATACTGTTTACGAAGTTGTGAAAGCGGTATTTAACAACTTTGACCGTTTCAAGCGTCTGCACCCTGCGTTCGCTAACCTTGATCCTAAGAACATGATTGCTAACGGCCTGTCTGCTCCACTGCACGAAGGTGCTGTTCGTTACTACAAAGAACAGGGCTGGATGTAAGTCGTTTCCCCTCATACGGACACGTTTTCAGATACCTGCAACGCTCACTTGTCGATTATGGCCTGCAGGTATCTTTTTTACATGAGGAAACGGTCAGAAGTTCTCCTGATCTGCTGACTGTTTTCATGTCCCTCGCAGAGAGCTAGCTCTCTGCCGAGCCCTCCATCAGCCGGGCACCCACAGACAGTTTTGTCTGAGGGGCTGAATACGGAGGGCTCTTTTTTTAGCCATGCTGTTTTTTGGAGCTGATTATGACAACTACGCAAAACAGACAGGGAGAGGTTGAAGAACAGGAACTTCAGGAAATGGTTGCCGCCAATGATACCGGCGCCCGAATTCCTGAGGGCTGGCAGGGTAAAGTACTACTCGGTGCTGCACTGTTCTGGTCACTGTTTCAGCTATGGATCGCGTCTCCACTTCCTTTTTACGACTGGCCTTTAATAGGCAGTTTCGGCATTTTCAACGACACTGAAATCCGTGCAATTCACTTAGGTTTTGCAACCTTTCTGGCATTTACAGCCTACCCGGCTCTGGCCCGCTCTCCTCGTCACCACATCCCTTTGATGGATATCGGCCTGTGTCTGATTGGTGCATTCAGTGCGTCATATATTTTCCTGTTCTACGATCAGTTAGTTAGCCGTCCGGGTCTGCCGAATATGCAGGATCTGGTTGTTTCTGTTATCGGTCTGGTATTGCTGCTTGAAGCTGCCCGCCGAACGCTGGGACCACCGCTGATGATTGTCGCAATTGTGTTCCTGACTTACTCGCTGGCCGGCCCGTATATGCCGGATATCATTGCGCACAAAGGTGTGTCGCTTGAAGAGTTAGTTAACCATCAGTGGCTGACCACTGAAGGTGTGTTCGGCATTGCTCTGGGCGTATCTTCCAGCTTCGTTTTCCTGTTTGTACTTTTTGGTGCTTTGCTGGACAAAGCCGGCGCCGGTAACTACTTCATTCAGGTAGCGTTTTCATTGTTGGGCCACATGCGTGGCGGTCCGGCGAAAGCCGCGGTGGTTTCGTCTGGCCTGACGGGTCTGATTTCCGGGTCTTCGATTGCGAACGTAGTGACCACCGGTACCTTTACTATTCCGATGATGAAGCGGGTTGGCTTTTCGTCTGAGAAAGCTGGTGCGGTTGAAGTGGCTTCTTCGGTGAATGGTCAGATTATGCCGCCGGTAATGGGGGCAGCAGCCTTCCTGATGGTGGAGTACGTTGGTATCTCCTACGTACAGGTCATCACCCATGCATTTTTGCCGGCACTGATCTCGTATCTGGCACTGGTGTATATCGTGCACCTTGAAGCACTGAAACTGGATATGCAGGGTTTGCCACGTCGTGGTGCGATCAAACCCTGGCAGCTGCGTATTTTTGGCATGCTGACGGGCTTCCTGCTGACCGCCGCACTGGCAGCAGCGGTGTATTTCGGTATTGGCTGGATTAAACCGATGTTCGGTGAATATGCAGGCATTGTCATTGCAATGTTGCTGGGTGGAGCTTACCTGTACTTACTGAGCTGTGCCGCGAAAGTTCCTGATTTACAGTTGGACGACCCGAATGCACCTATGGTGCAGCTACCGGAAGTTGCGCCGACGGTTAAATCCGGCTTGCACTTTTTACTGCCAGTCGTTGTGCTGGTGTGGTGTCTGATGGTTGAGCGTCTGTCACCGGGATTATCAGCTTTTTGGGCAACCGTATTAATGCTGTTTATTCTGGTCACCCAGCGTCCGCTGATCGCCTGGTTCCGTAACGAACAGGGTATTGCCCAGCGTTTACGTCAGGGGGCAAATGAGCTGGTAGACGGTCTGATCGTCGGTGCGCGGAATATGATTGGTATCGGCATTGCCACTGCAACGGCCGGCATCATCGTAGGTGCTGTATCGCAGACCGGCGTGGGCTCAGTGCTGGCGGATCTGGTGGAAGTGCTGTCCATGGGCAACCTTCTGCTAATGCTGATTCTTACCGCGATTCTCAGCCTGATTCTGGGCATGGGTCTGCCGACCACAGCAAACTACATCGTTGTTTCTTCTCTGTTGGCTCCAGTGGTTATCTCACTGGGCCAGGAATCCGGATTAATCGTACCGCTGATTGCTGTGCATCTGTTCGTATTCTACTTCGGCATTATGGCAGACGTGACCCCACCGGTTGGTCTGGCCTCTTTTGCCGCGGCGGCAGTGTCCGGTGGTGATCCCATCCGGACCGGTTTTGTCGCCTTCAGCTACAGTCTGCGTACTGCGGCGCTGCCGTTCCTGTTTATCTTCAACACTGATCTGTTGTTGATAGATGTGACCTGGCTGGAAGGAATCCAGATCTTCATCGTGGCTACCATTGCGATGTTGATCTTTACCGCTGCGACCCAGGGGTATTTCTTCGCCCGTAACCGTTGGTACGAAACTGTCTTACTTCTGTTGATTGCTTTTTCGCTGTTCCGCCCGGGTTTCTGGATGGACAGGATTGTTGAGCCTTATCAGCAGATTGCGCCACAAACATTGGTACAGGCCGCGGGTGATATTGCTCCGGGTACCGAGCTGCGCTTCTGGATTGACGGCGAAGATGCTGTCGGTAACCAGCGCTCATTTTTGGTCAATCTGGTGTTAGGTGAAGGTGCTGATGGCGCCGAGCGACTGGCAAATACCGGTGTGGAACTGCTGGCAAACAATGGTAAGACAGTCGTCGATTTTGTTGCCTTCGACAGCGCTGCAGAGCGTGCCGGACTCGCCTTTGATCAGGTGATTACCGGTGTCGAGGCACCGCAGGCTCAGCCTGCCAAACAGCTAATGTATATCCCTGCGGTAGCATTGCTGTTGGTGCTGATTACCCTGCAGCGGCGACGTCGCACTACACAGGCAAAGCTGACGCCTGCCGAAGCGTAATCCGCATCGGCGACTATTATCCGGTTATTCACAGGCGGTGAATAACCGGAACATTCGAGGAATGAGTGATGTTTAAAAAAGTACTGGTGCCGGTTGATCTTTCAGAACCTGAATTTGTTCAGGACGCATTGAAACTGGCATTGCGGGAAGTACAGGAAAATCAGGCCGAATTGCATCTGGTTACAGTTGTGTCCGGTTTCAGTAACTCGCTGGTAGCGTCGTTTTTCAGTGAAAGCGATCATCAGCATGCCATGAAGGAAGTGGCCCGCAAATTCAAAAAATATGCAGACTCAGTACTGCCGGACGGTGTCCAGCCTGTGCTGAAAGTGTACGAAGGATCTCCGGCGGAAATGATTATTCGCTATGTCCGCAAAAAGGAAATGGATCTGGTAGTGATGTCGGCACATCACCGTTCCCGAATGAATGAGTTCTTGCTGGGCTCTGTCTCAGCACGGGTAGCAGAACGGGCAGGATGTTCCGTAATGTTGCTGAAAAACTAACTTGTTTGGAGTTGGTTGTTAAGGACGTTTTGTTTGCTATGTTTGTGAAGGGGAATATTTCATAGCTGGCATAAAACTGTCCTTATTTTGAAGGATCATGCCTGAGCCAATGCTGATTCTGACAACGGGCCACTGAAACTGCACAGACAGTGTGGCCTGTTATCTTAAACTAAAACCTAAAAATAACGGCCCCGGGGCCGGCAGAGCGATGAACATAGCAGACGCATACCAACCTGTAACACCTATAGAATTCGTTTTAAAAATCCGTGAAATTGCCGCTGACAGCTGGTGGGTTTATCGCCATGAGATAATGTCCGGAGGTATGCTAAAGCATATGTCCAGGGTGGTTTTCTTTGGCCGTAGCCGTGAAGAGGCCGAACAGTGGATTGACCATCAGCGCCAGGAAGGCACTGTGTACATGCTTTCAGATAACTGAGAACAGGTACTAAACATGCCATGCATCAGGCATGGCATGTATATCCTCATTCTGCCTGATTATTCTGTCAGGCTAAGTAATAGCAGCTAAAGCCCTGGCAATAAAATTCAGCTCGTCAGAGGTAACAGGCAACGGATAGCACTCTGATCACCTGCGTCCAGTAACTGACCTTTTAGCTGCTGGCAAAGGTTGTGCAGTTGCTGCTGAAGATGCTGACTCCAGGGCGTACGGATAAATACCGGCTGGCCGCTGAGTTGGGTCAGGCTGAACTGTAGCTGGGAGGTGCCAGACATGCTGACACTGAGTTTCAGATCATGCCCTTTGGCTTGCAGAATGGCTAGTTCAGTGGCGCTAATCAGTAACTGTTGTAACTTCGCCGGTGAGCTGTTCAGCTGAGCCGGTAGTTGTTCATCCAGGCTGTAATCCAGCAACCAGCCTTCACGACGGCTTTGCGGTAAGAAAATCTGTAATACTTCGTTGAGTAAATTACTCAAGCTGACTTGCTGATGGTCATCAGTGATTGCCGGGCTGTGCAACAGGCTGACGCTGTTATGTAAGCGTTGCTGCCGGGCATGTAGTTCGTGGCTGAGGTCCCGGGCAACTGGATTCAGTTCCAGTTGCTGGAGGCGACGGCTTTGTTGCAGTAAGGGTGTCATCTGCTGTTGTAACTCACCGGCAGCGGATTGTAACAAGGAATCTTTTTGGCCTTCGCTGGCTGGCTGATCTGCTTGCTGACGGGCGGTTTTTATATCCCGGTAGGAACGTAAGGCAACCACGACTGAGGTCAGTAACCGCGAAGCAGAAAGCTCAGCTTTGCTGAGATAATCGTTAATATCGTAGTTAACGATTACCTGAGCTTCCGGTGCATAACCCGGATGGCCAGTACGCAGTATGACCCGGATATCCTGATTATTCAGCTGGTTACGAATGAAGTCGACCAGTTGCAGACCTTCATGGTCGGTTTCCATCACAACGTCTAGCAGCGCCAGGGCTATATCCTGTTGTTCAGCCAGAATTTTACGGGCTTCAGTACCGTTCATGGCACTTATCAGTTCAATGCCGCGCTGTTCAAATTCGTAGCCACGGAAGATCATCCGGGTAATGCCGTGAATGCCTTCTTCGTCGTCAACTATCAGTACTTTCCAGGGTGTCATGTCAGCCGTTATCTGATTTCTGTCGGTTACGCGTGATTGGTTATTTTGCCAGCAATTCCAGTGTTTGTGCCAGTTGTTTTGCTTTTGCGTCTGCTCCCCAGTGTTTATAGAAGCTCAGGGCATCCTGTAAACAGTATTTTGCCAGGGCGGTTTGTCCGTTATGTTGTAGAAAATCTGCGTACCGTTCGTTTACCAATGCTTTATGAAAGCTAAAATCCTGTGATTCTGCTGCGTGTAAAGCCTGCTCATAAAGTTTGGCGGTGGCACCACTGTCTGATTGAAAGCGGCTGTGTTCGGCCTGTAATAACAATAGCTGACAACGAAAGTTTTCCGGACTCTGAACCGCCCAGATCTCCAGTCGGGAAATCAGTTGTTCAGTTTCCAGCTGGCGGCGCCGGCTGATGGCCTGTTGCTGGCCTGCCTGGATTAATCGCATCAGTGCAGTACAGAACAGAGCTTCGCTGACACCGAAGTATCCGGCCAGTTCGTTTTCCAGCCGTGCTTCCCAGCGATAAAGACCTGGCCAAAGGTGTTGCTGATCGAGTAGCAATGCACTGATACAACAGCTGACGATTTGCCAGCCATGTTGGTAGTCGAGTGATACCGGTGTTGCGTTGGTATCCTGCATTTGTTGGATAAATGCCAGGCCTGACTCGGCCAGCCAGGCGGCCTGAGTGCTCTGCTGACGTGCCTGCATTTGCTGGTGCAGTTGTTGCTGCTGTACTTGCAGTTCATTCAGTGAAGCCTGCTGTACGGGGCGAAACAGATCCAGCTGGGCTGCCAGTAGCTGCCCATCACTAAGAGCCGGCCACTGATGGTGACTTGCGGCCAGTTCCAGTGTGTGAGTCAGTTGCTGCCGGACTACATGCAATGGACTGAACCAGTGTTGTACCTGACTGTTGAGCCGTAAGGCTGCACTGCCAGTCTGAGCCGGATGGTTGGTACTGTCGGCCAGGTGCATGGCTTTACTGGTGAAACTGCGTGCCAGCTGCGCATCACCGCAGAACCAGCTGGCAACCCAGGCATAGCTGCTGAAGGCAAAGGCTGCCAGAGCGGAGCCTGGTTGTTGCAGGCAAATTTCGGTCATCCGACCGATGGCACAGGCAGCCAATAAGGGCTGGCTGAGCTGACGGGCTAATAAACTGATTTGCTCCAGTAGTTGTAATTGCAGATCCTGAGCGACCAGAACAGGCTGCATATCACTGGCCGTAAAGTGATTAATGCTCTCTAGCTGACTGAGTAACAACCTGAGCTGTTCATTGTGTTGAGTGGGTAGCGGCTGGCCATCGGTGCTGAGTTGCTGACAGAGTACCTGCAAGGCGGCCCCTGACTCATTCTGTAACTGATATAGCCGTGCCTGCAATAATACCCAGCGGGCAGGGTATTGGCTGTATGTCAATTGCTTATTTTCAGGCAATAGCTGCTGAGCCCGTTGCAGGTCATGATTTACTGATTCTGAGTCACTGTTTAGCAGGTTGATCTCTGCGGACTGGAGTAGCAGGTCGGTGCTTTGTTCGGTGCTCTGGGCATCTGTGATGGCATGCTGCAGATATTGAGCAGCCTGAGAATAGAACTTTTTCTGTCGGGCTAAGTTCGCTGCCTGTAAGTTCAGCGCCTGACGTGGGCTGTCTGGCAACCGGGCTGACAGTTGTTCTGACCGTCGGGCAGTGAGCAGGTTGAGGTGGCGTAATACCTGGGCCAATTGTGAAAGCTCTTGGGAAGGCTCCTGGAAAAATTCCTGTGAACGCTCTTGGGAAAGCTCCGGGCCAGAGTCTGCAGATGTTTGCCAGTTACTCAGCAGGCTTTCAGCAAAACGCTGATGCATCCGTTGCTGTTCATCTTCATTCAGTTGCTGATACAGGCTTTGCTGGAGTATAGGGTCAGCAAACCGGTAGCTGATGTGCTCCGGTGTATGTTCTTCACGCAGTAAAATGCCGGCCTGCTCACCTGGCCAGAGGTGAATGGCCAGCCGGGCCATCGGGTTATTGGTGACCCGGGCAAGTTCGCTCAGGTCGTTACTGACGCCACCAATCGCCGCCCAGTCGAGCAGTTCACGGCTGAAACTGGTCAGACTGCTTAGCCGTTGCCGGAATTCTTGTTGCAGGTTTTCCTGCTGTAGCCAGTCAGCATCCGGGGACTGTTCTGATCCGATACTCAGCGGTTCAGGGATTTGCGGTTTAATCTGTTTACGGTATTGGCTGGGAGCAACTCCCATCCAGCGCTTAAAGGCTTTCTGGAAGGCGGATTGATTAGCGAAGCCCAGTTGAAAGGTGATTTCACCGAAACTGAGCAAACCACGCTGAATAAGTTGCAGGCACAGGTCGCGGCGGGTCTGGTCGTAAAGGTCCTGAAAGTTAGTGCCTAGTAGTCCCAGTTTGCGCTGCAGGGTCCGTAAACTCAGGCCAAGAGTGTCGGCAACCTGCTCCCGGCGGACTGAGCTGCCGCCTTCGGCCAGTTGCTGCCTGATCAGGTTCCGGGTCTGGGCTATGAGTGCGCCTTGCTGGTTACTTTTACTTAACAGCGAATCGGCAAACTCCCGGTGTAGTTGGTGCATTTCCCCGTTGGCATCCAGACAGCTCAGGCTTAGGTATTCACTGTTGAGTAAGACCTGATTACGGGCAGCACCGAACTCGACCTCAGCAGCAAAAAACTGTTGATAAGGCTGGATATTTTCTGGCTCTGAAAGTGCCAGGCGAACAGCGTGTGCCTGCACCTGCCGGCCGGTAAGCCAGCGGGGCCAGTTCACCAGACAGGCCAGAAAGTATTCGATAGCCCGGGGATCATTCTGATTTAGCTCCAGCGTTAACAGGCTGCCTTCCGGCGTGGGCTGCATTTCCAGTACCGCGCCTTCGATTAGCAGTGGCAGGTAGTCGATCAGGCTCTGATATGCTTGTTCCAGCGTGGTTGCCGTGGCCATCAGGAAACCGATAGAACCTAATAAACGTGGTTGAGTGGCTTCACCCAGACTCAGAGTAATCAAAGGGTTACCGCTGGCGTCGGCCAGAGTTTGTAATACGTCTGGATAGCAGCTGACAGCAAATCGGGCGCCGGGTTTGCTGAATTCAGCTTCAGTCAGGCCTGCGCTGCTGAGTAACTGCTGATGCAGCGTTTGGTCGCTTTGCTGAGGAAAGTGACGTGCCAGCTGCAGTACGGGTTCAAGTAGTTTGGCGGATGCGCTGTTGGTTGGCATAAGATGTACTGTTCGCTGCTAAGTGATGCGCTTAAAATGTGCTGACATTAAATTTGAGAAGGTGGCATGAATTTAGGTTATTCTCATGTCTGTTATCCGTTGCTCAGAATATCACAGAGAACAATAAAATATGTCCTTGCGTGCCATTTTGCGGTTTTTAAGCTGTTTGAGCCTGCTTTCGCTGATCAGTTTTGCGGTGACTGCCGACGTTGAATCGGATACCGCTGTTCCAGACGTTGATGTTTTGCCGGGCGCGAGCTCACAGCAGGTTTTACGGGTTGGAATGCCGTTACCAGGCCAGATTCCGTTTTTTTGGCAGGATGCTGACGGTGAGTTTCAGGGTATCTATGCGGATACGTTGCGGCTGATTGCAGAAGACCTGCAGGTTGAGCTGGACTTTGTGCCGCTGTCCCAGGCGCGCTTACAACGGTTGTTCATTGCCGGTGAGATTGATATTGAAGCTGGTGTTTCGCCGCAGCTGGAGGTGCCGGATACCTTACAGCAGGTATCGCTCTACAGTGTGCCTTTCGGCATTGTGAATGAAGTGATTATTTACCGGCCGGAGCTTTCGTTTCCGGTGTTTATTCTTAAGGATCTGGAAGGTCGCCGGGTGGCAACTGTCAGGGGAGCGTCGGTGCCGGATGATCTGATTCGGGAAGACTTCGCCAGCCAGTGGCAGATTGCTCAGCGGGTTCACCGGGGCTGGAATCAAATAGGTCTGATCAATGAGGCAACGGCATTGCGTTACCAGTTGGAAGAACAGCTGAATTACGAAATTTCGTTGCCTTACGCCAGTAATGCGGTGACTTTCCGCTTGCACCGCGCACAGGAAACTTTGTTGCAGTCACTGAATGAAAGTATCGCCCGGCTGGAGCAGCAGGGCGAACTGGAACGCCTTGTGTGCAAGTACCGTTGTGGTACTCAGTGAGGCATTTTTTCAGTGCGACAGGCAAGTATTGAAAATGTCTTCTAACTCTCGGCAGGCGTCAAGAAAGCCGGGTAGCCGCTGCAGTACTTCGCTGATTTCGTCCTGCTTGATTAACAGTTCCATTTGTTGAGACAGCTGGTGCAGGTAGTGTGCCGAGAGGTTCGCTGCCATGCCCTTTAAAGCATGAACGGCATGATGCGCTTGCTCGCAGTCACCATCTTCCAGCGCAGTCTGTAATTTAAGGATTAAAGGCTGACTGTCGCTAAGATAGATTTCCAGCAGGCTATGTAAGAAGCTTTCGTCGCCCATTACCCGCTCCAACGCTTCATGTTTGTCCCAGACACATACTTCTTCGCCAAGGTTGTCATGGTGAGTGGACTGGCTATCGGCAGTCTCACCGGTAACACTGTTCTCAGATACATGCCCGGTATGCTGATGTAACCAGCGCTTCAGAGCGGTTTCCAGGTCGCTGAGTATGACCGGTTTGCTGAGATAGTCATCCATCCCGGCTTCGAGGCACCTTTCCCGGTCGCCGCTCATCGCATTGGCGGTCATGGCGATAATGGGAATACGCTGGTTTTCGGTACCGGCATTGCCTTCGCGGATTTGCTGAGTAGCTTCGTAGCCATCCATTTCAGGCATCTGGCAGTCCATGAGTATCAGGTTGTAAGGCATGCCGCTGGTGGTCAGTTTGCCAATAGCATCCAAACCGTTATCAGCAACGTCCACCCGTAATCCCAACCGTTGTAAAATGCCAGTAGCCACCATCTGGTTAACTTTATTGTCTTCGACCAACAGCACCCGGTGCATTTGTTTCATGTTGTGGGTGACCTGAGCGGCATTTTTGACCGGCTGATGGCGCTTTGATTTAGGTGCTTCATCATCCGGCTCCAGCAGCATTAACAGTGGCCGGTCGATGGCAGTGTTCAGAGCTTTCAGCAGTATTGGTACTGTAATAGGTTTGGCGAAATAACTGTCGGCGACTTTTTCAGCATAGCGCCGGGTTGGTTCACAGTTCAGTGAAGGCGTCATCATTACCAGTTTTATATGTTGCAGCTTGGGCTCTGAATGCAGACGGTTAGTAAATGCTTCGCCGTCCATGTCGGCCATTTGCATGTCGAGCATCACCAGATCGAAGAGTTGCTGGTCGGCTCGCTGAGCACGTTCCTGACACAACTGCATAGCAATAAAGCCATCAGCAGCCTCAGTTACTTTAGCGCCCCAGATTCTTAGTTGGCGGCTTAAGCTGCTCCGGCAATTGGTATTGTCATCAATAACCAGAAGCTCGAGGCCTTTTAGATCAATATCGGGTATTTTTTCGTCCATTTCGCTGGTGTTCAACAGCATATCAAAACTGAAATTACTGCCTTTACCTACTGTGCTGGTAACCTGAATGCTGCCCTGCATCAGTTCGCATAACATCTTGGTAATACTCAACCCCAGCCCGGTGCCGCCATACTGTCGGGTGGTTGAAGCGTCAACCTGACTGAATGAGTCAAATAATGCGGGTAATTTTTCGGCAGCAATCCCAATACCGGTATCGGAAATACTGCAATGCAGGCGCAGCTGTTTACCGGTGCTGGCTATTTCTTCGGGCGATAAGTTACTTAGGGCTACTTTAAGGCTGACGTCGCCGTGGCTGGTAAACTTGATAGCATTACCGGTGAGGTTAGTGATCACCTGGCGTAGCCGGGTAGGGTCACCGCTGACATGGCTGTGGCCCAGTTCTGTGGTATCGAGAATCAGTTCCAGTCCTTTATCGTGGGCCTGCAGCGACATTGTCTCAATGAATTCATTAAGCATGCTGTGCAGATCAAAGTCGATGCTTTCCAGATCCAGCTTGCCGGCATTAACTTTAGAGAAATCGAGAATGTCATTAAGCAGGTTTAGCAGGCTTTCGGCACTGCTGGTGGCAAGGCTTGCCTGATGGCGTTGCTGTTCATCCAGTTCGGTATCCTGCAGCAGTGACAGCATGCCAAGTACGCCATTCATTGGGGTGCGGATTTCATGGCTCATGTTGGCGAGAAACTCACTTTTAGCCTGGGCAGCAGTTTCTGCAGCATTTTTGGCTTCCAGTAAACCGTCTTCATATTGCTGGCGTTGTGAAATGTCCCGAAAGCTCCATACCCGTCCCATGGCTTTGTTGCTATTGATAATTGGCAGCGACACTTGCTCGAAGACCCTGCCGTCTCTGAAGGCGAGAGTTTCCAGCGCTTTGATATGGTCTTCAGCATGCAGTTGCTTAACACCTTCAAGGAAGGTTTTTGGGTCAGCCATCTGTTCGACCATCTGGCTGAGAATGACGTCTGTATCGGCTTCACTGATCACATTGTCCGGGATTTGCCACATTTCCGTGAAGCGTTGATTGGCTTTGATCATCTGGCCGTACTCGTCGGTTACCATGATGCCGTTATCGGTTGCTTCCAGGGTGGCTTCCAGGAGGTTCAGGGTGTTCTGTATTTTCTTCTCGGACTCTTTGATACCGGTGATATCTTCCACTGATACGAAGAACCCCTGTACCGAACCTTCTGAATTTTTGTCCGGGGTATAGGTAACATTTACGAAGCGGTTGCCGCCTTCTGAATAGGGGATTTCAGCTTCGTAAGACACCATCTGACCATTCAGTGCTGCACGCATATAGGGCTGAATCATGCTATATGCTTCTTCGCCCAGACTGTCACGCACATGCTTGCCGTGAAAATGATCCAGTGGCACGTCAAACCAGCGTTCATAGGATTTGTTTACAAACCGGTAGTGCTGACTGTTATCAACATAGGAGAGCAGTTGTGGTGCGTTATGGGTGATATCATCGATGTATTTGCGGCTTTGGGCCAGTTCGACTTCCCGTTCCCGTTTTTCCTGCAGGGCTTGTTTACGTAAAGCTATTTCTTCATTGAGCCGGTCGATAGAGATAGTTTTAGTGCCGATATTTTCGGTCATCTCATTAATTGCCCGCCCCAGTTCGGTAATTTCATCATTACCGGATCTCGGTACCCGGTAACTTAAATCCCCTGAGCCGATTTGAAGCATAGCGTGATGCAGGCTGTTAATACGCAACAGGACTGTTTTGCGAAGCATAAAGAACAAGACTATTCCTAATAAGCAACTGCCGAGGAACGTGGCCAGAAAGGCTCGCTGGTTCAGTGTGTTGATAGGTTGCAGGGCTTGTTCGCGATCGAAGACGATATTAACGATATAGCTGTGATCACCAAAACTGACTGTTTGCTGTCCAATAAGCTGATGTTCCGTCAGTGCAGCACTTTCATCCCGGTGATCTTCATGAGAGTGATCCAGAATACTGTTACTGTTATGACTGAGAATGCGCTGCTTCGTATCTGTCAGAAAAGCGGCATCAATTGGGTTGCCGGTATCGCTGAGCTGTTCGACAAGATCGTTAAGCAATTCGGTATGGATAGTTTCCCAGTCGATAGACACTATTACCTGACCAACAATTTCGCCTTTATGTTTGATATCGGCTGTAAACCATTGCGAGTAGCCTCGTTCCAGACCAATGATTGCCAGGTAAGGGTCATAGCCGATACGGCCAACGCTTACCGGTTGCCGGCTGCTGTCAGGCTGATACATAGGGTGTTCCATCGCCCGCTCCAGTAATAAGTCTTCGCCGCGGGTTTTGTTGCGTTCACCGTCCAGAGTACTGGCGGCAAATACGCTGCCATCATTCTCGGTTACCAGGATGTAATTGATGAAAGGATAAATAGCGATCTGGTCATTCAGAATGGCATTTATACCCCGACTCTCGTAGGTTTCAAGCGCATGCGGAATATCTCTTGATTTGGCTATCACCTGCGTAATTGCACTGACGTGTGCTGCTTTTTCGTTAACCCGGGCGGCAGCAAATTTTGCATCGCCGGCCAGCCAGTTATCGAGGTTGCGAGTCATCTCACGGTCGATGCCAGAGAGAATAAGATAGCCGATAACACTCATAATCAGGCCCACGGCAATGATGCCGGTGAATACGATTTTAGCCGTTAATTTCATTCGTCAGTCCAAGTTACAATACTGTGTGCTTCAGGCGAAATTGGGATTCCTAAGTTTTTGATAGTGTTGCGATTAACCAGAAATAAAGGTGGATTCTGCAGTTCAGACTCTAGTTTGTTCGGAGCGATACCATCGAGAAGGATACGCGCAGCTTTTTGGCCGGCGATAAAGCCCAGAGTATAAAAATCGGCTACCGGACCAAAACTGGCTCCTTGTTCAATGCCTTTTTTATTTGAGCTTAAAATAGGAATGCCATGTTTCAGTGAAAGCTTTATCAGGGCCTCTTCTCCGCCAGCCTGCATTAAGGTATCAGTGGTTGTCATAAAGAGATCAACCTGGCCGATCAGCTGTTTGGCCAGCCGTTTTACCTGTTGTATGTTTTCCGGTTTCATTTCCAGTGCTTCAATGCCTTCCCTGCGAAACATCCGCAGCAGATTTGCAGACTGAATCTGTGAATTGGGTTCACCCCGGCGATGGAAAATGGCAATGCGGTTTACCTGTGGATAAAGCAGCTTTAACAGGTACAGGTAGTGTCTGACAGGGACATAATTACTGGTGCCGACGAGATTATTACCTGAGTATTGAAACGATTCGATCAGCCCGGAGTCGGCCGGATAAGTCACGATAGAAAAAACAATTGGCATACTGACTGGAAGTTCATCCTGCATGACGGTGGTGCCAGGAGTGGTCAGTGAATACACCAGATCGACTTTGGCCTGGATAAATTTTGCTGCAACCTGCGCTTGTAAGTTTTTATCGGCACCTTGTTTACCAGCGATAAACCTGACTTGCTGGCCTTCAATTAAACCTGCTTCAGCCAGCCCGGCTTTAAAGCCTCGCACGCTTTCCGGGTAACCGCTCCAGGTTGCCAGTCCTATGGTATAGGGTGCTGCCTGTACTGCTGCGCTGATCTGTAACAGGCTGATGACGATGATGATATGCAGTAATCGGCTGAATACTTTTCTCAGAAGGCTCAGGTTTTTAACGCTCAGATTAGCCAAACCCTGAGGCACAAATAATTGGCCCACATAACTGAGGTGTTTTGAGCATACAGGGTCACACTGGTAACGCATGATAATTGTCTCATCCGAAGTTCAGAAAGATATCTCTGCACTAAACATAGGCGAGGATCCGGTCAGAGTCCGGTTCAGAATGGCATATATATCATTTTGCTTACTCAAAACGGGGAGTAAGTCATTCTTATCTAAGACTTTATGTACATGAAGAACCCGCCTCAGAAAGAGGCGGGGGAAGTGATTCTAAGCTATCAGTCGCCCAGTGCCAGGCCTTCACGGCGAGGATCTGCTGCGCCTGTGAGTTTGCCTTCATCAAGTATGATTGCCTGCAGTCCGGAATTCAGGTCACGAACGTTCACTCTGAAGCCCATTGTTTCCAGTGCAGATTTGTAGCCCTCAGCTGCGGTGCCTTTTTCCAGATCATAAGTACCGAAACGGTTGATCAGATGTGGTAAGTCGATAGCCTGCTGAATATCCATGTCCCAGTCCAGATGGGCAATTAATGCAGAAGCCACATAACCAATGATACGTGAACCACCCGGAGAGCCGATCGCCATATACGGTTGACCATCGCGCATGACGATAGTTGGCGCCATTGAAGAACGTGGGCGTTTACCCGGTTCAATGCGATTGGCAATCGGGTAACCGTTCTTCTGCGCAGCAAACGAGAAGTCGGTCAGTTCATTGTTCAGCAGGAAGCCGTTACTCATAACCCGGGAACCAAAGCCGTTCTCGATAGTAGTGGTCATGGATACGATATTGCCTGCTTTATCGACGATCACGAAGTGTGAAGTGGAAGGCAGTTCGATGGCTATGTCGTCCGCCTGAGCAATCGCCTGTTCCCAGCGTGGTTCACCCGGAGCCACTTCAGTTAACGCTTTGCCTTCAGTGATCAGCTCAGCACGTTGAGTAAGATAGCTCTTATCCAGCAGGCCTTCAGGCATAGGTACATAATCTGTATCGGCCATGTAACGGCCACGGTCTGCAAAGGCTAAGCGAGAAGCATCGCCAATAACCTGCCAGGCGGTAGCGCTATCGGCACCCATCCCGGCCAGATCAAAGTTACTGCTGATGCCGAGGATCTGGCCAACAGTCAGCGCGCCGGAGCTTGGTGGCCCCATGCCACAGATATCGTACTGACGATAAGGTGCACATACTGCAGGGCGTTCTTTCACGCTGTAAATCGCCAGGTCCTGCTCACTGAGTACCCCCGGATTATTCTGAATGCTGTTTACTTTAGCGACAATCGCCTGGCCAATAGGGCCGGCGTAGAATGCATCCGCGCCATCTTTTGCCAGCAGACTGAGGGTATCTGCGTAATCCTGATTCTTCAGCAAATGCCCTTCTGTTAGCGGTTCACCTTCAGCACTGAAGAAATAGGCTTTGGTATCCGGATAAGTACTCAGGCGTTCTTTATCGTTTGCGATAGCACCAGCTAGCCGGGCAGATACTCTGAAACCGTTGGTCGCCATTTCCTGTGTAGGCTTCAGCAATCCTGCCCAGTTCTGATTACCATAACGGGCGTGCATGTCTGCCATTAGCTTCACGGTACCGGGGGTGCCGACGGAACGGCCGCCCACTACTGCATCATAAAACTTCAGGGGCTTGCCGTTTTCATCCTGAAACAGTTCAGGAGTTGCTGCCAGCGGTGCGGTTTCACGGGCATCAAATGTTGTCAGCTGTTTGCTTTCAGCATCGTAGTAAACCAGAAATGCACCGCCACCAAGACCGGAAGATTGCGGCTCTACCAGCCCCAGCATTGCCTGAATGGCAACCATAGCATCCATGGCACTGCCGCCGTTTTTCAGTACATCGTAGCCGGCCTGTGCCGCCAGAGGGTTAGCGGCAGCGACCATAAATTCGTTGGCGGTAACCGCCTGTTTGCTCTGTATGCCACTGGAAGCTTCCGGCGCAACAGAGTCGGCAACCTGAGATGAAGCATGTAGCTGCAGAGAAAGCAGCAGTGATGCGGAAAGTACACCTATCTGTTTGCTGGCTTTAGTAATCATATTTGTTATTCCTTTAAGTTGAGTTACTACAGCTGAAAATCGGCGTCCGGGCTGCCGCGGAATTCCGGCGTCAGAATAATATAGACGATGGAGTGAAGGGGGGACAAGCGGGGTATAGGTTTTGAAAGCAAATCGTCTGGCTGATGGTTTAAGGCATGAAAGAACAGGACGGCAAGATTATTCTTTAGTCGGGATTAGTCTCTTCAGATGGTGTCAGGAGCTCAAATAGAAAAGTAAACCGAATTAAGTTTCGGCTTGTAGGTTATGTAAAAGCAGTTATTTCAGCAAGTTAATAAACAGTTACCCTGTATAAAATAAATTATGTATGCTGGATTTAATGTTTACATGGCCGCTAGTTGTAGGGTGAGTCTTCAGCATGAATACGATGAACAGTATTTCTTCATTAGATAAGCGTAAAACATACGGTATATCTGCCTATGTTTATGTGACCGCTATCACACTCCTGGCCTGTGTTTCATCAGGTATTCTGTTATGGCAAAAAAACACGGCTGAGGCCGAAGACATCCGCAATACAGCTGTCAAAATCACTGAAGCTAAGCTGTCTGTATTTCAGGCTTATGTAAAAAAATCACTCGAAAAATATGATTATATTGCCAAAGATCTGAGAAATAGAAAGCATACCGGCAATATCGATAATGAGCTCAAACGCCTGCATGCACTTGATCCCAAAATCATGGATATGCTGTATATGAACCGTGATGGCGTCACTGTTAATTGGACTGGTGAGGGCGCTGCACCGAAAGCGGCTGACCGCGAATTTTACACTGAGCTCAGAGATAACCCTTCCATGACCCGTTATATCAGCGCAGTGAAGCGTTCCCGGGCTCGCGATGGCAAGTGGTTTTTCTCCATAAGCAGACCCTTGGAAGACCAGTTTGGCTCATTTGATGGCGTAACGGTTGTACTTGTGACCGTAGAGTCACTCAATGGTGATTTAGAAAAGCAGTTAGTACTGGGTGACTATAGTCTCGCTATTCTCAAGGAGAACGGTAAGACGTTGATGAGAGTGCCTATACCGGCTGCCGGTATAGACCAGACGGTGCGGAAAATGCCTGCCAAACCAGCCAGCGGCTCTGACATGATTTTTCACAGTGAGGCGCTTTCACCCTATGACAATAAAGTCAGATTAGTTGCCTGGCAGTATCTTCCTGAATATCAGCTTTGGGCTGTGGTTACTAAGCCGAAAGATAACGTGGAGAAGGCACTGCGCAGTAATTTGAGTAACAATTTGATTTTATCGTTCTTTGTTTATGCATTTCTGGGGCTTGCTGCCGCACTGGTTGTTATGCACCTTAAGCGTACCCGGAAAGAATTTAATGCTCTTGAACGTGAGAAGTCAGAACTGACAGTTCAGGCCCAAACGGATGCGTTGACCGGTTTGTATAACCGGCGATTTTTTTATAAATGCGCCGAGTTAGAAATCTCCAGAATGCAGCGCTATGGTGGCTCTATAGCCATTGCGTTAATTGATGTGGATAACTTTAAACGAATCAATGATGAGTTTGGCCATCAGATAGGTGACAGTGTTCTCGCCGCGTTGGCGGCATGCCTGGATCAGGGGAAGCGTCAGACTGACTTTGTGGCCCGCTATGGTGGTGAAGAGTTCGTTATGTTGTTCTCACATACTTCGTGCCAGCAGGCAGGTAAGTATGCGGAACTTATTCGTCAGCGTGTTGAACAGTTGCATATTGAAAAGACGGAAGAGTGTCCGGTGCCTGTTACGATTTCGATTGGCTTTTCGATGATCCTCAGTAACGAAAACACTATTGAATCAGCTTTACACCGGGCTGATGTCGCACTTTATAAATCTAAGACTGGAGGTAAAAACCGGGTGTCTTTAGGTAAGTAATGTATCTTTTACTTTTTCAATACGAAGTTATTAGGAAGCTCCCTGGCCGGTATCGGCCAGGGAGGGATGTTATGCCTGATAAGGATCAGAATTATTCAGGTAACGTAACATGCTGGCTTTTTTTGGATGGTCTTCCAACCAGAGTCGAAACTCTTGTAAATGGTTATAGTCTTCACCAAATAGTTGCTCATATTCACTGCGAAAATGTTCCCGGGTCTGGTCCTGTCTTACCCGGCGCTGCCATTCTTCGGTGAAGATGTTATTTAGCTTATGCTGCATTTCCAGCTGTTTAAGTAACTGCCATTCACCGGAGTCCAGCCAAGCTTCATCGCAGCTGCCACAAAGATCTACGCGGTTGTCTGTATCGTTGTTAATGCGAAACTTGGTCATAAAACCTGAACATTTAGGGCAAACGATGGCATTGCCGTTATCAGCTGCATCTGTTTCTTCACTGACTTCGCAGACTGGGGGGCTGGTTTTGGCCGAATAAGTTTCGGCCCATTGCCGGTATGTAAGTAGCGGCAATAAAGCTCCCTGACACTGACGACAGCCATTCGCCGGTAGTTGTTCTTCCAGTTTGGTTGGCAACAGCGGCTGATCTTTACAAGTTGGACATTGCATCGGGTTCTTCCTTGTTTGGGCTGCTCAGCCGTCCATTGTCTGAAGTTTTCTCAGATCGGCTGAAATGCCGGCTTCTTCCATTAAACTGTCGATTAACGGCGCCGCCACACGGTGTTGTAGAGCACTATCAACAAGCGCTTCAGGTAGGCTCTTACTGCTATTGCTGGCTGATGATGTATCGCCGTTTAGAGAGCTCGTTTGCTTGCCGTTAAGGCCCTCAACGCTGATGATTTTCATACCATCAATGTTTTCCAGAGGTTTAACGCTGGCACCAATAATGTTTGGCAGATTGTCATGCAAGCTCATTACTTTCTTCAGTGTGATTTGCGCATCGTTGAGCTGGTTCATAGCGTCGTTCATCAGGCGAGTACCTTCAGCATCAATGCGGAAGCGTTCTTCGTCAGCCTGGGCTTTAATACGGACCGCGGTTGCTTCCGCTTCAGCAGCAATGGTGACGGCCTCAGCATCGTCGGCAGCGGCTTCTTTACTGGCTTCTGCTGCAACCCGGATCGCGGTTGCCTGCTTTTCAGCTTCTTTTTGTGCTTCGATGATTTCAATGCGTTTATCACGCTCAGCTTTTTCAACTTCACGTGCTGTCTCTACACCTTCTTCTGCACGTACGGCCTCTGCCAGTGCGGTGTTAGCCTGTTCGTCGGCCAGTGACTTAGCTTTGGATTTTTCAGCAACGGCAATTTCCCGTTCCTGTTCTGCCAATTCAAGAATTTTTAATCGTTCAATATCCTGTTCTTTAAGAATTTTTTCTTTTTCTATTTGGCGGGTTTCGATATCCCGCTGTTTATCAATTTCCTGTGCTTTCATCTGGCGCTCAGCGGAGATTCTTGCTTCCTGGATTTCACGTTCAGAGATAATTTCAGCGGTTTGTGCTTCTTTATTCTGATCAGCTCTGCGCTTAGCGATGGAAGCTGCCTGCTCTGCCTCACGTATTTCCAGTTCACGCTGTTGTTCTAACTGGGCGTAACGCATTTCCCTGTTGATTTCTAAGGTTTGTTTTTCAGTATCCAGATTCTTTTGTTCGATTAAAACTTTAGTTTCCTGTTCAACGTCGTTGATTTCTTTCTTACGACCTTCAATCTTGGCGGTCATTTTAGCAAGACCTTCAGCATCGAAGACGTTATCCGGATTGAAATATTCTTTCATTGTCTGATCCAGGCCTGTCAGGCTGACAGATTCCAGTTCCAGGCCGTTTTTCAGCAAGTCTTCACTTACTACTTCCTGTACTTGCTGAACGAACTGAGCGCGCTGTTCGTGAAGTTCATCCATGTCCATCAGGGCAGCGACGGTTCGTAGTGAATCGACGAATTTACCTTCGATCATATCTTTCAGAGCATCCGGGTCCAGTGTCCGGCCACCTAAGGTTTGCGCAGCGTTTGCGATTGCATCCTGATCTGGTTTAACGCGTAAATAAAACTCGGCTAAAACGTCCGCACGCATGCGGTCTTTAGTAATCAGAGCTGCTTGCTGGGCGCGAGATACTTCCAAGCGCAGGGTATTCATGTTCACGGGGATTGCTTCGTGTAATACCGGGAACACTAGTGCACCACCGTTCATGATGACTTTTTGCCCGCCAAAACCAGTCCGGACAAATGAGATTTCTTTGCTGGAACGTTTATAGAGGCGTGAAAAAATCATGCCTATAACCAGCAGTGCTACGAAGCACATCCCTGCCAGTATCAGAGTACTTATTAAATTATCAGACATCCTGTAACTCCATTCCCTTATAAATCGGTTAGATTTTGATTGTTTGATTTGATTGCACTGAATTTACTGCCGATCTGACGAACCAGCAGAACTTCTTCACCGGCTTTGAAGGTTTCTGCTTCATCGTCCGGTTCAACACGAATGTAATGGGTAGTGCCGAACCTGTCGGTCAGGCGGGCTTCGGCGGCCAGCCCCCTGCGGGCCTCACCGATGACGATAGTTGCTAGCGAACCAATGAAGCTATCAGTGCTGACCGCTTCGGTTTCATCTTGCAGGCGCAGTTTGCTGAATGCTTTGCCACTCAGGCGTATACACAACACGCTGCAGAAGAATGCGGCGGGTATCGATAGGATTCCGGGCAGATATATACCCGTAACCGACTGGCTGATTCCCTGAATCGCATAGCCACCGACACCGAAGCTGGTGAGCATCAGGATCAGCCAGATTAAGGCCGGCACTTTACCCAGATAAAACCAGCCCAGAACTATGCTCAGTGCTCCTGGAGTTGCGTTCATATCTACTTCGCTGACGTCGATATCTACGTCCGGAAGCAGGTTATCCAGAAATTGAGAAATACCGGCACCCATGACCATAGCGACGCCCTCAAAAATGGCAATGATCAGCATGAGGGTCATCGCCCAGAGGAACGCACTGTTCTCGGCGGCAAATAGAAGCCCCATAGAATATCCTTATTTAGCAGCTTTCAGTTGTTGCAGACGTTCCTGAATGCGGTTGTTGCGTGACAGCTCTTCCAGCTCGGCAAGCTTGCCTGCATCGGCATTATTTTCCCGGGCGGGATTGCCGGTCGCTTTCGTCATGACCCGGTCGAATGTTGACTGGGCTTTATCTACCTGCTGGCTGGTTGAATTGCCCGGCGTATTGCCGTTACTGTTTGGCTGGTCAGCTGCTGCCTGGCTTTTAAGTAAGTCATTCAGTCCTTGCTGCATTTCCCGTTTTTTAGCCTGTAAAGCAGCAACATACTGATTCAGCTCGGTAATTTTCTCTTTCTGATCTTCGATGCTGCGTTCCAGTACTGGAATTTGTGCTTCGATGTCCATTTGCCGGGCGACGGCAGCTTCTGCTAAATCATCCCGTTCTGCCTGCAGTGCCACCTGAATCTGTTCGCTCAGTTGTTCATGTTCTTCATTTTCGTTGATGAGCTGTTTGCTGGTCAGGTGTTTAGCCGCTTCCTGGCGACCTAATTCGTGACGGACTTCACCGATTGCCTGATCTACTTCCCGAATTGCTTCTTCCAGAACAATGGCCGGTGCCATATTTTCGACGCTGTCGACAAGTGAGTTTGCGGAGGCGGAGACGATCCGGCCTATTCGCGAGAGCAAAGATTCGTTCATAGTAAGTTCCTTATACTGTTTTGATATGCGGGAGGGACAGTAATGTCTCCAGGGTTGGCTGCAAGGCGCGTAAGTGGCGGACGGTAATGTCCGGATCGTAACTGGGGCCTTTTTCCGTAATGGCCAGGCGAAGTAGGTTACTGAAACAGCGGAATATCAGTTCAGTCAGATCTGTTTCAGTATTTTTTAAGTGCGTAGCGCTCAACGATGTATCTTGCGGCAGGGCTGCAGTCAGTTGAGGCAACGTCAGCAATAAAGTTTGTAAAACTTCGGAGTGAATATTTTCGTTTTGTTCCAGGCTCTGAACCTGTTGCAATAATGCCTGCAAGTATTCTGTATAGCTGTTATGCAAAGCAACATGCGTATTGCTGATGGTATCGTGAAGGCGTGCCTGAATGATCAGTTCACGGACTTTTTCGCTGAGGGTACTGGCATTCTGCCAGTTGGATGAGGCCAGAAAATCATAGTCTTCCTGAGATAATCTGACACTGACGGTGTGACTTTTTCCAGACATATGCGCGAGCTCTCCGTGCCGGCGTTTACATTTGTCATACAATGTATGAACGATGCTTATGTATGTCAATACAATTGAGAATTGTTTAATAAAAAATATTGCTTTTGGTTTTAGATACGGACCGAAGATTCTAAGTTTTTGTAACACAGTAAAATTACAGAGCCTTATGCTTGCCAGCCAGTGCTCTTACCAACGACATCTTCCAGCATGGCGATTTCTCGGGATAACTCGCGGGACAGGTTGATCATAAACAGGCCAAAGTCATTGGGAAAATCCACATGTAAATCAAAGAACTGTGAGGCGCTGATTTGCAGCACGATGCTGTCATCAAAGGCGATTTCGGTACCGCTGTTGGGGATCATTGCGATCATTGAGTCAAAGCCGATCTGTTCGCCGGCGAGGAAGTGACGGGTGAGTACGTCGTGGGTTTCACAGTGTTTGTAAAAGGCGATATCACCTTCCAGCACAATACTGAAACCGTCGACCGGTGATTCATATGGCTTGAGAATTTCCCCCTGCTCCAGCTGAACACAGAAACCTTTGTGCACCATGTTACTAATCATTTCATCAGACAATGCGCCGAAACTGGCCAGCTCCCTGAAATAGGGGAGGCTGAACTGTTCAAGTAAAGGCCCTGCCTGCAAGGTTTCCATTGGCTACAAGGTTCAGTGGCGGCTGATATTTAAAGTATATACATAGATCAGATGATTGATGTGCTGGTGGCAAAATTTTTGTAGAAGAAGATGGTGAGTGGCAGCTGATAACTAAAAAAGCCCTGAACAGTCAGGGCTTTTTCTATTGATTAAGCTTTATTCAATATTCTGAATCTGCTCGCGCATCTGTTCGATCAGTACTTTCAGTTCTACCGCGCTTTGCGTGGTGTCGCTGACGATTGATTTGGATGACAGGGTATTCGCTTCGCGGTTGAGTTCCTGCATCAGGAAGTCCAGCCGGCGGCCGATCGGGCCTTTTTGTTTCAGGACACGTTTTACTTCTTGCACATGGGTGTTCAGGCGATCCATTTCTTCATCGACGTCGGCCTTTTGTGCCAGGATAACCATTTCCTGTTCCAGACGGGTTGGGTCCAGTTCTGCCTGAAGTTCGTCCAGACGGGCCTGCAGGTTTTCCCGCTGTGCGGTCAGAATGCCTGGCAGCTTAGTACGTACGTCGGTGACGATTTCAGTAATGGCATCCAGACGCTGGTCGATCAGGTTCGCCAGTTCGGCACCTTCACGGCCACGGTTTTCGATCAGCTCGGCAAGGGCTTGCTTAAATAGCTCCAGTCCGGCTTTTTTAACTGCGTCCATATCCAGTTTTGTATCTTGTAAAACGCCTGGCCAGCGCAGTACTTCAAGCGGATCCAGTTGCTGGGCATTAGCAATAATATCTGCCACCTGTTGAGCCGCGGCAACCAGTTCACCGGCAAAGTCCTGATTGACCGTTAGCGTTTGTGACTGTGCTTCTGCGACAAAACGCAGAGTACATTCAACTTTACCGCGGCTCAGGTTTTTACGTAGCTGTTCACGCAATGGGCCTTCTAGATCCCGCAGACTTTCTGGCAGGCGCAGGTGAGGTTCCAGGTAGCGATGGTTAACTGATCGCACTTCCCAAGTGAGGCTGCCCCAGCTATGTTGAACTTCCTGACGTGCAAAAGCGGTCATACTACGTGTCATATTGTCTATTCTCGATTAGAATTCACATTTCCAAGACATTCTATCAGCCCGATTGGCTCGGCTCTATGTCGTAGCGCAACTCCAAGCAGAGATTTAGTATTCATGAGCTCTTCTATCTCCGATCAGTTACAAAACCTGGGTATGGCGACGATTCGCCCAAGCAACCGTGAAGCGGACCAAATGCGCGAGGTGAAAATCACCCGGCAGTACACTATGCATGCCGAAGGCTCGGTATTGGTAGAGTTCGGCAATACTAAGGTCATTTGTACGGCGTCGGTTGAGCGTGGCGTTCCCCGTTTCCTGCGTGGTTCCGGTTCTGGCTGGGTAACGGCTGAATACGGCATGTTACCACGTGCGACGGGTAGCCGTTGTGGCCGTGAAGCATCACGGGGTAAGCAAGGTGGCCGTACGCTGGAAATTCAGCGCTTAATTGGCCGTTCACTGCGTGCCTGCCTGAATCTGAAAAAACTGGGTGAAAACACCATTACTATCGACTGTGATGTTATCCAGGCTGATGGCGGTACCCGTACAGCATCTATCACAGGTGCCTATGTAGCACTGATGGATGCGATTGCGTATCTGAAAGCTGACAAGCACGGTGCAATGAAAGGTGATCCGGTTAAATATGCGATTGCTGCGGTATCTGTTGGCATTTATAAAGGTGAGCCGGTACTGGATCTGGATTACGCTGAAGATTCTGATGCCGAAACGGATATGAACGTTGTTATGAATGCCAATGGCGGCTTTATTGAAGTACAGGGTACGGCAGAAGGTGCGCCGTACTCACGTGATGAGCTGAATGCCATGTTGGCTCTGGCTGAAAAAGGCATTACTGAAATCACTGCTATTCAGCAGGCTGCTCTGAAAAGCTGATTTGTCTGAACGGATATTAAAAAGGGCTGACGGTGTGAATCGTCAGCCCTTTTTTTGTGTCTGTCTTTTATTTTGCTATCAGTCCGGATGTATCTGCTCAACTGATTTCCTGCCGGGCACGCTGACGGATTTCCTCAAAGCTGAATTTTTTCAGCAGTTCGCCATTACGGAATACCGGCGTTAACAGGTTCTGCTGATTTTCAAGCTCGGTTTCACGTATGGTTTGCAGTTCGCCGGTTTGATTACGGATAACTGCCAGACGGCCTTTCTTAGAGCGTTTTCCGGTATCGGTGACCGGATCTTTGTATACGTCGCGCCATTGGTTAGCGATTTTCACGGCAGAGGTTTTCATCGCGAAGTTGAGCGTATCGCGATTAACTTTTTGTAACAGTTCGCCGCCCATGCCGAAGGCGATATTGTCGGCACTCAGACCTCGTTGTTCCATTTCGGCCAGAATAGCCGCGATGCTAAGCCGGGAAATACCATCACCCTGAATTACCCGTACATAGTTCGGTAATACCCGAAAACCTTTGTTGTTGGTGGTGTAACCAAACACTGTCATGAGTCGTTCAAGGGTTTCACTGACGACGCTGACAGGATCGCCGCTGTCCGGACGGACAACCAGAGTTCCTCCACTGTTGATAACCCGTTCGCGCAGCTCACCGCCCCAGATATTATCTATGGCATGCCAGAGGTCGTAAGAGTCGCTGACAACGGCTACCAGTTTGCCTGGGCCGGCAAAAGCTTCCAGCATATTGCTGTAGGCTGCGGCTTCGTTCTCACGGCCCCATGCCGTAATTGTGCTGTGTTCTGCCGCGGGAATTGAGAACCCTGCCATGTCGGCAGCATAGTAACGCCGTGCCGCCAGTAAACCGCTGATGGTATCTGTACCCAGGAAGTTAACCAGATGTGCGACGCCACCAATGGCTGCGGATTCTTCACTGCTGGCACCCCGGGCGCCAAAATCGTGGAGTTTAAAGTCCAGCCCGTCACAGTTATCTGCGGTCTTTTGCAGGGCATGCTGAATGGTCTGACGGCAGTGCCAGGAGAGGGTTGCCACTGTCGTTGGATACCAGACTGCACGTAACAGAGCGGTTTCTATATAACTGGTTAGCCAGGCACAGTGAGGATCAGTATTGATAACCTGCACCAGGGCGGTTTGTGTTGGCACGACAGCGCCTTCCGGCAAGGCCTGAATTTCTAACGGCAGGTAGCCGTTATGGTTATTAAGAATATGTTGCCAACCGGCTTCATTGAAAGGCAGGCCGTGGGCTTCAATAATACTTTTAGCTTCGGCAATGTCTGCTGCGGTTATCGGTTTGCTGATATATTCCTGCAGAAACATCTGCAGGCCAAAGAAAACGGTACGCGCGTATTCACCGCCGCGGGCTTCTATATAACTGGATACCAGTGCGGTTTCCGGCGGATATTGCCGGAAGTGAGAGGCCTTATAGGAATCAGCATTGAGAATGATGTTAGCCGGACTGAGGTTTATCATGGGGGAATCTCGCGAACCTGATTGTTGTGCCAGCGGAGTATAGTAAGAGAGTCTTCCTGAATTTGTCACGCGAAGTTTATGTAGGTTCGCGACTTCGATGGAAAACGTACAGCAATATTTTATGAGGGTAACAGTTGCTGCTGTTTGCCAGCTCAGACCGGTGCACCGCGATAATACATCCACAAAAATAACGCACCAGCACTGCGGTAGGGCGACCAGTGTTCGGTGAGCGCCCGGGCCTGTTTGGCCGTGGGTTTAGTGTCCAGACGCTTTAACTTACCCAGTGCTGTAACCAGAGCCAGGTCATCAGCGGGGAAGATGTCTTCCCTGTGTAAGGCAAACATCAGGTAAATTTCTGCACTCCATGGGCCGAAGCCCCGTAGCTGAGTAATAGCATCGATAGCAGCTTTATCTGGCAGGTTTGCCAGCCCGTCAATATCTAGCTGGCCGCTATTTACCGCCAATGCGAGACCACGGATGTATTCAATTTTGCGAAACGATAAACCTGCTGCCCGCAATGCTTCATCGGTATGTTTATCAATGCTACTGGCCTGAAGTGGCTGGCTTCCATTCACCGTGAGCAGATTTTCTACCCGACCCATAATGGCCGCTGCTGATTCTGTGGATAGCTGCTGGCTAACAATAATATTTAGAAAGGTGCGAAATCCCGCCGGTCTTACCCGGGGTGGAGGCGCGCCAAGCTGCGCAAATGCTCTGGCAATATCAGCATCTTGCAGGGCAAGTGCTTGCAAGCTTGTTTCGATTTGGGCCTGATCCATATGAAAACCGATTTCCTGAATGAGCAAAGTAAGCCTGGTAAGCGTATCAGAAATGCAGGTCGTAAGGTTTAGGCATTGAGTGAAGCGGATGCTGGCTTAGTGCGGAGTAGCCGTCAGAACATTTATTATTTTATAGGCAAGCCGCCATAAAGGGCGGCCTGTCCAGGCTTAACTATTTTCTACAGGCGACTGTTTACCTGTTCATGTTTATAAATTATTTGGGGTGCCGTTGTGTAAGGTTGCGTGATTGCTGGTGCAGCATTTATGAGAAGTATTTACGGGCTCATGAACAGTTAGCGCTGGTGTCTGGATCAGGGCGGTTTCCAGTAAGCGCAGGCTGCCCGATGTGAGGTAATAGGTCTCTGTAATTTGCTGTTGGTAACGTTGTTCCATGATTGACTCCCGGTTTGTATTTACGTCGTTCATCATGAGAGTTACTGTAAACTGATCTATAAATGATGATAATTGGCTAAACTGGCAAATTATTAATCGAGAAATTCGAATAATGGATTACATCTCAGCGATACGTGCTTTTACTCAGGTTGCCAGGCGAGAAAGCTTTTCGGCCGCTTCCCGGGATCTGAATACAGCAGCTTCTGTTGTTAGCCGCTACGTTAAAGAGTTAGAAAGTGACCTCGGTGTGCGTTTGTTAACCCGCACCACGCGTAAAGTGTCTTTAACGGAAGCAGGGCAAAACTTTCTGTTGCGGGCGCAAGCATTACTGGATGACTTTGATGCGATGCGAGACAGTACTCAGGCGCTGCATTCTCAGCCTTCTGGCAGGTTAAGAATTACGGCACCTCTGGCGATGGGGCAAAATTTAATTGCCCCTTTGCTACCAGAATTTATGAAGCGCTATCCGCAACTTTCAGTCAGCTTGCATCTGACTAATCAGGTGGTTGATTTAGTTGAGGAGGGCTGGGATCTGGCGGTACGGTTTGTAGCGCATTTGGAAGATTCCAGTTTAGTTGCCCGCCGGCTTGGAGTGTCGCGATCGCAGCTCTGTGTCGCGCCGGAATATGCTGAGGAGTTCGGTATACCGACAACACCGGATGAGCTGATGTCGCATAGTTGCGTACTCTTCTGTGATGATGGTTCCAGCCGCTGGGAGCTGGCTCAACCGACGGGTGAGGCGATTACTGTGAAGGTCAATGGTCGGCTTTCGGTAAACAGTATGGAAGCGGCACAAAAAGCAACGCTGGGTGGTATAGGGATCAGTTTATTGCCGGAGTTTCTGCTTAGAGATGATTTTCAAACCGGGGCACTTTTACCGCTGCTTACTGAATACGAACCGCCGGCGACACCCTTCTATATTGTTTATCCACAACGGCAGTTTGTGCCAATGAAAGTGAGATGTTTCATTGATTTTTGTATTGAGAAGCTTGGAGAGAGTTGAGAACAGTCGAACAATGGATAGGACTTAGTGTTATTGGGATATCTAAAGTAGAGCTGAGCGTCTTTTTGTTATTGGTATTTTCTGCGATATTTTCATTCCATTACCGACCGACTTTCATTGGGATTTTGTCGTTATAGTGCGAATTTTTTTCGTATTAAAAATAGCTTATTAAAAATCTATATGCTCGGATAAGAATTACTCGTTAGGCAAGAGGTGCCGGTTCCGGTAGCTTATAATCTGGCAGTACTGAGCGGATGTGATTATTCGCAAACGATTGGTGCTGTCTACTTCAATTTGTTGTACATCTTTTTATGCCCGGGCCTGCCTGGTATTTATTGAAATTACTTTTGTAGTCGTCAGTAAATTCCCTGCCCGGGATTTTTTTGCCTGAAATTTACCCTTCAGATATCCAGATTAGCGTGAGTCAGCAGCCAGTCGCGAAAGGCAACGATGCTGGGGTTGTGGGCGTTTTTACTTGGATATGCCAGATGGTATGCCCAGCGGCTGATGAAGGTGTCATCAAACAGACGTACCAGATGTCCTGCCGCCAGATGGTCAGACACCAGAGCGGTGGAGCACATCGCGATGCCCTGGCCATCAATTGCGGCCTGCATTAATACGTTACTGTCATCCAAAATGCTGCCCCGGCGTGGATTCACGTCGTTAGCACCTACCTGTAATAACCATTGCGTCCAGGTGTAGTAATCCAGATCGTGCAGCAGGGGTAAATCGGCCAGTTGATGGGGTGAGGTAATGTCACCATGGCGATGTACCAGCGCTGGGCTGCACACCGGGAAAAAGTCGAGGTGAATAATCGGATAGGCTTCCAGCCCCGTCCACTCACCGTTACCGAAGGTTATACAGACATCGACATCTGTGCTGTCAAAGTCAGCTATGACCTGTGAATAGTTAAAAGATAAATCAATTTCCGGATACTGCTGGCTGAATTCCGGCAGACGTGGAGACATCCACTTGGCCGCAAAGGCTGACCCCATACGTAGTTTTAGTGCCTGACGGTTGTGTTGTTGTAGCAAGCCGCTAATGGCGGAATCCATTTCGTCAAAGCACTTACTGAGTTTAGACATCAGCTCTGAGCCGGGCTCGGTCAGCTCCAGCTTGCGCGGGTAGCGGATAAATAAAGGCGTTTGCAGATATTCTTCCAGCGACTTTACCTGGTGACTGATTGCGGCCTGAGTGACGTGTAACTCATCAGCTGCCACCGTGAAACTAAGACGGCGGGCAGCGGCTTCAAACGCTTTCAGACTGTTCAGAGGTGGGAGACGTCGGGCCATAGTCAGTTTTTATTCTTATCGGTTATGAATTATTCAAATTTAAGACTGTTTATTTATTAAACAGTTTTTATGTATTTCAGCAGTATCTGTCTTTTTTCTGCCGAAGGGTATGCGCTGTATCAATTTTCGGTTGTTTACTGAGTTCTTCTAAGCAGGCATCAGATGTTTGAGACCGTATATCAAAGACTTAGTTACTGATATTTTGGATTAGTTTATCTAATCCATGGGCAAAAATATATCAATTGTGAATTCTTCTGTGAAGGTGGATTATTTTCTCGAATACGACCTTAGAGTGGTAACAACGTGACCTGAAAAGGCCACCGATAATAATAAATTTTCAATAGTACTCAGGAGTGATCATGGCACGTAGATCTGGTGGTAGGAAGGCGATGCTGGCGCTGCGCAGTAAGCCGCTTGATAAAGATTCTAAGCCGGTTCTGCCCGGTGAAATCGGGGGGACTTTCCAGCCGCTGACTCAGGCGGACATGGAGAAAGTTGCCGAGACAGCATTCAATATTCTGGAAGAAATTGGTTTTTCACAGGCGACACCACATTGCATTGAAACCTGTAAAAAAGTGGGTGCTATTTTAGGTGAGGACGGTCGCTTACGCTTCCCACGTGCGGTTGTAGAAGATGCCATGAGTAAGGCAAACCGCAATCTGACACTGCATGCCCAGGATCCTGAGTATGATCTGGACTTAAGTGGTCAGCGGGTACATTTTTCGACGGCAGGTGCCGCGGTAATGATCGCTGACCCAATGAAGAATGAATACCGCGATTCTACCGCGAAAGATCTGTATGACATGGCGCGCATTGTGGATAACTGCGAACACATCCACATGTTCCAGCGTACCTGTGTGTTACGTGATATCGCCAGCCCCCGTGAGCTGGATTTGAACACTACGTTTCTGTCGGTCAGTGGTACCACTAAACACGTAGGTACCAGCTTCACAGAGGCGGATCACGTTGATGAAACCATCGACATGCTGGAAATTGTTGCTGGTGGTGAAGAGCAGTGGCGCGCGCGTCCTTTCGTGAGCATGTCGAACTGCTTTGTTGTACCGCCGATGAAGTTTGCTGAAGAGTCACTGGAATGCTTACGTGTAGGTGTTGAGCGTGGCATGCCAATTCTGCTGCTGTCTGCTGGTCAGGCGGGTGCAACAGCGCCGGCGATGCTGGCAGGTGCAGTGGCGCAGGCCTGGGCCGAGTGTCTGGGTGGCCTGGTATACGTGAATGCGATTCGTCCGGGTGCTCCGGCAATTTTGGGAACCTGGCCGTTCGTCAGTGACTTACGTACCGGCGCTATGAGCGGTGGTTCGCCAGAGCAGGGTCTGTTGTGTGCAGCCTGTGCGCAGATGGGTAATTACTTCGATTTACCAACCGGTACTGCTGCGGGTATGTCGGATGCTAAGTTCCCGGACTTCCAGGCCGGTGCTGAGCGTGGTTACGGTGCTTCCGCAGCGGCGATGGCCGGTGCAAATATTGTTTATGAATCAGCAGGTATGTACGCCAGTCTGTTGGGTGTGTGTCCGGAATCCTATCTGATGGATAACGATGTACTGGGTGCCTGTATGCGGATGACGAAAGGCATCAAAGTGGATGAAGCTTCACTAAGCTTCGATACCCTGAAGGAAGTTTGTCTGAATGATCTGGGCCATTATCTGGGTTCCAGTCAGACACTTTCAGTGATGCAGTCTGAATATATTTATCCTGTAATCAGTGACCGTGACAGCCCGAATGTCTGGCAGGAAAAAGGTAAACCGGTGCTACTGGAGAAGGCTATTGAGAAGAAGAATACGATTCTCAGTACCTACTTTCCGAAGCACATCAGCGATGAAGTGGATCAGGCGATTCGTGAACGTTATACCATTCATATCCCGGCATCGGATATGGGTCGCTAAATATTCTGCAGGTAGCCTGACTGCCTGTTAATGGCGGCCTCCGGAATGACGGCAGGTCGCCGTTCTGCCTTTTCAGAGGCATGAGTTTAAGGAGAAGAATTGTATGCAATCAACAGCAAGAGTTGTCATCGTCGGCGGCGGTTCACTGGGCGTGAACCTCATGTATCACCTGACTAAAGAAGGCTGGACCGACGTACTGTTGATCGAAAAGGGCGAGCTTACCTCCGGTTCAACCTGGCACGCGGCGGGTTTGTGTCCGAACTTTAACGGTAACCACACACTGTCGAAGATCCATGAATACACTATCAAGTTGTATGATGAAATTATTCCCCGTGAAACCGGCCTGCCATCTACCTTCCACCGTACCGGCAGCTTGCGGGTAGGTTACACCGAAGTAGAAGAGCAGTGGTTCCGTAACATTATCAGCCGTTCCCGTAATGTGGGCTGTGAGATGCGCTTCATCAGCCGTGAAGAGGCTAAAGAAGTGAATCCGCTGATGAACTTCGATAATGCCCGCTGCATCCTCTATACACCGAATGACGGTCACATTGATCCAACCTCTATCGTGATGCCGCTGGGCCAGTTAGCCCGTGAAAATGGCGCGCAGGTTTCCCGTTTTAACCGGGTTATCGATATTAATTTGCTGCCGAGCGGTGAGTACGAAGTTATCACCGAGAAAGGCACTGTTATTGCTGAGCATGTGGTTAATGCTGGTGGTTGTTTTGCGCCGGAAATCGGCAAGATGGTGGGAGTACACATCCCTATTGTGAATCTGGAGCACCAGTATCTGGTAACGGATGACCATCCTGAAGTAGCGAAACTGGCCCGCGAAATGCCGGTAACCCGTGACTCCTGGGCCGCCAGTTATATTCGTCAGGAAGGTAATGGCTTCCTGATTGGCCCTTATGAAACATCAGGCGCTAAGCCCTGGGCGTTGGAAGGTATGGACTGGGATTTCGACCGCGGACTGTTCCCGGGTGACCTGGTACGTATCATGCCGTTCCTGGAACGTTGTATGGAACTGGTACCGGGCTTCAGTGAAGTGGGTATCCGTACCATTATCAATGGCGCGATTACGCATACGCCGGACGATAACTTCCTGGTCGGCCCGGCCAAAGGGCTGCGCAACTTCTGGAATCTCTGTGGTGCTTCTATTGGTATCGCACAGGGCGGTATTGGTAAGTATCTGGCGCAGTGGATTGTCCATGGCCAGACCGAACTGAATATGGCTTCGCTGGATAGCCGCCGTTTTGATACCTGGGCTGATAAAAACTACTGCATTACCCGGGCGATCGAATCATACGAACGGATGTATTCATTCGGTGCGCCGAACGATAACCGTCCTCACGGCCGTCCGATGCGGGTCAGCCCAATGCATGCTCTGCTGGGGCAGAAAGGTGCAGTACATGTGGTTAACACGGGTTACGAGAAACCGTCCTGGTTTACTACTGATGAAGTCCGTGGTGAAACCCATAACTGGGCACACAGCGAAGCGCATGCGGCGGTGGCTGAAGAATGTGCAGCGGTACAGAATGCCTGTGGTATTGCTGACCTGAGCGGCACGGCGAAGTTTGTAGTGAAAGGCCCGGATGCGTTTGCCTTCCTGGATAAGTTGTCCTGTAACAAATTGCCGGCGAAAGATGGCCGTATCACCCTGACCCTGTTCCACAGTGAGAATGGCGGCATTATGGCTGAGCAAACCATCAGCCGGATTGCTGAAGACCATTTCATTTTGATGGGGGCTATCGGTTCCCAGGTGAAAGATTACCAGTGGATGGAATGGCACAAAGAAGGCTACGACGTAACGATTGAAGATATCACAGAGTCCTGGGGTGGATTATTACTGACCGGCCCGAAAGCCCGTGAAATTCTGCAGGAACACCTCGACGAAGACGAAGATATCAGCAATGCCGGTTTCCCGTGGTTGTCCTGCCGGATGATTCAGGTGGACTCTGCGCAGGTATTCGCGATGCGGGTATCTTACGCCGGTGAGCTGGGCTGGGAATTGCACATGCCGACCTGGCAGGTGCTGTCGATCTATGAATCACTGTTCCACAGCGGAGCTGCTCTGGGGCTGCGTGACTTTGGTGGCCTGGCGATGAACTCTATGCGGATGGAAAAAATGTACCGTGCATATGGTCATGAATTCACCGAAGAGATTTCCGGTGCAGAAGCCTGCATGGATCGCTTTATGGATACCAGCCGTGAGTTTATCGGTGTTGAAAATATCCGTCAGCGCCAGCAGGGCGAACTGGAGATGGTTAATGCCTATCTGGTATTCGATGACGATGTGCCGGCGGAATGCTTTGGGAATGAAGCGGTTTGGGCGAACGGCGAAGTAACAGGCCTGACAACCGGTGGTGCGTTTGGTCACCGGATCGGTAAGAGCCTGGCATTTGCCTATGTAAAGCCTGAGCACAACACTGCCGGCCAGCAAGTGATGGTGGAGACATCTCTGGGTGAACGTAAGGCTCATATAGAAATGATGCCTGCTTACGATCCTAAGAATGAGCGTTTGAGAGTCTGACGGTTAAGCACTGAATACGGGAGCAGTTTGCTGCTCCCGTTTATTCTGCTCCGCCATGCAAACGCGATTATTAACGACCTGGCCTTTAACAACTTAGTCTTTAACAACTTAGCTTGAACAGTTCTTCTGCATAAGACTTCCCGACACGAGAGGCTTTATGCAGGAGAGACTCGCAAGTCTGCACTGAGCAGACGAGCCTCTGACAGAGAGATGTTTGGAGATAATAATAATGAGCCAAAAAAAAATCGGATTTTTGCTGTTAGATCGTTTCAGCATGTTGTCATTCACCTCTGCACTTGAACCGCTGGAAGTGGCGAATCAGGTTGCTGAAGAACGTCTCTATGAATATTTTACTGCGACTGTGGACGGCGAAACTGCCCGGGCATCAACCGGGGTGGCTACTATGCCGGATTACAGCATTGCTGAACTGATAGCCAGTAAGCCACTTGATGCCCTGGTTGTTGTCGGTGGCTCAAACGTACCGGAACTGTCGAATATGCTGGTGGCGCGTTTGCAGCGTTTTGTCGCGAGTGGGGTAGCGCTGGGCGGTGTGGCCAGTGGTGTAGTGGCATTGGCTAAAGCCGGCTTTTTTGATGGCCTGAGCTGTAGCGTACCACGTGAATTTTCGACCATCTTGCAGGAAGAGCGGCCACGGGTTGCGGTTACCCTTAAGCCTTTTACCACCGGTGTTCAGCGATTCAGCTGTGCGGGTGGCTGTGCCATGCTGGAAATGATGATTAACCGTATTGCTGATGAGCAGAGCCAGGCACTGGCTCAGTCGGTTGCTGAAGCGCTGATGTTTGAGCCATCTATGATGGAGCAACCACTACATTTGTCAGACCCTGTTAAGCTAAGTCAGCCAAAGCTTGCGGAGATTATCGCGCTGATGGAAACCAATCTGGAGGAGCCTCTGTCACTGACTGAGCTGGCAGGATATGTGGGTATTTCGCGCCGTCATCTGGAACGGATTTTCAAAAAGCATCTAGATTGTACCCCGCTGAAGTACTACATCAAATTACGTTTGCTGGCGGCGAGGCAATTGCTGAAGCAAACGTCCCGGCCGATCATTGATGTGGCGGCTGCTTGTGGTTTTGTCTCTGCTGCGCACTTCAGCAAATGCTACAAAGCGCATATGAATATCACCCCAAAAGCTGAGCGTCAGGGTAAGCCCGTGCGGCTTGAGCCCACAGTCGCTACAAGGGTTGGAGATATTCCGGCAGCGTTGCTTTATAACAGCTTTCACAGTGCGCAAATGCGATTTTGAAATTATCAGCTCAGAACAATCAGGCTTCAGTACCGGGCTTCAGCACCGAGTCTCAGAACTGAGGATTTAACTTTACGGATAACTAAACTGCTTGTTGCCGGCACTTATTCAGGGATGTTTGGCAATGTCTTTCAGTATCCAGTCAACAAAAGCACGAATATTCTGATGTGGCTGGCTATCTTTCCGATAGGTCAGCCCCCATTCTCCTAAATTGCGGACGCAATGTTCACTGGGATGTATCAATCGGCCCGCCAGCAGGTCTTTGTTAGCGAAAGGGCCGTTTAACAGTGCGATGCCTTCGCCATCCATTGCCATTTCCAGTGCGATAGCTGTGCTGTCTGTGCTTAGTGCTGAATTTGGCTGGGAGGCACAAAAGCCTGCGGCTTCAAACCAGTCCTGCCACTGCCAGCGCTCCGAGGTTACGGTTATCAGCGGGTATTGCAGAATCTCCTCGGGTAATAAATTCGTTTGATTGCCAACCAGAGACGGATGGCAGACAGGTCTCAGTGCTGGCTGAATGAGTGGCTCCCAGGCTAAATGAGTGTCCGGCGATGCTCGGCTGAAAATAAGCCCGATGTCAGCATTGGTTTCATCAAAATCCTGTTCTTCAATGCTGGATATCAGCTGAAGCTCTATATCCGGATGGGCGGCACGAAAACGGCTCAACCGGTGTGACAGCCAGCGTATCGACACGGATATATAGGTCTGGATTCTGAGCGGTTTTATCGAAGCACTGCGACGCAGCACTTCGCTACCATTAATCAGTTCTTCCAGTGCCCGTCTGGCAATTGGGTAAAAGCGTTCACCTTCAGCTGTCAGCACCATCTGCCGGCCTTTGCGGTTAAACAGTTTAACTCCAAGATTTGTTTCCAGTGCCAGAATTTGATGACTGATTGCCGGGTGGCTCAGATTCAGTTCCTGAGCTGCCTTTCGAAAACTTAGCAGACGAGCTGTTGCTTCAAAGCCACTAAGGGTTTTAAGCGGTGGTAGCTGACGATGATTGATTGCTTTTTCCATGGCTGAAACAGTCCCGGAATTATGAGTTTTTAATGGTAATAAAACTTACCATAGTGAAGATATTTATCAATTGTGAGTGGTTTTTGCTCTGTGTCATTATGACGGACATCAGATGCTTAAAATCAGGCTCTGCAGACAGCCAGGTCAACAGGTTCTTTTCCTTCCGGCTGGTGTCAGATAAAAGCAATAAAAAAACAGGATTTGCGTGATGACTGAAGAAACAACCCAAGCACCTTTGCCAGCAAAAGCTGAAGTGGTAATTATCGGTGGCGGTATCGTCGGCACCTCGATTGCTTATCATCTGACGAAACGCGGCGTGACAGATGTAGTGCTGCTGGAGCGACAGCAACTAACCTGTGGCACAACCTGGCATGCAGCGGGTCTGGTGAGCATGCTCTGGCCGACCCCGACACTGACGAATCTGGCGAAATACAGTCACGAGCTATATGCCAGCCTGGAAGAAGAAACTGGTCAGGCTACTGGCTATGCCCGTATCGGATCCTTGTCTATTGCCCGTTCTGAAGAGCGTTTAGAAGAGCTGAAGCGCACTTCATCGATGGCTAAAGTCTTCGGTGTTGAATCTGAAATGATCGACAATGAACGCCTGGCAGAGCTTTATCCGGGTATTAACACTGAAGGTGTCGTTGGTACGCTGTACATTGAAAAAGATGGCCAGACTAACCCGATTGATACCACTATGGCGCTGGCCAAAGGCGCCAAGATGGGCGGCGCAAACATCCGCGAGAAAACCAAAGTTACCGATATCATCGTTGAAGATGGCAAAGCTGTTGGTGTGAAAACGGATGCCGGTGAAATCCGTGCGGATCAGGTGATTCTCTGTGGCGGTATGTGGTCGCGGGATATTGCAGCCAAGATAGGTGTTGATCTGCCGTTGTATGCCTGTGAGCATTATTACGTGGTCACCGATGAAATGGAATCCATGAGCAAGCGTCCGGTGCTGCGTGATTTCGATAAAGGTGTGTACTTCAAAGAAGATGCCGGCAAGTTGCTGGTGGGCTGGTTTGAGCACAATGCCAAAGGCTTGCCGATGAGCCGCATTCAGGAAGACTTCTGTTTTGATCAGTTCCCTTGTGAAATGGATCATATCGAAGAGTATCTGATGCGCGGTATGGAAACACTGCCAGACTTCGGTGAAGCTGGTATCCGTACCTGGTTCAACGGCCCGGAAAGCTTCACCAGTGATAACCTGCATTTGCTTGGCCCTACTCCGGAAGTGGATAACTTTTTTGTTGCCTGCGGCCTGAACTCAAAAGGTATTGGTGCTGGCGGTGGCCTGGGTAAACTAATGGCGGACTGGATTATTGATGGTTATCCGTCCGGAGATATCACCGAATGTGACGTGCGCCGTCATCACCCGGTACAGCGCACTCAGAGCTATGTTGAACAGCGAATTCCGGAGGCGCTTGGTCACACATATGCCATGCACTGGCCGTTTTATCAGTACCATACAGCCCGTGATATTCAGCATTCCCCTTTGCATAACGAGCTGGCAGATGCTGGCGCCTGCTTTGGTGAAGTTGGCGGTTATGAGCGGGCAAATTGGTTCTCGCGTAATGGCGCCAAAGCGGAATACGAATACAGCTATAAGCGTCAGAACTGGTTTAATTTTTATCGTGATGAACATCTGGCTACCCGTGAAAGCGTGGGTATGTACGATATTTCGTCTTTCGGTAAGTTTGAGGTTGTCGGCAAAGATGCTATGGCAACATTACAGCGCCTGAGCTGTGCCGATATCAACGTACCTGAAGGTAAGTTGGTTTACACCCAATGGCTGAATGAGCGTGGTGGCATTGAGGCTGATTTAACCATTGCCCGTATGGGTGAGGAACGCTTTTGGGTGACGACCGGTATCGGTTCTTTCAATCGTGACTGGTGGCGTCTGAAACGTAATTTACTGGGCGACAGCCAGTTAGCAGATGTCAGCCAGCAGTTTGCCTGCTTGTCAGTCCAGGGGCCGAATGCTCGTAAAGTGCTGGAGAAAATTGCAGATACGGATCTGAGTGCGGAAGGCTTTGCTTTCAGTACAGGTCGTTATGCACAACTGGCAGGTGCGAAAGTCTGGATGCAACGTATCAGTTACGTTGGTGAGCTGGGCTGGGAGATCATGGTGCCAGCAACAGATGCACCTAAGGTATATCACGCTCTGCATCAGGCAGGTGCAGAGTACGAGTTGTGTAATGTTGGCCTGCATGCCCTGAACAGCTTGCGGCTGGAGAAAGGCTTCCGCCACTGGGGTCATGATATAGCCTCCGAAGACAATCTGATTCAGGCGGGGCTGGGCTTTACGGCTAAGGCGGATGCCAGCGACTTTATTGGCCGTGAAGCATTTATTGCACAGAAGGCCGCAGGCCTGCCGGATCGTCGCTTAGTGCAGTTCAAGCTGAATGATCCTGAGCCGTTGCTGTACCACAACGAGCCGATTCTGATGGACGGTAATGTGGTTGGCTACCTGACGTCAGGTATGTATGGCCACTCCGTTGGCGGGGCGATCGGAATGGGATATGTAAATGTGCCAGATTTGACGGCAGACGCTTTAGCAGCCGCTAAGTTTGAGATCGAAATTGCATTGCAGCCAGTCAGTGCGACGGCCTCTCTGAGGGGGTTGTATGACCCTAAAGGCGAACGAATGAAAATGTAAGAAGTTACACCCGAACAGTTGTCAGTTGTGCTGAACTGACAACTTTTCTGCCCATCCCTGTGGAATGTGTTACACAGGTTTTGCCCGGTATATGTTGGTATACCGGGCTTTTTAGTTTATACGTGTTAAATAAAGCCTTCTGCGATATTAAATGTGTTTATAAAAGAGTTTTTTATCGTTTATTTTATGATTTTTTATCTTAACAGGATGATAATGCATTTATTTCCATAGCTGTTAAAGGATGGCTTATGCGGGCTGTCTTTTTTATAGATGATAAATAAATAAATTATAATCTTTTAAATGTTTGGTTAGGTTTTTTTTATATTGTGAATGCTTTTCATTTGTATACAACATCTGCGTGCTAATTGTGTTATCTACTGATGGACAGATTTGGCTTTAGGTGTAAAAAATTCTGGCTCACTGTAGATTTTGTTTTATTTTATATGAATCAAATAGTTATCTCTTTCCTTTTAATCGCAAAGAAATTGAGGTTGTTACATATCTTATGTATTTTTCACATTAAGAAAACAAATTGTATACAGTTTATTTATGTTTTGTGGACATTGTTCTTCTGTGCTTTTATATTTGATTGAAATTAAAACAGTTAAATAATAAGTAATTAAATGATTGAAGCGGCATGTTAGATTATCGATTTTAACTTTTTATGTTCTATTTGTAATCGTTCTTGATTTTTTATGTTTTTTAATTATTTAAATTTTTTTTGTATAGGTTTGACTGATCTAAATAACATTAATGTCTGAGTTTGATATTAGTAGATAACTGTCTGAATTGCTGTGCGTAATAAGCTTTTCAGCTTCTAAAGCGAACTAAAATAATAATGAGGCTCTTTCGATGAAGTATAAATCTATGTTTATTGCGACCAGCATACTGTGTTCTACGCAAGCATTTGCAGAGTTGAAATGGCAAGATTTCAGTATTAGTTATCTTCAAGGCAGTGACTATGAAGTTGGCGCAGATGACCGGCAAGTGATCACATTTGAACATGCCAGTGGTCATAGTTGGGGTGATACTTTCTTCTTTTTAGATCGTACGCATTATGACGGTGGTACGCAGGATACTTACTTTGAGTTTCAACCTCGTTTGAGTCTAGGTAATTTGACCAGCAGTGATTTGTCATTCGGACCGGTGAAGGATGTTTATCTGGCAGCTCAGTGGGAGTCGAAAAGCGATAGTTTTGGTGGTTTTGATAACTATATGGGGGGCTTGGGTGTAGACCTTGATATCCCGGGTTTTAGATATTTTAAAGCGAATATTTATCAGGTCACGAATGATAAAAATGATAACGATCAGCAGTTATCTATATCGTTTGCGGTTCCTTTTAGTGTCGCTGAGAGTGAGTTCCTATATGACGGATTTATTGATTGGAGTACTTCAGAAGATGACCACGAATCAGAGATGAATTTTACATCCCAGCTTAAATACAATTTGGGAAATGTTATGGGCACAGAAAGTCCTTTTTATGTTGGTATTGAGTATTCTCATTGGAATAATAAATTTGGCATAAAGGATGTGGATGAGCGCAATGTGTCCTTTATTGCTAAATGGCATTTTTAATAAATTGTTCACTAACAATTTGATACTAGTCTTCTTCGTCTGTTACTGAAACGTTGGCAAAGAGCTAGCAGACAGTTATCAATACTTCCCCTGTGTTGATAACTGCACATTGAAAGATACATATGAATAACTTCAGTGAATTGTTTTCAATAAGAAAAAACTTCTAAGCAGGGCGCTTTCTGTAAGTGTTCAACCAGCAGATCGACACAACTACGAACTTTGGCTGAGCCCTGAGGCCCCTGCCGGTGGATGACATTTACAGGCCAGGGAGCAGGCTCGAGTTCCGGTAATATTCTGATTAGCTCACCGGAAACAAACTTTTCGGCCACCTGGTAAGACAGCACCCGTGTAATACCAAAACCTGCGCAGGTCGCTTGTATAGCTGTGTCGTTATCAGAGGTGCTTAAACGGGGCTGGATACTGAGTGTGCGTAACCCTTCCTGAGTCTGGAAACGCCAGTCCAGCGACTGACTGGCATCAATCAGCGTATGTTGCTGCAGCTCATTGAGGTTATTTGGTGTGCCATGTTGGCGAAGATATTCCGGGCTGGCACAAAGCACCCGGCTGACTTCGCCTACTTTTCTGGCCCTTAGGTTTGAATCTGGCAGTTCACCTATCCGGATGCCAACATCTATACCTTCTTCCACCAGATTTACCCGTCGGTCGACGAACAGTTCAGTGACCTGAGTGTCTGGATACTGGCGCAGATATTCCAGCATCAGTGGCGCAATAAAACGCCGGCCAAACAAGTTAGGTGCAGTCACGGTTAGCTGTCCGCGAGGCGAAGCGTTGATGCCAGTGGCCGTCTGATCGGCCTGCGCTAATTGCTCCAGAATGGATCGGGAATCTTCTAAATAACGGCTGCCAACTTCAGTCAGATGAACATGACGTGTTGTGCGTTCCAGCAGCTTTGCACCTAAATGCTCTTCCAACTGGCCGATTGCCCGGGTAACCGCCGGGGCGGAAATTCGCAACTGGCGGGCCGCTGCAGCAAACCCCTGTTGTTCAGCAACTGCACTGAATACCCTTAATAAATGAAACTGATCCATGAATTGGCAGCCTATTATTTCGATTATCGTAATTATGAAATCAAATTTTAGGTGATTCTTTAACAAAATGTAATTCGGCATAGTAACTCTACCCGCTGAGGTGAACGCGGGCTTTCTAACCAGACAGCGCAGTGCGCTAAGGAGAAAATGATGAGTCGAATTAATGTTGTTGAGCGTGATACTGCCAATGCGGCACAGGGCGAACTGTTAGACGCAATTCAGGGACAACTAGGGATGGTGCCAAACTTCCTGAAGGTATTCGCCAATTCACCGGTAGCACTGAATGCTTTTCTGGGACTGCACAGCGTTGCAAATGACGGTGAGCTGGATGCAGAAACCCGTGAGCGTATTGCGCTGGCACTGGCACAGACGAATAGCTGCCAGTATTGCTTGTCTGCACATACTGCTCTGGGACGTAAGGCCGGTCTGGAGAGTGACGAAATTACTGCTAACCGCTCCGGTGCGAGTTTGGATGATAAAGCTGCAGTGGCCGTGCGTTTTGCGTTGTCGTTAGCGGAAAATCATGGCGCTGTTACGAATACAGAGTTTCTGGAAATACGTGAAGCAGGCTTCAATGATGCGCAGATCGTAGAAATTATTACCCATGTGGCAATGAACCTGTTGACCAATATTCTGGCTAAGGCCAGTCAGGTGACAATCGATTTTCCAGAGGTCGATCTCAAGCTAGCCAGCTGAACGGCGGTAATGACGGTAATAACCTGCGCTTCGGGCACCGGAGCGCAGGGCTTTTTGTAAAGGGCTTTAGTGAAGAGCTTTTATGAACAGGAGGGCATGATTATGGGACATCGTTTTGCAGAAATTGTCTTTACTGAATCAGTACTGGCAGAGCAGCAACGGCATGGTAGCCGGGGAGGCTATCAGCGGCTGTTAGGTGGCGAAGACTTTAATGATCAGCTGAGTATGGCTGAAGCCAGCTTTATTCAGGACCGTGATAGCTTTTATATGGCCAGCGTGACAGAAACTGGCTGGCCCTATGTTCAACACAGAGGCGGAGCCGCTGGGTTCATTCGTGCGCTGGACAGTAAAACGTTGGGCTTTGCCGATTATAGCGGTAATAGGCAGTACGTCAGTCTGGGTAATTTTCGTAAAGATGACAGGGTCGCGCTGTTTTTTATGGACTACGGCAATCGCACCCGGCTGAAGGTTTTAGGTCGTATACGGCTGGTCGATCCTAATGACCTGAAAACTCTGGTAGCACTGGAACAGGCCGATTTCAGAGCACCGGTAGAGCGTGGTTATCTGATTGAAGTTGAAGGCTTTGACTGGAATTGTCCGAAATACATTACGCCCCGGTTTACGGAGCAGGAGTGGCGTTCAACTATTGAAGAAAACGTTAACCAGCCTGCTCAGAAAACAGCTGAAATAAATCCTGTGTTTGCTCCCGGTGAGGAGCTAGGGCAGGGGCCGCTTGCAGTGAAAGTTGTGGGCATAAATCAGCTAACGCCAGAGATTCGCAGTTATCAAATTAAGACCATAGACGGCGATATGTTACCCCGCTTTATTCCGGGTGCGCATTTGCAGTTACCTGTACCGACTGAGCAGGGAGTGCGAATCGGACACTACTCTCTCAGCAGTGATCCCCGGCGTGTGGATGAGTATCAGATTGCTGTACAGGCAAAGCATGATTCCCGACTGGCAGCAGGGTTACAGCAGTCTTATCAGTTAGGTACCCGGCTAAATATAACGGAATCACAGAACCATTTTCTTCTGCATGATGATCTGCGACCAGCCCTGCTGATTGCCGGTGGTATTGGCATTACACCGCTGAAAGCAATGGCGCTTGAATTACTGCAGCGGGGTGTTCGGTTTGAGCTACATTATGCGGCGAAAAGCCCTGAGAAAATGGCATTCTATGCTGAACTAAAAAGCGTTTTGGGCGATCGGCTAGTGACGTACTTCAGCAACGAAAGTGAGCGTCTGAATCCGTTTATGCTGTTCAGTGATCTGGCTGAAGACTGCCAGATATACAGTTGTGGACCTGAAACGTTATTAAAAAGTGTTACCGAAGCTGCCACTGATTCCGGGGTTATCCACAGGCTGCATACGGAGTCATTCGATTGATAATGCTTACTGGGAGCGGCTGAGCATTAATCCAGCTGCTGAAAGCATCATGACAGCCGCGCTGCGAAACAGTAAGCGTTGTGCCTGTAGCTGGGAAAGGAAGCGCCGGATGCGAATTGCACCTGCTATATAGACGGCTCCTATACTCAGTAATACCAGCACAGTGACCGGGAGTAACACCAGTCCCCAGCTTTGCAGTGTGATGGCGTCCAGCTGAATAACCAGCGGCAAAAGTGCCAGATAGAAGGCAATGGTTTTTGGATTTCCCAGAGTAATCGTTAAGCCTGACATACCGGCGGATATCAGATCCTTTTTACGGACTTTTTGCTGTATATCCAGTGACTGATGCTCCGCAAACCAGAATTGCCAGGCCAGATAGCTCAGGTACAGTGCCGACGCCCAGCGAATGACTATGAACAGAGTATTCAGATGTTCGGCAATGAGCGCCAGACCGAACACTGCAAATGACAGATAGATCAGGTCACCGAGTATAAGCCCGCTCAAGACGCAAAAACCGGTGACCGCGCCGCCACTGACGCTGCGAGCAATCAGTGTTGTCATGCCCGGGCCTGGAATCAGGGCTGCAATGGCCAGTGCCGTGGCGTATGCGAGAATCTGTGTGGTATCAAACATTTTTGTTCTCTGTGTGCTGCTATATAAAAAGAATTCAATAAGGATTTAAGCGCCAGTCAGAAGTCGTAAGTAACAAGCGTACAGACCCCTACCGCAGGGATATCCGGCATCTTTTCTGAGTATTTATTCAGATAAAAAAGGACTGGTATAGCTTAGGCGTTATGGCCAGGCGCTTTTTAAAATTGCGCTGAAAATGTGCCTGATCGGCAAACCCTAACTGGTTGGCAGTGTCACTTATACTTTCGCCTTCCCGTAATAGACGTTTAGCGGTTTTAATGCGCTGGTCCAGTTGCCAGGCGTGCGGTGACTGGCCATAGAGTTTTTTGAAGCTACGGATTAAGTGATAACGGCTGAGGCCGGTCTGGCTCGAAAAACTGTCCAGCGTGATGTTGGTATCCAACTGATCCAAAATCATTTCACGTACTAGCCGGACACTGTCGGTATCAGTTTTTAGTGTTTCTTGCTGCAGTGGCGCAACATTGGCAAAGCGTAGCGCGAGATAATCCATCATCAGACCTTCGGCGATACCGGTATCAGGTTGTGTCAGGGCGTTGAAGAGAGCATCAAACTGGTGGAAGCTTTGCATCTCTGTTGCCAGCGGTCCGGGAAATGACAGGTAATCCTGTCCCTGACACTGGAATATTTCTGCCTGTAATTGACCGATCCAGCGTGCATCAATAAACAACATTCGGTATGACCACTCACCATTGTCCGGATTACAGGAGTGCGCATCTCCGGGATTCATCATCACGGTTGTGGTGGTACCTATTGAATGGCTGTGCTGCCGGTTCTGGTAACGGGCGCTACCTGCGTCGATGACACCAAATGAGATCTCATCATGGGAGTGAGTGCCATAGCAGGCACTGGAACTGTCTGCCAGACGCATCTCTACCTGAGGTAACGATGGGCTGCGTGCAAAGAAGCAGTTATTGCGTATGTCAGGGGTGGTGGCTGTCATACTCTGCTCCTTAGTTGGCTTATTTGATGCGATAAATTACACATTGATGATTGTCAGAATGCTGGTGGCCAGCAATGCTGCCATGATGCGGTTAAACATAACCTGACGTGTCGGATTGGACAAGTAACGACTAATCACCTGGCCCAGCAATGCCCAACTGCCAACACCGATAAAACACATAGCAAAAGATACCGCACAGAAAATCATCAGGAATAGTGCGGCTGGTTGCTGTGTGCTCACAAACAGGCTAACTCCAGACATTGATACCAGCCAGGCTTTTGGATTCAAACCCTGACAAAGCGCCCCTTCAAGCATCTTAGGAGGTAGGGATGGCGTTTCACCCTGTAAGCTTTCCGGTTTGGCGGTTGCTATTTTCCAAGCCATCCACAGCAGGAATGCGCTGCCAAGATATTGCAAAATACTGGCGAACTCAGGTACCTGAGCCAGCAACTGGTTCAACCCGATTCCGACTAAAAATACAATCAACGTATAGCTCAGCGTTGCACCCATGACGTGTGGCAGAGCGCCACGAAATCCATAGTTAGCACCTGCACCGGTGGCAACAATGTTCACCGGGCCTGGTGAAATTGCCCCGACCAGCGCAAATACCAGCATAGAGAAAATAATAGTCAGCATGGTGCTTCCTTCAATAATGATGCTGACAGGTTAATGATCCGTAAAACCCTTGTATTGAACAAAATTGCTTGCTCAGAGAACGTGCTGACGCAAAGTGAAGCCCTTCTGACTCAAACCAACGCCAGCGATAACAGGGTGCGCATCTGTTGCCTGCGGGCTACCCGGAGTAAATTGGTTATTCATTCTAGGAGCATAGACTGGAGATTTTCCTGTATGCGTATTCTTGCTTGTCAGGTTGAGATTCCGGCCACTGACAGCCGTGAACAACAGCTTGTACATATCCACACACTGATAACAAAACTGGACGGCATACTGGCGGATAACAAGGTCGATTTAGTTCTGCTGCCAGAGCTGGCAACGATGGAGTATTCCACTGAAAATTTTAAGCAGATTGATTGCTTTGCTGAACCTTTAGAGGGGGCTAGCCAGCAATTGTTTGCTGAGCTGTGTCGTAAGCATCAGGTTGCTGTTTGCTATGGGATGCCGCGTCTGGATGAGGATGAGTATTACATCAGTCAGGTTGTACTGGACCGGGATGGCGAGTATTTGACCCACTATGACAAGATTCATACCGCTGAATACGGCGATTCTGCGGAGTTGAAGTACTTCAAACGCGGTGATCATCTGGCGGTATTTGAACTTGATGGGGTCAAAGCAGGCATTATTATTTGTTATGACATGCGTTTCCCTGAGCTGAGCCGCCGCCTGTGCTGCGAGTTTGAGGCTGATGTGATTTTGCATCCGGTTGCTTTTGCGCAGGATTGTTCATTCCATTCCTGGCAGCAGTTTGTCGTTAGCCGAGCGCTGGAAAATCAGGTGTATTTTGTCAGTCTGAATCGTGGAGGCCCACACTTCGGCCATTCAGTTATCTGTCCGCCCTGGATTGATGAATCAGTTAAGCCAACCGTAATGGGTGAAGCGGAAGAATTCTGTATTGTTGAAGTGGATCGTCAGCATACCGATCAGGTACGGGCGACAATCCCATTCCGTAAAGACGCTTTACAGTCTTATCAGGTGTTACCGGTACGCTCTTCTAAAAGCTAAAGGTTTTCGCAACAGTTCCTGTTCAGTTTGAGCCAGAACCGGAGCTGTTTTTTTTCGCCTGCAATTTAGTCTCTGTTATGTATAAGTGTTACTTTTCAGTGTTTCTTTTCGATGATGTATTTCAGGAAGGTTTTACGGATATAAAAAAGGGCCTTTCGGCCCCGAGAAGAAGTGGGATAACATTTTGTAAGTAGGTACTCACTCATTTTGGAATGTGTACTGCATTAACCGAGAAGCAATCTTTTACCCCAGTAGTAAGTCTGGCAGGAAGAGTGCCAGCTCAGGGATAAAAGTAGTCAGCATCAGAGTAGGCAGCCAGGCAAAGAAAATCATTATAAGAGTTGGCTTCATCATCTTATTTACAGGTGTTTGTGTAACCCTTGAACCTAAATACAGCAGTGGTGCTGTTGGCGGTGTAATGTTTGCCATCCCCAGGTTTACCCCTAATACCGCAGCAAAATGAATTGGGTCCATGCCAACACTCTGAACAATAGGTAATAGCAATGGGGTACAGAGTAACAACCCGCTGATATCGTCCATTAACATACCGATGAGAATCATCACCAGATTCACCATCAGTAAAATCACGATGGGATTATCTGAAACTGAATACACCATTTCCTGGGCAATGCTTGGAATGTCTTCAAATACCAGAAAGCGGCTGACGATCAGTACGGTAAAGATCATCGCCATAACTACACCAACGGTTACGCCTGCACCGCGCATAGTGGCCAGAAAGCTGCTCCAGGTCAGACCTTTATAAACATAGATACCCACAGGAATTGCGTAAATCACGGCGACACCGGCGGCTTCCACCGGCGTCATGATGCCGCCGTATATGCCGCCCAGAATAATCGCTGGCATCATAAATGCCGGAAAAGCTCTGATTGAGCGGGAACGGAACGCCAGATTAAAGTTATCCACCTTTTTTCCCAGGTTCAGGTTAGTGACTTTGCGCAGGCAAATGTAGTTCACGATGCATAGCATAGTGATGAGAATCAGGCCGGGAATGACTGTGGATAAAAAGGCTTTAAGTACAGATTGCTGTGCAACCCATGCATACAGAATGTGGGAGGCACTGGGGGGAATCAGCAAACCCAGAGGACTGGCACTGACGATTAGCGCAGCAGAGAGGCCTTCCGGGTAATTGGCTTTGCGCAAATGGGGCATCATGATGCCGCCAATACAGGTAAGGGTGGCATTGGCGCTGCCAGAAATTGAGCCGAATATGCCACTGGCAATGACTGCCGCGGCAGATAATCCGCCTTTTAAGTGACCAACAAAAAGTTCTGCAAGGCTTACTAGAGGTGCCGCTATACGGCCCTTTTCCATGATGGCGCCCGCAATAATGAAGAGTGGAATGGCCAGTAAAACTAGTGAATTCATCTTCCAATGGCCGGTTGGCAAATAGCCTGTGACGTCGTGTCCGCCCATCAGTGCCAGGAAAATAAGTATGCCGCCGAAGGCTAGCGGCACGCTGATACCTAACAGCAGCAGCGTACAGAGTATGACGAGTGTACCGAGGATGATCATAGAATTTGGTCCATTATTCGGAAGGCTGAGAAGCGCCGTCCTGGCCGTTACGAATCAGCACATAAAGATGCAGTGCGGTGTAGAGCGTCATCAGTAGAAAACCGAGGAAAATACCAAAACGAGGTAGCAGGAAAGGTATTTTCAGTGCGACGGTCTGTTGCCAGTTGGGGTAGGCCAGAATGCTTTCTTCGATCATCAGGAAACCCCAGTAAGCCAGGGTTGCAGAGATAATCAGCTCGATACTTTCGACAATCAGTGCACGGATATAAATCACGCGGGGATTACTGATCATAAAGCCAAGGATATCGGCGTTTACATGAGCGCGGTCGTGAGTACCTGCTGCGCTGGCCATGAAAAACATCCAGAAGGCGACAATCATCAGCCATTCTTCATAAGCAAACAGATCCGCACCGAAGCCGTAGCGTAGGATGACGACAAAGAAAAAAGTCAGCGCCAAAATGATGCCTGCACTGATGATGATCAGGTTCATCGCCTTCATGAGTATACGCAGCGGAGTAGCAAGCGGCTGGGGGTACTGGGTTGCTAAGCTAGCCATAGTTCTAATACCTGTCAGATTTAGGCGACGAAAAGGTCACTGCATGTGCTGGCATATCCGGGATAAGCCTGCTGTGCGTGACCTTTACAGGAGTAGCGGTATTGTCGCTGTCTACTTAGCTATTACTGGCTTGCAGGCGCTTCAGTACATCTTCGCCAACGGTTGTCGCTGCTTCTGGCCATACAGTTTCACGTACTTTAGCCTTCATGCTTTGCTTTTCAGCATCGCTTGGCTCAAGTATTTCGTAGCCTTTACTGATCAGCTTGTCGCGGAATTTAGCGTCGTTATCTTTATTCCAGGCAAAGAAATCTGCAGAAGCTTTATCGAAAGCATTCTTAACAACAGTTTGTTGTTCAGCGTTGAGCTTGTTCCAGGTCTTCTGGGAAACATAGTAGAAGGACGTATCGGTGATTGAGTCATTGGCAACGTAGTATTTACCAACATCACTGACCGCAAAAATATTGTAGGCGTCTTGCTTAGTACAGCAAATAGCCCCGTCAACAATGCCGGACTGCAGGGCAGGGAAAATGTCTCCCCAGGCCATGGTAGTCGCTTTATAGCCGATCAGTTCAACGGTGGATTTCATCAGGCTGGAAGACCATACGCGGATGTTCATGCCTTTATCACCCATGCCTGCCCAATCGTCAGGTTTTTGGGTCGCGACGATGCCGGTAAAGCCTACCGGAATGCTGTTCATCAGACGCAGATTAAGATTTTCCAGACGTTCAGACATTATCTGGTTGAAAGCTGAGTCCTGATTCAGCATAACGTCTTCCATTTCCTGCCAGTTGCTAACCAGAAATGGCAGCGAGGCAATTTCCAGCACAGGATCTTTGTGGGAATAAATGAAGCCTGCCACCATGTCGATGTTGCCACGAATAGCATCTTCAAACAGTTCTTCACCGGAGCCCAGCTGGTTAGCCGGGAACACAGATACTTTCAGGCCGACATTTGCCGATTCAATATCTTTTTCGATCTGCTTCATCATCTTGGTTCCCTGGCTGTCGGCAGGCAGGGTACCGGCAAAACGCAGCTTCATATCGGCTGCAGATACTGACGCAGACATTGCCAGAGTCAGGGCTGCGCCCAGCAGAGTGGTTTTGAAGCTTTTCAGGGATTTCAGTTGGATCATGTGTGATTACTCCGTGAGTATTGTTGTTATTGTTGTCTGGCAGTTGCAGCCTGTCGTCAGTCTGGAGTCATTTTCCCTGCATGGCCCTGTGGGTAGTTGAGCGTGAGCAGCGAAGTTTTGGCCTCCTGACTGGCTGTTTTTGGCGGCGCGGGGCCGAGAGTTTTTGAGGGTGCTAAGCTCTGTCATCCACTATAGGCCGCTAGCAAGAAGGGGTTCAATTTCGCCTTCTTGGGTTACCTGACGCTAACTGGCGCACTGTGAGCGTCATGTGTTATTCGGCTACAGCGCCTATGATGCCTGGGGTTGATGCATAACTGGTTTTTCTGCTGTTAATTGGGAGTATTCTGGTGTGAAATTTAAAAGAGAGTGTCTGAAGCGGATCTGAAATGAATAAAGAGAATCTGGCAGCTAATTTACGCTTGCTGTGTAATTACAAAAAATCGATATCGGAAGTCTGCCGTGAGTTGCAAATTAACCGCCAGCAATTCAATAAGTATCTGGGGGGTAAAACCACACCCTCAGGTAATAATCTGCTGAAAATTTGTGATTACTTTGGGGTAGAGGAGCATGAAATGCTGATGCCCCATGATGAGTTTGAACAGATTATCCGGGTGCGTCCCCACTTAGAAACAGCGCAAAGCTCTTTACCTATGCAGGAGAACTTTCTGCAGGATCTGCAACAGCATCAGAGCGGCGATCTCTCTAAGTACGAAGGCAGTTACTACATTTACTATTACTCGACCTCTTTTCCAACTCAGATTCTTAAAGGTTACGGAGTCATTTATAAAGAAAACGGCCAGCACTGGATAAAGTGGATAGAGCGTTTATCTCAGCAGCAGAAAGGCCCCAGCCATGATGGCTTTATCTATAAGATCAAAGGGCAAATGATTGAGTTAGGTAATCGCATTTTTGTGACAGGCTATGAGCAAGTACTGAAAAGTGAGTTGGTCCACCTGACTTTGTTTCCGACATTCAAGAATAAGATAAGTCTGCTTTCAGGCCTGCAGTTAGGGGTTTCCGGGACAAATTCCCGTGAACCTGTCTGTCAGCGGGTGATTCTGGCATATCTGGGAAAGCATTGTGATCATCGTCAGGCGATGAAGTCTTGTGGTTTGTACAGTGATGACTCGTCAGAAATTGATCCGAAGATAAAGGCTTTGATTACCAATGATATGGAGGTGGGTGAAAGTATTTTCCGCGGGCGTCCTCTCTAGCGTGTAACAGACGGGTATTTTTACTATTACTGTGATGCTTACCCATTTTGGGTAAGTGTTATGTTGGCTGTTTTCGACAGTATGCTTGTCATTTTTGATACAAATGTATCGTTTAACGACCGACAATTGTAATTTGTCGCTCATTGCTGAGTTTTCCGTTCATACTTTTATTTCTATATTATTCAATTAGTTAGATTATCTAAAAACATTTCCACTTATAAATAATACAAATAAATCTATAATTTATGATAATTGACTCATATGTATTATTCATGATGTACTCTTTCTGATATGAACTATGGTTTGTATTGACGATGCGTTTGTACTCTTGTTCGGGTAGTACAGGGTGAACGTATAGAAAAAGCATTTAAAGAAAAAAAATAACGTATATATGTGGGTGCTACACAATGATTAAATCAACTAAGGCGGCAACGCTGGCGTTTACTCTGGCTCTTGGGTTATCAGCGCCGATCGCAACTCAGGCTGCTGATCAGCAATTCATTACTATCGGTACCGGCGGCGTGACCGGCGTTTACTATCCGACTGGTGGCGCAATCTGTCGTTTGGTAAATAAAGGCCGTAAAGAACATGGCGTTCGCTGCTCAACTGAAAGTACCGGAGGCTCTGTTTACAACCTGAACACTATTCGTGCCGGTGAACTTGATATGGGTGTTGCCCAGTCTGACTGGCAGTTCCATGCCTATAACGGTACGAGCAAATTTGCCGATGCAGGTGCTAACAAGAATCTGCGTGCGGTCTTTTCTGTTCACCCTGAGCCGTTCACTGTAGTGGCACGTGCTGACAGCGGTATTACAAACTTTGAAGATATCAAAGGTAAGCGGGTAAACATTGGTAACCCGGGTTCAGGCCAACGCGGCACCATGGAAGTGCTGATGGAAACTATGGGCTGGACCAATGACGACTTTGCTCTGGCATCTGAACTTAAAGCGTCTGAACAGGCCAGCGCACTGTGTGATAACAAGATCGACGTAATGATCTATACCGTTGGTCACCCTAGTGGCGCGATTAAAGAAGCGACTACTTCCTGCGACAGTAAACTGGTAAATGTGACCGGTTCTGCCGTGAATTCACTGGTTTCCGATAACAGCTACTATCGCACAGCGACTATTCCGGGTGGTATGTACCGCGGTAACGACGCTGATACGAATACTTTCGGTGTAGGTGCTACCTTCGTGTCGTCTACTGATGTACCGGACAATGTGGTCTACGCAGTCGTTAAAGCGGTATTCGAAAACTTTGATACTTTCCGTAAGTTACATCCTGCATTTGCTAACCTGAAGAAAGAAGAAATGATCAAGGATGGCTTGTCGGCTCCGCTGCACCCAGGTGCTGCTAAGTACTACAAAGAAGCAGGTTTGATGTAAGCAGTTTCTACAAATCATACCTGACGGGGCCTTAGGTGGTTAAGTAAGAGGATTGCCAGCAATCATTTTACCTGGCGCCGGGCCCCGTTTTTTTGTTGGACTGTTGTGATCCTGTTGGCCTATCGCTGTCGGGTTCACAGCTTCCCTTAGTGTAAGTGGGGAAAATATTGTGACTGATAACAATCATCACTCTGCGGATGTGACGTCGCAGGCATCTGCGGAAGACATTGTTGCGCAGACTGACAGCGGTGCCAGAGCACCGGTCGGTGCTGCTAAAACCTTACTCTGGTCGGTGGCATTACTCTGGGCGTTATTCCAGCTTTGGTACGCATCGCCGTTACCTTTCGTATTTAATTTCGGGGTCATCAACGATACCCAGGCGCGGGCTATTCACCTGAGCTTTGCGATTTTTCTGGCCTTTACTGCATATCCGGCACTGAGCCGTTCACCGAGAGACTATATTCCGTTGCAGGACTGGGGTTTCGCGCTGCTTGGTGCATTCAGTGCGTCTTATCTGGTGATTTTTCATGCTGAGCTGGCTAACCGTGCCGGTGCGCCCATAACTGCTGACCTGATCTTTGCTGTCGCTGGCATGCTGCTGTTGTTAGAGGCAACCCGCCGGGCACTTGGTCCACCACTGATGGTGGTAGCGGCAGTATTTCTGGTTTATACATTTGGCGGACCTTATATGCCGGATGTAATCGCACACAAAGGTGCCAGCCTGAATAAGACTATGTCACACCAGTGGCTGACGACTGAAGGCGTATTTGGTGTCGCATTAGGGGTTTCTACCAGTTTCGTGTTCCTGTTTGTGTTGTTTGGTGCGTTGCTGGAAAAAGCCGGGGCAGGTAACTATTTCACCAAGGTATCGTTTTCGTTACTGGGCCACATGCGTGGTGGACCAGCTAAAGCGGCGGTTGTTTCATCAGGTCTGAGTGGGCTGATTTCAGGTTCCTCGATTGCCAATGTAGTGACGACTGGTACGTTTACGATTCCGCTAATGAAGCGGGTGGGATTTCCGGCTGAGAAGGCTGGAGCCGTTGAAGTGGCTGCTTCTACTAATGGTCAGCTGACTCCTCCAATCATGGGGGCTGCGGCTTTTCTTATGGTGGAGTACGTTGGTATTCCGTATATCGACGTTATCCGCCATGCGATTTTGCCGGCACTTATTTCCTATATCGCACTGATTTATATCGTCCACCTGGAAGCGATGAAGGCGGGGATGCAGGGGTTGCCGCGTCGTTATACTCCAACACTGGCACAGGCATTGTTGAGTTGGGCGGGAATCATCCTGGGTGTCTGTGTGTTGTCGATGGCCGTGTATTACGGCGTTGGCTGGACTAAAGATGTGATGGGTGCCTGGGCAAGTCCGATTCTTGGAATCGGTATTCTGGCGGTCTATTTAGGGCTGCTGAAATTCTGTTCCGGTTATCCGGAGCTGGAGATGGATGACCCTGATTCGCCAGTGGTTGAGTTACCGGAACCAGGCCCAACGGTTAAGTCCGGCCTGTATTTCCTGTTACCAGTCGTCGTGCTTGTCTGGTGTTTAACCGTCGAGCGTCTATCGCCCGGTTTATCTGCGTTTTGGGCCACAGTGTTTATGGTCTTTATCGTATTGACCCATAAGCCGATTAAAGCGTTCTACCGAGGCGAAACAGCCTTAGGGCAACGGATTAAGCAAGGTATAGATGACTTGTTGGAAGGTCTGGTGACAGGTTCCCGTAACATGATAGGTATCGGTGTAGCGACTGCCGCTGCCGGTATTGTTGTGGGTACGGTAACACTGACTGGTATTGGCTTGGTGATGACTGAGTTCGTTGAATTCATCTCTGGCGGTAATATCATTCTGATGCTGATTTTTACAGCTATTATCAGTCTGATTCTGGGAATGGGATTGCCAACCACAGCAAACTACATTGTGGTTTCTACTCTGATGGCGCCGGTAATCGTTACCCTGGGCGCACAAAGTGGCTTAATTGTACCGCTGATTGCTGTTCACCTGTTTGTGTTTTACTTCGGCATACTCGCGGATGATACGCCGCCTGTGGGGCTGGCGGCATTTGCCGCCGCAGCGATAGCCCGCAGTGACCCGATTAAAACCGGTATTCAGGGTTTCACTTATGATATTCGGACGGCGATCCTGCCGTTTATGTTTATCTTCAATACCGAGTTATTACTGATCGACATTCAGGGAATCTTCCATCTGTTATTGGTGATTGTTAGTTCGGTGATCGCAATTCTTGTGTTCTCTGCAGCGACTCAGGGATTCTGGCTGGTGAAGACCCGTTGGTATGAAACCATTGTATTGTTGCTGGTAGCTTTCACTATGTTTCGCCCGGGATTTTGGTGGGATGAAATTTATCCACCCGTGCAGCAGGTAGCTCCCACAGAGATAGCAATGGTTGTTGAAAGCATACCGGTTGATCAGAAACTAAGGTTGGCGGTAAGTGGTGAAACCATAGACGGTAATGAAGTCAGTAAAGTGGTTGAGTTGGCGATTCCTGCCGCTGAAACGGCTACTGCAAGAGTTGAAGCTGCAGGCCTGTTCCTGCGTGAAGACGAAGGCAGTGTCATTGTTGATCAGGTTGGCTTTGGCAGTAATGCCGAAGCGGTTGGTATCGATTTTGACTGGCAGATCAACAGTATTGAAATGGCTGCTGACCGGCCGGCTAAACAGCTGATGTTTATTCCTGCGCTCCTGTTGTTATTTGGGCTGGGCTGGCTGCAGACCCGCCGTCGGGAACAAGGAAAATAAACTATGTATAAGAAATTACTGGTCGCAGTTGATCTGCAGGATGCTTCTGGCACCGAAGCTACCTTACTGGCGCTGAATGATTATGTGGCGCCAGGTATGGAGGTTGAGCTTCTGGCTGTTTTACCGGGTTTTAAAATGCCATTAGTCGCCTCTTACTTTCCTGAGGATATGGTTAAGCAGGCGCTGGATACCATGCGTGTGGAGCTAACGAGGCTTGCAGATGCTCATTTGGTTAAAGAAATGAAAGTTTCTGTCTGGGTGACTGCGGGTAAGGTGCCTAAGCGGATAGTTGCCCGGGCGGCGGAGATTGATGCGGATCTGATCTTAATCCGGGCGCTGAAGCACGGACGAATGGAAAAAATGGTGATGGGCTCTGTGACCGCTAAAGTGGCACAGACTGCTGAACGTTCGGTACTGGTTATTCGCTAAACGATTGACATCTTTTCTGTATAAAAAGCCGGTTTAAGCCGGCTTTTTTTGTGCTTTAAGGCTGTTTTAGCAAGATTTTTGCACATTATTTAGTTTTTCTGCCGGCCCATTGATGACATCAGCACTGACTATTTGTTATGTTAATGATAATTATTATCATTATTGTTAGTGCGCGGTGGTATCAGATCTTATGAATTCTCTGAACAGTATTGAAGCTTATCCACAGCCTGCTTATCGGCAGGATCTGGTAATCGAAGCGTTGCATAAAGCGGCGCAGAATGAATTATTAACCTGCAGCCTGTATCGCCAGGTGAAATCCGCCGAGCTGGATGAAACCCGGGTTGGTTTTCGGGATCTGGCATATTCGGCCTATGAAGAAGACTGGAACCATTATCAGACATTGCAGGAATGCATCAGCCTGTTACAGGCAGAAGTAAGTGCACAGAATTCACTGGCTTCTTCACCCGCTCTATTGCCTCCGCCGGCAGCTTCATCCTGTTGTTTACTGGGGCAGATAGAGCAGGCGGAAAAAACGTCGATTCATTATCAGCAGGCAATCTGCGCGATGACTATCGGTTACAACTATAAAGTTTTTGATCTTGCCTACTCCCTGCTGAACGAAAATATTCAGCATAATTTACTGGTCCAGGAATATCTGACAGGTTCTGCCAGCCAATGAATGCGCTAAGTGCAGCGGCCGGACGGATCCGGCAAAAACAGTTCACTGCATCAAAAAGCGCAATACTGACGGTACTGAGTGTCTGTGTGTTAGGCCTGGTCTGGTCGCAGGGGCTGATTAATTCTGAATTGCTATTTCTGATTGTCAGCACGCTAAGCGATGCGTATTTGGCAGTCAGTGTCTTTGTTGCATTGTCGTTATTACTGATTTATTCGGCTCAGCATTATCTGGGCGCTGACCTGATCGGTTATCTGAATGACAACCCAGGATTACAGGTACCGATAGCCGCCCTGCTGGGCGTGATGCCAGGCTGTGGTGGCGCTATTATTGTGGTAACTCAGTTTGTGCATGGCCGGGTAGGGTTTGCGGCGCTGGTGACTGTTCTGATTTCAACCATGGGAGATGCCAGCTTTCTGTTACTCGCCCGCGAGCCGCATACTGCACTGCTGGTGTTTGCTGTATCGCTTGGAGCCGGTGTGCTATTCGGCTACCTTGTGCAAGGGGTACATGCGGAAGACTTTCTGCGTCCGGAAAATACCAACAATGAACATCAGGTCAGCGTTTCCTGCAGTCTGAATCAGGGAGTTGTACCTGTATCTTTATCATGGATGTGGCGTTTGTTACTGGTACCCGGTCTGGTACTGGGAGTTCTGGCGGCGTTCCAGGTTGAACCTGACAGTTTGTTTGGTAACTGGAGTGTTTATCATCCAGCTACCTGGCTGGGCTTTTGTGGTGCTGTTGTGAGTTTATTTGTCTGGTTTAGTCAGCCACCTGGTTACAGCTGGGCAGTAGCCCATGCGGATATGGAACATAATCCGCACCGTCTGGTGGATATGGTTGCCAGTGAAACAAGCTTTGTGACTACCTGGGTAATTGTTGGTTTTCTGAGTTTCGAGTTGCTGGTGTATTTTACAGGTTTTGATATGCAGAGCCTGTTCAGCAGTCTGGGATATCTGACGATTTTGCTGGCCGTTGTCGTCGGTTTTGTGCCGGGTTGTGGCCCGCAGATCATCATGACGACGTTGTATCTACAAGGGATAGTGCCTTTGTCAGCACAGTTGGCGAACGCCATCGGTAACGATGGCGATGCGTTGTTCCCTGCGCTGGCTTTAGCACCTAAAGCGTCGCTGTATGCTACGTTATACAGCGCTATACCGGCGTTACTGGTCGGTTACATAGCGTTTGGGCTTGGTTATTAGCACCGCTGGGCATTAGCTCAACCTTCGTGATAACCACCTAAGTGACGTATATTTTCTTCAAAGCGATTGATATTACTGACCATTTCTTTGCTACCAATCGAGACACATTCCGCCAGCAAGGCTTCCATTAAGGCAATAGATGAGGTCAGTGTTGGGAAGAAGTGAGGTGTGTCGTTCTTCAGCGTAAAAGTAATTTCTGCGCCACTGGCAATGGGTGAGCGCAGGCTGTCTGTAATCGCGATAATTTTAGCACCTGCCTTCCGGGCAATGTTAATCGCCTGAACTGTTTCTGTGGTGTATGGCTCAAAACAGAAAGCAACGACGACATCATCTTTACGGATTTCACCCAGTTCACTCAACAGCGTACCCTGATAGCCCCGAATCAGCTGGATGTGAGGGAAGGCAATACTGCCCACATAGGTAAAGTGATAGGCGCAGGTGAACGTGTCTCTGAACCCCAACGCAAATACTTTACGGGCGTTGATCACCAATGGTGCAGCTTGTTGCAGTTTATTGCGGGTATCTTCCTGAAAGAGCTGCTCCAGATTACTGAAAGCTGAGTCAGCAAATTCAAAAAACACTTTGTTTTCTGGACTGTTGGTCGCCATTTCCTGCAAATATTGCGCACGATCGCTGAAGTATGATGCAGGTTGTTTAGTATTTACTGCTTCCTGAAATAATTGACGAAAGCTGTCATAGCGCTCAAAGCCAACTGATTTTGCCAGCCTGGTCAGGGTTGAAGGTGTCACCCCTGCTGCTTCGGCACTTTTGCGGATGGAAAGCAGAGCGACATTGACCGGTTGTTCCAAAACATAATCGGCGGCTTTCTTCAGCTGAGTAGTAAGACTCGGGTATTGTGCTGATATTTCTTTCAGTGCGCTGTTCGCGTCAGTAATCCGATTATTTATATTCATGGCTAGGCTGTGCTCGCAAAAAGGGATTCGGCCGGCTTTTTCAACATAGTTATTTCTTCGAACTGTTTATTTAACATGTTGATTTTATAGTTAATTACCCCGGCTCTCTCTGAGGGTGAAGAGCCAGCTCGCCGATCCATATGAGTTTAGATAGATTTTACCTAATCAACAGAAAATAAAACACCGGTGATACATTTGTCTTGCGTGATACATTTGTATTATTTATGATCTAATAAAAATACAAATGATTTTTCAGTGAGTCGGCTTTGAAACATTCGTGCCAAAGGTGGCTGCTGAAGTAATCCCACTTGCCCTGAAACACAGAGCACAACTTATTGGCTGCGCCGGGAGTCGCCCCATGCAATCACCTACTTACGAAACGCTTATTTACACTCGTTATGCCGGTTATGTGGAAATTCGCTTTAACCGACCGCATCGTCTGAATGCTGTTATAGAGCAGTTTTACACTGAGTTTCTGGATGCGCTGGAAACTGCTGAAGCTGATTCTGATACACGGGCAGTGATGCTAACCGGTGAGGGACGGGCGTTTTGCGTAGGCGCTGATATGAAAGAGCACGGTGCAGGTGAAAGAAGCCAGTTTCAGCGTCGCCAGTATCTGCAATTGGGTAATGACGTTTGTGAAGCTATTTTTCGTCTGAAAAAACCAGTGATTGCCGCTATCAATGGCTATGCGCTGGGTGCCGGCGCTGAAATGGCCTGTTCATGTGATTTTATACTTATGGCGGAAAGCGCCAAGATTGGTTTTCCGGAAGTGAGTATCGGTACCTGTGTTGGTGGGGGAGTGACTCAGTTCCTGCCGCGTTTAGTCGGGCTTGCGAAGGCCCGGGAATTGATTTTTACCGGCATTAAAATCGACGGTACAGAAGCCGCTCGCATCGGTCTGGCTACCCGTGCTGTCCCGGATGCAGCTTTGGCGGAGGCAGCTGCGGAGTTTGTCGCTAAGCTAGTGACGAAAGCTCCAGTGTCGATGCAGTTGGTGAAGAAGTTGCTGAATAATGCATCTTATGCGGATCTGGATGCGCAGCTGCAGCATGAACTGGACGGTGTCTTCATGTGTACGACGACGAAAGACTGGCAAGAAGGTGTAGATGCCTTTGCCGAGAAACGTTCTCCTGAATTCAAAGGTCACTGATTATGCGCAGCTCATTACATGATTTCTTAGCACCTGATTCTATTGCTGTTATTGGTGCCTCTGCGGATCCGACGAAGCGGGGCTATAAAGCCATGACGGGCCTGTTGAATGATGGCTACGAAGGTATTATTTACCCGGTTAATCCCAAAGCAGATGAAATTCTGGGTGTGAAAGCATTCGCATCGGTGACATCACTGCCTGCGGCGGCTGATCTGGCTCTGATCTGTACACCGGCGAAAACCATTCCCGGTTTGCTGGCTCAGTGTGGTGAAAATGGCATTAAAGGTGCCATCATTCTTGCCAGTGGCTTTGGTGAAGTGGATGCCGCTGGTGCAGCACTGGAGGCCGAAGTACTGGCTGCTGCCAAAGCCGCTAAGGTGCGCATTGTTGGCCCGAATACATCTGGTGTATTTAATTTGCATAAGCAAGTTAATTTACTGGCGCTGGATAACATCAGGCCGGGGGATATAGGAATTATCTCGCAGTCTGGGAATATGCTGCTGGCATTAGCGTTGGAGGCGGAGAGCAACGGGCATATTGGGTTCAGTACCTATGTCGGGCCGGGAAACCAGACCGATGTGGACTTCTCAGACTACCTGCAGTATCTGGGTGAAGACGTAAATACCAGGGTGGCGACTTTTTATGTTGAAGGTTTTAAGGATGGGCGTGCCTTTTTGAACACTGCCCGGGAAATCGCCCGTGAAAAACCAGTGGTTGTGTATAAGTCTGGCAGTACGATAGAAGGCCAGAAAGCAGCCAGTTCACATACAGGTGCGCTTGCCGGCAGCTATGCTATGACTGTTGATCTACTCAAGCAGGTTGGCGTGAATGTCGTTGAGAAGTCAGATGAAATATTGCCTGTAGCCGAAGGTTTGGGGCTGTTGCAACAAGCTGCCGGAAAACGGGTAGCGGTACTGGCGGATGGTGGTGGTCAGGCGACCATTGCTTCAGACCGTATATCTGAGGCGGGGCTTCAGTTGGCAGAGTTATCGGAAGTTACCCGTAACAAATTGCGGGAAATTCTCTTCCCACAGGCATCGTTACTGAATCCTATTGATGTGGCCGGTAGTACAGATGCGAATCCGGGGTTATTGTCTGACTGCATGGAAATTCTTGCCGCAGATGACAATGTGGATATGGTGTTTCTGGTAGGAATGTTTGGCGGTTACGGCATTCGTTTTGCCGAAGAACTACAAGCTGAAGAGTCGGCTACTGCCGATGCTATGGTTGCCCTAAGTAAGCGTTGTGGAAAACCGCTGGTGGTGTACAGCTTGTACGCCTACATACAGCCGGAACCTCTGGAGAAATTGCGCAATTCTGGCCTGCCGGTATATGGCTCAATTGAGCATGCGGTAGAAATTATGAAAGCGTTGGGTGAACGGGGTGATTACATCTCCCGCAGCCAGCGGATTGAAGCGCAGCAGCGTCTGACTACTGATGCAGCTATGACTGATATGTTTGCCAGTGCTCGCAGTAAAGGCCGTGATCTGCTGGAAGTTGAAGCCAAGCAACTACTACGTAATTATGGCATTGATGTGCCAAAAGAATTGCTGATCCGTAACAGTGAAAACTTCAGTGCCGTAGTTGCAGAATTTGGTGACATGCCGCTGGCAATGAAAGTAGTTTCTAAAGATATTCTACACAAGTCTGATGCCGGTGGTGTGAAGCTAAATCTGTCCGGGGCTGAAGAGCTGGGCTATGCCCGGGAGCAGATTCTCAAATCCTGCGCCACTTATGATACCAGTGCTGACATTGAAGGCATGCTGGTAACACCCATGGCGCGTAAGGGCACTGAGATTATTATCGGTGTTAGCCGTGATCCGATGTTTGGCCCGGTACTGATGTTCGGCCTGGGTGGGATTTTTGTCGAGATTCTGGAAGACGTAGCCTTCCGGGCGATTCCGCTGAGCCGGGATGAAGCAACTTCCATGGTTGATCAGATTAAGGCCCGTAAGATTCTTGAAGGTGCCCGTGGTGAAGCTCCTGTGGATAAAGCTGCGCTGATAGATCTACTGCTAAAAGTTTCCAGTATTGTTGATGCTCATCCAGAAATAGATGAGCTGGATCTCAACCCGGTGATTGCTTATGACGACGATTATGCGGTAGTCGATGCCCGGGTAATTATTAATCGGAATGCTGCCGCTGACAGCGCCAGCGGAGAAACCTAATGTCTAATCTTCCTGAAATTAAAGATGCTTTGCTGACGGTGGAAGACCGTGTGGCAACCATGACGTTCAACCGTCACGATTTGCGCAATGCTCTGACTGGCTCAAACCTGATAGACGATATTGTAAATACCGCTGATTGGGTTAACCGGGCTGATGATGTATCAGTACTGGTGATTACCGGTGCGGGTTCTGCATTCAGTGCCGGCGGTAATATCCGTGATATGGCCGAGCGTGGTGGCGATTTCGCTGGTGATGTAGCTGAGTGTGCTGAGCGTTACCGCAGAGGTATCCAGCGGATTCCATTGGCGATGCAGAATATAGAAGTACCAGTGATTGCTGCAGTGAACGGTCCGGCCATTGGTGCAGGTTTTGATCTGGCGAATATGGCGGATATCCGTATTGCATCTTCGAAAGCAAAATTTGGTGAGACGTTTTTAAATCTGGGAATTATTCCCGGTGACGGTGGTGCCTGGCTGATGCAGCGTTTAATTGGTTATCAGCGTGCTTTTGAACTGACCATGACCGGCCGGGTAATTGACGCCACTGAAGCGTTGGAACTGGGTATTGTGATGCAGGTAACCGAGCCGGATAGTTTGCTCGATGAAACCATTTTGCTGGCAAAACGCATGGCTGCGCAGCCTCCAAAAGCGACTCGTTTAACCAAACGCCTTATGAAGACCGCACAGCGTATGGAGTTGAAAGACTTCCTTGATTACTGTGCCTGTTTTCAGGGCATGTGTCATAACGAGCCTGAACATCTGGAAGCGGTGAATCGCATGCTGGAGAGTATGTCTAAAAAGTAGTTGCCTACCTGTAGAGGGGATTGCCGCTGATCTGCGGCAATGCCTAAATAAGCTTTTCAACAGTTGTAAGAGTGAAACCGCAATGACAATAACAACAATAGGCGTAGTTGGCGCCGGGCAGATGGGTGCAGGTATAGCTCAGGTAGCGGCAACTGCCGGTTTTCCTGTTGTACTGTGTGATTTGAATGAAGCAGCGCTGGAACGGGGCCGGATGAGTATTAGTAGCAGTTTGTCCCGGATGGTTAAGAAAGAAAAAATTAGTCAGGCGGAAGCTGATACTGCGTTAGCGTTTATTTCTGTTACCACTGATCTGGCAGGTCTGGCGGATGTGGATATTGTTGTGGAAGCCGCCAGTGAAGATGAAGCGATTAAGGCAAAAATCTTTGCCAGCCTGGATACGGTCTGTAAGCCAACAGCGATTTTGGCGACAAATACTTCATCCATATCTATTACCCGGATTGCGGCGGTGACTCAGCGCCCGGGGCAGGTTATCGGCATGCATTTCATGAATCCGGTACCTATGATGCAGCTGGTGGAAGTGATCCGCGCTCTGCAAACGGACACTAAAGTGTTTAATCAGGTACAGGCCCTGGCGGAACAGCTGGGTAAAGTAGCCGTAGATGTTAAAGATGCCCCGGGCTTTGTCGCCAACCGAATTCTGCTACCTATGCTTAACGAAGCGATGTTCTGTTTACATGAAGGGCTGGCGTCGGCGGAAGAAATCGACACAGTTATGCAGTTAGGCATGAGTCATCCAATGGGGCCGCTGTCATTGGCAGACCTGATTGGCCTGGATACCTGTCTGAGCATTATGAATGTGCTGTACGACAGCTTTAAAGATTCCAAATATCGCCCCTGTCCGTTACTTGTTCAAATGGTAGACGCTGGCTATCTGGGCCGTAAAACCGGCCGGGGATTTTTTAGCTATGAATAGTCAAGTGCAGGCAGCTGGCCTGACGCTGGCCGAGTTATCTACAAAGGCAGCTGAAAAGATTGTAGAGCACAATAGCTGGCAGAATATTTTGCTGGAACAACAAAGCGACGGTGTTTATTTGCTCACGGTTAACCGTCCGAAAGTACTTAATGCACTTAACGCAGAAACATTGGCAGAGCTTGATCAGGTACTGGATATGGTCGCTCGCGCAACGGATATCAGAGTATTACTGATTACCGGTGCTAGTGAGAAAGCTTTTGTTGCCGGTGCTGATATTGCTCACATGAGTAAGCTGACGGCACTGGAAGGTAAGTACTTTGCCGAACAGGGCATGGCGGTATTTCGTAAGTTGGAAAACCTTCCAGTACCGGCCATTGCGCTGGTGAATGGCTATGCGCTAGGTGGTGGCTGCGAGTTGGCGATGAGCTGTGATTTTATTCTGGCAGCGGAAAATGCCCGCTTTGGTCAGCCGGAAGTAAACCTTGGCGTGACGCCGGGTTTTGGCGGCAGCCAGCGTTTAACCCGTCTGGTTGGCCGGGGAATGGCGATGGAACTGCTTACCACCGGGCGGATGATGAATGCTGAAGAAGCCCTGCAGCGCGGCTTGGCAAACCATGTTTATCCACAGGGAGAGCTGCTGACTGAGGGCAATAAGCTGGCAGAACAGATTGCCAGCAAGAGCCGTACAGCCGTTCAACTGACCAAACAATTGGTTCAGCGTGGACAGGACTTAGATCTGGATAATGCTTGCGTAATGGAAAGCGATGTCTTTGGCCTGAGCTTTTCTACAGCTGACCGTCATGAAGGTATGTCAGCGTTTTTGGAAGGGCGAAAGCCAGAATTCAGTTGAGCTGAATAGATAAAAAAAGCGGCCCATTTTATCTATGGTGCCGCGTTTGTAGTTGTACTTCATTTATCATCATCTGACTTTATCAGTCTTACATCCAATTGTGGGAAGGCGATACATATACCGTGCTTCTCAAAGTCGGCATTGATCTTCTGAAGGATATCGTGGGTGACCGGAAGGCGATCATCCAGATTATTCAGATATAAGCGCAGATCAAAGTTCAGGGTACTGTCACCAAAGGCGTGGAAATACGCTGCAGGCTGAGGCTCTTGCAGTACTTTCGGGTGGTTGCGTGCTGCTTGTAGAATCAGCGCCCGCACCAGATCTGTATCAGAACCGTAGGCAACCCCTACCTGAATGACTACCCGAGTGATCGGGTCACTTAGGGACCAGTTGATTAACTGGTCGGTTACAAAGGTCTTATTAGGAATGATGACCTCTTTGCGATCCCAGTCGGTAATGGTGGTGGCACGGATCTGAATTCGGGTGACGGTACCAGTGAGGCCTCCCACAGTCACGGTATCGCCAATACGAATCGGCTTCTCAAATAAAATAATGATACCGGACACAAAGTTGGCCACGATTTCCTGTAAACCAAAGCCTAGTCCTACACCCAGCGCAGCAACCAGCCACTGAAGCTTGGCCCATTCCACACCGATTTGGGATGCTCCTGCCAGGATACTGACTACGATCAGGCTGTACTTGGTAATGGTGGTGACCGCGTAAGACGTGCCGGGAGTCAGATCAATATGTTTGAGCACCAGCAGCTCTAACAGACCGGGAAGGTTGTAGGCAGCGAGAATGCTCAGAGAGATCACCAGCAGGCCGGTGATTATGCCCAGTAAGGTAATGTTTTCTGCAATGACTCCGCCGCTGGTAACGACGGTATTACTCCAGAGCACGATTTCGTCGAGAATCTGTATTGCCGGGATAAATTCTTTGAACAGTAGCCAGAGTGCAACAAATAACAAGCTGACACTGGTGGCTTTCAGTAAGACTTTTGCCTGATCCGAAATCGTACTGAGGTTGAGAAAGTCTTCCTGCAATGGAGGTACTTCAGTATTGTTTTCCCGAGCTTCCAGAATTTCACTGCGACGTGCTTTAGCACGGTCGAAAGCCAGCCGGCGTTCTTCTATAAGTAGCCAACGCATGCCCAGCCGGTAGAAGGTAAAGATGGAGAAGAAGATCATGGTTGTGATTAGCAACAGCAGCATGATAATGCCGCCGGTAAGCACGTAACCCAACAGTGCTTCAGCGATCAGTACGCCATGTATCAGCACCAGTGTGGCCAGCCATAGCCGGGCGCGTTGCCACCATCTTCGGGTTTCTGTTGCTTCATTAATCTGCGGTGCGACCCGCCACAGAGCCGCCCAGAAGCCACCCGCCAGCATTGCCAGCAGGATGAATACAATTCTGCCAAGGCCGGAGTGCAGCGCTGCAGAGGGAATGCTTGTGAAATAAATCAGCGCCAGCGTAAGCGGGATACCCAGTAAGTAGAGTGGGTGAGCAATACGGGCCAGTGTTGCGCAGAGTTCTTCCGGTACATCTAAATGTCGATAGAGCAAACCGTAAGGCCGGCGTAACCACAGTAATAACGACAGGTAAGCCCAGGCTAGCAGTGAAAGGCTGATGCTCATTGGCTGGATAACAGGCGCTGGTACCGCTATCAGTTTTTGTGTCAGAAACCAGAGTCCGGCAGGTATAGGTAAGCTGATGAGTGGTGCCAGAATTAACAGTCTGAAGCTGCGGGAAAATTTATCTTTAACCACATTACCTAACTGTTCAGCCCAGTGCTGTTCGTGTTGGATCAGATAACGGAAGCTGTAAAAACTGATGATAGTTAACAGCAGCAGGATAAATAGCGGCCGTAACCAGGCACTGGTGACGTTGATCTGGCTATGGCTGAGTAATTTCTGGGTATGTTCCTGAATAGCTGAGAAGCTGTTATTGATATCTTGCAGAAACCGGCTGTTAATTTCTGTGGTGTTCGGCAGCCAGATTAAATAACGTTCCAGCAATGCCTGACCCTGTTCAATCTGTTTATTAAAGTCATTTTGTACTCCAAGTAACTTCGAACGTTCGTCCAGCTCCTGAGCATAAGCCGTCTCGAGTCGGGCGTTGAGGTCTTTCTGATCTTCCAGTAACTGTTTAGCGCTGTTCTGTTCTTTCGGACTGAGGTTTGCAACGTCGAATGCCTGATTCAGTGCTTGTTGATTTAGTTCGAGATTTGCCAGACGTACCTGATTAATACGTTGCAGGTTTGGTTCAATGTCCTGGGTAGTAGCAAAGCGCTCTGATAACTGTTTTAGCTCCAGGCTAAAGGTTGTATCGGAGAGTTCCAGTTGTTGTTCAATGGCTTTGTAGCTTTGGCGTAACAAGCTTTGTTGCCGTTCCAGTATACGACGCTGCCCGATAGCCTGTTCACTGCTCTGTAAGCTATGGCGCAGCTTTTCTGAGAGCTTCTGGTTGGTGCTGACAATAGGTAGCAGTATTTCCGGATAGGCTTCGTCACTGGGCGCTGTTTTCAGTGCTTCAAGTGCCTGTTCTGCTTCGATGCGTCGCTTGGTCTGAATCAGGTCCTGCAGTTCTTGAAGGTAGGCTTTATAGGCTGCAATCTGACGTGTCAGAAGATCCACCTGCAGCAGGTCATATTCCCGTTGACGGGGAATGTTGAGAATCTCCAGTTCGAAGGCCTGAATCCGGGTGTTATTAAGAACAAAGCGGGCTTCGGCAAGTGCCTGATTGCCGTTCTCGCCATTTCCTGCCGGTGGTGAGGTCTGCTTTAGTTTAGTGAGCTGGTCACGCAGGCTGGTGGATTTATCCTGATAATTACTGACCTGATTATCGAGGTTATTGAACTGTTGTTGCAGTGCCAGCAAATTGGCCTGAGCCGGTGTTAGCTGGATTTCAAGTTTATCCAGAGGTTGTGAACGCCAGTTTTTAGCGGCAACCGCGGGCTCCGGTGCGGCCAGTTTCGCCTGAATCTTTTCGATACGCGCAGGTAGTTGTTCGAGATTGTCCCGTAACCGGGCTACCCGGGTTTCAAGGCGTTTGGTTTCTTGCAGGGCAGAAAGGGTCTGCTGATAAACTTCTTGCTGGCTGCTGTTAGCCGGGTCGCTGGTGTCGAGCGCATCCAGCTGCTGGCGGGTACTGGCAATCTGTTCGTTGATGTCGGCGCTGACAAGCTGACTGAAGGCTAAAAAAACACCAAGAAGCAGCGCTGAAACTGGCTGTTGTAATCGGTAACAGAATGATGGATAAAGGCGTTTCACAATGGCATTCCCCGGTAGCACACAGTTTTAATAATATGGGATAGACCGTGGCAATGTAAGGGGATATTGCGTATCTCCGGACAGATTTAGGAGAGACAGGATGGCGGTAACCAGTACATTTTCATTGTTTAATACAACTATAGCGACACTGCTGGGTCTGCTTGTAGCAGGTAGCACAATGGCTGCTGATGAACGGTCTTTAAATGGTTCAGAAATTAAGCGGTTGTTAGCAGGTAATACCGCTTATCTGGACAATGGTGCTGTGCAGACATTCAGCAGTGATGGTAAGACTTTATACTTTCACGAACCCCGCCCTCTGGAGCGTGGTAGCTGGAAAATTGATGGCGATGAATACTGCTCTGAATGGGGCGGCAGCTGGACTTGCTATAAGATGACCGGAGACGGCGCAGAACGAATTACCTGGTTAGGCGCAGGCACGACTTATCCGGCCCGACTTGAAGCGGGTAATATCTTCAACTAAATAAGGGAGTAATGATGAAGGTAGCAGTTTATTGTGGTTCCAGCATGGGCAATGATGAAGTCTACGCTGAAGCAGCGAAATCGCTGGGTAAACACTTCGCTGAACAAAATATCACACTGGTTTATGGTGGCGGTAAAGTTGGTTTGATGGGGGTGGTTGCTGATGCTGTACTGGATAACGGAGGTCAGGTGATTGGTGTTATTCCAACGCATCTCAAGCATAAGGAAATCGGCCATCCGGGCCTGACTGAGTTGATTGAAGTGTCTGATATGCATGCCCGTAAAGCTAAAATGGCAGAGTTGGCGGATGCGTATGTTGCCTTGCCCGGCGGAGCTGGAACTATGGATGAGTTCTTTGAGATCTGGACCTGGGCCCAGCTTGGACATCACCAGAAGCCATGTGCGCTGTATAACATAAACGGTTTTTATGACAGTTTACTGGAGTTTATCCACAGTGCTAAAGATGCTGGCTTTACCCGGGAAGCGTTTGCCGAGATGATCATTGTAGCGACAGAGCCTCAGCAATTAATGACTGCTTACAACAATTATGAATCTCCGGCAGGGAAGTGGCGCTGACGTTCAGGTTGTTACTGCATAAAACAGAACCTTAAGTTGAAGTATGTTGGTGCTTACTATGACTGATTATCTTTAGTTATAGATGATCAGCTTTTAAGACGCTGCCAGTCTCATGCTGGCAGCGATAGTGTCAGTGTCCGAATTGATAGCCGGGTTTCACGATGAAGGGGGCGCGGAAGTCGTCTTTCATGAAGTAATAAATTTGCTGAGCTTCATCATTAATAATCTTGTAGCAGCCCCAGCCAGAACCAAAATCTGAACAGTATTTGTTGTTCTCTGCTTTCCACTTTCCTTCTGATGGTTTTGCATCACCTTCTTTCATCCACAGAGTCAGGCCTGACTCTGAAAAGTACTGTGTCGTTCTCCCGGCGAAGTGAACCCCTGCTGCTGAATTACCTTTGAGTAAAGTTTCGATTTGCTGGGTATTTAATTCGGTTTCTGCCGCATTGGCTGTAGCGGCCAGCATAAGCAGGGGAAGCATTTTAATGAAGCGCATACCAGATATCCTTATTGTCTGATGATATGGGGTATGAGTATGACCGCAAGAAGGAGCAATGTATCCGCAAGTGTTAACAGCAGTAGGAGTTTGTAGCATCAATTACATAAGCTCTCTCAGGCAGAATAACTTTCATCGCAGAATGAAGCCGATTATTATCAGGCCCGTTCCGTCGGATAATCTGGCGAGCGATAAATACAATTTAAGACGGAAATTTCATGTCGACCAATATCTTTGTTTATGGTGTGCTGCAATATGATGAATTGGTGCAGCAACTGACCGGTAATACTTTTCAAAAAGTGTCTGCTGAATTGTTGAATCATCAGCGTCTGACGTTGCATATGGAAGGCTGGTCCGACTTAGGTGTAGTGATTCCTTCTCCGGATAGTTTGGTTCAGGGGACCATTTTGCTGGAAGTTGATGATGCTGCGCTGGCGGTATTAGATGACTTTGAAGAAGCGGATACAGGCTTATATATGCGTAAGCTGGCGATTATTCGTCTTGAGAATGGTCAGGAAGCGCAAGTGTCGGTATATGCCGGCACACAAAAAGCCCGCGAGCATTTAGATGGCGAGTGGGATGAACAGGCGTTTGTCAGCAAGCATTACGCAACCTATAAAGATGAGATTATTCCCAAGTTTCTGAAAGAGCGGGCGTTGCGTCTGGCAGAGCAGTCAGACGCTGAAGAATGACAAGTCACAGATAAACAAATGCCGGCGGATGCCGGCATTTTTGTGTTTGTGTGATTTTCAGTTTCAGATATCGTAATCAATAATCACTGGAGCATGAGCAGAAAATGCAATGTCACGGAAAATGCGGGCAGACTTAACTGTTTTACGCAGGTTAGCAGTGGTGATCTGGTAATCCAGGCGGGCACCTTCATTCAGTTCCCGGGCACGGTTATATTCCGGCCACCATGTGTATTGGTGATCCGCGTGGTTTACTTCGCGGAACGCATCAACGTAGCCCATGTCTTCAAAGACATCAGCCATCCATTCGCGTTCATTGGGCAAAAAGCCTGAAACGCTCTGGTTTACATACCAGTTGCTGAGGTCTACTGGCTTGTGTGCAATGTGCATTGGGCCACAGAAAATGAATTCACGACGTTTACGCAGCGTTTTGTTCAGATGACCTTTGAGCAGGTCCATGTATTCTTCTTTCTCAGCCTGAGCTTCATCGTTCTTGAGGCCGGAAGGCATACACCATGATGCGACGCTGACTTTATCGAAGTCTGCCTGAATGAAACGGCCATGGAAGTCGCACTGTTCAAAACCGAGACCAGTCATTATGGCTTTTGGAATTTCGCGGGTATAAATAGCAACGCCGCTGAAGCCGTCTTCGAAAGCATCGAAGAAATAAGCTTCATACCCTTCAGGATGAAAACGGTCTGCATCTAACTGATACTCTTTTGCGCGCAAATCCTGCAGACATACAACGTCCGCGTCCTGCTGGACCATCCAGTCGAAAAAACCATTATCGGCAGCCTGTTCAATACCTTGGGTATTGAAGGTGATGACGCGCATAGAACAAAAACCCTGCAAAAAGTAATAAGTATAAGAAAGATTACTATCGAGCCCGCATTGTATAAGGGATACGGCCAAAATTGAATTGATTTCAACAGCGCTTTGGTGAATTTTCGGATTCAGTCTGGTGAATAAAATTACACTGATGCAATATCAGGGCATTTTAAACTGCCGTTTGAGGCTTCAAAGCTGTGAATATGCATGGATATCCATGGAGGGACAGACGTTAATCCTGTATCATGCGCGCAATTTTTAACCAGCCACCGGGAAAATCAGCATGCAGGATTATCAGAGAGAATTTATTGCTTTTGCCATCGACAAAGAAGTCTTACGTTTTGGCGAGTTCACTCTAAAATCGGGTCGTACCAGCCCGTACTTTTTCAATGCCGGTTTGTTTAACAGTGGTGAAGCGCTGGCGCGCCTGGGGCGTTGCTATGCGGCAGCGATCCAGCAGTCCGGTATCGAATATGATGTATTGCTTGGCCCTGCATATAAAGGTATTCCACTGGCGGCAACTACTTGCGTAGCACTGGCTACTGATTTTGGTCAGGATGTGCCTTACGTCTTCAACCGTAAAGAAGCTAAAAGCCACGGTGAAGGTGGTAATCTGGTTGGTGCACCGCTGGAAGGCCGGGTGCTGATTATTGATGATGTAATTACTGCCGGCACTGCAATTCGTGAAGTGATGACAATTATTGAACAGGCTGGTGCAACACCAGCAGGTACAGTCATTGCTCTAAACCGTCAGGAAAAAGGCAAAGGTGAGCTGTCTGCAATTCAGGAAGTTGAACGTGACTACAACATGCCTGTTGCATCTATCGTGTCACTGGAAAATGTGCTGACATACCTGGAAGAGCTGGGTAATAAATCGCAGGAAGTTGATGCGATTCGTGCCTACCGTACAGCATATGGCATCTGATATTGTCCGGGATTAATTTCCGGGCAAAAAAAAACACCGCTAAGGCGGTGTTTTTTTATATCTGGCAAAACTGCCAGCTGAGTGTTTTACCACTTCAGAATCGTGATCAGTGCGATAGGTACTGGCATAGTAATCCAGGCCATAGCAGCCAGATTGATGACGAACCAGATTGGTCCTGAGCTGTCACGGAAGTTTGCGTCATGATCGGCCATGATCTCACCCTTTAATTGGCAATTTTTGGGGCAACGGCGGTGTTTATATAAACGGCATATACCGCGGCAATACGAAATTGCGCAAAGGGCACCAGGTTGCATGCATAGAACTATTACTACGTCAGAAGTCATACCGCGCACTTTTTATCCGGTAATTACGGGCTGTTAAGGCCGGATTCGTAACTCCGTAAGTATCTTGTCATGACTTCAGTCGGAGAGGATTCTATCAGTTAGCGGGGGGCGACGGTAGTTAGCCGCTGGAGGAATTACACTTGTGTGTGATACTTTCGTTGCAGCACATGTTTTTTGAAAGCTTTCAGTCGGGTATTTCCTATGCGTATGCACTTTGCCGTTAAAGTGATTCTTGCCGTTGTTCTGTTCATTATTCTGTTACTGCATTCAGCGGTATATATCGGTCGTGACCTGGCGGCGGACTGGTTGTTAGATCAGGGCGCAGAATATGCAGGTATTGAGCGCCTGAAAGTTGGCTGGTTTACCGGAGAGGTTCGCCTTGAAGGTGTGGATGTTCGCACACCGGAGCAACGGGATCTTAAGCTTGAGTCTTTATATCTGAAGATAGATTTATCTGCTCTGACTGAACAGCGTGTATGGATACGTCAGTTAGATATCCGTGGCTTGAGCGGCGAAATAGTTGAGCTGCAACAAGGTGAGCACAAAGGTGTGTTGCAAATTGGCCCGGTCATTATTCCTGTCGGAGGCGAAGAAGAACCTCCAGCCCCTGCCGATGAAACCGCAAGTGAATGGCAGGTTGGGATCAGTCAATTGACGATTCAGCAGTTAGACTGGAAAACAGATTTACCTGCACAAAAACATCATTTACAGCTAACTGATGCCGGTCTGGAAGGTTTTTATTTCTGGGAGCCCCGTCATGCCAGCCAGTTAACCCTGAATGGTGCTCTGAATGCCTCGGCGTTTTCTGTTACCGGCGATGTTGTCGCTCTGGCAGATGATAAATTTGCCAATTTGAACGTGAAAATTGCGCCGTTAACGTTGCAGGCATTTACCTCTGCAGCTGTGCCGGGTCTGAAAGGAAAATTAAGTACCGATCTTGCGTTACATCTGAAACTGAATGGCGACTCAGTTAACTTACAACAAAAAGGCTTGCTGAAACTGGACGGCTTTGCCTGGCAGGATAAAGCGGTAGATGTACAGCAGCAGGCCGTCAGTTGGCAGGGCCAGATAGATGTGGCGGTTATCGATGGCGGTTTAAAGGATGCCCGGCTGGACGGAACTTTAAATGGTTCGCAAACCCAGGTGAAATTGGGAGATAGCCAACAAGCTGCACTGGCTAAGCTTAGCTGGCAGGGGAAAATCGATGCTACTATGGAGTCGTTGCAACAGCAGGGTAAGCTGGGTCTTGAGCAATTGCGCTGGCAGGATACCGGGCTGGATGTTCAGCAAGAGCAGCTCAGCTGGCAGGGTGATATAGCACTGGCATTGCCACAGCAACAACTGAAAAGCCTGCAACTAAACGGTACTGTTGCCGGAAGTGGCACTCGGGTTGAACAGGGTTCTGCACTGCAGTTAGCCTTGCAGAAATTGAACTGGCAGGGAAAGGTTGCACTGAACAGTACAGTAACAGCCGCAAAAGCAGATGCAGCTGAAACTGAAAGGGCCGCACCACAGCAAGACTTGTCGGTTACCGGTGAGAATTTACAGCTGGATGACCTGACGCTGCATAACCGTAAAGTAACATCTGATTTATTAAAGCTGGCAAGTCTGTCGCTGACGAACATCCTGTTTGAACAGCAAACGGGTTCGGCTGATGATGGTATGCGGGTTCAACTGGGTGATACTACTGTGTCGGGCATTCAGGCTCAGCATAAAAAACCGCTTAGTAAGATAGATGGTCTGAAGCTGCAACAGCTGGCATATGATTCCCGTGGTGACCTGAAAATAGATAAAGTGACTCTGCGTGGCAGTAAAAGCCATGTAGTAATTGCCAAGGGTGGTGAACCGGCGGTGATTAATGGTTATTTAGCCGCGTTGAGCGGATTGGGAGGCGATCAGCCTGCTGAAACCTCAGATACCGCTGTGAAGAAAAAATCGGGCAATACCGCGGCCAAAGCACCTGCATTGCGGGTCCGTATTGGTGAGTTGGCAGTGGCAGGTAAGAATCAGATTCTGTTCACCGACAACAATGCTGATCCTGCTTTTAAGGGTGACATTCTTATTAAGTCAGCAAGCCTGAAGCAGTTGGATACCGCGAGTAAGAAGTTTTCTCCGTTTGCTGCTGATCTTGAGCTTAAGCCTTTTACAAAGCTGAAGCTCGAAGGTAAAACCAATCTGGCTGGTGGTGGCGGAGATGCTGACTGGAATGCTTCTCTGACACAGTTGGAATTGCCGCGTTTAAGCCCGTATGCGATTGAAAATATTGGTTATTTTATTGAGAACGGCCAGCTGGCACTGACCAGTAAAGGTACCTTGCGCAATGAGCAGATTGAAGGCGAGAACAACGTTGTCATTAATCGCCTCTCAGTCGATCCGGTGAACCAGGACAAAGTGGCTGGGTTTACCAAGCAATTATCGATGCCGTTGGGCACTGCGATCATGATCCTTCAGGATGATGACGATAATATCGAGCTGGATGTTCCAATAAGTGGTTCGCTTAATGATCCTGATTTTGGCCTTGATAGCGTTGTGAAAATACTGGCAGGTAAAGGTTTAAAGCAGGCCGCATTTAGCTTCCTTGCGAAGTCCTTACAGCCTTATGGTGCGTTGATTAGTCTGGCAGAAACAGCTATTGATGCGGCATCTGATGGCACTTTCATTAATCTTGAGCCGGTGGCCTTTGCGCCCGGTTCCGCACAGCTGAATGGCAAAGCACGGGATTATCTCACCAAGGTTGAGTCTATGCTGAAAGAGCGTAAAGCGATGCGGCTGAATATTTGTGGCCAGGCGGTAGCGAAGGATGCAACGGTATTGAATGCCCAGTTGCTTGAAGCGAATACTAAGCGGGAAGAACCTCTGACAGAAGAGCAGTTAGCAGCGGAGCTGAAAAACCAGCTGACGGCATTGGCACAATCCCGTAACGACAGTGTTAAACGCCAGTTAAGTCAGCAAGTGAATGGTGAGCGTCTTTTTGTTTGCTTTGCACTGCCTAAACTTGATGATCCGAAAGCGGTTCCGGTTGCTACTTTAGGGCTGTAGGGCGATAGCTACTCGCTTAAAGATAGATGGGTTTCCTGCGAGCTGTAGCTGTCCATTATTGGAATGACTGCGGTAATTCGGGTGCCGCGGTCGTGGTTGGGGCGAATAACAAAGGTCCCGCCCAGTGCTCTTACCCGCTCGCGCATACCTATAAGGCCAAAGCCGGTCTTAAAAGCCAGAGTATCTACATCAAAGCCCTGGCCGTCGTCGCTGATCAGAAGCTCAAGCCGGTCACCGCTGATATCTCCACGCTGTCCCTTTTCCAGACGGTGCAATTCAATCCAGACATTACTGGCATGGGCGTATTTGAGAATGTTACTGAAAGCTTCCTGTGTCAGGCGGAAAAGCGTGATGTTGTAATCTTCTGACATGTCATTCAGCGCACCTTTAAAATCGGTATGCAGCTGTATGCTGTGTTCTTCAAAGCGATTGTTAGCGATACATTCTTGCAGGGCATCCATTAAGCCCAGATCATCCAGCGCGGAAGGTCGCAGGGTTCGCATCAGGCCATATGTTACATCGTAGATATTCTGCGCGATCGCGTCTATCGAGTCTGCTGTTTGATGAACGACATTGTTTTCTTCGGGGTGAATACGTTTAAGTATCTTGGCATCTGTTCGGATGGCCGTAAGTGACTGGCCGAGTTCATCGTGAAGTTCCCGGGATAAGTTACGTCGTTCTTTTTCCTGTACTGCCAATACCTGATGGGTGAGGCGGCGGTTTTCGATTAACTGGTCGCGTAATTCCTGAGTACGCATATGAATCCGTAATTCCAGCTGCTGGCGCTCTTTTTTGAGTTTTTGGTACAGCTGCGAATGCTGATCAGCTGAGCGGGTTTTTTGGCGCAGATACGCAAGTAATAGCGAATAACCACCTAATGAGCTTAATAAAATAGCCAGTAGCAGCAGGGGATTCAGGTCCTGCAAACCGATTTTCTGAGTGATATAGAGCTTAAATGACTGACCAAAGCGATTGATAGTGCGCTCATCTTCTAATACCGGCAAAAAATCTGCAGCAATTAGCTGATCATCAGGTGAACTGCGTTCGTCGAGAACAATGTCGTGTTCGCTGATTACTTGTGCCCGTGCGCCTTCATTCATAAAGTTTGCGTGAGGTAACAAGCCGGCAATATTGACAATAATTGACGATATATACAGATTTTGTGCGTTAGGTGCTGAGTTCCGGTCGTAAAAAGCCAGAAACAATGCATAAACCTGTTCACCGTTGTCGCTGATAAAGGGCGCAGATGAAACTGGCTGATGATAACGTTGGGCAAATCCCAGAGTTTCATTGACGGCGGGGTTATCCTGAAGGTTTCGTCCCATCAGATAACGGGTGTCGGCATTCAGTGGTTCAACAAAGGTGAGCGGGAAATTTGAATGTGCAAGCACCGTCCGGTTCAGGTCGGGCTGACCGAAGACAGGTTCAAAGCTATTTTTAAAGTCCGTTTCAGGCGGTGTTATATCAGCCTGTTGCTGAATCTGAAAGCGCACAATCTGTGGATAACGTCTGCGCATTTCATTGGCGTAACTGCGAATGGTAACAAAGTCTTCCGGGTTAGCGCTTACCAGGGCAGTGAAGTTTTGTAACAGAACTTCATTTATGTGGGTTTTTTCGTAAACGGAGGAATAGACATAGTGGGTGTTGTTACTCAGGCGTTCCTGCATCCGCGAGTAGTTTGACTTAATTGTCAGCCCGAACATCAAAACCGTGATACTTAGCCAGATCGCGGTAACTAGCGGAAACTGCGGCTTTAACATATGTCTGATCAATCCATGAGTAAAGGGAAGAACCCTGACACTTTAAGTCCCCGGCGAAGATTGTTATTCCTTTCAACCTTCTTCGCTGGTTGTAACTGCATGCCTCAGCTTGCAGTCCTGCAGGAAAGTTTAACGATTCTGACGGCGGAAAACAAAAAAGGCACCCTAAGGTGCCTTTTTCAGTGTATCTGCAGTGGTTGCAGATTAGCCAGCCAGGTTCTGGTTGGCGAAGTCCCAGTTTACCAGTGCCCAGAAGGCTTTCAGGTATTCAGGACGTACGTTGCGGAAATCGATGTAGTAAGCGTGTTCCCACAGATCAACAGTCAGCAGCGCAGTCTGGCCGCTAGTCATTGGTGTACCAGCGTTGCTGGTGTTAACGATTTCCAGAGAACCGTCAGCGTTCTTAACTAACCAAGTCCAGCTTGAACCGAAGTTGTTAACTGCTTTGTCGTTGAATGCTTCCTGGAATGCTGCAAAAGAACCCCATGTAGCGTTGATTGCATCTGCAACCGCGCCAGTTGGCTCACCGCCACCGTTTGGAGACAGGCTGTTCCAGTAGAAAGTGTGGTTCCAGATCTGCGCTGCGTTGTTGAAAACACCGCCAGCTGGTGCAGAAGTGATGATCTCTTCCAGAGTCTTACCTTCAAACTCAGATCCTGGTACCAGGCCGTTCAGTTTTACAACGTAAGTGTTGTGGTGTTTGCCGTGGTGGAAGTCCAGAGTTTCTGAAGAAATGTGTGGTTCCAGGGCATCTTTCGCGTATGGCAGGGCCGGTAATTCAAAGCTCATAAGTATGTACCTTCACGTCACGGTTTCAGCATAAAACCGTTAATATCGATATTAATTTGTATATACAGCCAGGCAGGAAAAACAGTTTGGCTCGAGCCTGGAGGCCGCATAATAGCACTCATAGATATGTGTTTGACAGCGAATTAAGGCCCTGCAGTTCATAGGGAAAATACACTGTCGGAAATAGGATAGACCAGAGTCAGGGGTTATTCGACATTCACTAGCTCGGCAATTTTTAACAGCTGAATCGGCGGGTACAGTTCCAGCTGGCGGGCGACCTGCATGTTAATGAAAATTGAATAGCGGTTCAGTGAAGCAATAGGCAGACTGCCTGGTTGCTGATCACCAAACAGAATTTTCTCGGCCTGGTTAGCGGCTAAGCGTCCCACATTATAGTAACGGTTTGCTACAGCGATCAGGCCGTCAGACCGGGTGACCATTACATCATAGGCGCTTGCTACTGGCAGACCATGACGGTTTGCCGCCTGAGTAAACTCATCACGATGCTGGCGATTATAAGAACTGGAACCCACGTAGACTGCGTCTACCCCTTCGGTTTTCAGGCCTGACATTATGCTGTCCAGCTGATTTGGCAGCGGTTCACTGTCAGCGCCCAATTCATAGGTGCGGCTAACCAGTTCAAAGTTCATTTCACTGGCGAGGCTTTCCAGTTTACGTGTATTCAGTACGGAGTTAATTTCGGAGGGAGAATAAATAACGCCGATACGTTTTGCTGTCAGATAGTCTTGTAATACTCGGAGTTGTACTCGCTCAGGCACTCTATTGAGGATGCCTGTGACCAGTGGTCGGCCACTTTTAGCATAGGATTTGATAATCCCGGCGCCAACAGGGTCGGCAACAATCATGAATAATAGTGGGATGTTTTGCAGGTATTGTTGTGCATCAACGCCGTTAGCTGGGCCGATAATTGCTTTAGATACACTGGTGCCCCAGGTAACCACTAAATCTGGCTGTCGCTGGCGGGCTTCATCAATAAAACCGGGTAGGCTGGATTTATTTTTAGCCGCATCACGAATCGTCAGCTCGACGGGTAGCCGGTTATCGGCAATGTATTGTTTAAAACCCTGGCAGGCTTCCTCGCAGCCTCGCCAGACCACCATATAGACCTGTGCAGGATTGGCAGCAGTAAATTCAACAGCGTAACTGATGCTGCTAAAAATCAGCAGACTAAGGGCTAAGTAACACCGGTTAATTATGCGCATGCCTGCGCCTCCTTACGGCGCATTCGCCGGAAATAATAACCGGTAAAACAACCGATACCGATAATACCTACCCCGATAATAGCCATTGCCGCACCGTAGTCGTAGAACACCAGCAGGCCGGCTACCAGTAGCGGACCTATAACACTGCCGATACGCTCACAGGTACGCAGCACGCCCAGCACAGTGGTCCGCCCTACGTCAGGTGTATATTCAGCGGCTTCCAGTGCAGCAGCAATCAAAGGTGCTTTGATGATGGCATGGGCCATGCCCATAAGAACCACTGTAATAAATACGGTGAGTATATTTGCTTCGCCGTTGAGTAACAGCAATACGGCACCTGATAGAACTGTACCGAAGACCACCAGATCGATCATGTGTTTACTGCGGTCTGCAATATGCGATGCGGTAGGTCCGAGGAAGATAATAATCAGCGCATAGATCATCATGATTCGGCCGATTTCTGCCTGCGAAGCGTCCAGAGTTATCAAATAAACCGGAACGAAGTAGTAAAGGAAGCCGGTCAGAATGATTTTCGCCGGAATAGCACAGAACAGAACAATGCCTACAAAACGGTAATTGCGGATCAGTGCTTTAGGGCCGCTGGCTTGTGCAGGTGAGGTGGCTTTATTAGTAGTAGTCGCTGAAGGTTTTTCGGTACAGCCAACTTCAGAACACAGCATTACCCAGGCAAGTGCGCCGGCGACTAAGGCCAGCATAGCTGCCAAAAAAAATACTGGTTGATAGCCAATCCGGTCGGCAATGATGCCGCCCAGAGCTGTACCGCACATTGATGCTGTCATTAGCACGCCGACAAAAACAGCCATGCCTTTGGCACGGTTTTCTTTGGTGAGCAGGGCTGCCATGTAGCCCTGGCAGCTGATGGTAATGACAGCGTAGCCAATCGCAGTAACACCACGGCCGGTAATGATAGCTTCGGCGCTGTTGGCGAATGCACAGATCAGATAGCCGCAAATGGCCGGTATCAGGCCAATCATGAATATACGTTTGCAGCCGTAGCGGTCAGCCCAGCGTCCGGCGAAGGGTGTGACCAGTGCAATAACGCCCATGAATATTGAAATAGGCAGGCCGATCATGATATCCCGGCTGATCCAGCTGTTTGGCTGATAATATTCGGCAACGAATAGCGGCATGAAGGACTTTTGCAGTTCTTCAGCGAAGGAGAATACGAATAGAGGAATTCGGGCATCGATAATACTGCCGCGACTTTCAGTGAGCACTTTTTGCAGGCTGAAACGTTTTGCCAGCTGGCGTAATTTGTCGACAGTGCTTGGTTCGTCTTTTTGTTCGATGGCGCGGTCGTATACCTGCTGAAAGTTATTTTGTATTGTCTGTGAATCCTGGTTCATGCGATTGACAAAGAAACCGACAATGCCTTTTTGCTGCTGGTTTTGTTGAACCGAAAAGTCACCTTCGGCCTGACGGGTGAGAAGTTTTTCTGAATGCTGCAGTGGCCCGGAAACATAAAACATCACCAATACCATAATGAGTTCAAAAGCAACCAGCAAAACCGCAATCAGAACGATGGCGAGGTCAAAGAAAACATTAGTAAGCTGGCTGCGGATATAGCCGTCGTTCAGGCCAATATGTACGGAGCCATAACGCACTTCATTCTGTTGCAGTGGCAGGTAGTAACCTTCCATCGACTGGCTTTCACCACTGGAGAGCAACATACGAAAAAAATCGATGCTGCCTGAGAAAAGGCTTTCCAGTGGCGGTGCGCTAATACTGTCGGTTTGCAGTAGTGTTTTATGAGATGACAGAGGCAATACCAACTGGCCAATATCACCTCCCTGATAAATGACATCTCCCTGTGGGTTACTGACGGCAATATAGGTTAGCTCAGAGTATTTATTGCTGAGGTCCTCAAGATAACTGTCCAGTCCGTTAATGCGTTCAAAAGGGATGCCGACACTGACGGCTAAACGTACATCATCCTGTACTTCTTCGGCGATCAGGTTAGCTTTCTGCAACAGTTGTGGCTTGAGCGCCATGTTAAATTCAGTAAGGGCATAAACCGCACTGAGGAGTGATGCAATAAAAGTGCTGATCAGGGTGATAACGAATAAACGGCGATTAACAAAAGTTGCCAGTCCCTGGGTGGTGTTACTCATTTATGTTCAGCTCCGGAAGCCGGGGTTACCAGTTGGCTGAGTTCCTGCTCGACACCGGATTTTATTTTCTCCCGCTGTTCCATCTGGCGGGCAAACTGATAGGCAAGTGAGTCGGTTTTTAGTGAATCGGGTTGCGGTGTTTTCTGTTTTTCACGTTGCGCGTGAATCAGGTTGAAAATCGCATTTACCTCGCCGAAGCCAAGCCGTACGGCGAGGAAAATTAAGGTGCCGAATACTAAGAAAACCGCCAGCGTCATCATCAGTAACCGGTCGTTAACCCGCAGGATATCAGCCGCGTACTGAGATTTGTCGTAATCAATGATGATACTGCCGATTAGCCCGCCGGTAGCATCAAACAACTGCAGACCGGTGAAGAGTGCATGTTCTTCATCAAAGCGCCATGCCGCTTCTTCACTGAATAGCGCCCGGCGGATGAGAGGGCTTTCAGGCGCAATACTTAGTGCTTCTGACTCGCTGGAAAAGAGTGGTTTGCCGGCACGGTCCACAATATGAATACCGCGTATCTGTGTATCGCGGTGTTTTTCCCGTATCAGTAAATCATTAAGGTTATTCATTTCCTGCAATGGCAGGCCGAGCTGTTCAGCCTTAATGACAGAGCGTTCTATAGAGGCGGTCACTACTTCGAGTTTGGACGAGACCACCGCGGACATCAGGCCTGAAAACTTTATCGTGTTCATTAACAGCAACAGCGCCAGAACACTTATCAGGATGGCCCAGATAGTGGCGATCAGCTTCAGATGAACTTCTAGAAATATTCGCATTGAATACAGGTCCGCAGAGGTTGCCCAGAGATTGGATACATATGTCTGGCTAACATTTAAGGTATGTCAAAAAGGTCAGCAAATATATCATAAATACTCAAAGTGAGGAGTGATTGAGCAGGTACAAGTGTATCGCTGATAGCCTGTGAGTACGGGGTATGCTGATGTTTCACAACAAAAACTGCTGCTTTTGTCGTAAATAGATATGAATCTTCAGGCTTTCTTTCATGCTGTTTTCAGCCGGGTCTGCAAAATACAGTCGGGTTTGTTGCCAGTGACAGTGAGCCAGAGAAGTTGTGGTGGTATGAAAAACATGTGCCACGGTTTACTATCTCGTCAATCATTGAAGATGAAGGGGAACACACGATGGCTGTGTTAAGCGATCCACAGAGCAGTAATCTGGTTGTGACTGACCATAAAGGTACAGGCTACGCTGCTACACAGTTGAGTTGCCAGAATGGCCTGTCAGCGTTGAGTAAGGTTGAAGTGGATTTGCTCAGTCTGGAAACTGATCCTTCAGCTTGGCTGGGTGAAGTGTTTAGCTGTGAACTGTTCCAGCATCCCGGTAATGACCGTACCGCATTACGTACGTTTAAAGGGGTTGTAACTGCTGTCGAATTGCTAAATACGGATAATCAGCGGCAACCGGGTTTTCGGATTGTAATGGAGCCCTGGCTGGCTTTGCTGGCCTTCAGTAGCAAGCGCCGGGTCTTTCAGAATATGACCACCCAGGCGATTGTCAGTGAGATCTTTGATGAGCTGGGTTTTAAAGGGCAATACAAAGTTGACTCAATGCCAACCGCCCAGCGTGAATATTGTTTACAGCTGAATGAAACGGATCTGGCTTTCGTCCGCCGGTTGCTGGCTGAAGAAGGCGTACATTTCTATTTCGGTAAAGACGCTGATTCCAATACTCTTATTTTACATGATGCCGCTAAGCCATTTGATAAAAGCGATAAAGTGACACTGGATGACGCCAGCGCGCCAAGTGGTGATTACGAAGTGGTGACTAACTGGTCACCGGCGTTTAAGTTTCATAACAGCAGCATTCAGCTGGGTAACTACGACTATAACCAAAGTAAATTGGTTAGCAGCAGTGCGAAAAGCAGTAAATTTAAACTGGCTGGTAATAGTAAGATCACAGAGTCACGCTATCCTGTTGCAAGTATAACCGGGCAGATGGATGACCTCAGCAGCGCGTTAGTCGAATGTTACCGGGCGCAGCGTGATACTGAATATCAGTTAATAAATGGGTTTAGTCAGAATACTGATTTATGCAGTGGTATTTATCTGAAACTGGCGGCACATAAAGACAGCGCTCAGCTGGATGATTATCTGTTGGTGAATGTCAGTTATCAGGTGAGCGTTGAACGCAATAACAGCCTCAGTTTACACGCTGACTTTAGCTGTGTGCCTCAGGGGCATGCTCATTACCCTCAGGGTTTACCTAAACCTCAGGTGCAGGGCTTACAAAGCGCTGTTGTTGCAGGCAAAGAAGATGCTGAGCCGGCTTGCGACGAGCAGGGCCGTATCCGTATTAAGTTCCATTGGGATGAAGATGCCGAAGGCGATAAAACCAGTTGCTGGGTGAGAGTCGCACAGGCGATGGCCGGCAGCAGTTATGGTTGCCAGTTTATTCCCCGCGCAGGTCAGGAGGTTATCGTCAGCTTCCTTAACGGTGATCCGGATCAGCCGGTTGTCACTGCCAGTCTGTTCAACAGCCAGAATAAACCGCCATATGCACAGGCTAATACGACTCAGTCGGGTATTAAAACCCAGTTGAAGGGCGAGTCTAACGAGCTGCGTTTCGATGATAAAGCCGATAATGAGCAGCTTTATCTGCATGCCGCCAAGGACATGTTGGTGGAAGTGCTTAATAATGCTGAAGAAAAAGTGACGGCAGAGAAGAAAGTCGCAGTAGAAAAAGATATCAGTATTACCGGCGAAGCGAACTACAGCCTGACCACCAAAGAAAATATTACGCTTGAGTCAGACACCGAATATTCACTTAAAGCTAAAGATGCGATCAGTGGTACTGCGAAGAAAATTGAGTTTGATGCGGACGACACGCTGGAGCTGGTGGTTGGAAGCAGTAAAATTTCCATGAGCAGTTCCAAGATTGAGCTGACGAGTGCTGAGATCAGTATCAGTGGCGATTCCAAAGTGAATATTAAAACTGCTCAGCTGGCAGCTGAAGGTTCGGCGTCAGTGGATATTAAGTCATCCGCCAACGTGAATCTGAAAGCCGGTGCACAGCTGAATGCGGAAGGTTTGATGGCGACGCTGAAAGGCTCAGTATCGGCGGAAGTTAACGGCGCCGCAGAGGCGAAATTACAAGCATCAGGAATGGCGACCGTTAAAGGCGGTATCGTAATGGTTAACTGATTATGTTGAAGAAAATTCCTTACCAGACTTGCCAGCCAATACTGCAACGCTATGAACCTGCAGAAGAAGTACTGGCACTTAATGAGGCGTCACCGCAACAGTTGATAGATAGCCTGCGGAAGCAGAAACTCTATATCGAGCTAATGACGTTTTTCTGCCATGCGCTGCCGATGCGTGAAACGCTCTGGTTGGCGTGTCAGGCATTAAAAATTCGCACCAAATACTGGACCGACGCAGAAAATCTCGCGATTGAAGACTGTCAGCGCTGGTTTAAAGAGCCGGATGAAGCCAGTCGTCGCCTGGCAGAACAACATGTGGCCAAACTTGAATTAAAATGTGCGCCGGGCTGGCTGGCGCAGGCTGTGTTCTGGAATGGTAGTGGCAGTATTGCTGCACTGGATCAGCCGCAAGTACTACCGCCTGAGTTTTTGTATGCGAAAGCCGCTGCAGGCGCAATTAACATGGCCGCTGCGTTACCTGAATGGCAAAAGTCAGAAGTATATAACGAGCGAGTGACTGAGTTAGCGCTGAAGCTGGCCTTGGGCGAACGCTGAAACAGGTTTTAGGAGAATAAGATGACACTGGCAGCACGCTTGACCGACATGCATGTTTGTCCAATGCAAACTCCAGCCGTTGTACCGATTCCGCATGTAGGTGGTCCCATTATTGGTCCGGGAACGCCGACTGTGCTTATCGGCAACTTACCTGCCGTTGGTTTAGGCGACAGCTGCGTTTGTGTAGGTCCGCCAGACAGTATCGTTAAAGGCAGTGCGACGGTGCTGATTGGCGGTAAGCCTGCCGCCAGAATGGGAGACAGCACAGCCCATGGCGGTTCCATCGTACTTGGATGCCCTACTGTCATGATTGGCGGTTAAAAAATGGAATATCTACATAAATAATTATTTTAACGCTTGTTTTTTCAGACAATTTTCATCTCAGACACATACTCTTGCAGCACATGTTTCAGAGTGGGTAATTAGCCCTAGAAGCACCCAGAGTTATTGTGTATGTTATATCGACGCTATAGCACGTACATAAGCTAAGTCGTCAATAGAATAAGGATTCTGATGGAAAACTTATCAGCGCCAGTCTCGGAAAGTTCGGCTGTTGGTGAATACCTTAAAGGTAACCGGGCGGTATACCGGGCATTACGAAATACCTTTAACCAGGCACAATCTGCATATCGTCAGTTGATGGAATCTCCTGAAGCGATGGTAGATAACCAGCTGCAGAATCTGAACAGTGACTGCTGGCAAACCCTTGCTGAACAATGTCAGGAAACGCTTACGCATACATCGAAAGATGTTGAAATGCTGTCCTGGCTGACGACCGCCAAAATTTTTAGCCGTACACCACTGAGGAGCTTAAACGAAGCGCTGCAGGCCTTTGTTGAAGTCGTTACTGAGTACGGTGATCAGATGCATCCCCGTCCCCCGCAGGAAAAACTGAAAGCTGAAGATGACGCCGGTCAGGCGAGCGAGTGGACTGAATTCCGCACCCGGCCGTTAGTGCAGTTACTGGGTGAGAGTGATAACAGTGGTCTGCTGTATATGCCGTTGCAGAATGTTCCGCTGATTGGTGAAATTACTTACGCCAGTTACTTCAGCGCTGAACGTGCCGGCAATATGGCTGCGCTTAAAGCGGATGCGCAACAGTTACTGGCGTCCGAACGCAGTAATGTTATTGAAACTCTGCATGCTCTGGATAGCTGTAAAGCTCATGTTGAAAGCTTACGTGACCTGTTTACCCGGCAGTGTCAGGAAGTAGGTCTCCAGCCGGTTAATTTTGGTTTCCTGATACGCTTATTTGATCAGTTGCTGAATGCACTACGTTTTATGCTGGAAGAGCAACTGACCCCCTGGCCGCTGGATGCAGTGGCTGAAGTGAAGTCTGAACCGACAGCGCCTGCACCGGATTCCCTTGTTGATACGCCGGTTATTTCTGAGGCAACAACTCCTGCAGCCGTTACCGCTGCGCCGGTTATTCAGGCTGTGGCCGCGCCAGTGTCGGTGGCAAATGTTGCCGGTGCTATTCAGTCCCGTGATCAGGCGTTTCAGAATTTACGCCAGATAGCCGATTACTTCCGCCAGACAGAACCCCACAGCCCTGTATATATGCTGATAGAGCGTGCGATTCGCTGGGGGTATTTGCCCTTGCCGGAATTACTGGCTGAAATGGTTGGCGATAACGCGGCTGTTATGGATCGTATCCAAAGTATGGCCGGACTGGAAAATAGTGAACGAATTGACATTCCGGGGAGCAGTGCTGGTGTTGCGCCAGTGAATCCGGAAAGTGCCGTCACGCAGGTGAATTTACCTGCTGAGGACAATAGTCAGGCAGTAGCGAGTGAACCAACGCCAGCAGAAACGCCGGTGGAACAAACAACGACGCAGAGTATTTCCAGTTTTGAGTGGTAATTCTGCTTAATTTATTTTGGCCGCAGAGACGGCCTTTTATATCCGAAGGAGAGTCATAATGGCTTCTATTTACATGCGAATTGATGGTCTGGATAGCATCAAAGGTGCTGCGACAATTGGCGAGATTGGTGGTAAGAAAGGTTTCTTCGCTATCGACAATGTTTCCTGGGGTGCAGTACGTGGTGTAGGTGTTGATGTAGGTAATGCTAACAACGCCGACCAGGGCATGGTTGCGCTGGGTGAACTGAACCTGTCCCGTCAGTCTGACGGTGCGACTCCACACCTGAGCACTTTCCTGTTCGCTCCGGGTGCTGAAGGTAAAACAGTAGAAGTATTGCTGACTAAGCCTTCCCGTGAAGGTAACGGCGCTGATCCTTATATGATCATTACTCTGGAAAAAGCCCGGATTTCTAACTACAACATCAGCTGCGTTGACGGTTCTCTGCCAAGTGAATCTATGTCTCTGACGTACACCACTATCACTAAGGTTTACTACCGTGAAACTGACGGCGGTAAGATTGAGAAGGGTGATACTGTTAAGTACGATGTAACTACTGCGAAGCTTGAATCTAAAGCGTCTTAATCATTACTTTGAGGGTTGAATTGTGGCCTTAAATTCACAACATAAACGCGTAAGCAAAAACCGTGTCAGCATCACTTATGATGTTGAAACAAACGGTGCGGTCGAAACCAAAGAACTGCCTTTGGTTGTTGGAGTGATGGGTGACTTTTCAGCCCACAAAGAAGACCGTGAAGAAGTTGAAGACCGGAGCTTTATCCAGGTTGATAAAGATAACTTCGACAATGTCATGAAACGGGTTGGTCCGGAACTGAAACTGAAGGTTGATAACACGCTGGCAGATGATGAAAGCCAGATCGGTGTAGAGCTGAAGTTTGACTCCATGAAGAGCTTTGAGCCTGATGCGATTGTTGGTCAGGTAGATGCTCTGCAGAAGCTGGCAGATACCCGTGCCCAGCTGAAGACGCTATTGTCTAAAGCTGACCGTTCCCGTGATCTGGAAAAACTGCTGAAAGAAGTGCTGCAAAGCGCAGATACCATCAATGCACTGTCATCTGAACTGGGTATTGAAGCGAAAGGAGACGACGCATGAGTGAAGAACAATTAAGCTCTGGCGCCGCGGGCGCAGCAGCAGCCGAAGAAGGTAGTTTTCTGGACCGTGCGATTGCCGCGACCACTCAGACACCTGAAGATACCACTAAAGAGCTTTTCTCTGTACTTGCTGAGCAGGCGCTGAGCGGTACCGTTGTGTGGGATAAAAACCTGACACTGACGATCGAAAAAGCCATTGGTGAAATCGATAAGCAAATGTCCCGTCAGTTGTCTGCGATCATGCAGCAGGATGACTTCCAGCAGCTGGAAGGCTCATGGCGTGGGCTGAACAAACTGGTTAAAGAAAGTGAACTGGGCCAGAGCCTGAAAATCCGTATGGTGGATTTCCAGAAAGAAGAACTGCTGGATCAGTTTGAAGATGCTCCGGCTGTTGACCGTAGCCCGTTATTTGAATCCCTGTATCAGCGTGAATTCGGTACTGCCGGTGGTGAACCATACGGCCTGCTGATTGGTGACTATAACTTCTCTCATAAAGATGAAGATGTAGCACTGCTGCGTTATATGGGTGAAACCGCTGCGGCCAGCCATGCGCCTTTCATTGCAGCTGCAAATCCGGAAATGTTCGAATTTAACAGCTTCGAAACCTTTGACGAAGGTAAGCCAGTAGCTGCAGGTTTTGATTCCCCTGCGTATGCTGCCTGGAATGCTTTCCGTGCCAGCGATGATGCCCGTTATGTAGCTCTGACTATGCCACGTACCTTGGCGCGTCTGCCATACGGTGACAAAGGTCTGGGCACCAATGCGTTCAACTACGAAGAGCTGGGTACAGACGCTGTGGGTAACCCGCGTCCGACTGATAACAGCCAGCTGGTCTGGTCTAATGCTGCCTACGATATGGGTCTGAAAATGACTCAGGCGCACACCGCTTTTGGCTGGTGTACAGCGATTCGTGGCATGGATAACGGCGGTAAGGTAGAAAACCTGCCTAACCTGACGTACCAGTCAGATGCCGGCGACCTGCAGCAGCAATGCCCTATTGAAGTAAACCTGACCGATGAGCGTGAAAAAGAGCTTAGCGATTTGGGCTTCCTGCCACTGGTTCACTACAAGAACACTAACTACGGTGTCTTCATTGGTGGTCAGACGACACAGAAGCCAAAGACTTATACCGACCCTGATGCGACCGGTAACGCGGCAATTTCTGCCCGCCTGCCATACATCATGGCAAGCAGCCGCATTGCGCATTACCTGAAAGTAATGGGCCGTGACATGCTGGGTTCCAACCTGGAAGCTGTTGATGTTCAGCGTGACTTGCAGACCTGGATTGACCAGTACACTAACTCCGGTGCTGTGGGTAATACAGAGCGTTCTAAAACGCCGCTGTGTGAATCACGCATTGAAGTGGTTGAGCAGCCAGGTCGTCCGGGTGCTTACTCGGCAGTTGCTCACCTGCGCCCATGGTTGCAGCTTGAAGAACTGACTACCTCTGTTCGTATGGTAACCAAGATCCCAGGCGGCTAAAGCCCCTGAGATCTGAGTCTATAAGGCTGATAACGGGGCCCGCTTTACGGCGGGCCTTGTATTCTTATGTTTCAAGATGACTGGCAAGACGCATTTAACGTACTCGATCCGCAAGAGGACGACTATCTCACCGGGGCACTGACACTTATCGGTCAGTGGGATGAGGCTTGTCTGCAAAATTCTGCCAGTTTGAAGTCCGGGCTTAATCGCCTGATTGCGGCACTTGATCAGCAACTTTCCACCCAGCTTTCTGAAGTGATGCATCACCAGGACTTTTCTGAGCTGGAGGCTCGCTGGCGCAATGTCCAGAGTTTGGTCACATTACCGGTTAATTATCAGCGTGTAGAAATTAAATTGCTTGATATCAGTTGGCGCGAAACCGTCTGGGATATCAACACCGCTGCCAGTCTGAAAAATAGCCGTCTGTATAACAAGATTGGTAACAAAGAACTTAATACTATGGGCGGCAAACCATTTGGCGCCATAGTGATCGATCATCAGGTATCCATGGAAATGGATTTTGATGATGACTACGACGACCTCTATACCCTTGAGTTACTGGGGCAGTTAGGGTCGATCTGTTTGTGTCCGTTTTTATTGGCGCCGGCAGAAGATTTTTTTGGTTATCCGGGAGCTGACTGGCTATCGGATACCCAACGGATAGGTAAAATTCTCGAAGGGCCGGATTATGTCGGCTGGCAACAACTACGTAACAGCGTAGGGGCTCGTTTTGTCGGGCTGGTCTTGCCGCAAATCAAATTACGCGATGCGTATGAAAATCATCCGATCGGCTTTGTTTTTGATGAACCTGAACGTGATAAGCCGGGTCTTTGGGGCAGTGCTGCTTTTGCCTTTGCCAGCATAATCATTCGTGAATATAACCGCATTAACTGGTTTGGTTTCATGAAGTCCCGCTGGCAGGATAAGTTTCAGGGGTCATTACTGAATTTGCCGCCCAATGCGACGCAACGTTCCCCCCTGAGTTCGCCGGCAACAGATGTGCGACTATTTGGCCGCTTGGCGAGTTTTTACAGCGAACAGGGGTTTGTGCCGCTGGCGCAGAGTAGCCTGACAGAAAAATTTTATTTTTACGGCAACAACTCTGTGTGGAAATCCCGCACGGGTGATGCCGATAAAGTGATCTGCCAGTTGCAGACCACTATGATGGTTTGTCGGATTGCTCATTACCTGAAGGTACAGATTCGCGGCATGATCGGTGGCTTTAGAACAGCGGCTGAGTGTGAATTGTTTCTTAGTCAGTGGCTGGATAACTATTGCAGCAATATTTCGGATGGTGATGAAGCCACACTGGCCCGTTATCCGTTACGTAAGTCTGATCTGAAGATCAGAGAAGTAGACGGCAGCCAGGGGCGTTTTAGCTGTGAAGTTGTGTTACAGCCTCAGTATCAGTTCGATAACTTTTTTGGTGAAGTTGTATTGGCGACTGATTTGGGTGAGGGCTCAGATATGAAGTCGGGAGCACTTGCATGAGCTTCTGGGAAAGCTTCCTGGCTGATCAGGAATATCAGGATGAGCATCAGGCATTACTGGCTTCAGTACAGCATCAGCTGACCTGTTTATTAGAGTCGGAAGCGCCTCTGATGGCATTTGATGAACGTCTGCCAACCCTGGATAGCTCTAATTTGCGCTACGGTGTTGACTGTCTGCAGTCAATTAGCAGCCAGGTAAATAAAGATCAGCTGGCCAGTAAGCTGGCTAACTGGATAAAAGCATTTGAACCACGGCTGAAGAGTGTCAGCGTGGAAGTTTTTGATCGTAAGGCGCAATCAAATTCGATTGAGTTTTCGTTGCTGGCAACGTTACAGGCCGGGGATACCTTACATTCGCTGGTGTTTGATTCAAACATCAGCCTGGCTAATCAGAAAGTGGATTTAGAGGGACAGGATATTGTCTGATCAGTTATTACGCTATTACGAGCGGGAGCTGGCATATGTACGCCGGGCGATGACTGCGTATGCCCAGCGTCATCCGGAGCAGGCCGCCAAGCTGCACATCGATCAGAACAGTATTGAAGACCCGAATATTAATCGTCTTATCGATGGTATGGCGTTACTGACAGCAAAAACTGAAGAACGGCTGGATAATCGTTTTCCGGAAATAGTCCAGGGGCTGTTATCGACCCTTTATCCTGGCTATAACCAGATACTGCCGAGTTACTGTGCTCTGCAACTGGATGCGCCGGCTGAGGATCTAAGTGAAGCGGTGTATTTACCGGCAAAAAGTCCGGTGACTATAGCGACACCGGATGGTAAACAGTGCCGTTTCTCTACTCTGGATGAATTGCATATCCAACCATACAGCCTGACAGATGTGTCTGCTCAGACTGCACCTTTTGTAAATAAGCCCGCTGGTGTACGTAATGCTGAAGCGGTTATTCAGCTGCGCATCAGCTGCTCAGACCCAGAAGCGAGCTTTGCTCAGCTGGATGTCGGACATTTTGATTTCTATGTGCGTGGTTTTGAACAAAATTCCGCCAGTCTGATTGAACTGCTTCTGACCCAGACAGAATCGATTGTTGTATCTGATGCGTTTGAGCAGCAACAAATAAGTGTCGATGCCAGCCGGATGATCAGCCGTATTGCTGATCCACAATTTAACTGGTTACCGCGTTATGGGAATCAGTTTGGCGGTTTCGATATGTTGCGGGATTACTTCACCTATCCTGACAAAGCTGCGTATTTCCGCATCACCGAACTTGGTGATGTGATGACGAAAGTAGATACAGCTGAGTTGCTGCTGAGTTTTTATGTGCGTGAACTGCCAGCGGAGTTCCTGCGTTTATTTAATACCGATGTGTTCAGTCTGAATACGGTACCGGCACTGAATTTATTTAAGCAGTCCGGCGAACCTATGACCTATGATTTCTCCCGTTTGAGTGTGCCTGTGATGGCCGACAGCGAGACCGACAGCAATCTGGAAGTGATCGCTGTTGATGGTGTCAGGGAGATACATTCTGATGGTGAATACCCGTTACGGCCGCTGTATAAAAGCAGTTATCGGCAGCCAGTAGATGCCAGACAGTGGCAGACGGTACAACGCTGGGATAAAACCGGCAAACGTCACATGGAGCTGACGATAAACTGCCAGCAAGCGGATTTACAGCAGGACCGTATCGTACTGGCGCTGGATCTGTGGTGTTGCAATGGTCGTCATCCCTGTGTGATTAAAGCGGGTGCTTTGGCGCAAAGCCAGGCAGCGATTGATTTACCGGGAGAGTTGAAAGTCTTACGGGCACCCAGTGCACCGCATTACCCGGTTTTAGATGAATCACTTAACTGGCGTTTTATTGCGTTACTGAATGCTAATTTTGCCTCGTTGCTACAAACCGATGAGCCGGCAGCAGCGTTACAGGAAGTGTTGTCTTTGTGTAATCACCGGCATACCTGCCGGCAGGCGGACAGCATTAAGGATGTTAGTTACCAGCAACAAGTAGCGCCGATGACCATTTGCGGGCAGAACATATTCGCCGCCGGTACCCGGGTAAATGTGGTGCTGGATGCTGCCATTATGAGTGGTCAGAGTGCAGTCTTTGCTGCGGTATTAAATGCCTTGTTTCTACAGTTTTGCAGTTATGACAGGTTTATCGAAGTGGATGTCAGCCATTTCGGCGATGACCGTTTTCGGCAGACATTCTCCCGTATGCATGGGAGTCAGTTATGTCTGTAATGGATACTGCACTGCAGCGGCCCAAGCGCTTTGATTTTCTGCAGGCTATCCGTTTGTTACGCAGTATGGCCCCGGACGCAGATGTTCAGTTGCGGGTGGAACCTATGCCGGAAGGCTATGCCCATGAAGTGCAGAGCATTCAGCAGCAGGGACGTGATTTTCAGATTCGTCTTGGTATGCAGGCGCTATCTGGTGTTAAAGGTGTGCTGCCTGATTATCTGTATGAAGCTTTGCTGGACAGTCTGCATCAGGATGACCATGCACTTAGTGAGTTTCTGGATATTTTTAACCATCGTTTTTTTCAGCTCAATCAGCGTGCGATGGAACAGCAAAATCTGTTGTTACAGGATGAGCAGGAACAGTTCAGCGGAACCTTGCCGAATCAGGTAAGCCAGCGACAGGCACTGAGCAAACTCGCGGCCCTGCCAGTGCATGGTGGGGATGATGCTGAGCTGCTGGGATACAGTATTTTGCTGGGTCTGAAGATTCGCAGCCTAAGTGGTTTGAAGCAATTACTGGAAGACTACTTTGAGCTTGCAGTTCAGGTACAGGTTGGCGGCAGTACCCGGCACCGGTTACCAACTTCATCACTGACCCGTTTAGGTGGTGCCAGTGCAAGCAGTCAGCTGGGGCAGGGGATGCTGCTGGGGAAAGTCGGAACCTTACACCGGCAGCGTTTAGAAGTACTTATAGAACCACGTAACCAGGCTGAGTTTGTACAGTTGAAAGATGATACTCAACTGACGCAGCGGTTACGGGAAGTCTGTCACGCGTATTTGCGGGACAGTAATGACTTACGCCTTTATCTGCATGTCAGAAGGGCGTTTATTTCCGAGCCGCAACTGAGCGCAGATAAGCGATTGGCTGTGCGGCTGGGTGAAGCGAATTGTTTAGCTCCTCAGGCGCAGCCTGATGAGTATCGAAAAATACTTTTAGTATAAGGAACAGGCATATGTCACAGGTGAAACTGGGAAATCTGGTTGCGAAGCTGGAAACAGGCTTAAAAAATGCTTTGGAACAGGCGGCCGGTGCAGCGATGAATCAGCAAGTGCCAGCGATAGAGACAGAGCACTGGCTGGTGCAGTTACTGACCTTAAAAGATACTCACTTGTTGCAAATGATCAGCGCACAAAATCTGGATCAGGAAAAATTATTAGGTGAACTGAATGCCCGGCTTAATGCGTTGCCAAAAGGCAGCGAAGGCCAGCCAACGTTGAGCAAAAGTATCAGTGATCTGATTGAGTCTGCCTGGCTGATGGCGTCGGTGGATTATGGGCATCAGCAGATTCTCAGTTTGCATTTGATCCTGGCAATGCTGCAAACCGACCACTTTGGCGTGAAAAAACTGGCCCTGAAATCACTGGAGTCTGTTTCTCTGGAAGCACTGCAGTCACAGGTTGCTAAATTATCCACAGGGGCTCCTGCAGGTGGCAGTGGTCCTGCTGTTGCAGCGGGAGCACCAGCTGCCGGTGGTGCGTTGGATAAATACACGGTTAACCTGACGGCACAGGCCCGTGATGGTCAGATTGATCCGATTTCAGGGCGTAATGATGAAGTGCGTCAGGCGATTGATGTGCTTTGCCGTAAGCGCCAGAACAACCCGATATTAGTGGGTGAGCCAGGTGTTGGTAAGACTGCTGTAGTTGAAGGCCTGGCATTGCGGATTATTGCCGGCGAAGTGCCAACGGCATTACAGGGCGTTGAACTGCATTCTCTGGATCTGGGCCTGTTACAAGCCGGAGCCAGCATCAAAGGCGAATTTGAAAATCGTCTGAAAGATGTAATTAACGAAGTTAAGAACTCGACTACCCCTATCATCATGTTCATTGATGAAGCGCATACACTGATCGGTGCTGGTGGGGCGGAAGGTCAGAATGATGCAGCAAACCTGCTGAAGCCTGCGCTGGCACGGGGTGAGTTTAAATCGCTGGCGGCGACAACATGGACTGAATATAAGAAGTACTTTGAGAAAGATCCGGCTCTGACCCGGCGTTTTCAGGTAGTTAAAATTGCCGAGCCAAGTGCTGAAGATGCAATCCAGATGCTGCGTGGTATCGGTGAGTCTCTGAGTGAGCATCACGGTGTATTTATCCGTGAAGAAGCGATTGAGGCGGCGGTGAATCTGTCGATTCGGTACCTACCGTCACGCCAGCTGCCTGATAAAGCAATCAGTTTGCTCGATACGGCTTGCGCCCGGATTGCTCTGACACAAAATGCCAAGCCTGAAACCATTGAGTATCTGGAACAGCAGATTCGTTACCTGAATAACGAACGCAGTGCTAAACAGACTGAACAGGCAGTATTCACCACTGGCGCTGACTCTATTGAGGCGCTTAATGGTCATATTGCTGAAATGAATGCTGAGCTGGAAGCACTGCAGTCTCGCTGGGAGCAGGAACTGGAACTGGTTGAGCAGATTCGCACTATTAAGAGTGAAATCCAGGCTGCTTATGCCGAAGATCATGTCACAGCAGAACAACAGCAACAGATGCTGCAGTTAATGGATCAGCTGGAAGCCCTGCAGGGTGATGATCCGTTGGTAGTGCCGCTGGTGAATCAGCAGGTTATATCATCAGTGATCAGCAGCTGGACGGGTATTCCGACAGGCAACATGATGCGCGATGAAGTCGCCAAGTTGCTGAGCATGGAAGATGATTTGCACAAACGGGTTATTGGTCAGGAAACGGCGATTAATGAACTGGCTAAGAGCATTCGCATTTCCCGGGCCGGTTTGACAGATAACCGTAAACCAGTCGGTGTATTCCTGATGTGTGGCCCGAGTGGTGTTGGTAAAACCGAAACCGCGATGGCACTGGCTGATCAGGTATTTGGTGGCGAAGACAGCATGACGGTTATCAACATGACCGAGTTTAAGGAAGAGCATAAAATCTCCATGCTGCTGGGTTCCCCGGCCGGTTATGTAGGTTTTGGTGAAGGTGGTGTACTGACAGAAGCGATTCGCCGTAATCCTTATTCAGTACTGTTACTGGATGAAATGGAAAAAGCTCACCCGGGTGTTCATGACCTGTTCTACCAGATTTTTGACAAAGGCCATATTAAAGACAGTGAAGGCCGTACGATCGACTTTAAAAATACCATCATCATTATGACGTCTAATGCGGCTGATCAGGCGATTTGTGATATCTGTGATGCCAATGAAACCCGTCTGGATAATGCCGATCTGGTGGAAGAAATTCGTCCGGAACTGCAGAAGTTCTTTAAGCCTGCGTTCCTGGGGCGTACCACTGTCGTGCCGTATTACCCGCTGAATGCTGAAGAGCTGATGAAGATTACAGAGATTAGTCTGAAGCGAATCCGTAAGCGTCTGGTTGAGCAATACAGTGCCAGCTTCGAATGGGATCAGGACTTATTGGATCTGGTGGTAACCCGAAACACCGATCCGACTACTGGTGGCCGGGCAGTTGAGCAAATCATCAATCGCTCGCTGATGCCGCAGCTGGCAGAGCAGTGCATTACCCGACTGAGTGAAGGGCAAGCCATTAATGCGGTAAAAGTCAGTGTTGAGCAGGGTAATCTGCAGCTGGCTATCGACTAAACGGCGAAAGGAGTAGCTGTTTGCTGAAAAATTGCCTGAAATGGCACCTATGTGCCGGTTTCATAAGCAGTTTGCTCACCTCAAGCCTTGCCAGAGGTGAGCAATGCAAACACAATATGAACATGTATAAACAACCATTTTCTGTCTTGTCAGCGGTTCTGCTCAGTGTCTTTATGATGCTGCTGCCGACGGCCGCCCAAGCGCAGGAACGTATCAGGCTGGCTACACAGAGCTGGCCACCGTTTCAGATGGTTGAAGAAGGTCAGCTGAAAGGTCAGGTCATCGAGCGAGTACAATGTGCATTACGTGAAATGGGGCAGCCTTATGAACTGCACCTGATGCGCTGGGACCGGGCACAGTTACTGGTGGAAACAAATCAGTTTAACGGCTTCTTTTCCGGTTCACCGAACAGCTCCCGGGCGCGCTATGCGGTACCTTCTGCGCCGGTTGTTTCAGTGCCGTTGAGCTGGTATCTGGCACCGAATGTGGAGTTGGATGTTACCAGCGAGGTGGCTAAAGATCAGGCCAGATATGGCGCTAAGTTTAATACCTCAAAATGGCTGTTTCTGGCAAAGAATGGCTATAACGTAGTGAAGAAACCGCAGGATGCTGAAGCTCTGTTGCGAATGCTACGTAACGGTGACCTTGATGTGGCACTGGAATATGAAGATGTATTTGAACTGGCGATGAAAAATCAGGGCGTGTCGCCCCAGCGATTTAAGAAGATTCCCTATAAAATCCGGGATCTTAGTGTACATTTCTCAAAAACCTTTTTGCATCAGCGGCCAAACTTTATCAATACCTTCAACGCTGCTCTGGTTCAGTGTATAAAGAGTGAATCATGACGATAAGCATCCAGCTGGTTGAAGTGCCAGAAAACGAGAAAGTCCCCAGTCGCCAGATTATTCTGCCGGCAAATGGCGGCACTATTGGTCGTGCCTACGACTGTACGCTGGTGTTACCAGATTTCGACCGTAAGCTGTCCCGCAAACACATTCGTATTGATCTCTCTTCGCAAGGCAGTTTTCAGGTAACGGATCTGAGTATCAATGGTGCAACGCTTAATCAGCAGCCTCTTAATCGCGGTATTGCACAGCAAATTAACGACGGTGATATTTTAAAACTCGGCGACTACACCTTGTTACTGAGTGATATGGTGCCTTTTCTGACCGATAGCGTTGAGGTTGAAGAGCCTAGTCCTGAGCAACGTCGTGAACCGATGTTTTCTGTTGATAACTTACAGATTGATGAGTTCAGTACACCGCTGGATGAGCTGCATGGTAATGAGATCCAAATGCCGCAGGAAGCTGAATTTTCTCCTGAAAATGTGATGGCAGATGATCAGTTCGGGCATGATCCGTTTGATGACTCGATCGAGTTAAAGACACCGGAGCCACGGCTTAAATCTGACCCCCTGTTAAATGCTGAAATGGTCACTCTGGAAACAGATGATCTGGAGCCAGGCAACGACAGTTTCCAGCTGAGCAGGAATATTCAGCAGCTGCAACGCACGTTGCAGCAACAGCAGCAAATGCAAATGGGTATGTACGGCCAGGACAAGTTGCTGGAATGTCTGGGAGCAACGTTGGACCGTTTTCTCGAGGAATTTGAACCGGGCCAGCTGGAAGGCATGTTTGATGAATATACCTCTGGTTGGGGTAACCGGGATAAAAAATACTGGCGTCTGTATAAGAAGCAGTTTAGCCGCCGCCGCGACCGTAAAGAATTTCATCAGCAGTTCACTGCGTTGTTTATGGAAGAGCTGCGGAGGAAAAATTAGTGCGCGGATTGCTTGTTGCTCTGCTGGCGCTGGTGCTTACTGCCTGCTCGTCATCATCACCACAGGAAACACCTCCACCGGTGAGCCGGGTGCTACATATCAGTACTGCTGGCCAGCTGAATCCTTATGGTGGTGAAAACTCACACCCGGTGGTGTTGCGTCTTTATCAGCTAAGTGAAGCGGGTACTTTTCGTAATGCTGAGTTTCTTGATCTTTATAAGAATGACCAGCAGGTGCTGGCCAGTACGCTGGTAGATACCTTGTATTTAGATCCCATGCTGCCGGCAACTGACCAGCAGATAAATATAGATGTACATTTTCGCAGCCGATATTTGGCGGTGTTCGCAGAGTTTTCTGAATATGAAAACGCAGTAAGCCGGGCATTGCTTAAGCTGGACGAAAGTAACGATGACCAGGAATTCAAAATTGAAGTCACCGGCCTGCGGGTAACACTTGTTACGCAGCCGGAGAAGTCCTGGTGGCAGAAGTTATAGGCAGGGGTAATACGTGAGACGACAGCAAAGAGTAGTCTGGCAGGAAGGGATGTTTATCTCGCCGCAGCACTTTCAGCAGCAGGACAGACATTACCGCCATTATGTTGAACAGTATGCGGTAGCAGCTGGTCATGACGGATATGGTCTGTGCGAACTGCAGATAGATCGTGAACGGCTCAAAATTGGTAAAATTGTTATTACCGTCTGTAAAGGTGTGTTCCCGGATAATACCTATTTCGAAAGTAATCATGAACTGCTGTTAAATGTGCCGGAAAATACTCTCAATAAGAGCGTTTTTCTTGCCTTGCCTCTGGTAGTTGACGGCGAGGTTGAATACGGAGCTGCAGCAGAGAAACGCCGTCATCTGGTTGAAGATATAACCCTGTTCGATACTTCCGATGCCAGCACCAACAGTGTTGATGCCAAGGTTGCCCGGCCGAATATTCGTTTATTGCTGGAAGGTGAAGATACTACAGGTCTGACTGTTATACCTGTGGCGCGTATTCTGGAACGCCGGGAAAGCGGTGCGATTATTCTGGATCAGCGGTTTATTCCCGCCAGCCTGCATTATGGTGCATCCGCGTTGCTGACAGAGCGGTTGCAGGAATTACAGGTGCTGATCGAAACCCGTGCAAACATGGTGCAACAGCGAATTGGTAATGGTCAGCAGAGTATGAGTGAGCAGAGTTTGTTACGCGAGTATCTCTGGCTGCAAACCCTTAATCGCTGGATCCCCTGGCTGACACATACGCTGGATAACCCACAAACCCTGACCCAGGAAGTGTATTTGAAGCTGGCGACTTTCTCCGCTGAACTGAATAGCTTTACGCCTGCTATTGCTAAGCCTCTGGCCTCCCTGCAATACGATGCAATGCACCGTGGTTTTATGCCGCTATTTGCCAAGTTGCGTGAGCAATTGTCTGTGGTACAGAAAGACAGTGTGCTGGAATTCCCATGGGATACCCGTTTATTTGAAAAGCGCCGTTTATTGCGAGCGTCTGTAGCAGATATCAGTAACCTCAGTTCACACCGCTTTATTCTCTGTGTTGAGTCCAGCATTGGTAGCGCAGCGTTATCTCAGCTAGTGCCAAGCGCTTGTAAACTATGTGGGTTGTCTCAAATCGCAGAAGTGGTGCGTAATGCCCTGTCGGGTGTGACACTGACATCTATGCCCGTGGCACCAAGTGAACTGAAATCTAAGTCTGATGCGGCTTATATCGAGATCGATACGCATCACCCTTACTGGCAGAGTCTGGTGGAGAAACGTGAGCCGCTGGCGTTGCATGTAGATGTTCGGATTCCGGATATCAAAATTAAACTCTATGTGCTGGATTAAGCCTGTATGAGTCAGGATTATCTGGACGAACCTACCGTAAATATCCGCCAGGCTGATGCTGTCAGCCCGGCAATGGATCAGTCACGTCCGCTAATCCCGCTGGAAAATGCACCGGCACTCAAATATCAGCTGCAGAATATTCAGCAGCTTCAGCAATTTAGTCAGTATCCGAATCCTTTGCTGAATGCCTGTGCAGAAGCACTGGCGCTATGTGTCAGTGTGCAGCGAATGTCCCGTCCGGATGATATGCACCGTTTTCGTCAGGGGCTGGTGAATGCCATTACTGATCTGAAACAGCGTATTGCGGGGCTGGATTATCCTGCTTCAGTCGCAGATAAAACCTGTTTCCTGTTCTGTATCGTACTGGATGAGTTCATCCTTAACTGTGACTGGAATGAAGAATGTCGCTGGGAAAATCAAACCTTACTCAGTGAACTGTTCGGCATGCGGGATGGTGGTGAACAGTTTTATGTTGTCGTGGAAAAAGCACTTGGCCAGCCAAACTTGCTGGTGGATATGCTGGAAGTTATCTATGTGCTGCTGAAAATTGGCTTTAAAGGCCAATATCATCTTCAGGGCCAGAAGCATATCGATGCGATTTATTACAAGATCGAAAGCGTATTGCGCGATACCCAGACACCGACGTTACAGATTCCCTTACAAAAAGATATGCAAGCTAAGGCTCGTCGAAGTAGACGTCCGGGTGGCCAGATGCCGTTTATTGGTCTGGCGATGGTGTTTTTATTTGCCTTAGCGGCAAGTTGGGTGGGGTTGTCTTTCTGGTACAAGGATACCTACGCCAGCCGGGCAGAAGGCTTTACTATGCTGGCGGAATATACTGATAAATTACAGCAGCGTCATGACGATAATGTTGTGGTGTATGTCAGCACCGATGATGAGTTGAAAAAGATAGTTACCGCACCCGCACCTAAGCCAGTGGTTAAAGCAGTAAGCAAACCGGTGATTTCTGTGAGTAAATCGCCTATTACTGGCGGCTGGGTAGTGCAGGTAGGCTCCTTCCTGCGTGAAACAGATGCTCAGGCACGAGTTGCTAAATATGACTTTACCACCCGCGGTTCGGTGATTCAGTACTGGAAAGGGCGTTACAGAATTCTCTTACCAGTGGCTAACCGTGCAGCAGCACTCAGTTTGATGCAGACGGTCAGGAAGGAAGGTGTAAGTGATGCCTTTATTTTTCACAGTAAAAGCGTAGGAGGTTAACGGTGGCGAAGAAATCACGCCCGGTGTGGCCGTTTATACTTGTTGCTGTATTGATAGGTGTTTGCCTGTTTGGCGGATCGTATCTGTTGCAATTCTGGAGTTTTGCTAACCCTGTTGAAATGACTGTAAGCGGGTTAACAGCTCTGTTACTGGCAGCTATGGCAGGTGGTTTAAGCTGGAAGTTTCTGGGCAGTAAGAATGTGCCGGAAGAGGATGCTGAGCAACTGGAACGTGCCGATAAACGTAAATATTTGCAGGCGCAGTTAAATCTGCATCTGCAGGCTTGTTGGCAGCATGTGCGCCAGTTGCGCGGGGCGCCTTATGCGATTCCCTGGTATTTCATGCTCAATCGTAAGCCCGGTGATGCAGAGCTGCTGCAACATATGGGGTTCGATAAAGTTAAGCTTGAGTCTACCACCCAACCTTTACCGGTAGCGTTCTGGCTGAATGAAAGTGCTGTTCTGATTGAACTACATGCTGATGCGGATGCTGACAGTGTGGAGTTTTGTCAGCAATTACTGATCAGGCATTTGAGTAAGCAGCGGCCAAGACAGGGAGCTAACGGAATTCTGCTGGCGGTGCCTGTACAGGAGATTATGAACCGCAGCAGCGATCAGCTGGAAGTGCTGGCTAAACAGCAGCGCGGATTCATTAAAACCCTCAATCAGGCGTTTGGCATCAGTTTGCCGGTGTATTCACTGTTTACGGAAGTGTCAGGTGTCAGTGATTTTTGCCAGTACTTTGCCAGTTTTGATGAGCGCCAGTTAGAGCAGCCGTTCGGGGCAATGCTGCCGGCAGATAAGAAAGGCTTTGATCCACAGTGGTTTGAAGCTTCTTTTGATGCCCTGCAGGCGCAATTATCACTTAACAGTACGTCGGCACTGAGTGCGCAACTGACAGAGTCTTATCGCAGTTCAATCATTGCAGGTCCGCATCAGTTTGGCTTGTTGAAAGCAGATCTGGCGAGTTATTTCCGTCAGTTGTTTCTTGATAACCAGTACCAGACTAAAGCGCTGCAATTCCGCGGTTATTTTTTCGTAAACGCCCATGGAGAAGGTTTACCTACTGACCGTCTGACGATGCATCTGGCTTCCCGGCTGGGGTATTCAACCTTGTTACCGGCACCAAATGATGCAGTACCGCATCAGTTGTTTGCCCGTCAGTTGCTGCAGCAGAGTATCTTGCCTGAAAAGTCTCTGGTGGGTGTTAACCGTTATAAAGAAAATAGTTATGGCTTGTTGAAGCTGGTGTTTTCAGTCAGTTTGCTGGCGATACTGGGGGCCTGTTTATGGCTCTTCAAAGCTAATTATGATCATTACACTGCCATGGAACAGCAAGCTCAGCAGCAGCTGACAGCTTATAAACGTCAGCTGATCAACAATAAGGATCAGAGCGATGAACTGGCAGTACCTATCGCGAACCTGACTGAACTGCGGAAAATACGGGCGATTTTCCATCAGCCTGAGCCCTGGTATGTGATGTCTTTCCTGCCGAACCCAAGTATTAAGCAAGCGGTGGACACTGCTTATGATGATGCGCTTAAAGGCCAGTTGTTAATTGAACTGCGCGATTATCTGCTGCGGGATTTATATGTGTATAACCGCCTGGATAATAAAGTTAAAACGCTCGAACTGTATAACTTACAGAAGCAGTTATTTAATTCTCAGCGCACAGATGTAAATACTCTGAGTAACTACTATCTGAATTCGCTTCAGGAAGAAGGAGTCACCGATAGCAGGCTGATAAACCAGTTTAAGCTGTTATTGGGTGATTTGTTTGCGCTGAAGGTTGCACCCCCAAAAGATAATCAGGAATTGCTGGAGTTAGTCGATCAGTCGCTGGCAACTCAGGATCTGGGGGATTTACTCTATACCCAGTTATTACAGCAGCCGCATCTTAGTCAGAAGCTGAACCTGCTGGATAAGCTGGGGCAGAATTATGATGACGTCTTTGTTTTTAATAATAAGGATGTTTATAAGGTGCCTTACATGTTCACCCGTGAAGGCTTCCTTGAAATCATGGGTAGCTCCGGTTTCGAATTCGCCAATGACTGGGTATCTGATTATAAAGATGTCGTTGGTGATATCAGTGGTAATCAGGACTTTAGTCAGATCAACCGTAAATTGCGACTGCGCTATACCCGGGATTATGTCGAGCACTGGCAACGTTTCGCCAATGCAATTGAATGGCAGCCGACAACCGGCTGGAGTGAAATCAGCCAGCAGCTGATGTCTGCCACAGATCCGGCCAGTTCACCTTTGTTAAGGGTGTATGAGCTGTTGGATTACAATACTAATCTTGAGGCTGTTGTTGCGGATACGTTAAAGGCGCAAGCCGCCAGCAAGGCAAAGCCGGAAGTAGCTGAAGGGGAAAGCGCTGGCCAGACTTCTGCTCCAAGTGCCCTGGCGCCGGCTGATTTACAAACCCCCGCTAAACATCTTGGGATTACCCAGGCGGCAGATGCTATTGCTAAGCCATTCGTTGCCTACCGACGACTGATTACAGCCGATGATAAAGGTGTCAGTCCGTTAGGTTTTGCGACTCAGCATATGACCGCGACTCTGGAATGGTTGCAGCAGGGAGTTCAGAGTAAACAGCGTGGCAGTAAGTTTCTGGGGCAGTTAAATGCCGAAGTGAATAATCCGTTGCAACGTCAGCTGGATATCGCCGTGAAATATAATGGTGTTGTACGTGACATGCTCGAGAACACTTCGAGGCAGTTAAATGATCTGGCGATGCTCGAAGTACAGGACTACCTGCAGCAACGCTGGCAGATTGAAGTACTTAATGACTATCATCAGAGCGTCGCGCCTTATTATCCGTTAAATCCGCTTTCGGAGCAGGATGTTGCTCTGTCGACCTTTAAAGAATTTTTCGCAGCAGACGGCCGGATCAGTGATTTTGCCAAGCGCTATGAGCCTTACTTTACAGATAAAGAAAATATCTACCCTGGCTTACCGAGTTATCTTCAGGACCAGGATATTACTATCAACCGTCAGTTCTGGCTGATGTTAGGGCGTCTGAAACAGGTACAGGCTGTGCTGTTTAATAATGCGGTACTTGGTTTTAGCTTCTCTGTACGGATTGATGCGATGAGTACAGGTGTCACAGAGTTTAATCTGCGCAGTGATAAACCGTTATATACCTATCGTAATGGCCCGGCTCTTTGGGCGAAGATGAACTGGCCTGTGTCCGAAAACAGCAGTCGTACTCTGAGCTTACAGCTGAAGAGCGGCACGAAAGTCCTTAATGAAGCCAGTTACGCCGGTGTCTGGAGTTGGTTCCGGTTGGTGGATCAGTTACAGGGTGAGTCGCTACCGGACGGCACCACTAACAGTCTCACCTGGCAGAAAGGCACGGAGTCGGCCAGCCTGTTGGCGCGTATCGAAAACGGTGAGAACCCTCTATATGTTGGCTTCTTTGATCAGTTACAGCTGCCCGACCGGCTTTAAGTCTTAATGATTTCTGAGGTATTAACTCAGTTAGGTTATCGGGTGTCTGATGCCCAACAGCTGAGTGCACGTGTCTGGAGTGCCTGGCACACCGAATGTCGACGCTGGGACTGCCTGAAGTTCGCGCAGAGCGCTGAACACTGCTACGGCATACGTCGGGAGGCGTATTGGCTAAAAGAACTTCACAGGGCTTCATATCAGGCCTGTGCTGCTTTTCAGGGACATTATCAGCTAAGTGGTTATGAGGTTTTAGTAACAGGCCGGCTAAATGCTGAGCCTTTGTCAGAGTTGCTTCGCCAAGGCTTTGAATTTCATGCTGAATTCAGGCTTCAACTGTACCTTACACTGCAACAACTTCACCGATTGGACATCTGTCATGGCGATTTAAAACCTGCCAACATAATGGTGGTGGATAATCGTCCTGTATTGGTTGATTTCGCCAGTGCTGCCGCACTGGATACACGGATTTCTGAATTGTCTTATCGCAGTTTCAGTCCGTCTTACAGTTTGCCAGCATTGCAACGAGGTGTTGGGGCTGTGGATATCATTCATGACTGGTATGGATATCTGGTAATACTAAGTTTGATAAGTAATGCAGCATTCTTTAAGCCGGACTGGTCAGACTCCGCCGCAGTGATTACAACAGCTGACAGTCTGTTGTCGGTGAGTGATGATCTGACGACAGATGCCAGACAGTTTTTGGCACACCAAATACAGCGTCTGCCTGATTTTAAATGATGTATCAGGCAGAGAAAGGACGATCGGAAATAGGGACGAACAACAGGCTGCTGGCGATACCGGCAGGATACCGAGACGAAGCATATGAAACTGAAATTCGTAAAACGCAAAATCCAGGACAAGATGTTCGGCAACACGCAGAATACTGCCATTGGTGTACAGAAGGCTGAAATGGCCGATGCCCGTTTGGGAGCAACATACATGCTGGCACATACGGATATGAAAAAAGTCCCGGCTTTCTCGCTGGACCCGATCGGTGCTTTTGTTTCTGATACGACACCGCTATCTGAGCTCAAGACAGGCTGTCAGTATTTTCTGACTAAGGTAGACAGGGAAGCCAAACTGGCTGCAAAAGCTGAACAGCTTAAAGGTAAAGTTTCTGCGAAAGGCCAACAGCTTAAAAGTGCGATTAAGAATAGTAAGGCGGCACATAAGGCTGAAGATTTTGGCAATGCAATTAAGTCCAGCAAGGTAGGCACTGCAGCGGCTGCTGCCGGACATAAAATGTCTGAGCTGGCGGTGAAAATCCAGGAACAGATTGCCGGTTTTTTCCGCAAGATGATGGAAAAAATACGCCTTACTTATGGTGATGCATTATTCGGTATGGAATGGGTTACCGAGTTCGGTATGTGGGCTGTCTCCAGTTTCACAAAAGGCCTTGCTGATCTGATTCCGGGCTGGGGCTATGTTCAGGCCGGTGCTGATATTATTGCCGGTGTGAGTGCGGCGGTACGTAAATCAATTGATTTACATAATGTTTACTGGAGCGGGCGTGGTGTTGAGTTACAGGGAGGGCATCCCTGTGTGATTGCTAATGCTCTGAAACGTCATGCCGCAACTGGCATTGCTTCAGGTATTAAAGATGTTTTTGTGGGCGCTGGCAGTATGACGTTTACTGCTTTGGGCGATGCATTTGCGGGTGCAGGTACTATCTACACTGCAGTGACAGGTGTTCTAAGCAGAATAATGGCATTTGTTGATTATATTATTCAGCGAGCGAGAGTGACTAAGGTGCTCAAGCAGGCCCGTAAAGCCTGGGATCAGCGTCTGTCACCAGGTTCTCTGGTGAATGATCACAAGCGTTTTTCTGAATGGTTTCAGACAGCTGTGATTACTACACCTGTGGTTGCTGCTCTGGTGATGGGGTCAGGCTTTGCGGCACATCCGTATCGCTTCCTGCAGTTGTTACAACCAAATGAGGCGTTACTGGGTTCAGCGGAATACACTAAAGGTGTACACCATATAGAAAAACTGAAGAAATACTCATCCAAATATATTCAGGAATACAATGACTCTTACAACGTTACTTTTGTGAGTGACGACGGTGTTATTACCGCAAGGTTGAAAGAGATTCAGGAAAATTACAGTGTATTGCATGAGTATGAGTACACACGGGCGCCTTCTGCGACACCATCGCCTGCGGCATCTCCGTCAGCAGTAAGTGCCGGGGCCAGTGCTTCAGCTCCGCAGGCGTCAGTATAGGGCGTAAGTCTTACGTGATTACCTAACGGTATTGCTTAGCGGCAGTGCCGTTTTTTTTGTCTTAGTTTTGCAATAGAAAAGATTTAGGCGTGAAAACACACTGCAAACGCAGGGATTATTTTTAAATTTGATTTGAAACTGTTTGAACAGAACGTTCAGAGAAGATAACCAAGTTAAGAAAACTTGGTGCAGATGGGGAGACTCGAACTCCCACGCCCGTGAAGGCACTAGCACCTGAAGCTAGCGTGTCTACCAATTCCACCACATCTGCGTATCAAATTGTTACGTTTGAGGGCGTCCCCTTTTCTTTAAGCTTCATTACCTGAGACAAGAAATCATAAAGAAGGTTTTCTTTCGCAGCGCCAACACTCTTAAAATGTTGGTGCAGATGGGGAGACTCGAACTCCCACGCCCGTGAAGGCACTAGCACCTGAAGCTAGCGTGTCTACCAATTCCACCACATCTGCTCCGAAAGAGGGGCGCATTATATAAACGGTTTTTTTGTTTGTGAAGCCCCTGTTTCACTTTTTTTGCAAAAACCGCTTATTTTTTCAGCAATTTATTTCAGGCAGTTGTGAATTTCACCGCCTAACTCATTGAGAAAGTTGAAGATACCGTCGTTATCCACAGCAATGTCTCTGCCGAGAGGATCAATGGTGCCTTTGTTGATCGGCAGGTCACCGACTATGGCACGTACTACCGGAGCTTCAAATTGTGGCTCAACGAAAACACACCGAGCCTGACTGTCTTCGAGAGAAGTACGGATTTCGTTCAGACGTTTAGCGCCGGGCTTACGGCCCGGATCAACGGTGAAGTATCCTAGCTGCTTCAGACCATAGTGTTCTACAAAGCCTTCGAAGGCATCATGGAAAACATAGAAGCCCTGCTGCTGAACATCTTTCAGGTTGGCTGCCAGCTTAGAGTCAGCGGTATGAAGGCGCTGTTCAAAGCTTTCCAGGCGGGCAGCAAACTCTGCTGAGCGTTCAGGATAATCTTTTTGAAGGCGCTGAGTGATCAGCTTTGCGGCTTCCAGAATACGTTCCGGTGCCATCCAGATGTGTGGATCGTTATCATGGTGGTGATCAGCATGCTCTTCGTGCTCTTCGTGCTCTTCGTGCTCTTCGTGCTCTTCGTGCTCTTCGTGCTCTTCGTGCTCTTCGTGCTCTTCGTGCTCTTCGTGCTCTTCGTGCTCTTCGTGTTCATCATGACTGTTATGTGCGGCATGCTCGTCAGTATGAGTTGTTTCTTCTTCTGAGCCTTCTTCAGAAAGTAAGGCGAGGTTTCGGGCAGGATTACGCTTCAGCGGTTTGACCAGAAAACGCTCCAGGTCAGGCCCAACCCAGATAACCAGATCAGCATCCTGCAGGCGGCGGACATCAGATGGTTTCATGTTGTAGTGATGTGGTGAGTTATCAGGTGAGATAAGCAATTCGGTTTGTACACTGTCACCCAGTAGTGAAGCTGCTATCAGTTGTAATGGTTTGATACTGGCAACAACTTTTATGGGTTTCTGTGCTGCAGTCGCCATACTGACATTGACGCAAGCCAGTGTAGCGCATGACAATACGCACCATTGCAGAATTAACTTAAACATAAACTCATCCAAGGATATTGGTTTCAAAAAATTTGCGGTATGTTATAGTATAACAGTACCGATGCCAAGCCTGAGAATGAGATGCCCGGTGTATCGCTATGACAGATTCAACGATTGCTTATCACCCTGACCATAATCATGAACACTGCGTCAGCCAGGCGTTGCAAGACGCTCAGCGTATCTGTCAGTCAAAAAGTTTGCGTCTGACCGCTATCCGTGAGCTCGTGCTGAAGCTGATCTGGCAAAGCCATAAACCTCTGGGAGCCTATGATTTGCTGCCAGCTATTGCTGAAGCAGGTTTTAACTCTGCCCCACCTACGGTCTATCGGGCGTTGGATTTTTTACAGGAGCAGGGTTTTGTACACCGGATAGCTTCACTGAATGCGTTTATTGGTTGTACGAATCCGGAACATCCACATCAGGGATACTTTCTGATATGTCAGGCATGCGGCGTGACGGTTGAATTGAATTCCAGAAGCATCGAACAGAGTATTCATAACAGCGCCGCTGAACTGGGGTTTGTCGTGGAGCACGAAAATGTTGAAGTTGTCGGACGTTGCCCAAACTGTCCGCCAGAGGCGAAGTAATGACTGATGTATTAGTCGATCTGAAAAATATCCACATAAGTTTTGGCAGTGAAAAGGTTATTCAGGATGTGTCGTTTGGCCTTAACCGGGGCTCGATTACAACACTGATTGGTCCTAATGGTGCCGGTAAAACCACGTTAGTACGTGCGGTATTGGGGTTAGTTGAGCCGACTCAGGGTACCGTTAATCGCCAGCGAGGGCTGCGTATTGGCTATATGCCGCAAAAATTGCATATAGATTCGACATTTCCTCTGACAGTTAAACGCTTTTTGCAAACCGCCCGTTACAGCGACAAAGCTGCTTTGCTTCAGGCATTGGAAGATGTGAAGGCTGAGTCTTTGATCGATAAGTCTGTTCATAGCTTGTCTGGTGGAGAGATGCAGCGGGTTTTGCTGGCCCGGGCATTGTTACAGAAGCCGGAATTATTAGTGCTGGATGAGCCTGCACAGGGTGTGGATATTAATGGTCAGGTGGAATTGTATAGCCTGATTGGTCGTATCCGTGATCAGCATGGCTGTGCAGTTTTGATGATCTCACACGACTTGCATTTAGTTATGGCGTCGACGGATAACGTTATTTGTCTTAACCGCCATGTGTGCTGCTCCGGTCGTCCGGAACAGGTCAGTAATGATCCTTCCTATAAAGAACTTTTTGGTGTGCCGGGTGCCGAGAACCTTGCGCTGTACAGCCATCATCATAATCACCGTCACGATGAACATGGCGATGTTGTCGAAACTGGCGATTGCCAGAATCCGCAGTGCGCGAATACACCATCTGAATCACCTGTAAGCGACAAGGAACATACACACTGTGGCTGATTTTTTACTTTATGCATTACTCGGTGGCGTTGGTGTTGCGCTGGTTGCAGGACCATTAGGTTCTTTTGTTGTATGGCGGCGAATGGCCTACTTTGGCGACACGCTGGCGCATTCTGCGCTGTTGGGGGTTGCGGTTGGCGTTTTATTTGATATTAATTTCAATCTGGCGGTGATCAGCTGTTGTGTGCTGCTGGCGATTATTCTGGTTAGTTTGCAACGACAGCGACTGGTTGCCACTGATACCTTACTTGGAATTATGGCGCACAGCAGTCTGTCGTTAGGTCTGGTGGCTATAGCATTGTTAGATGATGTCCGTGTCGATTTAATGGAATACCTGTTCGGTGACCTGCTGGCGATCCTGCCGGAAGATCTGTTGTGGATTTATCTGGGCGGACTTGTGGTACTGGTACTGCTATGGAAGCTCTGGACACCGTTACTGGCAATTACTATCAATGAAGAACTGGCTCAGGTGGAAGGTGTGAATGTAACCCTGACCCGGCTGGCACTGATGCTGTTGATTGCCTTTGTTATTGCCATAGCTATGAAAGTTGTCGGGATTCTGCTGATTACGTCGTTGCTGATTATCCCGGCGGCAGCAGCCCGACGTTTGGCGCATAACCCGGAACAGATGGCGTTGATTGCCAGCTTGTTAGGTACACTGGCGGTGGTGATGGGTTTGCTGGCATCTTATCAGTGGGACACGCCGGCAGGACCTTCGGTAGTCGTCGCTGCACTATCCCTCTTTCTATTCCTCTACAGCCTGCCGCGCCGCGCCTGACTGTATCAGTGAAGCGCTAATAAGCACTTGTGAATAATCTTGCTGATTAGCGTTTCATCAATGCGTTTATAAGAGCGCCGGTAATAATCAGGCTACCGCCCATTAAGGTCCAGAATGTCGGTGTTTCAGCGAAGAAGATAATCCCCAGAATGGCTGAGAATATTACCTGTACATAAGAGTACGCGGTGGCTTTACCTGCTGACTCAGCTGCCATTGCTTTAGTCATACCTATCTGGCCTACCTGTGTGAAAATTCCCACCATAATTAACAGAATCAGTGCCTCGGTACCGGGCATAACAAAGTCATCTCCCAGTAAGATAAGCGACGCTGGCAGGGCGATCAGAGGGAAGTAAAAGATAATCACGGAACCGTCTTCGCTGCGGCTTAACTGACGCACAATTACATACGCAGCGGCACTGCCGAATGCACCCAAAAGGGCTGCACCAACGCTAAGCAATGGCAACGGGTCAGCATTGGAATCCATACCTGGACGCATCATGACTAAGAGTCCGAGAATGCTTAATCCGATACAGATAATAGTGGCGAGGTGAATACGCTCTTTAAGAAAGATCAGTGCTAATACCGCTGTAAATGCCGGGTAGGTGTATTGCAAAATAGTCGCTTCAGCCAGTGGTAATGTAGTTACCGCAAAGTAGATAACCATCAGTGAAACTGCCCCGATGCCACCTCTGGCTATCAGCAGGGGCTTGTTATTTCCCCAGATAGAAATGCCTTTTCGCTTCACATCTACATAACTGATTGCCAGCGAGATAATGGCTCGTGCAGCAACGATCTCCATCACCGGAATACCATAGCCACTGACAGCTTTTACACTGGCAGCCATGAGCGCAAAGCCCAGTGCAGAAAGAAGCATGTAGCGAACAGCAACGGGTATAGAGTCGGTCAGCATGTTGGATGATCTGTGTTAGTAAAACGTTGGATTTCGGTGTGATTTGTTAATAGCGCAATCGGCGATGAATGATAGCAGAGTTCGCCGGTATTACCGTCGCGTCTAATGGATTATTTATCGATGGCTGCGTATTCTCAGCGAACCTTATCTATAAATTTAAAAGGACGTTTTATGGTGACTTGTCATATCCGATATGAAATTGATCCGGCCAAACTGCAGGAGTTCGAAATATATGCCCGTATGTGGTTGCCGCTGGTAACCAGGCTGGGTGGTGAACACCATGGTTACTTCTTGCCCCATGAAGGAAAGAATTATGAAGCATTCGCGGCCTTTAGTTTCGAATCATTAGCGGCTTATGAGGTTTATCGGGAGAAAATGGCTGTGGATGAAGGCTGCCAGGCAGCCTATGAATACGCGAAACAAACCGGCTGCATTATTCGTATTGAGCGACAGTTTATGCGACCGGTTTTAAATTAACCGGTACGACATAATACTCAGAAGCGCCTGGCATAGATCATTGCATCCTGCCAACTCAGGGCTTCTGAGTAATACCAGCCCTGAACCTGCTGAGCACCGACTGACAGAGCAATCGCAAGCTGTTGGTCGGTTTCCACACCTTCTATAACCAGATCCAACCCTAAGCGCAGGCACATCTGACAAGAGTGCTGCAAAATAATCAGGCCTTCCGGAGAATTTGCCTGGTCCAACAGGATCTTATCTATTTTTACAATATCCACCTGAGAAGCTGATAGTGCGGCAATGCCTGAGTAACCGGTACCAAAGTCATCCATCGAAATTAGAAAACCGGCCTCTCTGAGTTTGCGAATGTTGGCTTTTACCCGGTTGCTACCACTGAAAGAGCGCTCGATGATTTCAAAGCTGACATTCATTCCCTGCATTATTTTGATGATTTTTTTGATGACTTCGTTGTCTTTCAGGGTATCAGGGTGAAGGTTTATGCTGACATGAAGTGCGGTGTTTTGCTGGTGTTCCGTGTCGCGACACACCTGCTGACACACCCAGAAGTCAATGATAGGTGCCATACCTGCTCTCTCAATTGCTGCCAGAAAAAACGGCGGCAAGAGCTTGTCTGTATTGGTACGCAAGCGTAATAGTGCTTCCAGCTTTCGGCAGTGATTGTTGTTTGTATCAATGATTGGCTGATACATCAGCAGGAGGTCATTATTTTGTAAAGTATTGATCGAGTCGTACAGGTATTTGTGATGTTCAATATAACTGAGCGGCTTATGAGACTGTATAAAGCGTTCGGCGTTTTCCAGCTCGGAGCTGATATTCAGGCGTTCATACAGACGGAGTAGTGACTTAGGGGTGTTCTGAATATCTGATAAGCGCCGTACGAAAGGCATGTAAATAAATATTCCGAGCAGCAGCAGTGAGCCCTGGAGTAACAGTGCAAGCGGATTGCCGTCTGTAGCAATCCAGGCATTCATAAAAACAGGTGTTGCCCAGGAGATATTGTGGTTTGAAAATTCGATTAAATCATATGACAGCATTAGTCCGCTGATAAAAATATTCACTAATGGCAGCGTAAGAAAGGGAATTAAAAGGTGCCGGTTAAGCATAATAGGCAAGCCGTAGATAATGATTTCGCTGATATTAAATATGGCAAATGGTAATCCCAGTGTGGCTATCTGACGGCTGTGCCGGTCCTCCGCGATGAGCAGGATGGCAAAGATAAGTGACAGGCAGGCGCCGCTACCGCCGTAGATAATAAATAAGTCATAGAACTCTTTATATGTAAGATTTTTTTGCAGTTCCTGGTCGAGAAAAGCATTACTGAAAAGCAAGTCGTGAGTGTTATCTCCATGCAGGCCAAGAAACCAGAATAAGTGACTTAGCTCTGCCCGTAATGCTGTTGCAATCAGTCCAGGTGTTTCAGGTAGATGGCTTCCAATCCAGAGCAACGGCTCAATAATAATGGCCTCCAGAATCAGAATACTGATGCAGGTGAGCAGGCAGCTGAGAATAAATGGCAATATATAGTTAAAAGTTTCTGCAACTTCAGTACTGATATTGAAGTAGCGTCGAATATTCGCCAGCTTCAGTGTGTACCGCAGTACAACGACGTTAATGATTGGAGTGACTAATCCAAGTGCTTCAGGAATATGTAAAACGTCGAAAGGTTTGTCACGCACCGCTGCAAAAATTACTCCCAGAGTCAGATAGCTGATGAGCGAAGCGAGGGCACAAATAATCTGACTTAACCTGTTCAGGCGGGCAAAATGATAGCTGATAGAAATCAGTAGCATGATTGGAAATAAGCTTTGTAACAGAAGAAGATAATTAGTGAGCTGGCTGTGTATTGGATCAGGTAAGTGAAGGTCTGAAAACTTTAGTATCTGTAATAATAATGTGCAGCTGACGAGCAGAAGGACGTAGGGGATAATCGCGACAAAGCTTTCCCTGAGTGTATACACTGCGGGCACTAAATTTGTTCGAATAAACTGCATGAGAGATCCTTCTCTTAGTTCGAATTCAGCGAATTTGATGACTTCCTGTCATATGTAGCTCAATTGATCATAAAGCTTGTATGGCTTACTTGCCAATAGATGGCCTAAAAAGCCGGAAAGGTTATTTAATGGATTGGGTATGAGAAGTGACCTGCGATTATGGCGGCAGGTCAGCATGGATGGTCAGAGAAGTTGTGATACCTGATTTGCCAGACCGAATACTTCTTCATCCAGTGTCTGGTAACCGTTGATGGTAATGTCGGCGTGCTGCACGGTTGGTGCAAGAAACTGCTTTAACATTGGGCGAACAGTGGTTTCATACTGTTGCAGAATTGAATCCAGACTGCGGCCGCGTTCTTTGGTGTCCCGCTGGATGCGGCGCATCAGACAGATGTCCCATGGCGTGTCGATATAAATTTTCAGTTCCAGTTCGTCCCGCAAATGGGTGTTGTGAAACAACATAATACCTTCCACGATAACCAGATTTGCCGGTGGAATCGTTTGAGTTTCTTTACGGCGATTATGGTTACTGTAATCATACAGCGGTGCTTCAATAGCCTCACCAGATTTGAGTCTGGCAAGTTGCTGAGCAAGCAACTCATGTTCGAAGGCTTCCGGGTGATCGTAGTTACACTGGCAACGTTCCTCGAAGCTCATTTCAGTCTGATCATTGTAGTAACAGTCTTCCTGCAGAATAGTCACACTGCCGGCGCCAAAACGTGTCTCGATCAGATCTTTAAGATGTTCGCTGAACCAGGATTTCCCCGAACCGGAAGGCCCGGAAATACCAATTACCCGTGTTGTCATGAATGCATACTTGCTCAAAAAAATTTGGCGCGCATCATACCAGCTGTTTACAAAGTAAACAAAAATATCCTGTTTTTCCTGCATGTTGATGTCCGTTAAGGCAAGGTCTGTACTCAGTTTGTAAAATTCTGGCAGGTCTGTGTCAGGTGTAGCTGTCGTGGTACAGAAACAGTGCTATAAATAGCTTTCGGAACCTTTATGCATAGCTTTTATACAGCGTTCTTTTGCTGAGTTTGAAACACGGGATGTGTTATGAAAATCGCTTATCTGGCAGTTCTGCTGCTGTTTGGTTTACTTACCGGTTGTAATGAAGAGTCGTCTGACATCCAGACGACTGCGCCTGCTGTTACCGATACCTCTGAGGCTGAGGTTTCTGAAAATGAGCTACCTGAGCAGATTCAAGTGACTGAAGGGCAACTGACAATTCTTGATATCAGTACCGAGCAGTATCAGGGGCGGCCAGCGTTGGTGGTTGTTTTATCGGCCAGAGTGGACGCTGATCAGAAGCTGGATAAGTGGTTACAGGTTGAGGATCAACAAGGGCAGCGCGTAAAAGGTAGCTGGATTGTCGCTGACAGTCTGAAGCGCTTGTATTTTACCGCTGTAGAACCCGAAAAGAGCTATCAGGTAATGGTGGATAAAGGTCTGCCAGGCAAACAAAGTAAGCTGACCAGCAGTCGTCAGGCTGAGGTTCAGGTTGCTGCAGTGAATACCATGCTGGGTTTTGCCGGTAATGGGAATTTACTGGCGAAAGATCTGGCCAAAGGCCTGCCGGTTATCGTCGCTAATGTATCCCGGGTAGATGTGGACTTTTATCGCCTGCCGAACTCCCGGCTGGTGAGCTTTCTTAGCCAGAACAGTCGTAAAGGTCAGTTGAATTTCTGGCGTATCTCCGATCATCTGAAAGATTTTGAGTTGGCGTATAGTGGCCGCTTTCAATTGCAACTGGCCCGTAATGAGCAAGGTATCCGTTATTTGCCGGTTAAAGATATTCCTGCCCTGACGGGCAGCGGTGTTTATGTAGCGGTGATGCGTGAATCCGGCGATTACCGTTATGACTATCCGGCAACCTGGTTTGCGGTGAGTGATCTGGGTATTCATCTGCGTCAGTATACTGAGCAGCTGGATGCAACTGTGAACAGCCTTAAGACAGCGGCGCCACTTGCCGGTGTTCGCTTGCAGTTGCTCAATAGCAGCGGTGATGAGTTGCTCAGTGAAGTGACAACCACCGCAGGTACTGCCAGTTTTAAGGGGGCAACTGAACTCGGGAATGCTGCTTTGCTGATTGCCACTACAGATGCTGGTGATACTTCGTTGGTGCGCCTGTTCGGTGCGGGGCTGGATTTAGCGGAGTTTCCGGTTGAAGGACCGGTGCGAAGCAGTGAGCAGTTATTTATGTATAGCCCGCGGGATCTGTATCGTCCGGGTGAGAGCGTAACTGTAAGTGGTTTGCTGCGGGATGCAGATGGTCGTGCGGCTGCGGTTTTGCAAAACGCGGATGGTACACCACGGCAACGAATAGCCGAATTAAGCCTGACCCGGCCGGATGGTCAGGAAGTTGCCAGCCGTACATTACGCTTTGATGATCTGGGCTACCTGCAGGGGGAGTGGCAGATTCCTGCTGATGCAGCCACCGGCGAGTGGACGCTGGTAGCCAGAATCAATGCAGAAGACAGTTTCAGTTACCACTTTCAGGTAGAAGAGTTTTTACCGGAAAGGATGCAGTTAACGCTGGAGGCTCCTGAGTATATATCCTCTGGCGAACCGCTGAGAATTAATGCGCTTGGAGAGTACTTATACGGTGCACCGGCCAAAGGCAATGTGCTGGAAAGCGAATTGATTAGCCAGATGGCAGCGCATCCGTTCTCCCGTTGGCAGGATGTTTACTTTGGACATCCGAATGCCACCGAATTTAACCGCCGGATAACGTTAAACCCACTTAGCTTAGGTCCGCAGGGCCAGGCCGTCGTCCGGCCTGATGCGTTTTGGCAGCAGGCCAAAGTGCCATTGCAGCTGAAAGTTTTCCACGGTCTGATTGATAGCGGTGGCCGGCCGGTAAGCCGGCGCAGTATCAGTTATGTACTGCCTGCTGAGCGGTTATTAGGCATCCGTCCCTTGTTTGCGGACGGTACTGTCGACTATGACACAATGGCAAGCTTTGAACTGATCGCTACTTCTGGCAATGAAGATCAGTTGGCGGCTGCTAATGTGCAGGTAAAACTGATTCGTGAGTATCGTCAGTACCACTGGGTTTATTCAGAAGTAACGGGTTGGGAGTCTGATTACACCCAGCGTGAATATCCGGTTTTCAGTGATGTGATTGATCTGATTGCCGGCAGTAGCAGTGAAGTCAGTGCGCCGGTGGAATGGGGGTATTATCGTCTGGAAGTGACTGATCCACAGACTGATTTAGTCAGCGGTTACCGTTTTCAGGCGGGTTGGGATCCGGGAGCAACCGTTATGGCCGGCCGGCCAGACCGAATCGGCATGGCACTGGATAAGCAGGTTTATGCTGCCGGAGATGAGGTGAAAGTTGCCATTCAGCCACCTGCCGCGGGTAAAGGCTTCCTGCTGGTGGAATCTGATCAACCTTTGTTGCGTATGCCAGTTGATATTCCTGAAGAAGGCTCGACCGTCAGCTTCACGTTAGACCCTGCGTGGCAACGACATGATCTGTACGTCAGTGTGTTACTGATACAGCCTGGCGAGCAGCGAGAACAGGCTTTGCCCCGTCGTATGTTGGGGATTGCACCACTGCCTTTGGATCGTGAGGCGAGGCGTTTAAGCATTCAGCTGGATGTACCTGCGAAAACTTATCCAAATAGTCAGTTGAGCGTACCGGTGCAAATCAGCACCACTGAGGATATGCCAGAAACTGTCAGTATGACGCTGGCGGCGGTAGATGTTGGAGTGTTGAATATCAGCCGTTTTGCAACGCCAGACCCTTTTGCAGACTTCTTTGGACAGCGTCGGTATGAGGTGACAGGTCGTGACAGTTACGGTGATCTTATTGATGCCGGAAGCGGTGAAATGGCCACACTGAGTTTTGGTGGTGATGAAGACTTCAACGGTGCCGGTGAGCAGGGGGAAGATGTAAGAATTGTTTCCTTGTTCAGTGGTCCGGTAAGTTTGAGTGATGAAGGTTACGCTGAAGTCGTGCTGGATCTGCCTGATTTTAATGGCAAGCTGCGCCTGATGGCTGTGGCATACAGTGCTGATGACTTTGGTGCAACGGAGCAGGATATTGAAGTGGCCGCACCACTGGTCACTCAGCTGACCAAACCGCGTTTCCTGGCACCGGGGGATATCAGCCGGCTGGCGCTGGATCTGCATAATCTCAGTGGTCAGGACCAGCAGTTCGAACTCAGTCTTGTGTTACAGGGGCTACGAACAGGGGACGCATTTAGCAGTGATGAATATCAGCAGTCGCTGAACTTGAAAGTGAATGAAAAGCGCACTCTTTATATCCCCGTCGAAGCAGCAGATATCAACGGACTGGCACAGATCAGTTTGGATATTCAGGGACTGCAGGGGCTGCCTGCGGCTCAGCAACAGGTTCTGCGCGATTGGTATCTGTCAGTTCGACCTGCCTGGGCTGCGCAGAGTCTGCTTGAGCAGCGACGCCTGGTGCCGGGGGAAGTGTGGCAAATGTCACCGGCTACTGCGGAAGACTGGCTGACATCTGATTTACGCAGCCAGTTGCGTGTGGCTTCGTTACCACCGATTGATTTTACCTCGCACTTTAATGCATTACGGGCTTATCCCTACGGGTGTCTGGAACAGACGACCAGTGGTGTTTTTCCACAGTTATTTGTAAACAGCGAGCTGATCCGTCGCTTTGACTTACCTGAGTCCACTCCGCAGAGTCGCCAGCAGGCGTTACAGTTGGCTGTGTCCCGGGTATTAGGTATGCAGAAATATAATGGTGGCTTTGGATTGTGGAATAACGAGAGCGCCGAAGAGCACTGGTTAACAGTTTATGTACTGGATTTTCTGCTACGGGCACAGCAGGCAGGTTATCAGGTACCTGCAGCAGGTCTGAACGAAGCGATGCAGCGGGTCAGTGAATACTTACGCAGCCCGTCCCAACTGGAATATCTGTCAGCCAGGAGCCAGTTTGCGGTACGTGCGTATGCTGCTCAGGTGCTAAGTCAGGCTGAGCAGGCATCACTGGCAGACTTGCGCAGCCTGTTTGATTATCAGCGTGGCAATGCTGGTTTCCTGGGACTGATTCAGTTAGGCCTGGCATTGGAGAACAGTGGTGACAGTAATCGCGGGGAGCGGGCGCTGACTGCTGGATTGGTTGCTGCAATGCAGCCTGATTATCGCTATGTAAGTTACGGCAGTAAGGTACGGGATCTGGCACTGGCTATTTTCTGGTTACTTGAGGCCGAACGACCAAGTGAGTATTGGATTGAGTTGCTGGATAATTTGCAGGAGCAGTTAGGCAAACGGCGCTGGCTGAGCACGCAAGAGCGTAATGCACTGTTTCTGGCGGGTCAGGCATTGGTGGTAAAAGGAGAGCAGCCGCTGGATCTGACACTTTTGCTTGGTAGTGAACAGGTGAGTCTGCAGGCTGTAAAAGGTTACGCCCGCAGTTTGCAGGGGGAGCAGGCTGCTGCGCCGCTGAAAATTGAAAATACCGGTATCACCGATGCGTATGTGAGCTTACGACTCAATGGCCGTACTGCCACTGAGCCTTCAGCACATAACCGGGGTATTCAGGTACAGCGCCGCTTTTATGATGCAGATGGCGTGGCATTTGCTGACCAGCAAAATCTGCGATTGCAGAGCGGGCAGCAAGTGCTGGTGGAGCTGTCTGTTATGGCAGATGCAAACCGTCCGCACGGTTTGGTTGTCGATCTGTTGCCGGCAGGGCTGGAGCTGGAAAATCAGAATCTCAATGATGCTTACAGTATCAGTGACCTGAGTGTTGAAGGTACGCGTCTGGCGGATTTACTCACCGGTGTTGAGATTAATCATCAGGAATATCGGGACGACCGTTTTGTGGCGGCAGTATCTTTGTATGCAGACCGGCCGGTACGGCTCTTTTATCTGGCCAGAGCTGTTGTGGCCGGTGAGTTTAAATTACCGCCAACCTTTGCGGAAGATATGTATCAACCGGAAGCGCGCCACCAGGGCGTGGCAGCCGGTCAGCTGACGGTAACACCAAGGTAATTGTCATGAATACACGGGGCGTACTGGCAGTGTATGCCGGTGCAACTCTGACACTGGCGGTATTGCTGTTGGTGTTTGGTGGGCTGAATCACCGCTATCCTTTACCGCTGGAAGCTGATTTCAGCAGTGTGGTAACCGATGTCGATGGTCAGCCGCTACGCAGCTTTACCAATGCCAGTGAACAGTGGCGTTATCCCATCAGTGAAACCCAGCTTGGGGATAACTATAAAGCCTTATTAATTGGCTATGAAGATCGTTGGTTTTATCAGCATCCGGGGGTTAATCCGCTGGCGATGCTGCGAGCCAGCTGGCAGAACTTCAGTGCGGGACGGGTTATCTCAGGTGGTTCGACCCTGACAATGCAGGTCGCACGCCTGCTGGATCCGCATGAACGTAGTATCAGAGGCAAACTGAAGCAGGTATTACGGGCTGTGCAGCTTGAATGGCACCTGAGTAAGGCAGAGATTCTTAATCTGTACATTAACCGTGCGCCTTTTGGAGGCACGCTGTCCGGCGTTCAGGCTGCCAGTTACAGCTATTTTGGTAAGCCGGTTAATGCCCTGAGTGATGCGCAGGCGGCGCTGCTGGCGGTATTACCTCAGGCGCCCAGTCGCTGGCGGCCGGACCGTTATCCACAGCGTGCCAGACAGGCCCGGGATAAAGTATTGCGGCGCATGGCAGAGTTACAATTGTGGCCAAAGGAAAGAGTTAGCGATGCGCTGGCTGAACCAGTGGTTTCTCTGAACCGAAAACCCCGGCGACTTGCACCTTTGCTAGCCCGTCGGTTGCGCAGTGAATGTCCAGACTGTAATCAGATACGCTCGCTGATCAAAAGAGATCTGCAGCAGGGTGTCGAGGCGCTGTTACGGCAACAGACGAGGCATTTTTCGCCCGGTGTATCGGCTGCGGTATTAGTAATGGATAACCGTAATGGCGCGGTACGCGCCTATGCCGGTTCGGCGGATTTTCTTAACAGCGAACGCTTTGGTCATGTGGATATGATCCGTGCGGTGCGCTCCCCAGGTTCTACACTGAAACCTTTTCTATATGGCATGGCACTGGAAGAAGGGCTGATTCATTCACACTCACTGCTCAGTGATGCGCCACGTTACAGGCAGCAGTACCGGCCTGTTAATTTCAGTGGTGGCTTTAATGGTCCGGTGAGTGCTACAGAGGCATTGCAGCGTTCATTGAATATCCCGGCGGTGCAATTACTGGAAGCCTATGGCCCGGCACGTTTTGCCAATCGTCTGCGCAGCGGTGGGTTGCGTCTTAGTGGTCCGGGTGCGCAACGCCCTAATATTGCCATGATTCTTGGCGGCGTAGGTACAACCCTGGAAAGCCTGGTGGGTAGTTACAGTGCGCTGGCCCGGCAGGGCAACGCGATACAGCCAAGATTAAAACCTGAGGATCCACAGCGCACCCGTTATTTGCTAAGTTCTGGTGCCGCATGGATAACCTGGAAGATGTTGGCGGTTCCCTTAAAGCGCTTGCAACGCAGTCAGCAGTTTCACGCGCGCTGGCCTATGGCCTGGAAGACAGGTACCAGTTATGGCTTTAGGGAGGCCTGGGCGGTAGGTGTCAGCCAGAACTGGACTATTGGTGTCTGGGTGGGACGGCCGGATGGTAGTGCCGCACCGGGGCTTTCAGGACGTAGCAGTGCTGCGCCTGTGTTATTCAAAGTCTATCAATTACTCGCCCGAAATAATGAAGCGCCAGTGTCGGCGCCTGATAATGTTACTCAGAAAATGATTTGCTGGCCGGCCGGAACGGCAGCATCGGCGCGGTTAAATCAGCAAAATAATAACTGCATGCGCCAGCATCAGGCCTGGGTACTTGATGGCCAGGTTCCCCGTACGCTGCATACTGAAACATTGCAGCAAAGGGTCTGGCTGGATAATGAAACGGCACAGCGGGTTGAGCCGGCATGCAGTAACACACCAATGCAGGTGGCTAATTACAGCCTGTGGCCGAGACAACTGGAGCCCTGGTTATTACCTGAATGGCGACGGGCTGCCCGTTTACCGGTGGCAATGCCGGAATGCCGTTATCTGACAGGTGAGCAACGGAATATTCAGATTACATCTTTACCGGATGAGGCGCGCTTAATGAGCCGTTCAGGACAGCCATTAGCATTAAATTTGCAGGCACAGGGAGGCAGTGGCGAACGTTACTGGTATGACAATGGGCGGTATCTGGGGCGTTCATCTGCTGATGGCTATCTGGTATTTAAAGATGTGTCCCGTGGCAAACATCAGCTTAGCGTCGTTGATGAGCAGGGCAATGCAGACCGCCTAAGTTTTGTGGTGCGTTGAGCGGATCTTTAACGGTCATTCCCGGGCTTACTATCAGTGATAGATCTGCTCAGTTTGTCTGCTTTGGCGGCGATATCCGGAAGGGCCCTGTTCAAAATGTTTCCGGAATACCCGACCAAAGGCTGCTTCAGACTGATAGCCAACCTGCTCAGCAATTTCAATAATTGAAGCGCTGCTGTCGACCAGCAATTGCCGGGCAATTTGCATCCGCCAGTGGGTAATGTACCCAAGAGGTGTCATCGACAGGTTGTCAGTGAATTTACTGATAAAGGAGGTGCGGGACATGCTGGCAATACCGGATAACTCTTCTATCCGCCAGGGATGTGCAGGATTGGCATGAATGGCTTGTAATACTTTTGCGAGCTTAGTATCAGAAAATCCGGCAAGCACAGGTTGGTCGACGCCTTCAGTATTTAAGTGAATCCGTAAAGCCTGGGTATAGATAATCTCAGACATTTTCAGTGCCATCAGATCGCTGCCGAGTTTATCACTGCCGGCTTCTTCACCTATGACTTTCAGCGCTGTTTCCATCCAGTGACCGGCAATCGCACCATAGTTACGAATGTGAATGTACGCAGGTAATGCCTGAATAAGTGGATGGTTAGCGTGTTTATTAAAAGCGAAGTGACCGCAGACTAACTGCGTCTCATGGCTGGTACCGGGCTCACCGTATACCAGTGTGCCACTGCCGGTGAAGCCGGACTTCTCCAGCATCTGATCCAGTGGCAGGGCTGCGGTTTCAGTTTTGGGATCGCAATATAAAGTATGTGCAGCTCCACGGGTAATAATAATCAGGTCGCCCTGTTCCAGTAATACCGGTTCGGCAACGCCTGCTACCCGTGCCAGACAGCGGCCACGGTATGCAAAATGGAAACGGGAGACATCTTCAAAAGAAGGCACCTGAACACCCCATGGAGAGGTGAACGAAGTACGAAAATAGAGCGTACCTGCCAGCTGCATACGATGCAGAATGTCGCTAAGTATATCCATAGGCTGACGTCTCCCGGATGCTAGCCGAATGTTGGTGTGTGCTTTGATGATAAGTCAGCTGATACTTAAAAACATGCATAGCAGTGAAAATTTGAATTATCAGTCAAGTGATTCGAATTTCCGGTCATATATCGTGTTTTTACGTTGTTATTTAATGTTGGTGTGCATTTTTTAGTCAATTGAGAGGACATGACATGAAAATAACAACAGCAATACTCGCACTGAGTTTAATGGCCGGTTTAAACGGCAGCGTGCAGGCAACGGAGTCTCCCGCAGAGCTTAATGATCTGCAGATTGCTCATGTGGCTTATACCGCAGATAACATTGATATCCGCTACGCTCATCTGGCATTGGCGCTAACAAATGATCCGGCGATTCGCAGTTTTGCTCAGACCATGATCCGCGACCACAGCGCAGTTAATGAACAGGCACTGGCATTACTGAAAAAACTTGAAGCACAGCCACAGGATAACTTTCTTAGCCAGCAACTGAATACTAAAGCTGAAGGTTTAATCAATGAAATGAGCCAGTTACGTGGCGCAGAGTTTGATAAGTTTTATGCGGCTAATGAGCTGGCGTATCACAAGGCAGTGAATGAGCTGGTGGAGTTTACTTTCCTGCCAAACATTGAGCATCCGGAAGTAAAAACCTTATTTGAGGCAGGGCTTAAAATCTTCAAAGTACATCAGGGTCATGCTGAGCATATGGTAGATAAGCTAAATGCCAGGTAAAACAGAGCTCAGTAAGCAAGTTGTGAATAACCAGTTGCCTGATATTTCCCGGCGAAACTGGTTGTTCCGGGTAATGCAGCTTGGAGGGGCGCTGGCATTGCCAGTACCTTTGGTGAGTCTGGCAGCACAGCAATATAAGGTATCAATACAAAGCTTTGCGTTTGTGCCTGCGCAGCTAAAGGTTGCGCCTGGAGATCAGATTACCTGGTTTAACGAAGACATAGTGCCGCATACGGCGACGGCTAAAGACCACAGTTGGGATACCGGCATTATTGAGCCGGGTCAGCAGGTAACTGTACAGATCCCGGCGGGTGCCGGAGCAGAATATTACTGCCTGTATCATCCGATGATGCTGGGCAGTATTAGCTGAACGTAGGCCGTGTGCCTACGTTCAGCGTTTGTTAGCAGGTTACTTAAGACGGAAATTAAGTACCAGACTGTTGAGACGTTCAGCCAGCTGAGCCAGCATGAGCGTTGCTTCAGCTGTTTGCTTGGCGCCTCCTGCTGTTTGCTGAGACAGTTCACTTATGTTGGTAATACTGAGATTAATTTCTTCCGAGACGGAGGACTGTTGTTCAGCGGCACTGGCAATCTGAATATTCATGTCTCTGATCTCATTGATCGAGCCGGATATTTTGTTGATTGCGTTGCCAGCATTGCTTGCCATTTCCAGTGTTTCCATGGTTTTCTGGCTACTGGTTTTCATGATGCCTACCGCTTGACGAGTACCTGTTTGCAGTTGGTTGATCATGGTTTCAATGTCACTGGTGGATTCCTGAGTCTTCTGTGCCAGAGAGCGTACTTCATCAGCCACAACGGCAAAGCCACGCCCCTGTTCACCGGCACGGGCAGCTTCAATTGCAGCGTTCAGTGCCAGTAAGTTGGTCTGATCGGCAATGCCGCGGATAACATCCATTACTGAGCCTATTTGCGCACTTTGTGTTTCCAGTGACTGAATGGACTGAGCAGCCTGACCTATTTCGTCGTTCAGGCTATTTATGATCAGGTTCGTTTTGTCGGTAACATCTTTAGCCAGCAAGGCTTCCTGTGCTGCGGTTTCTGCAGCATCAGAGGCATGCGCTGCACTACTGGCGACTTCCTGAACAGATGCTGTCATTTGTGCCGTGGCAGCGGCTACCTGAACAGATTCCTTTTGTTGCTGTTGCACGACGCCGTTGCTTTGCTGAGTAACAACTGACGTTTCTTCGCTGGTGGTAGCTATTTCGTTACTGGCCTCAACAATTTTGCTGATCATACTTTGCAAAGTATGAGTCATCTGGCTCATAGCGCTGTAGACACTGGCCTGGTGATCAGTGCTATCAAATTTACGGGTCAGGTCGCCGGATGCAATTTGCTCAGCAATCATACGCATGTCATTTGGCTCGCCGCCTAATGGCTGAGTGACTGATCGTGAGACTTTAAGAGCTGTAACAATAATCAGACCGGCAGCCACTAACAAAATCAGCAAAATATCGAGTTTAAGTTCTTCGATTATTTCAAATGCTTCGGCTTCATCTATTTCGGCAATCAGAGCCCAGTTATGCCCCCCAACAGAGACCGGCGTATAGGCTGAGAGTACCGGATTGCCGTTGTAGTCGGTGATGATATCTACGTTGGTATTGCCTTTGAGAGCTTCGCTGGTGGCTGCTGTATCGACACCATTATTTGCTATGTCACCTGCAAAGGAGGCTTTTACCGAATGGCCGCGGGGATCCAGGAATGAATCAGAACGCATTCGCATATCATTGCCAACCAGATAAGACTCACCGGTTGCGCCCATGCCATCCCGTACCTGCATGAATTTGTTGATGGCCTCGATGGATAATTGCAGAGCAACTACAGCGACTAGCTGACCATTTTGATACAGGGGCTCAGCAATAAAAGCTGCTGGTTCATTGTTTGAAGGTGCATAAGGTGCGAAATCTTCAAGTACAAAGTCACGTTTATCACGGGCGTTGCGGAAGACGCGTGCCAGGCCACTGTCGCGGTATGTGCCGCTGATCAGGTTCGTGCCAAAGTCGGCCTCTTTAGCTTCAGTAAAGAACACATCACCCTGAGGGCTAATCAGGAATACATCATAATAGCCGTAGCTTTTGACGTATTTATTAAAGAAGTTTTGGCTAGCACCCGGACGAGGCTGGGTTAACGGTGTTAGTGCGGTTTCCAGATCAGTACTTTTACCGGCAAACAGTGCGACAGTTTCGGTAAGAATTGCCATGTCGCCTTCGCGTTCAAAAAAGAATCCTTCAAGTTGTGCTTTTTTGATACCTCTGACAGCTTCCAGTTGATGAAAAGCTTGCTGAGATAAACCGCTACTGGCGAGATAAAAGGCAATGCCGCCAACTAACAGGGCTGGGATCATCCCAACAAGCAGAAAAATCAGAGTGAGTTTTTGGGTAAGTTTCATGGGGCCTCCATGGCAAATAACTAGTACGACTGCCTTGCTGTACTACTTAATTGATTAAGCTAGCGTTAAGGCGTGACATTATCATTTTCATGTGACAGTTGTGCAAAGTGTAAATGGGCATTTAGTCTATAAAAGAGCCATTCATATGCTCATTTTGGGAGGTGGGCGGGTTAGGCGGTAGGTAATAAACTTACTTATGGTATGGCTATTGTGCTATGAAAAGGAAAAATGCCGGTAAGGAGGAATTACCGGCGGCATTAAAAACAACGTCTCAGACGCTGCCTGCTGTTTCGACTACCAGAATACGGGCCTCGCCGATTGGATGCGCAACGTGCTCGGTACCCACCGATGCATAAAAAATATCGCCGGTTTCCAGTCGTATAATGCTTTCTTTGCCTTGTTCGCGATAATGCATATCAACCTTTCCATCCAGTACAGCAAAGACTTCTTCACCGTCATTGATATGCCACTTGTAGGGTTGGTCAGTCCAATGAAGCCGGGTAGTGATGCCGTTCATACTGGCGATGTCCTGAGCCCCCCAGGCCCGTTCAGCGGTAAACTCTTTTGCACGATAAATCTTCATAGTGTTTCCTGTGTGGATCGTCTGCGGCAGAGCCTGACTTAAAGCGCGAGTAGATAACCTTTACTGCGTACTGTCTTAATATACCGATAAGGTGGTTGATCATCGTTGAGCTTTTTGCGCAATGTAGATATTCGCAAATCTATTGCCCGGTCGATGCCGTCAAAAGGAATACCACGAATATCCTGGTATAGCTGCTCCCGGGAGATAATTTCGCCGGCCTTTTCATACAGGTAGGCCAATAGCTGATATTCACCGCTGGTGAGTTCCAGTGCAATGCCTTTCAAGCTGGCGGTATAGGTCGCAGAGTCGAGGTGAATATCCTGCACGGGTGTATTGGCGGGATAGCTGCGGCGCAACAGGGCTTCAATATGCGCGAGTAACAGATGCGGCCGGATGGGTTTTTGCAGATAGTTATCCACACCCAGCTGCAGTGACGCTGTGGCAACCATGTCATCATCTTTAGCTGTCAGCATCAGTACCGGAATGTCACTGGATTTGCGCAGGTGGCGACAGATTTCCAGGCCGTCCCGGCCGGGTAGCATCAGGTCAAGTACCGCCAGATCAAAGCTTTGCTGGTCGATTTCATGGCAGGCGACATTCCCGTCATGACAACAGACCACAGTAAAACCTTCTTCCTGTAAAAAGCTCTGCATCATTTCTGCCAGTGGGGCATCATCTTCTACCAGCAATATGCGGGTATCACGCATCGACTCTCTCCTGCTTACAAATGCTTACATTTACACACGGTTATGCAACTGAAGGGCTTTCTGCCGCCGGCTATCATAGCTGCAATTGTTAACCGGCATCTAGTTTACAGATGTCTGAATTGCAGGACATGAAGAAAATGTATTCTAAAACGAATCTGATACTGGCAACCAGCCTGGTGTTCACAACTTTACTGACTGGCTGCGCGAACACCGCGTCTGATTATGAGCCAATCGTAGACGGCCCGAAGGACGCGTTATTTTATGACGACCTTGCTGCCTGTAAAAATCTTGCCGAGCAGCGTGAGTATCTGAATGGTGATACTAAATCTGAAGCTTTGCTGGGGGCAGGATTAGGGGCTGTCGTTGGCGCAATCGGTGGTGATACCGGAGATATCGTTGGTGGAGCTCTGGTTGGAGGCGCTCTGAGCGCAGGGGGTAGTGCCTGGGAAGTACGGGGCGAACGTAAGAGCATTGTTATTGAATGTATGAATGGTCGTGGACACCGGGTGGTGGGCTAAACGCAAGAGGGGAAAAGTTTCAGCCTGCGCCGCTTCAGGGGAACGTCCGAGTGGATAAGATACATGACTATTGGTGGGTTATGTTTGTTATTCTGGGGCTGGCATTCAGTCATTGGGTAAGTGGTAGCGAATTATGCGCAGGCTTTTTTTTAAAACAGTTTTCGGTATCAGCGGCATTATTGTGCTGGGGATACTGAGTCTGGTGTTTTTTGTGATTGAGCCGGCGTTCGATGAGTTTGGCGAGATTGAATATCAGGAAGAAACATCACTGGAGCATCGTTTAGTTTACGTCTTGCTGGCAGATCAGCCATTTGAAGAGTGGCAAACCAGTATTGCTGAGTACAGCAGTTTTTTTGAACTGACGACCAGTCTGGTGAAGCATTCCGATGTCCCAGCCGATGCTGAGCCATTTACGACACCTGATGGCCAGTCCGGGGAGTTCTGGGTCGATGAAGAAGATTTGTATTACAGCTATTATCCCAGCCCGGATCCCGAATGGCTGATTCTCTACGAAGAAGGTGACAGCGAGTTGGTAGATGAAAGCCGTGCCGAAATGGCTGTGGCGCTTTTATTTATCGGGCCACTGGTGATTATCATTCTGGCGATGCTGCTGGGTATTGGTTATCTACTGTATGCCTTTAGTCGGCCAATGCAGGCGCTGGAGGCGGCTATCGAAGGTTTTAGCCATGATACTAAGGTGCGTCTGGGGCAAGAGCATGGCAAGCTGATTCCAAATATAGTCACAGCATTTAATGGCATGGCTGACCGGCTGGGTTCAACGCTGACTGAACAGCAGGTCATGATTGCTGCGATTCCCCATGAGCTGCGAACACCGATTGCCCGTATTCGTTTTGCACTGGATATGCTGCGGGGCAAGCAGGGAGAAACACTGTGGCAAGGCCTTGAGCGGATCGATAATTATGTCGATGAGTTGCAGCAAACATCAGAAAATATTCTTGAGTTGAGCAAAGTGAATCAGGAGGCGCTGATACTGCAGCCGATCTCGCTGACTGAGCTGGTAACGCAAAGCTGTGGGGAATATCGCGAAGCATCGGAACTGGCAGTTAGTATGCCTGATGATAATGTTCTGGTTCAGGGTAATTCAGGATTGATACAACGGGTATTGGGCAATCTGTTGGACAATGCGCTGCAGTGTCATCAGAGTTATATCGCGCTAAGCCTGACAATGGTTAAAGAACATGCAGTGATCTGCATTGAAAATGATGGCGCTGATTTAAGCGCAGAAGATATAAGTCAGTTATTCCAGCCATTTTACCGTGCTGATAGTAGTCGAAGTCGCCGTTCGGGTGGTCTAGGTATTGGTCTGACTCTGGTTGCGCAGATTATTGCCCGGCATAAGGGTGAAGTGAGTGCTGAACTGATCAGGCCGGGCGTCATTCAGGTGAAAGTATCGCTACCGGTTATCGAATAACTAAAAAGCCGGATAGTCATCCGGCTTTTTTGTGTTTGAGGGTGATGCCATCAGAGGGCGAATGTTTCGGCCAGCTGTTTACAGGGCTGGTAGCGAATACAACCAACTTCGTGGTCGTTCACCATGCCAGTTGCCTGCATAAAGGCGTAGCAAATGGTCGGGCCAACAAAGTTCATACCGAGTTTCTTCAGTGCTTTGCTCATGGCAATAGATTCAGGTGTTGATCCCGGTACTTCACTCATGTTTTGCCAGCTGTTCTGGACAGGTTTGTAGTTCACAAACTGCCAGATATATTTTGCGAAACTGCCATGTTCTTTTTGCAGTTCGAGAAAAATTCGGGCGTTCTTCACGGATGCTTCCAGCTTGCCGCGATGCCGGACAATACCTGCATCCTGCAACATAGCTTCAATTTTATCGGCATCAAATTCAGCGACTTTTTGCGGATCAAACCCTTCATATTGCCGGCGGTAGCCTTCACGTTTTTCCAGAATAGTCCGCCAGCTCAGACCAGCCTGAGCGCTTTCCAGTATCAGGTATTCAAACAGTATCTGATCGTCAGTCTGTGGAACGCCCCAGACTTCATCGTGATATTGAGTTTCCAGTTCGGTCACGGTTGACCAGGCACAGCGTTGACTCATGACGACAATCCTTATCTATAGGGTGTTAATAACCGGGTTAGCAGCTTTTGGTTCAGGGGCGTTAACTCAGCGTTAATGCTTAGTACCCGGATTCGGATGGAAAATCAGTGGTTGAGCCGGTTCAAGCTCTACCTTTCCGCCACGGTTTACCCGGGTTTCCATTTCTTCTGATGGCTGATCAGAGCCATCCATTGCCATGGAGTCTTCAAAATCGCAGCGTACGCATTCGCGGTATTCGCGGCCGTCAGCACGATACATTTTCAGGGTGTCCATTTCAGCGCACCGGGGACACACTGCCCCGGCGATAAAGCGTTTTACGATAGTCATAAATGCTCTCAGTTCGGTTGGCTGACGATGCCAGAGTGACGCAGTAGCGCATCAACTTCCGGTGCCCGTCCACGGAAAGCGGTGAACAGTTCCATAGGTTCGCGGGAGCCGCCCATTTCTAAAATGTTACTGCGGAAGTCACGGCCTGCCTGCGGATCAAAGATACCTTCTTCTTCGAACCGGGAGAAAGCATCGGCTGACAGTACTTCTGCCCATTTATAGCTATAGTAGCCTGCTGCGTAACCGCCGGCAAAAATGTGCGAGAAACTGTGCTGGAATCGGTTGAAGTCCGGTGCACTGATAACGGCTACTTTACTGCGCACATCATTCAGCACTGCCTGAACATCGGTTTGACCGGTTTGATACTCAGCATGCAGACGGAAATCAAACAGAGAGAATTCCAGCTGACGCACCATCATCATGCCTGACTGGAAGTTTTTCGCTGCTAACATTTTATCCAGCATGTCCTGCGGCAGGGTTTCGCCCGTTTCATAATGACCGGAAATAAGAGCCAGCGCTTCAGGTTCGTAACACCAGTTTTCCAGGAACTGACTTGGCAGTTCGACAGCATCCCAGGCGACACCGTTGATACCGCTGACATCGGCGGATTCTATCTTGGTCAGCATGTGGTGCAGACCGTGGCCGAATTCATGGAATAACGTTGTTACTTCGTTATGGGTCAGCAGTGCAGGCTTGTCGCCAACCGGAGAATTGAAGTTACATACCAGATAAGCAACAGGTAGCTGAATCGCACCGTCGTTCAGGCGGCGGCGTACCCGGCATTCATCCATCCAGGCACCGCCACGCTTTTTCTCACGGGCGAAAGGGTCCAGATAGAAACGGGCAATGGTTTCGCTGCCACGTATAACATTGAACAGGCGGGCATCTTTATGCCAGCTGTCGAATTCGGTTACTTCTTCTATTTCAATGTCGAACAATTTACCTGTTACCTGGAACAGGCCACTGAGGACTTTTGACATTGGGAAGTAAGGGCGAAGTTCTTCCTGAGAAATCGCATAGCGGTCTTGCTTAAGCTTTTCGCCGTAATAGCTGATATCCCAGGCTTCCAGTTTATCCAGCCCTTGTTGCTGCTGGGCAAACTCAGTCAGTTCAGCCAGTTCCTGCTGTGCGACCGGAAGGCTCTTAATTGCCAGATCTTCCAGAAACTGAATAACCTGCGAGGTGTTCTCTGCCATTTTGGTGGCCAGGGAGTATTCTGAATAGTTAGCGAAGCCAAGTAGTTGAGCCAGCTCACTGCGTAATTCGAGAATTTCTGTCATTAGCGGGGAGTTATCCCACTTACCTGCATGAGGCCCCTGATCAGATGCCCGGGTACAGAAGGCTTCATATACTTCACGGCGTAATTCGCGGTTATCAGCATAGGTAATAACCGGGAAGTAGGATGGGAAGTCCAGCGTAATTAACCAGCCTTGCTGATCTTTTGCTTCCGCTTGTTGTTTCGCAGCAGCAATGGCCATCTCGGGCAGACCGGCCAGTTCGGCTTCATCGGTAAGCACTTTGCTCCAGCCATCGGTTGCGTCCATCAGGTTTTCAGAAAACTTAGTGGTCAGCTCCGACAGACGTTGCTGCAACTCGGCATAACGCTGTTGATCTTCATCTTCCAGTGCGATACCGCTAAGGGTGAAGTCACGCAGCGCGTTGTTGATAGCTTTTTGCTGAGCTTCGTTAAGTACCGGGTAAACATCTGAGTCACGCAGATCTTTAAACGCCTGGTATAGCGGCTGATGCTGGCCCATTTCGGTCCAGTACTGAGACAGTTTTGGCAAACAGGCGTTATACGCATCGCGTAGGGCATCGCTGTTAACGACTGCATTCATATGGGAAACCGGTGACCATGCCTGAGACAGACGGTCGTTCAGTGCTTCCAGAGGCGCGACTAAATTTTCCCAGCTAGGTGCTGTCAGGTTGTTTAGAATAGTTTCCAGCTGTTGGCGGTTATCTGCCAGTAACTGATCGATGGCCGGCTCGATCTGGTCCGGTTGCAGTGTGCTGAATGGAGGTAACAAATTGTTTTGCAGCAGAGGATTCGACATACACTAGCTCCGGTAAATAAGATAATGCCTTGCGTGATGTTGGCTGGGAAAAGTCCCGGCTGTATTTGGTGGCAGGCGTGTTCTCTTTTATGTAAGGGCAAAAAGACTTTTTTCAATCAGGGACTTGGTCTTATGATTGTTATAAACAATCTGGGTTCCGTAATGTTGTCATGATGTATAGACAGAGCGGATTAATTCCTGAAAAAGCAGATAAGGGTATAACAGCATGAATGTACGCACTTTCCAAGGCATGACTCCAAAATTAGGGGAACGGGTGTTTGTCGATCCCAGTGCTGTCGTGCTGGGAGATGTTGAACTGGGCGATGATGTGTCGGTTTGGCCGTTAACGGTGATCCGTGGCGATATGCACAGAATTCGGGTGGGTGACCGTACCAGTGTTCAGGACGGTTCGGTGTTACACATAACCCATGCCAGTGATTTTAACCCGGGTGGTTATCCACTGTTGATCGGCTCAGATGTCACTATTGGTCATCAGGCAATGTTACACGGCTGCACCATTGGTGACCGGGTGTTGATTGGTATGGGCGCAATGGTGATGGATGGGGCAGTTGTTGAAGATGAAGTGATTATTGGTGCTGGTAGTCTGGTGCCGTCGGGTAAAACATTGCAAAGCGGTTATCTTTACGTTGGCCGACCTGTGAAGCAGATACGGGAGCTGACAGAAAAAGAAATCAGCTTCTTTCCTTACACTGCCGGTAATTACGTGAAGCTTAAAGATCAGCATCGTGAAGAGAATTATGGCGCAGAAAAACCGGATGCAAAAAGCTAAGTGAATTACGGATCACTATCTCTGGAAACATAAGCATTTAGAACATAAGGAAGCCTATTCTGTGATTGCTTCAGACTTGCTGATTATCCGGGCCGTGAAAGAAGCGGATTTGCCGGTGTTTTTTGAACATCTGAGTGATATGAGTAGCCTGGGTGAATTTTTACCGGTAATCATGCCTTCGGAAACTCAGCTGCGGCATGAGTTCGCCGCTGATGGCCTGATCGGTAAAGACGCTCAGCGCTTGCTGATTGTTTCTCCGGATGGCGAAATGCTGGGATATATCTGGGCATTTAAGTCGGTGCCGTACTTTGATGCGACAGAGGTGGGCTATCAGATATTCAGTACTGAGCAGCGGGGTAAGGGCTATGCCAGTGAGGCACTGCGGCTGTTCAGGGATTATCTGTTTGAGTCCAGCCAGGTGAATCGTCTGGAGCTGCGCATCTCGACTGACAATACCGGGTCACAGAAAGTGGCTGAAAAACTGAATTTTGTACGTGAAGGCATCTGTCGGGAAGCGGCTTATTCCAAAGGCAGGCTGCACGATATGTGCATATACGCGCAGTTACGCCGAGAGTGGCAGGAGCAGGGCAATACTGATGGCTGACAGTAAGCATATTCTGATTGTTGAAGACGAAGCTTCAATTGCGGATAACATCAGCTTTGCATTACAGCTGGAAGGTTTTAGCAGCGAGCACTGCACACTAGCGGGTGATGCCTTGCTACGCCTGAAGGAAGCGAGCTTTGCGTTGGCAATTGTTGATGTCGGCCTGCCGGACATGAATGGTTTTGAACTCTGTAAAGCAATTCGCAGGGATTCCAATATTCCGTTGATATTTCTGACCGCCCGGGCAGATGAGATTGACCGGATTCTTGGTCTGGAACTGGGCGCTGATGATTATGTGACTAAGCCGTTTAGTCCGCGAGAACTGACAACCCGGGTCAAGACTGTATTGCGCCGGGCAAGGCCAGAAAGTGCTGAAGTTTCCGTCAGTGCCGAGCTGCCCTTTGTGCTGGATACACTTCAAGCATCGATTCAGTTCAGAGGATGTGTGCTTAACCTGACCCGCATTGAATTTCTGATGCTGCAAACGCTGGTAGAACATCCGGGCCAGGTGTTCAGTCGTGGGCAGCTAATGCATGCTGCCTGGGAGCATCCGCAGGTGAGTCTGGAAAGGTCTGTTGATACTCACATTAAAAGCCTGAGGGCGAAGCTAAAACAGGTAGAGCCTGGGGATGATTCGATTCAGACCCACCGGGGGCTGGGCTATAGCCTGGTGATTTCAGACTGATGCAGAAGCTAATTGCGCGGCTGGGACTGAATAAATTCGGCGTGAAGCTGTTTCTGGCCTATTTTGCCATTCTGGGGCTGGGCATTTATCTGTTGCTGAATACTTTACTGGGCGAGATTAAACCCGGATTACGTCAGGCGATGGAAACAGCATTGGTGGATACGGCAAACCTGATGGCGGAATATGTGGCACCGCAAACGCTGCAAGACCCCCTTCAGTTGGAACAGTTAGCGCAGGTGCTGGACAGCACGTTACGCCGACCCATTAATGCCACTATCTGGTCGCACAAGAAAACCGCCACTGTGCTGCGGGTGTATGTAACCGACGTAAATGGCAGGGTCGTTTTTGACTCTGCAGGACGCGATCTGGGCGCTGATTATTCCCGTTGGAATGATGTCTATCTGACCTTAAGAGGCGAGTATGGAGCACGCAGTACACAGGAAAACCCCGGTGATGAATTCAGCTCTGTGATGTATATCAGTGCGCCTATATATGCCCGGCAGGATTCGGGCAGTGAACGGCAGATAGTCGGTGTACTGGCGGTTGGTAAGTCGAATATAAGTGTTGAGCCGTTCTGGCAGCTGGCGCGGGATAATATCCGTTCTATGGGCGTCTGGTTACTGGTTTTGGCAGCCCTGTTAGGTGCACTGTTATCCACCTGGTTAAGTTTGAATATTGGTAAACTGGTTAGCTATGCCCGTCAGGCCAGTGCTGGCAGCGAAGTTCAGCCCCCGCGCTTGAGTGACCCTGATTTAGCGGCGCTAGCACAGGCAATGGATGAAATGCGTACTGCACTGGACGGTAAGCAATATATTGAAAGCTATACGCTTAGCCTTACCCATGAAATGAAAAGCCCGTTAACAGCCTTGCAAGGGGCTGCAGAGTTGATTGCACAAGTTGATGACCGGGAGATGCGGCAAAAACTGGCGGGTAATATTGAGCTGGAAAGTAAACGCTTACGGGCGTTGGTCGATCAGGTTTTGTCGCTGGCCAGACTGGAAAACCGCCAGCAACTGGAGCATCCGCAAACGTTACAGTTAAATACATTACTGCAGCAGGAACTGAGTCAGTTGCAATGGTTGGCCGAACAGCGACAAGTAAGCCTGCTGTTGAAGTGCGAACCTCAAGATATGGCTTTCACCGTCTCTGGTGATGAGGTATTACTGGCGCAGGCGCTGCGCAATTTGCTGGAAAACGCGCTGGATTTCAGCCCGCAGCACAGTGATATTGAAGTATTGCTCCGTTATGATTCGGCGGGTTCAGATTTTGTGGTCATAGAGATTTTTGATCAGGGTAGTGGCATTCCTGAATATGCTCTTGAGAAAGTCTGGCAGCGGTTTTATTCTCTGCCTCGTCCTGCAACAGGGTTGCGTAGTACTGGCCTGGGGCTGAGTTTCGTACAGCAAATTGCCAAACTACATGCTGCTGAACTGAGCCTGGATAACCGACCACAAGCTGGTGTGGTTGCCCGCCTGCGGCTGCCACTGGCCAGGTCTGCATAAAACACACATAAAGCACATATACATCACACAGACTCCTCACATTCCCCACGCATACTGGCTCCATATTTATAAGGAGATCAGTCATGAAAAAACGTTTGGCACAGAAAATTCTGGCTCTGGCATTGCTGGGCATCCTGTTATGGATTCCGCTGCTGCTGGAGCAGGATGTCATTTATGAACGTATGGGGTATCGCGATCAGGTTATCCGGGATATCGCGACAACCTTTACTGGTGAGCAGGTTGTCACCGGACCACTGGTGATTGTTCCCTGGTCGCTGAGCTATCAGTCCAGAGTCTGGAACGATAAAACCAAAAGCTACAAGCTGGAGGATAAAAAGCGTTCTGGTCGTTATGTACTATTGCCGCAGCAGCTGAACACTGATGCAGTTGTCGGTACCAGTACCCGCCAGCGGGGCATTTATGAAGTGCCGGTGTATAAAACCAGTTTGAGTATGCAGGGAAGCTTCAGTAATGCAGGCTTGTTGAGCCATCAGCAACAGCTGGAAGAGGAGTTCCAGGGAACTCTGAGTTGGGGAAAGCCGACTTTGTCGCTGTTGGTATCAGATATGCGGGGCATTGTGGATGAACCGAGCGTCCAGTGGCAGCAACAAAATCTGAATATTCAGCCGGGCAGCAAATTGCCGTCTCATCATCAGGGGGTACACAGCGCGATACCTGGATTTTCCACAAGCCTGACACAAACTGTCGAGTTCAGTGTAGCGATGCAAATTCGGGGAATGGAGCGGTTATTGCTGACGCCGGTTGGTGATTATAACCGGATCAGCATGCAGTCTGACTGGCCGCATCCGAGTTTTACGGGCCGTTATCTGCCGGAAAGTTACACGCTGACAGACAATGGCTTTGCGGCGGACTGGAATACATCACCGTTTTCAGCAGACCTGCAGTCTGTTGCTAAGGAATGTCTCAGTGGCAGCTACTGCCAGTTTGCTGATTATGCTGTTGGCGCGGATTTTATTCAGCCAGTGGATATGTATGTACAGGCTGAACGTTCTATCAAATACGGTTTGTTGTTTATCGGCGTGACTTTTATCGTGTTCTTCCTATTCGAAGTGTTGAAGCAGCTCCAGATTCATCCGGTTCAGTACGGTATGGTGGGGATGGCACTGGCGCTTTTCTACATGCTGCTAATTTCACTGAGCGAACATATCAGTTTTGCTCTGGCATATTTACTGGCGACGCTAGCCTGTACTGGATTACTTGGTGTGTATTTAAGTGCGGTTTTGAAGAGCCTGCAACGAGGGATAAGTTTTGCAGCGGGTTTGTCGGCACTTTACGGGCTATTGTTTGTAATTATTTCTTCGGAAGACTATGCCTTACTGATGGGGTCAGTGCTGATCTTTGCGATTCTGGCGATCAGTATGGTGATGACCCGTAAAGTTGACTGGTATCAGGTAGGAGGCCGGGCTGATAAGCCGACAGATATTAATCCAAAGATGACAGAGGCAAAGCAGACAGTTTAAGTTTGCGAGGGTATTAAAGAAAAACGGTGCTGGTGGCACCGTTTTTGGATGTGGACTCTTTTAACTCGCACTCGCCTGGCTAACTTTTAACAGAGCTTTTGCCATTACGATGCGACCGCGTTTAATGCTTTCAAAAGCCCGTCGTTCGCGACGGCGGTTGTTTTCGGTCAGCGCATGTTTGAGATCCAGGCCGATAAGCAAAATACCTTCGTACTGATCAAAAATTGGCTGTAGTGAGTGACTGGCGACAAACTTACGGTTTTTTTTCAGCACCGCAGCATAGTGATTTTTAAGCTCAATATATTCCCAGGTCCATTTGGTATTGCGGTAGCCGATGAAGCCTAAGGAATCTTCTTCGGCTTTATATTTGTCGTAGGCGACCTCAAGACGATCAAGAATCTGATCGTAATCTTTACCGGCGATAGATACGAACTTACGCACGTTGTTATCTGTCAGTGTTGGTGCCATTCGCATGGCTTTTTCTTCGGCAGTTTCCTGGTTACAGGCACTGACCATCAACAGGGTTAGTAGTATCAGAAAACTGTTACGGACCAGATACAAGGTCCGGGTCAGGTTAAGGGTCATCAGCATATTCCATATGGCGGTATAACTGCCCCGTATACTGCATAAAATACTGAGGTCGGTTGGGTGTTATTTCCTAAGAGGCAGCCATTGTTGGACAATTATTTCAGGAATGAAAATAACCACTACCCAAATTGGGTTTTTGCTAAAATAAACTTAGTTTAAACTAGCTTAGTTAATGGTTTTCTGTAGATTTTCTAAACGCTTAGGGTTCGATGGGTGGCTATTGAGAAAACCACCGCCACGGCCATATTTAGTTTGCAAAGTGGCTATGGAGCGGGCCATTGCCTGGGGGTCCTGATTGAGTTGCTGGAGGATCTGCTGGGCATAGCTGTCAGCCGCCAGTTCATCCGCCTGGGAGAACTGGGCACTGATTGCCTGGTAAGCCAGGTCGCCAAGCTGGGATCTGCTCAGGGAAGCAATGTCACCACCTGCTGAATTTGCAGCCTGAAATACTGCATTAGTAAGTAGTTGTTTACGCATGCGTTGATAGCTGTGCTGCAGCTGTACGTGGCCGATTTCGTGACCGATTACCGCCAGTACCTGGTCATCAGGCATGGCATCCAGTAAACCCGAATGTACCCGAATAGTGCCGTCCGCCATGGCAAATGCATTAACAGCAGGGCTGAGATATACCTTGTAATTCATACGCTGACCATTCACCACTTCCAGCCCCTTAACGATTCGGCTGAGTCGTTGGCTGTATGCGCTGTTAGTCGGCGCAAGCTGGTTTTTTCGGTCCAGTTCTGCAGCGCTTAACTGAGCGGCCTGAATCACATCCTGTTCTTCCAGTGTGGCTGCCTGATAGACGGTCACGCCACTGGCGATTGCGCTGGCAAGGTTAAACTCACCTTCGTTATCGCAGCCGCTGAGGAAGAGTGCAAAGGCACTCAGGGTTATAATTTTCAGATACCGCATATTCTGTTCCTGATTCAGCCAGCGTTTAGCCCGTAGTGATCTTTATCTTCAGTGTTCGCAGAGCTGTTTTAGTGCTTAATCTATGAGGCACAGCTATGCGAAGAAGGTTCCGCAGACTATAAGGTTACCATATGGTTATCCCAGGCGAGTCGGTGCGCCAGTGACACACGCCGGGTTTCACCGCTCAGCAGATTATGCTGCTGGCATACGCCGCGTCCGGTGGAGATGATAAATTCACCGTCATTCCTGGTAGCCGCTAGCCCACAGCCGTCAGGACTGCTGATCATTGAATGATAGCTATCGCTATGTAAGTCCCAGAAAGTAATCAGGTTACCTCGTGGCGATGAAATAGCTGCGAACTGACCGCTGCTATCAAATCTGGCGCTGCCACAATAACGCTTCATGGCAATGTCTACAGGTTCGGGTGCGCTGAGCAGTTTCAGTGCTTGTCCTTTTCGGTGAATGGCCACCAGAGGCGGGTTATCTTCTTTACCCTGATACTGCAGTGCAATGATGGTTTCGTTACGAAGGTTGGTATCAATATGGCGAATGCTCAACTGATGATGTTCAACGGGAAGCAGTTGCTGTTCGTCGAGTTTACCTGTGAGTATATTCAGGGCTGCCAGTGATGGTTGCATGCTGTCCAGATTGAGCTTTTTCCTGCCCTGATCCGGGTGGGTAAGAATACCGCCATTGGCGATCATCAGTGTTTTACTGTCAGCTGGTAAGAGTTTAATTTCATGTGGGCCGATACCACCTGAAGGCATATCAGCAACTTTAGTGAACATGCCTGCAGCGCGACGGATAACGATACGGCCCTGGCCGTCAGCGATGTTGTTTTCGCTGCTAATCAGAAACTCACCGTCAGGTGTGAAAACTGAATGGCCAAAAAAATGCCGGCCTTTGCTGGATTCAATTCGCTTCAGCAGTTTGCCTTGCTGATAGTCGACAATGTCGATGAATCTATCCGGACGACGTGCTGTACAGGCGAGCAGTGGCCTATGAGGGTGAGCTTCCACATGGTGTGCCCGGGTAGGCAGTTTATGATCCAGCAACAGACGGCCGTCAGTCGCTACAACATACAGCCGGTAATCATTTTCAGCTGCTTTAGCAGCAGACGCAAACAGTGCTTGCTTTCCGCTTGCAGCGGCTGCTGATGTGAAGCTTAGTTGCGGCAGGACGATGCCTGCCGCCAGTAACTGGCAGAGTTTTCTGCGGTTAATCACCGTCACGGCTGTTGAATCCCAGTTGCAGATCCAGCACTTGCATGGCGTCGCCAAGGGCATACTGGAGGGTTTTCATGTTGGCAGAGAGATCACGTAGCTGTTGCTGGGTGGCAGGCTGTTCGATGGTGCTGAACATCGGGCCGGGAATCGTCTGTAGCTCTTTCTCAACTGAGACAAAGTTAGCTTCGATGCTGTCCGCCAGGTCCTTATGACCTGAAGTACTCAGCAAGGCCTTAAAGCTGGCATCTCCTTGACCGGAATACAGATCATGCAAAGTAGCAACGTTGTTTTCAATGTTGCGTAATGAACGGCTGCTGCGCCAGGATTCGCTGCGGCGTGGTTTTACTTTGCCGTTTACATCTTTCTTAGCGGTGCCCAGAGGTCGGAGGATTTTCAGGTCACGAATCACTTCTACCGGTTCTACCATCGCCTTCATCAGGTCGGTGCTGGCTTCAATATCGGTATCGTAATAGCTGATGCCATTACCCGGCTCGTCGAAGCTGGTGGCGTAATCCTGCCATTCCATTGCTGTATGCTGGCCCAGGTCGGCCAGGTATTGGCTGATGGATGCATTTAGACGGCACTGGTAGCTGTTATTTGCAAATACCGGTAAGCCTGCTTCATCGAACAATAAGCGCTCAACGGCTGGCAGGCCTTTAACGGCGATACTGGCACTGCGGAAAAACTCTGCGGTAAGGCTGGTCTCATCCTGTTTACTGAGTAAGCCATTAATGTGTTTACCGGTTAGGTTCTTTTTGTCTGGCCAGTATTGCACACTGAAGCTGCGCATCAGATTTTCGATTGGCCCAAAACGGACATGTTGAATGCTCTGCCAGGCATCCATTGCCTGATGATAGCTCTGCTGTGCAGTGCTTAAATTCTCGCTGGTTGCGTCCAGGCAAAGTGCTTTACTGGCAGCGGCCATCTGAGTAGTGGCTTCGGCAAAATTTTGATAACGGGGCAGAACATGTTTTGCCACTATAGTTTGATTCAGGCTGCGCCACTGGGTATCACTGGGTGCAGTGGCTGCCTGGGTTTGGCTCAGTAAGGCCTGGCCAAGCAGGGCGCTGCAAAGCAGTGAACGTGAAATTGCGCGTGTGATCATAGTGACTCCAGAAATGTGATCAGATTGTCCCTTTGTGGCTTCGCCATTGCGATAACCTTTTGTTTAGCGGCTTCTGCTTCGCCACCATGCCAAAGTACGGCTTCAAGCAGCGTGCGGGCGCGACCATCATGTAGAAAGTTAGCTTCTTCATTAACTAATTTAGTACGGCCAATACCCCACAATGGCGGTGTCCGCCATTCGCTACCACTGGCAGCAAATTCCGGGCGATTATCAGCTAAAGCCTCACCCATGTCATGTAATAGCAGATCGCTGTAAGGCCAGATTAACTGCTCAGACTGTTCTGGCATATCGGCGCGTGTTGCGGTTGTAAAGCTGGGGCGGTGGCAATCGACACAGCCGCTTTCATAAAAAGCCTGTTTACCTGCCAGAACTTGTGGTTTGGCTGCATTAGGGCGCACCGGAACCGCCAGATTAGCAGTATAAAACAGTAGCCAGTCGATCATCTGTTGTGAGGCTTCAGCGTTATCCTGAGCGGCTGTATTGCCGTTCGGCAGTTGGCGGCAAACGTTCTGGGCTTCGGTACAGTCGCCATATGCGACAGGTACCATAGGTGTGGAGATACCAATGTCGTTATTGAAGGCGCCGTTGTTTTGCTGGTCTAAGGTAGGGTTACCTGCTTTCCAGCCATAGCGGCCGAGTGTAGTTTGGTTTTCGACTATGTTCCAAACGTTGTTAGGCCGGCCGGAAATACCGTTGCCGTCCATGTCTTGCGGGTCTGCCCAGCTGATAATATCCGCTTCGCTGATGGCGTCCAGCAGGCCCAGCCCGATCATTGGTGGGGCGATACGGACGGAAAGCATTGTGTCTGGATGCAGGGGGCCGCTACTGAGCTCCGTTACTTGATATTCAGGCTTACGCAGTACGACGGGCTGATCTTCATTCAGGGCAACAGTCACGGGCGTATAAGTCGTGTGGATACGCCCTTCAGCAGGAATACCTGTAACCGCAAAGTCTTGTAGCTGGCCACCATAGGTCGGCTCTGGAATAACGCCCATATAGCCGCTCTTGAGTTGAGCTCGCTGGGCATCATTCTGGGGTGGAATGCTCAGACGCATCAGCAACGATATAGCGTTATCTTCAGGCCAGTTACTTTTGGGTGTATGTCCCCGGCCATCACGCACATGGCAACTCATGCAGGACCGGGCGTTGTACAATGGGCCCAAACCGTCGCTGGCAGTCGTTGAAGAAGGGGATGAAACCCATAGTTTACGGAAGATCCCGTGACCCAGCTTGAAATCGAGCTTGTTTTCAAAAGCCATGTTGCCGGAAGGCTGCATAAAAATATTTCGGCTGGCTGATTTCCGGGTGGAAGCACTGCCGCCAGGCAGATGTTCTCCGGTTTGTGGCTGGCTAAAGTCGGTTGGCATTTGCACACTTTTGACAGGTGCCGCCGCCGTCACCGACGCAAATAATACAGAGGCTAATAAAACAGAAAAACCGGTCAATACATTATTGACCGGTTTAATGCCGCGATAGCCTGCAAAGGATTGAGAATCAAACATCGTTTTGCGATTCACACTCTTATACAGTACTGCGCTATCTTCCTGACAGCGCAGGCCTTTCGGGGTTTTTAGGGATCAGTTAGCGACGATGGACGGGTTGTCCAGGCTGTCCGAACCTTCCAGTTCGATGTTTTCCAGATCCAGTGCGCCAATGATTTTTTCAATGGTTTTGGTTTCATCAACCAGGCCATTAACAGCGTCCTGTACGATCTGGTTGCCTTCAGTGTTACCTGCGCCGATCAGTACGTCGAAAGTTTCACCGGATTCACCGCGGTCAGCCATGACCTGCATCGCATCCTGAGTTGTTTTCAGTTTCATCTGCATTTCTTTGTCCAGCTTAGGCGCTTTAGCAGCAACCATGTCAGACAGACTAGGACCAGAAATAACCTGACCATTTACGCGGGTGTACTTACCTTCGTATACGTTCATGATGCCTTTAGCATCATAGAAGTGAGACCAGTGGGTATTGTCAGAGAAGCAATCATGTTCTTCTTCAGGATCGTGCAGCATCAGACCCAGCTTGGTACGTTCACCAGCCAGTTCGCCGTATGCCAGAGAGCCCATGCCGGTCAGCATAGTAGACAGGCCACCTTTCTCGCCTTTAGCCATCAGATCGTTACGTGCAGCACCATCTGCTTCCCAGTTAGCAACCATTTCTTTCAGATCAGAGATCATCAGGGTTGTTGCTGCCTGCAGGTACTGACCACGACGGTCGCAGTTACCGCCGGTGCAGTTGTTTACATCAAAATCTGTAGCAGGACGGTTACCCGCGCCTTTTTCAGTTCCGTTCAGATCCTGGCCCCACAACAAGAATTCAATTGCGTGGTAACCGCTGGCAACATTCGCTTCAACGCCGTCTACTTCTTGTAGCTGTTCAGCAAGCAGAGAAGGCGTAATAGTTGTCGCGTCGATTTCTGTGCCACCGATAGACAGCTTAGCGTTAGCAATTACGTTTGCTGCGTATGCTGGGTTTTCGTCAGACTCTGCGCCGTAGCTGGAAGCATCAACGTAATCGATCAGGCCTTCATCCAGTGGCCATGCGTTTACTTTACCTTCCCAGTCATCAACGATTGCGTTACCGAAACGGTAAACTTCAGACTGCTGGTAAGGAACACGGGCAGCAACCCAAGCTTCACGTGCAGCTTTCAGCGTTGCATCAGAAGGGTTAGCCAACAGCTTTTCGATGCTGCTCTGCAGAGTCATTGCAGTGTTCAGAGAGTCTTCATACTTTGCCTGAGCGATATTGGCATAGTTGTCCAGAACTGCCTGAGCAGATACGTCTTTAGCGAATGCCTGGCCGCCAGCAGCCAGCATTGCAACCGTCAGAGCGGCAGGTGCGAAAAGCTTTTTCATGAGTCCAATTTTCCTGTAAGTAGGATTACGATCCGTAATAGTAGGCGGAAGGTTAATTGAAACAAGAATGATTCGCAATAGGATTTTTAATTGGCTATTGATCCGGATCATAAATCAGTCAGATAAAGTGTTTGAAATCAGTATGTCAGTGTTTATGTGAAATTTAAGTCGCAAAAATTAATACGATTGATTGCTATTCATATTGCCGTAGCGGTGTGAGGAAAACATTGATCTGAGTAGGTATTCCTGCAAACAATGGGATGAAGTTAACGAAAAGGACAATGGAAATGGAAATTTTGGTATTTATTGCGCTGGATATTGTTTTCAGCGGTGCTTCGCTGTGGGTTGCCAGTAAGCTTGTATCGGTTGAACTGAGCTTTGCTCAGATTCTGATAGCTGTTGCTACTGCGTCTATGGTGGCCATGCTACCTATACCTGTGTTTGGCTGGTTACTATCAGTTGCGCTGCTGTTCTTTTTGTTGAAGCGTTTCAGTGATGCCAATGTCTGGCCGGATTTGATTTTGCTGGTGATCGTTGGTCGTCTGGTTAGTTTTCTGGCGCTGATAAGTCTGGGCGGTATACTTTAACTATACAGTTATTCAGAACCTTACCGGTGAATCCGATGCTGACTGATTTGCACGGTTTATGTCGTTACATGGCCTGGTCTAACCGGGTGTTTTATCAGGCTGTGGCTGCATTGCCTGAGGGTGAAGCTGAACGGCACCGTCCCATGCTGTTTGGCAGCATTCTAAATCTGTTGCATCACGTTTATGCGATGGATGTGGTGTGGCAGCAACATATGATTGCCGGTTCCCATGACTATGAAAAACGTAATCCGCCAGCCTGCTCTTTTACAGAGCTACAACAGAAGCAGGCAATCCTGGATGACTGGTTTGTTGATCATGTGGCACATTTAAGTCGGGCGCAGTCCTGCGAGGTAATTGAGTTTGAGTTTATTGGTGGTGGTTTGGGAAAAATGACCCGTGCTGCGATGATTCAGCATGTAGTGAATCACACCTCTTATCATCGTGGGCATATCGAAGGAGTGTTTTATCAGTTGGGTGTTGAGCCGCCCACCACTGATATTCCGGTATTCCTCCGGAATAACTGTGATGGGTTCAATGGCTGTTAACCTGATTTAAGCAAGCGATAACTATCGGTCAGGCTGAGGTTGGTACGAATAAGGCTACCTAAACCTGCAAAGATTGCCGTGGCAATCAGTGGCAGACAAAGCCACATCCATGGATGCAGAACGACTTCAAGTTCGAATACCAGTGTATTGATTAGTCCCAGCAGAAACTCTGCAATCAATACCGCGATGGCACCGCAGGTGAGCCCTAATAATGTGAACTCCAGACGATCCAGCTGACGGGTCTGTTTGGCTGATGCTCCCAGTGTTTGCAGCATGGCCCCTTCATAACGGCGCTGAGCAAGTTCTTGCTGCAAGATAGTGATCAGCATAATGGCACCGCTGAGCAGAGTCAGCAGCATGATCAGGGTTGCCGCGGCGCTAAGCCGGTCGATAATGCCCTGAGCACGCACAATTAAGCGGTCAATATCGATCAGTGTAATAGTCGGGAACGCTTTAATCAGGGCATTACTCAAATGCTTTTGCTCTGGCTTCAGCTGGAAACTGGTAATCAGTGTTGCCGGTAGCTGATCCAGCATACCCGGGGCGAAAATCAGATAGAAAGTCGGTTGGTAAGAATCCCAGTTTACTTCTCGGATACTGGTGACAGCACCGCTGATGGTTTGCCCGGCAATGCTGAATCCTACTTCGTCCCCCAGTTTGATGCCCAGCTCATCAGCCAGCTCAGCTTCAATGGATATTCCCTGTTCTTCACCGTGCCAGTTGCCACTGAGAATCTTATTGTGATCTGGCAGTTCGGAACGCCAGGTTAGGTTCAGTTCCCGCTGCAGAGCATGATGCTTCTGCTGTTCCTCATTGAGTACGCTGCCGGTAGATTGCTGGTTTATCTCGGTTAACCGGCCCCGCACCATTGGATAGATATTGGCATTAATCTGATTGTCGTCGAGCCAGTTGGTAAAACGTTCACCTTCCCATGGCTGAATATTAAGAACCACGTTGTTTGGGGCGTCTACTGGCAGTTGAGCCTGCCACTGGTTCAGCAGTTCATTGCGGGTCAGTAGCAGTACCGCCATGATTGCCAGAAGTACGGAAAATACACCTGCCTGGAGCTTATGCCAGTGACGTTGCTGACGCAGGCGCAATGTCAGTAATGCGCTCAAACGCAGTTTTTGCCTGGCAGCTGCAGCACTGAACAACAGTGCCTTTTGTGCCAGACTGCCGGCAATCCAGCCGAGAATCAGCAAAGCGCTTGTAGCGATAAGCGGCAATGCAACAGAACCGATATACAGACTGATTACCATAATTAGCAGGGCTGTACAGAGCAGATACAGCCAGCGGCTGGTTCGCTGAGATACATCTGAGCGGATCATTTGCATGATGGATACTTTACCCAGCGGTAATAAAGTTGGCAGGCCTAATGCAAACAGAATCACCAGTGCCAGTAACGGGCTGGTAATTACAGAACTGATGGCCAGTGGTGCCGGATTACGGATAAATTCACTGAGCTGGGCAATCAGCAATTCATGCATCAGGTAACCTGTAAGTGCCCCCAACACGGCGGCAAACAGCCAGCCGGCAAACAGCTGTAAGGTATACAGCCAGCCTAACTGGCGAGGGGATAACCCAAGGCTTAGCAGCAAGGCACAGCGGTTATGCTGATCTGCTGCATAGCGCTGTAAGCTGAGCAAAATGGCCACGGCTCCGAGCAAAATCGCCATCAGCGCGCTGAGCTTCAGATACTGGTTGGCATTCCCCATCGCGTTGCCATCGATTTCACGTTCTTTGCTGGCGCTGAATATTCTTTGATGGCTGGGAAGGTTTGCCTGCCACTGACTTTCCAGTTCATTAATCAGAGGCTGCGGGCCGGCAATCATCAGACGGAATCCTGCCCGGCTGCCTGGTGCCATGATACCTGTCGCTTCCAGCTGGTCAGCACGCATGATGATCTGTGGATTAAAACGGGAGAAACCGCCGCCCTGTACAGGGCTGTCAACCAGCACATGGCTGACGGTAAATTCGCTATAGCCTAAATAAATTTTATCGCCCAGTTCTATATTCAGCCGGTCCAGCAAAGCTTGCTCAGTCCAGACCGTATTCAGATCGGGTGTTGGCGGGTGCTCTGCCGGCAGCGTGTTTATTTTGCCCCGTAACGGATAAGGGGCCTCCACTGCGCGAATAGTGCTCAATACGTTCTGTTCGTCAGTTTCAGCCATGCTGATGAACTGTGTCAGTGTGGTGGTGCGCAGTGCCGGGTCGAGCGTTTCGGTACGTTGCTGAAGCTCAATTGGCCGGCTACTGCTAAGGATCATGTCGGCCCCCATCAGTTCGGCACCCTGACGGCTGAGGCTCGAATAAATCCGGTCACTGGTGGTGGTTAGCAAGGTCACCAGAGAGGTCATCACAAATAATGCCAACAGTAAGGTTAGCCAATCACTGCGACGCCACTGGCTGCGAAACTGACGCCAGGCAAGCTTACGAATATTCCGTATAGAGCTCATAGGTTTTGCTCAGTCAGCTGGTTGTCTGCGAGAAGAAACTGGCGGTCGCAGCGGGTAGCCAGCTGCGGATCATGGGTGATCAGAATCAGGGTTGACCCGCTATCTTTGCTAACATCAAATAGCAGGGAAATGATTTTTTCGCCGGTTTTGGTGTCCAGATTACCAGTGGGTTCATCGGCGAAGAGCAGATTAGGGCGGGTTACAAATGCCCGGGCAATCGCTACGCGCTGGCGTTCTCCACCTGACAGCTGTGCAGGCAGGTGATTCATTCGGGCACCGAGTCCGACCTGTTCGAGCCAGTACGCTGCCTGTTGCTGGCTGTCTTCTGCACCCTGAATATCCAGCGGTAGCTGAACGTTTTCCAGCGCTGTGAGTTCATTGAGCAAATGAAAGGACTGAAACACAAAACTTATGTGTTCGGCACGCCAGCGGGCTTTTGCTTCGTTATCCAGCGTGTTTAAATCGGTGCCCGCGAGGGAGATGGTACCGGCGCTGGGTGTGTCTAAACATGCTAACAGGCTCAGCAGGGTTGATTTACCGGAGCCGGAGGCTCCGAGAATAGCGACCCGTTCTCCCTGCTTGATTTGTAAATCGAGTGCGTTAAAAAGGGTAATCGCCCCTTCACTACTGGTAAATGTTTTCGCCAGTTGGCGGGCATCAATTGCAAAAGAGGATGGCATCGACATGAAATTCTACCGTTTACTGTTTCTGTTAATCATATTTAGTAGCAGCGCCAGTGCCAAAACTATGCTGGTACTGGGCGACAGCCTTTCTGCTGCCTATGGCATGCAACAACAACAGGGTTGGGTTGCTTTGCTGCAACAACGTTTATCTGAACAGTATTTCGAAGTAGATGTGGTCAATGCCAGCATCAGTGGCGAAACACTTAGTGGCGGGCTAACCCGCCTGCCGGTTTTGTTAAACAGACATCAGCCGGACTACATAGTTCTTGAGCTGGGAGCCAATGACGGTCTGCGCGGTGGTAATGTTAAAGTCATTGAGAAAAATCTCCGTAAGCTCATGGCAACAGCAACCGAAAGCGGTGCTCAGGTGTTGCTACTGGGTATTCGTTTACCACCCAACTATGGACCACGCTATACCGAGAACTTTTTCAAACTCTATGAACAAACCGCCGTAGAATATAAAACTTACCGGGTGCCTTTCCTGTTAGAGAATGTCGCACTGGATCCAAAAATGATGCAGTCCGATGGTTTACATCCTAACGTTATCGCGCAACCGGTATTACTGGATACGGTCTGGCCAATAATGCAGATTATGCTAGGTAAGCCGTAAAAGGAAAGTTAAGAAATGTTAAGACCTGTATGCGGTTACTGCAGTTAACCGCTTACTCGGGCTGACTTCAGCTCGCAGCCATTGATATTCCCAGACGGTTCCAAGCATTGATTGTTGCGATTAGCATAATCAGTTGGGCCAGTTCTGTTTCTGTGAACTCCATTTCTGCTGCTGCATACACCTCATCCGGTAAACCCTGCACAGCAACATTCGTCAGCATGTCCGTTATTGCAAACGCCGCGTGTTCCCTGTTGCTGAAAACGGTGCTGTTTTTCCAGTTGTTTAATGCCTCTATTTTGTCTTTATCTATGCCGATTTTTTGAGCTGCTGTTGTGTGCATATTAATGCAGAAGTGACATCGGTTTATCAGTGAGGCCCTGAGACGAATCAGTTCTTGTAAGTCTGCTGTGAGGCTTGAGTCAGCCAGATAGTTTTCCAGACCAAACATAGCCTGATAAGCATCAGGCTGAACTTTTTGTATGTTTAAGCGTGACATAGTCTTTCCTTAATTTCGGTGGATAGTCACAGCTACTCTAGAGACTATGCGTATTTGTATTAATGGCTTAAATTGATAAACATTATCGCTATTATAGCGATAATAGAGTCGGCACTGAGTGACTGGAAACATGTTGAAAATACAGCTGGAAGAGTTAGAAATATTTGTTGCGGCGGTAAATAGCGGCAATTTTAGCAAGGCTGCTGAGGTGCTGGGGGTAACTGCGTCAGTGGTGAGCCGTACTGTTATGAAGCTGGAAGCGAAGCTGAGTACTACCTTGTTTAACCGCACAACACGGAAAATATCTATAACTCAGGAAGGTGAGTGGTTATTTGCGAATGCTCAGAATATGCTTGCGGATGCCAACAAAATAGAGAGTTTTTTGAGGACAAAAGACCGGGAACCTGAAGGGTCGTTAGTCGTCGATGCGGCAACGCCATTTTCGTTGCATGCGTTGAGTCCGTTGATTCGCGGCTTTAATCAACAGTATCCGAAAGTGCGGGTATCACTACAATCAAACGAATCTAATATTGATTTACTTGAGCGCCGGATTGATCTGGCAATTCGTATCGGTGAATTGCAGGATTCCAGCCTTAAGTGCCGCAAAATAGGCGTCAGCTATCGCAAACTATATGCTTCACCGGACTATCTGAAACTGCACTCTGTACCGCATTCGGCTGACGATTTGCGCGAACATGCCTGTCTTGGTTTTATTAAACCGGAAAAACTGAATACCTGGCCGGTCAGGCTGGCTGATAAGTTTTTGGAAATTACTCCTGACACCCTGGCTGACAGTGGTGAAACGCTTAAACAGCTGGCGATTAATGGCTGTGGTATTGCCTGTCTTTCTTCATTCACTGTGCAGACCGAAGTTCAGGCAGGAAGGTTGTTGCAAGTTCTTGAAACAGAGACTGTTTTGCAGCCGGTACCGATTTATGCGGTGTTCTATTCGGATAATGAAGTGAATAGCCGGCTACGTTGTTTTATTGATTACATCAGCGAGCATATACAGCTGAGTTAATCAGTGCTGCTGTTCTATGAATAGCGGCTCTAGAACGTCTGCAAGATTACTGACATCTTTTTGCCGGCTGAGTCGGTCCAGCGCTTTATAGATGGGCTTTTGTTGCTGCTTTGACAGTTGCTCTAACAGCTTTCCTACCTGCGCATCATCAACACTGAGATGGTCCCGTTGTGCGTGGTTACGCTGATTAAGCAGTTTATAGATATACAGAAACCGCGCCAGTACGACATAAGGAAAGTTACGGTTTGTCATGGGGCCTATTTTGGCTTCAAAGCCGCCTAAAGGCAGGCCTTTAAGTTTCTGTTTTGCTAATTTGTTTGCTCCCAGCCAGGCAGCAGAAGAACCAATCGCACCGCCGCCTAAAGTGCCAAGCAGGAGTGAGCTGCCGGCAACGGTAAGATCCAGTACACCACCTGCGGCAGCTCCGGCAATGCCGCCGACGGCTGCCAGTTGTTTACGGTTGAGACCCCATGCATACCATTTTTCAGTATCGAACAAGTCATCACTGAGGGTAAGTTCACTGCTGTCTCTTTGCAGTTGATGGTGTCGGTAAACAGTCTGAAGTTCGTCGTGTGCCTGGCTTTCGCGTTTGCGCATCCAGCTGTAGTAAGCGGCTTGTAAAACCGGCTGAAGTGATTTCGCCTGTTGCTGATCGATTACCTTCTGACGTTGCTGATAACGCACCATATCTTCCAGCAGATGTGCAGCAAGTTTACAGCTGTGTTGCTGTTGCCGGCGGATTTCAGCTTGCACGGCAGTTACCAGTGAGCTGAGGGATTGTGACCAGGGTTGGTGCAGGTGGGCAAATGCCTGCAGTAATTCGATATGCTGATCGAGATCTGCCTTTACCGCATCGAACACTCTCACAGTGCGGAAAAACTGCTGTAACGCCTGTTGCCAGCTGTCGATGTAATCACTGTTACTGATGGGGTTGATAAGTGCCATGCTTGGCTGGCCGGTCCAGCGCAGAATTTCCATTTCAGCTTCATATTCGGGGCTGTACGGGCGGGAACTGTCGACCACGTAAAGAATTGCAGCGCCTTCCATTATGGGTGTGAGCAGTTCGGTTTCATCCGGAAACTGCTGGTGACAGCTGTCATCTTGCAGAAAGGCTTTGATTCGTGCTGCTCGCTGATCGGCGTTAACCGGTTGTTGCTGTAACCAGGCCAGCAGTTTGCGCGGTCGCTGGAATCCTGGCGTATCGATCAGCTTGTAATGGGCTTCACCCAGATGAATATCAAAGCTCTCAGAAACCTGTGTAGTACCGCTTTGCATGGATACGGCAACTCTGTCATCTCTGGCCAGTGTTGATACGACTGAAGATTTTCCCTTGTTTGGGTGACCTACTACAGCAAATGCCGGAATCATAATAATCCCTCCGCACGTATCAGTTGCCACTGGGGTAACGGTTTGCAAAAGCGACGCCATTCATTCAGGTAATGTGTGCTGACCGGAAGCCATTGACTGGCTTCACTGTTCCAGTCCAGTGGCAGTAAATAACCTGTACCTGCCTGAAGTAAATCAGCCAGCTCTCCCATCGGTGGTTCCCAGGCTGCGGTAACGACGACTAACGGTAAGGTTGCTGAGAGTGCCTGTTGCTCTGTATCAGGATGACCGGTGGCGCCGCCCTGAAATGCATTGTTAGGAGTGCCTAAAACTGCATATAGAGAATGCTTCAGTTCAGTTGGCAAGGCATTCCAGTAAAGCAGGTTGTATTCAGGTAATGGCAGTTCTGGTTCCGCGACAGTCGTGAGCTGTGGCGCTTCCGGTTGAGGGTTCTTAAGAGCTTCAGATGTTGGTTCGTTGTGTATTGCTGATGCTTGTGTCAGTTGTTGTAAGCAATAACGGCTCCAGCTTAGGCTGAGTAGTCGTGGTACAACTCCATAGCAGAGTTGCGCCATGATCAGGAAAGGCCACCAGGCACCGTAGTCTGCTGTGCCTTGCGGTGCAATGAGGCGTGAGTCCCGGGTTTGTTCAAGCAAATTCTGCAAAGGCTGTGCTGCGTCCAGAAACCACCAGGGCAAAGCGATGGCTTTTAAAACCGGAAGAATATGTTCGGCGCTCAGCAGAGTGCTGCGCCAGACAAAGTTAACATCACTGAATAGCAGGCTAAAAATCAGCGCCATACTACAGGCCAGACTAAAGCTCAGTGCTAGCTTTTGTGCCAGATAAAAGACCTGTACCTGCCAGTCATCCTGATGCTTACGTTTTAATACCTTCTGCTGCCAACCCGGTGGCCATAAGGGTAGATTGATCAGTTGTAATGTCAGTGAGGCCCGTTGCTGCAGAAAAGGGGAAATAAACAGCAATAACATCGCGCAAACCGGCCAGGCAACGAAAAGTAGCAGCAGATAAAGAAGATTTACCCGACCCAGTGCGTCGCCACCCATGATGGCAAAGGTTGAAAATGCGCCGAGCAGAAACACTGCGCCGGTTAATAGGTTGCTGATTCGAGCGTAAGCAGATGTTTGCACTCAGATTTATCCTGACAGAAAAGCTTCATCTTAACTCCTTGGCTGGCAGAAAAAAATCAGGATTGTTAATGTGCTGAAATGCTTAGCAAAGGAAAGGATGGATCACATGCAACAGATACTCGTTTATGCCGACAGCCTCAGTTGGGGCATTATTCCTGATACCCGTGGCCGTTTGCCATTTGAACAGCGCTGGCCAGGTGTCTGTGAGATTGCATTGCGCAATGCAGGGCAGGATGTCCGGGTGTTGGAGAACTGTCTGAATGGGCGGCGTACAGTCTGGTCTGATCCCTTTAAAGATGGCCGGGATGGCAGTGAAGGCCTGGCACAGGTAATGGAAATTCATGCGCCCCTTAGAATGGTGGTGCTGATGTTGGGTAATAACGACTTTCAGTGCACTCATGATAACAATGCCTGGTTGTCTGCACAGGGCACCGCAAAACTGATTGATATTATCCGTCAGGCACCGATTGAGCCGGGCATGCCTGTGCCAGAGATTCTGGTGATTGCGCCTCCTGCGATTGTTCGGCCTAAAGGCGCTATTGCTCATAAATTTCAGGATGCTGAACAGCGCTGGCCAGGGCTGAAGGAAGCTTTGTGTGAGGTTGCTTCAGGTCGGCAGTGTCATTTTATGGATGCCGGGGCGGTAACGGATGCAAGCCGGGTGGATGGTATTCACTTAGATGCAGATCAGCATGAAAAACTGGGATTGGCCGTTGCTGATTTTTTACAAAAACGACTATGAACAGATCTGTTCGCAAAACGGGTAGTCTAACTGTGTATCAGTATCAGCTTTCTGAATGGAAAACTGTAATATGTTGCTGATATATCGGTTTTAGTTGCTGTACCGTTACCGGAGAGAAAGCTGTGATTAGAAGAGCGTGGCTAGGAATTTTTAGTGGTTGGCTGTTGTTATGCTCATCTGCTGCGATCAGTGCGCCCGAGAAAGTAGTCTTTGGTGTGATGCGGTTGGCGTTCCCCCCTTTTCAGGTTCTGCAAAGTGGTCAGCCTGCAGGGCCTGATCTTGATACGGTAATTGAAGCATTTCGTCGCATGCCGGATTATGAACTGGATATTCAGGTAATGCCTTTTAAGCGGGCAAGACATGAAATTTATACAGGCCGTATAGATGTTACGACTATGTATAAAACGCCAGACCGTATCGATAAATTGCTGTTTCCGGATACTCCGATTCGTTGGAGTATCTACAAAATTGCCGTGCCGGCAGGTAAACGTTTTGAGTTTAACGGCATAGATGATCTTGCTGGCCGCCGTTTCGGGAAGTTGGAAAAAGTGCCTGTCAGTCAGGCGTTCGATGTAGCGGCGGAAGAGAAGAAATTTGAGTTGTATGAGCTGAAATCATTTAAAAATATGCTCGAAATGCTCAACCTGGAACGTTTAGAAGCGGTTGTGGGGCACGTGCAAGTGATTGATTATGTAGCTATGACAATGGATTTAAGGGGGCGGATTGAGTTTCTGGATAAACCTGTGCGTCCAGCTAAAGAGTTACATCTTGCGGTATCTCCTCAGTCTAAAGTGTCGAATCCGGAAGCGTTACGTAAAGCTTTATCTTTGAGTTTTAAAAGTATGCTGGATGACGGCACTTATGATGCTATCTACCGGGCTTATGGTTTGACTTACGAAGGCTTATAAAAGTAGTAAAGAAAACCTGACAGCTCCCGCACACGGATCAGATAGCTAAGGAATGTCAGGTTTTTGGGGCCGTGAGTACCGGATCAGCACTCTGAATAGTAAATATCGTCGAGTTCATCGTTAACCCTGTCCAGGGCATCGACGTAAGAGACAGCATCTTCCCGTTTCCAGGCGCTTTCCATCTTACTGGCCGAATGGAACAACACCCGGTTGTTTTCTTCATCGGCGACTATGTAAACAGCGTCAACAACATCAGCAAGAAACTCATCTTCCTCGCGGGTAAAACCGATGCTGGCGTCAACATCGTCTGCCAGTTGGGAAACATCGTGGCGCATTTCATTCAGATCTGGGCAGGACAATTCCGCATAGCTGACGCTACTTAGGGTTAACAATCCTATAAAGCTGGAAAGTTTTAAAAGTTTTAACAGTTGCATTGTCAGAACATTCTCTGTGTTTAGGTTTGTCGGGAGACAGCAGGGAGGAGCTGTAGTTGTCTCTTCAAAGTGGCCACAGAATAGCAATATCAGGTTCAGGACTGTGTAAGGCTTTGTAAGCGTTTGTGTAGTCGTTGCCGGCATAAAAAAAGGCGCGACCTTGAGGGTCACGCCAATGGAAAGGGCGCCTGATAAAGCACGCCGTGCTGGGAAGAGTTCGTTAACCGAAGTGGATGTTAAGCAGCGACCCACTTTTCCAATTCATCGGCACCACCAATGTGCTCACCATCGATGAATACCTGTGGTGCAGTACCGCGACCTGAAATAGCCGCCAGTGAGCTGTAAGAAATACCTTTACTGCCCAATTCGATTTCTTCGAATGGTAAGCCCTGAGCTGTCAGAATTGCTTTGGCACGGACACAGTGTGGGCAGCCTGCTTTAGTCAGAATGCTGACGCGCTTAGGTTGCTCGGCATCTTTATTCAGGTAAGCCAGCATAGTGTCGGCATCAGAAACCTGGAACGGGTCGCCCGGTACGTCTGGTTCAATGAACTGCTTCTCGATTACACCATCGACAACCAGCATGGAGTAGCGCCAGCTGCGTTCACCGAAGCCCAGGTCACTCTTACTGACCAGCATGTCCATACCGCGGCTGAAATCACCATTACCGTCAGGAATAAAAGTGATGTTTTCAGCATCCTGATCTGCCTGCCATGCGTTCATTACAAAGGTGTCATTGACTGATAAACAAATAATGCTGTCGACGCCCTCTTTTGCGAATACTCCGGCCAGTTCGTTGTAACGTGGCAAGTGAGTTGAAGAGCATGTCGGAGTAAAAGCGCCTGGCAAAGCAAAGATAACGACCTTTTTGCCGGCGAACAGATCATCAGTGGTTATGTTTTTCCATTGGTTATCCTGCTGTGTGTGGAATGTAACCTGTGGAACCTTCTGACCTTCGCGGTTGCTCAACATCGTGTGAATCTCCTGATAAATGAGTAAGTTTTTTGGCTTCCCTGTGAAGCGATGAAGCTATAGTGCCGTAGCACCTTAAATAATAGAAATTAATTAATTCTAAAAGTTTAATAGTTTTTGGCTAAAATAAATCTATTAATACCTAAGTCTTAATAGTCAAAGAGAATCACCGCGCTACCCAGGCTGGTGTTACAACGCCTGCAGGACAAATGTTGTCGTAAATCGGCACATGGCTATTAGTAGATACCTTGATAATTGCCGGTCACAATAATAATTAGTCTGTATACAGATGCGCCATTCTGAACTTGTCAGATCAAATCAGGCATCGTAGTACAGACTCAGTAGCAGGCGAGAGCTGCGGGGTTCTTATGTCAATCAGCGTATTTGATCTTTTTAAAATTGGGGTGGGGCCATCGAGCTCGCATACTGTAGGGCCAATGTTGGCAGCGGCTGAGTTTGCCGATTACCTGCAAGAGCATAATCTGGCTGTAGATGTGTCACAGATTCGTGTTGAGCTGTTTGGTTCATTGAGTGCGACTGGCGTTGGTCACGGCACAGATAAGTCTGTTGTTATTGGTTTGTTGGGTGAGCGTCCGGCAACCGTAAATCCGGAAATTATTGATCCGACAGTTGAATCTATTCAGAGTGATGGTCGTCTCAACTTGCTGGGTAAATATGATATTGAATTCGTCTGGGAGCGCGACATGCTGCTGCTGGAAGAGAATCTGTCATACCATCCAAATGCTATGCGTCTGTCTGCTTACAATGCTGGCGGAGAAGTCCTGTATAGCAATACCTATTATTCTATTGGTGGTGGCTTCGTCATTGATGAAAGCCATGCCAGCAGCGACGCGCATCTGGTCCCTCAGGTAGCGCTGCCATATGAGTTCAACAATGCTGTTGAACTGCTTGCGTTGTGTAAAGAAAACAACTTCAGCATCAGTCAACTGATGATGGAAAATGAAAAGGTCTGGCGTTCAGAAGAAGAGACCCGTGAAGGTCTGGTGATGATCTGGCGTGCGATGCGTGATTGTGTGAACAACGGTTTGCGCAAAGAAGGTATCTTGCCGGGTGGCCTGAAAGTACGTCGTCGTGCGGCCAGCCTGCATAAATCGTTACAGGAAGCTCGTGGCAGCAACATCATCAGCTCAACAATGGGCGCGATGGAATGGGTTAATTTATATGCGCTGGCGGTTAATGAAGAAAATGCTGCCGGTGGTCGTATGGTAACTGCGCCAACCAATGGTGCAGCGGGCATTATTCCTGCGGTATTGATGTACTACATGGAATATTCTGATCAGATTAAAGAAGAAAACGTTGTCGAGTTTATGCTGGCAGCTGCTGCAATTGGCGCGTTATGTAAAAAGAACGCGTCTATTTCCGGTGCAGAAGTGGGCTGTCAGGGTGAAGTAGGTTCAGCCTGTGCTATGGCTGCTGCCGGTCTGTGTGAAGTATTAGGCGGTACGCCTGAGCAGGTAGAGAATGCTGCCGAAATTGGTCTGGAGCATAACCTGGGTCTGACCTGTGATCCGGTTGGCGGTCTGGTACAGGTGCCTTGTATTGAGCGTAATGCGATTGCTGCTATTAAGGCAATCAATGCAACTCAGTTGGCTCTGCGTGGCGATGGCGAGCACTTCATCTCACTGGATAAGGTTATTAAAACCATGTGGGATACCGGCATGGATATGCAGGATAAGTACAAAGAAACCTCCCGTGGTGGTTTGGCGGTAAACGCTGTCGAGTGCTGATCCAAGCCCTGCTGGCCGGGAGTATTCCTGGCCGACATGTATAGCAACGACATTTACAGGGGTATAAGTTTTTTGCTTATGACTTATGCCCAGCTAATCTATATAGTTGCTTTGGCGATGATTTTTTCGTCAGATGTACGTTTCTACAGAACGTATATTTCAAGAATTTAAGCTGCCGTTGTCATGATAGGGCTGACAGCGGTTGAGATAATGCCGGAGAGAATAATGATTAAATCTAAAGCTGCTGTTGCCTGGGGACCGGGTCAGCCTTTAAGCATTGAAGAAGTCGATGTAATGCCACCACAGGCAGGCGAAGTCCTGGTTAAGATTGTTGCTACCGGTGTATGTCACACGGACGCTTTCACCCTGTCAGGTGAAGATCCGGAAGGTATTTTCCCGGCGATCCTGGGCCATGAAGGTGGCGGTATCGTTGAGCAGGTAGGCGAAGGTGTAACCAGCGTTGCTGTTGGCGATCACGTTATCCCTCTGTACACCCCTGAGTGCGGCGAATGTAAATTCTGTAAGTCAGGTAAAACTAACCTGTGCCAGAAGATCCGTGAAACTCAGGGTAAAGGTCTGATGCCTGATGGCACCAGCCGTTTCTCTATCGACGGTAAGCCTATCTACCATTACATGGGTACCTCTACTTTCTCTGAGTACACTGTACTGCCGGAAATTGCACTGGCAAAAGTGAACAAAGAAGCGCCTCTGGATGAAGTTTGCCTGCTGGGCTGCGGTGTCACTACCGGTATGGGTGCAGTAATGAATACTGCCAAGGTAGAAGAAGGCGCAACAGTTGCTGTATTCGGTCTGGGCGGTGTTGGTCTGTCGGCAATTATCGGTGCAGCAATGGCTAAAGCTGGCCGTATCATTGCGATAGATATTAACGAAAGTAAGTTTGATCTGGCGACTAAGCTGGGTGCGACTGAGTGCGTTAATCCAAAGAATTACGACAAGCCAATTCAGGAAGTCATTGTTGAACTGACTGACGGTGGTGTGGACTATTCTTTTGAGTGTATCGGTAACGTTCACACTATGCGTTCAGCACTGGAATGCTGCCATAAAGGCTGGGGCGAATCAGTGGTGATTGGTGTTGCTGGCGCAGGTCAGGAAATCAGCACCCGTCCATTCCAGCTGGTAACTGGTCGGGTATGGAAAGGTTCTGCTTTCGGTGGTGTTAAAGGTCGTTCTGAACTGCCGGGTTACGTTGACCGTTACATGGCTGGTGAATTCCGCCTTGATGACTTCATTACCCACCGTATGGGACTGGAACGCATCAACGAAGCCTTTGATCTGATGCACGAAGGTAAGAGCATCCGTACGGTTATCGAATACGATAAGTAAGCGGTTGTGAGAGGCCTGTTATAATAGGCTCTATCAGAATACGGAGATCCGCCGGAAGCGGATCTTTCCCTCAACGGGAGAATTATGATGAGTATTGAAACACTCAGCTCGGTACGGAGCTTCGCTGGCTGGCATCGCCAGTACAGCCATCAGTCAGAAACGCTGGGCTGTGCTATGCGCTTTGCTGTTTACCTGCCACCGCAGGTAGAAGAAGGCGAGAAAGTGCCGGTGCTGTACTGGTTATCAGGCCTGACCTGTACCGACGAAAACTTCATGCAGAAAGCTGGTGCTCACCGGATGGCTGCAGAACTGGGAGTAGCTATTGTTGCTCCGGATACCAGCCCGCGTGGTGAAGACGTACCGGATGATTCGGAAGGTGCTTATGACTTTGGTCTGGGTGCTGGCTTTTATGTCAATGCCACTCAGGCACCCTGGGATAAGCATTACCGCATGTATGATTATGTGGTGAATGAATTACCCGCGCTGATTGAAGCCGAGTTTCCTGTATCCGATAAAAAGGCCATTAGCGGCCATTCTATGGGTGGTCATGGTGCGCTGATGATCAGTCTGCGTAACCCGGGTATGTTTGTATCTGCTTCAGCTTTCAGCCCAATCACTAATCCGGTAAATGCACCATGGGGGCAAAAGGCCTTCAGTAATTACCTGGGTGATGATGTTGAAACCTGGCGTCAGTATGACACCTGTGAACTGATTAACCTGGCGGATTCAATTCCACCTATGCTGGTTGATCAGGGCGGCGATGATTCATTCCTGCATGAACAGTTGATGCCAGAAAATCTGGTTGGCGCTGTAGCGTCCAGTGGTCTGAATTTCGAGCTGCGTATGCAGCCTGGCTATGACCATAGCTATTACTTTATCGCGAGCTTTATTGAAGAGCACCTGCGTTTCCATGCGGGGCATCTGAAAGGCTGATCAGCACTAAGCGTCTGAGACAGTTGTCTGATAAAAGTAACCCGGTTCAGTGTCAGCTAAACCGGGTTTTTTTTAAAAAATCAGAAAGTAAGCCAAGGTAAGTATTGAGGTCTGAATTTACAGGAAATAAAAAACGGCCTGATAAGAATCAGACCGGGTACTAATACATAGCCCAACACTATGTTTCTGGCACCAAGAGTTACTACTGTTGACCGTTAGACAAAGCGATGGGGTTAACCGCTGGGTCTTTCAGGTAAAGATCAGAAACCTAACCACTTCTGTACTTTCTCAGGGTTATTCTGCACCCAGGATTTAGCGTATTCACCGGCGTCTTTTTTCTCCACCGCCATGGCATAGATCCAAGCGCTGATGTCGCCGCTTTCCAATTGAACATTCTTTAACAGCCGGGCAATTTCCGGAGCGCGTGCATCCAGTGAACTTGACCATGCAACGTGTACATTGGCGTTGTCCCAGGCGGTGCTGACGTTGGATTTGCTCATCCAGTCCGGGTCATCAGTCGGCTTTACCATGGTCCATTTATTGGCGTCATACTTTGGTTCTTCCAGCATTACCAGATCATAGAGTTTGAAAATGTGGTGCGGGGCATAGCAGTAGCTGACAAACGGTTCCTGTTTCTTTACTGCACTATCGAGCTTCGACAGAGCCAGTGTTTCATCCAGTTCTTGCAGTTCAAAAAACTCTGCGAAGCCGTAATCCCGGGCGCGAACCTTTTCTACCGGGGTAGAGCCCCAGCCTGTTGCGCCGATCCAGACTTCACCGCGGCCGTCACCGTCAGTATCAAACAGGCTGGCATTGTCGGCATCTGCCAGATCGAATACAGATTTAATACCGTGTTTCTCTGCGGTATCTTTCGTTACGCAGTAGCCTTGTACAACGTCGTAAGGTTTACTGCTCAGAGTGACGGAACCTTTGTCAGTGTACTTGTCTATCAGACTTTTCTGATTAGGCATCCAGGCTTCCGGATGTACATCAATATCACCTTTGCCGCTGTCCATCGCTTTAAATATAACTGCGTTATTTCCTGGTGAAATATCGGCTTCCATTCCCAGTTCCTGTTCGATCACTTCTTTCAGAACGTAGGCGGTTACTTTGGCTGATGGCCAGTTCGGCTCACCGATGACGACATCAGCGGCGTGCGTCAGTCCTGCCGCTGACAAGCCCGATGTGAGCATGATGGCGGAGAGTAATTTGTTCAGTTTGTTGTTGTTTTTCATTACTGGTTCCTCACAGTTATTATTTTGCTTTACGTTTTTTTGGATTGCCCTGAATGATGCGGTCGAGCACCATGGCACAGGCCAGAATGGCAAGGCCGGCGATAACGCCCTGGCCCTGTGCGGCGTATTGCAGTGCACTGAGTACATCTTCGCCGAGGCCTTTTGCGCCGATCAGTGATGCAATGACCACCATCGACAGGCACATCAGGATGGTTTGGTTAATGCCCGCCATGATGGACGGCATAGCCAGTGGGATATCTACTTTGAAGAGTAGGAACCATTTACTGGCGCCGAATGCTGTTGCAGCTTCGCGGACAGTATCCGGCACCCCTTGCATACCAAGGGCTGTTAAACGAACGACCGGTGGCATACCAAATATGATGGTGGCAATGATGCCTGGGGGTTTACCGGTACCGAAGAAGGCGATAACAGGTATCAGATAGACGAAGGCAGGCATGGTTTGCATGAAGTCCAGAATGGGTCTGACAGTGGCGTAGACTTTCTCATTTTTGGCACACCAGATACCCAGTGGTACACCGAATAACACACAGATGAAGCTGGCGGTGCCAAGCAGTGCCACTGTGGCCATGCTTTTTTCCCAAAAGCCAAACAGAGCCAGATAAGCCAGTGCGCCTACAGTAAATAGCGTTACCCGGGGGCCAGCCAGCCGCCATGCCAGTACGATGATCACCAGCATGACGATTGGCCAGGGTGTATCAACCAGCACCACTTCGGTAGCATCGAGTAATATCCGAATAGCATCACGAATACCGTCGAACAGACCTTCACCGTTTAAGGTTAACCAGCTGAATAAGCCGTCTACCCAGTTCGCCAGTCCTGTGTGCCAGCTACGGTCAGCCGGGAATATCAACAGCCAGTGTGGTGGCTCGGTGGCAGTGAAACGATAGGCTGCCAGTGGATATACCAGCGCCATCATCAGCGCACCCATACTGGCACTCATAACGCTTAGGCCGCTACGGATACTGCGGTCAGAACGCCATTGCATGAAACGTTGTTCCAGTAGCCAGTTAGCCAGGCTGCCCTGTATCGCTTTGATGGCAATCAGTAACAACAGACCGACGATCATGATACTGACTCCGCCAGCTGAGGCTGCCGCAGCGGCTTGCTCTGCTTTCAATGCGCCGGCCTGAAATGACTGCGCACTGTTCATAAGGATTTCGCCATTAATGGAGCCTTCTTCAATGGCGATACGGGCCTGTTGGAAACGCTGTTCTGCTTTAGCGGAAAGACGTTCTGCCCGTGCCAGCTGATCAGCACCCAGGTTGCCAAATAAGCCCCGGCAGATCTGTACCACCATCACTGCTTCGGCAATCAGAAATGGCCAGAACCATGCCCATAATCCTCGGGCTGCTAACCAAACAGGTCCAAAAAGGGCGGCGGAAAGGTTAAAGGTAAAGCGGTAATTGGCAGCATTGCCCAGTTGTTCAAACTGTTCGGCGTAGTAATCACTATTCTGGCCGGCGAACTGCTGTGCCAGGCTGAGTTCTTTATCGCTGCTGGTGGTTTGATCTTCGCTGATTGGATCAAAAGCAGAGGTTTGCGTGGTATTCATTATTACAGCTCCTATTTACCGCCCTGAATGCCGCGTAACAAACGACTGTTATCGACGACACCTATGTCGGTGCCTGCGTCATCGGTGATGATGACTGCACCCTGACCGGAGACTGAAATATCGATCAGTTGGTCTAAGTCGGTACTTTGTGGTGCTCGTGGTGCGCGGGTTATATCGGTTGACGGTGCCTGGCTAAGCCATTCGCTTAAGGGCTGCATAATGCTGCCAGCGTGAACCAGCTTCAGACGGGATATACCCGCGATAAAGTCGGCAACATAGTCATCCGCCGGGTGGGTAATTATCTCTTCCGGGGTGCCTGTCTGTACGATGATGCCGTCTTTCATGATGGCGATTCGGTCACCAATACGAATGGCTTCGTCGAGGTCATGGGTGATGAAAATGGTGGTTTTTTTCATCTTACGGGATAGCTCCATGAACTGATCCTGGAGCTGTCGGCGGATTAGCGGATCCAACGCACTGAAGGGTTCGTCCATCAGCAAAATATCTGGATCTGCTGCCATCGCCCGGGCTAAATTCACCCGCTGTTGCATGCCGCCGGAGAGTTCGTGGGCGAAGTTGTCTTCCCAGCCGGCAAGGTCAACTAATCCCAATACTCTCTGAGCAACCTGATAACGTTCGCGCTTGTTAACGCCCTGAACTTCTAAGGGCAGGGCGACATTGTCCCGCACAGTTCGGTGTGGCAGCAGTGCGTTGTTCTGGAAGACCATGCCGATTTTGCTGGCACGCAGCTGGCGCAGGGCAAGATCATCTTTTTCCATCACGTCTTCATTATTTATCAGAATCGCGCCGGCGGTTGGCTCAAGCAGACGGTTAATATGACGAACCAGCGTGGATTTACCACTGCCGGACAGGCCCATGATGCAAAATATCTCACCTTCCCGGACGCTGAAGTTTGCATCGGCGACACCGACCACGCAGTTATACTGCTGGCCTATTTCTGTTTTACTCAGTCCCTGATTGATTGCGGCATCTAAGGCTTCACTAGCCCGTTCACCAAAAATTTTCCAGACATTACGGCATTCGACGGCCACCTGAGTCTGGCTATTCATCGCACTTGTCATTGCGTATTTGCCTCCTGTTATTGTTGTTTTGGGGGGCCGGCAGAATTTACTGTCTGCCGGCGGAGGAGTTATGTATGGATCAGCCCTGACTGGTTTCCCGTTCGCGGCGAATAGAGTCCGCGATAAGGCTGATTTGTTCGAACATGATGGCGGTGGAAGCAAAGGCGGTAATTTGATTTGGGCTGTCTTTGGATGGAATCATGCAAACAACATCAGCACCGATGACGTTCAGGCCCTGCATACCCTGCAGAATGCCGACGGCTTCATCCATGGTGAAACCTGAACAGCCAGGTTCGAGGTTTGAAACTGCCGGTGCGACTGAAGGGTCCAGGCAATCCAGGTCGAAGGTGATGTAGATCGGCATGTCACCGACTCGCTCGCGCAACAGATCTACAGTGCCCTGAATACCGATTTCGCGGAACTCATCCATATCGACCATGCGATAGCCCAGACGGTCGCTGGTGCGCTTCCAGGTAAGGGTTCGGGTATGGCCACGGATGCCAATCTGAATACTTTGTTCCGGATCAACGTGGCCTTCTTTGGCGACATAACTGCCCCAGTGAGCAGCGGAACGTTCGGCTCCCAGCCAGTGTGGCAGGTGGTCCATGGTGTCTGTGTGAGCATCGAAGTGCACCATGGCGATTTTCTGACCGCCGCTGAGTTTAGCGTCGGGTCCACCCAGTGCTTTCAGGATAGGCCCTGTAATGGAGTGATCACCACCGACTGAAACCGGGCGAACACCGGCGGCATCCAGCTCTTTATAGTAATTTTCGATGTCGATGACCGTTTCATCGTTCACCATGGCCCGTGGCATGAGTACGTCACCCAGGTCATGAATCTTGCACTCATCCCAAGGCACAATATTGAATTTATTGTGAGCCCGGCGGTAAGAGCCGGATACGTTGCGAACAGCTCTTGGTGCCAGGTGCTGATCCCGTTCAGTGGTGCCATTACCGGTACTGTGTGGTATGCCAACCAGAGCGATATCACAGGCATTCACGTCAGGATCGTGAGGGCAACCAAACAGGGTTGGAACGCCCCACCAGTAAAGGTTTTTCATAAAAACGTCCTGGTCGGACTTGAGGTGCTTATCTTCGCTCATGGTTCTTCCTCACACAGCATGCTGTTTATTGTTATGCAGTGCCCGGCTCAAAGGTTGAACCGAACATCTATGATGGGGTTAACCGTAACGCGGAAGAATTCACGAGAGTATGCAAGAAATTTCATACTATTTATGATTTTTAGTCATAAATATTTCTACTGTACTGTGATAAAAATATAGCGGAATAGCTGGTTTTATAACGGTATTGCGAATGATTATTGAAAAGTCTTCAAAACCGCATTATTGCTTCTATACATTATTCGGCTGCTGAATCCGGTAGCCTGACTGAGAGACTGAACCATGCGACGCATACCTCCTTTGAACAGTTTACGGGCCTTTGAAGCCACTGCCCGGCACATGAGTTTTACCCGGGCGGCAGATGAGTTATGTGTGACTCAGGGAGCGGTTAGCCGACATGTGCGTAATCTGGAGGAGTATCTGGGTGTTTTGTTGATTCAGCGAAATACCAGGCACATGAATCTCACTGACGCCGGGATAACTATGTTATCTGGTCTGACCCAGTCATTTAATTCGATTGCCAATACAATTGAAGCGGTGACTAAACAACATAATGATCTTAACCTGCTGGTTTCATCCGGGTTTGCCATGCTGTGGCTGATTCCCCGTTTGCACAGCTTTGAAGAAGACACAACGCACCCGCATGTCCGCTTAACAACCCGGGCAGGCAGCATCAGTTTTGAACGGGATTATTTTGATGCCGGCATTATTTATGGTGATGGTAACTGGCCGGGTGTGCAGGCTGAACTGGTATTTCGGGAACAGTTAGTTCCCGTGTGTTCTCAGGCTTTGATGAAAACAGAGTACCCGTTAACGGATCTGGATAATCTGCAACACCATACTTTATTGCATCCATCGACGGATCACCGTGACTGGCGGGTATGGCTGAAAGCGAATGATGTTAAAGGAGTAGATCCTGATCAGGGATTAGCGTTTGAATCGATGGATGCTGCGCTTCGGGCGGCATCTATGGGGCATGGTATAGCGATCAGTGATCTCTCGCTGATTCAGGATGAGCTGACTTCTCAGTGGTTACTGCAGCCTTTTCCAGGCTCGTTTTACAGCGGTCAGGGGTATTACTTTGTATATCCTCCTGAGAAAGCCGATTATCCACAGATTCAGCGTTTCAGAGAGTGGCTGAGTAGCGAATTAGCAGACCATCAGACAGCATCAGACAGTTTTGCTTATCAGCCTGAATCCAGCAGTAACTGAATACGCCCTGCGTTTTTTAGCTCTGAAACTGTTGGGCTATGCGTTGCATATTTTCACGCAATATTGCAATAAAAGCGGCCGCCAGCTGTGATGCCGGACGGTGCGCCGGTTGCAGGATGGAAACCGACAGCGGCACGACTGGCAGGAAGGGTTTGAATACCAGTTTTGAGTCCACTTCCCGGTAGTCGAAGTAGCTGCTGGCGGTCATTGGGTCACAGATGGTGTAACACAGACCTTCTTCAACCAGCGTCAGGGCTGGCTGAAAATTACGCAGTTCAAAACGGGGGTTAAACCCTGCTTTAGCGGCTTTAAATGCTCGCTGAGTAGCGATTAGGTTGGGGTGGTCTTCCTGTAGTACGGCCAGTGGCTGGTCGGCCAGATCCTGAGGCTGAATATATTCCTTTCTGGCCAGTAGGTCATCCTTGGGCATGGCGCAGACACAGGGGAGTTCAAAGGTTTCGACTGCCAATGCAGCGTTAGGTGGCGGAGTTTCTGCCAGACCAATATCGTACTGCTGGGAGGCAATCCATTCTTCAATGACGGCTGACGCCCGCATCATCATAGACACTTTTACCTTAGGTTTATCACGAATAAAGTCAGCCACTAATCTGGGCATGATGAACTGTGACGACGCCGGCATACAGGCAATGCGCAACCGGCCTTCTTTCAGGGATGCTATTTCTTTCATGGTGCGGGCAGACTGCTGCAGCCGTTCCAGAATGGCTTCGGTTTCTTCGAAGAAGTAGATCGCTTCTGGTTGGCGAACCAGCCGGCCTCGCTGGCGCTCAAATAACTGAATCCCCAGTTCTTCCTCCAGGCTGGCAATCATTGAGCTGACTGCTGGCTGAGTGCGATTCAGCACTCTGGCGGCTTCTGAAATAGAGCCTGTGCGCATGACTTCACGAAAGGCCTGAAGTTGGCGAATGCTGAGGTTCATCATGATTACCTGTGATTAACCGCATAAATCGGGATTTTTTTCACCGATAAAAGCAGTTGAAAGTTAAGGGTTAATCTACAAAGCATAAAAAAAATCTATAGAGTAATCAATATTATCGTTTTGATTTTATGGGTTGCTCTCGCCAGTATTTCCTCACGAATAACTATAAATCTGCTGTGTTATCACTTCACCGGATCAGGACCGAAACCTGACCTGAAGCCATATAGATGAGCACAGCGTTGTGAGGAACCCGCCCATGAATCGATTCGTCAGCTTGCTTCTGACCGGGTTGATATGTCTGGTAGCCGCCGGGCAATTTGTCCAGGTTATTACCCGTTACGTACTGGAAATTCCGGTAATGGGGCTCGAAGAAAGCCTGCTTTATCCTACTTTGTGGCTGTATGTACTGGGGGCGGTTAATGCTTCCCGGGAAAATACCCATATCCGCGCTAACGTGCTGGAAATCTTTCTCAAAACGCCTCGTCAGTTCACCATCCTGGCCATTCTGGGTGAAGTGATCAGCCTGACGGTTGGCTGCTGGCTGACTTATTGGGCCTGGGATTTCACTAAGTATTCCCTGCGGGTCTGGAAAGAAAGTCCAACGCTTTATATCCCTACCTTTTATGTCGATATCGCACTGCTCTCCGGCCTGGTGCTGATGATGCTCTATACCCTGATGCATCTGGTGAAGCATATCCGCAGCCTGAGTGATGCCGACTCAGGTGACAGTTCAGTTCAGGAGTCTCAGCAATGATTGAAGTCGCGTTAATCGCAGTAGCCTTACTGGTCATTCTGCTTACGTTAGGTGTGCCGCTGCCGTACTGCTTTGGTGGTGGTTTGATGGTGATGTATTTCCTTGGCGATGTAGTAATGAAGGGCAACATGCTTTGGGGCTTTCAGCAACTAGGTAATCCGGTATTGCTGGCTATACCACTGTTTGTACTGGCCGGCACGATTATGAGTGTCAGTGGGATTGCCGCGAGTCTGCTGCGCTTTGTAAATATCTTTGTTGGTCATTTACGGGGTGGTCTTGGTGTGGTTGCAACCATCAGCTGTGCGCTGATCGGGGCTATTTCTGGCTCAGGTTTAACAGGTGTCGCTGCGATTGGTCCGCTGCTGATACCGGAAATGGAAAAGCAGGGTTACCCCCGTGAATACGCCACTGCGTTGATTGCCAATGCATCTCTGCTGGGGTTGTTGATTCCACCAAGTGTCACCATGATCGTTTATGGCTGGGTGACAGATACGTCTATTCTGGCCTGCTTCTTAGCGACGCTTGGCCCGGGGCTGCTGATCATGACGAACTTTTCGGTCGTGAACGTATGGTTGGCGCGTAAATTCCCACTGGTGTTGGAAGAACGCCCGAAAGGAAAGGAATTCGTAGCGGAAGCGACTAGCCGTGGTTTTAAAGCTACGCCTGCGTTGCTGATGCCTGTGATTATTCTGGGCGGTATTTATGGCGGCATCATGACGCCGACAGAAGCTGCAGCTCTGGCGGTTATTTACGCTATACCTGTTGGTTTCTGGATTTATCGCGGCCTGACTATCAAGACTTTCCTGGCAGCCTGTAAAGAAGCATCGACTTCTGTCGGCGCCATTATGCTGATGATCCTGTTCAGTATGATTCTGTCGCAGATGTTTGTACTGGAAAGTATTCCTCAGGCATTGGTTGAGTCTATTTTTGCGATCACCGAAGACAAAACCATATTGCTGATTCTGATAAATATTCTGCTCTTCCTGGTAGGCATGGTGGTGAACGACGTGACGGCGATCATTCTGATTGCGCCGTTGCTGTTGCCGCTGATGACTGCGATTGGAATTAGTCCGATTCAGTTTGCCGCCATTATGGGTGTGAATACCGCGATGGGTGGTGTAACGCCGCCATATGCATCGATTCTGTATCTGGGTGCCCGGGTAGGCAAGGTTAAGGTAACAAAGGTAATTCGTCCGGCGATGATCCTGATCCTGACCGGTTACTTGCCAGTGGTTTTCCTAACATCTTTCTGGGGCGATCTGTCGCTCTTCCTGCCACGTTTCTTTGGCTATTAAACCTGATTGATTTTCCGGGCAGCTGCGGCTGTTCGGTGCGTCTGTATGTGAAACCTGTAATAAAAACAAATGAGGCTATAAACATGAAACTGAATACTCTGACTAAGTATGTCAGCGCTGCGGTGCTGGCCGGATCTCTGGGCTTAACAGCGGTTGCTGAGGCTGCAACGCTGAAAATCAGCCACATCCGTCCACAGGGCGCGATCATTGATAACGAACTGAAAGATTTTGCTGCAAAAGTAGATACAGCGACTGAAGGTGATGTGAAGGTAAAGATCTTCGCGGCCAGCGCACTGGGTGATTACACCACTGTTCAGGAGCGTATCTCAGTAGGCGCAATCGACATGGCAGTGCAGCCAGCAGCGACTGCTGCTGAGCGTAAGATGCAGATCAGTGCGTTTCCATATGTGGCCGAAAACTGGACACAGGCAAAAGAAATTTATGGCCCGGGCGGCGCGATTCATTCAGCAATGAAAGCGCTGTATGCCAAACAGGACATCACTATGCTGGCGGCGTATCCGGTGTATTTCGGTGGCGTAGCACTGAACCGTGATGCGGTTTCACCAGGTGATCCGAGCGTAGATAAAGGTATTAAAGTACGTGTACCAGGTATCAAAAGCTTCCAGCTGACATCTGATGCACTGGGCTACATTAGCTCTCCAATCCCATTCTCTGAAGCATTTACTGCTGTACAGACTGGCGTAGTTGACGGAGTTGTTGGCTCCGGCGCTGAAGGCTACTACGCATCTTTTCGTGATGTGACTAAGACCTACGTGCCAGTGAATACTCACTTCGAAGTCTGGTACATGATCATTAATTCTGAATCACTGGCTGATCTGGATACAGAAGATCGTGCAGCGTTAGAGCAGCAGGCGTTGGCATTTGAAACTAAGCGTTGGGAAAACGCTGAAGCGGATCAGGCGGCTTATGAGCAGAAGCTGGCAGATAACGGCGCGACTATTGTGGACCTGAGCAATGAAGAACTGGCTGCAGCAGCAGCGAAAGTACGTGCTGAAGTATGGCCGCAGATTCTGGAAGACGTAGGTGCCGAATGGGGCCAGAACGTTCTGGACCAGATCGCTAAGTAAAACGCATATTTCACCAGGCCCTGGGAGGTGTGTATACCGCTTCCCAACCGGCCGGGCAGATAACTGCCTGGCTGGTTTTCTACCTGCTTAGTGATTCTTCAGTAATAAGCTTAAACAGCATCTGCTAATGAAAAGCGTGCTTATAAAACGATCTAACAGATAGTTTTGGCCAGTAGCTGGCGAATTTTTAGAGCATCAGTTACTGGCAAAGTTTTCTGTCCGCAGTTCTATGGGCGGGTGTATTACCGCCAAATAAGGAAGCCTATGTTTCGTTATCTTGCAGATGACGCACCGAATAAAAGCCAACAACAGGTGTGCATCATAATTAATGACCGCAAAGTGACTGTACCGGTGAATACCTCCGTGTGGTCGGCTATGGCTGCCAGTGGTGAAGCCACCACCCGGTTGTCATCTGTCTCACAACAGCCCCGTTCAGCCTATTGTGCGATGGGTGCCTGTTTTGAATGCCTGGTGGAAATAGATGGCTTGCCTAATCAGCAGGCTTGTATGACACGGGTTTATCCTGGAATGGAAGTACGTAGCCAGACAATAACTGAAGCCAGTCAGGCGGTTCCTTTGGCAGCTGGTTTGGGTTATGAGCTAAATGCTGATCAGGAGGCTGATCATGACTGATAGCTACGATATCGCTGTTATTGGTGCGGGTCCTGCTGGCATGTCTGCAGCAATAACGGCTAGTAATGCCGGTGCCAGGGTAGTTGTGCTGGATGATAAGCCTCAGGCTGGCGGGCAGATCTATCGTCATGTGACTGACAGCCCGTTGGCAGATACTGCATTACTGGGAACAGACTACACCAAAGGTGCAGATCTGGTGGCAGAATTTAATGCCTGTCGAGCAGAAAAAATTACTGCAGCGAATGTATGGCATGTAGACGAAAGCGGTGAAGTTTTATTTTCACAGGCAGGTGCATCTGCCAGCCTGACCGCCCGGGAAGTAGTGGTGAGTGTCGGAGCAATGGAGCGACCTTTTCCCATTCCTGGTTGGCACTTGCCAGGGGTTATGACTGCTGGCAGTGCACAGGTCATGCTGAAGTCTGATGGTTTAGTACGTGAAGATGCTGTGTTTGTTGGTAGTGGGCCTTTGTTATATCTGATTGTTGCTCAGTACTTACGTTTAGGCGTTAAGGTCAAAGCGCTGGTAGACACGACACCAAAGCAAAACTATCTGGCGGCATCTCATCTGCTACCCGGTGCGTTTGGGCACCTGAGTGTTTTGACAAAAGGATTAGGCTTACTGAATGAAATCCGTCAGGCCGGAGTGCCTGTGTATAAGTATGCTGAAGATCTTAATATTCGCGGAGCACTTAAGGCGGAAGCATTGAGCTTCACCTCGAAAGGTGTACAGCATGAGCTTACAGCGGAGCATATTTTTCTGCACCAGGGTGTTATCCCTAACCTGAATATGACCCGGGCAATTGGCGTAGAGCATAGCTGGAATCAGCAACAGCTCAGCTGGCAACCGCAGACTAATGACTGGGGACAAACGTCAGTTCAGCATATTGCTGTTGCCGGAGATGGGAGAGGCATTATCGGTGCAGATGCCGCCCAGCTCTCCGGGCAGTTAGTCGCCTGGCAACAGCTGGCGCGATTGGGACTGATCTCAGCGGCAGACGCGGCGAATCATAGCCAGCCATTACAGCAGAAGTTGAAAAGCTATCAGGGGTTACGGCGTTTTATAGATCGCCTGTATCAACCGATGGATGCACTGCGTAAGCCTTTCCGTCCCGAAACTATGGTATGCCGGTGTGAAGAACAGACGCAGGGGCAACTCAGAGCCGCGTTTGATCAGGGGGCACGGCTTCCCGATGAGCTTAAAGGTTTGACCCGTTGTGGTATGGGGCCCTGCCAGGGGCGTCAGTGTGGCCATATAGTCAGTGAGCTGCTGGCTGAATGGCAGGGGTGTGAGGTTGAAGAGGTTGGCTATTACCGGTTGCGGTCACCTATGCGTTTGATCAATCTTACAGAGCTGGCACGTTTTCAACCGCATCATCAAACTGCCCGTACCGAGGTGAAGTTATGAATGCTCAGGCCGGTAAGAGTAAAGCCAGTGTGATTATTATTGGTGGCGGTATTCAGGGGTGTTCGACCGCTTACCAGTTAGCGAAGCGTGGCATTGACGTTCTGGTGCTGGAAAAGGACCGGGTAGCAAGGCATGCGTCAGGTGTTAACGCTGGTGGTGTACGTCTGTTAGGCCGGGATATCGCCGAAGTGCCCTTGAGCAATGTGTCGATGCAACGCTGGCAAACCCTTGATGATGAACTGGATGCTGATACGGGTTTCCGACGACGCAGTCTGATTAATATTGCGGCGGATGAAGCGGATATACAAACCCTGCAAAAGCGTCAGGATGTGATGCATCAGCAGTGCTATTTTCACGAAACAATGATCGATCAACAGGAATTACGCGAACGTTTGCCCCATGTGGCTGATTATTGCGTCGGCGGTGTGGTTTCTGAGACAGATGGTTATGCGATTCCCTATAAGTCTACTTTCGCGTTTCGTCAGGCGGCGGCCAGGTTGGGTGCAAACTTTGTTGAAGGTCAGCAGGTGCAGCAGCTACGCCGGGTAGGTAATAGCTGGCTGGTGGAAACAGTAGCCGGACGGTATGAAGCTGAGTATCTGGTGAATTGTGCAGGTGCCTGGGCAGATCAGGTTGCTGTCATGATGGGAGATAACTGCCCAATGACATACAGCGCGCCAATGCTGATGATCACCACCAGAATGCCTCACTTTGCGACGCCGGTAGTGGGGGCTGTCAGCAGGCCGTTATCTTTTAAACAGTTTGAAAACGGCACTGTGCTGATTGGCGGTGGTGCAAAAGGTTTTGCGGACCGTGCCAATAATAAAACCCGTCTTGATTACGCCAAACTGGCAGCTGGTGCCAGTAATGCCGTCGATTTCTTTCCAATTATGCGTACCGCCACTGTGAACCGGATGTGGGCGGGCTTAGAGGCTTACATGCCGGACAATCTGCCGGTGATCAGCGCGAGTGTTAACAGCCCGAATGCTTTCCATGCTTTTGGTTTTTCTGCCCACGGTTTCCAATTGGGGCCGGTGGTAGGTGAAGTGATGGCCGATCTGATTACCCGAACCCATAGTGATTTTGATCTCAGTGCATTCAGAGTTGATCGCTTTGAACGCAAGGTCCTGTAGGCAGCAGGTTTTCATAGTTAATTGATGGTTGCTGTTCAGGAATCATCACTCAAGAGAGGTTTTGAAATGACAATTGAACGTATCGAATCTAATGAACGTATGAGCAAGGTAGTTAAGCATAACGGTACCTTGTACCTCTGTGGTCAGACTGCCAGTGCGCCGGAGTGGGATATTTCTGAACAGACGCAGCGTTGTCTGGATAAAGTAGAAACACTGCTGACGGAAAACGGCAGTGACCGTAATAAGATCCTGTCGGTAACCATTTATGTGCGTGACATGAAGGACTTCGCGGCGATGAATGCGGTATGGGATGCTTGGGTAGCGGACTATGAAAAACCCGCCCGTGCCTGCGTGGAAGCCCGTATGGCCCGTCCTGATCTGTTAGTAGAACTGTCGGTCATAGCCGCGCAGTAGTTATGTATTTTAATCCGGTATTGCCTTACGAATAACCGGTTGAATGAACAGACAGCCGGATAACATCCTTGAACCAGGTTCAGTAACTGTTATCCGGTCTGACTCCCGCAGCGGTTTATGCTAACCGCCTGAGTTCTCCGCTCAGGCGGATTTTTTACTTTAGGTTGTGTTGAATCTTGTCCAGTATTTGCCAGATTCGATCACCCCATGAAGCATGTTCCGGTTTCATAAGGCAAGAACGTACACAGGTGGTGTAATCTGAATCTACATATACATCCGGAAATGTTTTCTTGATGAGATGCGACGGATAACTGAATGTTGCCAGATACAAATCCTGCTGCTCGGCCCGTTCAAACGTCAGTTGCGAAAGCCTGGATATTTCACTGGTGCTGGTTGCCTTAGGTGCCCAAATAACAATATCCAGATCCGGTTCCAGTGGTGTGATAAATCGACTGTCGTTGTTAAGACGGGCGTATAAAGCCAGTGCTGCCTCTCGACAGTGGCTCAGGTCGGTAGCAAAGTTGCCTTTAGGTACTAGCGGGAACATTTCCAGCGTTGCCCAAAGAGCCACCGCAGCTGCGCCTGCACGTGAACATTCCAGACTGATTTCTCCCAAGTGCAGTTCATCTGAACTGAAATAGGTATAGGGAGAGTCGTGTTTGTAATAACGTCCAACTTGCGGATCTCGGAACAACACACAGCCGCAGCCGTAGGGTTGCAGACCGTGCTTATGAGGGTCTACTACAACAGAATCTGCTTGTTGGATTGCATCATAGGCAGCCCGTACCTCAGTTGTGAGGTTATCCGCCAGGGTATAGTAGCCACCGTAGGCTGAATCGATGTGGATCCGAAAACCGTATTTCTTTTGTAGCTTTAATATTTCTGGCAACGGATCGACCGAGCCGACGCCGGTGGTGCCCAGAGTTACCACCACAGTGCCAACGTCCAGTTGTTGCAACTTAGTTTCCAGGTCTGTCAGATCCATTCGTGCCTGATCATCCACGGCTACCGGTTCAAACGGAATTTGTAGGACGCCGCAAATTCGGTTGTGGGTGTAATGGGCCTGTGATGAGGCTAGTACTGTTTTACCTGGATGGATGTGATTAGCAACCCATAAGGCTTCCAGATTAGCCAGAGTGCCGCCCCCGGTGAGGTGGCCAAGATAATCATTCCAACCGTACATTGTTGCGATTTTAGCAACAGCTTCTTTTTCCATGGCTGAGCTGGCTTTACCGCCGTCCAGTGCATGATTATTCGGATTGATCCAAGTCGCGAGCATATAGGCCATACGGGCTACTGGATGAGGTGGCTTGAGCATTTGTCCTGCATATTGTGGATGCGGATAAGGGTAGTTATCCCACATTTTTTCAGCGACCTGTAAAAGAATCTCTTCGGCTTTTTGCTGATCGTATTCAGTAGTATGGGCTGGCAAATGGCTGTAACCATCTGCGAGTTTTTCAACAGCTTTTTGAAGAATGCCAATACTGGCTGTTTCTATAGTCATAACAGTTATTTCCGTGGGTAGTTTTAGAAAGCGGAGATCACAAGTACCGCAACAAATGCTGGTACTACATAGCGGATGACGACACGAAATACCGGTATTGCTTTAGGATCAGTACTGAACATGGCCTCCAGTTGGGGCTGTCTTAAAGCAAAACCACAGAACACTGCTGTTGCCATTGCACCGAAGCTCATAAAGACATTGGCTGTCAGATAATCCAATGCGTCGAAAAAGGTTTTTCCAAAGAAGACGGGCGAGTTCCAGATATTTAGGGAAAACACGGTTCCGAGACTTACTATCCACAGGCTCAGTGTTGTTAAACCTGCGGCGGTTTTACGGCGTAAATTAAAACGGCGTTCCAGCCAGGCGACTGTTGGTTCCATCAGCGAAATCGCTGACGTAAGTGCAGCAATGAACAACATGAAGAAAAAGAGTGAACCAAACAGCTGGCCATAAGGCATATCACTGAAGATAAGTGGCAGGGATATGAACATCAGACCTGGTCCTGCACCTGGTTCTAAACCGTACTGAAATACTAACGGAAAGATTGCCAGGCCCGCTGTCAGTGCGACCAGAGTATCAATACCTGCAACAGCAAATGCTGTCTTGGTGATAGAGCTATTGGCCGGCATATATGCGCCGTAGGTGATGATAGCCGCGGAGGCAAGGCTCAGAGTAAAAAAGGAGTGGCCGACAGCAATGAATATGGCTTCGCTGCTGAGTTTGCTGAAATCTGCACTGAAAAGGAAATCAACAGCTGCTTCAAAGTTACCGTTAGCAGCAGAGTAACCAATTAGCACAGCCAGCATCAACATCAGTGAAGGCATAAGCCAGTTAATGGCTTTTTCAATACCTTTTTCGATACCGGAACTGATAATGCTAAATGTAATGAGTAGGAAAATTACGCTGAAGATAATCAGTGTGACAGGATCTCCCAGCAAGTTTTCAAAGGTACCACCGGTAAAAGCGGTATCTATAGTCGTACCTGCTGTGTTAAATGTGCCATTTGCTGTGATCCAGAAGTAATACAGGCACCAGCCAGCAACGACAATGTAGAAAGATAGGATCAGATAACTGGTACAGATAGCCAGTCCGCCGATAGCTTTCCATCCTTTGCTGGCTCCTGCTTTACCTGCAAGATTACCGAAGGCGTCTACTGCATTGAGTCGGGTCGCACGACCGATACCAATTTCTGCCATTAATAGCGGTATGCCAAACAGAAGAATGCAGGCCAGATAGACGAGTACGAATGCTCCGCCTCCGTTTTCACCTGCTATATAAGGAAATTTCCAGAGGTTTCCCAGGCCGACAGCAGAACCTGCTGCAGCCATGACAAATGTTAATCGACCGCGCCAGATTCGGTTGTTTGCTGGGGCGTCAGCCTGACCGTTATAGGTAATATTTTCAGCACTCATAGAGTTGCTCCTGATTCTTATTTTTGTAGAGAAGTGATTCCGGCCGCAACCATCACCACTGTGGCAGAGGTGATGTCAGTGCAAACCGGTAACAAATAAGAGTCTATGGAATGATGTAAAAGCTAAGAAATGAAACCTGGAGATGGCGGCTATAACTTCAGTGAATGCCCTGAGGAGAGAAAATAGATTTACGCATGACAGTCGCAATTTCCTCCCTTGCCCAATGGTGGGCTGCATCATTGTGATGGATGCTGTGCCACAGCAGAAAATATTGGTGATCAGGTAAGCTTTCTATCGGCAACTCACGCCATTGAACCTGATGCACTCTGGCGGCATTAGCGGCGATATGTCGAGGTACGATCAATAGCATGTCGGTGGCAGCCGCGACATTAAAGGCAGAAGTATAAAAAGGTACTTCATAGGCAATTCGTCGTTGTAAGGCACATGTTTGTAAATACTGATCAAAAAAGCTGTCTTTATCGCCGCCCGCAGTGATCCGGATGAAAGAGTATTTAAGCAGGTCAGGCAAGTCTGGATCTGTCAGTGTATTTAGTGGATGCTGTCTGGCCATTAATAGTACAGGTTGATCATTACCCAGATGGATACCATATAGATCTTCTGGAATTTCGCTGGCCATAGTAGTGGCATAATCAATAGGCATAGCGCCAAGATTGCCTAACCATTCGGGTTGCCATTGTCTGTAAACCAGATCAATACCAGGTGCCTGCGCTGAAAGGCTGCAGATAACATCCGGAAATATGAAATTAGCGACGTAATCTGTACAGGCGAATGTAAGTCGGCGGCGGCACTGGCGAGGATTAAAGCCACTGTCATCCCGTAGGTTATCAAGTTGATTTATGATCGTCTGTAAGCGGGGTTTAAGCCGCTGTGAGAGGCTTGTTAGCAGGTAATCATTGCCGTGGCGAACTAATAGTTTATCGTCAAAGTAATTCCGTAATTGAGCCAGTTGTTTACTCATTGCTGATTGGGTCATGCAAAGTTGATCCGCACTTTGTGTGACATTCCGGGATTCAAGTAATACTGCCAGGGAGCGCAGCAGGTTTAGATTAAGGCGTTCCATTGGCAACTCCGATAAATAGTTAACTAATTAACAGTTTATGGGGGTGGTCAGAAATGCTTATATTTCATGTCAGTCATGAATAAACGGAATAGCTCAGGCAATTCATGTAGATAGCACTGTGTTATGTAAAAGTATGAATGAGTAAGCCCAAGTTGCTTTTACGCAGACTTTGCGTTTTGCTTATGCTCTTCAGGATGAAGTGAGTAATGAGGTACAGCTGTGTTTTTGATAATACGTATCGCAATGTTTTGCGGACTTTTTGCGCTGACAGGAATGGTCAGTGCGGAAGTATTTCATTATGTAACTGACAGCGGTCGAAAAGTTTATGTTAACAGCAAGCATAAGGTACCGGCGCAGTACAGGGATCAGTTGAAAGTGAAAAAGGAAGCGAGTGCTGCATTAACCACTGAGGAAAGATCGGCTCAGGATAAGACGCGGGCTGTGGCACAGACTCAGGCTGATATTCGCCGGGAGATACGCCGCCTTGAAGGCTTACGTGACAAAATGCGCACGCCGGTAATTATTCGTGGTAATCAGGTTGTGGTGCCTGTACGTATGGTTACCGCCGGCCGACGTCTCGATTTGAAGCTGATATTAGATACAGGTGCTACCCGTACAGTTATTCATCAGAACTCTGTCCAGAGTGTGTCTTTGAATGTACGTAATAAGAGCAAAGCAGTTGTTGCTGGCGGCGGTCTGATTAATCTTCAGAACGTCGTTTTTGAGCGTGTTGAGTTTGGGCCTTATACCGTTGAAAATCATACTGCTTCTGTTATCGAATCTAAAAGACAAAGCTTTTATGATGGCCTGTTAGGTATGGATTTGCTGGCTCATTCTGCATATAAAATTGATTTTAAAGAGCAAGTGATTATTTGGAATGCAGAACAGTATAAGAAGGTGAATGATCTGCTTGATGAATTAGCAGAAGAGCAGAGTTCAGAACAAAAACTTCAAAAGTAAGTATGTTTCTATACAGTCTCAGATAAACGAAACTGAGTGAGAAAAGCCTGATCGTAACAGAATGAACGGTTTATTCTTTGGGATTAAGTCGCCCCAGATTTTTAGTACCTCTAAGTTAAATTGTTAAGGAAGATGAAATGCAAAGTTTTATAAAGCTAACCACTATTGCTGTAGCTGTTTTGTGGCTTTCAGCCTGCTCCAGCAAGGTAATGATGAAGTCAGAATCGCCTGATGTTGTAGCGCCGCCTGCGGAAAAGGCGACTGTTGTCTTTATGCGAAAATCGATAGTTGCCAGTGCTGTTGGCGTAGAGATATTTGAAGTAGTCGATGATGAATTAAGCTTTGTCGGTGCGTTGCCTACAGGCGATAAAATTGCTCATCAGACTTCGCCGGGTACCAAGGTTTACATGGCATATGGTGCGGCTGCAGATTTTATGATTGCGAATGTGATCGGCGGTAAAACCTATTATTCGATTGTTAGGCCTAACTGGGGAACCGGCGGTTTTGCACCAACACCTATCAGACAGACAACGTCTGAATACAATATGCAAACGGATGATTTTAAAAGCTGGGATAGCGGCACAGCCTTGATTGAAAAAAATCCGACAGCGGATGAGTGGTTTCAGCAAAATAAAGCTAAGTATCAGGCTATATATGAGAAATACTGGCAGCGGTTTCAGAGTAAAACACCTGACGAAAAACAACAGCGTACTTTGATGCCTGAAGACGGTATTTAAGCTCAGTACGTGAAGTAAGAGGTCTGAGTATTTTGGCCTGATTCGGTAATGCTAATAGCAGGGATATCGAGATGGATACAACTCAATTCGTCATAGAACTGACAGACAAGCTGGCCTGGCCGTTGGTTGCTGTCATGGCACTGGCGATGCTGAAGCGGCCCTTAGAAGAGCTGTTACCGCTGGCTAAACGGCTAAAGTATAAAGATCTGGAGGTTGAGTTTGATCAGGTGCTACAGGCTGTCAGTCGTGATGCTGCAGGAGTGTTTCCGGAGCTTGAACAGGATCAGCGTAGTCGCTTGATCGCGACTGTAAAGCATCTGCCAAATGCTGCAGTTCTGGAAGCCTGGGATGAGGTGGATGTTGCTGCTGAAACCTTAATCCGCCAGCAGGTTAAGGATGTGGATCTGGCCGTTAATACCCGTTACAAAACGATGGGGGCTATACTTGCCCGGCAAGCATTACTGGATACTAAGAAAGTAAAGCTGTTTCATGAGCTGCGTCAGTTGCGTAATAAGGTAGCCCATGCTGAAAACTTCAGTGTCGGACCGGCAGAAGCGGTGCAGTATATTGAGCTTTGCCTGAGGCTAGTGGAGCATCTGAAGACTATCAGTGATACTGCTGCAGAGTCAGATAGCCCGTTACAGGCCATGTCCTGAAGCGGCTCTTCAGAAGCAGCTCTTCAGAAGCAATTCTAAGCTGTTTTAAACCTATAACGCCCGGATAATCCGGGCGTTTGTATTTTAAGGCTTTGTGTTACTTACGTTATTTAAGCCTGAGGTACCAACTGGCGAATATCTTCCAGTAAGCTGTCATTTACTTCGCGGCTTCCCTGATCCTGACGCAAAGTATGACGGCGCTGTCCCGGCAGGCGTACGCCTTCCATTGCTTCCAGCTTGTCAAACAGGCCTTCTGCCTGGTTAGCCCAGTTATCGCCACCAAGTACTTTTGGTGATACCGCCAGCAGGAACTGGCCACCTTGCGGTGGGCCGCCATCTACCGTATCCCTCTCCGCAGTTTCAAAGCTCAGGCTTTCACCTACTAAAGGCCCGGCCATTAATTCAACCATCATGGCAATGGCTGAGCCCTTGTGGCCGCCAAAAGGCAGTAAAACACCTTTAAGAATTTCCTGAGGATCAGTGGTTAGTTCGCCATCGGGACCGAGACCTGTACCCAGTGGGACGCTGTGGCCGTCACGGGCGGCAATTTGTACTTCCCCTTGTGCCATTGCTGCCGTTGCCATGTCGTATACCAGCGGAGAGTGTCCCGGACGTGGCCAGGCGAAGGCTATTGGGTTAGTGCCAAATATTGCTTCGTTGCCACCGGCTGGCGCGACAACGGGTTTATAGGACACACAGGAAAAGCCCATCAGGTCATGTTCCGCGAGGGCTTCTACTTCCGGCCAGAGTGCTGCGAAGTGGTAAGAGTGAGTGAGCGTCAATGCAGCGATGCCATAAGTTTTAGCAGCTTCAGCCAATGCCGGAACAGAGCGCTTTAATGCCAATGGTGCGTAACCGTGGTCACCGTTACAGCGTAAAATTGCTGGCGTAACCTGTTCAGGCTGAGGGTTAGCCTGTCCGTTTACTTTGCCGCTGAGCAGGGATTTCAGATACCCTGGAATTCTGAACAAACCATGTGATGCAGAACCGTCCCGCTCAGCGTGGGTAACTGTGGTTGCGACAGCTGAAGCATTGGCGTCGTCGGCGCCAGCCTGACGCAGGCTTTGGTAAGCCAGCTGATAAATTTCGTCCAGCGTGAGGGTTGCCATGAGCGTTCCTTGTTTCGGATATATAAAGATCAGCTATTGTGCCGGAATTTTCGGCAGGCTCAATAGCTGGCGACCCGGTTACGACCAGTGCCTTTGGCTTTGTATAGCGCCATATCTGCCCGTTTAATCAAGTCCTGTGAAGACAGCTGATCGTTAGGAACCTGACTGGAAATGCCCAGGCTAATAGTGCAATAGAGTTCTGTAGCATCTGTGCTGAAGCGACGAATCGCAATGCGTTCCCTGAGTTTTTCTGCAGCTGCCATACAGTCTGCCTGATTGGTATTTTCCAGCAGTACGATGAACTCTTCGCCACCATAGCGGGCAAGGGTATCAGTAGCCCGGGTAAAAGCTTGTCGAATTATGTCGGAAAGGGCGATAAGTATCTGGTCGCCAGTATGGTGACCCCAGGTATCATTTACCTGTTTGAAGTTATCTATATCGATCATGATCATGCTTAGAGGCTGCTGATCACGCCGGGCTCTGAACCAGGCAACCTGTAAGCGTTCATCAAAGTAACGGCGGTTGTTCATCCGGGTTAACGGATCCAGCCGGTTTTCCTGTTCAAGATCGCCGGCGTATTTACCCAGTTGCTGATTCAGTTTTATGTAAGCCCAGTAGTCATGGTTGAACCGTGAAGCAGTGACACTGATGTATATGTAGCCAATGAGAATAGCCAACGCAGCAATCAGAGGATGTGGGTAGCCTTCTATAAAATATACGCTGAGGGGGATCGCAAACATGACGGCGAAGAAGGTATCGCTCAAAGGCTTATAGATACAGAATGTCAGAGCACCACTTGGAACGATACACGCCTGAATAATGATGATTGCAGCAACTGTTTCAGGCGTAATGTCCTGAGTGAGCAGATAGGCCAGCAGGCTGGCGAAATAAGCAGCATTGATTAATGTGCTGAGATATAAAATAGTGACACGCCAGCCAACGCTGAATGAATTTGTTACTAAAGAGAAGTGGCGGTTCAGGGCGAAGCGGATGAGCGTGAAGCTGCTGAGAATAACCAGATGGAAAAAGAAAAATGCCTGACTCATTTGTACGGTGACCAGTGACAGAATAAACCATGCAATTGGGTAGCTGATATAACCTGTCCGGGTGCGCTGACAAAAGTCATGCAATGCTTTTAACTGAATATCCTGTGTGGCGTTAGTTAGAATCTGGCTATTCATTTCACTTACCTGTGTCGCTGTATCACTCACAGCGGTACGTCTGAAAGACAGATAAAAGCACCGCCGATCATTCAGTATACGCTGGCTGAAGCACATAAAATACCTATGAGATTCAATGGTTTTAGATTGCTTTTTAAGCTGTACGTAAGATGAATGCCGATAAGTTTTTTGTTATCTGTACTTATTGTTATTCATTTTTGTGTATCTGTTCTTATAGGGGGTTTGTGCTTACTCTGCTGCGATACCGGATCTGCCGAATAGAACCGGTCAGCAGTTAAACAGAGAGTGTCCGACGATGTATCAATATGACGAACTTGATCGCCAGGTGGTGAATAACCGAGTGCAGCAGTTCAGAGGACAGATGACACGTTACCTGTCCGGTGAGTTGAGTGAGGAAGCTTTTTTGCCCTTACGATTACAAAATGGTCTGTATATTCAGAAGCATGCACCAATGCTTCGGGTAGCTGTGCCTTATGGCATGTTGTCGTCCGGGCAACTAAGGCGGATGGCAGAGGTCTGCGACCGGTACGATAAGGGTTATTGCCATATTACGACGCGTCAGAATGTGCAGTTTAACTGGGTGAAACTCGAAGAAGTGCCGGACATTCTCGACAGTTTGGCCGAGGTGGAAATGCATGCTATTCAAACCAGTGGAAACTGTATTCGCAATACCACGTCGGACCCATTAGCGGGTGTCGCTGCTGATGAGCAAACTGATCCGCGGCCTTATTGTGAAATTATCCGTCAGTGGTCATCTTTGCACCCTGAGTTCGCTTTTTTGCCGCGTAAATTCAAGATTGCTGTGATCGGCGCGGAAGAAGACCGGGCATCGGTTCAGCTGCATGATGTTGGTTTGCAGTTAGTGAAGAATGCGCTGGGAGAAACCGGTTTTAAAGTCTGGGTCGGCGGCGGCTTGGGCAGAACCCCGATGCTGGCTTCAGTAGTGTGTGAGTTCTTGCCGCAGGCACATTTACTGGGCTATCTGAAAGCGATTCTGCGGGTGTATAACCGCTACGGCCGACGGGATAATAAATACAAAGCACGCATTAAAATTCTGGTGAATAGCCTGGGTGTTGCTGACTTTTCTGCGCAGGTTGAGACTGAATTTCAGCGTACGAATGCTGAAGAATACTGGCTGACGGATGCTGAGCTTGAGCATGCTCGCAGCTTCTTTACGGCACCAGCATATGAGCAGCTGGAGTCGGTTCAGTGGACTGCAGAGTCTGATTCTCAGGATTATAGTCACTGGCTACGACGTAATGTACGGGCGCACCGTGTTACAGGATATGCCATCGTAACTTTGTCACTGAAGTATCAGGGGACGGCTCCGGGTGATATCAGTAGCGAGCAGCTTCGTCGTGTGGCGGATCTGGCGGAGCGTTTTTCCTTTGGTGAAGCGCGTAATACTCAGCAGCAAAATATAGTGCTGGCTGATGTAAAATGCAGTGATTTGTTTGCGCTCTGGCAAGAGGCCTGCCGGCTGGAACTGGCGGCACCAACTATTGGCACGCTTTCCGATGTTGTCTGCTGTCCCGGTGGGGATTTCTGTGGCTTAGCGAATGCCCGTTCTTTACCGATTAATACTGCTATTCAGCAGCGTTTTGAAGATCTTGATTACCTTTATGACTTGGGAGATCTGAGTCTGCGGATATCGGGGTGCATCAATGCCTGCGCACATCATCACATTGCCAATATTGGCATTCTTGGCGTTGATAAAAAAGGTGAAGAGTTTTATCAACTGACCCTTGGGGGCGACAGTGGCATGCGTTCACAGATAGGTAAAGTGCTGGGGCCATCGATACCGCTGGAAGCTGTGCCAGATGCGTTACAGGCCATTGTTGATGTATTCGTCGAGCAGCGCCATGAAGAAGAGCCTTTTCTTGCTACTTATGAGCGCATCGGGAAAGACAGTTTTAAGGAGCGGGTCTATGCAACGAATCATTAAGCAGCAACTGAGCACTGATGATCAGTGGCAACTGATCAGTGAAATTGCGCCAGACTTTATACCTGAAGCGAATATTGATTACATTCTGCCGGTTGAATACTGGCAGGCACTGGCGCCGGAATTTACAGGTTTTTCCACTGTGCCGGCAGTCTGGCTGGAAGCTGATATTGAATTAGAGCCGCTCTCAGAGGTCTTTGCTGCAGTTCCCCTGGTTGCAGTGGAGTTCCCGGCGTTTATGGACGGCAGTGGTTTCTCAACCGGTTCACTGATTCGTGAAATGTTCAGTTATAAAGGCGAGCTGCGTGCATTTGGCAGTTTGCTGAGTGATCAGCTGGGATATTTGCGCCGCTGTGGTTACGACAGTGTTGCCCTGCCGGATGATCAGGACCCTGATACGGCTGTGCAGCAGTTTAATGCTGAAGGTGTCAGTTATCAGGGAGATGTGCTGAGACCGACAACGCCTTTTCGTGACCGGGTACTGAAACGCTAAAAATTGTTGGGCTTTGATGTTTTGTTTCGTCAGAAACAGCGCGGCAAGGGATTGCCGTTTTTCGACCTCTGCTGCTGTTTATGATCAGATTTTTCTTTTTCGTTTTATTAATAATCAATAGCTTGCCTGTAAAAAGTTGACTCGGGAATGCATCTTGCTTGTTAACTCTTCCCTGATACAAAGGAGGCAGCAGTATGAATGTTGGAGCTATAGGTAATGCGGTTGTTGATTTTTTTGGCAGTGACCATTCCCGTACACAGTCCCGTCCGCAACCCAAAGATATAGCGGCAGATCTCGCGACGCGGGTAGAGAAGGGAGAGATAGATGCGGGAAAGTTTGCTGAGCGGTTACAGGAACGTTACGGTGAACGTGCCATTGGCATTGTCCGTAATGATGGCAGTGTCGATGTCAAAGGCCTAAGCGCTTTGCTGGAGAGCTCAGCACCAGCGCCGAGACGTAATCCAGGCGATCCTGCGTCACCTGCCAAGCTTCAGGACCAGGAAATACTCCAGACTCAGTTGATCAATGAGTTTGGCAATGATGCCGCCGCTAAAGTTATCGGTACTGATGGAAAGGTAGACTTTAACGCCTTGGTTGATTTGGTTAAAGATGCTCCTCCAGCCCGTGTTGGCCCGGGTTATCTGAATGAAAAAGTCTGATGAGCAGAGTTTATCCAGCCACATGCAATTTAAGACATCGGCTGGGTGTTCTGCGTTTCAGTATGTATTGCTGTCGCGGCAGAGTTACGTCTGAGGAAAGCACCTAAAGCCATGCATACAAGTACTATTGCGTTAGCAGTAAGTACCCAGTAAGCGGCATCCAGAGTACCGGTAGATTCACGAATCCAGCCAACGATCAGATTACCGGATGCACCACCCAGTCCTGCTGTAATCATGCAGACGCTGCTGATCTGCATTGTTACTGTTGATGAGTAGACCTTGCTTAACCAGCCTGAAACGATTCCCCAGATCGGAAAATACATAATGCCGTAGCCGATTCCAGCTATGAGCGCATAGCTCTTTTGGTCAAACAGAAAAGTCATTAATCCCAGCGCAAATAAACTGCAAATCAGCAGTAATGCGAAATGATGCCCGAAGCGGTCGGCCAGGCGGCCGATTGTAAGCCCTGCTAACATGCCGGAAAGGCCAATTGCCGTCCAGGTGTAACCACCAAGCTCACTTGGTAGCTCAAGTTCTGTCAGATAAATGTTCATCCAGTTAGCAAACGGAATGGTTGAGAAGCACACTGAAAAGCAGATCAGGCAGGTAAAGCGCGCCAGTGGCTCAAATGCGACTGTTTTCATCAGTGCAGAAAGGCTGAGGCTGCTTCTGGCGACAGGTGTTTCAGCTGCTATCTGATGTGCGACCGCGCCGATCAGACCGAGTTTCTTGAGTAAAAACCAGTTGGCAATAATGACGCAGATACCAAAGGCTGCAGCAATCTGCCAGCCGGCACGCCAACCAAGTTGCGGCACAATGAACAGCAATAACAGACCGTTAAAGCTACAGCCCCAGGCGGTACCGCTGGCGGCGGCTGAGAGGTAAGTTGAGCATTTCTCAAGTGGCCCGCAACGACTGATAATCTCGATAATAGTGCTCCAACTGATAGAAGCACTGGCGGACAACAGAGCGAGAGCTATAAGAATAAGTAACGGGTCTGTCAGTACTGAGATTGAAAATAACATGACAGTTATGTTGGTCGCGGTAAGCATTGCCAGACGCGCAGAGCCAATACGTTCGCCGAAGGTGCTGATCAGCAGAGCACCGGCTAAATAAGCCAGCTGAGAGAGTGCACCAATAGCGGCGATATGCCAGTTAGTGAAAGCGATTTCTTCGCGCATCAGTGGTGCCAGGCTGGCAAACAGAAATACGCCGAAACCATGACTGATGAACTGGTTCATCCCAAAAACAAGTGCCATATGCATATTGGCAAAATCCTTTAAAAAACCTGATTGTGGAGCTATCTGGCAATAAAAGTGGGCATCCTAGTGCCGTAGGCTACAGATGGCAAAACAAATTTCAGAAATAATTCTTATCGTTGATAAAGGTCTCTGTGTCTGGTGGATTCAGACCAATAGTCGGGGGATGTGTGCAATCACAGAGCTGGGGTCTGGGGTAAATATTTATTGCAAATAGTTTTTATTTACATTTGCATTCTATAAGATTGCGCCCCTTACATGGGGGGGAATTATCATATGCAGACATTAGCAGTGCCGCGGCCCAACATTCTCATTATTGAGGATGACAAAGGGCTGAGTGAAGAGTTGGCAACACAGCTGGGAGAGTCCGGATATCAGTCGCTGCAGTGCTATGACGGACAAAGTGGCTTAAACACTGCGCTGAACGATCAGTTCAGTCTGATACTGCTGGACGTATTGTTACCGAATCTGGATGGTTTTGCTGTGCTTAGCCGGTTACGTAAATTCTGCTCTACGCCAGTTATTATGCTGACTGCCCGGGGAGCCGAAGAGGATCGTATCAGTGGTTTTCAATGCGGTGCTGACGATTATTTGCCGAAACCTTTCAGTATTACCGAACTGATTTTACGGATTGATGCAGTGATTCGGCGGACTTTGCCGCGCTCTGATGCCGTGCCTGTTCAGCAAAAACTACAACTGGGTGAGCTGGTACTTTTTAAAGAGAATCAGCGTGTAAGCTGTGGTGATATTCAGCTCAGTCTGACAGATATGGAGTTCCGCTTGCTATGGATGCTGGTTAAAGACAGCGGTGAAGTACAGAGTAAATCACACCTTTATCAACAGCTTATGCAGAGACCTTTTAGCCGCTACGATCGTAGTATCGATATGCATATCAGTAATTTGCGGCGTAAGTTAAAAGCAGCGGGGTTTGCGGCGAACAGATTAGTGACAATGCATGGCCAGGGGTACTGTCTGACATGAACCGTAAACTGTTCTGGAAGCTAAGTGTATGTTTATCCCTGGGCAGTATTTTGCTGGTCTGGATTGTTTCTACATCTAGCCTGAATATGGAAAACCATTTCAGCCGTATCAGTGCTGAAAATAAGGCGGAATTATTGGGCTATCAGCAACAGGCGGAAGCGCTGATAAAAGCCGGTGACAGAGATGCTGCCAGTCGTTGGGTGAATGATCTCAGCGCCCGTGAAGATGTGTATGTCAACATTGTCAGAGTACAGAAAGAAAATCTGGTGGAGCTGACTAGCGATCACAACAGCTCGCGGAGAGCTGAGTTAGGCCGCAGTATCGAATGGGGTATCCATCTGTATCACGATAATCCAACGATGGAGTTACAGTTTAGCGATGGCAGTGCATCATTGGTGATTGAGCTGCCACAACGCATGCGTCCTGGCCAGTGGTGGCCGCATATTCACTTTCTGCTGAATACTCTGGCACCGCTGTTACTGATGGTTATTATCAGTATCTTGTTATACAGGCACTTCATGCGTCCTCTGCGGCAGCTGGAAACGGCAACCCGGCAGTTCATGCACGGAGATTTTGCGATTCGGGTACGCCCACAGTTGAAAAGGCGGAATGATGAGCTCGCCCGGTTAGCGGAAACTTTCGATACCATGGCGGCTAGGGTTGGCTCCCTGATTCAGACTCAGCGGCACCTGATTAATGATCTCTCACACGAATTACGCACACCTCTGCAACGCTTGAATCTGGCGCTCACCTCCAGTCGGGATGACAAAGAACAGCGCATTCAGCGAGAAGCGGCACTGATGCAAAAGCTGGTGGAAGATACCCTGTCACTGGCATGGCTGGATAATGTCGCTTATCAGCCAAAGCAAACACCTGTGGATATTCGTGCTTTGCTGGACGTCATTGCTGAGGATGCCCGATATGAATATCCGGATCGGGAAATTCAGCTAAAGGTGCCTGATCATCAAACCTGGGTAGCTGGGAGTGAGCGCAGTCTTAGTCAGGCCTGCGAAAATATAATCCGCAATGCCGTGCGGCATACATCACCCGAAGGCTCAGTGCAGATTACTCTGAGTGCGACTGACGAAGAGGTTGAAATTCGGATTCGGGATCAGGGAGCGGGTGTACCTGATCAGTTACTGGATACTATTTTTAAGCCTTTTTTCCGTGTCGACAAATCCCGTGAGCGGGAAGCCGGAGGATTTGGACTTGGACTGGCGTTAGCTAAGCGCCAGCTGGAAAGTATTGATGCGACTGTTGAAGCCAGAAATTGTTCGCCTGGCCTGGAGATCATCATTCGCCAACTCTGTGTAATCTTACCTCAGGGCGGGTAAACCCTGCCTGACAGACGATATGTAAAACATGTAAAGGTACTGTCAATTTAAGGCCAGTTAACAATAATCGTTCGCATTCGTTTTTAGTTAACTGGAGTATTCACACAATGTCCCCACGATTGCCTGTCAACCGCCTGGCAACGGCTGTAACGCTGGCAACTGCCGTACAGGCCGGATCAGTCTTTGCAGAAGATACCATTCTGATTACCGGAAAGCCGGTAGATCCTAATCAGACGACTGTTAGTCAGGAGCAGCTAGAGCAGTATCAGGCGACTGATCTGGAAGATATCTTTAGCCAGAACCCGGATGTCACTGTTGGTGGCAGTTTTGGTGTTGCGCAAAAGGTCTATGTTCGCGGTATCGAAGATACCATGCTGAATGTGACAGTGGACGGTGCAACTCAGGCAGGTTACCTGTTCCACCATCAGGGGCGTTTATCGGTTGAACCTGAATTGCTGAAGCAAGTCGAGGTTAATGCTGGTGCTGGCCTGGCAACTGACGGTCCGGGGGCTCTGGGTGGTGCGATTCGGTTCATCACCAAAGATCCTGAAGACCTGTTGCGTGAGGGTGAACAGGCTGGTGCATTAGTAAAGCTGAGCTATTTCGATAACACCGAAGGCGGTAAAGCCAGTAGCAGTATTTTTGGCCGTCTGAGCGATAACGTTTCTGTGCTGACATCTTTGAGCAAAGTTGACACCGGTAATATTGTTGACGGTAACGGCAATACTTTGGCGAACACTAAAACTGAGCAGGAAAATGTATATCTGAAGCTGGTCGCAAACCTGGATGAAACCCAGACACTGCGGTTTAGCCATGAATCCCGTTATGACGATGGCCGTCGTAATGTGCGTCCGCACTTCGTTGCAGCTGGCTGGAATCAGGCGAATAAGCAGCAAAGCCGTCGAAACACCACCAATGTGCAATATAACCTGAATACTGAAAACCCTTTGTTGGATTTTCAGGGGAATGCGTATTTCACCAAGAGTTATCTGACTCAACAGCCAGATGACGGTGCTAAGGATGGTGCCGGTGTAAAAAGTATCGGTGTAAACGGCCACAACACGTTTGATCTGGGTGACCATAAACTGGTGATAGGTACGGATCTGCGCCGTGATACAGGTTATTACATTAACAGCACCAGCACGACCGGACCGAATCAGGACGAAGTTCTGGACTTAGTGGGACTGTATGTTCAGGACCATTTTCAGCTGACAGATGCGTGGTTACTGACGGCAGGTATGCGTTATGACAACTACCGTCTGAACGATAGTACGGGGACCAATATTAACTCTGATGGTTTCAGCCCAAATGTGGGTGTGCGTTACAGCGTGAATGAAAATCTGGATCTGCATGCAAGTTATGCACAGGCGTTTCGTGGTGTCGGTGTTAAAGAAGCTTATCTGCTGAACTTTGCTACCTATGGTGCAGGCGTTAAAGCGGAAGAAGCAGAAAACGTAGAGTTTGGTTTTGATTATGAAGCCGGTGATCTGACGCTGGGAGCGACAGCTTTCTACAGTGAAATCGATAACCCGTTGCGACGTACCAGCCGAAGTGTGATCACTAACGATGGCAAAGTGAAGAACAAGGGTATTACCGCCAGCCTGGGTTACGACTGGGATCATACCCGTGCCAGCATTGGTTACAGCCGTAGCCGTCCGACACTGAATGGTCAGCCGCTGAGCGATGGCACCATGGCTGTAGGTACTGCAATTGGCGACACTGTTAGCCTGAATCTGGAGCATGATCTGCCAAAGTATGATCTGCAACTTGGTTGGTCTTCCAATCTGGTTCAGCGGTTAACGAAGGTGGCAGATGGCCGTGCAGAAAAACCGGGCTACGGCGTACATGATGTGTTTGCCAAATGGTTGCCTACCAGCAGCGAAGATCTTTCGCTGACTGTAACTGTGAAGAACCTGTTCGATAAGCAGTATCTGGATCACGGTAGTTACGGTGTCAGCACTGACAGCGGCAATATTATCGGCTTACCAGAGGCTGGCCGCGATATTCGTCTGACATTGGCGATGCGTTTCTAAGCTATACAGAAAGACTGTTAGCCAGCCAGCCAGCCAGCCAGCCAGCCAGCCAACGTCAGTCGGTCGTTTCCTATGCCGCTCAGGGTTTTCAGATATTCATCTGACATGAGTTCCCGGCGGTCCTTGTCAGATGAATGTTGCCAAATGAGTGTTTGCAGGTGAATTACCGAATACTACGTACCCTTCATGTTTATAGCTCGGTGGTGGTGTTGGCACTGGTGCTGTTTTTTGCAGTAACTGGCATCACGCTTAATCATCGTGACTGGTTTTCGGATAGGGGTAGTGCCGTAGAAGTGTATTTGTCGGTGCCCGCAGTAATCATGGAGTCCACCGACTGGCAAAACCGACCACTGGATGGTGCAGATCAGCTGCGTCGCTGGCTATCAGATCAGCACGGTCTGGAAGGCGGCAGCATCATGTATGACTGGGATCAGGATGAGCAGATGCTGATGATCGATATAAAACGTCCCGGCAGTTACAGCTCAGTTGAGTTTTCCCCTTTCTCCGCTGAGGTAACTGTTTTTCACCAGAGTAATGGTCTGATTGCAGTACTGAATGATCTGCATATGGGACGTTATTCCGGTGTCTGGTGGCGTCTGTTACTCGATATCACAGCCTTCATCATGCTGGTGTTTATCGTGACGGGACTGTGGCTTGTTGTACCACAGAAGAAGCGTCGTGGAGCTTTGTTCAAGGTGGCTGCTGCAGGTACCTGTGTACTTGCTGCCAGCTATTGGATAGCGCTGCTTACCTGAGTCTGTCTGTATATTTTTTCTATCGTTTTCTGAGGCATGCAATGAAATTAATTCCTTTTCTGGCGCTGTTAGTGCTCGTCAGTCAGCCGGTTTCGGCCGCATCACAGGTCGAAATCAACTTTAGCCTGCCGGTGCAAACCAGTCATGAGTACCGTCGCCCTTATGTGTCGGTCTGGGTGGAGTCCGGTGGCAAGGTGGTTCGCAATCTGGCCCTGTGGATTGATGAAGAGGACTGGCTTAAAGACTTACGGCGCTGGTGGCGCAAGAGCGGTCGTTATCTTGATTCTGTAGATTCTTTCAGCGGTGCAACCCGTAAGCCTGGGGACTATCAGCTTTACTGGGATGGTCTTGATGATCAGGGGCAGCCGGTAGCAGAAGGTGAGTATCTGATTGTACTGGAAGCTTCCCGTGAGCATGGCAACCGCAGTCTGCAAAAACAGCGTATTCAGCTAGGTGGCGAGCCACAGATTTATCAATTAAAGCCCGGAACAGAGCTGGGTGAAGGATCAATTAAAACAGGAGTCAGTCGATGACTATGAAACAGAATTTACGTGTGCTGGCGATGGCTGCTGGCGCACTTTATGGGTCGTTAGCAGGCAGCACAGTATATGCACATGATTATTGGTTGCTACCAAATGAATATGTAGCCTCGTCAGATACTGCCAAGTGGATTACAGTGGATGTAACAGCTTCTAACACTATTTTTGTTGCCGATAAGGGATTCAGTCTTGATGATCTGACTATTTCCGCACCACAAGGTGAGAGTGAGCGATTAGCACATTACTTTAAGGGCAAGCGCAAAAGTGTTTTTGACCTTAATCTCGAAGACGAAGGCACTTATCGGTTACGCCTTCAGGATACGACTTTCTTTACCTTCTATGAAATGCCGGGCAGTGACAGAATGTACCGTATCGAGGCTGATAAGTTACAGCGAAAAGTGTTATTACCGGAAGGTGCCGAAAATGCAGAAACGTTGGAAATACATGGCAAAAGCACCACTTATGTAACTCGTCGTGCGCCTTCATCTGAAAATCTTAAACTGCAAAATAAAGGTCTGGAGCTGGGCTTCGAAGTACATCCAAATGATGTGGTCAGCGGAGAAGCGTTTAATTTTAAAGTGTTGCTGGATGGCAAGCCGGTGACACAAAAAATGTTGTTAGAAATTACTCCTGATGGCACGCATTACAGAGACCAGCGAGGAGAGTTAGCTTTAAAACCGGATGCGGAGGGCAACGTAAGCTTTACACCAGCGCAACCGGGCCGTTATTTACTCAAGGCTGAACTGGCTCAGGAAGAGAGCGGTGTTCGGGCAGATATAATTGAGCACAGATTGTTTTTAACTTTTGAAGCACAGCCCGGCTAGGCGTTCATTTAGTATGGATTGCTGGTAGCAACTGTTTAGTAATGGTTGTTTTATGGCGAGTTTAAGGCGCTGCTAAGAAGTAACGCTTGTTATATCGTTGATAGCCGAAAGCATCGACTCTCTGATTTGAGGGGCGATGCTTTTTTTATTTCAGATCAATATCTTCATGGCTGATGACCTGTAAATCAGTAATGCTTTGCGCAAGCGTTTCAAAGCTGTGGATAAACTCTTCTGCCAGCGCCGGGATTTGTTTATGCATTGGTGTAATAAATGCGAAATAGAAAGGTATATCAGGCTGGAAACTCAGGCTCTTACCGCCACTTTCGGTGAATATGCTGGCGGTAAACGGATCAATTATTGAGACGCCTAAGCCTTCTTTAACCAATGCCTGCACGGTGATAAACATCGGTGTTTCGATTGATTGGCGGGGGCGAATATGTTTAGCGTGCAGAGCGGCATCAATACGGTAACGCGTGAGGGGATTTCGTTCGCCAATGGCGACAAAGTCCTGTTCGTGAAGATCTTCCGCAATGATCTCCTGACGTTCAGCATATGGGTGGTCGGCATTACAGATAAACCGGCAGCTGCTGCGGTAACAGCGATAAAACGAAAGTTCACGGGTATCTACCGGCAACATAACAATGCCCAGGTCAAACTGCTGTGATCCAACCATTTTAGCGACGTTAACCGAAGATCCTGGCGTAAGCGATAAAGATACGTCCTTTCGGGTTTGTATGAAATTACTCACAACCTTAGGTAATACACTGTAAGCCAACGCTGGCATTGCGGCGATTCGTAAACGGCCGGTACGCAGGGTTTTGATTTGCTCAATACTCTGGGACAGCTGATCCATTCCTGTGAAATGACGCTTCACTTCCTGATAAAAAGATTCCGCTTCTGCAGTTGGAAATAGTCGGCTACTGCGGCGCTCGAACAACGAAAAACCACATCTTTCTTCCAGATCTTTTATCAGGCGTGTAACCGCAGGCTGTGAAATATAGAGCATTTTCGCAGCGCCGACGGTACTGCCTGAAATCATCACTGCGCGAAATGCAGCTATTTGCTTTGCATTCATAAGCTTAAATCACCTGTCTGCATCAGATATAACATTAGCTGATAGATCCATCTTTATATTGTATTGGAAATTATTGACTGTGATTTAAATAATATCAATGTCACATCGCTGCTTAATTTGCACAGCGGTGTATCTACGAGATCAGTTATGAAGAGGAATATCAGGGTGTTGCAACGTATTGGAGTAGGCGAGCGCATGAGCCGGGCAGTGATTCACCAGGGAACGGCGTATTTCTGTGGTCAGGTGCCAAAAGATGAAACGCAAGATATGCAGGGTCAGACCCGCAGTTTGCTGGAGAAAGTTGATGCTCTGCTGGCAGAGGCAGGCAGCGATAAACAGCATGTTCTTTCGGTCACTATCTACATCAATAACATGGCGGAATTCGCTGCTATGAATAGCGTTTGGGATGCCTGGGTTGCTGAAGGACATACACCAGCCCGTGCCTGTGTTGAAGCACAGATGGCCCGCTCCACCCTGAAGGTTGAAATGTCGGTGATTGCCGCTGTCATCACCTGATGCTTCTTGAAAATAGAAGCAAGTTCCTGATTTCACAATAAAAACAATTGAGGACATACCATGCGATATTCAATGGCAACATTAACCAAGGCCGTGGCTCTGACTACACTGACACTTGCCGGTAGCCTGACAATGGCAGCAGAAAAGTGGGATATGCCTATGGCGTATACCGATTCGAACTTCCACACCCAGAACGGTAAATCTTTTGCTGAAGCGATTGAAATTGCGACTCAGGGTAAATTGGATGTGAAAGTACACGGTGGCGGCTCCCTATTTAAGGGCAGCGAAATTAAACGTGCTGTGCAGACCGGGCAGGCGCAGATCGGCGAGCGGATTCTATCCAGTCATGCTAACGAAGATGCCGTCTTTGGTTTTGATTCAGTGCCATTCCTGGCAACTTCATTTGCCGATTCAGAAGTGCTTTGGAAAGCTGCCCGGCCACATTTTGAAAAGTTGCTGGATAAACATAATTTAGTATTGCTGTATTCAGTGCCGTGGCCGCCTCAGGGTATCTATGCGAAAAAACCTCTGAACAGCATTGCCGATATGGAAGGGATTAAATTCCGCTCCTACAGCAACGCTACTGCTCGTCTGGCGGAGCTGGCTAAAGCGATTCCTGTGCAGGTGGAAGCATCAGAACTAAGCCAGGCGCTGTCTACCGGTGTGGCGGAGTCTTTCATTTCTTCCGGCGCGACCGGTTATGACCGTAAGGTCTGGGAACAGCTAACGCATCACTACGTTGTAAATGCCTGGTTGCCGCGTAACTATATTTTCGTTAACAAACAAGCCTGGAATGAGTTGGATGAAGCTTCTCAGAATGTCGTTCGCGGTATTTCTCTGATGGCTGAAAAAGCCGGAACCGCCCGTTCCGAACAGTTGACTGGCTGGTATCTGGAACAACTGTCGTCTAACGGTATGACTGTGACTGAAGCCGGTCCGCAACTGAAAGCTGATTTTGAAGCAATTGGCGCCACTATGACGGCTGAATGGCTGAAAGACGCTGGTGACGTTGGTCAGGCAATCATTGATGATTACCGCGCCGCTCAGCAGAAACTGGCACATAACTGATCCCCCGGGATGCTCCAGATTCACTTCACCGTGAACTTTGGCCGGTGCAGGGCAATTGCCTGAGCACCGGTGTTTTTCCCGAGTCTCCCTGCTGTCTGGCTGTTTTTTACAGCTCGGGCAGTCCTCCTGCTTGAAGGTTCAGTTATGAATACTCAAACCCACACTCAGGCACCAGAAAACTGTTCGCTGACACCTGTTTCGGTAAGTCCGTTGCGACGCTTTCTGGATGGTCTGTATAACCTTTGCGGCGGCATTGCAGCGCTGTTTTTACTGGCAATTCTGAGCATTATTGTGTTGCAGATGATTGCCCGTTGGAGTGGCGTTCAGTTTCCAGGTTCCGCGAACTATGCTGGCTACTGTATGGCCGCCGCGTCTTTTTTTGCGCTGGCTTACACCCTTAATCATGATGCGCATATCCGCGTCACCTTATTTCTCTCCAGGCTCACGGGCTGGCCAAAGCGGCTGGCGGATTTGTGGTGCTTAGGCGTAGCGACTTTTTTCTCTGCTTATCTGAGCTGGTTCGCGGTAAAAAACGTATTTGTTTCCCGCATGATCCACGATATTTCTCAGGGACAGGACGCGATGCCACTCTGGGTTCCGCAGTTACCGGTCGCGATTGGCAGTACGGTTTTTACGCTGGCGCTGGTGGATCATCTGATTCGTACCCTAAGGGGCGCGGACGATACTTTTACTGAGCAATTACCGGTAATAATGGAGGACTAACTGATGAATGAAGTCTTAGCGACAGGCATCTTCCTGTTTACCTTATTTTTCCTGCTTGGTAGCGGTGTCTGGATTGGTCTGGCATTACTGGGCGTTGCTTTTGTTGGCATGGAACTCTTTACCAGCCGACCGGTTGGCGATGCGATGATAACGGCTATCTGGTCCAGTGCGTCTGGCTGGTCTCTGACTGCTTTACCTCTGTTTATATGGATGGGGGAAATTCTTTACCGAACCCGGCTGTCGGAAGATATGTTCCGCGGTCTGGCACCCTGGATGTCGCCTCTGCCTGGACGCTTACTGCATACCAATGTAGTGGGCTCGACCATTTTTGCAGCGGTATCAGGTTCCTCTGCAGCTACCCTGACGACAGTGGGTAAAATGTCGATTCCTGAATTGGAGAAGCGCGGTTATCCGGAATATATGGTGTTTGGCACTCTGGTGGGGTCTGCCACATTAGGATTGATGATTCCGCCGTCGCTGACGTTGATTGTTTATGGCGTCACTATCAATGAATCTATTTCTAAATTGTTCATGGCGGGGATTCTGCCAGGTTTGACTCTTGCCCTCTTGTTTATGGGTTATGTGGCGGCCTGGTCGTTCTTTAAGCCTTCTCAGGTGCCGCCGGCTGAGCCGGGTATGAGTTTTGCTGAACGGATTAAAGAGTCGCGTTTTCTGATTCCGGTAATTGTGTTGATAGGCGTTGTCATCGGTTCGATTTATACCGGGACGGCGACGGCGACAGAGTCAGCCGCTTTTGGTGTTGTCGGGGCTTTATCGCTGGCATTTTTTCAGGGGTCTCTGAGTAGAGATACCTTTGTTAAAAGCCTAATGGGAGCGACTCGCACCTCCTGCATGATCGCATTGATTTTGTCCGGCGCGGCTTTTCTGGCGCTGGCGATGGGCTTTACCGGTCTGCCTTCGCTGGCTGCTGAGTTTATTGCCGGTCTGGAATTGGCTCCGTTGACGCTGATACTTGCACTGATGGTGTTTTATATCATTCTGGGTTGTTTCCTGGATGGTATTTCCTCTGTGGTGCTAACCATGGCGGTGGTTGAGCCGATGATTCGTCAGGCGGGTATTGATCTGCTCTGGTTCGGTATTTTCATTGTAGTGGTGGTCGAAATGGCGCAGATCACGCCTCCTATTGGCTTTAACTTGTTTGTACTTCAGGGCATGACGAAAAAGTCGATTGGCTATATCGCCCGCTGTGCTTTCCCGATGTTTCTCATTATGGTGCTGATGGTAGGTATTCTCATCATGTTTCCTGAGCTGGCAACTTTCCTGCCGGAGAACATGCGTCAGGCACCCGGCTAAGGCTGTATCTGAGTAAACAGATCCCGGCCTGATTCGACAGTGTTAGATCGGGCCGGTTTTAAGAGTTAATCGCAGAGAATAAAGATTATGAATGCTTTACAAACAGCCCCTCAGGTAACAGTCATTGGTGCCGGCATCGTAGGTATTTGCTGTGCACTGGCATTACAGAAGAGAGGTCAGCAGGTCCGGGTTGTGGATAAGTTTGCGCCCGGTGAAGCGACTTCATTCGGTAATGCCGGGGTGCTTGCTGAATGCGGCTGTGTACCTGTGAACCTGCCTGGGTTTGTCAGGAAAGTCCCGCAGCTGATGCTTGATCCCCAGGGGCCTTTATCTATTTCAGCTGGGTATATGCACCGCATAGCGCCTTGGGGAATGTCCTTTATGCTGAACAGTCGCCGAGGCAAGTTTGAACAGGTAGCAGATGCCATGAGCAGCCTGCTGCAGGACGCGACAGAGCGGCATGTTTCACTGGCAGCAGATAATGCGGCGTCTGAATGGGTATGTGCATCACCGTATTATTATTTATACAAAGATGAAGCCGATTTCAGGGCAGACAGTACTGCTTGGCAAGCCCGTGAGCAGCGTGGCATTACTTACGATATTTTGCAGGGTGAGGCGCTGGCAGCAGCAGAGCCGGCCATTGCTGAGCAATATAAGTATGCAGTTTCATTACATAATCATGGTTTTAGTCGTAATCCTGAAAAGTTGGTCAAAGCGCTGGCAGCAAGTTTTGTCAGTAAAGGCGGTGAAGTTATTCAGGCAGACATCCGCGATATTCTGTTTACGGATAATCAGCCTTCAGGATTACTGACTCATAAAGGTGTGTTATCCATTAATAAACTGGTGGTCGCTGCAGGTGTTTGGTCACGTACGCTGGCTGCCCGGCTGGACCGGGATATTCCTCTGCAATCGGAGCGGGGTTATCACATTGAAGTGCATAACCCGGGGGTTTCTTTGGGGAAACCTATTATGTATGCCGCTGGAAAACTGGTGGCAACACCAATGGAAAAAGGTATTCGTTTTGCCGGGCTGGTCGAGTTTGCTGAGCTGGATAGCCTGCCCAACCGTGATTTTTGTCATCGTTTGCTGTATCACGCCCGACGTTTGTTTCCGCAGATTTGTCTGGATGACTTTACGGAGTGGATGGGTAACCGGCCATCCATGCCGGATAGCCTGCCGGTGATCAGTCAGTCTGAGAATTTTGCTGATGTATTCTATGCGTTTGGTCATCAGCATATGGGGTTAACGCTAGGGCCGCATACAGGTGAACTGATCGCAGATTTAGTCAGTGGCAGACAGCCAAAGATTGATTTGCAGCCATTCAGTATCAGGCGTTTTTAAACGACCGAAATAGTGCTTTGTGTATCTCAAAGAACAATATTTGTAATCAGGTGTTAAAGGCTAAGAATACAGCGCTCAGAGCTTATCGTGGCCGGCTGCGAAAAAGTCCTGCGGATTGTTGCTGATAACGGCGTCTACCCCCCAGTGCCAGAGAGACTCGAAGGTTTTCGGGTCATTGGCGGTCCAGCAGAAAAGCGGGTAGCCGGCAGCTTTTACTGCACGGGTCTGACTATAGCTGAGGTTTTTCCAGTCCAGATGAATACTGAAGACGTTAAGTGTCTGAGCCTGTTCCAGCCAGTTAGAGGGTAGGTTGTCATATAGCAACCCTAACGGGATTTGGGGCGCAAGACGGTGGAAGCATTCGAGTAATTCATAACTGAAACTGGAAACTACAATGCGGGAATAATCGTTAAAGTTGGCTTCAAGTTCAGCAATGATAGGCGTGACAATCGCTTCAGCCGGGACTCCATGATCTTTTATCTCAAGATTCATTCCCAGGTTCAGTTCATTGAACAGCTCAAGTACCTGATGCAGGGTCGGGACCGGCTCTGCCGGCCATTCAGGAAACAGTGCAGCATTATTTATGCTGCTCAGCTGAGATGCTTTGAGATTATCCAGCGAACCTTGCTGATTACTGCAGCGGTCGATGCTGTTGTCATGATGCACAACGGTCGTGCCGTCACCCAGTAAAGATACATCCAGTTCTATCCAGCGGGCACCCAGTTCAGCGGCTTTGCGGAAACCACCAAGAGTGTTTTCCGGTGCCACACTTGGTGCGCCCCGGTGGCCCATGATTTTACTGAAATTAACCGCAACCGGCGCTGGCATAATCGTTGTCCTGAGAGTTGAGTAATTTGGCTATGGTTGTCCGAAATTGTTTATGAATCAAGACTGTTATGCCGCCGGTGTTTTAAGGCGGATAAAAATCGGACATCTGGGTGACAGTCTGTTCAGGTCTGTGTATCAGAGGGGCAATGATCGGAGGCGGCTGCGTTGCTGGCGCGGGGATGTACTTCAATCGCAGTAAATGTTGTGTCGTCATGGCTGAAGTGTGACTGGCAGGTATGCTTACGTAATGCTTCAAGTAGCTTGTATTTGAGCATTTGTGGACTGACATCCGCGTATCTGTCCAATAGTTTTATCAGTCGCTCCAGACCAAAGAGTTCACCGTCCGGTGAAGGGGCTTCGATCAGGCCGTCGGTATAGAGAAATACTTTGTCTCCGGTATCGAAAGGAATGTCGCACTGGCTATATTCTGCGTCTTCATCAATAGCTAACGGACAATCAGCTATTCGTTCTACTAAAGGCAGTTGAAGTTCATGCCAGTTGGAGTCTGACGAGCGCTTAATCAGTACCGGATGGTGGCCAGCGTAGCTGAAATATAAACGGTCAGTATTCAGATAGTAAGCAATGATGGCAGCGGTCGTCATTGCTTCATAACCGATGTCATTGGCCTGCCGGTTGAGCTGACGGAGTATATGACTGCCATCAACCATGTTCATGTTGTCGTGCAGGGCCTTATATAACCATGCACTGGTATTGCGGGCCGCACTGCCGTGCCCCATAACATCGGCGACAACAATACGGGTTAGCTTATCGGTAGAGCAAACACTGAAGTAGTAAATATCGCCGCCGCTGTCGCCATCAGCCGAGCTACTGTACACGCTGGCTTCAACGCCACAGGTGCGTACGTCTTCGTCTATGTTGCGGATGCCTCCCCAGACTTCCTTACATTTGATGTCATGCATGCTGCTGTCTCAACTGATTAAGGGTGAATGGCAGTGCTGCATCAAATATCCTGAATAGTTTTTCCGGGTTAAACAACTGTTTAGGGTCTCATTATGAACATGAGGCAGCTCAGGAAATCGCCATACATTGCAGTGTAGATGGTTATTTCACCTTGATGCAGATCAGTTATGAAAGATTTTTTTGTATTTTCGACCGGGCTTTGCGGCACGCATATAGCGTGATTGTCATCTGGTCGATTTACAATGCGCGCAGAATTTAGTCGGATCGAAGGAGATCACGGATGGCAGGCACACTGATGGCCGGAAAGAAGGTACTGATAACCGGTATCGCTAATGATAAAAGTATTGCTTATGGCGTAGCCCGGGCGCTTCAGGCACAAGGTGCGGAACTGGTGATTACTTATCTGAACGCTAAGGCAGAGCCTTATGTGCGACCGTTGGCAGAGTCATTAGGTGCAGAGATTATTTTACCTCTGGATGTCAGTAAGCCGGAGCAGCTGGACAGGTTATTCACAGCTATTGATGAATCTTGGGGGCGTCTGGATGGCTTAGTTCATTCATTGGCATTTTGTCCGCTGGAAGATTTACACGCCCCAATCTCAGAATGTTCCAGAGAAGGTTTTTTACAGGCAATGGATATTTCCTGTTATTCCTTTATTGATATGGCTAACCGTGCCAGACCGTTAATGAAGGATGGCGGTTCGATGATCAATTTTTCTTACCTGGGTAGTGCGCTGGCCACCGGTGATTACAATATTATGGGTTGTGCTAAAGCTGCTTTGGAGGCTGCTACCCGTTATCTGGCGAGGGACCTGGGGACACAGAATATTCGAGTTAACTGTATATCACCCGGCACCATCGCAACTCGTGCAGCGGGGGGCATAAAAGACTTTGCCAGTATGCTTGAGTACAACCAACATAAAGCGGTGGATGGTCAGTTACCCACAATCGAAGAAGTAGGTAATGCCGCACTGTTTTTCCTTAGCGATTTATCGGCAGGAACTACCGGCAGCATTCACTATGTGGATCATGGTGTTTGCATTAACGGCTAAGGCCTGACGTGTTAATCGCACCGGCCTGAAACGTGAATTCTGTATGAGAGGTACCTGAGTAAGCCTGGTCAGAGGTTGTCTATCAGTTATCTGAAATGCCTTCCTGCAGTTCATCGCTGTGCTGTTGCTTTGGTGGTGCCGGAGAAAAATAACCGACGACTAACAACAGCAAGCCAACCACAATGAACGAAACGATACGTTCAACAGTTCCCCGGTCTGATAAGTCCAGAATGAACAGTTTGGCGACGACGACGCCCATCAGTGCTGCGCCGATGATCCATATTTGTCGGTGAAGCAGGCGGGAGGCCATGACCATCAGGCTCAGGCCAATGAGTGTCCAGCTGATAGAAACAGCCATTTGTACCCGGGCGGATTCAAACAATGCATCCGGTCGATACGCAACACCGCTGTAAACATGCAGTGTTTTACAGAGCATCACGTTAAACCAGATAAAACTGAAACCACCAAGCAGGTATCTGGCCAGTTGCAGGTCAACGGTCAGGTATGTGATATGACGGCTGCGCAAATACCAGTGAAAGCTGGCAAGTATCGCTGCAAGTTGCGCCAGATCGACAGGGTTCAGCAATGGTAAGTAAGGCAATGGTGCAGGCAGGTTAACCTGGAAAAAGTTCCCCAAAACAGACCACCATACCAGTACTAACATTAGTCCACAGGCAGCGATTGTATTGTAAGCCAGTGGCCATTCCCTGAACGGCCAGCGTGGGCTGCGATTTATCAGAAGTAGTGCAAGGCTGAGAATGCCAGCCGGCAGGCTAAGCTGCCAGGCTTCAGCGACTTCCCTATCGTTGAGGAACCAGTACACTTCAAAGGCCAGAATCATACTGGCGAAGAGATAGCTGAGGCTGTGCAAACCGTTCGGCCAGCAAAGTTTGTAGCCGCGTTCTTCGCTGATGCGCAGCCCCGCATAAATAACACTGAAAGCCAGTAACCAGGCGTCAAAGTTATGCAGGCTAAGGAAGTGATGCGCCGGGCTGCTCCACCAGTAAGAAAACAGTGTGCTGCAGGCGCAGAATACTAGCGGTACCAGTAACAGCCAGAGAGCAAAATGAAACAGTTGCCAGCGTAGCCAGAGTGTCATACCCAGCCATAGCAGCGCTGACAAACTAAAGAATATGACAGCAATGCGAACTTCATCGAAACTGCTGAAGGTTTCTATTTCAATCAACCCGCCTGCATACCACCAGAGTAATCCCCAGATCAGATAACCAACCGCTATAGGTAGACGGATTTTATCGCTAATACCTGAGTGCGCTGAGGTTGTCTGGCTGAGCAGCCAGCTGGAAATGATACCCGGCAGTGCAATCATCAGCATGCTGAGGAAGTGTCCGTTCAGGAAGGCAGTATCGGTGTAGTTATAGCGATAATCATCCAGTAACAGTGCGCCGCCGGCCAGCTGAATCAGACAGCCGAACAGTATGGGAGCACGGCGTTGCTGACGCAGACCTATCCAGATTAATCCACAGCCTTCTATTGCCCAGACCGCAGCACTCCAGCGACCGTCCAGTTCAAAGGCAATGCTGAGGGTAGCAAATACAACGCCAATGGCGAGAAATGCCTCTGCTAACAGGCGCAGTTGGGATTTATGCCAAAGCAGTTTAGCTAAAGCCAGATAAGTCAGTGCCATTGCCAGTGCGCTAAGGCTGAGACCCTGCTCAAACTCACTGACAATAGATGCCTGTAAACCGAACGCGGCTACCGGCAGGCCAAATACCAGACTGCCATCAATCAGGCCCCTGAGTTTTGGTGGTTGTTTGGTGGCAAACAGCACCGCGATAGTCAGATAAATCAGAAAGAAGATGATCAGAAAAGGCTCGACACTGCCGAACATCTCCGGGCGATAGCGATCTACGCCCCAGAGCAGGCTGATGGCAAAGGTGAAATAGAAGCCGGTGACATTGAGTAAACGCCAGGATTTTAACCAGGCGACGGCGAAAATTGCCAGGTTAAGCACACTGTAATAACTGAACAGTGCGACATAATTACCGCTGCCGGTAGACGCCAGAATAGGGGCTGCAAAACCGCCTGCAATGGCTGTCACAGCTAACGCTTTTGAGTCTTGTATAACGGCCAGTGACATGCCGAGAATACTCAGCAGAATTAGTAGAGGGAAGGCCAGAGTAGCATCGACAATGCCGTACATTTTGAAGCTGGCAAAACTTAGTAAATACAAAATTGCAATTGCACCGCCCTGCATGACTAACCCGTAATCAGGGCGCTTCAGACGTAATCTCCAGCCAATGATTAGCATGATTAATGCGCCGGTTGCAGCTGCGGTGAGACGAATTTCGATGGGCAGAAGGGCGTTGTCGATGGAGTATTTGACCAGGAAAGATATGCCGAAAAACAGCACGATAATGCCAATTCGAATGCTTAAATTACCCTGAGTAAAGTAACTCACTATACCCTGTTGAATTTGACTGAAAATGTTCCTTTTTGGCGGGGCGTTTGTCGTGGGAGAGCCAGTAGTTATGGCATTTCCTACATTTGCTGGTTGAACGGCTTCTCCGGTCCATGGGTCGGTTGTTATTGCAGCTGAGGCAGCGTCTGTCGTTTCAGAGCCGTTGTCTGAATAGCTGCTATCTAAAGAGCTGCTGTCTGAAATGATGACCGGGGCTGTATTCGCTGTTTTTGGCGTGACGGTAATGCTGCTGGTGGATTCCGTGATGGCGGTATCAAGTGTCTGAGATGTAACAGGTGGAGACGCAGCGTCTGAGCTTTCCTGGAACTTTGTCTGATCTGTGCTTTGATCATGTAATGACTGTTCGTTGCTGTCATCCAGTGGATGATCTTGATGATGCGCCTTTTGCTGCTGAGCAGCCAGTCGGATGACTTGCTGTTCAAGGTTTTTAATGCGGTTGTTTTGCTGCAGTAAACTGCCAAATAAATACCCGATAACGGCGCCGATAGAAGCACCGGGGATTTCCAATATCAACAGTCCCAGCACAGCGCCGGTAACCAGCAGTATCCATAGCATCGTTACGCTTCCTGTATCACGATTTTGTCTGGCTTCAGCAGTTAATATAACACTGCTGGCTTAAACAAGGCGATGCTCTGCTGGCAAGTGCTTGTTCTGACAATTGATTTAGCTGAAATGGTCAGTGCAGATCTGCTCATGTTATCCGGGGAAATATTCATATACATCTTATGGTTTTTGCGTATTTTCAGTGTGGCAACGGCTATAATTACGCCGCGTTGTGTTGGGTCACAACGCATATCTGAATGGTTTGGTTTAGAGCGCTGTTCGGCGGCCGCTTACCGCCGGTAGCAGGTTCTTTTGGGGTCTTTGTGTGGTGAAAACTGGCAATTTTATTCCGATTATTTGTCGTATTTTATCCATACCGGAGATCCAGCCACTAAGGCCATTTGCTTCGGAAGTGTCCCTGCATATGTATTTATACGGTTATTTCCGGTACTGCTGATCCTTCGCATTGCCCCGTTTTAGTGGGCGCTGCGGCGGGTGTCGTAAATCAGCACCCGGGCGACGTGTACAAGCATATGTTAAGGCGAGAGGGCGTTAATATTGGCAACATTGGGAGTTGTCTTCGATGTCCTACCACTGATGCTACACAGTTTTGGCTGTGTTTATCTCCCGAAAGTCGCCGATTTGCTCAGCTATGAGCAGGGGACAATAAGAATAAATTAAAATTTGAGATGTATTCATTTCGCGGTAAAGCGAAAGGTGCTCTCTATGTTACTCGGCTGTAAGGCTAGGAGACTTCAATGTTTACAAAAGATGACCAGATTCAGGGTTATGATGATGTTGTTTGGGCGGCGATTGAGAAAGAAACTCAGCGTCAGGAAAACCACATCGAACTGATTGCTTCAGAAAACTACACCAGCCCTCGCGTAATGCAGGCGCAGGGTTCTTCTCTGACAAACAAGTACGCAGAAGGTTACCCTGAGAAGCGTTACTACGGTGGTTGTGAGTACGTTGATGTTGTTGAACAGGCAGCGATCGAACGTGCTAAAGAACTGTTTGGTGCTGATTACGCGAACGTACAGCCTCACTCAGGTTCACAGGCTAACGCTGCTGTTTACATGGCATTGTGCGAGCCAGGCGACACTGTACTGGGTATGAGCCTGGCACACGGTGGTCACCTGACTCACGGTTCACACGTAAACTTCTCCGGTAAAATCTACAACGCTGTTCAGTACGGCCTGAACGATGCAACTGGCGAAATCGATTACGATCAGGTTGAAGCGCTGGCAATGGAACACAAGCCTAAGATGATCGTGGCTGGTTTCTCTGCTTACTCCGGTGTTGTTGACTGGGCACGTTTCCGCGAAATCGCTGATAAGTCCGGTTCTTACCTGTTTGTTGATATGGCACACGTTGCTGGTCTGGTTGCTGCGGGTGAATACCCTAACCCAGTACCTTACGCTGACGTTGCAACTACAACGACTCACAAAACTCTGCGTGGTCCACGTGGCGGTCTGATCGTTGCTAAGTCTAACCCTGCTCTTGAGAAGAAGCTGAACGGTGCTGTATTCCCTGGTGGCCAGGGCGGCCCGTTGATGCACATCATCGCGGCTAAAGCGGTAGCCTTCAAAGAAGCACTGGAACCAAGCTTCAAAGACTACCAGCAGCAAGTTAAGAAGAACGCTTCTGCAATGGCTGAAGTATTCATCGAACGTGGCTACGAAGTTGTTTCCGGTGGTACTCAGAACCACCTGTTCCTGCTGAGCCTGATCAAACAGGGTCTGACCGGTAAAGATGCAGATGCTGCTCTGGGCCGTGCTCACATCACTGTTAACAAGAACGCTGTTCCTAACGACCCACAGTCTCCATTCGTAACTTCTGGCCTGCGTATCGGTTCTCCGGTAGTGACTACCCGTGGTTTCGGTGAAGCTGAATGTCGTGAACTGACTGGCTGGATCGCTGATCTGCTGGACGTTCTGAACCAGCCTGAAGCGCTGGAAAAAGAAATTGTTGAAGTTCAGGGTAAAGTAGAAGCTCTGTGCGCTAAATTCCCAGCGTACAAGTAAGCTCGCCTTACTCTTCATGCCGGCTCCTTTTCTGGAGCCGGTTTTGTAATCTAAGACCGCCTGACGCAGATTCCTGCGACCCAATCAGGCAGAAATCGGAGCTGATGATATGCAGCATTATTCAGGTTTCGGGCTGTTTAAGCACAGCTTGAGTCACCACGAGAATTGGCAGCGCGCCTGGCGCAACCCTACGCCAAAGAAAAAGTATGACGTCATCATTATTGGTGGTGGTGGTCATGGTTTAGCGACGGCTTATTACCTGGCGAAGAACCACAACGTGACTAACGTAGCGGTAATCGAGAAAGGTTATCTGGGTGGTGGTAACACTGCACGTAACACGACAATCGTACGTTCTAACTATTTGTGGGACGAAGCGGCGCACATGTATGAGCATGCGATGAAATTGTGGGAAGGTCTGTCACAGGATCTGAACTACAACGTTATGTTCTCTCAGCGTGGTGTACTGAACCTGGGTCATACCCTGCAGGATATGCGTGATATCGAACGCCGGGTAAATGCTAACCGTCTGAACGGTATTGATGGCGAAGTGGTTGATCCACAAACGATTAAAGAAATCGTGCCACACATGGACTGCTCCGATAATGCCCGTTACCCAATTATGGGTGCTTCCTGGCAGCCACGCGGCGGTGTAGCCCGTCACGATGCAGTAGCATGGGGTTTTGCCCGTGGTGCTGATTCCTTCGGTGTTGATCTGATTCAACAGACCGAAGTGGAAGATCTGATTATTGAAGATGGCACCATTGTTGGCGTGAAGACTAACCGCTACGGTGACATCATGGCAGACCGTGTAGGTTCTGTTGTAGCCGGTAACTCCGGTGTGGTTGCCAAGATGGCTGGCTTTGAGCTGCCGTTGGAATCTCACCCGTTGCAGGCAATGGTATCCGAGCCGATCAAACCGATCCTGGATACAGTTGTAATGTCTAACCACGTACATGGTTACCTGAGCCAGTCCGATAAGGGCGATCTGGTAATCGGTGCAGGTATTGATGGCTGGATTGGTTACGGACAGCGTGGTTCTTTCCCAACTGTTGAGCACACCATGCAGGCGATTGTTGAGATGTTCCCGATTTTCAGCCGGGTCCGTCTGAACCGTCAGTGGGGCGGTATCGTAGATACTTGTCCGGATGCGTGTCCGCTGATTACACCTACACCTGTTAAGAACCTGTTCTTCAACTGTGGTTGGGGTACGGGTGGCTTTAAAGCGACTCCGGGTGCAGGCCATATTTTTGCTGACATGCTGGCGACAGGTGAAGCAAACGAAATGTCTAAGCCTTTCAATATGTACCGTTTCCATAGCGGCGCGTTGATTGATGAGCACGGCGCTGCCGGCGTAGCACACTAAGGGGAGAGAGCTGACATGTTTTATATCTACTGCCCGCATTGTGGCGAGCACCGCGAAGAAGAAGAGTTTCACCCAAAGGGCCAGGCCCACATCGTGCGTCCGTTAGATCCGGATAACTGCACCGATAAAGAATGGGGTGAGTACCTGTATTTCCGTAAGAATCCACGTGGTTTGCACCATGAAATGTGGGTTCACGCTGCTGGTTGTCGTAAGTTCTTTAACATAACGCGCGATACAGTGACTTACGAAATTAAAGAAGTATACAAGATTGGCGAGCAGCCATCTGTTGTAGCTGACAGCTAACAGGAGCGGATCCATGACACAGCAAAACCGCCTCCAGTCCGGAGGCCGCATCGACCGTTCCAAGTCCTTAACTTTTTCCTACAATGGTCAGGAATTTAAAGGTTTTCAAGGCGATACACTGGCATCTGCGATGCTGGCGAACGGCATCGACGTAATTGGTCGTAGTTTTAAGTACAGCCGTCCACGCGGTATCGTTGCTGCAGGTGCTGAAGAGCCGAATGCGGTAATGCAGCTGGGCGCTACTGAAGCGACTCAGGTACCTAACGTACGTGCGACACAGCAAGAGTTATTTCACGGGCTGGTAAGTAAGTCCACTAACGGCTGGCCGAATGTAAACACTGACGTAATGAGTTTGTTGGGGAAAGTCGGTGGCAAAATGATGCCTCCTGGCTTCTACTACAAGACTTTTATGTATCCGCAGTCTCTGTGGGATACTTATGAAAGTATGATTCGTAAGGCTGCTGGTTTAGGCCGCTCGCCACTGGAAACAGATCCGGATACATACGATAAAGTAAATCAGCACTGTGACGTTCTGGTTGTTGGCGCGGGTCCTGCGGGTCTGGCTGCTGCACAAACAGCAGCGCGCAGTGGTGCCCGTGTAATGATCGCTGATGAGCAAAGCGAATTCGGTGGTAGTCTGCTGAGCAGCAAAGAATTGCTGAACGGCAAGCCAGCAGCTGAATGGGTTGCTGAAGTAACAGCTGAGCTGGAAGCTGCTGAGAACGTAATGGTTATGCCACGTTCTACAGTTAACGGTTACCACGATCAGAACTTCCTGACGATTCACGAACGCCGTACTGATCACATTGCTGATCTGGCGCCAGCCGGTCAGGTGCGTCAGCGTCTTCACCGCGTCCGCGCTAAGTGGGTTGTACTGGCAACTGGTGCGCATGAACGTCCATTAGTATTTGCTAACAACGATGTACCTGGTTGCATGGTTGCTAATGCTGTTTCTACTTACATCAACCGTTACGGCGTTGTACCTGGTAACAACCTGGTACTGATGACGACTAACGATAACGGCTATCAGGCTGCGATCGACTGGGCTGAAGCTGGCCGTAAAGTTGTTGCGATTGTTGATACCCGTCAGTCGCCTGCTGGTGACCGTGTTGATGCTGCCCGTAAACTGGGTATTAACATCATTTCCGGTTCTGCAGTGATTGAAGTGCAGGGCAGCAAGCGTGTATCTGGCGTAAGCGTTGCACCTATCAGCAGTGATGGCAGCACTATTTCCGGTTCAGTACAGCGTTTAAGTGCTGACACTGTTGCCAGCTCTGGTGGTTGGAGCCCGGTTATTCACCTTTCCAGTCATACTGGTAGCCGTCCTGTCTGGAATGAAGAAATTGTTGGTTTCCTGCCAGGTCCTACTGTTCAGAAGCAGTTGGTCGCTGGCGCAATCAACGGTAACTACACCACTGCGAAAGCAATGGCTGAAGGTGTTGAAGCCGCGAGCAGCGCGATTGCTTCTATGAACCTGACAGCAGCAAGTGTAGAGCTGCCTGCGACTGAAGAAGTGGTTGAAGGCCCTGTTCAGACGTTGTTCCACATTCCGCACACTAAGCCAACAGCATCTGCGCCTAAGCAGTTTGTTGATTACCAAAATGACGTAACAGCATCTGGTATCGAGTTGGCGTGTCGCGAAGGTTACGAGTCTATCGAGCACGTTAAGCGTTACACCGCAATGGGCTTCGGTACTGACCAGGGTAAGCTGGGTAACATCAACGGGATGGCGATTGCTGCCAAGACACTGAATAAGAGTATTCCGGAAACGGGTACGACTATTTTCCGTCCAAACTATACGCCTGTTACTTTCGGTGCGATGGTTGGTCGTGACTGTGGCGCACTGTTCGATCCTGAGCGTTACACAGCGATGCACAAGTGGCATCTGGAAAACGGCGCTAAGTTTGAGGACGTAGGCCAGTGGAAGCGCCCTTGGTACTTCCCGAAAGCCGGCGAATCCATGCAGGAAGCGCTGAACCGTGAGTGTATCTCTACCCGTGAAAGCGTTGGTATTCTGGATGCATCTACACTGGGTAAAATTGATATCCAGGGTAAAGATGCCCGTGAATTCCTGGGCCGTGTTTACTCTAACCCATGGGCTAAGCTTGCGGTTGGCAAGTGTCGTTACGGTCTGATGTGTGGTGAAGACGGTATGGTTTTCGATGACGGTGTAACGACTTGTCTGGGTGAAAACCACTTCCTGATGACCACCACTTCCGGTGGTGCTGCGCGCGTATACGAGTGGCTGGAATTGTGGCACCAGACCGAATGGCCTGAGCTGGAAGTTTACTTCAACACAGTAACAGACCACTGGTCGACTATGACTATCTCTGGTCCGAACAGCCGTAAGTTGCTGGAAGAAGTTTGCACGGATATCGATCTGTCTAACGAAGCGTTTAGCTTCATGGACTGGAAAGCTGGCACAGTTGCCGGTGTACCTGCACGTGTATTCCGAATTTCCTTCACCGGTGAACTGTCTTACGAGATTAACGTTCAGGCAAACTACGGTTTGCAGGTTTGGGAAAAACTGTTCGAGTGTGGTGAAAAGTACAACCTGACACCTTACGGTACTGAAACGATGCACGTACTGCGTGCTGAGAAAGGTTTCATCATTGCCGGTCAGGATACTGATGGCTCTGTTCACCCGCACGATTTGGGTATGAGCTGGTGTGTTTCTGATAAGAAGCCGTTCAGCTACATCGGTAAGCGCGGTATGAAGCGTGAAGATTGTGTTCGTGAAAACCGTAAAGAGCTGGTGGGTCTGAAAACCAAAGATTCTCAGGTTGTTATTCCTGAAGGTTCTCAGGGCGTATTCGATAAGACTGCGTCAATCCCTATGCCTATGGTTGGTCACGTAACTTCCAGCTATTACAGTGCCGTTCTGGGTCACAGCATCGCCATGGGCTTTGTGAAAGGTGGTCTGAGCCGTATGGGCGAAACCGTTTACTATCCACAGGCGGATGGTAGTTTCATTGAGGCTGAAATTTGCAGCCCAATCTTCCTTGATCCTAAAGGGGAGCGTCAGAATGTCTGATAACGAAGTATTTGCAGCGGTTATGAATCAGCTGCCGGATGCCAGCATCCCAGGTTACTCACCGTTACATCACGCCGATCTGGCGTCACTGGCTAAGCAAGGTCCACAGCAGGGTGGTGTACACCTGCGTGAACACGCACTGTTAGGTCATCTGGTATTGCGTTGCAATCCAGAAAACCCAGAACATCTGGCAGGCGCTGAGCGCGTGCTGGGTGTAGCGCTGCCTTTAAAGCCACTGACATCAGTGACTGAAGGTAATGTATCTGTGCTTTGGACCTCGCCTGATGAGTGGGTAATCATGGTTCCGGGTTTGGAATCATTTGATTACGAAACTAAGTTCCGTGCAGAAATGTCAGGTCACTATTCGCTGGTTAACGTTAGCGGTGGTCAGACTCTGGTTGAGATTTCCGGTGCAAACGTTGTGGATATGCTGAAAAAGTCTGCTCCACTAGACTTTGATCTGAGCGTATTCCCAGTGGGTAAAGTTGCCGGTACTGTATTTGCTAAAGCAGGCGCCGTGATTCGTCGTACCGGTGAAGACCGTTTCGAAATGATCGTTCGTCGTAGCTTTGCTGACTACCTGTGGTTATGGCTGCAAGACGCCAGCCGTGAATACGGTTTGGTTGTTGAAGCATAAGCAGACTCTTAATTAACGAGAGTAACTGTTAAAAAATGCCGGGCTGCTTATTTTGATATAAGAGTCCGGCATTTTTGTTTGTGGTGAATTTACGCCGCAGCTTTGCACCTTATAGCTGAGTCTGTGACAGTGGCTGCAGGACGCTAGCCGTGAATACGGTCTGGTTGTCGAAGCGTAAAAGGTTTTATTACTGCTAGAGAAATGCCGGGCTGCTTATCATGAAATAAGCAGCCCGGCATTTTTGTTTGTGGCCGATCGGTAAAAATAGTTTGTTAGAGGAAATGTCAGGATTCTTTTTTCGGCTGAATAGTTTTTTATAAAAGCTAAATGCACTGGTACTAAGGTATTAATTCGACATCTTAGCTCCTCACTATGAGATCAAATGCAGGCTGTTCAGCTTGATCCGGCTTTTGCTGGTGAGGTAGCGTAGCTCAGGGCTGCGGGAACAGATGGTATGCATCGGTTTCTGCCGCGCTTTCTTTTAGTGCTTTGGCGTGTCATTCCTCTTTGAATTGCTTTGGATCATGGACGAGTTTGCAGCCTGCAATAAAATACGCTTTCGTGAATTAAGAGGTCTGACTGAGAATGTATAGCCGTTTAGCAGGTGGGATTGATGGAGTGCTGCGCATGTTGGGGGCCAAAACCCTGAATGCTCAGTTTATGTTGTCTTATGCGTTGATTTTCTTACTGGCAGCCGCCGCTGCTATTTCCCTCTATATGAGTATGGCGATTAATCCCGAAACGATTAATACCGCCGGCCGTCAGCGTATGCTGAGCCAGCGAATTGCTAAAGAAGCTATGTTGGTAGCGGCTCAGGCTGAGCAGCAAACGGCCCTGACGAAAACTATTCAGCTTTTTGAATCCTCACATCAAATGATTCTGAACGGCGATGAGTCCCGTGGTATGAATCCGATTTCTGATAGAACCATCATTGCCCAGATGCGGCATGTTGAGGGTCTGTGGAAAACCTATAAGGCGGCTATTAATCAGCATGTCGCTAAACCTACTGATCAGACACTGGCGCAGATTCAGCAGCAATCACCGGTGGTTCTGAAAGAAATGAATAAAGCGGTCGGCATGATGACGGCGACAGCCAATGAAACAGTAAAGAGTCAGTTACTGATTGCCTTTGTCTGCATTATTGCCATTCTGGTATTGGTGGTATTTGGCCGTATGTTCGGTCTGACCATGCTGATGAGCAATATTGAGCGTTTGCGTAAGCGTATGTCCGAAGTGGGTAAAGGTGATTTCTCACACCGCTTCAATGTTGATCATGTGGATAACGAAGTGGGTCAGCTGTTCAATTCGTATAATGAAATGTTGGAACATGCCAGTGAATTGCTGGACGTGGTACAGCGGGTATCATCGAATACCGAAAATCATATGGAAGAAATGATCAGGCTGACCAATGCTGCTGATGAAGGTGTCGCGCGTCAGTACGAAGATATTGAGCTGGTTGCCACTGCTATGACTGAAATGGCCGCAACCGTACAGGAAGTGGCCAGTAATACGAATGAAGCGGAAAAAGCTGCCAGTACTACGGGTGAGCAAGCTAAGCGTGGCGGTGATGTCGTTAGTCAGGCGGATACACAGGTGCAGCAGATGTTGCAGAGTATTCGAAGGACTTCAGAACAGATTCAGCAACTGAAAGACGAAACTATTGAGGTTGGTAAAGTTACATCAGTCATTGATGATATCGCAGAGCAGACTAACCTGCTGGCACTGAACGCAGCTATCGAAGCGGCCCGTGCCGGTGATCAGGGACGTGGCTTTGCCGTAGTGGCGGATGAGGTACGCACGCTGGCACAGCGTACTCAGGAGTCGACAACCCAGATTCAGAATATTGTTAGTGAACTGCAACGTATGGCCGAGCAGTCCGTTGCGACAATGGAAGAGAATAACCAGCTGGCGCAGCGTAGCAGTGAGCTTTCTGTGGCGGCGGCGGAATCATTGCGAGAGATTATATCCTCTACCGATACTATTTCTTCAATGAACGTGATGATCTCCAGCGCGACTGACCAGCAGAGCAGTGTTGCGAACGACATTGATCAGCGGGTCGTGAATATCACTAACGTAGCAGCAGAAACGAAGAATGAAACGCAAATGGTCGTGAGCGCTATTCAGGAAGTACGTGAGAATTTGCAGGAACTGAATCATCTGACGCAACGCTTTAAATTGCGCAGTTAAACACCGTATAGCTGTTATATTAAAAGCCGGATGATGATCCGGCTTTTTGCGTTTTAAACTGCAGGAAATTAATAATGTCGGATAGACAGGCAAGACAGTGCTTTGCGCGTCAGAGTAGCTTCGCTGACCTGATGGCAGACCTTGATCCTGATCAGCAAGTGATATGTGCAGGGGTGCGTCAGAAATTGCTGGAGTTGTCTGTTCCGCTGAATGAAGTGATCTGGCATCAGCAGCGGCTCGTAACTTATGGTCTGATAGTGGATGAATACGCTGCTACAGCGACGGATAACTTTATGTATATCTGCATTGAAAAAGAGGTTCAACTGGGCTTTTATTACGCTTCCGAACTGGCTTATGCAGCTGAAATACTGAATGCTCGCGGACGCCTGGTTATAAATAATATTGATGTGCTGCAATCTGCTGCCGTGACGGCGTTATTGATGGCTGCTCTGGAACAGAGAAGTATCTGCTAAGTGTTTTTTGTAAGGTGGTTTCTGTTGTGTGCGATTGGCAGTATCTGTAGCGGTATCAATACTGATGATTAGATTTTTATGGGTAACGAGTTGTGAATAAAGAGTCAGTATTACCGGACTTATCCGCTGCCTGTGACTGCGTTGTATTTTTACTGGTGCGCAACGGTCAGATGCTGCTTGAAAAACGTTCTATGCTGAAAACCTCAGGGCCGGGTTTAGTCAGTATGCCGGGCGGGCATGTCGATCCCGGTGAAAATTATGAACAAGCTTTATTGCGGGAAATACAGGAAGAACTGGGTGTTCGACCACTGCGCTGGCAGCATTTTTGTACCTTGTATTATCAGACTGCTGAGTTGCAACGGAATCATTACTATCTGGTGGATAACTGGCAAGGTGAGATTCAGTGTTTCGAAGCTGAATCACTGCGTTGGGTTGGGTTAAGTGATGTTGAACAGCTGGATGTGCTGGAAGACCGAATGGCCCTGCAGGCTTACCAGCAACTGATAGCTACTCTGTCATAAAGGAAGGTTTAAGATGGAACTGATGATTGCTGCTTTATTTATTCTGGGTGCCTTGTTATTAGGTGCTATGAGTCCGGGGCCGAGTTTTCTGGTGGTTGCCCGGTCGGCAGTCAGCCGCTCCCGTAAAGAAGCGCTGGTAACTGCATGGGGTGTAGGGTTGGGTGGCTTATTATTTGCTGTGCTCGGCTTACTTGGCTTGCAGGTGGTGCTGCAAAGCGTTCCTCAGCTGTATCTGTTACTTAAATTACTGGGCGGTGCATATCTGTTGTATCTGGGCTGGAGTATCTGGCGTGGTGCATCACAGCCAGTACAGGTTCAGGCTGATGATGTTCAGAAAAACAATGGCCGGCCATTATTCAGGGCGTTTGCAACGGGCCTGCTGACACAGATAAGTAATCCGAAAACTGCCGTAGTGTTTAGCAGTATCTTTGCAGCATTATTGCCTGTTGAGCAGCCAGTATGGTTTCTGGTGACGCTGTTGATACTGGTAGGGTTACTTGAATTCATTTGGTACAGTCTGGTTGCTATGTTGCTTTCTGCACCTGCTTCACAGCGCACATACTTGCGTGGCAAGAGCTGCTTTGATCGAATTGCCGCGGTAATGATGGGGGCGCTGGGCGCCAGGTTACTGGCGCACACAGATAGTTAACTGGAGAGGCTGGTTTAGGCGGCTGATTTAACTGGCCGATTTAACCGGCTGATTTAACAGATGAGCTCAGACTGCTAGTTAATATGCGTTAAATTGCTGCCTGAGGCTTAGCAGGCTTTGGCAAGTAGTGCATGACATAGCGCAGAGCCACGTAACTAACTACAGCGGTAGCAATCCATAACTCACCTTTAGCAATCATTTCGACTTGCTGTGTGAGTACAGGATCTATATTACGTTCTGCGAGAAATCCTGCGGTCTTGAATAATGCAGTAGCACCAATGACAACAGGAAAGGTAAAAGCTGCATATGCAGGGCTGAACGGCAGTCGTAATAATACAAAGAATGCGATATAGACTACGGCCGTCATCAGCAGGGCAATTCCCAGCATAAATAGCACAAACAGCATTGATGGATCAGGCGTCAGGGCCAGGTATCCTGCCAGACACAGGTTTGGTGGTGCAGCCAGAATAGCGATCGTAGGCTTAGCTGTGTCCATTACCGCTTCGCTGAATATCAGCCGGAACAGCATTAGCGGCACCATTATCAGATAAGTGATGATGCCAAATTGCAGCAGCAGATCTGCTGTAAACATGCAGCTTTCACCCGGACACGTCAGTGATCCAACAACCAGGCCAACTGGCGGTACAAACCAACTGGGCAGCATGTGAGATATGTGAAAACGGCGTGCCCGGTTAGCAATAAATATCAGCAGAAATCCAACATGCATAGCAATCGCCGAATACCAGACGAGAATCCCCAGTGTTTCATCCACCATGCCCAGTGTTTTACTGATAACCATCCAGGTCATTGCCAGTGTTGGAATGACTGAGCCAACGACCGGGTGTGCCAGTTCGTTCCAGAGTACTTTAGGGTTCAGCAGGAATTTCGCTAACAGTGTCAGGGCAATCAGCATAGCGATATAAGCTGCGCCGGTCTGCACCATGCCTCCGGCAGGCATCATCGAACTCTCCCAGCACCAGCCTAAACTGGCGATACCCAGTGCCAGACCCGCAGCGGGAGTTGGGAAGCTGGCTAAGCGGTGACGTGTTGCAGTAACCATGAGAAATGTCCGGGTAAATTTAAGTTGCAACTATCATAGCCTGCTGGCTAATATTAATAATATCTAAACATTTTCTACCTAAGGTTTGAGTAATTTGAACATTAATGCACTTACTCTGAAGCAGCTACGCGCATTCACCAGCGTTGCCCGGCTGGGAACTTTGACCGCTGCGGCAGAAGAACTATCGCTGACTAAAGGGGCGTTGTCGGTTGCCTTGCATGAGCTGGAAAAGCAGCTGGGGCACCCGCTATTTGACCGGGTTAAAAACCGTTTAGTGATGAATTCCTATGGGCAGCAATTGCGCCCCCTGGCTGATGAACTGTTGCAACGAACCATGACGATTGAGAGTTTGTTTGGGCAAGGCAATCTTGCGGGTACGTTGAATATTGGTGCCAGCTATACCGTAGGTGAGCATTTATTGCCGATGCTGGTGGGTAACTTTATGCAGCGTCATGGCTGCCAGCGGCCCCATCTGATTGTAGAGAATACATCGCATTTGTGTCAGCTACTGGAAAGCTATGAGCTAGATCTGGCGCTGGTAGAAGGACAGATTAATTCGCAGCGGCTGATGGCCCGTCCCTGGTTACAAGATCATATGCTGGTGGTTGCTGCGCCCGGGCACCCGTTAGCTCAGCAAACCGATTTGCCAATTAATGCGCTGGAAGGTGAAAACTGGGTAGTGCGGGAAGCATTTTCCGGAACCCGGGAGCAGTTTGACCGGCGTTTGGCGCCATTGCTGGATAACTGGCAGTTAGGGTTGGAGTTTAATACTAATACGGCGGTTATCAGTGCGGTGGCCAGTGGTATCGGTTTGGGTTTTATTTCTGACCTTGCTGCTGCGGATGCGCTGTGCTGTGGGCGTATTGTTCGGCTTGACCTGCAACAGAGTTGGACCCGACAGTTGAATCTGGTGTGCGCTGCAGATAAATATCAGACCCCGCTGATGAGTACTTTTATGGAGTATGCATTGCAATGGCAGGGGTTGCAGAATGTTACAGAAGAACGTATCAGTTAATCCCTTCAGATAACCTCTTTAATTAGGTCCCTTTTACTTACGACACGGATTGCTTACCGGTATGGGCAATCCCCTGAGTTTTGATGGCCAAAAACGGTTCTGTTTTTGTCAAATGCAGTCAGAAATTGTCTGATTGCGACGCATACACAAAGTAAGTAGTAAAGCCCGGGTAATTGCTTGTATTGATTTGGCTGCGACTTTAGGCTGATTTACAGCGTGTAGTTAGTATTTCATTCGAAATAGTTCTCTGCTACGCCCTTGAGGTAAAGGAAAAACGCAGTGCGATTCATCAGGAAATAAACTGGCAGATCCCGTTACAGGTGGGTTCTGAGGTGCCGCCAACCGGATTATCAACCGGCTGGTAATCAGATCTCTCCGGTATAGGTTCAGGTAGGTTAAGCACGCTCAAGGTACTGATTTTTTAGAGGGAAAAGTCAGGTATTTAACCCCGTCGTGAGTCTGACAGGAGAGAAGAATGTTTTTTATTCGTAATCTGCCGATACGTGTAAAGATGACCTTGCTAGTGTTGATACCACTGCTGTTGAGCATCAGTTACATTGCACGCGATCTGTACGGCAACTATGAGATTTATAAAGTTTTAGAGCAAGCTGAAGAAGTTTCAGAAGTAGCTTTTGTTGGCGCTCAGTTAGTGCATGAATTACAGAAAGAACGTGGCTTAACCACGGTCTATGTGGATACCAAAGGTAAAACCGATAAAGGATCGATTCTGGCACAGCGCCAGAAGGTAGATAGCAAAATTTCCGAGTTTCATTCCATTGTACAGGCTGATGCAGAGTCGATTGCCAGTAATGGTCTGAAAACTAAGATTGATGCCGTCAGTGAAGGTTTGTCGAGTCTGGTTGAATTCCGGAGCCAGGTTGATCAGGTTCCGCAGGTTAAGCTGAAATTACGCGAGACTTTTGATTTTTATAATGGTTTGAATAAACAGCTTCTGGGAGTGACGGCCAGTCTGTCTAACTCTGTTAATGACACTCAGATAAGCCGTCTTGCCTCTGCCTATTATTATCTGCTTCAGTATAAAGAAGCCGGTGGCCAGGAACGTGCCATGCTGGCGATTACGTTTGGCAAAGATAAGTTCAAGCCGTCGTCTATCCGCAAAAACTTCAATCAGAACCTGGTTGCTCAGCAGTTCTATTTGTCTACTTTTAGTGAGTTTTCCACCGAAGCTGACATTGCGTTACTCAATGATGCGTTGGTCGGACCGAGCGTAGACAAGGTTGCGGAGTTACGTGAACTGGCTGTTTACCAGAGCCGTAGCTTTGGTATAGATCCTAAGGTGTGGGTGGATGCATCGACTGACCGGATTAATATCCTTTATAAAGTCGAGCAGCAGGTTGAAGAAAACCTGCATGCCGATATAAAGAATAAAATTAATGATCAGGTTGCCTGGCTGACGACGCTAATAGGTATCGCAGCAGTTGCTCTGCTTTTGACCATCTTACTGAGTGTGTATCTGGTTCGCCTGATTATCAAACAGATCAACCTGATCTCTTTTGCCGTGAACCGTATCAGTCAGCATTCCGATCTGACGCATGTCTGCGAAGCTATCAGTACTGATGAACTAGGTGGTCTGGCAAATGAATTTAACCAGATGACGTCTCACCTGGGTCAGTTGACCCGCAGTGTTAGTGGTGCAACTGAGCAGATCACCGGCGCTGTAGGTGGTATGCAGAGCATTTCTACTCAGGTTGATGAGCGGGTAAGTGAAGGTATCCGGGAAACTGACAGTATTGCTGTATCTGTACAGGAAATGTCTTCTTCTGTAATGGAAGTGTCGGAAAACTGTAACCAGGCGGCTGAGCAGTCTAAGCATGCAGTAGAAGCTGCGAATGAAGGTAGCGCCCGGGTGAGTGATGCCAATCAGGCAATGGGTGGTCTTAATGAACATATTAACCGTGCGGTTAGTGTGATCAATAAAGTGGCTGAAGACAGCAGTGAAATTGGTGGCATTCTGGACGTTATCAAAGGCATTGCTCAGCAGACTAACTTGCTTGCGCTGAATGCTGCAATTGAGGCGGCTCGTGCGGGTGAGCAAGGTCGGGGCTTCGCTGTTGTGGCAGACGAAGTACGTAATCTTGCACAAAAAACACAGCAGTCGACAGAACAGATCGAAACTATGATCGAGCAGCTACAGACTGGCAGTACTGAAGCGGTGAAGACCATGGAGCAAAGCCATCAGCGTACCACTGCGACGATGGAGACTGTGACCTCTATTCAGGATCAGCTGGAAAACATCATTAAGCAGGTAACGCTGGTGAATGATATGAACCTGCAGAACGCAGCTGCAACTGAGGAGCAAAGTGCGACAGTGGGTGAAATCAACCGTAACATTGGCATGATCCAGGAGCAGTATAACAATACCAATGCTTCGGTCAGCGATTTACGGGAAACCACTGAGTCGATGCACAGCCTGTCAGATCAGCTGAGCGATGAGGTTAGCCGCTTTAAGATTTGATAAGTGCTTTAGAGCAATAAAAAAACCGCGCCATGGCGCGGTTTTTTTATTGTCTGCTGATCGGTTGGCCAGTTAGTTGTGAGGCATTATTTGTCAGGCGTATGGCCCACAGACATTACTTGAGCTCAACTAAACCTTCGTTATCAATGCGGAAATTGCGACTGGTCAGCGGGCTGAATGCTGTGCCGCTGCGTAGCAGGATAATGGTCAGGTCGGGCATCAAGTGACGGATGCCTTCCAGCATTTCAAGTTGCTCAGCCGGCGTTTTATGTTCCAGAGCATCGTGCAGTATCAGGGTTTTAGGCCGTTTAACCAGGCAACGTAATAACTGTACATTGAGCTTAGCAGCCAGAGGAATACGTTCGCCCCTGATACCTACCGGAGAAAGACCTATAGTTACCAACACCAGTGATTCAGCGTCGTTGGCAACTAATGCCTGTTCAACTATTTCTATCAGGTCTCCATGGTCGCCATTATTGTTCGGCGCAACCTCAATGCCCCAAATCAGGTTTTCCATGACACTTAGCCGTGAATTGATTCGGGCATCATTCAACGGTTCCAGCTCAGTCAGTAAGCTTTGTTTGTCGTGTTCTATCAGCCAGTGGCGTAGCTCAACAATTTGCCGTTGCAGGTCGGCATGAATGTGTTCATCACCAGAGTCGACAATGCGCACTTTAAGAGCCATTTCCAGCAGGAATTCGCAGGCCGGTAAATAATCCGGACGGCCAATGCACTGCGTAAGCTGGTCACGGATACATTCACTGTCGTATTGGCTCAGGTGTGGTTTTAGCTGGCCTTCAGGACCTACCTCCAGGAGCTCATCAATAATATGTTTGGATACTTGCTCGCCGGCATCCCGTAACGGTTTATAGAGTTCATGCTGGTGCAAGATGTGTACAAATTCTTCGTTACCAGTAAGGCTACGAATTAAAGGTACTTCATCTTCTGTGTTAATTAAGCCGAAACCAATGTTCTCCAGGACCGACAGGTGCGGGTGGTAGCTATTGAGATCAAAGCGCTTAACAAAGCGTTCCAACTGATGACTGTGCCACTGATGGGTCAGATCATTTCGGGTATCAATAAACTTTTCTTCAATGATGCTTGGCATGTCTTTAGGGTCAAAGTGATCCTTGAGTCCCAGTTCAAAGACCATGCGGCGTGAGCCAATTGCGACCATCATTTCCTGAAGCCAGTTGCGCATCTGCCCCCAGTTTTCTACACCGGCCATCTCGAAATCTGTCCAGATGTCATGTGCACTGGAAGGGCTGTTTCCGGAGGCTTCGGCTTCAGTGATTTCTGTGAGGCGGGCAGGTGTTAACTGTTCTGAGCCTTCTTCCGGCGGTTTTCGGCGCAGACCGTAGTGGATATTTTGCAAAATAGTCCCGTCGAACAGAATAGGTTCCGGTCCGGCGTAACTGACATTTCGAGTTAAACGGGCAGTGGAAATCTGATTTATCTCTTCGTCGCCGTAGCGTATATAGCCTGCAGCTGGCTGGTCCGTTCGCATCAGATTCTGAGCCATTTTTCGCAGTAAAAAAGGGCTGTTTGAGTGAATATTTATTAACTCGCCCTGTTTAACATCCAGGTTGATGTTCTGGGCAATGTATTCACCGCGGTCATTCTTAAGGTATAGGTTATTTAAGCTAAGGGATCCGCTAAGTGATTTCGACTCACCTTCAATAGCTGGTACTGGTTGGATAATGTCAGGTGGATCAAAGTTTTCCTGAATTTGTTCGTAACGAATTTTGGCATCCTGATACTGTTGGTAGTACGCAAGCAGTTCTTTCCACGGCGCGACCAGATCTTTATAGGCGGTTAATGCTGCTACCAGTGCTCCCATGCTTAGGTGGCCCTGAATAACCAGTACACCACCGACAGCATAAAACATAATAGGCGGTAGCTGGTTAAGGAAGTTATTGATGAACTTCATCAGGAATTTCTGCTGAAAAATATTCAGCCGAATGGTGAACAGCTTGCCGAGAATCTGGGAAAAATGCGCCAGATGATAGCCGTGTGTGCCATAAATCCGTACTTCACGATTGCCGTCGACGCTTTCACCTATATGGCTTGCCAGTACCCGAACCTGTCGTACTCTTTCTTTTTTAAGGACGTTAAGTTTCTTCTGCATCCGCGGAATAATATAGGCCTGCAGTGGGATCATTGAGATCGCGACAATACCGAGAATCGGGTCCTGTACAAACATGAATGTAAGGATTGTGATCATGGTACCGCCCTGGAATAGCGGCTGTGCCAGGCTGTCACCGATAAAGCCCGCAAGAGGTTCGGTTTCAGAAGTGACTGTAGCGATGATTTCGCCCTGTGAGACCCGCTGGAACTGGCCTGGAGGGAAACGCAGTACCCGTTCCAGCAACACATAGCGTAACCGGCGAACCATACGCTCACCGATAATGCCCTTGTAGGTATTAATACGCATCTTAAATGCGCCGCTGATCAGTACAGTCAGTAACAGTAAGCCACTGAGCAGCAACAGAAACTCGACAGGCTGCCATTCCATGCTAAGGAAGGTATTGACCTCAGCACCGTCAATCGCCCCGTTAATGATGGTCTTAGGCAGTTCTAATGAGAGATAAAGAATCGGAAAAAACAAAAGTGTTAACAACAGGACACGTATCTGGTCACGCATACTGTAGCGGTAAATAAACTGACTTATGCGACGATCCATAATGATTTCCCGGGTGGCTTCGGCCCATATAGATGGGGGCAATAGGGTCAGCCTTCAATAGCTGGCTGGAAAAATACCGATCAGTTTTCGGACATGCACCCATATAGACTAGCAGCGTCAGCCAGCTAAATGGGCGAATCTATTAAGTTGTGACACGAAAAATTTTAATTTGTGCCTTTTTTGATAAGCCGGGGGGCTAGAGAAGGTCTGTGTTGGCTCAGCTTATGCAAAAACGCTGACTGTTGGTTTGGAGCTGATTTGCCAGTACAGCAAGTTCTTCGCTGGCGTGGCTGGTCTCCCGGGTTGAAACAGAGGTTTCTTCCGCGATTCGCCGAATACTTGTGATATTACGGCTGATTTCTTCAGTGACTGCACTTTGTTCTTCGGCGGCACTGGATATCTGAATGTTAAAACTGCTTATTTCCCGGACAGCGCCGGCGATACTAGTCAAAGCCTGGCTGGCAGCATCGCTTTGGCTAAGAACTTCACTGCTTTGTAGCTGGCCGGCTTCCATAGCCAACATCGCGGCCTCAGAACCTTCTTGCAGTGCCCCGATAAGGGTTCGGATCTGTTCAGTCAGATTCTGGGTGCGGGAGGCAAGGTCACGTACTTCATCGGCGACAACTGCAAAGCCTCTTCCGGCTTCTCCTGCACGGGCTGCTTCAATGGCAGCATTCAGCGCCAGCAGATTGGTCTGTTCCGCCACTGACTGGATGACATCCAGTGCCGCTGAAATTCCCTGTGAGCTCTTGTTTACTCCGGAAATAACTCCGGCTGCCTGATTAATCTGCTCTTCGAGAGCCTGCATGCCGCTAAAGTTATTATTGACGACCAGCATACCGTCGCTCACAGCACTGGAGGCTGTTTCTGCTGCCAGGCTGGCATTCTCGGTAACGTTGGCGACATCACTGGCTGCACTGGCAAGCTGATTAATGGCCGTGGCGATCTGATCGGTTTCATTGTATTGCTCGGTGACCGCAGCATTGCTCTGGGTTGAAATTGCCGATAATTCTTGTGAGGCAGAAGCCAACTGACCGGATGCCTGGCTAACTTCACCGATGCTATTGCGCAAAATGCTGAAGAGGTTGTCCAGATCGCGGGATAGCTGACCCAGTTCAGTGTTACCGGAGAGATTAATGCGGCGGGTCAGATCCAGGTTATTGGCAATATCATCAACGGTATGACGTACATGGTTAATACTGCGGATGATCTGACGGCCTATCAGGTAACTGATGAGCAGAATCAGCAGTGTGGCGGTGCTACCGACGCTGAGAACCAGTGTGATGGCTTGTTTTTCATGGGCTTCCGCCCGTTGACCTGCAGCTTCTGTGAAAGCGCCCAGATTCAGTAAGACGGTTTCAACTTTTTGATTCAGGGTGTCTTCTTCCTGTTCGACGTTCCGGCTTAGCTGTTCGGCCTCGGGCAGATTGTTATTTACCAGTTCGGTAAACACTTCATTGGCATGTTGTCCATAAATGCTGTGCATGTCGGCAATATGAGTAAATTCGGTTTCAAACTGACGGAGCTTTTGCATATCTCCCTGGTCGGTGGTGTGTTCTTCAACGTTTACAATAAAACTTTGTGCCTGCTGGAGAGTATTTTCCACTTGTTGGTTGAGGCTGTCGAAGTGTTGACGGGCTTTAGCAAAACCAGCCTTAGAATAGCTGTCATTTTGCAGCGACATCAGTGTGCCGTAATGCAGGCTACGCTCGAATTCGACTGACTGCTCAAGCTGCTTGATGGCCATTTCCGTAACCATTGCTGTCATGGGAATATCTTCTTCGGCTACTGCTACCAGTTCGTCCCTGATATTGAGTAGCTGGTAGGTAGTGCTACTGATAACGGTCAGCAAAGCAATTGTTGCCAGCGATGAAAGGGCTATCAGTTGTTGTTTGACGGATATATTTTTTAACAGATTTTGCAGCATGACTATATTCCATTATGGTCAGGTACAGTACAGCCTGAAGGGGGCAGGCTGAAAAAGGCTTTCGATACAGAATAGCCGGGATTATGGGACCGTCAATGAAAAAGCATGCTGTATAAACAGAATCAATACTCAGTCTGTGTGAGACTAAAATTAACCTATTTAAATCAACTGCTTGAAAATGTGATGAAAGCGGTGATAGCCAGAAGCAAGCACCGCCCGGCGAGATCAGCGCATTTCTTTTAACAGCCAGTCGAGCAGTGCCTGAGCATTTTTATTCAATGCTTTATGTTCCGGCGCGATGATGTGAAACGGCTGATTAGTTGCGATTTTCTGCTCACAGGGTGCGACCAGTTTACCCTGCTGAATCAGTGGTCCGACGATATGCTGCCAGCCCAGCGCCAGCCCCTGGCCTTCCATTGCTGCCTGCAGAACAATTGAGTAGTCGTTATAGGTTTCATCGCCCCTGGAGCTTTCCCGGGTAAGATTGCAGTTTTCAAAAAAGTGTTGCCAGTTATAGCGCGAGATGTAACGTTCCTCTAAGTGGATCAGCGGAATGTCGTTGATACCGGAGAGGTCGCTCAGCTGATGTCTGGCTGCAAATTCCGGACTGCAAACCGGTATCAGAATTTCTTCAGCAAACTGCCAGCGCTGAAAGCCTCTTTCAGGTGCCAGACCTAATGGGATGCACAGATCAAAGCGACTATCCTGCAACCCCTGATCAGTATCCTGGGTGATGCAGTGCAGCTGTACTTCCGGATAAAGATGCTTAAAGCGTGCAATACGTGGCATCAGCCAGTGGCTGGCAACGGATGTAGATACCAGCAGCGTAATCTTTTCGGGCAAGGTATGGCTGAGAGTTTCTTCCAGCCCCTGCTGAATTTCTGACAGGCCACGATGAATCCGTCGGGCGAGCTTCTCTCCTATTTCGGTTAATACTACGCCTTGTGGATTGCGCTCGAAGAGTTCGACGCCAAGGCGTTCTTCCAACTGACGCACGCCGTGGCTGATGGCCGGCTGGCTGACATTCAGTGCGTCTGCTGCTTTGGTGAAACTGTTTTCCTGGGCTGCCAGATGGAAGGCCAGAATTGATCTGCTAGTGAGCAGGTGCATATTAATTTTTTTCATATCAGGCATTATCACAAGGGTAGTGGCTCGCCCAGTCTAGCGCTGATAAATTGGTTTCACAAATCAAGAGTTAGCGGTTAGTGCCATGAATTCAAATAATAATATACGCCCCACTCGCAACAGTCGCCGACGTCGTCAGGCACGTCACGCAGCACCTGCAAAAGAGGCTGCTGCTTATATCCAGCGGCAAATTCCCCATTACAATTTATTAAGTGATGAAGGCCTTGAGGCTATCGAGCATCATGCTGAGGTAATTCTGCATGAGTTTGGTATTCAGTTCCGTGATGACCCGGAAACGGTTCGCCTGTTTGTTGAAGCCGGTGCGGAAGCAAAAGGTGACATTGTGCACTTTCCTCCAGGACTGATTCGCAAACTGGTGGCAACGGCACCGGCAGAGTTTACTCAGCATGCCCGAAATTCTGCCCGCACTGTGCAGATTGGCGGAAATAATACTGTACTGGTGCCAGCCTATGGTTCGCCGTTTGTATTTGATCTGGAGAAAGGTCGTCGTTATGGCGCGTTGGAAGATTTCCAGAACCTAGTGAAGCTGGCCTATATGAGCCCTTATCTGCATCACAGTGGCGGGACTATTTGTGAACCGGTGGATATTCCGGTGAATAAGCGCCACCTGGATATGCTGTATAGCCATATGCGCTATTCAGATAAAGCGTATTTAGGCTCTATAACGTCGCCTGAACGTGCTGCAGACTCGATTGAAATGTCGAAGATTCTGTTTGGCGATGAGTTTGTGGATAACAATTGCGTAGTGATGGGGAATGTAAATGCTACCTCGCCACTGGTGTTCGATGGTGACGTGACCCGGGTAATCCGCACTTATGCTGCAGCGGGTCAGGGGATGATTATCTGTCCCTTTGTGCTGGGTGGAGCAATGGGCCCGGTAACACCAGCAGGTGCTGTTGCACAGGCACATGCTGAATCATTGATCGGTGTAGCGCTGACGCAGATTGTGCGTCCGGGAGCGCCGGTGATTTATGGTAATTTCCTGACCACAATGTCATTGCGTAATGGCTCGCCTACTTTCGGTCAGCCTGAAGCCAGTCTGGCGTATTTCGCGATCGGGCAGCTGGCCCGGCGGGCGGGACTACCTTTGCGGTGTGGCGGGTCTTTTACTTCATCGAAAGTGTCTGATTTCCAGGCCGGGCAGGAAAGTGCTGATGCACTGATGCCAGCGCTGCTGTCTGGCGCTAATTTCGTGTTGCATTCAGCCGGTTGGTTAGAAGGTGGCCTGACGATGGGGTATGAGAAGTTTATGCTGGACGCGAATCGTCTGGGAATGATGGCTAAGATGATGGGTGGGATGGCGCTGGATGACAATGCGTTTGGTCTGGATTCGTATCGCCAGCGTACCGAACATAATGAGCACTTCCTCGGTACTGCTCATACGATGGCGAACTACACCGATGTTTTCTATGAGTCGAATACGGCGGACGCCAATTCGTTTGAGCAATGGGAAATAGAAGGCAGTAAAACAGCGGAGCAGCGTGCACATGATCTGTTTAAGAAACAGCTCAGCGAATATCAGGCCCCGGAGATAGATCCGGCCGTTGATGAGGCGCTGCTTGATTACATAGAGAAAAAGAAGGCCTCAATGCCGGACCGCTGGTATTGATGTCAGATATCAGGACGTAAGTGCTTGTCATTTATGCTGTGAACAAAAAAAGGCTGACGCATTTCTGAGTCAGCCTTTTTTGTAACAGATACAGCGGTAATTACAGGCCGTATTCTTCGTAGATCTCTTTCAGACCTGGCTTATTCGTAATCGCCTCTTCGCGGGTCAGACCCTGAAGCTCGTGCGGGAATACCAGCCATTCAGAAGATTCGTGAATGTAGTAGTCCGGAACCAAACCTTCAGTCTTGTTGTTGGCCGGCTTGTACCATGGCGTAGCAATACGGATGTCGTGCGGCGTGTTCAGGCGGGCTTTGGTTTTCAGCGTCTTGATCACAGCTTCAACACTCAGGCCGGTATCGAATACATCATCGACAATCAGCAGAGAGTCAGGCGCATTTACGTTGCGGATCAGGTAATCCAGACCGTGTACACGGACTTCTTTCGCGCGGGAATCAATACCGGTGTAAGAAGACGTACGGATCGAGATATGGTCGGTTTTCACGTCCATCGTTTCCAGCAGTTCCTGAACAGCGATACCAACTGGTGTACCACCACGCCATACACCGACGATAAAGTCTGGACGGAAACCACTGTTGTAAACCTCAATCGCCAGACGGAAAGAGTCTTCCAGCAGCTCCTGAGCGCTTAAATATACTTTGTTAACCATAATCGAGCCTATCTTCTGCTGACTGGGGATCGTCCCGGTGCCGCTGAATTTTTAAGTTGGGTTCTACCGGCGTCATCTCTGCCTGGCGGGCTGCAAGTTTGCAGATGCCGTTACTGAAATCAGTAAGGAAAGAGGTTCAGGCGTGAACAAATACGACATTATAGTGAATAACTTTTGCTCTGTAAGCTTGATGTGTACAGTTTTTATGTATTTTTACCAACTGGTATGACTTTCAGTCTTGTATCTGTCTGATAGTCGCTATAGCCTTAGGCGCTTTTTTTCGGGCAGTGCTTTTGGGGCGGGTAAAAATAACCATAAAACCGGCTGCAAACTGATGGCAATAACAATAATCAGCCTTTAGCGACACCATTCACCGCGACGATAAAATTTCCAATTGTTTCATAAAGGATGATTGATCCATGCAAGCTCTGATGAGTTATTTCAAAATCGCTGAACGTGGCAGCGACATTCAAACTGAGATTCGGGCAGGTATTACCACTTTCCTGACGATGTCTTACATTCTGTTTGTGAATCCGCAAATTCTGAGTATGGCTGGCATGCCTGCAAATGATGTTGCGATTGCAACTGCACTGGCAGCGGCAATTGCGACTATGATCATGGGTGTATTTGCTAACTTCCCGTTTGCGCTGGCGCCGGGTATGGGCCTGAATGCCTACTTCACCTTTGGTGTCGTTCAGGGGATGGGCGTTGACTGGCAGGTTGCGCTGGTAGCTGTCTTCCTGGAAGGTCTGATTTTCATGGCACTGGCGATGACCGGTGTGCGGACCAAGCTGATTAATGCGATTCCATCATGTATTAAGATTGCCACGATGACAGGTATTGGTCTGTTTTTGGCGATTATCGGTTTTCAGGGCGCTCAGCTGACAGTTGATCATCCGGCCACACTCGTCACGCTGGGCAATTTACATGATCCAGGCGTATTGCTGGCGCTGGCCGGTATTGTGCTGATTTCTGCACTGATGATCCGTAAGGTAAAAGGTGCAATTCTTATTGGTATTGTGAGTGTTACCCTGATTGCCTGGTTTACAGGTTTGGCACCGGCACCGGAAAACATTGTGGCAATGCCTTCGCTGCCAAAAGAAACCTTTATGGCACTGGATTTCTCGCAGATCTTTAACGCCACACTGATTACAGTTGTGATTGCCTTCCTGTTTGTGGATATCTTCGATACTGCGGGTACTCTGATGGGTGTGGGGCGTTTGGGTGGCTTCCTGAATATGAAGGGTGAATTACCAGGAGCGGACCGTGCTTTCATGGCGGATGCTTCTGGTACAACGGCCGGTGCTTTGGTAGGTACCAGTACGGTTACGACTTATGTTGAATCTGCTACAGGTATTGAAGAAGGTGGTCGAACAGGCTTAACGGCAGTTGTAGTCTCTATTCTATTCCTGTTATCTCTGTTCTTTACGCCATTGTTTATTGCAGTACCTGCGTTGGCGACTGCTCCTGCGCTAATTGTTGTTGGAGCGCTGATGATGTCAGCCGCCCGTGAAATGGACTGGACCAAGCTGGAAGACGGTGTGCCGGCTTTTCTGACAATTATTGCTATGCCATTCACCTATTCTATTGCTCACGGTATTACCTTAGGTGTTATTTCTTTCGTGCTGATCCGTATTCTGACGGGCAAGACAAATGAAATTCATCCGCTAATGTGGGGGTTGGCGGTCGCGCTGGTGGCATATCACGGTTTCATGTAAATCAGTGATTATTGTTTGAAGACAAAAATTTAAATATAAAAATCCCCGCTATATGCGGGGACTTTTAGTAAGGCAGTCTGGACTCAATCAGATCCAGCCGGATGCGGTGTTTATCGCCGCTTTGAGTAATCGCTATCAGATATTCAGCGCTGTCGCTGATTTCAATATCGAGAAAGCGCAGTACTTCGGTATGTTCACCCGAAATATCCGTCCAGCTGACGGTATGCACAGCCTGACGCATGCAGGCCAGTTCATAACCATCATGCATTTCACACTGAATAGGTTGGTAGTCTTTCATACAGGTCACCAAATGTGGGATATCTGATGATGATATCCCGGTAACGGATGTTTGGCACTGAGCGGTTGTTTATATGCTTAGAGTCGGTAGCCGACTTTAAGCGTGACCTGATAGTGGCCAACTTTGCCATCGACGATGTGTCCGCGGGTTTCAATGACTTCAAACCAGTCGAGGTTGGTGAGAGTCTTATTGCATTCAGCCAGGGCATTTTCAATGGCATCTTCAATGCTGGTTTTAGACGAACCGACAACTTCTACTTTTTTATAAACATGATCAGACATCTGTGTCTCCTCAGGATAGGGAATCTCTCAAAACCTGATCTCAGTGTATGCAGAATTTGCCCGTATAGAAAATAAGAGATAACAGAAAACCGGCGTCCGCTGCTGTACCTAAGATGAGTCAGCGAACGCCCCGACAGGGTCAGACGACCATATCTACTTGCTGGACAGCACCGGAGTCACCGGCTTCTGTAAGGTAAAAGCCGGTTGCCCGTACCCGGCCATTGATTTGGTTATCACTGCCTTTTATATCGAAGGGCGTGTCGGCAGAACCCAGATAGATCGCGCCGATACCCCGGTCAGCGAGAGACTCTAACTTGTCTTCATCAACCGTTTTGGTCCACAGCTGTAAGTCGGCAAAGATACTGTCATTTTCATCAATGTAGCCGTTGCCATCTTCATCATACTGAGCCAGATCAGCAAAACCGTCACCGGTGAGAGCGCCGAACAGTTCGGTACCGTCGTTGATGGTGCCGTCATTGTTTTTATCCAGTGCCAGCATGGCACCATTACCGTTCAGATAACTGATGAGTTCCTGATCGCCATCTGCATCCAGATCAAAGCTGTATTTTTCGTCACTCAGATCTGCGGCTTCGCCCTGAAAATTGATGATTAACGGGTCCGTGAACGTGACTTCTTTGGTCATTTCAAATTCCCGGGTTTCGGTGTAACTACGTTCCATTTTTAACTGCATAGACAGATCAAATTCTCTGCCGTCAGCGGTTCTCACAACGCCACAGCTGGAAAATTCAGTGCATTCATATTCGGAGACGGTTTCTTTCATTTTTACCGTCACTTCCAGTTTGGCAGGTTGGATTTCAGTGCTGTGAGGCGTGTCGCCGCTTTCGGCCTGTTTCGCCTGGCTGATCAGCGCCATAATATCGCTGTTGGCAGAGGTTGCCGTAATGCGCTGACCGCTGACGGCCTGAAGCAGCCCCTGAAACAGTCGGTCATTGGCGAGCTGTTGCTGGTCAGTTATTTTCTGTTGTTCGGCAGGGTCCCGAAAACGGAAGCCTTGATCAGTCATTACTAATATGGATGAACTTGGATCCTGCTCTGAATCCTGTTGCTGGTTACTGCCGTCGGTGCCAGCTGGATTCGCAATGTCATCCGGTGCGAAATAGTTGGTCATGTTGTCGAGGAATAATTTACCGAACTGCAGGTCGCTGTTCAGTGAAGCACTGAAGCTACGAGACTCGGTTTTTTCATGGCTGGCACTCAGGTTGATGTAACTGGTGTCGATTATCATTGTCTTACTCCGTGTCGTGCTGAAAATAGCACCCGCCCTGGCTATACAGATAAGCCTGATGCCGGTCACCTGAACTTCATGGTTTCCTGTTTTCTTCCCTGAAATAGCGCGCAGGTTCCCCTATACCATCGGTCGTAACCGATAGCGGTAAAGCTGCCTGCAGGCCAGACACCGGACGAGCATACCCCTGGGAAGCTGAGCTCTGCCCGGCCGTTTGCCGGCAGACTCTGCTGCTCCCATCTTCTTCGGGCATAGGGGTACCCCGACATCTGAAAAACGCAGATACCCTGGCTCGAAACTGTGCATTGAAAATTCTTACCGGCGCAACGGTACAGCTACAGTCATTTGTCTGACTGTAATCGGTAGCGGGCCTGTTCGGACAGCAAGCTTTAGCGGCTTACGTTTGATGGCCTAAGATATTGATTTTCAATGTCTAATAGTTGAAATAATAAGCTTTGTCGTAAAGCCTTCTCCTGTGTGAATAACCTGTAGCCTGGTGATAGCCCGACTGTCGGCGTCGCGTATAGCTGCCGTTAGTTGGTTCATTTCAACCGGCTGTTCAGGCCGATGTTAAAAACTGGCTTTAGAAATGAAGCAAGAAGCGGGCCTAAAGTGATAATTCTGCTATGCAAGAAAAATTTCTCATCGTGAAAACGAATTATGCTAGTCGAGTATTGCAGTAGCTGGTGCTAATAAAGCCGGGAATTTGGCCTCATCTGTGTCGATATTTGTCTAAAATGCGGCGATATTACGCATTTTTGACAATGAGTATTCCGTTAGTCTGTAGTCTGGTGCTTACGCTATATGGGGATTGGCATTAGTCGCGCCGGTACAAAAAATATACATTTTTTGTTTACGAAGCTTGCCTTTTAAATAGTCTTAAGGCAGCATCGTGAAAAAATAATTACAAATTTCACGAAGAGCATAATAATGACAAATATTTCATCTCCTGTGGATCCTAACGGTCTGCTAGAATATTCCGTGGTTTACACCGATCGTTCCCTGAACCACATGTCCAAATCTTTCCAGAGCGTGATGAATGATATTTCCCGCACTCTGAAATCTGTTTATCAGGCAGACGCTGTTGCTGTTGTACCGGGTAGTGGTACTTTCGGTATGGAAGCGGTTGCCCGTCAGTTTGCTAACAATAAGAAAGCACTGATTATCCGTAACGGTTGGTTCAGCTTCCGCTGGACACAAATTCTTGAAATGGCTGATTTGCCATCAAGCTGCACTGTCATGAAAGCCCGTCAGACTGAAGAAGGCAGCCAGGCCCCTTTCGCGCCGGCGCCGATCGATGAAGTTGTTGCGGCTATTCACGCTGAAAAACCAGACGTTGTTTTCGCACCGCATGTTGAAACCTCTTCAGGTATGGTTTTGCCATCTGATTACATCAAGGCTGTTGCTGAAGCTGTTCACGCGGTTGGTGGTCTGTTTGTACTGGACTGCATTGCTTCCGGTGCAATCTGGGTAGACATGAAAGCCCACGGTGTTGATGTGCTGATCAGTGCGCCTCAGAAAGGCTGGAGCGGTTCGCCTTGCTGCGGTCTGGTGATGATGAACCAGCGTGCTCTGGCGGTACTGGAAACAACAGAAAGCAACAGCTTTGCCTGCGACCTGAAAAAGTGGCTGCAAATCATGAACGCATACGAAGGTGGTGCACACGCTTACCACGCGACTATGCCAACTGATTCTCTGGCGAGCTTTGCCCAGGTGATGAAAGAAACTGAAGAATACGGTTTCGATAAAGTTTGTGCTGCTCAGCAGGAGCTGGGTGACAAAGTGCGTGCATTGCTGGTTAGCAAAGGTATTAAGAGCGTTGCTGCTGAAGGCTTCCAGGCGCCAGGTGTAGTAGTTAGTTACACCGGTGATGCCGGTTTCCAGAACGGTAGCAAGTTTGCTGCTGAAGGTATGCAAATCGCTGCGGGCGTACCCCTGCAGTGTGATGAGCCAGCTGATTTCCAGACCTTCCGTCTGGGTCTGTTCGGTTTAGACAAGTTGTACGATGTTGATGCAGCTGTTGCCAAGTTTGAACAAACTCTGGAGAGAGTCCTGTAAGCAGGATTAGAGTAAGTTCTACCGTCGCGGCGTTCATCACTGAACGCTCCGGGCGCCTGCGGTGATCCCGCAGGTAGGCCCGGGAATCAGCATTTTGTAATGCAATGAGAAATCTTTCGGTAAGTTACAACTGACACATAGATTTCATATTAGGGCACCGAAAAAATAACAAATGTAGTGAAAAACGATACCGTACCTCAAAACCCGGTTATGATGTTTTTCAAACAAACTTAAAAAGGTGAATCAAATGAGAATGATGCCGAAACTGACCTTGCAAGATGCCCAACTGATCATGCAAGCCTGCGTTGCAAAAGCAGAAGAAATTAATGTAGATATGGATATTGCCATCACTGATGACAGTGGCAATCTGTTGATGTTCCAGCGTATGGACAATGCGCGGATCACCAGTATCGATATCTCTATGGGTAAGTCTTTTACTGCCTCCGCTGCGCGTAAATCTACCCGTGAATACGGTGAAGTAAGTGTGCCGGGTAAACCTGCTTTTGGTATTAATACCAGTAACCAGGGCCGTTTTTCTATTGTTGCCGGCGGTGTACCGATTTTTGCCGGTGAGCACATTGTTGGTGGTGTCGGCTGCAGTTCAGGCACCCCAGACCAGGATGAAGTGGTCTCTCAGGCCGGTGTTGACGCGTTTCTTGCGTCACTGAAGTAATTTCCTTTTTTGAATTGATGCCGGGCCCGGTTTAACCGGGCCCGTTTAGTTGCTGGTGCCTGTTCGCCAGCAAGAGGTAAGAATATTATGTTTAATAAGCAAGATCGTATTGATGCCTTTGATGCAGAATTGTGGACCGCCATGCAGGCTGAAGAAGCCCGTCAGGAAGAGCATGTTGAGCTGATTGCTTCAGAAAACTACACCAGCCCTATGGTTATGCAGGCGCAGGGTTCCGGCCTGACAAACAAGTACGCTGAAGGTTACCCGGGTAAGCGTTACTACGGTGGTTGTGAACACGTAGATGTGGTTGAGCAACTGGCCATCGACCGTGCTAAAGAACTGTTCGGTGCTGACTACGCAAATGTCCAGCCGCATTCCGGTTCTCAGGCTAACTCTGCTGTATATATGGCACTGTGTGAGCCGGGCGATACTGTTCTGGGTATGAGCCTGGCACATGGTGGCCACCTGACTCACGGTTCTAAAGTAAGCTTTTCCGGCAAGATCTATAACGCTGTTCAGTATGGCCTGAATGATGCCGGTGAGATTGATTACGCCGAAGTAGAACGTCTGGCAAAAGAGCATCAGCCAAAGATGATCGTTGCCGGTTTCTCTGCTTATTCCCGCATTATCGACTGGCAGAAGTTCCGCGACATCGCCGATATGGTCGGTGCTTACCTGTTTGTTGATATGGCACACGTTGCTGGCCTGGTTGCAGCTGGTCTGTACCCTAACCCGGTACCAGTTGCTGATGTTGTAACTACAACTACCCACAAAACACTGCGCGGTCCGCGTGGTGGTCTGATCATCGCCCGTGCTAATGACGCAATCGAGAAAAAGCTTAACAGCGCGGTATTCCCGGGTGGTCAGGGTGGCCCGCTAATGCATATCATCGCGGCAAAAGCTGTGGCGTTCAAAGAAGCGCTGCAGCCTGAATTTACCGGTTACCAGCAGACAGTACTGGATAATGCCCGTGCAATGGCTGAAGTATTTATCGAACGTGGCTACGACGTAGTATCCGGTGGCACCGATGATCATCTATTCTTATTAAGTCTGATCAAGCAAGGCATTACCGGTAAAGACGCCGATGCCGCGCTGGGCCGGGCGAACATTACAGTGAACAAGAATTCAGTGCCTAATGATCCCCAGTCACCATTTGTGACCAGTGGTCTGCGAATTGGTACACCGGCTGTGAGTAGCCGTGGTTTCAGTGTTGATGATTGCCGTCAGCTGACTGGCTGGATCTGTGATGTGCTGGAAGACATGGATAACCAGGCGGTTATCGATGACGTGAAAAGCAAAGTTCTGGCGCTGTGCGCTGAACATCCGGTCTACCGCTAAGCGGCGACTACTTACGGGCATGGTGTCCGGGCGGTGAGGGCCTGGATACCGAAGGGGTGAAAAGATGAATATCAGTGTTTTTGATCTGTTCAAAATTGGTATTGGACCGTCCAGTTCACATACTGTCGGACCAATGCGTGCAGCGTTGGATTTTGTTGCTAAGCTGCGCGAACGTGGCTGTCTGAAAGACGTTAGCGGTGTCAAAATCGAACTGTTCGGTTCACTGGGAGCGACAGGTGTCGGTCACGGTTCCGGACCGGCAGTCATTCTGGGTCTTGAAGGCCAGTCGCCGGAAAGTATCGATCCTGCGTATATGCAGCCACGGCTGGATGAAATTAAGCAGCAGGCGCGCCTGTCTTTGGATGGCGAACATGAGATTAGCTTCAACGAAGACGATGACCTGTTATACATCTTTACCCCTTTGCCACAACATCCGAATGGCATGCGTTTCAGTGCCCGTGATGCCGCAGGTATTCACCTGTACAGCCGTGAGTATTTCTCGGTTGGCGGTGGTTTTGTCGTAGATGAAGATGAAATCGAAAGTGCTGATCAGGCAGTCGGTGACGACGATGATACCGTGCTGCCGTACCCGTTTGAGACTATGGAGCAGCTGTTAGGTCACTGTAAGAGCAGTGGTTTGTCGATCAGTGAAATCATGATGGCCAACGAAACCGTACATCGCAGTGCTGATGAGGTGCGTAAAGGCTTACTGGATATCTGGCAGGTAATGCAGGCATGTGTACAACGTGGCTGTGATATTGAAGGCATATTGCCAGGTGGTCTGAAAGTAAAACGCCGTGCCCCTGAACTCTATAAAAAGCTGATGGGACGTCCTGAAGCTGCCTTACGCGATCCGTTATCGGCGCTGGACTGGGTAAACCTTTATGCCCTGGCAGTGAATGAAGAAAATGCAGCTGGTGGCCGGGTAGTAACAGCGCCAACGAACGGTGCAGCGGGTATCGTGCCAGCGGTCCTGCATTATTATATGCGTTTCTATTACTCCGGCAGTGAAAGCGGTGTGGTACGTTTCATGCTGACAGCTGCAGCTGTGGGTATGCTATGTAAGCGTAATGCCTCTATTTCCGGTGCTGAAGTTGGTTGCCAGGGTGAAGTAGGTTCCGCCTGCGCAATGGCTGCGGCTGGTCTGGCAGCAGTGTCCGGTGGTACGTCTGAGCAAATCGAGAATGCTGCGGAAATTGGCATGGAGCATAACCTGGGTCTGACCTGTGATCCGATTGCCGGTCTGGTGCAGGTTCCCTGCATTGAGCGTAACGCCATGGCATCGATTAAAGCGATCAATGCCAGCCGTATAGCCCTGAATGGTGATGGCGAACATTTCGTCAGTCTTGATAAAGTAATCAAGACCATGCGTGATACCGGTGCCGATATGCAGAGCAAATACAAAGAAACCTCTCAGGGTGGCCTCGCAGTTAACGTAATCGAGTGTTAAAACGCGACCTTTGACGACGCATTTGGCTAAATATTGGACACTGGTCTTATTGCGGCTACGATGTGTCGTTTTTAGTATGTACCTGAGAGTGAAAAGTCGTAAATAATACCGCTTTCCAAAATGATGGCTTTATCCCTGTGGATAAGGCCTTTTGCGGAAGCAAATAATAAACAATAAAAGAGCCAACCAGCTTAGTAGAGGTAGTGAGTAATGGAACGCGAATCCATGGAATTTGACGTCGTCATCGTTGGTGCCGGACCTGCAGGTCTGTCAACCGCATGCCGACTGATGCAACTGGCCAATGAGAAAGATCAGGAACTGACCGTATGTGTGGTCGAGAAAGGTTCCGAAGTCGGTGCTCATATTCTGTCTGGTGCGGTGGTTGAACCCCGCGCACTGAACGAACTGTTCCCAGACTGGAAAGAACAGGGCGCACCGCTGAACACTGCGGTAACCGAAGACCAGATTTTCATGCTGAAAGATGCTGAAAATGCTAAGAAAATTCCTAACGCACTGGTTCCTAAAACCATGCACAACGAAGGCAACTACATTGCCAGCGTTGGCAACCTTTGCCGCTGGTTGGGTGAGCAGGCTGAACAACTGGGTGTAGAAGTATTCCCGGGCTTCCCTGCTGCAAACGTAATTTACGGTGAAGACGGCCGTGTTGCAGGTATCGGTACCGGCGATATGGGTCTGGATGAAGAAGGCGGTCAGAAAGATTCATACATGCCAGGTATGGATCTGTTGGCTAAGTACACTATCTTCACTGAAGGTTGCCGTGGTCATCTGGGTAAAGAGCTGATTGCCAAGTTCAACCTGGACGAAGGTAAAGACGCACAGCACTACGGTATCGGCATTAAAGAACTGTGGGACATCGATCCGGCTAAACATCAGCCAGGTCTGGTTGTTCACGGTGCTGGCTGGCCTCTGACCGATGCCAGCGGTGGTTTCTTCCTGTACCACACAGATAACAACCAGGTAGTTGTAGGTCTGATCACTGACCTGAACTACTCTAACCCGCACCTGAGCCCATTTGATGAGTTCCAGCGTATGAAGCACCACCCAGAGTTGAAACAGTATCTGGAAGGCGGTACCCGTGTTTCTTACGGTGCCCGTGCAATCGCTAAAGGCGGCCTGAATTCACTGCCGAAAATGACTATGCCAGGCGCGCTGCTGCTAGGTTGCGATGCAGGTACCCTGAACTTCTCCAAGATCAAAGGTACACACACAGCAATGAAGTCCGGCATGATAGCCGCTGAAACGCTGTTTGATGCCCTGAGTGCCGGTGATGAAGGCGGTCGTGATCTGACTGCTTACGCTGAGAACTTCAACGATTCCTGGTTGTACGAAGAACTGTTCAAGAGCCGTAACTTCGGCCCTGCAATGCACAAGTTCGGTACAATTCTGGGCGGCGCGTTCAACTTTATCGACCAGAACCTGTTCAGCATTCCTGTTACGCTGCACGACAACAAGCCTGACTACGCGGAAATGAAACCGGCCAGCGAATGCCCGGTAATCGAATATCCGAAGCCAGACGGTGTGATCAGCTTTGATAAATCTTCATCTGTGTTCCTGTCGTTCACAAACCATGAAGAAAATCAGCCGTGTCACTTGCAGTTAACTGATGCATCTATCCCGATGACATCTAACCTGCAGAAGTTTGCCGAGCCGGCACAGCGTTTCTGCCCTGCAGGCGTTTACGAAATCGTTGAAGATGATGACGGTTCACAGCGCTTCCAGATCAACTCGCAGAACTGCGTACACTGTAAGACATGTGACATTAAAGACCCTGCCCAGAACATTACCTGGGTTACCCCTGAAGGCGGCGGCGGTCCTAACTATCCAAACATGTAAGCTTGAAAAAAGCTTGTTGAAGAATGTGTGACAAACCCATTGGCCACGCTTTCTTCGAGACCAATTTTGGCTCAGGTGGCGTAGGGATACGTCACCAACTTTTTTACCTTGTGTATTAACAATGTGTAATAAACCTCTCCCGTATTGGGCAGAGGTTTTTTTTTGCCTGAAGAACGTGATCGCTTTTGAGGAGCCTTAGGTTAACTGAATGACTACGGATAAAGCGGCTACAACTTTTTGAATGAACCATGGATTAGTGAGCAGTGATCGGTGGCATATTTTGATGCTGGCTTAACTAAAGAAAAGCGTGCAATATCAGCTATATAGAGTTATGCACAGACGATATTTAGTGTCTGTATAAACCCACAAAGCGTGCGTGCGTGTTTTTCCCGTGAAGAAACAGGATGTGCTTCATGAAAAGGTTCTTGGATTAACCAGATAATACCTTTCATATATTCCTTTCTCGGACCAATAGTGCCGTAAGCGTTAGGCTTCTTAATCATGCGAATAACACTTGCTGTAATCATTTTTATATTCAATATATCTTTTGCTTACGGATATAAAACCGAAGTTGCAAAGAATGGTGAAACAGTCATATTGCAAACAAAAGATTTGATTGGCGCGTTTGTTCTTTCAAATCAAACACCGACTTTTCAGCAGGCTACTTATCAATGGGCCCTCTATAAAAAAGATGCGCAATCATTAAGTTTTATAAAAATAGACAGTGGCAACGGTGTTACTGGTGATATACCAAAAAAGTTTCTGTTCTTTGAGTATGTATTGCTTAACCCAATAAAGTTTGGTCCGTTTTCTATATATTGGTCAGGAAAAGGCAAAAGATCTGGTTGGGTATATTTCGACTTCTTCGAGAATAATAGTGATTTGAAGTACTGTATTTATTCGTACAATCTACTAAACGAAACTCAATTCATGCCATATGGCTGCCATTACAAAAATGTTTATTAAAAAGTCTAACAAAAGCAGTCTTTTCATAGCTTCTTTCTCTTGTAGCGTCTACTGCTGCAAACGTTAGATATTTATGGATATTGAGAAAATATACGAGTTTCTGATTGAAGAGCAGGGTATAAAACGATCAAAATTATCTCCCTGTTGTGATCTTAGAAATGACCTGGGAATTGAAGGTGATTATTTCTCTGAGCTAATCGAGTCCTTTGCAGAAAAGCATCAGGTGAATATGAATTATTATCGCTGGTACTTTCATCATGGAGAGGAAGATTGGAGCATTGGTGCCCTATTTTTTGTGCCGCCATACGATCAGGTTAAAACGATTGGAATCAGCCCTCAGATATTACTTGATGCTGCACGATCCAAGAAATGGCCAATTAGCTATCCTAAGCATCAGATGACTAAAGGTCGTCCAGATATCACTTTTAATATGGTATTCCTTGTTAGTATCGTTTTGGTCGGTGGGGTAGTTTGGTTGGTAAAAGAAATTCAGTACTTCATGGTGTCATCACAAATCGCATTTTCAGCGTTGGACTCATAAAAAGTTACCAGCCTTTTTTGCGGCGTTACACCCAAAGGAAATACAGTGGATATTCTTAAGTGGGCCGAAAAGGCTATGTCGATGGATGAGGAAACCTGGAAGCGGCATTCTAATCCGTGGAGTGTCTACTCTCGCTTTACGACCTTACCCTTAATTTCCCTGGCATTCTGGTCCCGGGAATGGCTTGGCGTTTATGCTATAGCACTGATTGCACTGTCATTCTTGTGGGTGTGGATAAATCCCCGCTTATTCAGCGCACCTGCAACGACTAACAACTGGGCCTCAATGGGGACGTTTGGCGAGAGAATTTACTTAAACCGTGCCAAAGAGCTTATACCTGCTCATCACCTTCGTGTTTGTCAGATGCTTCAGATCCTATCTGCAATGGGTTTGCCATTGTTAATCTATGGGCTTTACGCATTGGACGTCTGGATTCTGATATTAGGTAACTTCTGGATAATGGTATTTAAAGCCTGGTTTGTGGATCGTATGGTGTGGATATATCTGGACGTGAAAGATTCAAACCCGGTGTATCAGGCCTGGCTCAGGGAAAAGCCAGACCTTTAGAGGCTGTATGGCAGTTAAAGGTTTAGGGCAAAGCTAATTAGCACTACGCCTTACCTGACGCTCAAGCTGCCAGAGCATGATTGCCGCGCCTGATGCTGATGCGCCGAGCATCATGGTCATAATCATGATTTGGTATCGCACGGCTATCAGCGGTGATACATCCGATAGAATCTGTCCAGTCATCATGCCCGGTAATGACACTAACCCTACTGCAAATAAAGCATTCACCTGCGGAATCATCGCGCCTTTAAATGCGGTGATTCTTGCCTGTTGCGCTGATTTTCCATCCTCTATATTCGCATGAAAGCGTTCGGTAGCCAGGCTGACAGCATTCATCGTATTCGCGAAATACATACCGGCTAGCGGAATAACGACTTTAGGTAAAAACCAGGGATCGACGCCCAAAACAAGTTTTACCGAAAGGAATAAGTGTAAGCATACGGCTATGGACAGGGCGATGACCGCAGGTTTCAAATACCCCAAATGATGACGCACAGGCCGAATAGCTATCCAGGCGGCTGCACTTAACATGACGCCCATCACCAGCAATGTGAGCCAGGGGGACGGGTTGTGGAACAAAGCTACCAGTACATAACCGACACCGACTAATTGTAGAACCATCCGCAAACTGGCTAAGAGTATTTCTTTTACATCGCCTTGCCAGACTAAATAAACAGAACAGGCAATCCCAATGGGAATGAAGCACCAGGTCAGTGCCAGCCAGGAAATGCTATGCATCGGTATATCCAAATCATAATAAAAAGAGAGGGTTACATGAGTGTACCCCTCTTACCTGATTTGCAGTTAGTGCTCTGGCTTATAAAACCTGAGCCTGTTGGCATTACTGATCACACTGATAGACGACAGCGCCATCGCTGCACCGGCGAATACCGGGCTGAGCAGAATACCTGTGAACGGGAAGAGCACACCGGCAGCAACCGGAATGCCCAGGGTGTTGTACAGAAAGGCCGCAAACAGGTTCTGTTTGATATTGCGCAGCGTTGCACGGGAGATATCCACAGCATCAGCAATGCTCTGCACCGAGTTGTGTAGCAGTACCATATCAGCACTTTCAATTGCTATATCCGTGCCCTGCCCGATAGCTAGGCCAACGTCTGCCCGAGCCAGTGCCGGTGCATCGTTAATGCCGTCACCGGCCATAGCAACTTTACGCCCCTGAGCCTGTAATGCTTTAACCTGATCGGCTTTATCGCCAGGCAGTAAGCTTGCGTGAAAGCCATCAAGTTTCAGGGCACTTGCCACTGCTTCCGCTGTGTGTGGGTTGTCGCCGGTGAGCATGATGACTTGCAGGCCTTTGCTTTGCAGACGCTGAACTGCAGCAAGGCTGTCTGAGCGGATTGGATCGCTGATGCTGATGACGCCAGCCAGTTGTGCATTGATTGCCAGGAAGACCGGCGTCTGGGCGCTATCCATACCTGCGGTAAGTGCATCTGTTTCTGCTGCGGTTATCGACAAGCTTTGCATGAAAGCCTGATTACCCAGATGCAACTGACGGTTATCCACCTGACCCTCTACACCCCGACCAACAATTGCATTGAAGTTGTCCACAATAAGCTTTTCAGAAGAGCTTTGCTCAGAAGAACCGTTTTCAGAAGCATTTTGTTCTGAAGAGATGTTTTTGGCTGCATTCTGTTCTGCGTCACTGGCCTGACAGATAGCTGCTGCCAGTGGATGTTCTGAATGTTGTTCCAGTGCGGCAGCAAGTTGCAGCAGTTCAGTTTTGCTGATGTTTGTGCCAGCTGTTTGAGTAAGTCCTACTGCTGTGACGGTTGGCTTGCCCTCTGTGAGCGTGCCCGTTTTATCCAGCAATACAGTATCGATTCCCGCAGCGCTTTGTAGCGTTTCTGCATTACGGATAAGGATGCCATAGTCGGCAGCCTTGGCGATGCCCCGCATGACGGCCATAGGTGTTGCCAGGCCTAAAGCACAGGGACAGGCGATGACCAGCACAGTCGTGGCTGTGATCAACATATAGGTCAACTGTGGTTCAGGGCCGAACAGATACCAGGCGACGGCTGTCAGCGCGCTGAAGACTAATACCACAGGGACGAAGACTGCAGCAACGCTGTCGGCCAGTCGGGCGATAGCAGGTTTGCTGGCCTGTGCCTGCTGTACCATGTCGATGATCTTACTGATAACCGTATCAGCGCCGACTTTTTCAGCTTCTATGATCAGGCTGCCGATTTGGTTCAGGGTGCCGGCAATCACCTGCGCGCCTGAAGTTTTACTCACAGGCACGGGTTCGCCACTGAGCATAGACTCATCGACCAGGCTCTGGCCTTCGATTACCCGGGCATCTACCGGAATTTGTTCACCGGGGCGAAGCTGGATCTGATCGCCTACTTGTACATCTTCAAGGGCAATATCTTCAGTGGTGCCGTTTCGCACTACCCGTACCTGCTTAGGTTGCAGATTAAGCAGCTTTTCGACTGCGCTGGAAGTTTGCCGCTGGCCGCGCATTTCAATGGCGTTACCCAGGTTGATCAGGCCGATAATCATTGCCGAGGCTTCAAAGTAAACGTGGCGGGAGCCGTCCGGAAACAGATCCGGAAACAGCACGACGGCCATTGAATACAGCCAGGCGCTGCCGGTGCCTAAGGCAACCAGCGAATCCATAGTGGCACTGCGGTGCTGCAGTGCTTTCCAGCCGCCGGTAAAAAAATGTCTGCCAGGAAAGGCCAGTACTGCCAGCGTGAGCAGGCCAACGGCTCCCCAGATGAGCTGATCCTGTGAATTGCTGATATTCATGCTGTCGGTTAACCAGCCAATCAGCATCAGCGGCAGGCCGAGGCTTAATGCCAGCGCAGCGCTGCGTAATCGTAAACGGTAAGTGCGGGCTTCCTGCTGCTGCAACTGAGCGCGGTATTCAGGACTGTTCTGATCAACCTTGGCACCAAAGCCTATTTCTTCGACAGCACTGATCAGAGCGATTTCACTGATATCGCCTTCTACTCGCAGACGGCGTTGGGGAAAGTTAACCCTGGCGTCGTTAACACCAGGGGTTTCTGCCAGCCCCCGTTCAATTTTACCGACACAGCCGGCACAACGGACACCTTCCAGAATAAGGGTGGTAGCCATGTTGATGCTCCGAAAATTAATGCGCATGAAATCTATTCTCAGGGAGTGTAAAGCTTCCCCCTGGGGGAAGGTCAAGGCAGATAGCGATCTGTGTCAAAACAAAGATGTATGACTCAATTTAGCCTTGATTTTCCCGCCGTAAGCGACGAATCTATAAATGAAACTATATGACTGAACACGTAACTGAAAACTGATTTTAATGATTGAATCCATACACAACAGGCTCGTATCACGACGCCACTGGCTGTTGATTCTGCTGACACTGATCTTCCTGACGGGGCAGTGGTTGGCGGCAATTCAGCCGGTATCTGCTGCTATGCCCGCAAAGAGTGGCATGGTGATGGATATGGCATCTTGTGGAGCTTCCTGTGAGCATGATGCTGCTGATGAGGGTTACTGTGAAAGCATCTGTACGCTGAGCATGAATTGCTCGCCGCAGATCGGGGGAAACGCAGTTACTCTGTTGCTCAGCGCCGGCATCGTGCAGATGGATTATCAGGAAAATTATCAGTTTCAGTTTGCTGAACCTATCTATCATCCTCCAAGACAGGTCCATGCCTAGATCTTAAACCTGAGATCTGGAATCTGAGATCTTTGTGACTGATTATGACGCGGTATCGCCGGAGTTATAAAAAACAAAGATCCCGACCTGTTAACTTCTTGTTTGTGGATACTGACGTATGAACATCTCTCAGGCCGCAGCGGCCACCGGACTCAGTGCTAAAACTATTCGTTATTACGAACAGCAGGGGATAGTTGCGCCTGCGGAACGTTCGGATAACGGTTACCGGACCTATTCGCCGGTGCATATTGATGAGCTGAAGTTCATCAAGCGTACGCGCAGTCTTGGGTTTTCGCTGGAAGAAGGCCGTGATTTGCTGCGTCTGGCTCAGGATCCCAACCGCACCAGTGCCCAGGTAAAAAGTAAGGCGCTGGAGCATATACAACAGATCACTGAACAGATTGAAGCGCTGGAAGCAATGCGGGCAGCTTTATTGCCGATTGTTGAACAGTGCCAGGGTGACGAGTCGACAGACTGCCCGATTATTGATCAGCTTAGTGGTCGCTCCCAGTAACAGATTATCTGGTGTGCTTTGCATACCTGATCTGGAGTGATGATGAAAAATTTTTCCCGGGCGAGCCAGCGTGCTGCCCAGTTGTTAGTAAGTATCTTTTTGAGTGTTTCTTTTGCTGGTTTTTTTGTTGGCGTAGCGCAGGCGGCGGATCCTGTCTGGCAGGTCAGCGAGGATAATACGGCCTATCCGATTACTGTGTATCGCAGTACTACCTGTGGCTGCTGTAAGGCCTGGGTGGCACATTTGCGGGAACATAATTTTGCAGTGAAGGAAGTTACGGATTCTGAAATGAATACCGTTAAGCGTGCTTTTGGCGTGCCTCAGCAGATGGCTTCCTGTCATACCGCCACGGTAAACGGTAAGCTGATTGAAGGGCATGTGCCTGCACAGGATATTAAGCGTTTGCTGGCAGCAGACAATGATATCCGCTTGCTGAGCGTACCTGGCATGCCATCCGGTACACCTGGTATGGATATGCCGGGCGCACCTAAGCATGATTTTAAAGTGTATGCGGCAAATACTGAGGGCGAAGTATCTGTCTTCAGCGAATATGCTGGCTACTGATCAGCATGAGTGCTGATTAAACACCTGCAATTTACATGGTTGTCGCCTGGCTCACAGGCGGCGTATCATGGCCTGAACTGATTTTCATATGGTCGGGTTACTATAACGCATGGATAACTATCTGCTGTTTATTCTGATTGCCGCGGCAGTCATCGCCAGCCCCGGACCTGGTATCGTACTGACGCTGAAAAATGCGCTGCAGTATGATTTCAGAGGTGCCTTGCCGGGTGTGGCGGGTGTCGCACTGGGGATGTTACTGATCGCCGTTATTTCCGCGGCGGGGCTGGGTTTACTGCTGACCACATCTGCACTGGCATTTAGCGTGCTTAAGTATTTAGGGGCCGCTTATCTTATTTATCTGGGGATAAAACTGTGGCGCAGTGCCGGTCAGGCGGCGGATCTATCGGTCGGGCGACGCAGTTCAGTACGCGTTAGATTTTTTGAGGGGCTGGGGATAACTGCACTGAATCCTAAACCTATAGTGTTCTTTTTATCTCTGTTTCCGCAATTCATTGACCCGGCAGCGGCCTATGTACCTCAGTTTGCGTTACTGGCGCTGACTTTTAGCGCTTTGGTGGTAGTCATACACTGTGGCTATGCGGCAGCTGCTAATCTGGCCCGTGATAAACTACGTACGCCTAAGGGCAGTGAAATAATTAATAAAGTAAGCGGAGGGGTATTTGTATGTTTTGGATTAGCTCTGACATCAAGCAAGTAAGTATCAAGAATGTCACTATTGGTATCTTTCTGTTGGTTCTGGCGGGATATGGATATTTTGGTGACGGCTCAGGGCTGTTGCCGGAACTGAATGATAAGCAAAATATGCTGATTATTGCGGTGATTGGACTGGGTAGTATATTTTATGGCGTAAAGGATTATTTCTTTTATAAGCCGGAAGAAGAGCCGTCAGAAGAATCTGATTCACAGCAGAAGTAAGGTTTTAGCAGAGTTTAATATCTTATTGAACAACAGGTGACGCGATAGAGCTGCTGCCACCTGCCGTATAACAGGACGCGACAGGCGTTTACATTTTCTCGTTTACGCTGTCGATCTTGTCCTGAATTGTCTGAGCTTTGTCGGTACGGGTACCCAGCTTCATGTGGCTGGTGATACGTACAGCGCCCATTTCATGCAGGTCTTCGTGGCAACGTTTTACCGCAGCCAGTACGTCATCCCATTCGCCTTCAACGTTGGTGCCATAGCTATGCATCTGATGGCTCAGGCCGGCTTCCTGAAAAATTTTCTGGCAGTGCGCGACGTAAGGTGAAACGGATATGCCAACGCCACCCGGAGATACCATGATATCCATGATTACGAACATGTTAATTCCTCTCAAATTCAGTGATACCGGGCATAATAGCACTGCCGGGTAAGGACAGAAAATCACCCTATTTAGTCTAATGCGCAGTCATAGACGAGCAAACAGATTAATTTTAGGGTGATTAATATTTTCTTCAAAATGTCTATTTGTTGAAATTATTAGGTCTATATAACGTAATATTTTGCGTTTTTTGCTTGTTTGTTACAAGTTGCTTCTCTATGATCTGACGCAATCATTATTAAAAGTGGGGCCCCTGGAAGACAGGTCAACACCCCGATAGGAGTATCAGCCATGTTGCAGAAACGCGATTTTTACATCAATGGTGCCTGGGTGGCACCGAGCCAGGTGAATGATTGTGAAGTAATTAATCCGGCCACAGCTGAGGCCTGTGCGGTTATTTCACTGGGTAGCCAGGCAGATACTGATGCGGCGGTTGCAGCAGCGCGTCAGGCATTTAACAGCTGGTCTGAAACCCCTAAAGAAGAGCGTTTGAATTTAATCAAGGCGTTGCTGCGTGAATATGAAAAACGTAACGACGATATGGCAGCGGCTATTTCTATGGAAATGGGTGCGCCGATTGATCTGGCGACCCGTGCGCAAGCCGGTTCTGGCAGTTCGCATATTGAAGGTTTTATTGAAGCCTTTGAAAGCTTTGAGTTTGAAAAATCACTGGGTAGTAACGAACAGCTGATCCATGAGCCTATCGGTGTTTGCGGCATGATTACACCGTGGAACTGGCCAATGAATCAGGTCACGCTGAAGGTTATCCCAGCACTTGCTGTTGGCTGTACTGTGGTACTGAAACCTTCTGAAGTAGCGCCTTTATCTTCCATTGTATTTGCTGAAATTGTCGATGCTGCGGGTTTTCCTGCCGGTGTGTTTAACATGGTCAATGGTGACGGCGTAGGTGTTGGCAGCCAGCTTTCCAGCCATCCTGATGTGGATATGCTGTCGTTCACTGGCTCTACAAGAGCCGGTGCGCTGATCAGTAAAGCCGCGGCGGATACCGTCAAGCGGGTAACACTTGAGCTGGGTGGTAAGGGCGCAAATATCGTTTTTGCGGATGCTGATGATAAAGCGGTAAAGCGCGGTACTTTCCATTGTTTCAATAACACCGGACAGTCCTGTAATGCACCGACACGTATGCTGGTGGAGCGATCTGTTTATGATCAGGCAGTGGCAGATGCAATAGCAGCAGCTGGTGCGACTGAAATTGCCGATCCTACTTTAGCGGGTAAGCACATTGGTCCTGTGGTTAGTGAAATGCAGTACAACAAGATTCAGGAGCTGATTCAGGTTGGTATTGATGAAGGTGCACGCCTGATTGCCGGTGGTACAGGTAAGCCGGAAGGGCTGGAGCAGGGCTATTTCGTTAAGCCGACTATTTTTGCGGACGTGAATAACGAGATGCGGATTGCCCGGGAAGAAGTATTTGGCCCGGTATTAACTATGATTCCATTTGATACTGAAGAAGAAGCAATTCGTATCGCTAACGATACGGATTATGGTCTGACTAACTATGTACAGACTCAGGATCCGGAAAAAGCTAAACGTGTAGCCCGTAAGCTGCGCAGCGGTATGGTACGGGTGAACGGTATTGATTCAGCAGGCGCTTCACCATTTGGTGGTTATAAGCAGTCTGGTAACGGCCGTGAAGGTGGTATCTGGGGTCTGGAAGACTTCCTTGAGATCAAACATATCACTGACTGGCAGGGCTGATTTAAGCCTGTTTGGTAAACATACCTCGCTTCGGCGGGGTATTTTTTTGTCTGTAACTTATTGTTTTTGTAGTTGTATCGAGTTTATCGATTACAGCACTCAGAAAAAGTTTGTTGAGCGTCCAATATTATTGTGGCAGTTTGCTTAAAAAATGATCAGTAAGGAATTGTCATGACTGCCGTAGCTGTGCCTGATGCTGTCACTAAACCAATGACCAAGGCAGAAACTCGTGCAATACGGGAAAAGAGCTTGCTGCGAGCAGCATTAGTGACGGTTGCCAGATATGGCATTGAAGGGGCTACAGTGGCGCGGATTTGCAGCGAAGCCGGTGCTTCCCGTGGACTGATATCTCATTACTTTGTCAGTAAAGACGCCTTGTTGATTGCCGCCTTGCAAGGGCTGTTTGATGAAGCGCAGACGCTTAAAGAAAATATAGCTGCCGATCAGAGCTTACCGTTAACCGAGCGAATCCGCGGCATTGCTCATAGCAGTTTTCAGGCGCCGGTGTATAGCTGGGAGATGGCGGCAGCCTGGCAGGCTTTCACGAATGCCTGTCGATTTACGCCTTTATATCTGGAGCCGATTCAGGACTCTACAGAACAGTTTAACGATACGGTTCGGCTTTTGTTCATAGCATTAGGAGATGAACAGAACTTAGCTGTTAGTCCGGCAGCTGCAGCCAGGGGATTGTTTATTTTGATAGATGGCTTGTGGAATAGCCTGGCGACTGGCAAAGATGATATGACCCCGGAAGAAGCGACCCAAATGTGTGATGTCTTTATTTCTGGATGTTTGCAGTAAAACAACAGTAAATCTCAACTAACAGCAAAGGTGAGAAAATGTCTGCATTAACCGCACAACAGATTATTGATCATCAGCGTTACCCCATAGCTGATACGGACAGGCCGGAGCGAGCTGCACTGATTGAAAAAATTCAGAAGGATCTGGCTAAGGACGGCTGTGCGGTGGTTAAAAACTTCCTCAGTGAAACCGGCTTGCGGGACATGCTTAATGAAGCACAGGAGCGAAAAGATCAGGCTTATTATTCGGAGAAAAAGGCCTGTAACGTCTATCTTGGTGACGGTGATCCTGAATTATCGGAAGAGCACCCCCGTAATGTGTTTTTGCCTCGCACCAATGGTTTTATTACGGCGGACTTACTCACTGAAGATACCGCCGCCCGGATTTTGTATCACTGGGAACCACTGACTCGCTTTTTGGCTGACTGTCTGGGGAAGAAAGAACTGTTTATTTACGACGACCCGGTTTCTAACATGATTGTGAATCTAGGGAAGCCTGGCCAGCAGTTCAACTGGCACTACGATACTAATGAGTTCACCATCACCATGTTGCTAAAGCCAGCGGTTACCGGCGGGCATTTTGAATATGTGGCGAACTTACGGACCTCTGAAGATGAATGCTACGATGAGGTGAAAAAGGTACTCGATGGTGATCGCAGCCGGATTACCCGGTTAGAGCTGAATGCCGGTGATTTGCAGTTTTTTCTGGGGCGTTTTTCTCTGCATCAAGTAACTGAAAATACGGGGGATGATGATCGCTTACTTTTGATTATGTCATTCACTGAAAAGCCAGGTGTGATTGGCAGTTTGTATCGGGTGAAAGACCTTTACGGAAAAGTGACTGACGCTCATTATGAAAATGAGCGTAATCGGGTCAGAGCTGACGGGTTACTGGACTGAAGTGAGGCGTCATAGCAGTAACCCTACAGATTTAGCACCGCTTACAGTTTGCAGTATTCAGCTGCAATTTTAGCTGCCAGACGGGCGTTATTCAGTACCAGCTGAATGTTTGCTGCCAGACTTTTGCCTTCAGTTACTTCAGCAACCCGGGACAGCAGGAAAGGCGTGCTTTCTTTGCCGCTGACACCTTGCTCGTCCATTTCCCGCAGGGCGTTTTCAATCACACCGTCAATCATATCCTGATCCAGTGCGTGGGCTTCAGGAATTGGGTTGGCAACAACGACGCCGCCTTCCAGCCCCAGCTGCCATTTAGCCTGTAACGCTTTGGCAATAACCGTTGGGTTATCCAGCTGATAATCCACCCCAAACGGGCTGTTACGGGTATAGAACGCCGGCATAGTTTTGGTCTGGTAGCCAATAACAGGTACGCCGTGGGTTTCCAGATATTCCAGCGTCAGGCCTATATCCAGAATAGATTTAGCGCCGGCACAGACAACCGCCATAGAGGTGTTGGCCAGCTCCTGAAGATCGGCAGATACGTCCATTGTGGTTTCAGCACCGCGGTGAACGCCACCGATACCGCCGGTTGCGAATACCCGAACACCGGCCATTGCTGCAATGATCATAGTGGAGGCAACAGTTGTTGCCCCGTCCAGTTCCTGAGCAACGATAAACGGAATATCCCGGCGGCTGGTTTTGATGACGGCTTTACCGGTTTTACCCAGATAGGTAATTTCATCTTCACTCAGGCCAACTTTCAGACGACCTTTGATGATGGCTATAGTGGCAGGTAATGCGCCGTTTTCACGGATCGCCTGTTCTACTTTTAAGGCGGTTTCTACGTTCTGTGGATAGGGCATGCCATGGGAAATAATGGTGGATTCCAGCGCGACGACAGGTTGCCCGGCTGCCAGTGCAACGGCGACATCCGGATGAATATCCAGATACTGTTTCAGGTTAGCGGATGATGCTGACATGTTTATTCTCGGCTAATTTAATTAGATTCGGACAGGAGCTGCTTCACGTTCAGACGTGACATCTCCGGATTAATAGTGGATTGGCTGGCCAGTGCCAGACTGGCAGCAGCCAGCGCGAAGCGACAGGTTTGGCGGGCAGACATTTGCTGTAGCCAGCCATGGCAGAGGGCTGCCATCAGAGCATCTCCCGCGCCGTTGCTGTTGATAACTGTTTGGCTGGTTTGCTGGCAGCGGAAAGCCTCGCCGTTCAGGTGGCTGTAATACAGACCTTCACTGCCAAGGCTGATAAATAAACGTTCGACACCTTGCTGATGGAACCAGCCTGCCAGCTCTTTAAGGGCTGGCTCGGACAGGTTTTCAGAATCGAGATGTATACCGGATATTGCCGCTGCTTCTGCCAGATTTGGTTTCAATGTATGGATACGGGACAGAAATGGCTGGATTTTAGGTGCCTTGGCACTGGAAACGCAATCCACAAAGAAGCGTTGCTCCGGTAACTGATCAAACAGGCATTCCAGGGTACTGTTCTTCAGGTTGGTATCCAGTACCAGCAATTCTGCCCGGGCCAGTAAGCCCAGTTGTTTACGCAGATAGTCTGGCCCGAATGCATCCAGAATCGCCATGTCGGCAATCGCTTGCTGCATTTCACCCTGTTCATCGACCAGCGATAAATAGCTGGAAGTTGCATGGCCAGGAATCGTCACCATCTGGCTGGTATCGATACCAGCAAGGCTGCTTAATTCGGTGAGCTGCCGGCCACTGTGGTCGTCACCTACCGGTGCGATCAAATAGCAGTCTTCCCCCAGACGGGCAAGGTTTTCAGCAATGTTACGACCAACACCACCAGGACTGTAGCTGACTGTTCCTGGAGTTGAGCTGCCTGGGGTTAAGGCCTGATTAGGGGTACCAAGAATATCCATATTGGCACCGCCAATAACGACCGAGTAACGGCGTTCATTGAGGATATAGCCCCGGCCTTTGATAGCCCCTTTGGCGGTTAGATTAGTCAGATGGGTAGCGACAGCAGAACGGCTGATACTGAGAGAGTCCGCCAGTTCCTGTTGGCTGATCAGCGGATTGGCTTGTAGTAATTGCAGCAACTGACGTTCGCGATTTGTCATTTCTGGATTTTTGTCTGTAAATTGAAGTTTGTCTATTTTAGGTGTTAAGCGTGAAGAGTCAACTGCTGTGATACTGCATGTACGAAGCATTTCTTCGGAGTTGTTATGCAAGCATGTGCCTTCCCTGATGCGGATGTATAACTACGGATTGCATTTGTGGATAAGTCGGGAGATGCTTAGTTGCAGATTTGTTAAGGATAGATGTTTTGAATTTAGATACTAAAGATCAGCATATTCTGGCGTTGTTACAGCAAAATGCACGTATGCCGACGGCGGAAATTGCCCGGGCTGTTAATCTGGCCCGTTCGACAGTTCAGGAACGTATACGTCGGCTGGAGGAAAAGGGCGTTATTGAAGGCTATGGAGTACGTCTGAATGCTCAGCTATTACCGCGGCCCCAGTTTTTCAGCCGGGTGTCTGTGAGTGTATTGGCGCCGTTCCAGGCGGCTGTTATAGGTATTCTGGAAAGCATTCCACAGGTGTATTGCTGTGAAACCGTCAGTGGCAGTATTGATCTGATGTTAGAAATACGTGCTCATGATTCGGCTGAACTGGACGCGGTGATTGAAAAGATCAGCGCGCTCAAAGGTGTTGAGCGCACTGAGTCGGGAATCATTCTGCGTGAATTTTTTCGCCGCGCTTTATAACCAAGGCGTTTAGCTTTGCTGGCAGTCTTTAAGCAGCAGAGCTGCGAGTTCCTTATAAAGCTTTGCGCACACCATCGCCGTCATATCATTTATATCCCGTGAAGGATTGTATTCCACAATATCAGCGCCTATAACCGGGGCATCCAGCTGTTGCAGAATTGTTAATACTTCCCGGACTGTCAGCCCGCCAGGCTCATGATGTGAGACACCCGGGGCAAAAGCCGGATCCAGCGCATCCAGATCAATTGAGATATACACAGGTCCTTTTATATCCAGAGAGAGGGCTCCCTGCCAGTGACGCATTTCGTGAACTTCGACACCAAATTTTTCCGCTTGCTGCCGCTGATGGGCATTCAGTGTACGGATACCTACCTGTATCAGCCGGTCTGCGAGTTGCTCTTCCATAATGCGGGCAAACGGGCAGGCATGGGAGTGGCGATTACCCAGCAGTTCGTCATAAAGATCTGGATGGGCATCAAAATGTAGAATAGTTAACGGCTGCCGTTGCTCCTGCAGGCCTTTAACCAGCGGATAGGTGATCGAGTGGTCGCCACCAATGCTGAGTAACTTATGACCGGCACTATATACCTCCGCAGCCCGTTGCTGGATACAGGGAAAGGCGCTGGTCTGATCGGGCCAGGTTAGCATGCCTGCGTCTGTGAGCCGGTTGTCTTTGCCTATATCAACACCGCTCTCACTGCTTAGGTTGGCTGAGCCGTTATGCAGTATTTTGTGGATAATCGGTGGCGCTTCAGCGGCACCTGTCAGGTGTGAAGAGTTAAAGTCGAGAGGGATTCCCAGCACTGATACCGCCTGAAACGTCATAGTGAATACCTGTTAATAAATACTGAAAGGGAAGTAACGGCGATTAATTTCTGCATACTGACCGTTGGCAACAATTGCGCTGATGGCGTCGCTGAAAGCCTGTTTGAGAGCAGAACCTTTACGAACGGCAATGGCTATCTGGTCCTGAATGTCTATATCTGAACCTTTAAATTCATAATCCTGACCGTCTGCGGATTGTAACCAGTCATAAGCAGGAAATTTATCTGAAACAAGTAAATCAATCCGGCCGGACTTCATATCCAGATAAGCATTTTCCTGAGTGTCATAGAGCTTAATATCTACGTCGCCACTGTAATTATCTTCCAGATACTGGCTGGAAACTGTGGCCCGGTAAGCACCAATGGTTAAGCCTTGCAGGCCTGCATCTGATGTGTCGAACTGGCGCTCTTTTGCACCGAGAAGAACCAGTGAATTGGAATAGTATTTTTCGCTGAAGTCGACGACTTTAGAGCGTTCTTCGGTAATCGACATTGAAGAGATAATGGCATCGAACTTTTTTACCCGTAATCCCGGGATCATGCCATCCCAGGGCTGCGAGACTATTTTGCAGTCTGCCTGCATCTGTTGGCAGAGGGCATTAGCAATGTCGACGTCAAAGCCGCTTAATACACCGCTGTTATCGACGATGGCAAAAGGTGCAAAGGAACCGTCAATAGCGATACGTATAGTTTCAGCCTGGCTGGTTAAACTGAAGCTGCTAAGCAGTATAGCGCTCAGGCTAAGCAAAGTTTTTATTCGGTTTGTCATAGGTGCGTCCTGATTATTTTTATAAAGTTTGTGCGGGCGTCCATATTGCAGGGACAGTCTGGCCGGAAAAAACCGGCAGAATGACGGAAGTAGTTTACAAAACCGTTGAAGCGCCGGTGAGCTTGAATAAAAAGCCATTAACTTACGAATCGTAAGCTAATAATCTTAATTTCTTTATTAACTAAAGCTTTATGCCGTTACTTCGTTAGCATATGGCTGTAGTTACGGGTGTTGTGAGGACTAAAATAGCTGCCTGTTAGTTGGTGTGTTTCATACGGAGTTAAAGCAATGAGTTTTATCAGCCCTTCTCATTTATTGCTGGTCAGCGTGGCAGCAATCTGGGGTTTTGCCTTTGTGGCGCAAAGTGCTGGCATGGATTATCTGGGGCCGCACAGTTTTAATGCAGCGCGTTTTATTTTGGGGGCTGTATCGCTGGTTCCACTGTGGATTCTGATGGGAAAGCAGCGACTACCTCAAGGTAAGACGCTCTTATACGGTGGTATTCTGGCGGGCAGCGTTATGTTCGCAGGGTTCAGTTTTCAGCAAATTGGTCTGTTATATACCACCGCTGGAAATGCGGGTTTTATTACCAGTATGTATATTGTACTGGTGCCTATTGCCGGAATATTTCTGGGTCAGACAACTAACGTAAACACCTGGATTGGCGTCGTTTTGGCAGTCATCGGTTTGTATTACCTGTCGATTGGACCAGATCTTAAGATTGGTTATGGTGATTTACTGGAACTGATAGGTGCCTTTTTCTGGACCGCGCATGTGATTACCATTGGTTGGTTATCCCGTAAGGTGGATGCAATTGGTTTATCGATTACTCAGTTTATAGTGGCTGCAATCTGGGCCACAGGTGCTGCGCTGATTTATGAAACACCTGTGTTGGGTGATTTTCAGGCAGCCTGGTTACCTTTACTGTATGCCGGTATAGCTTCCAGTGGCATTGCCTGTACCCTGCAGATTATTGCGCAGCGTAAAGTGCCAGCCAGTATGACTGCACTCATTTTATCGATGGAGGCGTTGTTTGCCGTTCTGGGTGGCTGGTGGCTTCTGGGTGAGCAGATTGGTATGAAGGAGCTGATTGGCTGTAGCCTGATGCTGGCGGGCATATTGGTAAGTCAGTGGCCGGTTAAACGTGACCGGAGCCTGGCTGCACAAAGTTAAAATTAAGACTCTGCCTCAGCGTTAAAAAATGTCTGGGGCAGAGGTCTTTCGACCGGTGTGGACAGTACCATCATGGTATTGGTATCACTCAGATCACAAAAAGCTTCAAGAATGGCATCCAGATGTGACATTGAAGCAACTGCCAGTTTGATAAGAAATGCCTGTTCGCCGGTGACGTTCTGGCACTCAATTACCTCATCATAACTCAGTACCAGTGCTTTAAACTGACGTTCTTTGGTACGGAATACCTTGCATTGCACCAGCGCCACGATAGGATAGCCGAGCTTATCCAGATTTACTTTCAGGCTGTAACCGGTAATAACTCCGCTTTGTTCTAGTTTTCGAATTCTTTCTGCCACCGCCGGGGCTGACAGGTGTACCCGTTTGCCCAATTCTGCATATGAAATACGAGCGTTTTCCTGAAGAGCTGCGATTATTTTACGGTTTATTGCGTCGGTCATTTGTGGCTGCTGATTGTAAATCTGGAAGCTTAACTATGGGCATTTCCTGAGGCGCTGGCAAGGGTCACAAAACGGTAGTTTTAATGCGACTTATACAGTCAGGATTCAGGCTTAGGGGTTCTATATAGTTTATAGATCAATAGCCTATGGATATTCATAGGTAGATTATTGCCTATATTAATTCTAGTGTTTACTTAGGAAAAATTGTTTTAAACGGCGATGGCATTGGTTGTTATGGAGATTTCTGACGTTGGACGTTCAGGGATGCCGGTCAGTACACCGGGTTCAGCGTATACATGAATGGTTGCAATGCGTATGCGGTTAAGTGGTGTGGAAGAAATTCTGGTTGTGGATGACTCGCCTGATGACCTGCGTTTATTAAGTCAGTTGTTGCAGGCTGAAAATTATCAGGTTCGACCAGTTTTAAGTGCCAGTGAGGCGTTTGCCGCACTGGAAATTCAGTTAGCAGATATAATTTTATTAGATGTAAGAATGCCCGGCATGGATGGGTTCGAATTATGCCGGCAATTAAAAGCCAATGAGCGAACGGCTGATATTCCGGTGATTTACATGAGTGCCGTGAATGAAACTGAAGATGTTGTCAGAGGTTTGCAGCTGGGTGCGGTTGATTATTTAGTTAAACCGTTGAAACCCGCAGAAGTGTTAGCGCGGATTGCCGTGCATCTGGATATTTGCCGGGTTTATTCTGAGCTTGAACAGCGTAATCAGTCACTGCGGAAAATTAATCAGCAGCTGGAAGGTATTATTGATAACTTTGAAGAGAGCTCAGGGCCTCCTAAGTCTTCACGGGTATCAAAAAAATCGTCAAAGCGAGGTGCTGAAGGTACGGTAAAACTGACTGCCCGGGAGCTGGACTGTTTGTCTTTATTAGCTCAGGGGTACAGGACAGTGCAGATTGCAGATCAGCTGAATATTAAACCTGTTACGGTTGAATTCCATCTGGCGAATGTGCGTAACAAACTGGAAGCTAAAACGCGGGAACAGGCATTGGTAACCGCGATCATGCAGGGGTTGATGGAACCTGCATTTCATTAAAATACTTGACCGCCATGTATGGTTGCCAGCAATGGTAACTGTCTGGCGGTTTATCTATATAGGGCCGGCAGGCGGAAAATTATTTAGGGAATACAGTCGCCCCTTTTATCGGATAAAGGTTTTATGAAGGCAGTGCAGAAGCATCAGGTATTGGTAGTGGATGATAACCACGATGACCTGCGTTTATTAAGTCAGGATCTGGCGGAGCTGGAACTAGACGTCAGAGTCAGTATCAGTGCTGCTATGGCACTTAAGCAAATTAAGCAGTCATTACCTGATCTAATTGTTCTGGATTGCAAAATGCCGGATATGGACGGTTTTGAACTATGCCAACGGCTGAAAAGTGACGCTTGTACACAAGCGGTACCGGTGATTTTTGTCAGTGCTTTATGTGATAACGAGGAAGTTGTTAAGGGATTAGAAATAGGCGCTGTAGATTTTATTCGTAAACCTTATGTCAAAGCAGAGATTCTCGCACGTGTCAGGGTTCACCTTAATCTGAAGCAACGTACGGAGCAGTTGCATCGCTCACTGAATGAGTGTCGGGATATTGCCTGGCAGAATCAGGAAGGCTTCTTTCATCGCTTAATCGAAAGGGTTAACAGCGTTTATTGGATAGTCAGTGGTGACTGGCAGCAGATGCATTATGTGAATCCGGCTTATGAGTCGGTATGGGGCGACAGTGCTGAGCAGTTGCGTGCTGAGCCTTTAACCTGGCTGAGTCGTCTTGCCAGTGGTGATGTCAGCACTATCCGCCAGTGTATTGAGCGGACGATTCGGGAACTGCCGGATATGATCAGTCTGCCGGACTATCGGCTGGTTTTATCTGATGGCTCCGTAAAGTGGATTCAGACCAAGGGCTACCGCATTGAGCCAGGTAATTTAACGGATGATCGCTATGCCTGGGTCAGTACGGATATTTCTGTCCGCAAAAGCAACGAACAAAACCTAAATTATCTGGCGAATCATGATCCGCTTACGGGCCTGCGTAATCGTTTACAGCTTGCCGACCGTGTCAGCAGTGAGGTGATTCGTTCACAACGGCGTGGGCACTCGCTGGCTCTGCTGATTATTGATGTTGATCATTTTAAATTGGTGAATGATCAGTATGGTCATATGGCGGGTGACCTGGCCTTGTGTGCATTGGCAGCGGTGCTGAAAGAGCAGATTCGCTCGATTGATTCGGCCTTTCGCTATGGCGGCGAAGAATTCGTGGTTATGTTACCTGAAGAGTCTCTTTCGCAGGCGTTGCAGGTTGCCGAACGGATTCGTCAGCGGGTCGCGGATAAGCCTTTGCAGCTGGAGAATGGTGAAGTGCAGATTACCGTCAGTATTGGCGTCTCGGTTTACCCTGCTGATGGTGATGACTATAACCGCCTGATCCGGGTGGCAGACCGACATTTGCTGAATGCCAAACAAAGAGGCCGTAACTGTGTACAACCTGAACATGATTAATGTTTGGGGCTTGTGTCGCCTGTTATTGCCTGGTTTGTCCGCTTTACTGCTGCTGACATGGTTTCCTCTGTCTGTTCAGGCAACACCTGTTGGTGCGCTGAATGTTTCTTCATGGCAGAAAGCAAACATAAACTGGCAACAGTTTTCCGGCACTACATTATCAGTGTTAGCCGATGCACAGCCGGCATTTCAGGCGTTGCAGACAAAATTACCCTATTTTGAAAAGCTGACGGGCATTAAAGTGGGCTTTCATCAGGTAGATCAGGAGCGAATGCGGGATATTCGCAGAATTGATCTGAATACTGGCGCTGGTATTTATGATGTTGTGCCTATTGGCATCTCTTATTTAGGAGAGGCCTATCATAATGGCTGGCTCGAAGAGCTTCAGCCTTATCTTGAAAATCCAGCTCTGACTGATACCGGTTGGTACGACCAGGCCGATATTACCCCGGGTAGCCTTAAACTGAGCAGCATTAACGGAGTAATGTTATCCCTGCCTTTCGATTTTTCGGCGCCAGTATTCTTCTATCGCAAAGATTTGTTTCAACGCTATGAATTGCAAGTGCCGGACACTTTTGAACAACTGTTGCGGTTAAAGACAGACTTGCAGATGGCGCTTGAAGAAGATGGCTACCATGACATGTATGCGTTTGCATCCCGTACCCGTGCCGGAGCTGGCTTAAATACCTGGACGGTCATTCCGGTTATTCGGTCGTATGGCGGTGAAATGCTGGATGGTTCACTGACACCTGTTTTTAATAGCCCGCAGGCTGTAGAGGCACTGCGGGTTTACCGGGATATGGTGACAGGGTATGGCAGCCCGCCCGGGGCTCCGATGTTAAATTCTTACGAAATTCGTGATCAGTTTAAGCAGGGAAGGCTGGCGGCTGTGATTGCTGCTTCGCACCTGTTTGCCGAAATGGATAGCCCGCAAAAGTCAGTTGTTTGGGATAAGTGGGATGCTGCACCCATGCCCCGTGGCCCGGTGACCAGAGCTACTTCATTATGGTCCTGGGCGTTTGCGATTAACGCCCATGCCAGAAATAAAGATGCGGCCTGGCTTTTTCTGCAATGGGCCTCTTCCAGAGAAACTGCGCTGTTGCTGCGTGATGATGATGCACCTGCGCGGGCGTCACTTTGGTACTCCGACGTCTATGATTACCTTAATGCTCCCGGTTTTATTAACGTCGGTCGCTGGCTAATGGATCAACGTGATATCGACCGTATGCAAAATGGTTTGCCGGAATTCCCGGAAGCCGGACTGGTGGCGTCTCAGGCATTCAATGAGATTTTTTTTGGTGCGCCAGTCACTCCGACACTGGATCAGGCGGTAATCCGGGTTGAGCAGATTATGCAGTCAGGCTCCAGCCGGGGTAATCGCTGAGGTGCAGATGCTGGGAAGGTTTTCTTTGAAAATAAAGTTGTTGCTGGGAGTGGCGCTGATCACTATTGCCAGCTTTGCGCTGAATACCTGGCTTCACCTCTATGAACTGCGTGTCACCTACCTCAATGAAGCAACGAATAATGCGCGGACTTTCTCCCAGGATTTACCCAGAGAAATGCAGTTATTGCAGGAAAGTAATGACAATCTTGACTGGATACGTCGGGTTCAGACAATCAGGTGTATAGAGCTATATCAGATGGGACGTGCACAAGGGATAAAGTTTGTCTCATTGCTCGACGAGCAGGGCGTCGCGGTTGCCCATAGTGATGTGAATCAGATAGGCGTGACTGTTACCGGTATCTTTCCGTTAGGTCAGAATCTGTTAAAGGAAAAAGCACTTTTAAAAGAAGGTGTTATTTACATTCTGATACCTGTGTTTGGGAGAGATGGCAGTTACATGGGCACTGTCTTTATGGGAGAAGAAGCCGCTGAGCTGGAGAGTAAGCTTGCGGATTCGTTAATGATTTCAGTGTTTATCTTTTTCCTGTGTATTTTGCTTGGCATTACGGCTCTGTATTACCTGTTGAAGACTTTCTTTTTGCGCCCGCTAATGGTGTTGCACGAGGCTGCCAGCAGGATCACCTCCGGTGATCTGGATAATCCTGTGGTACTACAGGGGTCCGGAGAAATTGTAGAACTGGCCCGCAGTGTCGATCTGATGCGGATCTCTATTAAGAGCAAGATTAATGAACTAAGCAGTTACGGCGATAAGCTGGAAAAAGAAGTCGAACAACGCACCGGAGAGCTGGAGGCTGAGAAAGAAAATGCCGAAGCGGCTAATCAGGCTAAGAGTGTGTTTCTGGCGAATATGTCGCATGAAATCCGCACTCCGATGAACGCAATTCTGGGTTATTCACAGTTATTATTGCGGGATAAAGGTCTGAGTTTTCAGCAACGGGAATCGGTTGATGCGATTAGCCGCGGTGGCACACATCTGCTGACACTGATTAATGATGTGCTGGAAATGTCGAAGATCGAAGCTGGGCGTTTAGAGCCCAAGCTTGCCTACTTCAACATCCGTGAAGTGATTGGCGATATGGAAAGTATGTTTGCTAACAAAGCCCGTTCCAAGCGCTTACTGTTTAAAGTAGAAAACGACTCGCAGATGCCGGACTTCCTTATTTCTGATGAAGGTATGTTGCGTCAGCTACTGGTAAATCTGGTTGGTAATGCGATTAAGTTTACCCATCAGGGAGGTGTGACTGTTCGGACTGTCTTTCAGTTACTGACGGAAGATACCGGACGTCTGATTATTCAGGTAGTAGATACCGGCGTGGGTCTTAGTTCAGAGGAGCAGGAACGAATCTTTGAACCTTTCGAACAGTCCATTATGTCAAGCAGCCAGTATGGTCGTAGCGGTACCGGGTTGGGCCTGGCTATTTGCTGCCAGTATCTGGAATTACTGGAAGGAGAAATGCGCCTGCAGAGTCACCTGGGCGAAGGCAGTTGTTTTTCTGTAGAGCTGCCAGTGCATATAGCGGATAACCAGCAACGTCGGATGAGTGAATATAACCGTCGGCCTGTTGCTCTGGCAGCAGAGCAGGCTGTGCCTAAAATCATGATCGTGGATGATGTTGCCAGCAACCGGGATATCTTTAAAGCTTTCTTGCAGCCACTGGGATTTCGACTGGCGGAAGTTGGCAGCGCGACATATGCGCTGGAACTATATAACCGCTGGCAGCCGGACCTGTTACTCATGGATAAACGTATGCCAGAGATGGATGGCATATCTCTTATGCAGCAGATTAAGTCTGCAGCAGCTAATGCACGTTTGAAAGTGCCCAAGGTTATTTTGGTAACCGCCAGTGCGTTTAAGGATGAGGAACGGGTGGCTATAGAGGCCGGGGCAGATGCCTTTTTACGTAAGCCTGTGAATGAGTTTGAGTTACTGTCTTTGGTCGGCCGTTTGCTGCGTTTGGAATATGTATTTGAACGGTTTGAAGCAGGTACGGCGATCAGTCCGCCTGAAAAGATCAGTGTAGAACGTTTGGAAGCTCTCCCGGCTGAGTTACATCAGGATTTATTGCAAGCCGCACAGCAAATGAACTTTACCCGCTGCCAACAGCTGATCGAAGCTGTTCGCAGTCATGATGCCGATATGTATGAGACGCTGCAGAAGTTGCTCTGGCACTTTGAGTTTGAACAGATCAGCGAGTGTATGAACAGACGTTCAAGTTTTTCTGACTGATCAGACTTGTATTCAGGCTGTATTACTGTCATTTAGTAAGCTTAGATTTATTACCGCTGTTAATTGTACAGAGTAGGGAAGCAGAATGGATACGCAACGCCCGATGCTAGGCATATGCCTGATGGTTGCAGGTATGCTGGTGGTGCCTTTTCTGGATGTTTGCGCCAAAATTCTTGGTCAGACTTATCCGGTAATGGAGGTTGTCTGGGCACGTTACTTTTTTCATTTTCTCTGGTTGTTGCCTTTATTGGCCTGGAAGCGGTTAGCCTGGTGGCGCTGGCCGGCAAGTGCGGGTTCACAAGGTTTGCGGGGGCTATTTCTATTAGCCTGTACTTTGTGCTTCTTTCTGTCGATTCAGAGCAATCCTATTCCGAATTCTTTGGCGCTGTTATTTGTGGCCCCGCTGATTATTACTGCATTGTCGCCGCTAATATTACGGGAACGGCTGGATCTGCGCAGAGCCGGGGCGGCAGGGTTTGGCTTTATTGGTGTATTAATTGTGCTACAGCCGGCGGCCGATGATTTTGCCTTTTCCAGCCTGTGGGCGCTCGCGGCCGGTGTGTGTTATGCGTTTTATATTATGTCGACGCGTAAAATGTCACAACGGGCTAAACCTCTGTTAGGCCTGATGTATATCGCGATAGTGGGATTGGTGCTGATGAGCCTGATGATGCCATTTGTCTGGGTTGCACCGGATCTGAAAGGCTGGGGGATTATGGCACTGATGGGGTTGTTTGCAGCTACAGGTCATTTTCTGATTATTAAAGCCTGCGAGTATGCCCCGGCTTCTTTACTGGCTCCTTTTAATTACACCGAGATTGTCGGCGCCTGCACTATCAGTTATCTGTTTTTTGCCTATTTGCCGGATGCACTGATGTGGCTGGGGATAGGTATTATCTGTGCCAGCGGTATTTATACGTCAGTGTATGAATACCGCCGTCAGTCTGCTGCGCGTGGTTGATTATTTAAAAGTTCTGATTGAAAGCCACCTCTTCAGTACCTGTTTACACAGGTGCTGAAGAGGTATTCTGGATATTCAGTTTATTCCGGTTTACCGACGACACTTCCCAGTATTACGCCAAATACCATATGGCCCATCAGTGCGACCATTGCTCTTGGCATGCTGTCCAGAAAGAGTCCCTGACCAATCGCCGGCATTACCACTGTCATAGCAAACAGGTAGACAAACAGTAGGAATATAACGCCCCGGAGAGCTGCTGGTCCGGGCAGCCGACGGGCTGCTAAAACCAGATAGGAAAGTGGGAAGGCGATGGTACCCAGGGCGAAATGCGCGATCATGCCATCCAGGTGAGAGCCGTTAAACAGCGGTGCCAGAATAGCGGCAACGTCCATGGCGTGGCCAATCATTAACGGGGCTATGAACTTACCCATCATGGTAAAGGCCAGGGTGCCGGCAAAGCCGCCCAGTAGCGCTTTTAACAGATGGCTTTTGACATAACTGCCGGTGTCGGTTGAATAAGCATTCATGGTTTTATCTCTGCTTTGAAAAGTTAACAGTAAGAGGATCAGTGCTCAGCCAGTGGTTACTGAGTCAGGATATGGCGGTGAAAAATATTCCGTACTGGCCAGTTGCCAGTCACGGGCATAATCGGCGGGAATGTTTTCGTTAAGTAAGCTGTTCGGTTCCAGGTAGTTGTAAAGCTCGCGGTAACTCTTTTCCCGCTCGTCTTCGACTCGTCGCCAGATTTGTTCAGGCTGTAACTGATCCGGGTGTTTCAGGCCCATTGCGCCGAGAATATCCAGCATGCTGTCCACAGTCGCCTCGTGGTAATTGGCGACCCGCACATGTTTCTCTTTGATGTTTACCGCTTTAGCAAGCTTTGGATCCTGCGTGGCAATGCCTGTCGGGCAAGTATTGGTATTGCAGCGTAATGACTGAATGCAGCCCAGCGCAAACATCATTGCCCGGGCTGCATTACACATGTCGGCACCCAGCGCCAGCTTGGTTATCATGTCGAAGCCAGTGGCGACTTTACCGCTGGCAATGATACGGATCTGATCGCGCAGGCCAATGCCAACCAGACAGTTGTGTACAAAAAGTAAGCCTTCGTTGAGCGGAGTACCGAGTCGGTCGGTGTATTCGACCGGGGCAGCACCTGTGCCACCTTCGGCACCGTCAACAGTGATGAAGTCAGGCAAAATACCGGTTTCCAGCATTGCTTTACAGATACCCATGAACTCAGCATGATTGCCAATACACAGCTTAAAACCGATAGGTTTACCCTTAGACAGCGTGCGTAGTTGTTCAACGAAAATCAGTAATTCCCGTGGCGTAGAGAAGGCTGTGTGGGCCGGTGGTGAAATGACATCTTCACCGACAGGTACCAGACGAATACTGGCAATTTCCTGATTCACTTTTTGAGCTGGGAGTACGCCTCCATGGGAAGGCTTCGCGCCCTGAGAAAGCTTTATTTCAATCATTCTGACCTGCGGTAGCGCTGCTTTTTCCGCGAATGCTGTTGGATCAAAATTACCCTCCGGATCGCGGCAGCCAAAATAGCCGGTACCGATTTGCCAGAAAATGTCACCGCCTTCCTGTTGATGATAGGGGCTCAGTCCACCTTCTCCGGTGTTATGGGCAAAGCCCCCTAACTTCGCGCCGGCATTCAGAGCACGGATGGCATTCGGGCTGAGGGCACCGAAGCTCATCGCGGAAATATTTAGCCGGGAGGCCTCATAAGGTTGCCTACAGTGTTTACCACCGACACGCACCCGACTGTCTGCCTGGCTGATTGTTTGCGGTGACAGAGAGTGGTTAGCGCGATGGTAACCGTTGGTGGTGATATCGAACTGCGTACCGAAAGGTTGAGTGTCATTACTTTTTTTGGCCCGGGCATATATCAGGTTACGGATTTCCCGGTTATACGGCCGGCCGCTCTGGTTGGTTTCAATGAAATACTGACGGAGCTCCGGGCCTATCGACTGTAGCAGGTAGCGCAAATGGCCAATGACGGGGTAGTTATGCAGGATGTTATGTTTAGGTGTGTTTATGTCATACACGCCAATTAGCATGTATGGAAACAACACCACGAACCCCCAAAGCGCGGAGGGATGCAGTAGCGATAACAGCATTATTAGCAGGGTGCCGAATATTGAAATTCGGAAGAATACTTTTCTGGCCATAAGATGTTCTTCTTTTTGTTTACGGAGAGTTATGGAGAGTCGTTGGCGGTCACACTGTCTGGCTGCAGATAAATGCGTCTGTTTCTGGCGGAGTGTCAGAAGAGGTGTTGTACAGGCGACTGCTTAAGATTGACTGCCTGCTAGCCAGACTAAGTAAAACTGCTATCTGTGTTTGTTAGATACCTAACAGACGCTATTTGCCTGTTGCGATATGTAACCAGGCAAGCTGCACGTTAAGCGCGTATTTACGGACGCTCTGCACATCAGGAGCAGGGACAGCCAGAGGCACTCATGGGGGAAGTAAATACGGGGTGAGGGAACAACGCTAAGAGAAGAGAGTAAAGGGGCAGAGGGACGGGCGTTTACACGTCCTCTGCGTTTTATCAGGCAGGACAGGCGCCCTGCGGCAGAATCAGATCGTAATCTTTCCGCCCCAGACGGGCACCTAATTCCCGTAACCGGCCGTGGAACTCATCCCGTGGCACATGGCAGGTGCGAATACGGCGAGGAGAGGTCGGCACAAATGCATTACGGCCATGCATACTGCGGTTGTTATCAATGAATACGGCAGTGCCAGCAGGAATTTTTATAACCGCTTTGAACTCATCGCTTACCATGCGCCGGTGATATTCTCTAATAGCCGCGTACATAGGTTCGATAAGTTCACCTGGCAGGTCCAGAGGCGCCATTGCCCGGTCAAAATATCTAACGCCGGAAATATTGCCATTCCAGTCCAGCCGAATGAGCGGGGCGTGAATCCGGAAATCAATTTCACCCGGATGACGACGAATATGCTGAATGGGCACCGTGGTTAGCAATCTGAAAGCTTCGGGCGCTTCTTGCCGTAACGATTCAGCAATGGCGAAACCGTCGCAGTAGGTGGATTCGCCGCCTTCTCCCTCAATATTTTGCAGGCAATGAAATACCACTACGCCGGGATGGTTATAGCAGAAGGCATCATCGTGATGAGTGTCCTGATGAATGGCAGTTTTTGAGCCTAGTTTGGATACAGCTTCCACCTGCACTTCAAAAATCCGGCCATAAACAGTGGTCTCGTGAATGGGGCCAAGCAGGCCTGCGAGGCGTTCAGTTTCTCCTGCTTCACTGCCAACATTATCAAGTTTAACGATTCCATAATCCCGTAATGTTTCCAGCATGGTGAGATGGGCAGTTTCGTCGCTATGCAGGTTGCGATAATCGTGGCTGGGAAAGTCATTGGTAACATCTGCTTTCCAGAGTGTCGGTGTGAAACTCAAGCGATGTTCCCGCTGGCGCTGGCTGTAGCTGTGCAGGCGTAGCCAAACCGCTCCATATTCTGATTCATGACCGTCTGGCCAGACGACTAACAAATTGCCAGCATCATCGAGACTGACACTGCGGGGGTGAATATCCGGGTCGATGTCCAGAATAGTCAGTGCGCGGATACCATCGGCACTGTTACCGCACTGACTACAAAAACAATTGTGACGTAGCCATATATAGTGGAACTCGCTGCGCTGATTATCCTGCCAGCTGAGGGTGATGCTGCGGGTATTGCTCTCAACTTCCCTTATGTTGCACTGTCCATCACTGAAGTCAGCGGGTGCGGCGCAATGATTACCCATAAAGGCATTGCTGGTGGTGACGCCGGTAATACTTTGTTCCTGTTTCATCCCGGTCTCTCCTTATTTGCTAAAGTTGGGACGCTGGTCGGCATTACTCAGCCAGGGACGGGCAGCCTCACAGGCGCCGGCAATGCTGAATACGCTGAGGTCATCATATGGACGGCCAACTATCTGAATGCCTGTTGGCACGCCGCTGCTGGCAAAGCCAGAAGGAATGTTAATAACCGGTAAAGGGCTTAACATGTTGAAGGGGTATGTCAGCAACCAGCCAAAGTCGGCGGCAACAGGTTTATTATTGACCCTGAAATCCGGATCCAGTGGCGAATGGTTCAGCGCTACAGCCGGCACCGCCAGTGTCGGACAAATCAGTGCATCGCAACGTTCTAAGATCGGCGACAGTTGTTGCCACATGTTGGCTTCTTGTGCCAGTGAGTCCATAAACGCTTTAGCGCTGAGGTTTTTGGCGGTAGCGCCGTATGCACAGGCGTAATCGGTCATCTGGCTGCTGTGTTCCGGCAAATAGTCCGCAACCCAGGCGCCAAAAATAGCCGCACCGTGATCACGAAAAGCCTGTAGGCATTGTTCAGTCCAGTCCAAATTAACTTCTATTAGCTCTGCCCCTAATTCTTTCAGTAAAGCGAGTGTTTCCAGGGTGTTAGCCTTAACCTGTGGATCTACTTCGACATAGCCAAGATCCATCGACCAGGCGATAGTTTTGCCTTTGAGAGACTGTTGATATTCCAGGGGCAACTGAGGATTCCCCGGCAGTGAGAACAGGTCACCGGGATGCTGGCCACTCATCGCGTTCTGGAGCAGAGCGCAGTCAGCAACGGTTCGTGCCAGCGGACCGTCGTGATCGTACCAGTCGAGATTAAAAAAGGGGGAAACCGGATTACGTCCCCGCGGCGGTTTGTAACCGACAACACCGCAACTAGAAGCCGGAATTCTGATTGATCCACAGTAATCGGATCCGTTTGCCAGAGTAGTCGTGCCTGCGGCCAGAGAGGCTGCTGCACCGCCTGAAGAACCGCCACTGTTGTAGTCCGGATTCCAGGGGTTCTTTGTTGGCCCCTGCATATCAGAACCTGTGATAGCTGCAGTGCCCATTTCACAAACGTTGGTCCGGCTGTGGATTATTCCGCCAGCAGCACGGATAAGTTGTACCGGCAGTGCATCACCGCCGGCGACACCTTCACTGAATACTTTTGAACCAGCTGAGGTAGGTTTGCCAGCAACACCTTTATCTTCCTTGATTGCAACGCACAGACCGTCAAGAGAGGACGCTGTATGGCCTTTTACATAGCGTTGTTCCGCCGCTCTGGCTGCATCCATAGCTTCATCAAAATAGGTCTGGGTGAATGCACCCAGTTTAGGTTCTTGCAAGCTGTGCTGCTGTATCAGTGCCTGCAATAATTCCACCGGTGACAAGGTTCGGTTTTTGAAGTGTTGCAGGGCTTCATTGGCGCTGAGATAACACAGATCCTGATTACTCATAAGGCAGACCTCTTATGCGTTATAGCCGCCATCAACATGTAAGGTTTCGCCTGTCATGTAACCGGCACCTGCACATAGAAACAGCATTACTTCAGCGTATTCGCGACCGGTACCCGGACGTGGAATAGGTAAGTCTTTACTGTCTTCGAATACGGATTCCCATTTCAGTGGGAAGTTCGTGTCATTAGGATCCACATACATAGGGGCAATAGCATTTACCCGAACATCCGGCGACAGACCCCGTGCTAGTTCTTTCGTCAGTGTGGCTACGCCGCCTTTGGCAACGCAGTAAGGGGTACTGGAACCACCGGAGCGGAAGCCGGACATCGAACTGGTTGAAACCACCGCACCTTTGGACTCCCGCAGATAGGGCTCTGCCGCTTTTACTGTGCGAAATACGGACATCAGGTTGACTGACATGATGTCTTGCCAGAGTTGCTCTGTCTGGCTCTGAAGATCGCCGGGTGGAATTATCTCTAGAGTGACGGAATGGCCGGCGACATTCACCAAGTAATCGATTCCACCCATGGCTTCAGCGGCCTGCTTAACCATGTTATCTACAGCATTGGTATCCCGCAGATCGGCAGGGGCTGGTAGCACGTGGCGGCCCATTTCGCTGAGGCGGGTAACCTGAGCATTAATTCGTTCTTCGTTAACATCGCAAATGGCGACTGTGCAGCCCATTTCTGTGAAGAGTTCAACGGCACAAAGCCCAAGCCCGGAGGCTCCACCGGTGATGATGGCAGATTTACCTTGCAGATCAGCAGTAATCATAGTGTTGTCCTTTTATTTTTGTTCTTGATAAGTAATTTTCAGCGGATGCCGTATTGTTCAACCAGTTCTTCATTCAGAGTGATGCCCAGTCCGGGCGCTTCGGGCAAGGTAATCAGACCATTGCGAATTTCCGGTTCGGCCGGGCTGACAAGCTCCGTCCGCAGGCGCGAAGGTCCCAGCCGGGAGGAACGGAATTCCACCATTGGAATAGTCAGACAGGCGGCTTGCAGATGAATATTGCAGATGTCGGTAATGCCGGTGGCATAGGAGTGGGGGATCAGAGTAGCGCCATAGAGTTCACACATTTCGGCGATACGCATCAGTTCGGTGAAACCACCTGCCCGGCTGATGCCCGGCTGAACCAGCGATACTCCTCCGGTCTCCAGCCATTCACGGACTTCCCAGCGGCTGACGGCAAATTCAGCGCCGCCGACTTTTACCGGGCTGACGATTGCCAGCTTGCGGTGCCCGTGCAGGTCGTCATGCCATAGTGGCGCCTCGGCAAAGGCAATGCGGCAGTCATCAATGCGCTTCATTAACCAGGCTGCATCCTGCCAGTCCCGCCAGCGATAACCGAAATCCAGTGATAATTCTATGTTGTCGCCAACCATGCTGCGGCAATCTTCAATAAATCCGACCAGTTTTTGATCGCTAAGGTGCTGACCAAAGAGGATAGGTACTTTTACGGAGCGCAGGCCCTGTTCAACGGCGGTTTCAGCCTGCTTTTCCAGCTCGTTCACAATTGTGTTCAGTGGGCCGTCGTAAATATCGCCGGGATAAATAGTTGCGTATGGGCGGATCTGATCACAGCGGGCACCGCCAAGTAACTTATATACAGGAAGCCCCAACTGCTTACCTGCAAGGTCATACAGCGCGATATCAACCGCAGAAAGTGCATGGATCAGAATGCCGCGGCGGCCATGGTAGAAGGATGAATGGTAAATTGCGTCGTAAATGGCGCGGGCTTCAATGGGTTCCCGGCCAATGACGTGTTCTTTAATACCCTGACTCCAGAAGTGCACGGTTGGCATGTCGATCATTGCTTTGGTGACAGAAGGCGTGGCAACACATTCGCCTATACCGTAACGGCCTTGCGCATCTGTAACTTTAACTAACACTGTTTCTTCAGCACCTTCGGCAAAGGCATTACCTTCGGCGGGAACTGACACAATGATGGCTTCAAGATCGACAATAGCTGACATAACAGGCTCCCTGAACATGAGGTTGAATCCTCATTAAATGTCAGTTAAGAGCGATAAATCTGACGATATACGCCATATTTCTGATTGCAGTGAGCAGACGTGCTGTTTTTCAGTATGGCGTTATAAAGGTATTAACAGCACTTTTAGTCTGAAGATGGCTGCACATTTATGAAAATTAGCGGGTTTCTCAATTTTCTGGCTGTTGTTTTATCTTCATAACTGGCAGAGTCAGGGAAATGGGTCTGATCGTCTGCGTCAGGAGGTTTTTTGTGTCTGATTCTGAGCCGTTACAGCGGCGTTTTGCGTTCGTGCTATTACCGTCATTTAATATGATGGCATTATCGGCGGCGATTGAGCCTTTGCGGGTGGCGAATATGTTATCCGGTCAGGACCTGTATCGCTGGCAGCTTTTTTCCGCCGGGCCAGGACAGGTACAGGCCAGTAATTCTACCCAGATTACCGTTGACGGAGACCTGGCGGCGGCTGATGCTTTTATGGCTGCTGGCTGCGATACCTTGTTTATATGCGCCAGTTGGTACCCGGAGCAGCTGGACAATGAACAACTGTTTGGCTGGTTGCGTCAGCATGCCCGGAGCGGTTTACGGCTGGGAGGCATTGATACCGGTGCGATCGTACTGGCTCGGGCACATTTACTGGACGGTTTCAGGGCTACTGCAAACTATGATGTGATTGCCGGATTTGCGGAAGATCATCCCCGGGTGACGGTGACGGATCATCTGTTTGAGGCGGATCAGAACCGGATGACCTGTTCAGCGGGTACGGCTCCCATCGATATGATGCTGTTGCTGATGCATGAGCATTGGGGGGAAGAGATTACTAATCGGGTATCCAGGCATCTGTTTTATCAACAGTTACGCAGCGGAGGAGAGTCCCAGACGGCTCTGGTGCGGGAGTTCGGTTATGACTTTCCCAAACAGCTGCAATACGCAATTCATTTGATGGAAAGAAATATTGAATCACGGCTGATGGTTCGTGAAGTAGCAGAGCAAACCGGTACGTCATTGCGCACACTGGAGCGTTTATTTAGGGAACATACTCAAATGTCTCCGGCGATGTTTTATCTGCGCTTACGGTTGGAGAAAGGTCGGCAGTATCTGTTACACACCAGAATGTCAGTACTACAGGTGGCTGTGGCGTGCGGGTTTCTTAGTCAGGAACATTTTGCCCGCCGTTATCGGGATGTGTTCGGTCGTTCACCACGGGATGAAAGGGCTGTGGCAGCATTGCAGACAACTGCCGATATGGCGTCGGTTGCGGTAGATAATAACTGAGAAGCAGGGGCTGAACAGCCCCTGCTGACGGATCAGATTACCCGTTTCAGTTGGATGAAGTCACCGCTAACCTCCAGTGTCATAGTGACATCTTGTTTAGTACGATTTCGCCAAAACCAGCCGTGTTTGCCATCAAAGGCTGCTTTCAGTTTGCCGCTCTCACCGGGCACAAAGCGGCCTTTTCCATAGCCGTGGTAGAAGCCTTTCGGGGCATCATACGGATCACCATGAGTATCGTAATTCAGTTTGCCGCCGTTGGCGCTCCAGCTGTAATTTACCCGCGCGTTTTGCTTCATTTCCAGTTTGATTTCTGCTCCCTGACCAGGTTTGAGCACAAAGCTTACTGTTTTGCTCTTAGGGGCAGGTTTTACTGGCTCAGGTTTAGTTACGGCAGTCTCCGTTTCTACAATAGGCGCAGATGTGGGTTGTGTAACGGCTGGTGCTGTCACCGTTTTTGTCGGTGTCGGCGTAGCTGTTGTACTGGTGATAACCGGTGTGGCTGTCAGAACCTCAGATCTGGCGGAATCTGCTGCAGCTTCTTCTGCCAGTTGCTGTTTAATTTCTCCCATTTCGGTCAGGCCAAGCAGCCGGCCAGCACCGGTAGGATCGACGGCATATTCGGATGGTAGTACGACACAGACCAGCAGGATCATAGCGACAATCAGCGCCGTGATGGTGGAGCGGACCAGTTGGCCAGCACTGGGCTGGGGCTGGGATAAATTTTGCGTGTTATACATATTCATATTTCCTTAAATAAGTTTGGTCACTGGGCCAGTATCAGGCCGCTGATTTGGTAGCCCATCAGTAAAAAACCGAGGCTCATCATAGTGACGTTGGCGGTATAGGCATGGCGCATAAAGTGAATACTGCGCCGCCAGAAAGCCATCAGAATCAGAATGGCGGACAGTGCCAGTATCTGGCCGATCTCTACCCCTACATTGAAGGCAATAAGGTTGACCAGCAGACCATCCGGAGAGATGTCAAAGTCCTGGATTTTGGTGGCCAGTCCAAAGCCATGCATTAGGCCGAACAACAGCGTGGCGATTTTGGTGTTCGGCTGAAAACCGAACCAGCGCGGAAATGCTCCAAGATTATCCAGTGCTTTGTACACCACGGAGAACCCTATGATGGCATCCACCACATAGGCGCTGACGCTGATATTGCTCAGCACGCCCAGCAGTAAAGTGACAGAGTGTCCGACTGCGAACAGGGTGACGTATAAGCCGACATCCTTAAGTCGGTAGAGGAAGAAAATGACCCCGAAAAGGAATAGCAGATGATCATAACCGGTGACCATATGCTTAGCCCCCAGATAGATGAAAGGGATGATCAGTATCCCCGAGCTTTCCTGAATATAGCCCTTGTCACCGGTTGCAACTCCGTGCGCAAAGGCAGCATCAATACTGCTAAGCAGCAGCATACACGCCAGTATGATAAGCAGCGTGTAGCGGCCGACAGGCAAAGGCCGGCCGGCAGATAAATAACTAAACATAATTTAGCCCTATCAGTAATTATGAATCAGGCAAGCCGTAGCCTGCCGCGTTTCAAACCTGCTGAAGGGCTTTAGGAGGGCGTTCGATCAGGAATAATGGCGGGTTAGGTATCCATTGCTGATAGTTGGAGAGTTTGGTGTCAGCAATAGGGATGTAATTATCACTATCAGTCAGTGCCAGCTGGACCGAGTCGTGAAGGTGATCAGCGGTTTGCGGCGGATGCTGGTGGGTAATATTGAAGGTCTGATGGAATGACTGTTGCTGATGGTCATGATCGTGACTGTGCTTGCTGTTCTCAGCCAGCGTTTGTGTTGCTGCGGCAACCGGTGCAGGTAGATGTACTGTAACTGCCAGCGTAAACAGATGCCCACCCCATGCATAGAGCAGCATGAGGATCAGTTGGGGAATCAGAATTTTACGGGTTGTTGCTTTCACGGTGTGGCAGTCTTTCCGGGTGTTTAGCTCGCGGCAGCATAATTGAAGCTGCAAGGTTTCTCAATCTTGCTGTTATGAGCCTGTTTTTACGTCAGAGTTCCCGGTAATAACTCAGGTTAAACGATTCGGGCAGATAGCTGACGGGCAGCCTGAATCAGTTTTTTGGAATAATCACGGGCGTCCTGAGGATTAAGCATCTCACCACTGATACCGGCGCTGATTGCCGCGACCGGTTCATTGCGCAGGTTCAGTACCGGTGCAGAGATGCAACTTACCTGGCTGTCGATTTCACCATTAGTGACTGCATACCCCAGACGTTTAGCCCGGCTAAGGTCATCCCTGATACGGGATTCAGTCTCGGGATTATTCTCTTGAAGACTGTCTTCTGCGAGCAGATAACTGTCCTGAAATTCTTCCGGTCGCATGGAGAGAATAGCCTTGCCGGACGCGGATACATGCAGCGGCATAGTCTGGCCAATATAAATATTGAAGACGCTGCTCAGAGAGGACTCGACTTTGGAAACGACAACGACTTTGTTACCCACAGGTACACAGAGAAAAATGGATTTGTGGATTTCATTTTTGAGAATCTCTGCAATGGGATAAAAGAACGCAATGATGCTTTGTTTGTTATAGATGGTTGAGGCGATCTGAAAGATCTTCGAGCCTATGCAATAAGATTTTTTGCGGCTTGGGTCTAGCGCAACCATCTGATGCTCGATAAGAGTGTTGATAATACGATGACCGCTGGCAGCAGCAATACCGGTAGATTCGCAAATTTCAGACAGCGTCAGTGGATAAGATGAGGCGGCCAGTAAGTCCAGAATCATCACAGTATGGTCAACGGCTGGTGCTTTTGACTTGTCTTTGGGCTGCATAGAAGAGGTCACTTTTTCTGTATATGGAAAAACTCTTCGATTATGGCCGGTTATTGCTGAGTTGAATAGGCAGAAAAACGCCCTGAAAGATTAAATGGCCCTAGTTGAAAAAAATAAAATTAATTTTGATCGTGCTGTTATTGCTTGGTTTTACGGGCTAATTACTGATCTTCAAGAAGGAAAACGGTTTAAATACTTAGAAATTAAGTTTCTTAACTATATGTTTTTAAATGTTATTTCTTATATGGAATTTATTTTTCGGATATGGAAGAAAATTGACAGTTACGCCCTGTGCTCCTAGCATTTCATAATCAAATATAGGGTGTGCGTCATGAAAATCGAACAAAATTTTATTGCCAATTCATTCATCGCTTCTGCCAATAGTGCCATGATTCCGGTGTATAACCCGGCCGATGGTGAGTTAGTTGCTCAGGTGCCTTCGGCAACAGCTGATGAAGCAATTGGTGCAGTAAAGACTGCCGCGCAAGCGCAGAAAAGCTGGCGCAAACTCACCAGTGTGGAGCGTGGTGCATATCTGCATAAGCTGGCGGATGCTTTGCTGACGCATAAAGAAGCGATTGGCACTGCGCTGGCGCTGGAATCCGGTAAAAGTCTGGAAGATGCCACCAATGAGGCGGTTTACGCTGCAGACATTACCCGTTATCACGCAGAGTGGGCGCGGCGTATCGAAGGTGAAATAATTCCCAGTGATTCGCCATCTGAAAACTTGTTGCTACAACGTGAGCCTATTGGCGTTATTAGCTGTCTGATCCCGTTTAACTACCCTGTTTATACCTTGCTACGGAAAATTGCACCGGCACTGATTACCGGTAACACGGTCGTTGTAAGACCAAGCAACAATACACCTTGTTCGGCTTTTGAGATTGCCAAAGCAGTACAGGCTGCGGGCATTCCAGCCGGTGTAGTGAACATTCTGACTATGGATCATGCAACGGCAGAGATCGTGTGTACCCATCCTAAGGTCGGCATGATTACGCTGACAGGCAGTGTGGGTGCTGGCCGTAAGGTGCTGGAGTATTCGCAGGTAAACATTGCTAAGTCATCACTGGAACTGGGTGGCAAGACGCCGGCGATTGTCGAAGCAGATGCTGATTTGCAGCAAGCCGCCCGTGAGATCGTTGGTTCAAAAACTACTAACTGTGGACAACTTTGTACAGCAGTAGAGCGCGTCTATGTTCATGAAGCCGTTTACGATGAGTTTGTCAGTTTGCTGAAGCAGCACATGGGTGAGCGACAGTTTGGTGATCGTGCGGCACAGCCTGCACATATGGGGCCTCTGGTTAATGATAACGCCCGTCTGAATATTCATCAGATGGTGGAACGTGCCATTGATGACGGTGCTCAGCTGGAAGTCGGTGGTTATATCCCGGAAGGGCAGGGGCACTTTTATCCACCGACCCTGTTAACCAATTGCCGTCAGGATATGGAAATTGTTCAGGAAGAAATTTTTGGACCGGTACTGCCCGTACTCAAATACAGTAATGCTGAAGAAGCGCTGGAACTGGCTAACGACCATCAGTTTGGTCTGGCATCAGTCATCTATACAGAGAATTACCGCACTGCTATGGGAATGGCAAACAATATTGAAGCCGGTGAAGTGTACATCAACCGTACGCCGGCGGACCCGTATCAGGGGTATCACGCAGGCTGGAAACGTTCTGGTCTGGGCGGGGATGATGGCAAGCATGGCATGCTTGAGTTCACTCAAACCCGGTTAGTGGTACAGAAGTACTGATACTTATCAGGGCTGAGCTGCCCACATCTAACTAGCTCAATCATCACAGAGTCCTATCTGACTGCAGTGTCTACATTGTGGCCCGGGTCTCTGTGTGTCTGAAAACTGTAGCTCGTTGAGAAGATGGCTTTAAGAAAGCCTTAAGGACATAACAATAATGACGACTTTAAATGCTTCGATGGCTGCCGGCTCCGGTAGCACCAACCTGAAACGTTATTTTCAATTTCTACTGTTATTACTGGCGGCAGGGGCAATTTATCCGTTGCTATATCTGCGCCAGAATTTTGAAACCTCTATTCTTGAGGCTTTTCAGATTACTACCTCGGACCTGGGTAATTACTACTCAATGCTCGGGGTGATGTATATGGTGTGCTACCTGCCCAGTGGCTGGCTGGCGGACCGTTTCTCGCCGAAAGGTCTGATTGCGTTTTCAATGCTGCTGACCGGTGGGTTGGGCCTTTGGTTTGCTGCTATCCCTGATAAAGAAATGCTGCCGTATATTTTCGCGGCTTGGGGTATTGGGGCCGGTCTTACTTTTTGGGCTTCGATGCTTAAAGGCGTGAAGATGCTGGCCAGTCATAATGAACAGGGCCGTTTTTTCGGCATTCTTGATGGCGGCCGTGGATTAGTGGAAGCGGTACTGGCGACAATTGCCATTGCCATTTTTGCCTATGCTATTGAGTCTCAGGGACAGAGTAATACCGTGGCGCTACAGCAGGTTATTTATATGTATTCCTTCACTTGTATTGTGATTGGCGTATTGGCATTTCTGTTTATCAGTAACGAACCTGCAAACAAAGAAGCTGCTGACACTAAAGCCAGTAGCAACGGAAATCTTGTCCGTGATCTGAAATTCCTGATGTCTATTCCGGAACTGTGGTTAGTATCGATTATTATTTTCTGTGGCTATCAGCTGTTCTGGGCAACCTATTCCTTCTCTGCTTTTCTACAGGAAGGTTATGAAATTACTGCAGTGACTGCGGGCTTTATTACAGTCGCCAAGTTATGGATGCGGCCTATCGGTGGTATCGGCGCCGGCTTCCTTGGGGATAAATACGGTAAGGAAAATATTCTGGCCGTTGCATTGCTGGGTGCATCTATCGGCTTAGTGGTGATGATTGTTTTCCCGCAGCTGAACTCAGTGTATTTTCTATTGGCAGTCGTGCTGCTAATTGGTGTACTTACTTATGCTATTCGTGGCCTCTACTGGGCGATTCTGGATGACTGTGATATCCCGTTACATGTAACAGGTCTGGCGATTGGTATTGTGTCACTGATTGCTTATACACCGGATATTTTCTTGCCACAGATTAATGGTTTTATTGCTGCCCGCTATGAAGGTGTAACAGTGTATAACCTCTACTTTGGCTATATTGCTGTGATGGGTGTGGTTGGAACACTGACTGCGCTACGGTTGAAAAATATGATTGCGAATAAAAAGGCTTCCTGATGAAAGTTACTTCCTGCGAAACCCATATTGTTGCAACACCGCCGCCGCATGTTGGTGGTATGTACTGGATCTTTGTCAGCCTGAAAACTGAGTGCGGTATTCAGGGGGTTGGTGAGGTGTATGCGGCATCCTTTCATCCAACCGTGATGGAAAAGGCCATAGAAGATGTCTTTGACAGGTATCTGAAAGGCTATGATCCACACCATGTGGAGCGCTTCTTTAGGGAATGTTATTCCAGTGGCTTCACACAGCGCCCGGATCTCACCATGATGGGTGTGGTCAGTGGTCTGGAAATGGCCTGCTGGGACATTATTGGTAAAGCTGCCGGTAAACCTGTGTACGAACTGATAGGCGGCAAGGTTAATCATAAGCTGCGCAGTTATACCTATCTGTACCCGGAAAATGCTCAGGGCGAATACGATTACGACAATGTCGAGCTGGCGGTGGAATGTGCACTGCAGAATAAGGAGCGGGGTTTCACCGCGCTGAAGTTTGATCCGGCGGGGCCTTACACGGCGTATTCAGGGCATCAGTTATCCCAGAACGATCTGGATAAATCAGAGACGTTTTGCCGAAGAATTCGCGAGGCTGTGGGTAACAGCTGTGATCTGCTGTTTGGTACGCATGGTCAGATGACACCAGCAGGCGCTATTCGTCTTGCTAAGCGTCTCGAACCTTATGATCCGTTGTGGTTTGAGGAGCCGGTACCACCAGGTCAGGCAGAAGCGATGGCACAGGTGGCTCAGGCAACCAGTATTCCGGTTGCGACTGGTGAGCGTCTGACAACTAAGTTTGAGTTTCATGATGTGTTGAAGAACCGTGCTGCGGCGATTCTGCAAATGAATCTTGGCCGGGTCGGCGGCATTCTGGAAGGTAAAAAAGTGGCTGCACTGGCAGAGGCATATTATTGCCAGATCGCACCGCACCTTTATAACGGCCCTGTAGGTGCGGCGGCCAGTGTTCAGCTGGCCACCGCGACACCGAATTTTTTGATTCAGGAAAGTATCGGTACCTGGGATGGTTTTCATGCAGAAGTGCTGGAAGAGAAAATCGACTGGCAGGATGGCTATATCATACCCTCAGATAAGCCGGGGTTAGGCGTTGAGCTGAATATGGAAACAGTGAAAGCCTGTTCACCATATAAAGAGCCGACGCTGCATCTTTCTATGGACGCACGGCCATATGATTACAAGCGTCAGTCCTCCACGCACTGGAAGAAAACCGGTCAGTAATATTATGCAATATGACTTCATTATTGTTGGCGCCGGCTCTGCCGGCTGTATTCTGGCGGATCGTCTGAGTGAGTCAGGTAACTATTCAGTTCTGCTGCTGGAAGCGGGAGGGAAAGACAGCCTGCCGTGGATAAAGCTACCTGTAGGCTTTGCTAAAACGTATTACAACCCTGAGTACAATTACATGTATTACAGCCAGTCGGAAGCGGCAATGAACGGCCGTAATATGTATGTGCCCCGTGGCAAAGTTCAGGGGGGCTCAGGTTCGATTAATGCGATGATCTATGTGCGTGGGCAGCGGTCTGATTTTGATGACTGGGCTGCGGCGGGAAATCCAGGCTGGTCATACAATGAGGTACTGCCGTATTTCAAAAAGCTGGAACGGCATCCGGCGGGTAATACGGAGTATCATTCTGCCGAAGGTAAAATGGGTATTTTACCCATGAAGCAGGATGCGCATCCTCTGTGTGACTATTATTTGCAAGCCGCTGAGGAACTTAGCTGGCCGTTAAGTGATGATTTCAACGGGGCCGATTTTGAAGGCGCTGGCGTCTATGAAGCGAACATTAGCAAGGGTCAACGTGATTCCAGTAATACTGCTTATCTGAAGCCTGCTTTACGACGTTCTAACTTGTCAATTATGCATAATGTTCAGGTGCATAAGGTTCAGTTTGATGAGCAGAAACGCACGGACGGCGTGGTTTTTGTGCAGAATGGAATCGAGAAAAAAGCGACAGCTAACCGGGAAGTTATTGTTGCTGCCGGTGCTATAGATTCGCCCAAACTGCTTCAGCTTTCAGGCCTTGGTGATGCTGAATTATTGGCGGAACATAAGATTTCCGAAGTGCAGCATTTGCCCGCTGTTGGGCAGAATTTACAGGATCACTTATGCCTTAGTTATTATTTTCGGGCCAGTGTTAAAACTCTCAATGATGATTTTGGTTCGTTGCTGGGACAGGCGAAAGCCGGTGTGCAATATGTGCTGAACCGGCGTGGCCCGCTGTCGATGAGCGTTAATCAGGCCGGCGGTTTTTTTAAAGGTAGCAGTGCAGAAACACAGCCAAATATTCAGCTGTATTTTAATCCGATGTCTTATCAGATTCCGCCAGACCCCAAGGCGCAGCTGAAGCCGGAACCTTATTCAGGTTTCCTGGTGGCGTTTAACCCTTGCCGGCCAACCAGTATGGGAAGTGTCGAGCTAGCTTCGGCGGATCCGACTGAACCGGCAGCTATCAATTTTAATTATCTTTCCACGGAAAAGGATCTTGCCGAGGTGCAGCAAGGCCATAAACTGGTTCGCGAGCTGATGCAGGCGCCGGCATTGCAGGCAATTACTGTTGAAGAGGTTATGCCGGCAGAAAAGGCGGAAGATGCTGATTCATTACTGGCGTATTTCCGGGAGAATGCTGGATCTATCTATCATGTTTGCGGCACCTGCAGGATGGGCCCGGACAGCGCTGATGCTGTTGTTGATGCCCGTCTGCGGGTACATGGTGTCAGTGGCTTACGGGTGGTCGATGCATCGGTTTTTCCAAACATCACCTCCGGCAACACGAATGCGCCGGTGATGATGGTGGCAGAAAAAGGCGCGGCTATGATCCTTGAGGATCAGGGCTGAAATTCGGTTTCAGCCTGTCAGTTCGCGAGGTGTTTCAGGTACTCGATTTTATCCTCTTCAGCGCGTGCTTCACTGAAAAAACTTAAGGTTTCTATTAGTTGTGTGCGGGCCTGAAATGCTCCAATTTCGCCCGCTTTCACATCAGTTGCGTTGCTGGAGAGGTTGTCCAGTAACTGGCTGCCTACTGTTTCACTGTTTGTCAGCAGTACTCCAACTAAAGCATCAACCTGATCGCCGGCAAGCTCTGTAGCCTGCCAGAATTTCTCTTTCTGTTCTCCGGGCTGAGCAGCTTCGGCCTGCAGCAATGCTGTTGGATTATCCGTTTGTGCAAGGGTGTTAGTGCGCGTCAGGAACCTTGTGAATTGCTGGCTTTGGTCATCTGAATCCTGCAGAGCCAGAGGGGCTGATCCAGTGTTCAGCTGGTTGATGTCCTGTACTAGCTGGTCGCGCTGTTCAGCGTTTAACTCAGAGAAAGTAGTGTTCAACTGTGTACTGCGGCTCATGTCATCCTGATTCAGCCAGGCATCAGTCACCATCAGACGGATCATGTTTTTCTGATCGCGTTTGCTCTGGTAGTCGTCTTTTACTTCGTAGCGTGCTTCCGGGTCACCAGTATCATCACCTAACCGGCTGAGTGAGATACCTTCGCGGGTTTGATGGTTGTCACGTAGCTGATCAAGTGTTTCGATAATCTGCGGATTATCTTCCAGTTCAAGGTTTTCTGCTTCATCTCCGACCAGTGTATCAAGGCCAACCCGGGTAATTTCCAGATAGCTGCGCTGGTGGGTTGCATCCATGTAGCTGAGTTTATCTGTCATGGCGGATAGTTGTTCATCACTGAACTGATACTCAGAAATAAAGCTCATGGTGGTATCAAGCATATCCTTAAGTACCCAGGGCATTTCATTATCGTAATCGATATTCGCCCGGTCAGGTATTTCATAGCCTGTCCAGGGGCTGAAGCCACGTTCAAACCCTGACCGTGCCTGCTCGGTTAAGCCGCCGAGATAATTTAAAAAAGAATCAGTCGTTTGTTCTGAGCGACCTTCCAGACCGCTGACAACATCCTGACCTAACTGGTTATCGGAGCCGAAAATCAACAGTAGGGTGTCCTGTTGGCTGTCTGTGAATGTCTGCAGGGAATCCAGCATGGCATCCGGATCATCGGTTTTATGGATGGCGCTGACGAAGTTGTACAAATTATTAGCCGAAGGTGATGGCTGGGTATGCGGGAGGATCGCATTGGCGGTATAGGTAACATCGGCAGGTCTGCTTATTACCTGTTTGGCATAGCTGGCGGCTTGTTCCAATACTCTTAACTGTGTATCAGCAGATAAATTTGTCAGATCCGCCACGAATTCTTTGGCCAGCCTGGCTGTTGCCATACTGTAGTTTGGGGCCTGGTTAACGGTCGCCGGTGTCTGTAATTTATCAATGCTGCTGGCTAAATGACCGAGTGCTGTATCGTCCAGTGATTCTGCCAGTGTCAGAAAACTATCGTCCAGAATTATTTCGGTATTGATCAACGACTGGCGCTGCTCATCGGTGACTCTGCTTAGCAGGTTTTCAATACGCTCATTTCTCTCGTCACCAATGACGATGTATTGCTTAACAGATGCGGACTGATCCGTTTTTTGGAATGACTCAGCTCGTTGTGCATCAGGCATAGTCTGCTGTTTTTCTATGCTTGTATGGTTTGTCTGTAAGTTACTTTTCAGCTGCTTCAGAGCTGTATTTTCGGCCTGAGGGCGCAGCTGCGCAGTTTTGGTATTTGTCAGAACAGCAGAGGTAAGTTTCATGGTTCCATCCTTGTGGTCTTCAGTAATCTGAATTACCGACATATTGCTACTAATTACTGTTTCGGCCACGGATAGCATTTTTATATGCACAGATAGGGAAAATATTAGCGGTACAGAGGTTTGAGGCTGGCAACTGGCTGGATTCTATGTGTTATCCGACCTATCTGTTCCGCTTATACGCTATGAGCAGGTATCAGAAAGGCAGTGTATTCAGCTAAGGGTCGTTACTTCCTGGCTTTACATTTATTTACAAAAAGTTAACACAAGTTAATCCTAGCTTGAGGAATACTCTTGGCCGCTGTTTTTTAAAAGATAGGTTACAAGCGATAAATAAGTCGCTATTATTAATTTATCATTTGATAAATTAAATATCGGTAACCTCCTATGACTCAACTTTCAAAACCAAAGCGCGGCCGTCCTGCTGATCCTGCATTACAGGAAAAGCGTCGGGAAGATCTGATTGATGCCGCTTTTGAACTGTTACGTCATAAGAGCTATCGCAGCATTACTATTCGGGATCTGGCCAGCGAGGCTCAGACTCAGTCAGCAATGATCAAATACTATTTTGATGATAAGCAGGGGCTTTTTCTGGCGTTACTGGAAAGAATCAGTAAACAGCAACAGAGCAATTTTGATGAGGTTTGGCAGTCTGAGCAGCCTTTAAAAACGTTTATTCATTCTTCGGTAAAATTTTTCTCAGCAAATCAGCCGGTTACCCGGCTGATTGCTGACGAGGTCATTGCCGGGGATAGCGAACTGAAGAAAGCTTTCATTGCTACTTTGCCGAAACGAACCGCCGAAATGCTGCCAAAGCTGATTGCCGCGGAGCAGGACGCCGGTCACATCAGGGCGGATATGAACCCCAAATGGCTGGGTTTTTCGCTGATCAATATGATTATTACGCCGTTTGTCGCGGTACCTGTACGTGAACAGGTATGGCATATCAGTCACGAAGAAATCTCCAGTGATGCCTGGGCGGAACATGTTTATAGAATTTTTACAGAGGGAGCTGGGATATGAGCCAGACAGATAAAAAATCCTGGTTTGGCCGTTTTTGGGCACTTCCGGCAGTGGTGTTGCTGGGTATCGTAATCGCTCTGGTGATTGTGAAATCACAACCCAAAATGCAGCATCAGGTAAGTGAATCTAAAGGTGCTCCGGTGACTACCCTCCAGGTTGCTGAGTATCAGGTAAAGCCAGGCGTTACCGGTTATGGTGAAGTTGAGCCGGATATTTTACTGGATGTTCGCGCGGAAGTGGCTGGCAAAGTTGTTTACGTGCATCCCCAACTGAAACAAGGCGTTATCCTGCCGGCAGGTACTCTGGTTGTACAGGTTGATGACAGTGATTACATGCTGGCGCTTAAAAAAGCTGAAGCTACCCTGGCACAAAACCGTGCAAACTTAGCCGAGCAGGACATCACCCGACGGGATGCAGAGCTGGATCTTAAGCTGGCTAAGGATAAATTAACCTTAACGTCTAAGGAGTTGGTGAGGTTTGAGCAGTTGCTCAAGAAACGCTCGGTTGCTCAGTCGCAGGTAGATAGCCAGAGAAACGCGGTGTTGCAGGCACGTCAGGAAGTACAGAGCTTACAGAATAGTCTGGATGCTCTGCCCTATAGCACGGAAGTTCTTCAGGCACAGTTAGATATTGCTGAAGCTGAGGTGGCTGCTCAGGCGCTGAATCTTGAACGGACACAGGTACATTTACCTTTCGATGCACGTATTGCCAGCCAGTCTGTCGAGACTAACCAGTATGTAGGTTTAAATGCATCGCTGTTTTCTGCACAGACTATCGATAAGGTTTTGGTGAATGCTCAGTTTGCCTTACCGCAAATGCGCTTATTATCCCGAGGATTTGATTTGCCAACGGATGATGCTGAGGTGTTTTTGCAGGAAGGTCAGGATGCTGAGAACCTGATGCGTCGTTTAGGCCTGACAGCAAGTGTTAGCCTGGTAGGCCACGATGCGAGTGTCTTCTGGGAAGCTAAGGTTGAGCGAATCAGTAATAATCTTGATCCGGTATCCCGCACGGTAGGCGTCATTATCAGTGTAAGCAGGCCTTATGAACAGGTTGAACCGGGTATTAAACCGCCCTTAATCGATGGCATGTACATGCAGGTTGAATTGCAGGGGCGGGCTCAGCCGTTTTTGGTCGTGCCACGTACAGCGTTACATGAGGGTGAACTTTATCTGGTAGATGCAGAGCAAAAGTTGGTGAGGCAACCAGTTGAAGGGTTCCCGCAGCAGCAAATGTTACTGCTTGATCCACAGCAGGTGAGTTTACTGTCTGATCAGGTGATCACTTCGGACCTGTTTCCGGCGGTGAGCGGCATGCTACTGGAGACGCAAAAGGATACAGCAAAGCAGCAAGTGTTAGCCGACTGGCTGGAGGCGCACTGAAATGATTCGATTTTTTGCGGCTCACCCGACTGCAGCCAACTTACTGATGGGGCTGTTTTTGTTGGCGGGGATTTTAGCTTTGCCGGATATCAAACGGGAAACCTTTCCTGAAATTGATAAATATGAAATACAGGTAACCGTTGCGTATCCCGGGGCTGCTGCCACCGATGTTGAGCTGGGTATATGTAAACCGTTAGAAGATGCAATGGATGGCATCAGTTTTATGGAAGAAAAGCGTTGTGAAGCGCGTGATTCCAGCGCAATCATGACGTTGAAAATGCTTGAATCCGGTAATTTTAGTGAGTTTCTGGAAGACGTTAATTCTGCCGTCGACGGTGTGGATAACTTTCCACAGGACAGCGAAACGCCAATTGTTGCTGAAACTGGCCGCACCCAGGATGTTGTGACTGTTGCACTGACCGCAGATTTACCCCGCCGTGATTTAAAAACACTGGCAGAGCAGCTAAAGCAGCGAATGCTGCAAGCGCCGGGTATTCCGCTGGTTGAGATTCAGGGATTCGGTAAACGGGAATTTCAGGTTCATGTAGCACAGCATAATCTGCGTCAGTATGGCCTTAGCCTGCAGGATATAGCAGACAAGATCAGCGGTCAGAATGTTGATATGCCGGCGGGTGAGCTGAGTGGTCGGGATCAGGAATATCAGATTCGCTTCAGTGATGAAAAACGTACTACCGATGAATTAGCGCAGCTGATAGTCATCCGTGGTGATCAGCGCAGCGAACTCCGTTTAGGAGACATCGCGACTATTCACAGTGGTTTCGACACAGATGCCAACAAGGTGACCTACAACGATCAGCCTGCGGCGTTTCTTAAAATCAGTAAGAACACGGTTGATGACAGCCTGGATGTATTGACTGCTGTTGAGACCTTTATTGAAACCGAACAGCAAAAATTACCAGCAGAAGTACAGTTAGCACTTACTCAGGACTCCACCAGTATTATTGAGGACCGCATCAGCATGCTGGCGAAGAATGCCTGGCAGGGGCTGTTGCTGGTGTTTGCTGTGATGTGGCTGTTTTTCGGTACCCGCTATGCATTCTGGGTGGTCATGGGATTACCTGTCTCCTTTCTGGCCAGTGCCTTTGTACTGGGTATGCTGGGGATGAGTATTAATATGCTGTCGATGGTGGCTTTGCTGCTGGCGCTGGGTATTTTGATGGATGATGCCATCGTTATTTCTGAGAGTATTGGCCAGCAGCTGCGTCATGGCAAAAAGCCACTGCAGGCCGCTATAGATGGCACCAGTCTGGTTGCTAAAGGTGTGTTTTCATCCTTCCTGACGACTTTATGTATATTTAGCGGCCTGTTAAGCCTGACCGGTGATATTGGTCAGATTCTGGTCGTGATTCCTGTGGTGCTGATTTCGGTGATATCCGTATCACTGATAGAAGCGTTTTTTATTCTGCCGCACCATTTGTATCATTCACTGGAGCAGGCAGGTAAGCAAAAGGCCTCAGTGGTACGTCTCAAGGTCGACGAAGTTTTTGACCGGCTCAGGCTGAAAATAGATGCAACGGTAAATGCACTGATCCGTATTCGCTATGCATTTGTCGGTGGGGTAATCGCGTTACTCATAGTGTCGGTCAGTTTACTGGCATCCGGTGTGGTTAAGTTTTCGGCATTTCCGACGGTGGAAGGAGATATCTTACAGGCCAGGGTTCTGATGCCAACGGGAACACCTATCGAGAAAACTGAGCAAGTGGTTGCCCGGTTAAAGCAGCAATTACTGAGTATTACAGAACCGTTAAGTGATGCGCAGGGTGAGCCGGTGGTAAAAGCCGTGACGGTTAACTACGGAACCAATGCTGATGCATTTGAATCCGGTCCGCATCTGGCAACCATCAGTGTGGATTTACTGACAGCGGAAACGCGCAACTTTTCGATTAATACGCTGAAACAAAAGTGGCTTGAACAGGCTGATGCTATTCAGGGAGCCTGGAGTATTGCGATTAAAGAACCGGGTCTTGGACCTGCGGGCCGGGCAATCGAAATTCGCTTGCAGGGAGCCGATCTGGATCAGCTATCCCTGGCATCTCATGAGTTACAGGGTTGGTTGGCGGGGTACCCTGGTGTTAATAACTTGCTGGATGATTTACGGCCGGGTAAGCCTGAATTTACTTTGCATTTGAAAGACGGAGCTTACAGTCTGGGGATGACTGCACAGAGTATTGCCGTGCAGCTGCGGGCGGCATTCCAGGGCAGCAAGGTGATTGAGTCCAGTATTGGTTTAGAAAGTTATGAAGTGATCGTTGAACTGGATGAGGCTTCCCGGGATGAACTGGCCGATTTCGATAATTTTCCGATTATTAATCCGCTTAACGGCGCCGTTATTCCGCTGGGTAATGTGGCTGAAATTGTACCCACACGGAGCTTTTCACGGATTCACCGTATCGATAATCTGAGAACAGTGACTGTGCTCGGTGATATAGATGCCAATCTAAATAATACCAATGCTGTACTGGGTGATATGAAACAGAGTTTTCTGCCCGGGTTTGCCGCGCGGTATCCAGATGTGAAGCTGGTGTTGAAAGGCGAGGTGGCCGAAGGCGGTGAAACTCAGGGGTCTATGGGGACGTCGCTGCTGATGGGGTTAGCGGGTATTTTTATTCTGCTGAGTTTTCAGTTCCGGTCTTATATGGAACCGTTTATTGTCATGGTTAATATTCCGCTGGCACTGATAGGCGTCATTTGGGGGCACTGGTTATTAGGTCTGGATATAACTATGCCATCAATGCTGGGCTTCGTATCGCTGGCGGGCATTGTCGTGAATGATTCTATTCTGTTAGTCGAGTTTGTAAAACGACGTATTGCTGAAGGCATGAGTGTGCATGCGGCGGCCGCCAGAGCCAGTCATGACCGCTTCCGGGCAGTATTGCTGACGTCTCTGACGACGATTGCCGGTATGACTCCGCTGTTATTTGAAACCAGCTTACAGGCGCAAATTCTGATCCCCCTGACTGTTAGTATTGTGTTTGGTATTGCCAGTTCAACTTTGCTGGTGTTGTTTGTAGTGCCATGTTGTTACAGCATTCTGGAAGATTTTGGTCTGGCGAATTCCAGGCAACATGTTGTAGATGCATAACCCGTTAATGACCCGAACAGGACTCTGAACTTGAGTAAAATCCGTAAGCTTTCGACGCTGTTTCAACTGGTACAGTTTATGTTGCCATACCGGCGTCAGTGGCTGGGCGCAATGGTTGCTTTGTTATTTACGGCTGGTATTACTTTGATGATTGGTCAAGGGGTGAAGCTGGTAATTGATAACGGTTTTATTGCCGGCTCTGTGACCCAGTTAAACCAGGCGATTATTGTGCTGATTATCATGGCGCTGTTGATGGCCGGTGGCACTTTTGTACGTTTTTATCTGGTTTCCTGGCTGGGAGAGCGAATCACAGCAGATATACGTCAGGCGGTGTTTAATAACCTGATGGGGCTGCATACCAGTTACTTTGAAGTAAACCGCAGCGGCGAGATTATGTCGCGTTTAACGACTGATACAACCTTGCTACAGGCAATTATCGGCAGTGCTTTTTCAATGGCGCTGCGCAGTATTGTAACGACTTTGGGCGCGCTGGTGATGTTGTTTGTTACTAACGTAAAACTGAGTCTGATCATTGTCGCAGGCGTACCACTGGTCTTGCTGCCGGTGCTGTTGTTTGGTCGCAGAGTACGTACTTTAGCGCGTAAAAGTCAGGACAGTATTGCGGATGTTGGCACCTATGCGGGTGAAGCAATTCAGCAGATTAAAACTGTGCAGAGTTATACCCAGGAAGCGCAGGAAAGCCGCGCCTTTGCCCGGGAAGTAGATACTGCGTTTGGTGTTGCCCGCCAGCGTATCAGTCAGCGGGCATTATTGATGGCACTGGTCATTGTGCTGGTGTTTAGTGCTTTATCAGGCATGCTCTGGATTGGCGGTCATGATGTGATTACCGGCGCGATGAGCGGTGGTGATCTGGGCGCTTTTGTTTTTTATGCATTGATTGTCGCCATGGGCGCAGGGACTTTGTCGGAAGTTTACGGTGAGCTGCAGCGTGCGGTAGGTGCGACAGAACGGCTAATGGAGCTGCTCAATGCCGAAAGCGAAATAACTGCTCCGGCAGCCCCGGTTGATGCCGCGGAACTGGATGCCAGTCTGAGTCTGACGGATGTGACGTTTAATTATCCGTCCCGACCGGATCAGAATGCGCTGAGTGATTTCACTCTGCATATTCCTCAGGGCAAGATTACTGCCTTAGTAGGACCTTCCGGGGCAGGAAAGTCGACGGTGTTTGAGCTGTTATTGCGGTTTTATGATCCTCAGCAAGGCTGTGTCTCTCTGGCGGATACGGATCTGCGTCAGCTGGATCCGCAGCAACTGCGTCAGCAAACGGCTTTAGTTGCCCAGCAACCGTCGCTATTTACAGCTAACGTGCTGGATAACATCCGCTATGGACGAGCCCTGGCAACCGATGCTGAGGTGCAGGCGGCGGCAACCGCTGCTCATGCGCATGAGTTTATTGAGCGGTTGCCAAATGGCTATCAGAGTGATCTGGGGGAGCAGGGTGTACGTTTGTCCGGAGGGCAGAAGCAACGCATAGCGATCGCCAGGGCAATTTTGAATGATCCGCGTATTCTCCTGCTGGATGAAGCGACCAGTGCACTGGATACTGAGAGCGAACATGCTATTAAACTGGGCTTAGATAATCTGATGGAGGGACGAACAACAGTCATTATCGCTCACCGTTTATCGACTATTTTGCATGCGGATCAGATTGTTGTAATGGATCAGGGAAAGGTTGTTGCAACAGGTAAGCATACTGAGCTTCTGGAATCATCTGCATTATATAAACGACTGGCATCGTTGCAGTTCAAAGAGGCCTGATCTTGCCGTTAACTTGCCGCTTGTTGTGCAGGTAATATTATGAAAACAGACGAAAAAGGCGGTTTTCAGGCTGTATTAGAGGCGATATGAGTAGCAGACGGTTTTGGCATTAATTTTGTATATAACCTGTTTGTAACCAATAAGGACATACATCATGCAGGTTTTGACAAGCGCTCCACAAACAACCAGTCAGTCAACGCAGGCGGAAACTGCTGCCAGTAAAACGACGGAGGCCGGTACCACAACGGCTGCTGACAAAGCCACAGCAACGACATCTGATAGCAGTGGTGATAAAAAAGTGTTCAGCTCACGGGGGGAGAAATTTGCCCAGCTGAATAAAGAGTTCGATATCACAGGTTCGGATTTTAAGATTACTAATCAGTTTCTTAGCCGGTTATCTGAACTGGGTATTATTACTGAAAGTGAAGCGTCCAAGCTGACAAGTGGTTTGAATACGACTACCGGATCTACTGATACAGTCGCGGGTCTTAAAGGCGCGATTGATGCGATTTCCAGCCGGGTTAAGGATGAAGATGGCGTCTCCAGCCTGTTGAGCTTGTTGGATAACTCTAAGCAGATTCTGGATAACCTGGATGGATCAAAAAGTAAGACCTTTCCTGTCGATCCTGCCACGGCAGCAGCAGAGTTAGAGAGTTTTTTAAAGAGTGATGATGCCAAGATCCTGACAGACAAAGAGAAGGAATCTCTGAAGGATGTCCAGACCGCGCTGAATATTGCTGACAAACTGAGTCCTGAGCAGCGCACATCAGCGGAAGTCAGTAAGTATATGTCGATACTGAAGCAGTTCGGCTAATACTTCACTGGTTATTATCTTACTTAAGTAAGCTTTTGAGTAAGTTCTTAAGTAAGTTCTTAAGTCAGTTCTTGAGTAAACTTTCTGCGTTCGTCAGGCCTGCTGAGAACAGCTGGCTGACGTATCACATGACATCAGAGTATGAAAAAAACGGTAAGCAGAAAGATTCTGCTTACCGCTGTTGTATGACTGACTGTTTATAGTGCCAGAATCTGTTCGGTAGTCAGGACTTCTGCAAATTCACCCTGCAGGGTAGACAGGCTAACAGAATGAACGGTTTCAGCACTGTGCGTAATACCGTCAGGGCCGGTTACTTCGTAGGCCCATACTCCATCCGAAGTATACAGGGTGTCAAAGCCCAGGTTGCTGGCGGAGCGGGCAGCAGATTCAGCACAGTGATTGGCTGTCGCCCCGCAAATAACAACACGTTCAATATTCTTAGCACGCAGCATCTGTTCTAAATCGGTACCGACAAAGGCGCTGCTGCCCAGTTTGATAACGACTGGTTCGTCACCCTGAGGTGCTGCAAAAGGTTGTACAGCAGCTCCGGGTGCTTCTGAGAAGAATGGATCTTCAGGGTCGGTGCCGTGGTGGTGAACATGGACAATAACATCGCCTTTCTCGCGGAAAGTGCTCAGCAGTCTGGTGATGTTATCTGCGGCAGCAGGATTAGACCGCTTTGCACCGTTATTGTCGTCTTCTAAAAGTGCCATTTGCACGTCAATCACAAGTAGAGCTGTATTCATGAGTTGTCCTTTGTTTTTCAGGATCTGTAGTTATTGGAAAACAGTTAGCCTGCATCTAATCAGTTATGTATTACTTAATTAAGCAACAGGTTACTAAAATGTCAGTTATCAGGCTTTACGCGATTCGATAATTTTCTTAGCCCTTGGGCCGTAAATGCGGATGTTTATATCATCGTCAATGACGACTCCAGGCTCTTCAGCGTAGGTCAGAATAGCACTTATACGAGGTTTTGAACCTTCTATCTCGGTTACGCCGTGAAGTGAGTAGCCACCCCGGAATAAGGTTAAAGTACCGGCACCACGACTGAGTATATTTGCCTTGGAAGTATCTCCGGATAGCAACCGGGCAACGGCTTCATGGTCTTCATCCTCATCGGTACGTGAGTTTGCCAGGAAGGTAAACTCGCCACCTTTTTCAGCGGGTTGCAGTAACAGTGTCACAGTGCATTCAGTGGTATCGTAATGCCATGCATGCCAGCTGCCCGGTTCCAGCCCGACAACATTGAGTGCCTGAAACTCATCTTCGCAGCGGTATAGCGTTGGTTTTTTCTGCACCTGACGAATAAAGTCGGTCAGGATGTCGGACTTATAGAGTTGCTTAATCAGAGTATCAGCAGGTAGCTGGTCATCGGCCAGCTGCAGTGCCCTGTGGGTATATTCTTTACTGGCGGGATTATCTTCTGCCAGAGCGGCATTTGCAGCCCCCTGATAGATATTACGCTTGATAACCAGTTCTTCAGCTTCCGGTAGCAGCTGGTTAGCTTCTCCGGTCAGCGCTTCCAGCTGTTCCGGTTTAATGAAGTCTGCAAAGCTGCACCAGCCTACCTGTTCCATTTGCTGTTGGCATGCAGCCAGGAATTCAGCACCTGCGCCCTGCGTTAAGTCTGCAATAGGGTAACGCTCAAGGTCTACAATATTCAGAACAAAGTCATCTGTATTGATTAAAGGCTGTGCAGTCATACTGAAACTCCTGTTTATGATTATTTTTATGGGGCCGCTTTATTGGAGAGCTTTATGGGACAACCTTATTGGACAGTTAAGGTGCCTGAGTTGATAAATGCTTCACCGGTTATGATTGATACAGTTAGTATGTAAATCTCAGGAAAATATGAACAACGAAATAATCATGGGCTATGCGCATAGTTTTTTTATGGCAGAGCTGTTTAGTTGAGCTTGATAGCGAAGCTTTAAATAGCGCTATAAACAGTGTTAGGTAAGTTGTGCTGAATTGTTCAGAAACAGGTTATGTGGAAGCGACTTGAGAGAGAGCTGGGAAAGAGAACAGTAGTAACTGGACTGCTATTCAGCAAGCTGTGGCGGAGAGAAAATGAACAGAAATATCAACCTGAACTGGCTGCGAACTTTTGAGGCCACTGCACGTTATCTGAGCTTTACTGCTGCCAGTAAAGAGCTGGGGCTGACGCAAACTGCGGTGAGCATTCAGATAAAGTCGCTGGAAACAAAGTTGGGGCAGAAGCTGTTCATCCGGGGGCCAAAGAGCCTGGACCTGACAGAAGTCGGCAAGGCCTATTTGCCTGCAGTACGGGAGTCTTTACGGAGCTTGTCGGTGTCTACTGACGGTCTGTTTAATCCGAATCAGGCGAATACCCTGGTGGTCAGGGCTTCGGTGGCGCTGATTGTCTGGTTAGCGCCTAAGTTGCATGATTTTAAAGCTCAGTACCCTGATGTCGGCATAAAGTTTGTCACATCCATTTGGCCGGATGGTCTGGAAATGGAAGATGTGGATATCGATATTGTGTTGGCCGCAAATAATCAGCCGCATTCAAAACTGGAAAAGTTATCAGCAGAGCGGTTGGTATCAATCAGTGGTCTTCAGGTTGCTAAAGGTATCCATAGCGAAGCTGATTTGCTGCAGTGTCAGCTGGTGCAAATTACAGGATTTGAAGATCACTGGGATCACTATTTAAGCCACTTTAACTTGCGACAGGATACCAGTGCTGTAAATCTTCAGGTTGATACTTCAGTTGCTGCCTGTGAGCTGGTGGCCTGTAATCTGGGCTGTGCTGTCGTGCTTGAACGCTTTGCGCTGGGCGCTATTGAGAGTGGCAGAGAGGTGCTCTTAAGCGGCCAGGCTGTGCCGCTTAACCAGAGTCATTATTTCTCTGCTTCTGAAACGATGAAAGTGAGTAAACCCTACACCGATGCATTCAAGGCATGGCTGCGGGATATTTTTCGGGAAGAATAAGCTGTTAATAGCCCGATGTTTTTCGTTTTAATTATTTCTTGCCGAGCTGACTAGGCGGCGCATCAGATCAATGTGTCTATTGAACTGATATTTCGTTTAGATCAACCCTGTCGTGCTTTATTCAGCTGATTTTTGCAGGCAGATCAAAACGGCTTTCGGCGTCTGCTGAAAGTGTTTTTAGGCTCTTAATGGCGACATCATAGAGTTCAGTTTTGTCCGCATTCTTGCGATACACTGCCGAGACTGGCTGAAGGATTTGGGGTGCGTCTTCAACCAAGTAGAATTCACCGCTTTCAATCAGGCTTTTTGCGCGCCAGGACTGTATATATACCGAGCCTTGCTTTTCTTTCAGGTATTCAATGGCCATAGTTCCCAGCCCCATAGTTACGCCCCGGGCGGTCAGAGATGGCACTAACTCGCTATGGGCAGCATGGAACCCCGGACACCAGCCTATATATACATACTGATCGCGATCCAGCGTTTCCAGGTTACAGGGCTCGGTTGAAATCAGTACAAATTCATCATCAAACAGTTTGATAATTTCAATGTCCAACATGATGCGAGGCTGGTACATCACAGCAATATCCAGCATGTTATCGACAATATGCTGCATCATCGACATCGAATAGTCCGCTTCAATATGCAGGGCGATGTTTGGATAACGTTTGCGCATATCAATGATCCAGCGGTTCACCAGGGTCTCCCAGACACTGAATTGGGTCGCCAGCCGAAGGATGCCTTCATAGCCTCTGGGCAACGATAATTCCTGCTGAGCATGTCGCCAGATATCACAGATCTGTAGTGCATATTGCTGAAATTTTATGCCTGAACTTGTCAGTTCAGCGCCAAACCGGCCCCGGGTGAAAAGCTCGACACCGAGCGACTCTTCAAGGCTTTTAATTCGGGTGCTCACCGCTGACTGAGTTATGCACAGGCTTTCGGCGCTGCGGTTAAAATTGCGACTGCTGGCAACACTCAAAAAAGTCTCAAGCTGCTGATGGTTCATAACCCGTTACCTACTACAAAATAAATATTCAATCATTGATGCAGATCATATCTGCGCAAACAATACATTAAATTTATCTATCTTTTGAAGCGGTATATTTAGGCAATCGAAATTTTTTGTTGATGATTTGATGGCGGTGTTAAGCAAGGATTGCTGGGCTAGGTAATTTTTACCTTTAAAATCAATGAAAAACAGATGTGGCCAGCTGCAGCGACCAGTATGAAAATGATTTTTAAGGCTAGGTATAAAATTATTCAATCAAATAAGGAGATTAATACAATATAAATAATTCGTTTTTTTTATATAAGTCTCCGCTTTATAGTTTTGGCCATTGATAAATAAAAACAATAATGACAAGGCCACACTATGCGCGTATTCATTCGGGAAAAATTGCTACGGGTGATTTTTCTGTCTCTGTTTACCAGCCTGGCGTTTGCTCAGGAAAAGCTCAATGTAGTGACTACCACCGGAATGATTGCTGATCTGGTCGCTAATATCGGTGGTGAGCATGTGCGTATTAGCTCGCTGATGGGCAGCGGTGTTGATCCGCACTTGTATAAAGCAACGCAGGGTGATGTCAGTAAATTACTCAATGCTGATCTGATTATTTATAACGGCCTGCATCTGGAAGGCAAGATGCAGGATATTTTCACTAAGCTTTCCCGGCAAAAAGCTGTGTATGCGTTGGCGGATGGGATCGACCGGAATGGTTTGCTGGAGTCGGCGGATTATGTGGATCTGCCTGATCCTCATATCTGGTTTGATGTGCAGCTATGGCGTGAGGCTGCTGAGTATGTGGCTGGTATTCTAAGCCAGCAATTACCTCAGCATCAGGCTGTAATTGCGGCGAATCATAAAGCTTACAGCCAGCAATTGGTGGAGTTAGATGACTGGGTACGTGACAGTGTTTTTAGAATACCGCCTTCTCAGCGGGTACTGGTCACTGCTCACGATGCCTTCGGATATTTCGCCCGCGCTTATGATGTGGAGGTAAAAGCGTTACAGGGGGTTAATACGGCAAGTGAGTTTGGCCTTCATGATCTGAAAAAGATCCGTGAAGTGATCATTACCCGGCAGATAAAAGCTGTATTTATTGAATCCAGCGTACCGCGTAAGTTTATTCAGTCCTTACAGGAAGGGTTACTGGCAAAAGGCTATCCCATTGTCATTGGTGGCGAGCTTTTTTCTGATGCTATGGGGCCCGCAGGCACAGAAGAAGGCACTTATGTTGGAATGGTAAAACATAATGTTAATACCATTGTGGAGGCTTTGTTATGAGTCGTGCCAAGCTGACGCCGTTACAAACCGGCCGCAAAAAGAATGCTCTGCAGGTAACGGATCTTTCAATTCACTATCAGCAAAAGCCGGTGTTGTCTGATACCAGCTTTGTCATTCCTGAAGGTAAGTCTGTGGCTATTATTGGTCCTAATGGTGCGGGCAAATCAACGTTGCTAAAAGGCATGCTGAATCTTATTCCCAAGACATCCGGAAAGGTGAGTTTTTTTGGTGATCAGCTAAAAAATAAACGTCTGGCAGTCGCTTATGTACCACAGCGGGAAGAGATTGACTGGGATTTTCCTATTAACGTTTTCGATGTAGTGCTGATGGGGCGGTATGGCAAGTTGTCGCTGTTCAGCCGTCCCCGGGCTGAAGATAAGGCCATTGCTATGCAGGCACTGCAGCAAGTCGGCATGCAGGAGTTTTCCCAGCGTCAGATCAGTGAGTTGTCCGGAGGCCAGCAGCAGCGGGTGTTTCTTGCCAGAGCGCTGGCGCAGCATGCCAGTATTTATCTGCTGGATGAACCTTTTGCAGGGGTCGATATTGCCACAGAGAAAGCCATCATTGCTTTGTTCAGAGAGCTGCAGACGGCAGGTAAAACTGTTATTTGCGTGCATCACGACCTGAATACAGTACCGGATTATTTTGACTGGGCGCTAATGATCAACGCGCGATTAGTTGCCGCTGGTCCTACTGCTGAAGTGTTTACTCCGGAAAACCTGGATAAAACGTATAACGGTCGCCTGTCACTGTTAACCGAAGTTACCGAACGTTTGCATAAAGCGGGTTAACCTGGAGACACGACTATGCTGGAGCCCTTTCTGGAATTCTGGAGCCTTTCTGATCCAAATGTTGTCTGGGTACTCAGCGGTGCAGTATTGCTTGGCTCCAGCACTGGAGTAATTGGCAGTTTTCTGTTTTTCCGTAAGCATTCATTGATTGGTGATGCACTTGCACATGCTGCATTGCCGGGGGTTATGAGTGCCTTTATTTTATTTCAGAGCCGTGATCCGCTGGTGATTCTGGGGGGCGCAGTTGTCAGTAGTTTCATCGGTTTCTTTTTCATTGATTACATGAATAAGCACACCAAAATTAAAGAAGACTCGGCGCTGGCGATCGTGCTTTCGCTGTTTTTTGCGATTGGTATTTTCGAACTGACTTATATTCAGAAGTTGGATATTGCGGCTAAAAGCGGTCTCGACAAAATCCTTTTTGGCCAGGCTGCGGCACTGGTTCGGGCAGACGTCATTGTGCTTGGTATTGCAGGGTTACTGTCCTTGGCGATTGTAGTGTTGTTTTACGATAAGTTGCGGCTGATAACGCTTGATCGGCAATTTGCCCGGGCCATTGGGATGAATGTGCTGTTTTATGATCTGCTACTGACGTTTGCGGTGGTGCTGTCAGTGGTAATTGGATTGCAGATTTTTGGTGTTGTGCTGATGGCTGCTGCATTGTTATTTCCGGTGGCGGCCGGGCGCTACTGGAGTGACAGCCTGCCGTGGATTCTGGCTTTGTGTGGCATTATCGGCGCTACATCCGGCGCTGTGAGTGCAAATATATCTTATCTGGCGCCGCAAATGCCTACAGGGCCATGGATGGTGATTATCCTGTCACTGATCTTTCTTCTTTCTTTATGTTTCGCGCCTCATCGCGGCGTTATTAGCCGTTATCTGAAAAACCGGCGGCGTAACCAGCGTATTAACGATGAAAACTTATTACGCAGCTTTTATGTGATAGGTGAGCGACGTAATGATTTTGTGCGGGCGATTGCACCGGAGCAAATTCTTAGTGTCCGCAATATGAGCGGCTGGATACTTCATGAGTCGATCAGGCGCATGCAACGTAAGCGGATGATTGAACACGATAACTTTCATTACAGACTGACAACCAAAGGCCTGCGAGAAGCCGAAAAAATTACCCGTTACCATCGACTCTGGGAGCTCTACTTAACGCGCCAGGCCAATGTTGCACCAAATATGGTGCATGACAGCGCGGAAGATGTAGAGCATTTACTGACGCCTGAGCTGGAGCAGCGTATTAGTCAGGAGCTGGGTAATCCGCAAAATGATCCGCATGGCCGGACGATTCCTAATCACCAACTGGTAGCCGGAGAGCAAAGCCGATGACCCATGAATTATGGATTTTTCTCATTGCCAGTCTGATGGCGACTAGCTGTGCGCTGGTAGGGTCGTTAATGGTGTTACGTAGAATGGCGATGATTGGCGATGCCCTGAGTCATACTGTTTTGTTGGGTTTGGTACTTGCCTTTATGCTGACCGGTGAACGCTCTCTTACGGTCATGTTTGTCGGTGCGACTGTGGTGGGGTTAGTGACGGTGTTTCTAACTGACTTGCTGAACCGAATGGGTAAGCTGCAGAAAGATGCCTGCATTGGTATAGTTTTTACTTTTCTGTTTGCGTTAGCGATCATTCTTATTTCTGCGTACACCGGTGAAATAGATATTGATCAGGAGCACCTTCTTTATGGCGAGATCGCTTTCGCACCTTTTGATACATTTGAGTGGCAGGGGCAGGATGTAGGCCCGCGGGCTTTTTGGTCGCTACTGTTTGTGACTGTGGCGAATCTGCTGTTTATCGTTATCGGCTATCGGCATCTGCAAACAGTTGCCTTTAATGCGAGCCTGGCTACCGCGTTAGGGATGAGTGTTAATCTGATTCACTATGCACTGACAACAATGGTGTCGCTCACGACAGTCGCTTCCTTTGAAGCGGTGGGTGCTATTTTAGTGGTGGCTATGCTGGTTATACCGGCTAATACCGCTTATCTGTTTTGTCGTTCAATACAGGGGATGCTCATTTGGTCGGTTATTTTTGCTATTGCTGCGTCGATTAGCGGCTATTACCTGGCGGTATGGGCCGATGCTTCAATTTCGGCGGCAATTGCGATGATGTCTGGTTTTATATTTATTCTGATATTAATAACGGTCGGTCCTGAATCTGTTATCCAGAAAATAAAATTTCGCTTTGGTTTAAATAGAATGAATCTCTCATAGCGATACAGTGTTTCTTATATTAATCAGAAATATAAAAACTACTCGTTTAATTTATACGAGGGTTTTCGCACGTCAAAAATAAAATAAATTCTCAATAAAAGTATTTAAAATCAATATCTTATGTTTTGTTGCTGTTCTCGGTATTGGTTTTGGTATTGTTTGTTTTTAATCTTGTTTTGCTGTTAATAAGATAGAAATAATTCGTTTTTTTAATCGATTAAAAAAACCTAAGATCGCCTTGTTAAATAAAACAACAATAATGACAGGAGATTAAAAATGATCATCGATGTCGATTGCCACAACTATTGGAGCAGTGCTGAAGTACTGTTGCCATATATGGATAAACATCACCGTGATTACTTTGTTCGCGGTGAACAGCCAGGCCCTCGCGGGGCTTTTCCTCACGGTCATCGTCCGTGGTTACATCCGGAAGGCTTTAAGCGTGCAGATATCAATCCAATGAAGGAAGAAGATAACTACACAATTATGAAGGCCAAGCATCTTGATCATTATAAGATCGATTACGCGGTGCTGACCGGCGATGAAGCGATAGAAGCCTCTACTTTGGCTAACCCGCATTATGCGTCAGCACTGGTACGTGCTTACAACGATTACCAGGTTGAAGAGTGGTTGCCACGTGATGAGCGTTTTGTCGGTTCTATCGTCATCGCGCCGCAGGATCCACACATGGCCGCGGCAGAAATTCGTCGCCTTGGCCATCATCCTCGCATGGTTCAGGTGCTGGCTTCTCATGGTGCGACTCGCCCATACGGCGATCCGTTCTACCATCCGATATATGAAGCTTGTGCTGAAGTTGGTTTGCCGTTTGCCATTCATTTGGGTGGCCAGGGGGGGATTAACTCCAACCCGATTGGTGCAGGTCCTACGACGTATTTCTGGGAAACACACGCTATTTTGCCGCAAAGCGCGATGACCCACATGGCAAGCATGATTGCTCAGGGTGTATTCGAAAAGTGGCCAAGCCTGTACTTCGTTATCATCGAATGTGGTGTTGCCTGGGTGCCAAGCGTGTTGTGGCGTCTTGATGCAAACTACAAGGCATTGCGTAAGGAAACACCGTGGCTGAAACGTTTGCCCAGCGAATATTTTAAGGATCACATCCGCTTCACGACTCAGCCGCTGGAGCGTCCGGATAACCTGGAACACTTATGGTCGGTGCTGGAAGCAATGGACGGAGAAAACACACTGATGTTTGCTTCAGATTATCCGCACTGGGATTACGATGACATCAACAATCTGCATATCCCACCGGCCTGGAGGGAAAAAATTCTTGGCGGTAATGCCATGCAGGTTTACCAGCGATTGCAGGCTCTGGAAGCCAGTAAAAAAGCAGCTTAAGGAGTCATCATGTCTGATAACAAACATCTGGTTTGTAAAACCAACGAAGTATCTCCGGGCAATCAGAAGATTGTTCAGGTAGGCCGAATGAGCATTGGTATTTTTAATATCGATGACGGATACCATGCCATGCTCAACGTTTGCCCTCACCAGGGAGCTGCATTGTGTGAAGGTCCTGTTTGCGGTACTTCAGCGCAGACGGATAAAGCAGAATTTATCTACTGCAAAGACGAAGCACTGGTTCGTTGCGCCTGGCATGGCTGGGAATTCGACATTAAATCTGGCGAGTTTCTGGTTGATCCGAACATCAAGGCAAAGACTTTTCCGGTCAGCGTTGATGGCGACGATATTTATGTCCACATGTAATTAAACAGCCGGACCAGACCCGATATGGACCCGGCACATGCCGGGTTCATATTTTATTTTGATTAAACAGGTGCTCTGATGAATATGACACTGCTTGTGGATAACCTGCCAACCTGGCAAACCGATGAGAAAGCGGCTCGCTGTATACGCGTGGTTAATGAAACCTGGGATGTAAAAACCTTTTGGTTCAGTCTGGCGGATGATCAGCCATTACATTTTAAACCGGGCCAGTTTCTCAGCTTTACCTTTAATATTAAGGGTGAAAATGTCAGTCGTTGTTACTCCATTGCTTCTTCACCAGCACAGCCGTATCAGTTTGGCGTGACGGTGAAGCGGGTACCCGGAGGGCTGGTATCTAACTGGCTACACGATAATCTGTTCAGTGGCAGTGAAACCCGTGTATTACCGGCTACGGGGCACTTTAACTGTATTGATTATAAAGCAGATAAGTATCTGTTACTGTCCGGTGGCAGTGGCATCACCCCGGGTATGTCTATGGTTCGCTGGATACAGGACACTGGCGAGCAGGCCGATGTACATTTTGTTCACAGTGCCCGTAGCCCTGAAGATATTATTTTCTACAATGAATTGCTGGAAATTGATGCGCAGCGAAGTAATTTTCAGCTGTCCGTATTGTGTGAAGAAAAATCTCCCGGCCGTGGCTGGAGTGGCTATCGTGGCCGCCTGAATGCTGCGTTGCTGGAAAACATATGTCCGGATTATAAAGATCGTACCGTCATGTGCTGTGGGCCAGCTCCTTATATGAATGCCGTTAGGCAGATGTTGGAAAGCCTGCAATTTCCGATGCAAAACTATGTAGAAGAGTCTTTTGGTTCACCGCCTGCGGCGTCGCCGGAAATTGCTGAACCGGCGGAACACGACAATGTAAAACTGGCAACTGAAATTAGCTTTAGTAACAGTAATAAGACTGCAGACAGTACGTCGGCAATCAGTGTGCTGGAAGCTGCTCAGGCAAGCGGTGTCTGGATTCAGGCGGCCTGTCGCTCCGGTATCTGCGGTAGCTGTAAAGTATTGAAAACAAGTGGCGATGTCAGCATGGATAATCCTATGGCGCTTTCAGACAGCGATAGGGATGCTGGCTATATTCTTGCTTGCTGTGCGTATCCGGAATCTGATCTCACTATTGAGGCCTGATAGCCGTTTATTCTTCATGCTTTGCCCTTTCACCCAATGGAGCTATTCACCCTCCGCGACCATTTCATAGCGGAAGCTCCAGAGGGTTTTTTCAGAGTTCGAGTTAGATAGGCTTTCGCGTACAGTCTTAATCCGAATTGGTTTTATCTGAACAGATATTAGGGATGAAGAACGGTTTGTAGATCAGCGCATTTGAGAGAAGCGTCAGTGCCTTTAGGTCTGATGCTGCACAAGAGGGATCTTCGACATAAGGAATTTCAGGCATAAAAAATCCCAGTTCTCTTGGTGACAAGAAATACTGGGATTCTTTAAGAAATTCGTTGGTGCCCGGACGCGGAATCGAACCACGGACACGAGGATTTTCAATCCTCTGCTCTACCGACTGAGCTATCCGGGCAACGGCGCACATTAAACACTTGTCGCTTTAAAAAAGCAACAAAATTATCGTCTTAACAGGCTTTATTTCTGGATGTTCGGGTGTGATTACAGCAGGGAAGGAGCAGCCGGTGAAAGGTATTCACCGGCTTAGTTAATCCTTAGTGCAGTGCTAAGGCATCGTATTTTTTCTGAATTGCCAGCAGGGCCGGTTGGGCTTCAAGTGGCGCGTATTCAATGGCTTGTTCAAACAGTTCTTTGTTGGCTTCAGACAGGCGTTCTTCCTCTGTCATGACAGAGAGTTTTTGCATTGCTTCAATAAATTTTGGATGTTGTTGCTTCGCCGGTTTCATAGGATGCCTCCTTTAATTTCGAGCTGTAAAGTTCCGACAGCGTGAGTTGCGTACGTCGGAAAATTTCATGCTGTCGTTCTCAGTATACATGTAGAAATGCTACAGATGCATTACTGAATGTTTCAGTTAAGTCACGGTTTTGGGGATCAGAGCATTCTGACCTTGAACCGACGGCCTTTTATTTTACCTTCGATCAGGCGGCTATGCGCTTTACGGGCTTCGCTACGTTTAACGGCTACATAGGTGTTGTAATCGGTCACGTCGATCTTGCCAACGTCGCTGCCAGGGATGCCTGCATCACCCGTAAGGGCTCCAAGAATGTCTCCCGGGCGGATTTTATCTCTACGGCCTGCCAGAATTGCCAGAGTACGCATGCTGGGCTGAGGCGCTTCTGCGTGAACAACTTCCAATTCAGGAATGCTGAAGCAAACAGGCGCTTTGTTCTGGTATTCACTGATAGCATCTAACTTATACAGTTCAGATGGTTTATAGAGGCTGACGGCAGTACCCTGCTTATCGGCTCTGCCGGTCCGGCCAATACGGTGAACATAAATTTCCGGATCACGTGGCAGGTCATAGTTGATAACCAGTTCCAGGTCGCTGATGTCGAGACCGCGTGCGGCAACGTCGGTAGCAATCAGAATGGTGCAGCTACGGTTAGCAAACTGAACCAGTACCTGATCCCGTTCACGCTGATCCAAGTCACCATGTAATGCTTTGGCAAAGTAGCCAAGGTTTCTCAGGTATTCTTCAATGTCGCTGCACTGAGCTTTGGTATTACAAAACAGTACAATCGAGCTTGCCGGGTGGCGGGCTAGCAGCTTGGTCAGGCCAGACGGTTTATCAACGCCGTCAAGGCAATAGAAAAGTTCTTCAATTTTGCCCTGATCGTGAACCGCATCGACGCTGATCTCAACAGGATCGCGTTGCAGATTTTTACTGAGCTTAAGTATGTTGTCAGGGTATGTTGCTGAAAACAGCAGAGTCTGGCGCTTAGATGGCGTGTAATCAGCCACTTTGTTGATCTGTTCGTTGAAGCCCATATCCAGCATGCGGTCAGCTTCATCCAGAACCAGTGTGTGGCAACGTTCCAGATTCAGGGTGCCTTTGCGCAGGTGATCCTGAATACGACCTGGGGTGCCAACGACAATGTGAGCACCGTGAGCCAGAGAGCCTATCTGCGGGCCGATTGGCTGGCCACCGCAAAGGGTCACAACTTTCAGGTTTGACTGAAAGCGTGCCAGACGACGTAGCTCTTTAGCCACCTGTGAGCTGAGCTCACGGGTTGGGCAGAGTATCAGTGCCTGAGTGCCGAAATCCCGTTGTTTGATACGTAGTAGCAGACCAATGGCAAATGCCGCTGTCTTGCCGCTGCCGGTTTTTGCTTTGGCGATCAGGTCCTTGCCGTCCAGTGCATGCGGCAGGCTTTGCGCCTGAATAGGCGTCATGGTTTTGTAGCCAAGGTCAGCCAGGTTATCCAGCATAGATTGGGGCAGCTTCAGGGAGCTGAACAGATTATCGGTCACAGGTTTTGAATCTCAGAATCAGGGTGCTGTCTGCACCGGGGATATAATTCGGGGATTATAGCGGAAATTCGTGACAATAGGGGGTTAAACAGGAGGCTTAAACGAAAACATCCCGCCGGGGCGGGATGTTGAGATACTGCGGTAAACCTACCGATTAAGCCGGGTTCTTGGCTTTAAATTCCAAACGGCGACGGTGCAGTACAGGTTCGGTGTAACCACTTGGCTGAGTGCAGCCTTCCAGTACCAGCTCCAGAGCTGCCTGGAAAGCAACACTGGCGTCAAAGTCTGCAGCCATTGGACGATAGAGCGGATCGCTATCATTCTGTACATCAACCACTACTGCCATTCGCTTTAGCGTTTCGATAACCTGTTCTTCACTGCAAATGCCGTGATGTAACCAGTTAGTCATATGCTGTGCAGAAATCCGCAGAGTTGCACGGTCTTCCATCAGGCCAACGTTATTGATGTCCTGAACTTTTGAACAACCAATGCCGTGTTCAACCCAACGTACCATATAGCCCAGCAGACCTTGTGCATTGTTATCCAGCTCCTGCTGAACTTCTTCTGCACTCCAGTTTGGATTCTGCGCAACAGGAATGTCCAGAATGTCATCAACATTGGCACGTGGACGGCTCATCAGTTCGTTCTGACGGGCAAATACATCTACCTTGTGGTAGTGCAGTGCGTGCAGCGTTGCAGCTGTTGGCGAAGGCACCCATGCGGTGTTAGCACCGGACATTGGGTGGCCAATCTTAGTTGCCAGCATGTTCGACATCTGGTCTGGGATTGGCCACATACCTTTGCCGATCTGAGCGCGGCCCTGCAGACCACAGCCAAGACCGTTATCAACGTTCCAGTCTTCGTAAGCGTGAATCCACTTAGTGCCTTTCATATCCGCTTTGCGGATCATCGGGCCTGCTTCCATAGATGTATGGATTTCGTCACCGGTGCGGTCGAGGAAGCCTGTATTAATGAATACCACGCGGTCTTTGGCAGCGCGGATACATTCTTTCAGGTTAACGGTTGTACGGCGTTCTTCATCCATGATGCCCATTTTCAGGGTCAGTGGCTTAAGATTCAGCGCGTCTTCTATGCGGGCAAACAGTTCATTAGCAAAGGCTACTTCTTCCGGGCCGTGCATCTTCGGTTTAACGATGTACATAGAGCCTGTCGTGGTGTTTCGACGCTCGCTGTTGCCGTTGATATCGTGGCTTGAAATCAGGCTGGTCACGATACCATCCAGAATGCCTTCAGGAATTTCGTTGCCGTCTTTATCGATAATCGCTTCATTGGTCATCAGGTGGCCAACGTTACGTACGAACATCAGACTACGGCCTTTCAGAGTAACATCGCTACCATCAATACCGCTGAAAGTACGGTCTGGGTTCATGCTACGGGTAAAGGTTTTACCGTTTTTGCTGACTTCTTCGGTCAGGTTACCCTGCATCAGACCTAACCAGTTGCTGTAGGCAACTACTTTGTCTTCGCCATCAACTGCAGCAACAGAGTCTTCGCAATCCATAATGGTCGAAAGTGCTGACTCCAGAACCAGGTCACAAACACCGGCAGGATCTTGCTGGCCAATCTGGCTACTAGGGTCAATCTTGATTTCGATGTGCATACCGTTGTTAACCAACAGAATGCTGTCTGGAGAGGTTGCTTCACCCAGGTAGCCGACTAACTGGCTGTTATCCTGTAATTCAGCGTTGCCATCAGTCAGGGTAACGGCCAGTTTGCCGTCCTGAATGCTGTAACCTTGTGAGTCTTTGTGACTGGCGTCACCAGAAAGTGGCGCGGCCTGGTCGAGAAGTTCGCGGGCGTAAGTAATAACGCGTGCGCCACGTACCGGATTGTATTCTTTGCCTGGCTCCGCACCGCCTTTGTGACTGATAGCATCTGTACCATATAAAGCGTCGTACAGGCTGCCCCAGCGCGCATTGGCTGCGTTTATTGCGAAACGCGCGTTCATGATAGGCACTACAAGCTGTGGGCCTGCCATGGTAGCCATTTCAGGATCGACGTTTGAAGTAGTTGCGGAGAAGTCTTCGCCTTCAGGTAACAGGTAACCGATTTCCTGCAGGAAAGCTTTGTAAGCAGCAAAGTCGAAACCGTTATCACGGTTAGCTTTGTGCCACGTGTCGATTTGCGCCTGAATAGTTTCACGCTTAGCCAGTAACTCACGGTTACGTGGTGCCAGATCATGAACGATGGCATCCAGTTTTGACCAGAATTGATCCTGGCTGACTTCAGTGCCCGGAAGTGCGCGTTCGTTAATGAAATCGTACAGAACTTTAGCGACGTCTAGATCGCCAACCTTAACCCTTTGAGTCATTTGGATGTGCCCCATTGTATGTGTGCCGGTTCCGGTGAGAGGCGGCCGGGTCCGTCGTTATCATTTTTTATTTCAGTGCCTGACGTCGCTGTGCTGGGCGACATAAATGTCTGGTACTGGCGGAGTCATTGTATGTGGCCGGATAGTGCTATTACCGGCATATGATTCCGCTATGTTGCAAGTGCGTAAAGATACAGGAAACAAAGCTTACTGTCCTTACCCGCGATGCTAAGGTATGAGAAAAGTTTCCTATTGTAAAACGTTGTTTCTGATAAGAGTTGCTAAGTCCTTATATTCTGGGGAATTCAAGCGTTTTCATATTATGAAACTGTGCGTTTAGGGAAGGTTGTTAAACATTTTCATAACAGTTTTCCGGTAAAGGGGTGCAGGTACTTGCAGAGGTGTTGATTTGCCTCTTGTATCAATGACTTGCCTAATCAGGGCTATACTTAGGCAGAGAGAATTGTTTTCTACTCCTTGCTGACTAAACATTCGAGGGGAATAAGGTGACGCAAATAACGCTTGAAGGGCATTGTGAGCCTTGTAGCGCAGCCACTGAAGCGTTAACCGCTAAGGCTGCCAACCGTTTGTTAGACGAAGTCTTGCCTGAGTGGCAACTTGATCTGGCAGGGGTGAGTATTTATCGGAATTATCGTTTTAAAAACTATCATCAGACGATGGCCTTTGTGAACGCGGTGGCCTTTATTGCACACCGTGAAGGGCATCATCCTGATCTTGAGGTCGGCTATAACCATTGCCTGGTACGTTACAGCACGCATAGTGTCGGTGGGCTATCAAACAACGACTTTGTATGCGCTAAGCTGGTCGACGGCTTGCTTTGAGTGCTCAGGCCTGAAGTGATTTTTGCATAGACAGGTTGACGAGTGTCTGACCGTGGCGGTGAATACGGTTTTGTTGACCAGGAATAAAGCCACGCCGCCGAAAAAATGTTTCCGCAGACATAGATGCGTCTACTTTAAGAAACTTCGTTTTCTGCTTTTGTGCATGTGCTTCCAGGTGCGTGTATAACTGGCCGGCGATTCCCCGTCCCTGATAATCAGGATGTGTGTAAGTGCAGTCAATATATGCGTAGCTGTTGGCTTGTGGTTCTGGGAAGGCTGATTTATCTGTATCAGTTTTATCAAGCGGCAGGTACTCCATAAAGGCGACAATCTTGCCGTCTTTGACTGCGATGAAAGTCTGTTGCTGATCCGCTGCAAGCATGCGAGCCTTCCAAAAAGCGTAGTCTGGTGGGGTAGGTGCCCAGGCTTCCTGTTGTTCGGGGCTATAAAGTTCCGTATCAATAGAATGCACAGCGGCGTGAAACAGGTCAGCCAGTTGGTGGCTGTCATCCGGGGTAGCCAGTGTGATATGCAGATCATCCAGTGAGTTATTCATCCCTGTATCCTTTTACGTCGCAGAAGTAATAGCAGTAATTTGCGGCCTGAGCGCATCAGCGGATAGCTGAGTCTGGCTCTTAATGGTGAACGAAATAGCCAATGATTGAGGCGGTTGAATATACCTGACTGGCTGCCGAGCAGTGCGAGCATATGTAAAGCCTGTGCGCCGGTATATTGTTGCTCATCCAGCCTTAATACCATTTCGTTATCAATATTTATACCTTGCTGCTGCAGTGATCGCAGCAGCTCAGGGTGCTCACGGGCGTTAATAAGCTCCAGTTGACCGACATCTTCACGAATGCGCAGCAAGTGTGTGTAATGCTCACAGGCGGGGCAGGAACGGTCATAAATTAGCTGAATCAGTGCCATGCTGATCAGTCTGCCAGAAAACTTTCCAGCAGATCATTGAGAAACAGGCGGCCCTGCTCTGTCGGGGCAATGCGCTGCGGATCATCTACCAGTAAGCCACGACTGCGCAGCTGCTGCAAAAGAGGTGTTATCTGGCTGAGTGGCATCCCTGTCGCGGGTGTGTACAGATCAGCACTTACGCCTTCATGTAAACGCAAGGCATTCATCATGAATTCAAAGGGCAGTTCTGCTTCAGTAATTGCCTGCAGGCCGCTGAGAGGATCTATTGCCTGCATATAGGCTTTGGGCTGACGGTGTTTCCAGCGTCGCAGAATCTGATTTTGGTCCGCGAGTGTGACTTTGCCGTGGGCACCTGCACCTATACCTATATAGTCGCCAAACTGCCAGTAGTTAAGATTGTGTCTTGCGGTCTGACCGGGTTGGCTATAGGCAGATATTTCGTATTGTTGGTAGCCGTGTGCGGCTAGCAGTGCCTGCCCCTGTTCCTGAATATCCCAGAGTGTTTCGTCCTCTGGCAGGCGAGGTGGCCGGCTATGAAACTCGGTATTAGGCTCAATAGTCAGCTGATACCAGGATAAATGTTCAGGGGCCAGGTCGATAGCTGTCTGCAGATCATTCAGAGCCTGCTCAGGTGTTTGCCCAGGCAGGCCGTGCATCAGATCAGTGTTGATGTTGGTGAAGCCAATCTGACGTGCGGCTGCGACAGCATGTCGGGCATTTGCACTGTTATGAATACGTCCCAGAGTTTGTAAGTGCTGGTCGTTGAAACTTTGAATGCCAATTGAAAGCCGGTTCACGCCAGCTTCAAGGAAACCTGCAAAGCGTTCCTGCTCGAAGGTGCCTGGGTTGGCTTCCATAGTGATTTCAGCATTTGCCGCCAGTGGCGTACGTTCGGCCACGCCCTGCAGGATGTTTCGCAGGGCTTGCGGAGAAAACAGACTGGGGGTGCCGCCACCAATAAAAATGGTTTCAATTTCTCTGCCCTGTACTGCGTTGAGTTCAGTTTCCAGATCCCGCATCAATGCTGCGGTATAGGCTTTTTCAGGCAGGCCTTCCGTGTCATCGCTTTTGACTGCGTGAGAGTTGAAATCACAGTATGGGCATTTGCGTATGCACCATGGGATGTGAATGTAGAGAGAAAGTGGCGGTAATTGCAGTGGCATGGGAATTCCGGGAGGGCTATGCCTGTCGCTATAGCCCTGGATTGAGGTTACAGATAGGCGGCGATATTTTCGATCAGTTGCCGAACCGCTTTACCTCTGTGGCTAAGGCTGTTTTTTTCTGCAGGAGGTAGTTCTGCAGAGGCTTTGCCTAATTCAGGAATATAGAACAGTGGGTCATAGCCAAATCCATTGTCTCCGGATGGTTTGCGCAGAATCTCGCCTTCCCAGCTGCCCTGGCAGATCAGGGGAGTCGGGTCTTTAGCGTGGCGCATATATACCAGTACACAGCGGAATCGAGCCGTGCGTGGCTCATCACGAACAGCAAGTTGTTGCAACAGCTTCTGGTTATTATCTGAATCGGTGGCATTCGGACCGGCAAAGCGGGCGGAATAAATACCTGGTGCGCCGAGCAGGGCGTCAACTTCAAGCCCTGAGTCGTCTGCCAGTGCAGGTAAACCGGTTATTTCACAGGCATGGCGGGCTTTAATAATGGCATTTTCAACAAAGCTTAAGCCGGTTTCATCGGCATCTGCCACGGCAAACTCAGACTGTGGGACGACTTTTACGCCCAGTTCACCGAGTACTTGGTTGAACTCTTTAAGTTTTCCCTGATTGCCGCTGGCGAGAACGATCTTCTGAGTCATTGAGCAATATTCCCTGGCTGTCTTTAGTCTGCGTAGAAGCGCTGTTCAAATTTGATATTGGCGGCTGCACTGTTTGGGTCAGGCTGAACCTGAACATTAAAACGCAAAACCTGATCATCTGTGAATGCATATTCAGCAATGTAATACAGCGCATTAGTTTCACGGATCTGGCGGAATTCCAGTGGCTGTACCTGCGAAGTCAGATTAGTCGCTTTACCATTCAGCACGGCAACGACAGGCTTAGTTGAACCGTCCGCCTGCTTTTCCAGCACGGATACGTTCAGTAGTCCACGGGTTTTACCGCGTTTTATGCCGTAGCTCTGGGCTACTTTAGGTTGCAGGAAAGTACTGTTAAAAGCGTTGTAGTGAACTTCGTATTTGCCCTGAGTGATCTTTTGTTCCGCCAGGCCCTGCTGGCTGAACAGTGTCATGCTAAGAGCCAGTAAACTGGCGCCTAATGTTTTGAAATAGTTAGAGCGTTTCATGATGTAACCTTTATTCCCGCACAGAAGCTCCCGTGACCGGAGAATTTCTCATGCTGTTCTGATCCGCCGAAGACTAGCTGAGTAACTCTTCAGCTGAAATCCTTTAATCGGTGTATCTTACTATTATAGAGGAGGACGCCGCAGTTGCTGCTACGGCGATTGACCGAAGTGCGTTTTACAGCGCCATGGCTGTAAGGCTTTTTAACTGGGAATTCAGAATCTGAATGATGATAAAGATCAGGATCGGCGAAAGATCCAGACCTCCCAGAGAAGGCACTACTTTACGGGCCAAGTTGAAAACTGGCTCGGTCAGTTGAGTTATTAACTGCGGCCCGGGGTGATAACTGCCAGGCGCAACCCAGCTGATAATCACTGAGCCCAGTACCGCCCAGAAGTAAATGTCCAGGATAGAGCTCAGAACAGTTACACCGGAAATTATTGCTATGGTCGGTAAGTTAGTGCCGACGCCATGGCCTTGCAGTGTCAGTATCAGCAACCAGCCAGCTGCATGAATGATAAAGGCCAGTATCAGTGGCGTGATATCTATATTCGCAATACGAGGTATTGCTTTCTGCAAAGGGGCTAACGGCACTGCTGTAAGCTTAACTACGGCCTGCGAGATCGGATTGTAATAGTCGGCTTTGGCTACCTGAAGTAAAAACCGTAATACGATCATGAAAGCATAGAGTTGTACGATCAACTGGATGATAGAGCTGGTCGGATCCTGTCCCATATGAATTCAATTCCTGTTAAACATATTTGTATGAATACGAGTATAGAGCCTTTATAGCTGTCAATGAACAGAATAGAGGTGTCTATTTGGCTAATTCTTCAGCCATTTCTTCCGCACGGTTATAGCAAGCCTGCATAGCAGTGCCGAACATGTCTTCCAGCCCCTGGCTTTGAAAGCTCAGAATTGCCTGCTCAGTAGTACCTTTTGGAGAGGTAACACGACGGCGCAGTTCAGCTGCATCCACGTCACTCTGACTGGCCATCTTAGCGGCGCCCAGTGCCGTTTGAAGTGTTAGCTCCCGGGCTACCTCTGGGCTCAAACCGAGTTTTTCTCCGGCGGCAGCCATCGCTTCCATGACAAAGAAGTAGTAAGCAGGGCCGCTTCCTGATACGGCAGTGACTGCACTGAGTTCTGCTTCTTGCTGAACCCACAAAGCGATACCGATAGTTTTTAAAATAGCTTCGGTTTGCTGTTTTTGCTCAATCGTTACTTTCTCGTTTGCGTACAGGCCGCTGGCGCCGGTTTGCACCAGGGAAGGGGTATTCGGCATGCAGCGTACAATTGCAGTATTGCCACCCAGCCAGCTATCCATACTGTCGCAGCGAATTCCGGCGGCCACAGATACAATCAGCGGCTGGTTGCTCTGAACTGTTGCTGCCAGTGATTCAGCAACGCCTTTCAGAATCTGGGGTTTAACTGCCAGCACGACGATATCAGCAGCAGCGCATGCTGCCTGGTTGTCAGTGGTGGTTTGCAGGCCTTGCTCATGCAAATAAGCAAGGCTTTCGGTACGGGTGGCGGTAGCCCATATATTCGCAGCAGGGTAACCGCTGTTTAGCAGCCCGCCGATAATTGCCCGAGCCATGTTGCCTGCGCCGATAAAGGCCAGTGTTGGTTGCGCACTCATAATTTTATCCTTGTATCAGGCCTGTATTTGGCGGCCTTATGTTATGCATTCTTCAGGCTTTCTGGCTGTAATCACGGGCACCAAAAATAGCAGTACCAATACGTACCATCGTTGAGCCTTCACTGATTGCGGCAGTCATATCACCGGTCATGCCCATCGATAGAGTATCCAGCCGGGCTGTGGGATTAGTTGCGCGAATTTCATTGAGCAGTGCAGACATCGCTCTGAAAGGTAGCCGTTGTGCTTCAGGATCGCTGCAGGGGCTGGGAATCGCCATCAGACCACGCAGCGAGATATTCGGTAGCTGCAGTATCTGGTTGGCCAGTGCAACTACGTCTTCAGGTAAAACACCTGACTTGCTTGCTTCACCACTGATGTTTACCTGTAGGCAGATATTCAGCGGTGGCATGTTTTCCGGACGTTGTGCACTCAGTCTCTGGGCTATTTTTAGACGATCAACACTGTGTACCCAGTCAAAGCTTTTGCTGATTGGGCGGGTTTTATTGGATTGAATAGGGCCAATAAAGTGCCAGCAAATATCCAGGTCCTGAAGGAGTTCGATTTTATCCAGGCCTTCTTGCAGATAATTTTCGCCAAAGTCCCGCTGGCCCGCTGCATATGCCTGGCGAAGATCGTCAGCCGGTCGGGTTTTACTGACTGCCAACAGGCATATTTCGGCTGCATCGCGACTGCTGTTTTCAGCGCTTTGCAGAATTTGCTGCCGGACAGTATTCAGGTTCTCTGTGATTTTTATCATACGGGTGTTTAAGGAACATTGGCTTGAAAGTTTATATTCTGCTACATATAAGGGCGCGATTGAATAGCTATACTTGTTTTACAAGTGTTTATACCCTGTTGATGTACTGAGGCTTTATGGATATTACCGAATTACTTTCTTTCACTGTTCAGCAAGGCGCTTCTGATCTACATATTTCTGCAGGCATGCCACCGGTAATTCGGGTCGATGGTGAAGTCCGGCGTATCAAGCTGCCTTCCCTCGATCATAAACAGGTCCAAACGCTGATTTACGACATAATGAATGATAAACAGCGTAAGGACTACGAAGATCTGCTGGAAACAGATTTTTCTTTTGAGGTACCAAAACTGGCCCGTTTTCGTGTTAACGCTTTTAACCAAAATCGTGGCGCTTCAGCTGTTTTCCGGACCATTCCTTCTAAAGTTTTGACCATGGAAGACCTGGGGTTGGGTAAAGTATTCTGCGATCTGGCAGAAAAGCCCCGTGGACTGGTATTGGTAACAGGGCCTACTGGCTCAGGTAAAAGTACCACTTTGGCGGCTTTGGTGGATTATATTAATGAGACCCGTCAGGATCACATTCTTACCATCGAAGATCCGATTGAATTTGTTCACGAAAGTAAAAAGAGTCTGATTAACCAGCGGGAAGTACATCGGGATACGTTAGGTTTTGACGAAGCACTGCGTTCTGCGTTGCGTGAAGACCCTGACGTGATTCTGGTGGGCGAGATGCGGGATTTGGAAACTATTCGTCTGGCGCTGACTGCCGCGGAAACCGGTCATTTAGTGTTTGGTACCTTGCATACAACGTCTGCAGCCAAAACTGTTGACCGTATTGTAGATGTGTTCCCTGCGGCGGAGAAAGCCATGGTGCGTTCGATGCTGTCAGAGTCTCTGCAAGGCGTTATCTCTCAGACGTTGTTGAAAAAACCACAAGGTGGCCGGGTTGCCGCTCATGAAATAATGATAGGTACTCCGGCAATTCGTAACCTGATTCGGGAAGACAAAATCGCACAAATGTATTCAGCAATACAAACCGGTGCGGCTTTTGGTATGGTTACTCTTGATCAGTCGCTGACTGATTTGCTTAGTAAAGGCCTGATCAGTCGCGAAGCGGCACGTGAAAAGGCACTTAATCCAATGAACTTCTAGTGATGCTTTGGTCACAGTTTGTAGTAGTTGAACGGTAATTAACTATTTCTTACGCGGGCGCCAGGGGTTTTTAAGCGCTGACAGGCAACGATAGCCGCCGTGTATTTTGCGATTTTTGGTTGGAGAACCAGGTGGATATTACTCAGCTCTTAAAAATTATGAATGATCGCAATGCCTCTGACTTGTTTGTGACCGCAGGTGCCAGGCCGAGTATCAAGGTGGATGGTACGCTTAAACCATTGACTAAAGAGGCGTTAAAGCCTGACCAGGCCAGAAAGCTGACATGTAGTACGATGAATGATCAGCAGCTGGTTGAATTCGAAAGTACCCGTGAGTGTAACTTTGCCATCAGTGCGCAGGGGCTGGGTCGATACCGCGTAAGTGCTTTTTATCAGCGGAACTCGCCGGGAATGGTATTGCGTCGGATTAATACCAGTATTCCGAGCATGGAAGATCTTTCTTTACCGCCGGTGCTGAAAGATCTGGCGATGGCTAAGCGCGGATTGATTCTATTTGTAGGTGGTACCAGTACCGGTAAATCCACGTCACTGGCTTCCATGATTGATTACCGTAATACCAATAGCGGTGGTCACATTATTACCATTGAAGATCCGATTGAATATATCCATGACCATAAGCAGAGTCTGATTACTCAGCGGGAAGTAGGTCTGGATACAGACTCTTTTGAAGTCGCGCTGAAGAATACCCTGCGTCAGGCTCCTGATGTTATTTTGATGGGTGAGATTCGTACATCTGAGACGATGGGGTATGGTCTGACTTTTGCTGAAACCGGTCATCTGTGTATGGCCACCATGCATGCTAACAATGCTAACCAGGCACTGGACCGCATTATTAGTTTTTTCCCGCCTGAAAGTCATGCTCAGGTGTGGATGGATTTATCGCTGAACCTTAAGGCTATTGTTGCTCAGCAGTTGTTGCCAACCCGCGATGGTAAGGGGCGCCGGGCTGTAATTGAAGTAATGATTAATACACCTTTGATTCAAGACCTGATCCGTAAAGGCGAAGTACATGAGCTGAAGGAAGTCATTAAAAAGTCTTCTAATCTGGGTATGCAGACCTTTGATCAGGCGCTGTACGATACCTACAAAGAAGGCATTATTAATTACGATGTGGCGCTGGCGCACGCGGATTCAGCTAATGACCTGCGTTTGATGATTAAGCTGAATGCGTCTGAGAATGAAGTTGTCCCTGATGACGATACAATGAATTTCTCGTTGCAGGATGAAGATGATTACATCGCCAATGAAGGCAATATCCAAGTAAACAAAATGTAATTTATTGCGATTAAAAAAACCGGTCACAGTACCGGTTTTTTATTGTCTGCTGGTTGTGGGTGAATCAGCTATTGAAACACCCCTGAATGTAACTCTTGCACGCCTGTGTGGCATCGTCAGTGCTGAGTTCGTTCTTATTCAGAGCGATATTACTCCACAGGCCATCCAACAGCGCTAATAAGCCGAGAGTTGCCTGTTTCGCGGGTAGGCGCAAATTGCTCTTGATTCCTGAGTGACCAAATAATTGCAGATAAAAAGCCATCATTTGCCGGTTGTTATCCTGAATGATCTCCCGGTAGCGCTCGGTGTAGCGGCTGGCGCTGGTGAAAGCCTGCCAGGCTGCAAGTACATCGGTATCAAAGCCCGGAGGCTGAAAGCTGGCAGCCGCGCAGCGGTGGATAAGTGTGAGTGGGTCACTGGCAGTATCAGCGCCTATCTGACGTTTAATGTCTAATGCGTCACTGAACATTTTACTCAGGCAGGCCGCAAGTAAGTCTTCTTTACTACTGAAGTAGTGAGCACTCATGCCTCTGGATGCTCCCGCTTCAGCACAGATTTTCGCAATAGTTGCGCCTTCGACGCCCTGCTGGGCAACCGTTCTCACACTGGCTTCTAACAGGCTCTTACGCCGAAATTCGCGGTTTTCGACTTGAGTCAGTGGTCGGGAAAATTCTTTCATATCAGTTGTTTGTGCCTGTTTTAAGCGGCAATGGTGATTTTGTTTTAAGCATTATAACCGGTAAAGCATAAAAATTATGTTGCATGAAATAATTATGTTGATTGACATAACTTTGTTATTTGTCATAAGTTTGCAGCTGACTTTACCCCGTAACAAAAATAATAATGCGAGGATATACGTATGAGCACTGAGCAAGGTTGGTATAAACCGGATATTGATAAAAAAGTACTGAAGCAACTGATGCGTCGGGATAATAAACCTGCGTTGCTGCAGTTTGGTTTGTTCTTTGGTTTGTTAGCGGGCTTAGCCGTTGCTGTGCTGCTGAGTTGGAATACAAGCGGGTGGTGGTTGCTCTACCTGCTTTACTGTGCGGTATTCGCATTTGCTACATCAGCTGTGCATGAGTTATGTCATGGCTCTCCGTTTCGAACTCGCTGGTTAAATGAAATAAGTCTGTTTATTACTGGCTGGATGATGCAGATGGAGCCGGTTGCGGCCCGCTGGGGGCACGCCGGACATCATACTTATACTCATTTTAATAAAGGCGACAGCGAGCTGGCGCTGGCAAACCCGCTCAGCTGGAAAGAGTTTTTGGTACAGCTCAGTGGTGTAGGTGCTATGCATCGCTATTACGCTGAGATGCTGATGCTCTGTTGCGGTAAACAGGTAGCACGGATTCGCGGCATTATTCCGCAGCAGGAAATGCGTCAGGCGCAGCGCAATGCCTGTCTGATGGTGTTGGGCTATGTGCTGGTTATTAGCTGGTCTGTGCTTGCTGCCAGCTGGCTGCCTGTCTTATTGCTGATGTTACCGCGAATAATTGGTGGCCCTGTGGTTGGGGTGTTTAGGGTAACTCAGCATGCCGGGCTGGCTATGGATATTCAGGACCACCGCATGACAACCCGGACGTTTTACACGAATCCGTTATTTGAGTTTCTCTACTTCAATATGAACTATCACGTCGAACATCACATGTTCCCGCTGGTGCCTTTCTATAATTTAAAGAAGCTTCATGAGGCCGTGAAGGATCAGTTGCCTGTACCGCTTGAGGGTATGGATGCAGTTATGACTGAAATTATTCATGCCATTCGTATGCAGCGCAGTCATCAGGGCTATTTTATAAATAAGTTGGCCACAGAGTCGGCACAGACAGCAGTTTAATTTTTGAAGACGGAGCCAGAACATGAACTATATCGACGTATGTGACATTGAAGATATCGATGCAGAAGACGTGATGCGGTTTGATTACGGAAATGAAACTTTCGCAATTTATCGGACAGAGACCGACTATTTTGCTACCGCAGGCCTGTGTACCCATGAAGAGGTACATCTTGAGGATGGTCTGGTGATAGATGATGTTATCGAGTGTCCGTTGCATCAGGGGCGCTTTAATGTGCGTACCGGGGAGGCGTTGAGTGCACCGGCCTGCGTGAATTTGAAGACATACCCTGTAAAGGTCGATGGTCGGCGGGTGATGATGGACATTGATGGCTAAGGGCCTAAGCACTGTTAGTGCATGTCTTTGTCTGGGGCGTGATTTTTTCAGAGCGGCGTTGTGATCTTATGTCTGGCGAGGCATAGTGCTGTTCCCTCAGCTAGCACTGGCTTTAGGAATCGGATATGCAGCGCATTATTCTGGCAGATATCTTTGGTTATACCGAAGCGCTACAGACACTGGCGGATCAGTTACCGGGTGATAGCCTGATACTGGACCCTTATGCAGGTCAGCCAATGGCTTTGCTGGATGAAGCTCAGGCCTATGAATGCTTTCAGACATACTGCAGTGTTGAAACCTATGCTCAACAGCTGAGTATCGCTCTGGAGCAATTAGCTGATCCGGTAGATGTCATTGGGTTTAGTGTCGGTGCTGCTGCACTCTGGCATGTGTTAGGGAGTGTGGCACCGGAAAAAATCTCTAATGCGACTGGCTTCTACGGTAATCAGATTCGGCATGCTCTTAATATAGAGCCTCAGGGGGCTGTAACCTTGGTGTTGCCTGATTCGGAAAAACATTTCTCGGTGGCATCATTAGCTGTTTCGTTAGAAGTTTATCCACAGGTAAGTTTAGTGCGAACACCATATTTTCACGGCTTTATGAACCCTGCTTCTGCGAACTTCTCAACGCAAGGTTATGCTGAGTATCTGCTTTGGTTACAGCGAAAAAGTAGCGAAAGATAAAATGAAGACATAAAAAAACCTGCCAATAGCAGGTTTTTTTGCTCGTAAGTAGGCAGTATTTTATTACTGACCAGTCAGCTGCTTGTACTTATCCATCAGCTGATCTTCAGACTCAACGTGATCCGGATCTTTAGGAATGCAGTCTACAGGGCATACTTCAACACACTGCGGAGTATCGTAGTGGCCTACACACTCAGTACATTTCTTTGGATCGATTTCGTAAATTTCGTCGCCTGGAGCGATCGCCTCGTTCGGGCACTCCGGCTCGCATACGTCACAGTTTATGCATTCATCTGTGATGATTAATGACATCGTAGCTACCTCACTAGCTGTTAGTATTAGTGCCCGAAACGGCGTTTCAATGCTTGATTGACCGTTGGGTGCACAAATTGTTCTACATCCCCTCCCAGGCTCGCAATTTCCCTAATAAGGGTAGAGGAGATGAAAGATAAATGTTCTGCCGGCGTAAGAAACATACTTTCGGCAGCAGGTGCCAGATGACGATTCATGTTCGCCAGCTGGAACTCGTATTCAAAATCTGACACGGCTCTTAGCCCACGCAGAATAATATTGGCGTTATGCTGGGTGACTAATTCCGCAAGCAGACAGTTGAAACCTATTACTTCGACATTGTCTAAGTGGCTGGTGACAACTTTTGCTAACTCAACACGCTCGTCCAATGGCAGCAGTGGTGCCTTTTTGGGACTGGCCGCGACAGCAACAATCACCCGATCGAAAATACGGGAAGCCCGTTCGATCAGGTCGTTATGTCCATTTGTAATCGGGTCAAAAGTACCCGGGTAAACCGCAGTATTCATGTTTAATTCACAGCTGTTCTGCATAAATGAATATTAGCAAATCCGCAAGTGCGCGATATTAGCTGAATTGGATGGAGTTCACAAATACAATAATGGAATTGGAAATTGTATATTGGTTATAAGAACTATTTTTTTAATTCCAATGCGAAATAACCATTTTAGCTTTACGGGAATCCCGAAATGAAAGTATTTCAATGTCTTAGTCAAAGTCGTGGTAGAGGCTGCCTGAGAATATTGATGTTGTTGCTGGGTGTGACGACGTTAAGTGGCTGTCAGGTACTGCAAAGTATCGATAAAGGTTTGTATGACGTCGCTGAAGCAGTTACTGAAACTGATCGTGTCACCGGCCAGCGAGCCTTAAGTACGGCAAATCGTAATCAGCAGATTGCGCTGGGTAATCAGTATGTCGATAAACTACTGCAGGATGAGCAGAAACAGGGCCGAAAGGTCGACAGTGCGCTTGATACCCGGCAGTACCGGCGCCTGGTACGTATATTTGACCGTATACATCCTATCTCGCATTTACGTCAGGAACGCTGGAAACCGGTGCTTATAGACCGGGATTCATTTAATGCATTTACAACTGGTGGGACATACATCGTAGTGCATCTGGGGCTTATGAAGCAGTTAAATGATGCAGAAGTTGCTGCTGTGGTTGGACATGAGATTGCACACACTGTAGCGAATCATGTTGCAGAGCGGCAAACCCATCAGCAACTCAGTGGGCTGACATCGTCCAGTGCAGTACGTCGTAAGGGTTATCAGGCCGCTTTTACACATGAACGGGAGCGGGAGGCGGATCGTATAGGTATCCTGTATTCAGCATTGGCTGGTTTCGATCCATATGCGGCAAGTCGTATCTGGCAGCGACAGTATCAACAACAGGGTAATGCCCGCAGCTTGTTTGCGCATGATCATCCGGTAAATGCTGAGCGTTCTGCAGAGGCGAAAGCAGTGGCTGATAAAGTAAAACAGTATTATCGCGCCGGTAAAGTGAACCCTCAGGCGCATGCGTTGCTGGATAATAATACTCTGTGGCAGAAGCGTTCTAACCGGCATGCTGAGAGTGCTGGGGAAGGTGGCGGAGTCGCTGCTATCTTATCGACGGCTGTTGGGGTAATGGCGGAGCATCAGCAGGCGAAGCAGGAAGAATATCGGCAGGCGCAGCAAGCGCAGTTTGTAAGATCTGTGCAGCAAAGTATGCGCCTGGAAGAACAGCGTTGGTTGAATGATCGCAGTTGGCAGACGCGCTGGCACTACACCGGCAATTTGAAACTGCACAGTGTGGTGATGGGCATAATTGCGCGCGATAGCCAGGGTAAAACTTATCGTTTTGTGGGTCATCACAAAGGTGTATTAACGCCGGGCCAGCGCTTTAATGTAAGCTTTATGCTTAATAAAAATATGACGCTGAATCAGTTAGAACGTATGCAAACGCAATACTATCTTGATGATGCACTGCCAGTTCGTTAGACGTCCGGGGCTTCCCGCATATATAAACGGTAAGTGACCTGACCGGCATTCTTTTCTCTGTGCAGATGCCAGTTGTCGGGCACCTGCAGCACAGTCAGCTCAGACTCCGTTTCTACATAAATCATGGCCCGCTTAGTCAGTAATTCCTGTGATTCAAGCAGTTCACAACAGGCTGCCGCCAGCTCTTTACGAAAAGGTGGGTCCATGAAAACCAGATCGTATTGCGGGTCATCGCTGTTTTGTTCACTGCTTTGCTGGCTGAGCCAACGTTGTACATCTGCCTGAATAACGTTGCCATTGCTTGCGTTCAGTGTTTGCAGATTGGCCTGAAGTTGCTTAGTTGCGACCGCGGATAAATCGATCAGTGTTGCCTGGCTGGCGCCGCGGGATAGTGCTTCTAATCCCAGTGCGCCGCTACCGGTGAACAGATCAAGGCACTTTGCGCCCGGCACATAAGCAGAAATCCAGTTGAACAGTGTTTCTCTGACCCGGTCAGGTGTTGGCCGTAAACCTTCAATTGCTGGGAAACTCAGCTTTCGCCCCCGCCACTCACCAGCAATGATTCGCAATTGTTGATTGCCGCTTTTGGCTGTGTCGTTTTTTTTAGTAGCTGGCCGCCGGCCAGGCGCTCGTCGGGACATGAGCTGATTTTCCTGATTTGATAATAAATAGACCGCGGGATTATACGTTAACGGGCGGGCAGATAAATAAATTGCTGCTCATTTGTGTTGAGCATGTTGTTCAGCTGCTCGCGTACCTGGTCATTTCCGGTGTCAGACAGGCGGGTCGCAAAACCGGAAATGTAATCCAGTGGCAACTGGTAGAAGGCCAGAGTGTTAAGTAAAGCAAGTTGTGCCGGTTGCTCGCTCATCTGCTGTAAAAAATTATCTTTGATCATTGTCCTGGTGGCATCAATAACGTCATCGCTGGTGGCGGCAAGTAAGCGTTTATTGATAGGGGCCAGCTGATCGGTATCAGCGGGTGGGCGCTGGCCATACAGTAGCAGTGCAAAATACCCTTGCCGATCCAGAGATTTCCAGATCAAGCGTGATGACACCTCTGGTTGGATAGTAGGTAAAGCGCGTTGCAAACTCTTTACTGCGATAAGTTGGGCCGTGAAGTTTTCACTTTGTCTGCCAGGAAGTTTCTGGCCAATCAGCGTATAAGCTTCGTTACCTGTCGCTGGCAATGTCTGACGTTGTATAAGTCCCTGTGAAGCAAGGCGCGGCGCGGCAAATTGCTGGCGTGCAGGGAGTGCTGCCGCAAGAGCTTGTGCAGCTGTTGCTGCGTCGGGTCCATGAATTGCCATATACAGGTTGTCAGTGCTGAGAGTGTTATTGGCCCAGGCAGAAAAGCGTTGCAGTGGATGAACGGATGAGTCATCGGTTAGTGTAGCCGTTAAAACACTGAGCAGATGATTTTCTGACGCCTGGTTTTCCAGGTACTGCTCAGCTTTAAGGCGTGCCCATTCAGCTTCTGTTCCTGTATTCAGGTCACTGCGTGATAGTGTTTTTATCAGATGTTGCTGTAGCTGCGTCAGCTGGTCGGTATTAATGGCCCGATTCGCCGGGATACTGAGCAATAAAGTGAACCGGTCGTCTTGTAAAGAAAGTTGGATATTTGCTTGTAAAGGAGCGAGTTGCTCAGCGACTTCTTGACTGGAAAGGGTGTGTTGTATGCGTTTAGCGAGCAGTTTATGCAGCAGTTTTTGCTGGTCGTTAAGTGCCGGGCCGAGTGCAAAAATCATTTGCACAGATAAATCTGCAGCATCGTTCAGATCAGTAAAGTACACCGGCTTATTTTCGATACGCTGAATGTCCAGATAATCATTTGTATCGCGTCCGGACGCAGACAATAAAACGATTGCAATAGCGATTACCCAGAGAAGTACTTTCAGGTAAGTGCGGTTGAACATTGGTTGGTATGTGTCTGCCATTCTGGAAATAACCTTTGCTGCTGACTTAAGGCTGATTATTGTGCTGCATAGTTACATGTTTTGGCTTTTTTCGCAGCTATAAAGCGGTTTTGAAAAGTGCTGAAGGAGCTGCATAAATATCGCTTTTGGAATGTCGGTGCTGTCCAGTGGTTAAATAAGCGCCGTATGGTAACATAGCGCACTTTATCAGCGCCTGAGCAACAGGCGGCAGAACTGCGGTTCTTTGCTAAGTCTTTGTTGCTGTTTTGAGTCAGTAAGGCGCTGTTTCCGGTTTCAGGTCCTTTATGCTGATCAGCAAATCTCCGGAAATATCAGAATTGCCCGGGTATAGCGCTCTGCCGATGTGCTGCCCTGAAGATTGCCGACAGGAATAGCAATGTTTAAAAAGTTAAAATCATTATTTTCATCAGATACTGCCAGTGAAGAAAAGCTACAGCAACCAGCGGTAGACGAGTCCCAGCCTATAACCGAAGAGCCAGCAGTTGAATCGACAGCGTCGGCTGATGTTGAGGGGGGCGTAGAAAAAGATGTTGTCGGGCAGGAAACCGAGCAACAAGCTGAAGCGCCGGATGTTGATCCGACGGCGAATGAAGTGTCGACTGATACAGCAGAATCAGATTTGGTTACGTCCCAGGAAGTGGCTGAAACTGTTATTGAGCCAGAGCCAGAGCCAGAGCCAGAGCCAGAGCCAGAGCCAGAGCCAGAGCCAGAGCCAGAGCCAGAGCCAGAGCCAGAGCCAGAGCCAGAGCCAGAGCCAGAGCCAGAGCCAGAGCCAGAGCCAGAGCCAGAGCCAGAGCCAGAGCCAGAGCCAGAGCCAGAGCCAGAGCCAGAGCCAGAGCCAGAGCCAGAGCCAGAGCCAGAGCCCGAAGCTAAACCAGAGAAGAAAGGTCTTTTTGCCCGCATTAAGAGCGGCCTGACGCGTACCAAAGCGAACCTTACTGAAGGTCTGGGGAATATTTTCCTGGGCGCGAAAGAAATCGATGATGATCTGCTGGAAGAAATTGAAACACAGCTGCTGATGGCTGATGTTGGGGTTGAAGCAACCACTGAAATCATCAAACGTCTGACCGATAAAGTTAGCCGTAAGCAACTGGCGGATGCAGATGCCTTGTATGTGGCACTGAAAGAAGAATTAGCTGCATTGCTGAGTAATGCAGAACAGCCACTAACTGTCGATAGCAACAATGGTCCGTATGTCATTCTGATGGTGGGTGTTAACGGTGTAGGTAAAACCACCACTATAGGCAAGATGGCTAAACGTTTTCAGGCCGACGGTAAGTCAGTTATGTTGGCTGCCGGTGATACATTCCGGGCCGCAGCGGTAGAGCAGCTTCAGGTGTGGGGTGAGCGAAATAATGTGCCTGTTGTTGCGCAGCACACCGGTGCCGACTCTGCTTCAGTTCTTTACGATGCACTGCAGTCAGCACAGGCAAAGAACGTTGATATCGTGATTGCTGATACAGCGGGACGGTTGCAGAATAAAGACCATCTGATGCAAGAACTTGAGAAAGTTGTTCGGGTCATGAAGAAGCTGGATGTTACTGCACCACATGAAGTGATGCTGGTACTGGATGCCGGAACAGGTCAAAACGCAATGAACCAGGCGAGTCAGTTTAAAGATGCCGTAGGTGTTACTGGCATTACCCTGACGAAGCTGGACGGTACTGCTAAAGGCGGGATTATCTTTGCCATTGCTAAGCAGCTGGAATTGCCTATTCGCTACATTGGTGTGGGTGAGCAGGTTGATGATTTACGCCCGTTCCAGGCGGATGAGTTTGTTAAAGCACTATTCGATTAAGCGTTTAGCTGTACAGGGCTGCTAGCCAGGTCTGACCGCATATTATAAGGCTGCTTCATGATCAGTTTCGATAATGTCAGTAAGCGTTACCCGAACGGCTACGATGCCCTGAGTCAGGTTGATTTCAGTCTGCGACAAGGGGAGTTAGCTTTCCTGACTGGTCATTCCGGTGCAGGTAAAAGTACTTTGATGAAACTGATCATGCTAATGGAACGGCCAACTAATGGTCGGGTATTAGTTGGCGACCAGGATCTGGCCACCTTAGGTGACCGGCAAATTCCTTATCACCGGCGCAGAGTCGGCGTGGTGTTTCAGAATCATCAGTTACTGTTTGACCGTTCTGTCTTTGATAACATCGCTTTGCCTTTGCGCATCTGTGGTTATGATCCGGATGACGCCGCCCGCCGGGTACGGGCCGCTCTTGATAAGGTTGGCCTGCTCAGTAAAGAGAAAATGAATCCGGTGGTGTTGTCGGGTGGTGAACAACAGCGTATCGGTATCGCCCGTGCGATTGTGCATAAGCCGCAACTGCTGTTGGCGGATGAGCCTACCGGTAACCTTGATCCCAAGTTATCGATGGAAATCATGCGTCTGTTTCAACAGTTTAATCAGGTAGGCACAACAGTATTGATCGCCAGTCATGATCTGGGACTGATTGGCCGTTTACCTCACAGAGTGCTGACGTTGCAGCAGGGGAGGCTCGTTAACGATGGCTAATCAACCACGTACTCCCCGTGCTAATCCGCCGAAGGGTGCTTCACGTATCCAGCCAACCCAGAAACGCGATGGCAAAGTTGTTCGCGGGGCTGAACAGCACCGGCTTAAGGTTAAAGATAAAAGTCGCAGTTATCTGCGTCATCACGGTGATGTTGCCCGTGAATCGTTTGATTCCCTGTTACGTTCGCCATTGACCACGATTATGACCCTTGCTGTACTGGCGATTGCACTGGCTTTGCCGGCGACTCTTTATACCGGGCTTAAAAACCTGCAGGAACTGAGTTACGGCTGGCAGGGCGATCCGCGGATTGCACTGTATTTGCAGGAAGATATTGATGATGTACGTGCGGAGCAGCTTAGTCGTGAGTTACTGCTCCGGGAGAATGTGGCTGCTACAGAACTGATCAGTGCTGAGCAGGGGATGCTTGAATTTAAACAGGCGTCAGGATTTGGGGAAGTATTCGACTTCCTGGAAGTAAATCCTTTACCTGCGGTTATTATGGTACTGCCAAAAGATTTATCTACCGCTATTGTGCCGGTACTGCAGGCGCAATTGCAGGCATTAGATGAAGTTGAAGAAGCAAATGTTGATATGCTCTGGGTACAGCGGCTTGAAGCTTTTGTGGTGCTTGCCCAGCGTGGTGTCTGGGTTTTGTCCGGACTGTTTGCATTGGCGGTATTGCTGGTGGTTGGCAATACGATTCGACTGACGATCGAAAACCGCCGTGAAGAGATTGTCATTGCTAAGCTGGTTGGAGCAACGGATGCTTATGTTCGCCGGCCGTTTTTATACGATGGTTTCTGGTTTGGCATTGCCGGTGGAATACTTGCATGGCTGTTAATTCAGATCAGTCTGTTGCTACTGGATGCGCCGGTCTCTCATCTGATTACTTTATACAGCAGTAACTTTGAGCTTTCCGGGTTAGGTTTTATTGAAACATTCTGGTTACTTTTAGCCAGTATCCTGTTGGGATCTCTCGGTGCATGGCTGGCTGTTGGCCGTCATTTACGGGCAATTCAGCCAACCTGATGCCGCTGTATTAAGATAAATACTGAGAATAGGTGTGAAACTGTCCACAGAGGCTTGCCTTTTGCAGTTTGCGCCGCTATTTTTACTCATCCGTTTTTGTCCCTGAAGCTTGTGGATAAGATTACGGATAGCCTCATTGAACTTTTCCATCAGGGTTAAGTCTATTTAGGGGCTACATAGTAACGTTTTATTAAACCCTGATGTTTTATAGAAATTGAGGTCGTGTAATGGGCAAAAGCCTGCAAGTCGTTGAAGCATTATCCCCGGGCCAGAATCTCGAGGCATATGTTCGCTCGGTTAGCGCAATCCCTGTTTTGTCAGTGGAAGAAGAGCGTGAACTGGCGGAACGTCTGTATTACAAGAATGATCTTGAGGCGGCACGCCGTCTTGTAATGTCGCACATGCGTTTTGTCGTGCATGTGGCAAAGAGTTATTCCGGTTACGGCCTGTCTCAGGCAGATCTTATCCAGGAAGGTAACGTTGGTCTGATGAAAGCGGTTAAGCGTTTTGATCCCCGCGTTGGTGTACGGCTGGTATCTTTTGCAGTGCACTGGATCAAAGCTGAAATGCATGAGTTTATCCTGCGTAACTGGCGCATTGTTAAGGTCGCGACTACTAAAGCACAGCGTAAGATGTTCTTTAATCTGCGCAGCAAGAAGAAGACGCTTGGCTGGCTGAATAATGCTGAAGTTAAAGCTGTCGCTGAAGATTTAGGTGTTGATCAGGCGGTTGTCCGGGAAATGGAAGGCCGGATGAGCAGCTCTGATATGGCATATGATGCTCCGGTAGGTGATGACGATGAGCGTGCTTATCAGTCTCCCGCATATTTCCTGGAAGATCATAGCAACGATCCTGCTCGCCAGGTTGAAGACGAAAACTGGGAAACTGATTCCAATACCCGTCTGGCGAATGCTATGTCGCAGTTGGATGAGCGTAGTCAGGATATTCTGGCGCAGCGTTGGTTAGCAGAAGAGAAATCTACTTTGCATCAACTGGCTGCACAGTATCAGGTTTCGGCTGAGCGTATACGTCAGTTGGAAAAGAACGCAATGAAAAAGATTAAGGTAGCGATGCTGGAGGCCTGATGTACGCAGAGTGTACAGAGGTTATTGAAAGTTACCCACTTTAGTCCAAGTAAATGATCAGTAAGCCGTAAGCTTTTCAAGAGCTTGCGGCTTTTTTGTATATGTGGATCAGTCACTAGTTTCAGTCTGGTTGCTGCGCTGTTCGAAGTTTCCCGTTAAAATATCCGTCCCGACCGAGGACCTGAATTATGAATGCCCGTCTGAGTCTGATTATCGCGTCTGTCAGCGGTATGTTGGTGGTTGCACTGGGGGCTTTTGCCGCCCATGCACTGCGCAATCAGCTGAGTGAGCGTTTTTATGATGTCTGGCAGACAGCCGTTCAGTACCAGATGTTTCATACCCTGGCGCTGTTAGCGGTTGGAATTTTGCTGGTACGTCAGAACTGTTTAGGTTTACGTCTGGCTGCCTGGTTGTTTATTGGTGGTATGTTATTGTTTTGCGGCAGTTTATATTCGCTGGCGCTAACCGGTATAACGACTTTAGGCATGATTACTCCATTAGGTGGCTTACTGTTTATAGTGGGCTGGCTGATGTTTGCGCTGAGCATGTTTCGCGCGTCGAAAAAACTTAATGACTGTTAGGCAAAGATCAATGCAAATCCAAGTAAATGGCGACATCATAGATGTAGCAGATGATATGACACTGGGTGCTCTGTTAGCGCAGATGGATCTGGGAGAGCGTCGTGTCGCAATCGAACTGAACCTGGAAATAATTCCTCGTAGTCAACATGCTGAAACGCAGCTGTCTGCGAATGACCGGGTTGAAATTGTTCATGCGATAGGCGGTGGTTAAACGTCGTTTGCAGGATAGTCGTAATCAATAGACAGGCATTGCCGCCTCTGGCAGAGCAATGTGTTAATAAGAATTTTAAGTCAGGATATGTGACATGGCTGAGCAACAGAATGATTCGCTGGTAATTGCCGGTACAACTTATAACTCCCGTCTGCTGGTTGGCACGGGTAAGTATAAGGATATGGATGAAACCCGTCTGGCAATTGAAGCCAGCGGTGCTGAGATTGTAACTTTGGCGGTACGCCGTACCAACATTGGCCAGAATCCTGACGAGCCAAATTTGCTGGATGTGATTTCTCCTGAAAAGTACACAATTTTGCCGAACACTGCCGGTTGCTATGATGCTGCTGATGCTGTGCGTACCTGTAAGCTGGCCCGTGAACTGCTGGATGGTCGTGATCTGGTGAAGCTGGAAGTTCTGGGCGATCAGAAAACCCTGTACCCAAACATTGTTGAAACACTGAAAGCAGCTGAAGAGCTGGTGAAAGATAATTTCAAAGTGATGGTTTACACCAACGATGACCCGATTGTGGCTAAGCAGTTGGAAGAAATGGGCTGTGTAGCTGTTATGCCGCTGGGTTCTTTAATCGGTTCTGGTTTGGGTATTCTTAATCCGCATAATATCCGCATTATTATGGAAAATGCTAATGTACCGATTCTGGTTGATGCCGGTGTAGGTACGCCTTCTGATGCTGCTTTCGCAATGGAAATGGGCTGTGAAGGTGTATTGATGAATACTGCGATCGCTGCTGCTCAGAATCCTGTATTGATGGCGAGCGCAATGCGAAAAGCAATTGAAGCCGGTCGGGAAGGTTATCTGGCAGGCCGGATGCCAAAGAAAGCCTATGCCAGCGCTTCTTCGCCAATGGAAGGCTTGATCGTCGGCTGATTCAGGCTTATCCTTCATGGTAAAGTATATCGCACGGCTCAGGTCGTGCGTTTTTGTTTCCAGAGCAGTACTGATGTTATGCAGTACAGTATTAAGTTAGTTGAAGGCACGCATGTCACAAGAGCACAACGACCCGCAAAATTCCGAGCAAGATCAAATCGATTCTAACCCGAGTGAAACTCCGCAAGGCGAAAAGTATATGCGTACTGTTCGCAGCTTTGTGGTTCGAGGTGGGCGCATGACTGAAGGTCAGGAGCGCGCTTACAGTGAAGTATGGCCAACGATGGGATTAGATATTGAGCAGGGAATGCTGGATCTGACTGAAGTTTTTGGCCGTGAGGCGCCGGTTGTGTTGGAGATTGGTTTTGGCATGGGTGACTCTCTGGTTGCTATGGCAAAAGCAATGCCGGAAAAAGGCTATATAGGTGTTGAAGTGCATCGTCCTGGTGTTGGGCGTTTGTTGAACAATGCGAGTGAGGCCGGACTGACGAATATGCGCGTATTCTGTACCGATGCGCTGGATGTATTAGCGAAATGTATCCCTGATGGCAGTTTGGATACTGTGCAGTTATTTTTCCCGGATCCCTGGCATAAGAAAAAGCATAATAAGCGCCGTATTGTGCAGCCTGCGTTTGCTGAAACTATTCGCAAGAAGCTGCGTGTCGGCGGTCAGTTCCACATGGCAACTGACTGGGAACCTTATGCTGAGCATATGATGGAAGTCATGAGTGCTGCCCCTAGTTATGCAAATACACAGGGTGAGGGTGAGTATTCTCCGCAACCTGAATGGCGTCCAGTGACTAAGTTTCAGAGACGTGGTGAACGTCTCGGACATGGTGTCTGGGACCTGATTTTTGAACGCACCGATTAATGATAAAAAGAGCGCCAGTGGCGCTCTTTTTTTGCCTTTAATATACCTGTAGCAGAGCCTGTTTTTGCCTGTTTATTAATTTGATTCCCGTCCTCTTATCTCCAATGGCAGTGCTGCGATTCATCTGGTCGCAGATTATTTATCGAACTTGCCGCTGTCGGTTCTTTTATTTTGTTAATTATTTGGTCGCTGTTATTTTTCAGCAGGCCTGCGCACGTAATTGAAACAGCGTAATTGTCGTTACTGAATATCGTTTCGTCGTAATTAAGTGTGTCAGCCTCTGCAACCTGCCCTAGCATGTATGAATCACTTACGAGCCATATTTGATAAATTTTGTTTATTATAGGAAACAAAATTTCCCAATGGGAAATGTTTTTGCTATAAGTACAAATCCTATAAACGCGACTTAAGGCAGAAACAGGCCAAGATCAGAGATTTTGCAGTGTTTCTGAGACACAGTTTTAGCAGGTATTAAACATATGGCTTCTATTCAGCAGCTCAAAAGCGCACGCGATAAGGCGATCTCACTTACCCAGAATGGTCTGCCGCCAGCGACTAAAAACCAATTCTTCGGTGTTGGTCCTATCACTGATATGACACTAAACGAAGTAGACGCCCGTTTACTGCGCTTTGAGTTTGATGCCTGGTTGGAAGCTAATTATCCGAAACTGGATGATAAAGGTAATCGTATCGGCAGTTTCACAACTGCTGAAATTGGCCGGGGTATGCACCGTGGTTATCCGGCGGATAAAGTACTCAACGATATGATGCGTGAGATTCACCGCTACTTTGGCTTCCCTAAGTCGAACAAAATGGCGGTTGGTCTGGGTGGCGGTCACAGTGGTTTCACTGCAGCTGCTATTCACATGGTTACCGCGAATGATCCGGAACAGATCGTATTCATCGATACACCTAAGCCTGAGTCTGAAGCTGCGAAAGCAGGCGGGTTTTTCCGTCAGTCCTGGGGGACTCAGCTGACTGAATTGCACCGTTTTGCAACTAATGGCGATGAAAGCCGGCTGATTTTCGCCGAAGGTGAAGGTAGCATCCCAAGCGCCGAGTTTCTGAAAGAACGTGGTGTTAAGCTGTTTTTCGGCGTCGGTCACGAAACGACTGGTGCAACTACCTATACGGAAGAAGAGATCCGTAACCTGTTGGCCTGGATTGATATGAATCCGGCTGAACACCACGCTATTATCGATGCAACATCGCTGTTAGGCGCAATGCCATGGGCTGATGATCTGGTTGAGCAGATGACGGTTAAGTGCAACATGTTCATGCCGTTCCAGAAAGCGATTGGTGGTGTGTCCGGTTATTACGTTATTTCCCTGACACCCGTTGCGTTGAACCTGATTGATGAAAATCAGAAGGATCCGTCCTGGGCGATCCCGCGTCAGCTGAAAATTGCTGTGCCCCGTGATGCAAAAATGCCACTGACCAGTGAGAAAACCACTGAGCTGGGCCCAATCTATGACGCTGAAAATGACGTCATGAAAGGCGGTATCATCAACACGTTCAGTACTCTGGCGTTTGCAGAAACTACATTTGCGATTCTGCGTAACGAAAAGAACATCGGTGATGTTAAAACTCTGAATGAGCGTTCCCGTACAAACCGCGACATCGTTAACAACTGGATTGCTGCCAGTGACCTGTTCCAGCTGGGCGTCGAACGTGAAACAGCCCGTGGTGCGGCAGTAACCCTCCTCAAAGTAACTGATTCTGATATCGATGACCTGGCAGTACACGAGCGGATCATTGTGAAGTCCAAGCAGATGTTGGGCTATGAAGGTATTACCCACAGTGACGGCAGCCACGAGAAAGGTCTTGATGCTGCCCGTTATGTAAACGCGTTTCCGGGTTCTCCGGGGGATTACCGCGCCTGGATTGGTGGTATCCGCCCACAGGAAGATATTTCCGCCTTGCTGGAGAATATTCAGTTTTGCTATCTGCGTGCCAAAATTGCAGTGATAGAAGAGCTGCTGGACGCTGCTGGTGAAGGCTACGACAGTGCCGTAGTTTCTGCCGCGGACGGCAATACCCGTGTGGATGATGCTAACCGTGCTTATAAGGTGCTGGTAGCTGACCTGATCGGTATGGTTTTCGATGCTGACGGCAATGCTGATTACAGCGAAGTGAAAGCATACATTGAATCAAAAGGCGGTGAATTCCACCTGGGTGCTGCTGGTGATGACGCAGCACTAGCTAAAGGTAAGCTGCACTTCTTCTATCAGCCAGAGCTGAGCCGTGAAGATGAGCTACTGGCGCAAACAGCTGAAGGTCAATACGACGCTGTAATTGCAGCTGCTACTTTCCTGCCTGCGGCCTCTAAGTTTGAACTGGGTGGCGTACGTATCGGTGCCGGTACTGGCAATATGGGATCTGCAAGCTGGGGTGGCGGTAACGGTGACGGCGGTGTTGCACCGTTGATGAATACGCCAAGCTTTAACTCCCGTGCAACTGCGCAAACAGCGATGAAAGCTTTGCTGAAAGTTCTACCTGATCTGCAGGTCGAGAAGATGCACGAGCTGGTTGTTGCCGGCGATTTCGATACTGGCAAGAACCTGGCTGAATATCCAACTACCAAGCTGGAAGGTAAGCGTCTGGCAGTTATCGGTTACGGTAACATTGGCCGTGAAGTGGCTAAGCTGGGTGCCGCATTTGGTATGCAGGTGACGGTTTATGCACGTTCGGTACATCAGCAGTGGATTGAGTCTGAAGGTTTTGCCTTTGCTGCCAGCATTGTGGCAGCCGCTAAAGATGCAGACGTGATCAGCCCGCACACCGGTTTGGGTGCACTGAATGCTGATACCGGTGTGTTTAGCAATGCAGGTATTATTAATGCAGAAGTGTTCTCTGTGATGAAGCAGGGCGCAGTACTGGTTAACTACGACCGCGGTGAAGTGGTTGATATTGATGCACTGGATGCTGCACTGAGCAGTGGTCAGATCAGCTATGCAGCGATCGATGCTGACCTGTTCAAAGATCCTGCCAGTGGTGAGCTGTTTGGCCCAATGGTGCCGTACCGTAATATTCATCATAAGCATGAAGGTAAGATGGAGCTGTTACCACATGCTGCAGCGGATACTGAGCACATGTCTCGGGTGGAAGGCGCCAAGCAGGCTGTGGATCAGATTTACGGTGTGATCCAGTTCGCTAAGGTAACTAACCTGAAAGGCGATCTGCCGGAAGGTTACAGTAATGCCGGTGCTAAAACTGTTAACGGTGTTGGCAAAGTATCTGCCAGCAGTGTTTCGACTCTGGATGATGCACAGCTGCAGCAGCTGAGCGATGCCGCTCATATGATGGCAGCATATTGGGGAGCGATTAATGCTACTCAGGATGCTGATCGCCGTGCTGCGCTGGTTGCAGAGTACAGCGAACAGATGGTACTTCAGTCCAATGTCTACGGTACTTTAATGCAGCAGTGTGGTCTACAGGGCCCGTTTGGCGAGTAACGGCTACTGAGCGATTATAGCCGCTTGTAGTTGTTGTGTGGTTAGCAATAAGCAATGGCAAGTAGGTTATTATAAAGCCGTTTCAGGATTGATATCTGAAACGGCTTATTTGTTTTTGTAACATGAATGCCTGGAGGCAGGACGTGGCTAACATTATCAGACAGGACTTGCAGACTATGTTCACTGCGGGCGTGGATGCAGTGTCCGGATTTTCTGCTACTCGCAACGCGGTAGCGCAAATGGCTGATTTTCAGCCAGATCAGATTGTGGCTGTTGGTAAGGCTGCCAGTGGTATGTGTGCAGGTGCACTGGATGCACTTGCGGAGCTGTGTCCGGCACTACTGATAACTAAGTATCAGCACACCGATCAGGTGATGCACGACCACTCACAGGTTACCGTGATGGAAGCAGCACATCCGGTGCCTGATGAGCAGTCATTGGCTGCCGGGGAAGCGGCGCTGAATACGGTTACAGCGATGCCGTCCGGCAGTAGGCTTCTATTGCTGGTATCAGGCGGTACATCGGCGCTGGCGGAGTCTCTGCCTGCGAATATGAGTCTGCAGCAGTGGCAGGCACTGACCAGTGAAATGCTGGCGGCAGGCTATAATATCGGCCAGATTAATGCGCGGCGTAAAGAAACGTCGCTGATCAAGGATGGTAAGTTGCTGGCAGCTTTCAACGGAGCTGAAGTGCGGGTGCTGGCGATCTCTGATGTGGAAGGTGATGACATTGCTGTAATCGGTTCAGGTACCGGAGATACTCATCGGGCAACAGCAACTGCCAGTGTGACGTTGATTGGCACCAATCAGGTGGCCCGTGATGCGGTGGAGGCGCAGGCGGTAGCGATGGGCTTTACGGTTAAAACTAACCGCGAATGTATGTATCAGGATGTAAATCAACTGGCCGCGAATCTGTCGGATGAGCTGCTGGACGCATCTCCCGGCGTCTATATTTTTGGCGGTGAACCTACTGTTGAACTGCCGGAAAATCCGGGTAGTGGTGGCCGCAACCAGGCGCTGGCGCTTGGGTTAGCCAAGGGGATCCGTGGTCGGCATGACATCCATATACTGGTTGCCGGAACGGATGGCAGTGACGGTCCCACCGATGCTGCTGGCGGTATTGTTGACGGGAAGACCGTGACGGACATGACTGTGGCCCGGGATGCATTACAGCGGGCAGATGCAGGTACCTATCTGCGTGACTGCGGGGATATTTTTATTACCGGTCCGACCAATACAAATGTAATGGATCTGGCAATTGCAGTGGTTAGCTGAATTAGCTGGCCTGTTGCATTGCTTTGTCGGCAAACTGTTCGGCGATGTCGATAAACTGTTGTTCGGCAGTCAGGAAGGCGTCGACGACGTCCGGATCAAAATGACTGCCGTTCCCCTCCAGAATGATCTGTTTGGCTTTTTCGTGACTGAAAGCGGGTTTGTAGACCCGCGCAGAAATCAGTGCGTCATACACATCTGCCAGCGCCATCAGGCGGCCGGATACGGGAATATCGGTACCGCTTAAACCATTAGGGTAACCACTGCCGTCCCATTTTTCATGGTGGGTCAGGCTGATTTCGCGGGCATATCTGAGGAAGTCGTTAGTACCCAGCTTTTCTTCCGCAACCGACAGAGCATCCGCGCCTATTTGTGGGTGCTGCTTCATTATTTCAAATTCTTCATCGGTGAGTTTGCCGGGTTTTAGCAGGATACGGTCCGGAATGCCGACTTTGCCAACATCATGTAAAGGCGCAGATTTGTAATAGAGTTCGATCGTGTGGTCATCCAGCGCGTGGTTATAGCCGCTGTTTTTCCGCAGTGCTTCAGCCAGCGCTTTAACGTAGTTCTGGGTGCGCAGAATATGGCCGCCGGTTTCGTTATCCCGGGTTTCGGCGAGGCTGGCGAGGCCTAGTATGCTGGCATCCCGGGTGATGCTTAATTCCTGGGTGCGATTTTCCAGAGCAGTGATCATGTTGTTTGTTCTGACAGCCATCAGGCCGAACTCATCATTACTGGTGACCGGTACTTTAATATTCAGCTCACCTTGTGATACCTGTTCCAGAACATGGTTTTCAGCACTGATGAAGAATTTAAGATTGCGCGAATAGCCGGCAATAATGGTCAGAATGTAGGCCATAATAATCGCGACGACAAAAGATATTTCTATGAGTATATAACGCTGAGAAGTTTCTAGTGGAATTGCATCGCCAGTATGTATTAGCCATTCCAGATCTTTGTTGATGACCAGAAAGACTACGCCAATCACAGAAAACGCACAGATTGCTGCAAACCAGGTGAATTTTTGAGTCAGTGGATAGGGTGTTTCATCTGGCTCGATATGTTCGCCGGTCTGTTGTAATTTGGCTGCGATTTTATGTTCTCTTGCCAACGCAAGATCGCAGGCAATCATGAATCCGAGAACGCCCATACCCACCAGGATTTTTCCGCCGCTCTCTATTGGGAAATCGTAACGCAGTAAATTATAAGCACCCAGCGCCAGCGCTCCAGCCAGAAATAAACCTAAGTCCAGTTTGAACTGGTAACTCACCTGTTGTTTTATCGGCTGCTGATTAACATTGTTTTCCAGCAGCAGGCGTAACCCCCACTGTAAGCTGAAAACCAGTAATATGGGTAATAGCAGTTGTAATGGAGAAAGTGAATCGAGGAAAGGACAAACCTGAATGCCGTAGAAAGAAAACAGTAGCAGGGCGAGCAGGTAATGGACGTTAGTACGTCGTGAAATTGAAGTCATAAATATTTGCCGGCTTATCGTCGCTGTGAGTGATCTCCGCTGCCTTTCAGATGCAAATAATAATGCCTGCGGGAGCACTCAGGGATAGATTGCTGATATTGCTTCCTGCATATGCTCAACTGATCACACAGAGTAGACGAAGTCGCTTGAGAGTTTCAACTGTTCAGCGCTGCTTAGCTGTCAAACTGGGAAGTCTGTTGAGTTGTCTGTAATGCTTAACGAAAAAAATGTGCTTGAATTGAGTAACTTTGCTGAATACGTGCCTTATGAGAGTGAATTATGCCGGGTATACTAAACCTGACCGAGTAGCATAAATGACTAATTATTGAGGATGTCGGCAGTATGATAATGAATGCACAGAATGAGGCCAGCCAAAGCTCTCAGGTGCTGATGGCACGACAGCCTATTTTTAACAAAAGTCAGGATGTAGAGGCATACGGTCTGCTGTATCGGACAGAAGACGGTATGTTACCCGCCGAGTTTACCGATGAAAAAGCGACATCATCCGTCATTCTGAACAGCTATGCGGTTGTCACTACTAAAGACGGTGAAAACCGACGGCTGCCCTTTTATATCAAACTCACAGAAGCCATGTTGTTATCCGGGGCAATTCCGGCTCTTCCAAAAGAGCATTTTGTCTTTGAATTATTACGTGAAGATGGCTCTTCCAGAGAGTTGATAAAAAAAGCCAAAGAGCTGAAGCAACAAGGTTATCGTTTAGCGCTGACTCATTATAACGGTGATAAAGAACAGACCGCGCTGTTGGATGCCGTCACTGTTGTCAAAATTGATATTCAAAAACATGATAGTGAGCAACTTAAAAAACTGATTCAGTTTGTGCGTCCTTATCATGTCGATATTCTGGCGGACAAAGTTGAAAATCAGGATGATTTCAGGCGATGCCTTGAGCTTGGATTTAATCTGTTTCAGGGATTCTTCCTGTGCAAGCCTGTTGACATTAAAGGCAAGGCTTTGGGTAGCTCTAAAGCAATGATTATGCAGTTGCTGGCCGAACTGGATAATCCGAACGCCAGCGCTGATTCGATTGAGCAGATCGTGATTAACGATCCGAATATGACCTATAAGATTCTTCGTCTGGTCAATTCTGCTGCTTTTTCCCGACCAAAAGAAATCCAGTCATTGTCCCATGCGATTGCTCTGATCGGCATGAATCAGGTTAAGAAATGGGCAACTTTGTTTTTGCTGAGTGGGCAGTCAGGTAAGCCGGCTGAACTTACCAGGATGATGCTGATTCGTGGCCGGATGTGCGAATTACTGGCTGAGATGCTGAATTACGAAGCGCCAATTAATTTTTTCATGGTAGGGCTGTTGTCGCAACTGGATGCCATGATGGATATGGATATGCATTATCTGTTGGATCAGGTGCCGCTGCGTGAAGATATCAAACAGGCGATACTGACCCGGGATAATCAGATGGGAGCAGTGCTTGAAGAAGTTGCCTGTTATGAACGGGCGGACTGGGACTGTATGAAAGGATTGCTGGATAAACGCTTCTGTGAAGTAGCTTACCGCCACAGTCTTGACTGGTCAGAACAGGTGCTGGCGGCACTTTCAGAGTAATTGTTTTAAGATATAAAAAAGGCAGCCATCGGGCTGCCTTTTTACGTTTAGCTTGGCGTTGATCAGTCTAGCTGAGACAGATCGCGCACTGCGCCTTTATCTGCTGACGTTGCCAGCTTAGCGTATGCTTTCAGGGCGGCGGAAACACGGCGAGGGCGTTCTTCCACTGGCTTCCAGCCTAACTTGTCCTGCTCAACACGACGTGCAGCCAGTTCTTCATCAGACAGCAGTACGTCGATGGTGCGGTTCGGTATGTCGATACGGATCTTGTCACCGTTGCGTACCAAGCCAATTGCGCCACCTGCAGCTGCTTCAGGTGAACAGTGACCAATAGACAGGCCAGAGGTACCACCAGAAAAACGACCATCGGTGAGTAGGGCGCAGGACTTACCCAGGCCTTTTGATTTGATGTAGGTCGTCGGGTAGAGCATTTCCTGCATACCAGGGCCACCGCGTGGACCTTCGTAACGCACGATCACGACGTCACCGGCTTTGACCTTGTCGCCTAGCACATTCTCGACTGCCTCATCCTGAGATTCGGTGATGTGTGCAGGACCTTCGAATACATGGATGGATTCATCGACACCCGCTGTCTTCACTACACAGCCATCGAGCGCGATGTTGCCGTAAAGTACGGCGAGGCCGCCTTCTAGGCTAAAGGCGTTATTGATGTCGTGAATACAGCCGTTCTTGCGGTCAGCATCCAGTGTTGGGTAGCGTGTTGCCTGACTGAACGCCGTCTGAGTTGGGATACCAGCAGGGCCCGCTTTGTAGAACTTCATCACTTCCGGCGTTGGACTGCGCATGATATCCCACTTATCCAGCGCGTCTTTCATTGTGGCGCTGTGGATAGTCGGCAATTGCGTGTGCAAGTTGCCCGCACGGTCCAGCTCACCGAGAATCGCCATGATACCGCCAGCGCGGTGTACGTCTTCGATATGGTAGTCCGGCGAGTTAGGGGCAACTTTACACAGCTGTGGAATCACTTTAGAGAGACGGTCAATATCCTGCAGAGTGAAGTCCAGCTCTGCTTCCTGTGCAATCGCCAGCAGGTGTAAAATAGTGTTGGTGGAACCACCCATGGTGATATCCAGTGCGACACAGTTTTCAAATGCCTCATAACAGCCAATGGAACGCGGCAGTACCGAGTAATCATCCTGCTGATAGTGGCGCTTAGTGATGTCGACGATGGTGCGTCCAGCTTCCAGGAACAGCTGCTCACGATCGGCGTGGGTAGCCAACATCGTGCCATTACCAGGCAGAGACAAGCCCAGTGCTTCAGTTAGGCAGTTCATTGAGTTGGCGGTAAACATACCGGAGCAAGAGCCACAGGTCGGACAGGCGCTGCGTTCAACGGTGAGGACATCTTCATCGCTCACATCGTCGTCGACCGCAATAATCATGGCGTCAACCAGGTCCAGCTTCTTCTCGCTGAGTTTGGTCTTACCGGCCTCCATCGGGCCGCCCGATACAAATATCACTGGGATGTTGAGGCGCATGGCTGCCATCAGCATACCCGGTGTGATTTTGTCGCAGTTGGAAATACAGACCAGTGCGTCAGCACAGTGAGCGTTGACCATGTACTCTACTGAGTCTGCGATAATGTCACGGGACGGCAGAGAGTAAAGCATACCGTCATGACCCATCGCGATACCGTCATCAACTGCGATAGTGTTGAATTCTTTTGCTACACCGCCAGCTTTTTCAATTTCACGGGCAACCAGTTGACCCATGTCTTTAAGGTGGACATGTCCGGGTACAAACTGGGTAAAAGAGTTAGCAATGGCGATGATTGGTTTTTGGAAATCATCATCTTTCATGCCAGTCGCACGCCACAGGGCGCGGGCACCTGCCATATTACGGCCGGCAGTAGATGTTTTTGAACGATATTGTGGCATGCACAGATCCTCAAATCAGTGGTCGCGAGCCTCTGGCTGGAGCGTTATGACAAGGTCAAAGGCGCAGCACAAGCTCTTATTGTTTTGCTGGGAGTATACCAGAAAGTATCATGCAGATAGCTGAAAATAATGTTGCCTGAGTCGCTATAATCATAGGTCTTTTAGTTGTACTACAGATGTAAATATAGCGGAGAGAGCAGCATCATGAATGAACCACAGAAATTATCAGCTGACAGGTGGCTACAACGTTTAATGAAAATGGGTATACCAGTGGCTGTTATCAGTGTGCTGTGCCTGTGGCTTGCCTGGCTGTTGCAAAGCTCTGCGCTGGGAAGCGTATTTATTATCACAATGTTGATTGCCTTAGGGCTGGGGTTTACGTATAACATTCGTCTTGTAATTCTATCTTTACGTGCCAGAAAAGCAGCTAATCTTAAAGATAATTAGTTCAAGCATTTGTTTGAATTCTTCCGGAGCGGGAACGCTCTGAGATTCTTTGTTGTCTATGTTTGAGCAGGCGTGTCCTGCTTGATTCAGAATGTACTGTATGAGCAGTACTACATTACTAAGTTGTTTCTGAACTGACTAAACTGATGAATGCGGCCAGTGGTATCTGTGGCTATCTTTATGAGTGTCGTAGTGGTCGCGTTATAAATGGTTCTTGTCATCCAGTTCAGACCTGATTAAGTGCTACAGCAAGATAATTATTTACAGGCGCAATGAATGATTATTTGCACTCTGCTTTTGGTGACTGGTGTGCCCATTATGGGTTTTAACCGGCCACTTCATGAGTATAATGCTGGAGCATTTTTGCACGGTAAACAGTATTGCTGACTTATAAGGAAGTACGCGCCTCATATGGAACCTGAACCCGAGCCAAGAATTGCGGGCCCTGTCCCGATAAGAATCGAATTAAGGTGAAAATAGTATGTACCAAGCTCTGCAAAATACTTTCCAATCCCTGACGCTGGTCGTTTTGCTGGGGATACTTGCCGGTCAGGCGAGTGCAGAGCTGTTTGTGCCATCGACTGCGGTGGTTGTGTTGGCTGCAGATACCAGTTTGCAGGCGGCAGCTAAACAGGTAAATACTAAGTATGGCGGTGAGGTAGTTAAGGCCGAGACTGTCAGTAAGGAAGGCAAGCAAGTACATCAGATTCGCTTACTGATTGATGGTCGGGTAAAGAATGTTGATATAGATGCGAGTTCAGGAAAAGAACTGTAACTTGCATCTGCCTGCCGAATCTGGTCCTCTCTCTGGTATATATTTCTTCAGTTTTAGCCCACCAATGGGTATTGATTTTAAGGAGTGATGGATGAAACTTCTGGTTGTTGAAGACGATAGTGATTTAAGGCGCCAGCTGGTTACCGCACTGACGAATGCCGGTTATACCGTGGAAGAAGCGGAAGACGGTCAGGAAGCAGTGTATCTGGGAAGCGAGTTCCCTTACGACCTGGCGGTTGTTGATATAGGTTTACCGAGCATTTCAGGTGTTGAAGTAATTCGTAAGTGGCGTGATGCCGATGTGAATTTTCCAATTATTATTCTAACCGCCCGAGGCGACTGGCAGGATAAAGTGGAAGGGCTGGAAGCTGGCGCAGATGACTATCTGGTTAAGCCTTTTCATATGGAAGAACTGCTGGCTCGTCTTAATGCACTACTGCGCCGTGCTGCAGGTCATGCTAAACCGATGATGGCGTTTGGTCCGCTGGAGCTGGATACCAGTGGTCGGGTTGTAAAACTTAACGGTGAATCCGTCAAACTGACCAGCTATGAATACCGAACGCTGGAATATCTGGTATTGAATGCTGGTAAAGTGATTTCAAAAACTGAGCTGACAGAGCATCTCTATCATCAGGATTTTGACCGGGATTCTAATGTGCTGGAAGTGTTTATCCGCCGTTTACGGCAAAAACTCGATCCGGACCAGTCTCTGCAGCCTATCGCTACAGTAAGGGGCCTGGGGTATCGATTTGACCTGACGTTAACTTCTGATCAGGCATGATGCCAAAATCTCTGCGGGCACGCTTGTTGCTCGCATCTCTTTTACTATTGCCAGTGTTTTTTGGTCTAACCGGATTTGCTTTACAGCAAGCCTTCAGCCATAGCCTGGCGACTGCTGAAGAACAGCGCCTTAAGTTACAGCTTTATTTGTTGCTGGGCGCAGCAGAACCCTCCTCTGATGGCATCAGTATGCCAGCGACACTTCGTGAACCCCGTTATAACCAGATTGCTTCTGGCCTGTATGGCGTATTGCATGAGGGTAGCCATTCCCTGATGTGGCGTTCAGAGTCGAGCCAGTTACTCAATGACGATTTGCTTGAACGTCTGGGCCGCACTGAGCTGGAAACAGGGATGGAATCCTTTTATGAGTTGACTGAAGATGCGCTATTTGTCTATCAGTTCGGCTTACTCTGGGATATCGAAGGCGTAGAGAAGCCTTATTTGTTTACAGTGCTCGAATCTAACAGTTTCGTGAAAGCAGAACAGAAAGCATTTAACACTCGCCTCTGGAGTTGGCTGGGGGCTGCGATAGTACTTTTTCTGTTAGTCGAAGCGATTATTATGCGCTGGGGCCTTATGCCGCTTAACCGGCTCGCAAAGGATCTTAAGTCTATTGAGCACGGTCACAGTGATCGCTTGCAGGGAGAGTATCCGAGCGAAGTTCAGGTGGTGACCGATAATCTGAATCTGTTAATTGAAAATGAGCGCAAACAGCGCGAACGTTACCGGAATACTTTGGGGGATCTGGCACACAGCCTGAAAACCCCACTGGCTGTTATTCGGGGTGCCCGGCAAGAAGGCCTGGATTATGTTGATTTTCAGAATCTGGTTAATGACCAGGTCGTGCGGATGGATCAGATTGTTCAGTATCAGCTTGCCAGAGCTGTTAAAAGTCAGGGGCGTCGGCTGGCGAAGCGGGTTGCAGTTGAACCGCTGATTAAACGTATGGCGTCTGCCTTACAGAAGGTGTACCGGGATAAAGGCATCGATGTTGTTCTGGAGCTGAAAGATTTCCAACTGGCGGCAGATGAACGGGATTTAATGGAGTTACTTGGGAATATTCTCGAGAACGCTTTTAAATACGGTGATTCCAGGGTCAAAGTCAGTATGTCGCAGGCTGAAGGTATGCTGCGTATTGATATTGCTGATGATGGTGCAGGAATATCACCTGAGTTGCGCCAAACCATACTCAAACGTGGTCAGCGGGCAGATACTTCCGCCCCCGGACAGGGCATTGGTCTGTCCGTGGCGGTAGATATTCTCAGCAGTTATGGTGGTGAACTACGGATTTCAGAATCACTGTATGGCGGTGCATTATTTTGTCTGATGCTGCCATTAAGTTACTGATTTGTTTCTGTCTTCGAGATTATTTAGCTTTGAGTTTCTCTATTCGCTCTGGTGTAGAAGGATGGCTGGAGAACCAGTCGTTAGTACCTTCTTTGTGCTCTTTACTTAACCGTTCTAACAGATTGCCCAGGCTCATTGGATCATGCTGATGTTGTATCAGAAGGTCTTTTGCGAAAGCGTCAGCTTCCAGTTCGAAGGTCTGAGAATACTGGCTTTCAACTAATATGGTTGGCAATGCCGCCAGTATTGAACTGGCGGTACTCATGTCACCGGTGACCACTATGATGATGAGAGGAAGGGCGCTGCTTTGTAATGCTCTGCGTAAGCCGTGGCGCATATTTACATGGCCAATTTCGTGGCTCATTACTGCAATTAACTCTTCATCATTGCCAGCCAGTTTAATAATCTGATCGGTGAAAATGACGCTGCCGTCAGGCAGTGCAAAAGCATTCGGGCCAACAGCGCCACCGTCGCGGAAATACAGTTTATAGTCAAAGCCGTCATCCCGACTGGCTATGAGCTTGTTGAACGCATCAGTTAATTCTTCACGGCGCTCAACAGAAAGTGTTGAGGGCTCAAAGATGTAATTGTCCAGTGTGCTTAGTGTGTGCTTACTGACTTCCTGGTTAACGCTCACTGGAAGTAAAAATGCTACCTGTCGGGCTGCAGATGGCAAGCCGTAGGCAACTCCCCACCAGACGAATAAAGCGACACAGATGACTGAGGCAAACGCATAGCGGTAGCTGTTTTCCAGTTGGTGAATCCAGCTGAGCCGGTTGTCACCTGCAAAGCGGTTAATTAACTCATCAACCGGATCATTTTCTCTGGTTTCGAACCGTAAACCGTTAGGTAAATCCAGATATCTCGATGTGCTGCCAATACGGGGGCTGATAGTTAATTCCGACCAGTGGCAGCCCCGCACACTCAGTTCAGGGCATTCGATAAAAATGTCCCCAAGAGTATCTATCGACAGCTCTGCCGGATGGCTCTTTGAGGTATGACCATCAAAGAGCCTGCCTGAAAGTTGCATCAGATGCCAAACTCCAGATCCATGACATCGCCGAGTTCTTCGCCCAGAGCGTTTTGTTTATCAGAAGCTCCACGGGTGAATTCTTCCAGATCGCCAGTCGCGATAAACTGCGTACATTCAGCTTTGTAGCGGGCCATACGAATGTGTGTCCAGGGAATGAGTAAGCCAAGACTTATCATGATTGCCAGTGTATTCGTGAGTAACAGCCATAGAAGCTTACGGGCTTTGAGTGAGCTTTCAAAGCTGTGTTCATCCAGCTTGGTACTGTTCATCGTGGCGTTGATAACACGTGAGTGTACATATACATATACGGCGTAATAAACAGGCAATAATGCCATACCTATAAATGGTGCTATCGGGTCGTTTTCAATGTTATTTATCACACCGCTGTTGAATATGTAGCCGAGGAACCCTGCCAAGGCAGCAATGATCACAACAGCGCCGATGAAGCAGGCGAAATATATTGGCTTGGCACTGAGGTTACTTTTGAAGCGGGTTTTACCGTAGCTGCTGTTATCTATATACCAGCGATTCTGAATCGCCATTATCAACGGATAAACCAGGTAAAGAGTGAATGCGCTGAGTAACGGGAACAATAGATAATTACAGAATGCCTGACCGTAAGTACCATGAAAGTTAAAGCTGAGATTACGGTAGCGGGTGTTTACAGCCCGGAATTTCAGCGACCGGCAGATAAGCCAGGGCAGAATAATCAGGAAAGCAATGATGAATACTGGTGTGATCAGCGGGAAAAATGTTGTACTGACGGAATAGATAATGATCACGAACACAGCCAGTAAACGGCCCTTAAGGATTGTTATTGGCTTGGCTGTATATTCGAAACTGCTGCCTGCCAGCGTCGTATTACCATAGAAATACTGATGGGTACGTACTTTAGCCCAGGCGGAATATATACCCAGCGTCAGAATTGTTAGGCAAATGTTAACGATCCATATTTTAAAGAATTCACCGCTTTTGCCATGAAATTCAAACGGATGTACCGTCGGGTGTTGGGGAAGGTTTTGAGACATGGGGAACGTTCCTTGTGGTGCGCCGACGTCCTCGTCAGCGCTGTTTTTAATACATTGTATAGCTCGTCAGTCTAGACGAGCTGTTTTGCAAATACCTTAGAGTTACGTTGGAAGTTGTATAAAGCCTGCTTTTCTCCAGGCAGGTCCTGAATATTCATCTGGACGAACCCCCGTTCCAAAAACCAGTGAGCGGTACGGGTAGTAAGTACAAATAGGCGCTCAAGTTTTTGTGCGCGAGCGGCCTGTTCAACGCCTTCTAAAAGCTTTTCGCCGCGGTTACCGCCCCGGTAGTCTGCTGCTATAGCCACGCAAGCTAACTCGCCGGTTTGTTCTTCCGAGAAAGGGTACAACGCCGCACAGCCAATGATTGCACCGTCGAGATCAATAACGGTAAAGCGGTCAATTTCTGCTTCAAGACGTTCACGGGAACGACGGACCAGCACTCCGGCTTCTTCCATTGGCTGAATCAGTTCCAGTATACCGCCAACATCTTCAATGTTTGCCGGGCGAACCTGTTCATAGGACTCTTCGATGACCATAGTGCCGGTGCCGTTTCGGCTGAACAGTTCGGTGATCAGTGCGCCATCTTCTTTGTAGCTGATCAGATGGCCCCGGGAAACACCCTGTTTACATGCCTGGGCTGCAGCAGCCAGATGACGGGAAATATCCGAAGATGTTTCGGATGGATCTGTAAGCCGCGCCCGGTACTGATTCACCAGACGCTCAGCGGTATCAGCCAACAGCTCTGAACGCAATTGGTCTTTACTGTCGGTCACGCCGTTGTCAGCGCCAAAGAGTATCAGTTTGTCTGCTTTGACGGCGATAGCTGTCTGGGTAGCGACATCTTCCACAGCCAGATTGAAAATTTCGCCGGTAGGTGAGTAGCCTAGGTGTGATAACAACACGATATGGTTGTTTTGCAGCTGGTAACGGATAGCTTCTTGATCGATACGGCGAACTTCACCGGTGTTACACAGATCCACACCTTCATAAATACCAGCAGGTTTTGCTGTGACGAAGTTACCGCCGCAGACTCGCATCTGTGCGCCGTGCATGGGAGAGTTTGCCACCCCCATGGACAACTTCGCTTCAATTTCAGCTCGTAAATAACCAACTGCTTCAATAACGCATTTTAGTACCGCAGCATCAGTAATACGCAGATCATGATGAATGCGGGTGTCTATTTGCTGTTCTTGTAAGCGTTGCTGTAATTGTGGTCGGGATCCGTGAACCAGAATCAGTTTAACTCCCAGGCTGTTAAGCAGGGCGATGTCGTGAACAATGTTCGCGAAGTTGTCATCCGCCAAAGCGTCGCCCGGCAACATCAATACAAAGGTTTTACCCCGATGTGCATTGATGTATGGGGAACTGTGGCGGAACCAGTTCAGATATTGGGTCAGGTCGTCGATCACAATGATAAATCAGTCAGTTAGCAGGTTATGTGTGTAAGGCTAAGTGTTCTGTGGATAAAAGCAAGATTCAGAGGCAATACTTGCCAATTAACTGCCGCAAAATGTCCACTGTTGGCCGAATTTGATCCATTGCCAGGTATTCATCCGGTTGGTGAGCCTGATCAATTGAGCCTGGTCCCATGATGATAGTATCCATGCCCAGCGACTGTAAAAACGGCGCTTCAGTGCCAAAAGCGACTGTTGTAGCAGAGTGGCCTGTTAGTTGTTCAGCACAGCGTACCAGTTCAGATTGTTTGTCGTTCTGAAAGGGTAATATTTCAGGAAACAGGCGATGGTTATTGATGCTGACACCAAAGCGTTCAGCGACCGGCTGCAGGCGCAGATCAATTGCCTCGCGAAGATTGTCTATATTCATGCCCGGAAGTGGCCGCAGATCGTATTCAAGATCACAGCTACCGCAAATACGGTTTGGATTATCACCACCATGTATACAGCCCAGATTTAGCGTTGGAACTGTGACCTGAAAAGCGCTGTTCTGATAATTCTGCTGCAGTTCCTGGCGAAAGCTAATGAGCTCACCCAGTACGGAATGCATTGCTTCTAATGCATTATTACCCAGGCTGGGATCCGAAGAATGACCCGCTTTACCTGTGATTTTAATACCTTCCATCATCATGCCTTTATGCATGTGAATCGGCTTTAGCCCTGTAGGTTCGCCTATGACAGCGTAGCGTGCTTTTGGATAACCGGCTTCAGCCAGTGCCCGGGCACCGTCCATTGAGCTTTCTTCATCAGCGGTGGCTAAAATGATCAGAGGCTGCTGTAAAGGTGTGTCAGCATAGGCTTTGGCCGCTTCAATAGCGATAGCAATAAAGCCTTTCATGTCACAGCTACCGAGACCGTAGAAACGGTTGTCTTTTTCAGTCAGTTTGAAAGGATCTGAATTCCAGTGTTCTGCGTTGTAAGGCACGGTATCAGTATGGCCTGACAGAACCAGTCCGCCCGGGCCGCTGCCCAGTGTCGCGATCAGGTTTGCCTTACCTTCATGATTTGCCAGCGGCATGATTTCAGTGCTGAAACCAAGCTCACTGAGCCAAGCTTCAAGCTTGTGAATCACCCCAAGGTTGCTTTGATCAAGATGCGGCGCGGTACAGCTGACGGAGGGTGTGCCAATTAACTCGGTGAGCATAGTAAGCAGTGATGGCACAGTGGACATAGCAACTCCGTCGCAGAGGAAATAAGAACCAGTATTGTGCAGGCTTTAAGGCGGAGCGTCCAGATGAGAGGATTGGATAGCTAAAAACGAAAAAAGCCGGCATACGCCGGCTTTTTAGATCAATCTGTAATATTTCTTAGCTGAACATACCTTTCAGCATGAAGAAGAACATAATCGCCAGACCCGCACCTGCCGGCAGTGTTACTACCCAGGATGCGAAGATAGTACCGATAACCCGTAAATTCAGTGCTGACAGACCACGCGCCAGGCCTACACCCAGTACTGCACCTACTAATGTGTGGGTAGTGGAAATTGGCAAGCCAGTGCCTGATGCGAATACAACGGTAGTTGCTGCTGCCAGAGTGGCTGCGAAGCCGCGGCTTGGCGTCAGTTCGGTAATATTGTTACCAACAGTTGCGATAACTTTATGGCCGTACATAACCAGACCGGCAACGATACCGCCGCCACCTAATAGCAGGATCCATACAGGCATTGCTGTTTTCTGTGCCACTTCACCGGCAGAGGAAACAACACCTACTACTGCAGCCAGAGGACCTACCGCGTTAGCAACGTCGTTAGAACCGTGGGCGAATGCCATTGCGCAGGCAGTGAACATCATCAGTACGCCAAACACTTTTTCAACGCTGGCAAAGTGATATTCTTTGTCGTCTTCTTTGTTGGCTTTGATCTTCTTCAGCATAGTGATGCCGAGTAGCATAGTAACAGCGGCTACGCCGGTTGAAATAAGGGCGCTAGTGCCGAAACTCAGGTCCAGACCAATGTGTTTCAGGCCTTTGGTGAATGTCACCATAGAGATCATGAAACCCACCAGGAAGATGTAATAAGGCACGTACTTCTTGGCGTTTTTAAATGGCTCTTCTGTATCCAGTATCAGCCTTTGTACGCTGCGGAACAGGAAGAAGGCTATTAACCCTGCGGTGACGGGTGAGACAACCCAGCTGGCAACGATTTTGCCTACTTTGCCCCAGTTAACCGCATCTACGCCTACACCTACTGCGGCGAAGCCAACAATGGCACCAACAATGGTGTGAGTAGTTGATACAGGCCAGCCAAAGGCTGTTGCAACTAATAGCCAGATACCGGCGGCTAACAAGGCCGATAACATGCCGTACACCAGCAGCTCTGGTGTTCCGGAGAGCATTGCCGGATCAATGATGCCTTTACGGATGGTTGCAGTTACTGCGCCACCTGCCAGGTAAGCACCGGCAAATTCGAAAACGATAGCGATCATGATCGCCTGTTTCAGAGTAAGTGCCTTGGAACCTACAGAGGTACCCATAGCGTTGGCTACGTCGTTCGCACCGACGCCCCAGGCCATAAAGAAGCCAAAAATACATGCCATGATGACAAGGATGTCACCGTATTCTGCGATAATGGTCATGGAAATTTCCTATCGGGAAAAAAGAGAAAACGTTACTTGGCCAGTAGCAGCTGTAAACGGCTGCCTACCTGTTGAGCTTTGTCTGCCAGATCACCTACCAGATTAATAATCTGATACATGAACATGGCATCAATTGGGTGCAGTTCTTTTTCTACCGTGAATAAAGCCGAGCGGGCCTGACGTTCCATTTCGTCTGCATTGTGTTCGAGATCATCGATCTCGTGGATCATCTGTTCCACTACGTCCACTTCATGACCGCTGAAACCAGAAGTCACCAGTTCATCCAGTCCGTTCAGCGCTTTTAGCGCCTGAGCAGAAGTTTTTAGAGATACTGCCAGATAATCTTTCATGATTGGCTGAATCGCTTCAGGAATGCTCATCTGACGTCCCAACATCAGACCTGCGATATCTTTTGCACGGTTGGCAATTTTATCTTGCATGCGCAACAGGTCCAGCAGATCAGTACGGGGTACTGGCAGGAACAGGCCGCGAGGCAATTGCTGACGAACATCCTTTTTCAGGGTATCGGCTTCATTTTCCAGACGCGCGATATTTTGCTGCAGGCGTTCAGCTTCTTTCCAGTCGTTGGCCATTACAGCATCAAAGAATGGAATCAGTTCAATGGCACAGGCATGCGCTTTGGCAATGTGTTCCTGCATCGGCTTGAATGGGGAGCTGGCAAACAGCTGAAAAATCGAGTTGTTAGTAACCATAATAGGGCTCTTTTTTATTCTCGCTCAGGGCAAAATTGGCGCGAGTATACGCGGCCTTTTAGTAGCTTTGTAGTAAAAATGACACGAAATAGTCACATCTGAGAAGGCTGAAACTGACAATTTTCAAAGGCGGTGATGTAAGTCTATGAATCTAATGATTTTTATTAGATTTTCTTAAAATGTCTATAAGGCAAAAAAAATTGTTATTCAGAAAGTTCCCGGGTTTATATGAGTATTTTTAACAGAACTGCCTGAGTATCAGTGACTTAACTCAGTAAGAGTGATGACAGAGTTAGTCAGATGCGTGGATATCAGGTAAATTGGCTCTGACCGACCGCAATACAAAAGCTGCTGTGCGACTTCATTGGTTGTACAGGAGGTTCTACAAGAGTGACGGAACATGCCTACACCGAAAATTGATACTTTACCTACCAGTCTTCAGGAGTTTGTACAGCAACGCTGGCAGCAACTGGAGGAACGCTGTTCACTGGAATTACTGGATACTGCTCAGGTTGCGGATCTGGTCACAGTGATTGTTGGTAGTGATTATGTGGTCGATCAGTTTTCCCGTCATTCTGATGTATTTACCGAGTTGCTTAGTAGCGGTGACCTTTACCGCAGATTTTCGCTGGATGATTATCAGCAGCAACTGAGCGCACGGCTTGAGCCTGTTGACACTGAAGAGCAGCTGCATAGCGTGTTACGTAAATTCCGTCAGCGGCAAATGATCCGCATTATCTGGCGGGATTTGACCCGCAGTGCCGATATGCGTGAAACCACCGGAGATTTATCCGATCTTGCAGATACCTGTATTGATTTAGCACTGGGATGGTTGCATGAAGAATGCTGTCGTCGCTGGGGAACACCATACTGTTATGCCAGTGAAGGACAGGCCGCTGAACCTCAGCAGCTGATTGTACTGGGGATGGGCAAGTTGGGCGCGCATGAGCTGAATCTGTCTTCCGATATCGATCTGATCTTTGCCTATCCGGAAAAAGGTGAAACCCGGGATGGGCGTCGTTGCCTGGCGAATCAGGATTTTTTCAGTCGTTTGGGTCAGAAGCTTATTCAGGCGCTGGATAATATTACCGCTGACGGTTTTGTGTTCCGTACCGATATGCGTTTGCGGCCTTATGGCGCAAGTGGTCCGCTGGTATGCAGTTTTGCCGCGATGGAAGAATACTATCAGGATCAGGGGCGGGACTGGGAACGTTATGCCATGATCAAAGCTCGAGTAGTGGGTGGCGATAAGATAAAAGGGGCGGAATTACAGGATATTCTGAGACCGTTCGTCTATCGCAAATATATCGACTTCAGTGCTTTTGAATCCCTGCGTAGTATGAAGGAAATGATCAACCGTGAAGTACGACGTAAAGGTCTGAGCGGTAATGTGAAGTTAGGTGCCGGTGGCATTCGGGAAGTAGAGTTTGTTGCCCAGGCATTTCAGCTGATCAGGGGAGGGCGTGATCCACGCTTACAGCAACGTGAGTTACTGAATATTCTGCCATTGTTACCTGAGTCTGTTGGTATGCCGCAGCAGGCAGTTACAGAACTAACGGATGCCTACATCTTTTTGCGTAATGCTGAACACTGCATACAGGCCGTGGCCGATAAGCAGACACAGGAACTGCCACAGGATGACGCGGGTCAGCAGCGTCTGGCCTGTAGCATGGGATGCACAGACTGGGCTGACTTCTTAGCTTTGTTGGATGTGCACCGCGACCGTGTAACAGAACACTTTGGCCATGTGATAGCGCCGGCGGAAGAAGAGGGCGACGAGGATCATAATCAGGATAAAGAATGGTTGCTCCTCTGGCAGGCGGAAGATGAAGAAGATGGCGGCCTGAATGTATTTGTAGAACATGGTTTTGATGAGCCGGAAGTGGCTTGTAAATATTTTAATGATCTGAAGTCCAGCCGTGGTGTGCAGATGATGCAGGCAATTGCCCGTGACCGTCTTTGTGCAGTGCTGCCGCGGCTAATGCATGATGTCGCGCAGGTAGATAATGCGGCAGAAACACTGGGCCGTGTATTGCAGTTGATACGGGCAGTGCTACGCCGTTCGGCGTATCTGGTGCTGCTGGCTGAAAACCCCGGTGCACTGAAACAGTTAGTACGTTTATGTTCTGCCAGTGCCTGGTTTGCAGAAACTCTGACTAAACAGCCGGTTTTACTGGATGAGCTAATTGATCAGCGGGCGCTGTATAACCCACCGACCAAAGATGAACTGCGGGCGGAACTGCGTCAGCAGTTATTACGGATTCCTGAAGAAGATACAGAACAGCTGATGGAAGCGCTGCGATACTTTAAAAGTGCTCACGCTTTACGGGTCGCCGCGGCTGATATCACAGGTGCATTGCCATTAATGAAGGTAAGTGATTATCTGACCTGGCTGGCAGAAGCTATTCTGGAAGTTGTGCTGGATATGGCATGGCGTCTGATGACTGAAAAGCATGGTGTGCCTTTTAAAAGGGCTGGTGTGCCTTGTGATCCTGACTTTATTGTTGTTGGTTACGGCAAGATGGGCGGTATAGAGCTGTCTTATGGCTCAGATCTGGATCTGGTTTTCGTTCATGACGCTGAACTTAGCCTGTTCACGCCGGGTGATAAATCTATTGCTAACTCGGTGTTTTTTACACGTCTGGGACAGCGGATTATCCATATCCTGAATACATTCACGGCAGGGGGGCAGCTGTATGAAGTAGATATGCGCCTGCGGCCGAGCGGTAATTCCGGCTTACTGGTCAGCTCCTTACGTGCTTTTGAGGAATATCAGCAGAAAGAAGCCTGGACCTGGGAGCATCAGGCATTGGTCAGAGCGCGGGTAATAGCTGGTTCAGAAGAGCTGGGTAAGCGGTTTGAATCAGTACGTGAGCAAATAATCGGAAAACCACGTGACGTACATGAACTGGCTGATGAAGTGGTGAAAATGCGTGAGAAGATGCGTACTCATTTGGGATCTTCTGAGAAAGAAGCGGAACAGGCTTTCAATCTGAAACAGGACCGTGGTGGCATTGTCGATATTGAGTTTCTGGTGCAGTTTTCAGCACTGGCTTATTCAGCTAAACACTCTAATCTCATGGAGTTTACAGATAACATCCGTATTCTGGATGCAATGGAAGCCAGTGGAGTGATTGCGCCGGCAGAGGCTGATATTCTGCGTGAAGCCTATAAAGCTTTCCGGGCATTGGGTCATCGCCAGACCTTACAGGATAAATCCAATACCGTGAGTGATCATGATCTGGAAGACTACCGGGAAGCTGTGACTGAGCTTTGGCAACGGCAGGTGCTGAATCATGCAAGCCCTGACGTATTGGACAATAGCAGTCAGGCATAGAGTTTTTAACTGAATTCGTTGGCATTAAATAAAAACGGCGACTTAGAGGTCGCTGTTTTTATTTGTAAACCCGTATTTTACTTGGGTTGTGATGGATTTGGTTTAGTAGGTTTGATTAGTATTCAGTAGCCGGAAAGCTGTTTGTGCCACACTGTTAATACAGGTTTAAAAGGGAGATAGATTATGCCGGTATCAGCATCTGGTTTAAAAGATGCGGTTAGCAAAGGTTTGTTGCGGGAAGAGCAGTTAACACCTTTATTAAGTCATCTGCGGGACTGGGATGCGGCCCATGGCCAGCAGCCAAGGTTTGATTTTACCCACTTACTTTATTATCTGGGTGGTTTGATTGCCATTGGCGCCATGAGCCTGTTCATGAATCTGGGATGGGAAGAGTTCGGTGGCTGGGGCATTGTTGGGTTATGTGCCATCTATGCGTTGGCAGGCCTGCTGCTGACTAATCGTTTTCGGGATAAAGGTTATCTGATTCCGGCAGGTATCTGTGCCGCGTTTGTGCTTACACTGACGCCGCTGGCAGTTTATGGTTTCCAGCAAGGGATGGGCTGGTGGCCGGATGATACGGTATATCGTGAATATCATCGGCATATAAAGTTTTTATGGATTTACATGGAACTGGCTACCTTGCTTGCAGGTGCAATACTACTGTTTAGCTATCGTTTCCCATTTTTGATGATGCCGGTCGCTGTGACGTTATGGTACATGGCTATGGATCTGGCGGAGCTGGTTTTAGAAAACGGTTTTGGCTGGCAAGAACGACGCATGTTTACCTGTTGGTTTGGTCTAGGTATTACGCTGTTTGCTCTTTGGGTGGATATTCGTGCTCGACGTAGTCTGGATTATGCTTTTTGGTTGTATCTGTTTGGTGTATTAGCTTTTTGGGGTGGGTTGACCGCTCAGCATTCAGACAGTGAACTGAATAAGTTTTTGTATTTTTGTATGAGTGTTTCGCTGATTGGCTGTGGCGCAGTGCTGATGCGAAAAGTGTTTGTTGTCTTCGGCGCGATCGGTTGCTGTCTGTATCTGGGGCATCTGGCGAATGAGGTATTTAAAGACAGCTGGCTATTCCCTATAGCGCTGACCTTTATTGGTTTGGGAATCATCTATCTGGGTATTCTCTGGCAAAAGAATGAGCAGGACATTACTGTTTCTGTTCGTCGTTTTTTACCGGCCTCTATTCGAGATTTATTGGAAGCCCGTCATGGCTAAACAAGCAGCTAAGCTTGAGTCTAAATAAAAAGCCCGTGGTAGGACGGGCTTTTTATTAACAGTAAAAAGTTATTGGCTTATCAGGTTGAAATAGCTTCCAGTGCATGATCAAGCTCTGCAATCAGATCTTCTACTGCTTCGGCTCCTACGGATAAACGTAATAAACCTTCGGTGATACCCACCGCATACTTCTCTTCTACAGGCATGCCGCCGTGACTCATAGTGAAGGCGTGATTAATCATACTTTCCACACCTCCTAAAGAATCTGCCAGAACAAAATATTTTAGTCGGCCGATGACTGCTTTTGCTTCTTCAAGACCACCTTTCAGGCGAATGGCAACAACCGCACCGCCGGTTTTCATTTGTTGTTTGCAGAGTGCATGTTGCGGGTGGCTTGGCAGTCCTGGGTAAAATACCTGCTCTATCGCCGGGTGCTGCTCCAGATGTTCTGCAATAGTCTGCGCGTTGCTACTCTGGCGCTGCATTCGCAGGTCCAGTGTCTTCAGTCCGCGCAGGGCAAGGTAGCTGTCGAAGGGGCCCTGAATAGCGCCGACTGCCATAGCGATGTATTGCAGACGCTTATGCAGTTCTGGGGTTGCTGCAACGACAGCACCGCCAATCAGATCTGAATGCCCACCGACGTATTTGCTGGTGGAATGCATGACCAGATCAATGCCGAATTTTATTGGCTGCTGGTTCCAGGGAGAAGAAAACGTGTTATCTACGCAGGTAAGGATTTGATGTTGCTTGGCTAACTCAGCAACACTCTGCATGTCTACAAGTTTAAGCAGTGGATTTGTCGGGCTTTCAATCCAGATCAGGGCTGTGTTGTCCTGAATGGCTGCTTCTACGGCGGTAAGGTCGTTCAGATCGACGTAGCTGGTGGTGAATCCAGACGTTTTGCTACGGCAATCTTCTAATAAACGAAAAGTACCACCATAAACGCTGGCGGTTACTATGACATGAGCATCCCTGGGTAACAGCTCCATCACAGATGCCGTGGCTGCCATACCAGAAGCACAGGCAATGGCACCTGCGCCACCTTCCAGCTCCGCCAAACAGGACTCCAGCGCATGACGGGTTGGATTTTCGCCGCGGCTGTAACCGAACTCCTGTGGTGCGCCGATATTTTCTTTGATGAATGAACTGGCGGTGACCACCGGCGGCATAATTGCGTTGTAGGCCGGATCTTTCTGCTCTCCGGCATGGATAACCTGAGTAGCGAATTGTGCGTGTTTAGTGTCAGACATAGTACTTTCCAAGTTAATCATCAGCTGATGGCGACAGCATGTTGTTGGCGGCGTTTCAGTTTCCAGCTTATCAATAATATCAGTCCGGGTGTCAGCAATGATATTGCTAACCAGTTAGAGTTTTCCCAGCCAATCCAGACGAACAGAGCGCCGGCTGAAAAGGCCCCGGTAGCATTGAGGAAAGCAACGGCAGATTCGTTGATGCCCTGCATACGGTGAGCGTCTCCGGGTAATCGTGCTACCAGGCTACTGCCGCCGACATAAAGCATGTTCCAGCCGAGGCCGATACCAATTAAGGCAGCGAGTACACCATTATAAGTCGGTTCGTAAATAGCTATTAGCATAGATGCCAGCATCACCAGATAACCGCCGAGAATAACCGTGCTTTCACTGGTGCGGGCAATTATCCGTCCCATAAATAATGAGGGCAGGAACATGGCTATAACGTGCCACTGAATAACCTGCATAATATCGCTGAAAGGCAGCTGCAGAGCGTTCAGTTTGAGGGAGGACTGCATCATCAGCATGGCCATAATCATGTACCCGAAACCGGATGCATAGATAGCAACCAGTAATGGCAGTATGGGGATTGCATGTTTTTCCTGTGGGTCTGCAATGGCTCCAGCATATTCCTGGGCTGCTTCGGGTTGAGGCTTTTTACGTTCATTGCGTGACAGTATTGCAATGACACTGAGAAACATTGCCATCAAGATACCCAAGGCAGAGAAGCACAGGTAACTGGCGGCAAACTCCTGATCAACAATAAAACTTCGGCTGTTGCTGGCGATGGCAGGGCCTACAAAGGCTGCCAGAATGCCGCCCAGTGTAACCAGTGACAAAGCCCGTGACTTCATTGAATCATCCAGGCCTTCTGTTGCGGCAAAGCGAAAGAAAGCAAAGGTGCTCAGGCTTACCCCGAAGAGAATATGCGCCAGTAAATTGATGTTGAATGATTGCTGCAATATTGAAAAGTAACCGGCAATTCCTGCCAGAAACAGCGTACCACTGCCAAATAGAAAAATTTTTAGTCTGCCGAATCGCTGCATTAGCATTGCTAACAGGTATGAACAGGCGATGACGGTTGCGAACTGAATACCGTAAGGCAGTGTAGATAATTCGCTGCTGGGTGCCAGAGCCTTACCAACAATGGGTGAGACTGATACAGAAATGACTCCACAGGTCAGCGCGATGCCCTGGGTCAGGAAGTACAGCCATGTTTTGATCTGTCGCGGGGACATAGTCAAGCTCCGTTTATTCATTTCCCACTGGTGATAAGAAATTCTGGCATGCTATATTGCATGACACAATTTATTTATTGCATGACATACAATATGTGGTATCCGGAAAAAACTGACAGTCGTATGGGCGTTAATGAATTGGTATTTGCCATTGAAGAGGCGATTACCTGTCACGAACTCAAAGTAGGAGACAGGTTACCGCCCCAGCGAATTCTGGCATACAAGCTGGAAGTAAATCCCACAACGGTTTCCCGTGCTTATCAGAGAGCTGCTCAAAAAGGGCTGGTAGGCGGCCAGATTGGTCGTGGTACTTATGTGCTGGGAAACAGCAATGCAGCAATGTTTGCGCAGGCTATTGGTGCCAGCGATGGCCTGAAAATTAATCTGTCGATTAATAAACTGCGCTGTGACGATGTGATTCTGAAGCTGAATAAGCAGATCGAAACAGTGAATACTTTGGCAAGTACGCCGCAGTACTATGAATACATTTGTAATGATCTGGTATTGCGTTTTCAGCGTGCGGTGAGCCAGTGGCTCGAAGCCTGCCGTGAGGTGCAGTTTAGTGAGGACCAGATTCTGGCACTGCCGAGCTGTCAGTATGCTCTGCAGATGATTTTTATCCGGTTACTGAACCGTGGTGATGCCATTCTGGTCGATGAGTTTACTGCCCCGGGAATCATTACGGCTGCTAAGCAGCGAGGTCTGCGGATGTTTATCTGTAAGGGTGATGAACAGGGTATCACTCCGGAAGGGCTGGTATCAGCTGTTAAGCAGACAGGGGCCCGCATGCTGGTCACTATTCCTTCGCACCATTCTCCGCTAGGGTTTACTCAGACAGAAGCGCGTCGCCGGGCACTTGCAGGCGAAATCCGTCGTCTGGATCTGTTACTGGTTGAGGAAGATATTTATGGCATGTTTGCTACACCAGCACCGATAAGTGGCTATGTTCCGGAGCAAAGTTTGCTGGTGTCCGGTTTTAGCAAATGTCTGAGTGGAGGACACCGGGCATCATTTATTGCGTCGGCTAATCCGGTTCTGCAGAAATTGCGGGATAACATTGTAGAAACAGCCTGGCTGGTATCTGCCAGTGCGGCCAGTCATATTATTACTGCGATTGAGCATGGCTTGATAGACAAAGCAGTTCAGCACTGTCTGGCTGAACTGAAACGCCGTAACTTTCAGCTAAACAAGCGTCTGGGGCTTGATTTACCCTTATCTTCGCCACATCACTGGCTGGCAAACAGTATTCTGGATATCAGTGGCTTGAAAGCGGCAGGTGTGGATGTTGCTGCGGCCAGTCATTTTTCTGTAAATCCTTTGGAAGACCCTTTGAGTTTCTGTCGGCTCAGCGTTAATGGGGTAGATGATGAAACCTTCGAGCAGGGTCTGAATTTACTGTCGGGCTTTGTTCGGAAGTATTGATGCTGGTGGGGTTGAAATGGTTATTGTCAGACAGAGCCTTGATTAAGTTAAGACCGCCTTTTGGCGGTTTTTTTATAGGTCTTTTTCACAGGTGTAGCTGAAGAAGGTTTTGTCGTTTAAGTGCAGGTTTATGTGACATATAGGTCATGTTGACTACGTTTCTAAAAGCCAGAATGCGTATATCCGATAACAAAAATAAACCGGACGTTCAGTATTTGAGGTTAATCTTTCGACTGAATATCCATACCGGAGATACTCATGGATAATGAGATTTATCTGTCCCGCGAGTACCAGCGTTACTCAAATGGCGACACTATAGGTGCGCCGCTTCAGCTATACCGTTGTGATGTATCCCCTGACTGGGTGGATTATAACGGTCATATGAGTGAGTCTTTTTTCCTGTTTGCTTTTGGTGATGCTTCCGATGCTCTGTTCCGTTATGTGGGTATTAACGAAGCGTACCGGGCGTCAGGTAATTCTTTTTATACCGTTGAAACCCACATCAATTACTTCCTTGAAGCCTCAGAAGGTGAGCCGCTGTATTTCACCACTCAGTTACTGGGATTGGATGAAAAGCGGCTGCACTTTTTTCACAGTATGTATCACGGCGAAACCGATGCACTGTTGGCAACCACTGAACAAATGCTACTGCATGTGGATATGGAAGCCGGAAAAACAGCTCCAATTCGCCCTGAAGTTCATGATGTGCTGGTGAAAATTATGGAATGTCACCAGGACATGCCTAAGCCGGCACAGGTTGGCAGGGTGATGGAAGTCAAAGTTAAGAAGTAATCTCCTTGTTGCGGTAGCAGCAAGTTAAATATTTTCAGCGAATAGAATAATTGTCTGATCCGCCTGGCCGGAGGGATGCTGCTGTTCGCTTAACTGATAAAGAAGAGAAAAGGTGCCCTTATGGAGTTTTCCATCAGCAGCGAACAGCAGATGATCATCGATACCGTAAAAGCGTTTGTGGAACAGGAGCTGTATCCGCATGAAGCTGAAATAGAACGTACCGGTATTCTCAGTGACGAAGTGCATGAAAAGATTAAACAGGCTTCACTTGAGTGTGGTTTGTATGCGGCGAACATGCCAGAGGAGCTGGGTGGCGGTGGTCTGGATGCTGTCACTCTGACGTTACTAGAGAAAGAACTTGGCCGGGCGAGTTTTGCCCTACAGTACATCGTTGCGCGTCCGAGTAATATTTTGCTGGCCTGTGAAGGTGAGCAGCGGGAGAAGTATCTGTTACCGGCAATTAGAGGTGAAAAAGTGGACTGTCTGGCGCTGACAGAACCTGACGCTGGCTCCGATGTGCGTTCTATGAAGTGCCGGGCAGAGCGGGACGGCGATCACTTTATCATTAACGGCAGTAAGCATTTTATCAGCCATGCGGATGTGTCTGATTTCGTTATCTTGTTTGCTTCTACCGGTATCGAAGATACGCCACGGGGACCAAAGAAGAAAATTACCAGCTTCCTGGTCGATATGGGAACGCCGGGCTTCACAGTTGAGCCAGGTTATAACAGTGTGTCTCACCGGGGCTATCAGAATTGTATTCTGAACTTTGATAACTGCCGTATTCATGAATCTCAGATTCTGGGCGTGGAAGACCATGGCTTTGATGTTGCGAATGAATGGCTGGGTGGTACCCGCCTGTCGGTAGCGGCTATGTGTCTGGGACGGGCTGAGCGGGCATTGGAAATTGCCACTCAGTGGTCTGCTGAACGTAAACAGTTCGGCCAGACGATTGGTAAGTTTCAGGGCGTTTCATTCAAACTGGCAAATATGTCACTTGAGCTGAAAGCCGCTGAATTGCTGACGATGCATGCGGCCTGGAAGCTTGATCAGGGCAATATGACTGATACTGATGCTGCTATGGCCAAGTTAAAGTCCACCGAGATGCTGGGGATGGTTGCGGATGAAGCAATCCAGATTCTTGGTGGTATGGGGCTTATGGATGAGTTGCCGTTGGAGCGTATCTGGCGAGACCATCGGGTTGAACGGATCTGGGACGGTACCAGCGAAATTCAGCGCCATATTATTTCCCGTGCATTGCTGCGTCCTTTAGAAGCTTAAGGTTATTTGGCAGAGGAGGGTGTCTATGTCTGAAATCGATAAGAACCGTTTTGCCCGTTTGCTTAAGCCCCGTTCCATTGTGGTATTTGGTGGTGCGGGCGCCCGTTATGCCATTGTCGAAAGTCAGAAACTGGGCTTTGATGGTGAGATTTGGGCGGTACATCCTAAGCATTCTGAGATGGCTGGTGTTAAGTGTTATCCGAGTATCGCTGATTTACCGGGCATACCGGACGCCGCGTATGTCGCTGTGAATGCGGATGCAGCACTGGAAATTGTTGGCCAGTTGAGCGAAATCGGCTGCGGTGGTGCTGTGCTGTATGCCTCTGGATTTGCTGAAGTTGGTGAAGAAGGTGCTGAGCGTCAACGTGAACTGGTAGCACGGGCTGGCAGTATGCCGATGATTGGGCCTAACTGTTATGGTGTATTGAATTGCCTGGATAAAGCCGTTCTTTGGCCAGATCAGCACGGTAGCCAAGCTGTGGATAAAGGTGTGGCCGTCATCACGCAGAGCGGGAATATCGGTCTGAATATCACGATGCAGCGGCGTGGTTTGCCATTGGCCTTTATGTTTACCATGGGGAATCAGGCTAATGTCGGTGTTGCCGATGTGATTGATGCCTTATTGGATGACCCACGAATTACCGCGATTGGCCTGCATATAGAAGGGCTTTCCGATATCCATCATTTTGATACGGTGTGTCGGCGAGCACTGAGGCAACGTATTCCTATCGTGGCTGCTAAAAATGGCCGCAGTGAAGCTGCTGCCAAAATTGCTATGAGCCATACAAGTTCACTGACGGGCTCCGATAAGCTATTCGATGCGTTGTTTAAACGCTTGGGGATAGCCCGGGTCGATACCTTGGAAGAGCTAATCGAAACGCTAAAGTTGGTGGCGATTGCCGGGCCGCTTCAGGGTAATAAGGTTGCTTCTATGAGTTGCTCTGGCGGTGAAGCTGGTGTGATGGCTGATCTGATTGAACGGCATAACTTGCAGTTTCCGCAGATGAATGAAGCGCATCAGGTGAAAGTAAGAGAAACCTTAAGTGAATATGTAAGTGTTGAAAATCCTTTGGATTATCATACTTTCATCTGGGGTGATGTAGCGCGTAAAACAGCAACTTTCAGTGCCATGATGACTGCCGGCTACGATGCCACTATGTTATTGCTAGACTGGCCAAGCTTTGATGATGCTGATCCGGCTCCCTGGAATGCAGCCATGCAGGGGTTAATTAATGCGAGTCTGGCAACTGGCCATCAGGGCATTTTGCTGGCGTCATTGCCTGAGTGTTTACCTCAGTCTGCAATCGATACCTGTGTTGAAGCGGGTGTAGTGCCAATGATTGGTCTGGATACTTGCTTACGGGCCTTGTCAGCTGCCTATGAAATCGGTATCCGTCATCAGCAGGCTGAGCCTTTGCCGCTGTTACGCAGTGCTGTTCTTCCTGATGATACAACAGGCAGGAATATTGATGAGTACCTGGGAAAACGGGCGTTAGCTGGCTGTGGTTTGCAAGTACCTTTGGGCGAGCTTGTTGGCAATGCTGAAGAAGCCGTCACTTGTGCCGAACGTATTGGTTATCCGGTTGTAATAAAGGCGGTGAGCAATACTATCGTGCATAAAACCGAACAGGGTGCTGTAGTACTTTTTCTGCAATCAGCGGATGAGGTTCGGGCTGCAATAGACAAAATTGCACATTTGAGCGACGTATTTCTTGTTGAACAAATGCTGACCAGTAGTGTGGGTGAGTTGATCATTGGCGTCACCCGGGATCAACAGTTCGGCCCGTCACTGGTCGTTGGTTCTGGCGGTATTATGGTGGAACTGCTGAAAGACAGTGCCACCTTGTTATTACCAACCACTGAAACAGAGGTGCGTGAGGCAATAACCGAATTGAAAATGTCGCCGCTGTTAACCGGGTTTCGTGGTAAGCAGAGTGGAGATATAAATGCCTGTGTCAGTGCTGTTATGGCAGTCGCGGAATACGCCATTCAACAGCGAGATACTTTATTAGAACTGGATATAAATCCGTTACTGGTGGCTCCTGAAGGTCAGGGGGCATATGCGGCGGATGCCTACATTCGTATTTGTGAGGAATAAGTGCCATGAGTGAAGCTTTACAATTGGTGCGTAATGGCGCCATTCTTGAAATAACACTGAATCGCCCGAAAGCTAATGCTATTGATGCTCAGACCAGTGCCGCGATGGGGGAAGCATTTCTGACGTTTCGGGATGATCCTGAGTTGCGAGTTGCGATTATTACTGGCGCTGGTGAAAGATTTTTCTCAGCGGGCTGGGATCTCAAAGCAGCAGCTGAGGGTGAAGCTGCCGATGCGGATTTTGGTAAAGGTGGCTTCGCAGGCCTGACAGAGATCTTTGACCTTGATAAACCTGTTATTGCCGCGGTGAACGGTTATGCGGCGGGTGGTGGTTTTGAACTGGCGTTAGCGGCAGATATGATTGTCTGTGCGGAACATGCCATGTTCTTTTTGCCAGAAGCAGGTCTGGGCATTATTTCTGATAGCGGCGGTGTATTACGCTTACCTAAGCGTTTACCCACAGCAATTGTAAATGAAATGCTGATGACCGGACGAGCGATGGATGCTGCTGAAGCGGCTCGCTGGGGGCTAGTGAATAAGGTAGTCAGCAGTGATCAGCTTATGGAGAATGCCCGTGAGCTTGCTGAGCAGATTGTTGCCTGTGCGCCAATGTCGATTGCGGCGATAAAAGAAATTACCCGCACGACAGCTGAAATGACAGTCGAAGATGGTTATAGCTATATTCGTAGTGGTGTTTTGAAACACTATCCGGATGTGCTTCATTCTGAGGATGCACAGGAAGGACCACAGGCATTTGCTGAAAAGCGTGATCCAGTGTGGCAGGGTAAATAAGGCTTGAGTTGACGCTTTGTGAGAGGGCGCTTGGAATGACGGCAAATACTGAAAAGGTTATGCCTGCTATGGAAGCTGATGTTTCGGCAAAAAACGTTTCGGAAGCTATTGCTCCGGAGAGAATCGGTTTTCTGTTGCAGCCGCGGTTTTCGATGCTGTCGTTATTTAGTGCGCTGGAGCCATTACGGGTTGCTAATCGTTTTGGCGGTAAGCTGTTTAGTTGGCATTTCTTTTCAGTTGACGGCGAATCGATTGTTTCCAGTAGTGGTATTCCTGTTGCCGTTGAAAGTGGCATTGATCAGATAGCTAATTTTCCGGTCATGTTTGTTTGTTCCAGTTTTGAGCCTGAGGCTAGCCTGGATAAGCTTTTACTTAACTGGTTACGTCGTCTGGATCGTCAGGGGACTGTACTGGGGGGGATTGAAACTGGCTGTTACGCGCTGGCGCATGCAGGTTTACTGAATGAGCACAGAGTCGCATTACACTGGGAAGCCCGTTCAGCATTTACAGAGAGTTTTCCGCGGTTAACGACTTCAGAGCAACTCTATCAGGCAGACAGTAAGCGACTTACCTGTGCGGGAGGGATCTCTGCAATGGATATGATGTTGCATCTGATTCAGAGTCGCCATGGCGATGCTCTGACCGCGCAGGTGTGTGATGCTTTTATGCATGATGGTATGCGTCAGTCCAGCCAGTTACAGCGCATGCAAACCGTAGAACGCTTTGGTATTCGTCATGCAGATGTCGCTGAAGTTATTGAGCTGATGGAGCAGAATTTAGAAGAGCCCCTTACTGCATCTGAATTGGCGCAGTTTAGTGGTGTGCAGCTGCGTCAGTTGGAACGGCTTTTCCGTAAACATTGTCATGATACGCCGACCCGGTTTTATCTGCGGTTACGATTGGAGCGGGCCAGACAGTTACTTAAGCAAACACAGATGACCGTGGTAGAAGTAGCGGTAGCCTGTGGCTTTCGTTCACCAGAGTATTTTTCCCGGCGCTACCGTGCAGTATTTGGTATGGCGCCCAGAGAGGATCGTAAAATGGCCCCGGAATTGTCACGGATGGCATTGGGACAAAACACTTCTGTTGATGACGTTGTTAATTACGCGTTGTAACAATAATACAGGCAAAAAAAAGCGAAGCCTTACGCTTCGCTTTTTCTTTAGGCACAGCCAGTTTTAAACTTTACGTTTAAACCTTAGTTAGCCATCCGTGCTTATCTTCAGCCTGACCCCACTGAATAGCATTCAGTGCCTGACGTAGCTTAACAGTTGTTTCGCCAACACCGCCATTGCCAACTTTGAACTCCTGACCTTTATGGATCAGTGTGCCTACCGGTGTCAGTACTGCTGCCGTACCGGACAGAGCTGCTTCACAACCAGGCTTAGCTGCACGTTCCAGTAATTCGTCAACGGTAAGTTGACGCTCGGATACTTTCATACCCATATCACGGGCCAGTGTCAGGATGGAATCACGGGTAACACCGTGTAGGAAGCTTTCATCCAGTGCTTTAGTGATAACTTCATCACCGTCGATCAGCAGAAAGTTCGCCGCACCGGTTTCCTGAACGTCACCATCCGGACAGAACAAAACCTGATCAGCCTGAACTTCTTGCTTAGCGCGCATAATAGGATTCAGGGCACTGGCATAGTTACCACCACTTTTAATCATACCCATGTGTGCTGCGCAACGGGCACCGTCTTCTTCCAGTAGCAGGCGCAAAGTTGTATCGCCGCCTGAGAAATAATCACCTACTGGTGACAGCAAAATATACTGTAAAGATGTTGCTGTTGGTGCAGCAGCTTTGCCAATTGCAGGTTCAGTACCAACGTGAGTAGGACGAACATACATAGATCCTGGTGGTTCTGGTACATCACTGGCGAAGCGGGCGACGATATCCAGAATCATTTTTTCAGTCGCGGCTTCATCAATTTCAGGCATTGCCAGCAGACGGCTGCTCTGAGCAAAGCGTGCAATGTTTTTATCCATGCGGAAAATCTGAATGGAACCGTCGGCGTGACGGAAAGCCTTCAGACCTTCAAAGCAGGTGCTGGAGTAATGTAATACATGTGAGCCAGGGTGCATCTGGATGCTATCGCTGCTAACGACTTCAGCATCGCTCCAACGGTTCCCATCGAATTGAGAAATTGCCATTTCAGGCATGAATACAGTACCAAACGCGGCCATTGACTACCTCGGAAAATTAAAACGCCAAACAAGCAAAGGCGAATGCACGCGGTATGAAGAGTAAAGCCCTCAGTGAAAACTGGGTGCCTGCAAAAAAAGGATACATTTGCAGAGAATGGGCGTTGCTATATAGCCGGCTGCCGGAGAGGGCGTCGTGCAAAACCTTGATTAAATATAAAGAGCCTGATTGTAACACCGGCGCTGGAAAAGGGAATTGGCCAGCTTATAAAAAAACATGAAACCAGTTGCTGCGTCGTATGCTCTTATCATTAAGCGGAAAACACCGGAAAAAGCCGGTGAAATCGGGTTTTTCATAGTATGTCGGTGTTAACTTTTCTTACCAGCTAGTATTATTTGCGGCGCAGTCTTTAGGTTTCTGTTGGGCTGTTTATTTTTGAATGTCAGTAACAGGTTTTATCGGCGTTCAGTTTTGCGGTAACAACAGGTTTTTTTAGATTATATGTATAACTTATTTTCCAGACTTTCTGCTTTAGCTACTGCCGCCCCTAAACGGGCATTTTGTGCCATCCTGTTATTGGTGCTGGTCTTCGATCTCGTTTTTGTTCGCGACTTAAGTTGGTTACTGGAAAATTTTCAGGGTAAACGTTTTTTTGTTAACTACGGTTTAAGCAGTCTGGCGCTGTTTTTACTGGTTATTATGTTGCTGCCTCTGCGAAATACATTGAGTCGCGGCATTGTTATTGCGCTGATACTTATACCTCAGTTAGTACAACTATCGTTTTTTGCAGTGTATCGAAATTTTGTCTCCGTATTCGATTTACGGTTTGTCGCGGAAGATCCACTGCTTACTCTTATGCTTTGGGTAGACAATGCTGCGATTGTAAAACCATTGTTGCTAATCGCACTCGAATTACCCTTACTGATTATCCTTATGCGTTTACCACTACGGCCCCGCTGGTGGGCGCGGGGGATTTCTGGTGTGTTTGGTAGTCTGTTATTTCTGCTATTGGCATTTAACTGGTACGGCATTACTAAGTTCCAGTTCAGCAGCCTTGCATATATAGGTGCCTTTCCCGGGTTAATTGAGCAACAGGTATTTGCCGCTAAACTGGCTGAAAAACCCGAGTTGGATAAGCAGCAGTTGAAGCCAGATGTGCCTAATATTGTTTATGTGGTCGGTGAGTCACTGGCGCGTGATCATATGGGTGTATATGGATATGAGCGTGACACTACACCCCGGTTGCAAGCACTGGTCGATACCGGAGAGGCGATGACGTATAACAACGCTGTGAGTATCGGTACCCGAACACTGAGTTCTGTGCCTTATATGCTGACCGGACTTCAGGGCATAGATCCTTATGGTTTGGTATACAGTGTCCCGACAATTTTTAATTATGCAAAAGCGGCCGGTTATCAGACAGCACTGATTACAGCGCAGGATTTTCAGTGGCGCAATGTTGATCAGATTTTTGTCGATCAGGATATGGATTTCTTTCAGGAAGGAACTGCTTTTAGTTCTGAAATATCTGTATCGATTGGTGCGGATGATATGAAAGTGCTAAACGAAGGTATTATTCCGTATCTGCAACAGGCAAAAGCATTTGATAAGCCATATATGCTGGTTACACAGATGAATGGCAGTCACTATCCGTATAACGAACATTCACCATTATCAGCTAAGAAATTTTTACCGGAGAAAGAGCCGAACGGTCAGAATGCTTATGATAATACAGTTGTGTATACAGATATGTATCTGGCAAAGCTGGTTGAGGCTGTTCGACAAGATGATCCGGATGCCTGGGTTTTTTATTCGACAGATCATGGTCAGGGTGTTGCCGGTGACGAAACACGTTTCAATGGTGGTTATGAGTTACCGACAATCTTCAATGCTATGTTGGTATTTCCTCCGCAAAGCGCGCTAAATATACTTGCTGTAAATGCTGATCGTCCGGTAAGTCAGGCTGATATATTTGCTACGGTTCTTGGGCTGATGGGGATTAATCCAGTTACACCGTTAGATGGCATAGATTTACGTCAGCCGCTGTCGAAAGAGCGCCTGAGAGTTGTATCTGCATACATGAAGACATTACATAATGAGCCGAACGCTTTTCTGGTTTTTCCTGATATGAGTGGTATCCGTATTGATTTTGAACGAGATAATGCAGTACTTCAGGACGGCGAAACGGTAAAGCGTTTCAGTAGTTTACCGGAAAAGTATCAGGAAATTTTCAAGCGTCGTTTACATCCAGAGAACATTGGCAATGAATAGATTGCTAGTTGTTGGGCCGTCATGGGTTGGCGACATGCTAATGAGTCAGGCCTTGTATCGCCGCCTTAAAGCAGATAATCCGGACATACAGATTGATGTACTGGCGCCTGACTGGTGTCGTGCAGTTCTATCCCGTATGCCTGAAGTAAATCAGGCAATTGTGATGCCTGTTGGCCATGGCAGTTTGCAGTGGGGGATACGTAAGCAAGTAGCATCTGAACTCGCACTGGAAAAATATGACTCGGCGATAGTGCTGCCTAATTCTCTGAAGTCTGCGTTGATTCCATGGATGGCAAAAATCTCTCAAAGGCGTGGCTGGCATGGAGAGATGCGCTATGGATTACTTAATGACCGACGTAAGCTTGATAAAGATGCCTTTCCGATGATGGTGCAGCGATATGCTGCATTAGCTGAAATGCCCTGTGACAGTGCTGACTCTCTGTTACCTGTTTTATCACCTCAGTTGCATGTTGATTCAGAACATCAGCAATTACTTACTGCGGAATATGGCCTGGAGTCAGGGATGTTTGTGGCTTTCTGCCCCGGTGCTGAATTTGGCCCGGCGAAGCGTTGGCCTGATTACCACTATGCTGAACTGGCTGAGAAATTGATTGGAAAAGGATTTCAGGTTGTATTATTTGGTTCAGCAAAAGATGCGGAAGTGACGGCGCAAATATTGTCAAAGCTAAAACAGTCTGAATATGCTGACGCTGAACGGTGTGTTGATCTGGCAGGTAAAACTAGCTTGCAAGATGTCATTGATTTACTGGCAGCAAGTGCCGTGACTGTCAGTAATGATTCGGGACTGATGCATATAGCAGCAGCCGTTAATGTGCCTGTGATTGCTTTATATGGTCCAACGAGCCCTGGCTTTACGCCCCCACTTTCTGAAAAAGCAGAAGTTATTCGCCTGATTGATGGTTTCCATAAGATTCGTAAAGGCGATGCCGAACAGGGATATCATCAGAGCATGATTGATATTACGCCTGAGCTTGTATTAGAAAAGCTACAGGCGTATTTACCGGAGTTGGCCTGATGAGAGTTTTGGTGGTCAAAACTTCTTCAATGGGTGATGTAATACACACGTTACCAGCTTTAACAGATGCCATGCGGGCAATACCAGGTATTCAGTTTGACTGGGTTGTTGAAGAAGGGTTTGCTGAAATTCCAGGCTGGCATCCTGCGGTTGATCAGGTCATTCCTGTTGCTATTCGCCGTTGGCGTAAACAGTTACTGAAAACCTGGCGAAATGGTGAGTGGCAGCAATATAAAGCACGTTTACAGATACAAAAATACGATTATGTAATAGATGCTCAGGGATTATTGAAAAGTGCTTTGCTGGTTACACGGTTAGCTCGTGGGAAAAGAGTAGGGCTGGATAAAGACTCCGCCCGTGAGCCTTTGGCTAGCTGGTTTTATGATCAGTCCATTAATATATCGAAGAATATGCATGCAGTTGAGAGGACACGCAAATTATTTGCAGGAGCACTTGGATATGCGCTGCCTGAGGAAAAGGGCGAATATTGTATCCGTGATAGTTTTATCGCCGGCGAGATTGATGCTGATAAGTATTTAGTGTTTTTACACAGTACAACAAGGTTTGATAAGCACTGGCCAGAAGTTTACTGGAAGCAACTAATAGGATTGGCCACAGAAGCTGGTTGGACAATTTGCTTACCTTGGGGGAATTCTGAAGAGAAAACCCGAGCAGAACGTCTGGCGGACGGTATTGCTAGAGTAAAAGTGCTGCCAAAGCTGAATCTTAAGCAGGTGACAGCAGTATTAGCAGGTGCTGAAGCTTGCGTCTCAGTTGATACTGGTTTGTCTCACATGGCTGCAGCACTAGATCGGCCAAATATTACGCTTTTCGGCCCGACTGATCCGGGATTGGTCGGAGGGTATGGAAAGCAGCAACTGTCTCTTGAATCCAGAAACTATTCAAATGGTGACCAGACAGTTGAGCCTAAAATTTTTGCCAGTTTAACGGCCGATGTTGTTTGGCATGAGCTGCAGAATAACCTGGCTGCTAATGTTTGATTTTTTTGATAGTAACTAGTGTAGCCGTCAGATGAAAGCTAGTTCTTATCCAAACGGAATATGAAAAATGACTAGAATAGTCGATCTATCAAAGTGCCAGCGGGTACTGGTAACAAAGCTCAGACATCATGGTGATGTCTTACTCAGCTCACCGGTGTTTCAGGTATTAAAAAATCATTTTCCTCATTTAGAAGTTGATGCGCTGGTATATCAGGATACTGCTCCTATGTTAGCTGGGCATCCGGCTATTTCCGAAATGTTTTGCATCGATAAAGCCTGGAAAAAATGTGGTGTGATTGGCCATCTGAAAGCTGAGTTAGCTTTAATTGGGCAGTTGAAAGAACGTCAATATGATCTGGTTATTAATCTTACTGAAAATTGGCGCGGTGCCTGGTTAAGTCGTCTGCTTAAACCTCGCTATGCAGTTGTTCGTAAGTATTCATCGCGGGGAACTAAATTATGGAAGAACAGTTTTACTCATCATTATCCGTCCCCTGTTGGTAACCGGCGTCATACGGTAGATATGCATTTAGATGCATTGCGGCATATTGGTATACAGCCGTCCCTTGAAGAGGTTGCGTTAGTGCTGGCTGTTGACGATCTGGATAGGCAGAAGGTTATCGATAAATGGCCACGCTTTGAAGGATATAAAAAAGTTGTTTTGGTGCACCCAACTTCACGCTGGTTATTTAAATGCTGGCAAGTTGAAAAAGTAGCTGCAGTTATTGACTTTCTGGTTGCTGAAGGACATGAAGTAGTTGTTACAGCCGCACCGGTTGATAAAGAAATGCGTATGGTTGAAGACATCTTGCAGCTTACTAACGGTAAAGTGACGAATCTTGCGGGCAAACTGACGTTGAAACAATTAGCTGCTGCAATAGGTAATGCTGATTTATTTGTTGGCGTAGATTCGGTGCCTATGCATATAGCAGCAGCAATGCAAACACCTGCAGTTGCCTTGTTTGGCCCCAGTGGTGATATTGAGTGGGGCCCCTGGCGTAGCCCTGCCCGGGTGATTACAACAGACTTTTCTTGCCGGCCTTGTGGTTTGGATGGTTGTGGTGGCAGTAAGGTGAGTGACTGTCTTACCAGTATTAGTGTACAGCGTGTATGTGATGCTTCTCAGGAGTTACTTATATGACACGTTTGGCGATTATTCGACAGCGTTATCGGAGTGATGGCGGCGCTGAGAGGTTTGTGTCGCAAGCATTAATTGCATTGAGTGAAAATTCGCAGCTTGATGTTAATGTTATTACTCGCTCCTGGGAAGGAAAGCCTACGACGGAATACCAGGTTTTTAAATGTGACCCTAAAGTATCCAGTAGGATTAGTCGTGAAAAAGACTTTGCAACTTGTGCTCTGAATGTAATTGCTGAGGAAGGTTTCGATCTGGTGCAGTCTCACGAGAGAATACCTGGATGTGATATTTATCGGGCAGGAGATGGGGTTCATAAAGTATGGCTGGAGCAGCGCTGTCGCATTCTTAATCCTATTCAGCGTTTTTGGCAGGGGCTGAGTAAGTACCATAAATATGTTCTGAGCGCTGAGAGGGAAATGTTTAATCATCCTCAATTGAAAGCTGTGATTTGTAATTCAGATATGGTTAAAGCAGAAATTCTACAGTGCTTTAATGCACCGCCTGAACGTATTCATGTGATCCACAATGCTGTGGACAGTGAGCGTTTTTGTCCCGTTATCGATGCTGAAAAAAAACAACTCCGTAATGACTATAAGCTACCTGAAGAAGCAAATATTGCTATTTATGTCGGATCGGGGTTTCAGCGAAAAGGTCTTGACGCTGCTATAAGAGCTGTTGCCTTGTCGGGTAAATATCACTTGCTGGTCGTTGGTAAAGATAAAAAACAATCCCGTTATGAGGCTTTGTGTAAGATGTTAGGTATTGCCGATAAAGTACATTTTATTGGTGTGCAACAAGATACGTCGCCATTTTATAAACTTGCTGACGTGATGCTGCTACCAACGTTATACGATCCATTTCCTAATGTTATTCTTGAGGCCATGAGTAGTGGTTTGCCGGTTATTACATCCACAAAATGTGGTGGTGCTGAGTTTATTGAGAATGGCCGGGAAGGCTTTGTTACAGATGCTTTAGATACTGCAGGGATTAGTGAGGCTTTGCTAACATTGGATGATGTTGAATTACGTAAGAGTTGTGGTTTTCAGGCGCGTAAAAGAGTCGAAAAATATGATAATCGTTACTTGGCTGATCGATTGTCGGGGCTTTATCAACAGTTACTAATTTCGGCATGATTTTTATATGAGTCGATTATCTGCGCGTTTCTATACATTTGCCCGAGTGCTTTCCAGATTGCCAGGACACCTTCTGCGTAAGCAAGAAAACTCTCCTAAGCGAATTCTAATTGCACATTATTTGTTACTGGGGGATACCTTGATGCTTACGCCATTATTGGCGAAGCTGCGCGCTCAGTATCCTGATGCTGACATTTTTATGACAGGCCAAAAGGCGGCAGCGGCATTATATGCTGATAAACCTTACGGTGTGACGTATTTACCCTTTCATCCGAAAGATGCTAAGAGTATTCGGCGTTTAATTGCCGGCGGCCCATATGATTTGGCATTAGTTCCCGCTGATAATCGTTACAGTATTCTAGCGTACGCGATGGGTGCGAAGTGGATTGTGGCATTTAGTGAAGATAAACCCGGTTATAAAAGTTGGCTGGTAGACGAAGCCATTTCTTATCCAGATGCACCGGCACACTGGGCTGATATAAATACCTCGATGATCCCTGGTGACTATCCGGCTTCTTTTCAGGCATCAGACTGGTCTTTTTCTGTTGATTCTTTACCACATATACCTAAGTCTTTTTTTGTTTTTCATGTAGGGGCAAGCTCTGATTTAAAACTGTGGCCGGCAGAACGTTGGCGAAAGCTGGCTGACAAATATAAAGAGGCTGGATTTAGTATTGTCTGGAGTGGTGGTCCTGGAGAAGAAAATATCGTTGCTGAAATAGGCTGTCATGAAGATGAATATGATTTTTCAGGAAAATTAACGCTTATAGAGTTGTGTTGTTTATTGCAGCAGGCATCAGCAATGGTTTGTCCTGATACCGGAGTTGCACATTTAGGGCGTTTGGCAAACACACCAACGGTATGTTTGTTCGGCCCTGGTGCGCCGGAAGTGTTTGGTAACTGCAGGTTTTGGTCGCAAGGGAATTATATTGCTCTGCGCCGGCCTATTAGTTGCCGGGATCAGAATATGATGTTTAAGCGTAAAATTACCTGGCTACAGCGTTGTAATCGCAATGTGGACAGCTGTAGCCGGGCAGCGGAATGTATGAACATCATCACCATTGATGACGTAAGTCAGGCAATCAATCAGTTATTACCCGCTGATTGATTTTCATAATGGCGGATGTATTGCGATAGTGAGTTGTTGATAGAGAACTTTTCCAAATAAGCGTCGGTAATCTCAGGATAGCTTTCCAGAGCTTTACGGATATTTGTAGCCAGTCCTGCAACATCATCGGTAGGCGACAGAAAAGTAGAAAATTCATCAATCAGAATTTCGGAAGGGCCAGTTGGGCAATTTGTGCTGATAACTGGAGTACCTACTATTAATGACTCAATTAGTACTGTTGGCAGGCCCTCACTGTCTGAAGACATCACAAATAGGTCAGCACCTTTCACCCAGGCATAAGGATTGTTTTGAAAACCTGGTAAAATAACTTTATCTTCAATTCCCAGTTCTTTTATGAGTTCCATCATTTGCTTGTACCAGCGCTCATCTGATGCTGTGTATGTACCGCCTATTAAGACAAGCTTCTGGCTGATATTAGCTTTAGCATAAGCTTTTAGAAGTAAGTCCTGTCGCTTACGATTTTCAAACTTCGCAGCATAGATGATGTACGGTTCCTGAGGCTTTAGTGCAGGATCAATTGGTTCTGCAGCTTTGCTGCGAAGTAGGTCAAAGTCAAAAGGATTATAGATCGTTGTAAGAGACTTAGGTTTGACACCTACCTGGTTAACGAGCTCACCTTGCAAGGCATTAGAGACCGTTACTATATGGCGATTACTATAGATACTGCGGAACTTTTGGATCCAGCGAAATTGGCGAATAATTTTTTTGAGACCAGTTTTGTTGCCAACTTTTGTTTCAATATATTTCACCATTGAATTACGATAACGAATAAATACAGGATCAAGTTTTGCCATTTTGCTCAGGCGATCCATATCTTCAGCATTAGATGTAAAGAAGTTAAATTTCTTACCATCGGACTCGATTCTTGTTACCGTTGCTTGCAGCTTTTCAGATAAAAGTTGCTTGTTACGCCAGCGGCTTTCCGCAAGAACACCATTTTCGCTAAGGTGGTGTATTGTGAATGGTACATCGGAGGTTTGATGCTGTTGCTCGTTTTTGACCAGAATGATGTGAACGTCATGGCCCAGTTTTGCAAGTCCTCCAGCAAAGTTAAGTACTACCCGCTCTGCGCCACCGCCAATTAATGAATCTATCAGTAAACCAATTCTAAGCATGGGATCTTCCATTGAGCTTTATGTATTAAAAGTATTGAGAAATTGCGTCGAGTACTGTGTCAGTGCTGACGTCGGATAGCGGTTCGCGATAAATGAGTTGGTGCTCACCCCATGGTCGCCAATCAGGTGCTCCTGGATAGCCAAAGAATGCAATCACTGGGCGTTGGAGCCCGCTAGCCACGTGCATTGCTCCGCCGTCACTACAAACGACTAATTGCATCATAGAAAGACCTGCCATCAGCTCCCGTAGGTTTTCAGTGCGATAAGGGATGATGGGGTAGTTACTGTCGAGTAGAGCTAGTAATTCTTCTAGTTTTTCATCATCGCCAGGGTGTTTTGGATCGTTTTTAGACCCGGGGCTCCAGAAAATTGCGGCTGGAGATTTGTGCTTTTGTTGGTATTGATTGATTAAGTCTGCAAATTTCTGGCTAGACCACTGATTGCAGGTTTTTCTAGCGCTAATGTGAAAAGCCGCGATTTTATCTGTTTTAGAGTCTACATTATAAGTTGCTAAAAAGTTTTTAGCTTGAATTAATTCTGTTTCGCTGCATCGCAATTTAAGACTGGGTGCGTGTTTAATATCTAATCCGGCAATACGAATAGATTTTTCTACCTGATGCAATCCATCCAGTGTTGATGGTGCAATAGGAGAGGATATTTTTAAGTTAGCAGCATCGACACCAACTATTTGCCTTGCACCTGACTGTTTTGCAAGAGCAAGTCCATGTTTGTCGAGGGCTGGAGTTGCAAGGATAGCAAGGTCAATGGGCTCCCTGCGTAGGCGCCATAGCATTTTTAGACGCTCTGTATAGATACTTAAAAGACTTCTATTACCCCTGTGCTTTGCTTTAACATACGTGCAGATTTCGTCTAAATCATCATTTTGTTCAAGAACTGGGGCATTATAGCTACAGGCAAGTAAGCGAATAGTAGCCTTTGGATATTGTTTTCTGAGCATTGATATTAGCGGCGTTGTGCAGACTAAATCACCAATGTTGTCTCTGCGAACTACTAAAATATTCTTCATGTGCAGTGCTTGTCTTGAATTGATGTTTCTTTATTCTGGGTAATATTTGCTATTAATAATCCAATCAATATCCAAAAAATAATTATATTATTTCGAATGAAAAAGTCATCAGTCATGCTTTTTAGAAAAAATGCTGTCGTAATGCTGATGCCAATAATTCCAGCGTGTATTGTTTCAGTGTTTTTTGTTGCTTGGTAAAATCGTTTGCATGGGATTAAATATAATAATAGGAAGAAGAAAATTCCTATAAAACCAATTTGAAGGGTTTTATTTAATATTACATTGTGTGCATGCATTTTATATGCTGGCTCGAAGCTTTTTGGCATTTTCTCTTTTAATGCAATGCTGGGGACTTCATAACCAAAACCTAGTCCTTTTAATGGAGAGGTAAATGTCGACTTTATATAGAAAGGCCATATTAATTCTACTCTCGGATCGTTTTTGATCGCGGTGATACTATTGTTAATAGAAAAGTTATTGTCGTTTCTGATGTTTATTGATAGTGCGCTACCTAGTAACATTAGCATTATTAAGAGGCAGCTTAGTATTTTGCTTTTTTTATAAGTTTTTAAAGTAATGGTCATGCTAATAATTATTGCTATAATGATCATCGCCATGCGGTTTTGAATTAGATAGGCCGTATACAAGCTAAGAACTATGAGTATGATGTTACATGCTTTTAACAGCACATGCTGCGGGATAAAGAACAAAGAGTAAAGTAAAATTGTTAAGGATATAGTTATAAGCGTAGATGTATCCCCTACTAGTTGGTAGTACTGGGTTAATGGAGGGTAAAAGCTGAGTTTGAAATTTATTGCAAGAAGTAATGCCAGTATGTAGCCTGTAAATAAACTTATGATGATCGCTGCTCGAGTTCTTTTGTTTATATATAAAATAGGTATTATTAAAAAAGTTAAAAAGGGGTAAATTAATTCTTTTTTTATGGATGACAAAGAACGCTCTATATCAGCAGACCAAAATGTGGAAAGTAGAGCGATTATAATAAATGCTATCCAAATTGAAGTTTCAGATTTAAATTTAAAGATGTTTTTATATTTGTTTACATTGATTACTAATAATAAAGCTAGAGATGAAATTGACGCTCCTTGCGTATCACGCATGAATAAGGTGATTGTAAATATACTGCAAAAAAATATATTTAAATATAGTAATACAGTTGTTTTTATATTTCTTTTGGTTATGTGCATTTTTTATTTAAGGGCTCTGACTTTTGCGTATTTTATAAATGAATTAAAGCAACCAATGCAAATATGAACCAGTCCTGGAACGCCATCCCTAAATCCTTGGCGAACTAAATAAAACTTAATAAACCTTATAAGTGGGCTCATGATAAGCTTAGTACTGCTTATGTTTTTATTATTCTTGGTTAAAATGTCGGCTTGAATGCTTGTATATTTATTTTGCTTTTCAATATACTGGTGTAAGGTTTCTTGAGAGTAATGCAATATATCATTTTGTAATGATTTGATAGGAGCGTTACATATTACCTTCTCATGTACGGAGTCTTCGCTCCAAAAAGCTTGTTGACGATCAAATAATCGTAAGCTCATGTCGGGATAACCCTCGCCATGGCGAAGCCAGCGGCCCATAAAGCGATTGCAGCGAGGCATTTGGCATGCTGCTGCATTGGGTTCCTGCATGAAATCTTGAATTTCTTTGGCTAATTCGGGGCTGATTCGTTCATCTGCATCCAGGCATAATACCCAGTTATTTGTTGCCTGTTCGACAGCGAACTGTTTTTGTTGTCCGTAACCAAGCCAGCTTTGATTGATGACTTTTGCTCCAAGTTTGAAGGCTAGCTCGGTCGTCGTGTCTGTGCTGCCAGAGTCGACAACGATAATCTCATCACAAAAGGATAGTGAAGAGATACAGTCTGCAATATTATTGGCTTCGTTAAGGGTAATGATGACCGCTGAAAGATATGTGGCCAAAGCCGACTCCAGTATGAGTATCTAGGCTTTTCAGTTTCATGCCTAGCTTGGCGCGCCTGAAAATCAAACCCAGGATTGTACATTAAAGTCGTGTTGCATCCCAGATTTGTGCTGAGATATATCAAGCTTACTGAGTTTACGATGTAATGATGATTGGTGAGAAGTGATAGATGTACAGAACAAGCGGAGTTGCTAAAATAGCACGTTGTTTTGTAGGTCTTTATTGGATCTATAGTTAGGGCTTTTGAGTATTTATGAAACTATCAGTATGTATTTTGACGTTCAATAGTGACCAGACGCTCGGGCAGTTGCTGGCTCAGGTAATGAAGCTTGAGCAGGAAGTAATCGTTGTTGATTCTGGTAGTTCAGATAAAACGCTTGAAATTCTTGCAGGCTACGAAGATCGTATACATGTGTCTTGCCGTCCCTATAAATGTCATTCTGATCAGATGAATCATGCAACTTCTCTGGCAAGTAATGACTGGGTGTTATGTCTGGATAGCGATGAGTTGCCGAGCGATAGTTTTATCAAAGCTGTACAAAACATAATTGAAGATCCTGGCCAGTACCCGAGGGGCCGGGTTGGACGTATTCGCCGTAACTGGTTTGTTTTGGGGAAGAAAGTGCATGCGATGTACCCCTGTTCAAGCCCTGATTTCGTAGTGCGTTTATATGATCGAACTATCTGTCGCTTTAACGATAGTGTTGTAGATGACAAAGTCATTGGCTTTGATGAAGATTTTGTTATTGAAGGTTGGGTAGATCATCATACTTTTGAAACTGAGGCTGCAATGGCGCGTAAATTGGACGCTTATGTACGGCGAGTGAAGGCGAATGGAAATGAACGGAGGTCGTGGCTGAAGGCAGCAGGAAGTGCGACAGCTGCTTTCTGGAAATGGTATTTCGTGAAAAAAGCATTTCTGGATGGTGGTGTTGGTTTAAAAACAGCTAAATATGCTGCACGGTATTCATTTCTAAAATACCGTGCCTGATTGTCTCTGTCATTGATGGTTAGCAGTTGTTAGCTTTATACAGTTTCTGATTACCGTCAGGCTGTGTCTTGAAGCGTTTATGTACCCACATATATTGGGAAGGCGCTCTGCGTACGCAGGATTCTATTGCGTAATTAATTATTGCAGCATCCTTGGTCTCATCTCCAGATGGAAAGTTTTCGACGGTTTTGACTTCCAGTGTATAGCCGCTGTTGTCAGCGTTCCGCTGACAGCAGAGTAAAACTAAAGGTGAGCCGTTTAGCTTAGCCATCTTGCTGGTAGCTGTAATTGTACAGGCGGTCTGACCAAAATAAGGGACGAAAACTGAGCCTTTTGCGCCCAGGTCCTGGTCCGGGGCATACCAGATACAATTGTTTTTTCGCATGTGTCGTAGCATTTGGCGGGTTTTATCACGATCCAGTGGTTCGCTAAAGCGGCTGCGGTGCCTGCAAAAAAACCAGTCCATCAATGGATTGTTGTGGCGGCGATACAGAGTGCTGACGGGAACGTCATAGAATGAAAACAGTAAGCCACATAGGTCAATCATAGAATAGTGGCCACCCATCAAAATGACGCCATTACCTGCTTCACGGGCAGTGTGTAATATTTCAGCGCCTTTCAGGGTGGTTATGCTGCGAAAGAAGTTTTTATTGCCCCAGTAAGCCCAGGTCATCTCTACCAGGCCGCGGCCATTATTATGGAAGACTTCTTTGACCATTGCTTGCTGCTGTTTAGGCTCAAGCTCTGGAAAGCACAGACGGATATTTACTTCTGTAACCCGGCGTCGTTTCGGCATTGAGAAATAAAGTAGATTACCGAGTTGTTTTCCGAACCACAGGCCTGATTTGAATGGCAGAAAAGCCATAAATCTGAGTAGCGCTAATCCTAACCAGATAATCCAGTATCGAGGTGCTAAAAAATCCTGCCAATGCGCGTCTTTATTGCCCACAAGTTATCCAGATGTTGTAAAATCGCTCATTATAAAGTTCAGCGTTGGCGAACACTAGCGCCATCGTCTTTTCGTGACTATCCAGAGTTATATGCATTTTGAAGAAAGAAAGCAGCTTAGATACCTATTTTCGCCTGTTGGCTTACTTAAAGCCTCATTGGCCCGCTTTTGCTTTAAGCGTTGTTGGCTTTTTTATTTTTGCAGGCAGTCAGACGGCTTCTGCTAAATGGTTGGAAATGTTCGTTGATTCCATTGAAAAAGGTCAATATGACAACCGTACCTTGTTGGCATTAGGGATTATCAGTATTTTCTTTGTCCGTGGTGTTGGTACGTTTTTAGGTAATTACGGAATATCTTATGTGGCCCGCTTTGTTGTGCATTATTTACGGATAGATTTATTTGACCGGTTAATGGTTTTACCCAGTGAATTTTATCATAAGCATTCGTCCAGCGAGCTGTTAGCTCGTTTGACATACAATGTAGAGCAGGTGACCGGAGCTGCAACCGATGCGTTGAAAGTAGCTATTCGTGAAGGTCTGACGGTAGTTGGACTGTTTGGCTATATGTTGTATCTGAACTGGAAGCTGACATTGCTATTTCTGGTAATAGGGCCTGTCGTTGGGGCTGTAGTCGCTTTTGCTTCAAAGCGAATGAGGCGGATAAGTAAGAATGTTCAGGGCACTGTCGGAGATATTACTGCTTCTGCAGCTGAGGCGATTAAAGGCTTTCAGGTCGTCAGAGTATTCGGTGGAATAGAGTCGGAAACAAAACGTTTTGAGCAGGCCAGTCAACGTAACCGTCAGCAATATATGAAGATGGTCGTAACTCAGTCGATTACAACACCTATCGTTCAAATGCTGGTTGCTGGTGTTATTGCTGTACTGACTTTTTTGGCAATGGAGCCCAGCTTGGTACAACAAATGTCGACAGGTGAGTTCATAGCTTTCATTTCGGCAGCATCCCTGATGGCAAAGCCTATTCGCCAGTTGACTGAAATTAATGCGACAATTCAGAAAGGACTGGCAGCAGCGCAAAGTCTGTTTGAAATAATTGATACCGATGCTGAGCGGGATGTTGGCACAGAATCTGTTTCACGTATACGGGGGCAGTTAACGTTTAAAGATTTAAGTTTCCGTTACCCTCAGGCTGAGAAACTAACACTACGTAATATATCTATGAATGTTCAGCCGGGCGAAACGGTTGCTTTAGTGGGTAAATCCGGTAGCGGAAAAACGTCATTAGCAAACCTGTTACCACGTTTTTATGATCACTTGGATGGTGAACTGCTAATAGATGGAATGCCTATAGAGTGTATTGGTCTGCTTGATCTGCGACGACAAATTGCGTTGGTGAATCAGCAGGTTGTACTGTTTGATGGCACGATTGCTGAAAATATAGCCTACGGAGCCTTGGCGCAAGCTTCTGAGGATGCTGTTTTGGCAGCCGCCGAAGCTGCACATGTGATGGAGTTTGTTAGACATTTGCCTGATGGCTTAGAAACGGTTGTCGGTGAAAATGGCATGCTGCTATCTGGTGGTCAGCGACAGCGTATTGCGATTGCCAGAGCAATTCTTAAAGATGCTCCCATCTTGATTTTAGACGAAGCAACATCCGCACTTGATACTCAGTCAGAGCGGCATATTCAGGACGCTCTGGAGAATGTCATGCGGGGCAGGACAACTCTGGTCATTGCGCATCGTTTATCCACTATTGAGACGGCTGACCGGATTTTAGTTATGGATGATGGTCAGATTATTGAGCAGGGCTCTCATCGGGAACTGTTGGCGCAGCAAGGAGTCTATGCGGGATTACATCGTTTGCAGTTTAGTGAGCAGCAATCAATTGCGATAGAAAGCCATTCTGAGCAGATTACACAGGAAAAAGATTCATGAAATTTGTAATGCCACGTTTTGATAAGGCACAGGTATTAGTTATTGGTGATCTGATGCTGGATAGATACTGGCATGGACCTACGTCACGGATTTCTCCTGAAGCACCTGTACCAGTTGTAAAAGTAGAACAAAGAGAAGACAGGCCAGGTGGTGCAGCCAACGTCGCACTGAATATTTCTGCTTTAGGTGCTGGTGTATCACTTATTGGTTTGGTTGGCGAAGATGAAGCTGGCAGCGCTTTGGAAACTCAGTTAGCGTCTGCCCGAGTTAACTGTCAGTTCTGTACCAGCAATGATGAACCAACCATTACCAAGCTAAGGGTAATGAGTCGCCACCAACAATTGATTCGCCTGGATTTTGAAGAGCGTTTTGCGGCTGATTACAGTGCTGATTTACAGCAGCAGGCTGAGGCATTATTACCTAATGTTGGTGTGATGATTCTGTCTGATTATGACAAAGGCACGCTGAGTGATCCGCAGGCTTTGATTGCTCAGGCCCGTATGGCTGGTGTGCCGGTATTGGTCGATCCTAAAGGCAGCAATTTTGAACGTTATCGTGGTGCAACTTTATTGACGCCTAATCTAAGCGAGTTTGAAGGGGTAGTTGGTGTCTGTCAGTCTGAGCAGGAATTAGTGGCTAAGGCTCAGCAGTTAATTGAACAGCTGGAACTAGAAGCTCTTTTAGTCACCCGAAGCGAGCAGGGTATGACACTGATCCGTGCTGATCAGAATGAAGTGCACTTTCCGGCGCGTGCCCGTGAAGTATTTGATGTGACTGGCGCCGGAGATACGGTAATTTCAACGTTGGCCAGTGCTTTGGCTGCCGGTGAGCCGCTTGATGCTGCTACCGGTTTAGCGAATATAGCCGCAAGTATTGTGGTTGGTAAGCTGGGTACTGCTGCTATCAGCGCCCCTGAATTGCGGCGGACAGTAAACCGGGAGCTGGGAGCTGAACGGGGTGTCGTGAGCGATGAACAGTTGTTAATTGCTTTAGATGATGCTCGCGCCAGTGGTGAAAAGATTGTTTTTACCAATGGTTGTTTTGATATTTTACATGCTGGCCATGTGGGCTATTTGAAGCATGCCCGGGCGCAAGGTGATCGTTTGGTGCTTGCTATTAATGATGACGAATCAGTCAAGCGTCTGAAAGGTGAGGGGCGGCCTATTAATCCTGTAGAACGTCGTAAAACTGTACTGGCAGGACTTGAGGCGGTCGACTGGGTTGTTAGCTTTAATGAAGATACACCTGAGCGCCTATTAGAACAAGTACGTCCTGATGTGCTTGTGAAAGGTGGCGATTACGGTATTGAAGGTGTTGTTGGCGGTGAATTTGTTAGCAGCTATGGCGGTGAAGTCAAAGTACTATCATTCCTGGATAACTGTTCTACGACGGCTATTGTAGAAAAAATTCAGTCTAAAGACTGACGTCTTTGCATTGTCTGGCAAAAACTTCACTTAAACGTGTGTTGGCGGGAGTGGGGTGTCGCTGATAGCTCCCGTCAGTGTACTTGCCCAGTTCATGGATCTGCTGGTTATGCAATTTAGCCAGCCAGAGTTCATCATTTAAAACGACATCTAGCTGTTTAGTTGTCTGGTTAAATTCTTCTTCTGCATGTAATAGTGATAAATGTGTTTTCGGTATTCGGGTAATTTCTAAAGGATACACCAGTTGTGCTGAGCAAGTATGGCTGTGGATATAGAGCATAGGGTTGCCGGGAAGCCGTTGTTTATTCATGTAAATATTAGTTTGTGGCAGGTGTAGTGGATTCCAGGGGCTGCTCCGCAATTCTAGTGATACTTCGTCGCAGTAATTCAGTTCACTATAAGGCGGTGCCAGTAAGTCGTTATTGAGACGGCAGCGGGCGAAAACCGGGCTATTTTCAAGTAAACACTCTTCTGCTATTTCCTGTGCCAGTGTCAGGTAAGGATTATGCAATTGTTCTTCAGGTATATATCCCGATGGAAGCTTTAGTTGCCAGTGGTCGTCTTTAAATTGTCGAACTAGAATTAGATAGTCGGTATCTTGATGTTTGAGGTGTAATTGTGCAGAAACACCCAGGTTTGCATAGGTGCCGGGGATTGTGCTGTCACAGTGCTTACGACGTGCCTGCAGAGTTTGAAAATTGATGAGCTCGCCGTATGGCGTTATGTTAATACCCTGAAGATAAGGGCTCAGTTTTATTGAACGGGTATGAAAGAGCCGGGGATCTTTGTGAGTAATGATCATAGCTGGCTCTCCTGAGTATCTAAAATGCGTCAGTCAGATATTTATACCATGGTTTCTATCGCACGCTTGACGGCCGCAACATTTTTTTGCAAATGATCCGGGTTGATTGTACCTACTATGGCGCTGTGAACACCTGGATGTCGAAATATGAAGTTGAAGCTTGCTAGTACAGGGTCTTCGCCTTCGTTTAGGCACAAGTGTCCAGAGGCAAGAGCTTTTTTGATCAGAATCCCTTTGTGATGTTGATGCGCATAGTCCAGTACAGCGGCTTCTTCGGGTTGGTTCAGGTTGTAAGTCACCATGGCGCAGTCTGAGCGTTTCAGGGTTTCAATGCCCCCTTCAACGGTTTTTCCTGACATGCCGCCTGCGCGAATTTTACCTTCGGCTTTCAAATCGTTCAGAACGTCCAGTGCTCCAAATTCATTGATGATTTGCATATCGTTACCATCGGAATGAATCAGAACAATATCTATATAGTCTGTTTCCAAACGGCGTAAGCTGCGTTCGACACTGCTGCGGATGTGCTCAGGTGTGAAAATATATGAGGACTCACCGGTGGCAGAATCAAATTCTTCGCCAGCTTTACTGCAGATCACCCATTTCGCTCGCTGTCCGCGAAGTAATGGGCCGAGTCGTGTTTCGCTGTTGCCGTATGCAGGGGCAGTATCAATCAGGTTAATACCCAGGTCCTGACATAGTGCTAGCAGCTCGGAAACCTGATGGTCATCAGGAATCTTGAAACCATTAGGGTATTTAACGCCCTGGTCCCGGCCAATTTTCACAGTGCCTAAACCAACAGGGCTAATCTGGATATCAGTACCGGCCAGTGTGGTTTTAATCAAAATAAAGTCTCCCATACAGGTTCTGCCACCTGTGCGCCAGGCAGCTGTATATCAGTACTGGCAGTGATGGGTTTGACGCCTTGCTCATCCAGTAATTTGAGGATTTGATCGCTCATATCCGGTGCCAGAGCCAGTTTTGTAGGCCAGCCAATGATGCCGTTATTTACTGCTTGTGCGAAGGCGCTGTCAGGTCGAGTAAGAGCTGACTGTTTTGGTTCTGCGCGATCGATGCGCAAGGTTGCCCAACGGGCATTAGGTAATTCAATCCAGGGAAGTAAATCCTGTAGCAGTTTTTTTGCATGAATGATCTGTTCTTCAGCAGAGCGTTGAACGCCTGTCTCAGCTAAGTCGCCACCAAGATACCAGGCCTGTTCGCCATTGGTGGTTGGATGACTTGTAATCGTTACCAGTGGTTTGCTGCCAGCACCTATACAATGGGCAAAAACGGGTAAGTTAGCGCTATGCCTGACGACAACCATGTGTAATGGGCGACGTTGCATTTCTGGTTGAGGAATTTTCCATTGTTGCAAAAGTTGTTCGCTGCCTTCTCCTGCCGTCAGAATATAGCGTTGTGCCGTTAGACGTAATTTCTTGTCAGGCAGCTCTATCGCTTCTACTTCGCCGTTGTGACTGATAATTCTTAAGTCATCTCTAGAGACTTTAAATACCCGTTTAGCGTATGGCTTGCTGAGTGCACTGATAACGCTGGGTACATTGAGCACCAATTCGTTTAGTTTATAGAGGCTGCCGCGAAATTTTTTGTGTTGAAAGACTTCAGGCCGATCCTCAGGACTAATGTCATCAACCCTGCCTTTCAGTGCTTTACTGGCAAAGAAGGTAGTCATTTTTGAAGCTAAAGAGCCTTTAGACCAGAGGTAGTGAGCTTTAGATAGAATCTCAGCCTGACTCAGGTCTATTTCGCCATTACCCTGAAGGCATTGGTGCCAGCGCTTTGGCATGTCAGCAATGGCATTTGCGGCCTGGGTCAGTGCTCCGTTGAGCGCATATTTCGTGCCGCCATGAATAATACCCTGAGAGCGAATGCTTTGGCCTCCGCCGAGCTCATCCGATTCCAGCAAAATAACGTTATAGCCTTGCTGTTGCAGGCGGTTTAATAACCAGAGGCCGGCGATACCGCCGCCAAGAATGATCAGGTCTGAGTTTATGGTCTGCATGATACCGCTTAATTAAAGTCTGTTATGGCTGTGATTATATCTGCTTTTTAGTAGCTGAAGGTAGATAAGCGTAGTTGGAGTACGCTGTTTAATTCTTTCGGGGCTGCTAGAATCAGACCTCTTTTTTTAACTTCAGTTGCATCTGGGTGAGGCCTGTCCGAGTTTATGTTCCGTATTTTATATAGTCTGATCCTTTACCTGCTTACGCCGGTTATTCTGTTGCGTCTTTGGCGTCGGGGACGTCAGGCGCCTGCATACAGGCAGCGCTGGGCTGAACGTTTCGGTTTTTATTCGAAAGAGACTATTGTTCCCGAAGCACCTTTATGGATTCACAGTGTGTCAGTGGGTGAAACCATCGCAATAGCGCCTTTTGTGGAACACCTGTTATCTGAGTATCCTCACACTCCTGTTTTGATGACGACGATGACACCAACTGGCAGTGAAAGAGTTGTTTCTATGTTTGGTGATCGTGTTACACACGTTTATTGTCCTTATGATTTGCCGGATACGCTGCGACGCTTTCATCGTTTTTTTAAACCGCGGGCCTGTGTGATAGTGGAAACAGAGCTCTGGCCTAATCTGATTCATAGCTGCGCAAACAATAATGTGCCTGTTTTAGTCGCTAATGCACGTTTGTCTGCTCGGTCAGCCAGAGGCTATCAACGCTTTAGTTGGTTAACCCGGCCAATGCTGGAGGCAGTGACGACCATTGCCGCTCAGAACCCGGTCGACGGTGAGCGTTTTATATCTCTTGGTTTGGCAAAAGATAAGTTAAAAATAACAGGAAGTATTAAGTTTGATATTGAACTTGATCAGGACAAACTCTCTTTAGGAGAGAGGTTGCGTTTGCAGTGGGGTGAGCAACGACCTGTATGGGTAGCCGCCAGTACCCATGATGATGAGCACCGTCAGATTCTTGCCATACATAAGGCATTGTTGGAACAGTTTCCGACCTTAGTGCTTGTTTTGGTTCCCCGTCATCCTGAGCAGTTTTCAATTGCTGGTGATTTAGCGAAGGAAACTGGTCTAAAAGTTTGCCGGCGCAGTACTGGTGAAGAAACAGATACTGGCACTCAGGTATTTATAGGCGACACCCTTGGCGAGATGTTGGGGTTTTGCGCTGCGGCGGATATTGTCTTTGTTGGTGGAAGTCTGATTGAGCGTGGTGGCCATAATCCACTGGAGCCGGCACTGCTGTCACGCCCTGTTTTGGTAGGCCCTTACTATTTTAACTTTCAACAGATCACTGATCAGTTAGAAGCTGCCGGTGCACTGGACGTACTGCCCGATGAAACTGCATTGCAGAAACGATTATCTGAACTGTTGAGTGACTTACCGCAGGCTCAGGAAATGGGTGCTAATGGTAAAGCGTATCTGGATGAAAATCGTGGTGCGTTAGCACGTTTGTTAGCGCTGGTTACTGCTCTGTAGTATTCCAGCGCTGATGACGGAATCAGATCTGTGTGCTGACTCTATCCATCTCTTCGCATAGCCAGTGGCCGACAAAAATATGTACTTCCTGGACGCGTGCTGTTTCATCACATGGTACGCAGAGGCAGTGATCGGCGATATCTTTTAATTTACCGCCGCTGGAGCCTGTCCAGGCCCAGCAGGTAGCGCCGATTGTTTTAGCGGCTTTAATTGCATCTATAATATTGGCGCTGTTACCGGAAGTAGATATGCCAATTACAAGATCTTTTGGCTGGCATAACGCCTGCATTTGCCGGGTAAAGACAGTGCTGAAATCGTAGTCGTTAGCGTGAGCTGTCAAAATAGATGTATCTGTCGTGAGTGCGATTGCTGCCAGAGGCTGTCGTTCAGCCTTGTAACGCACGACAAACTCTGCCGCGAGGTGCTGGCTGTCAGCGGCACTGCCACCGTTACCCATGAAAATTAGCTTGCCGCCAGCTTCAAACGTTTCGGCAATTTGTTCTGCCAGCTGTTCTGTAGTGGCCTGGATACTATCCAGCTTGTTAAAAACTTCCTGGTGACGTTGCAGAGCATTGCTGAAAGACATGTTTAGTTCCGTTCAAATATCAAATTCAAAAGTTTCGCCAGCCTGTTCAGCGAACACAGTGTTAAGGACTGCTTGCAGAGTTTCACCATCGCTGTCACGAATCCAGGTCTGCTTCTCTTCAGCATAGTCGAAATGGAAACCGCCGCTGCGGGCTGCCAGCCATAACTGTGTTACTGGTGTCTGGCGGGTAAAAATAACCTGCGACTGATTTTCGCAGATAACCGTTAAAACTCCACCGTTATTGACATAGTCCATATCGGTACTGGCGTCATCCAAAGCTTCTTCAATAGCAATAAAAGTATCGTCGACGCGCTGATTAAATTCGGATTCATTCATAGTGGGTATCTGCCTGGCATTTTTACGTGGGGCGATTATATACAGATGCACTGTTGAGAGCGATTATTATTCCATTAGTTCCATTGAGGGGGCTTAACTCTGTTCGACCGCTAAGTAGCGATTTCTACCCTCACTTTTGGCTGTTAATAGTTGTTCATCTGCTAGCTGAACCAGTTCATAAGGGGACTGAGCATGAGTATTGGCGGATGTTGCAATACCGATACTGACGGTAATGTTTTGAATGTTGTCATCGCCCTTGTGAGGGTTTTCATCGTTCAGCAGTTTTTGAAGGTTTTCAGCAACTTGACTCGCACCCTGTATGTGGGTCTCTGGAAGTAGTAGAACAAATTCTTCACCGCCATAACGGAAAGCCATATCTGCCGGGCGGTTGATGGACTTTGCAATGAGTTTTGATGTTTCCCGCAAACAGTTATCACCAGCCAGGTGCCCATGTTTATCGTTGTAGCTTTTGAAATAATCAATATCGATGATAAGTATCGATAAAGGGCGTTTAGCGCGGGTTACGCGTAGCCATTCCAGCTCCAAAAAGTGTTCAAATTCGCGGCGATTATAAAGTTGCGTCAGATGATCTCTGTTTGATAGCTGCTGATACTGATCGGCAAGTTGCTTGAGGGTTATCAAGCGTCGTGCTTTAGCTGTAAATACTTCATGCTGTAATTCAGGATGCAGATACTCGCTATAATTTAGCTGGTAGCTGAGAATTTCACGACAAGGCGCATATTCGGTATCGAGAAAAATAACTGATAGTTGTTGTAAGTTACGTTGCTGAATCAGCTCAAGACAGCTCTTGTTGTCTATCTGGTCGGGTGTGCCGGTAAATAATGCTAAGTCGAGGTTTTCCGGGCCGTTCAAATGATCTGCTAATTGTTGATAACTGCTCAGAACACGAATGTCGTATTCATTTCGTAGTGGTTCAATAAAGTGCCAGTGCAAGGTAAGGGAACCCAGTAAAGCAATAATTGGCCGGGGCTTGAAGCTACAGCTGGCAACTTCGCAGGAGTGCGTTTTTTTATTACCGCTGAGGTAGGCGAGAATTTCTGTAATGCTGGATAACCCCAGCATGGCTGGACTTTTATGGTGCTGTAATATTGGTATTCGTCGCTGATAAGCAGGTTTTTCCCAGCCAGTTTGCCAATCTCTCAGTAAAGCTTCGCGCTGTTCCAGATTATAGTTTTGCAACTGGCTGGATATAATCCCGCACTCAGTGAGAATTTCCAGTAAGACTGCTTCCTGTGCAATGTCTCTTCCCTGTTGCCACAGTGTGCGATAAACCGCTAGCCGGAATTCGGCCACTTTTTCAGGCTGTAAAAGTTCCAGGCTGGCTACAAGCTGGTTAGCGCGACGGGTGTTTGAGCGTATAGGAGGGAGTGCGATATGTATCTCAGGCGCACGGTGGCGGACCGTTGCAACTTCGCTGGCCAGTTCTACCTGTTCTTCCAGAGTGAATTCATGAATCTGAGCGTAAGGCGCGTGTTCTATTAACCGCCACTGGACGTTGTCTAACCATTCATGTTCAGCAAGGTGTTCGTGTAAGGCGTAGCAAAACGGACAGTTAAAGTCACCGTAAACGGTATTGTTACCAGGATATGTCATAAAGTCTGTTTCCGTTACTACTATTGCGATACAGCTTAATCTTAGGGTGTGGAAGTTGTGTGCTGCAAGCTTGTAGACGAGATTCATGCAGGATATGCCTGAAATTTGCTGTCTTAGTGCAGCTATCTGGTACTTTTCTTGTGAGGCTGTAGGTATAATCGTGCGTTATTTGTGCGCAAAGCCGGGATGGCGGGTGATACCTGTTTCAGAATCTGTGGCGGCGTTAAGTCAGAATAATCACCAGAGAGAAATCAAACGATGAAACATTGCTGGGTTGCTGTGTTTATCAGTTGTATTTTATTGGCAGGTTGTGGCCAGAAAGGCCCGCTGTATTTGCCCGATGAGGCTCCGCAAACGGAGCAAAACTAAATTTCTTTGCGTGATCTCACGCAAACAGCAGAAGTAGAAAAATAAGATGGATAACTTCGAATACCGAAATGGTGCGTTATTCGCAGAAGATGTTGCGATCAGTACTATTGCTGAAGAGTTCGGTACGCCGGCTTATATTTATTCCCGGGATGCGCTGGAGCGTGCTTATCTGGCGTATGCGCAGGCACTTGAAGGCCATGATGCGCTTGTATGCTATGCGGTGAAAGCGAACTCCAATATTGCTGTATTGAACGTTTTAGCACGTTTGGGTGCTGGTTTTGATATCGTTTCAGAAGGCGAGTTAGAGCGTGTGCTACAGGCTGGTGGTCAGGCGGAGAAAATCGTTTTTTCCGGTGTTGCCAAGCGTGAGTCAGAAATGCGTCGTGCGCTGGAAGTGGGTATTCATTGTTTTAATATTGAGTCTGAAGCTGAGCTGGACCGTCTTAACAGCGTTGCTGAAAGTATGGGCAAGGTTGCACCGATTTCTCTGCGGGTAAATCCAGATGTTGATGCCGGAACGCATCCGTACATTTCTACCGGCCTGAAAGACAATAAGTTTGGTGTTGCCATTGAAGATGCTGCACGTATTTATGCTTATGCTAACAGTTTGAGTCATCTGAATATTCAGGGGCTGGATTGCCATATTGGTTCTCAGTTAACAGAAACCGCGCCGTTTATTGATGCGCTGGACCGTTTGTTAGTTCTGATTGATACACTGGCAGAGCAGGGCATTACGATTCATCATCTGGATTTAGGTGGTGGTCTGGGTGTCTGTTATACAGATGAAGTACCGCCAACTCCGCAGGCATATATAGCAGAGGTTCTTGCTAAGCTGGGGGATCGTCCTCTGAAACTGGTATTTGAACCGGGCCGTTCAATTGCTGCCAACGCTGGGCTGCTGATCACTAAAATTGAATTTCTTAAGTGTGCTGAGTATAAGAACTTTGCCATTATTGATGCGGCTATGAACGATATGATTCGTCCGTCTCTGTACAGTGCTTACATGGATATTATCCCTGCTCAGGTGCGTGACACAGGTGAAAGCCGCGTTTACGATCTAGTTGGGCCTGTCTGTGAAACCGGCGATTTTCTGGGTAAGGAGCGTGAGCTGAATATTCAGCCGGGTGATTTACTGGCGGTATGCTCTGCAGGTGCTTATGGTTTTACTATGAGTTCCAATTACAATAGCCGTAACCGTGCGGCAGAAGTCATGGTTGATGACAATCAGGTACATTTGATTCGTCAGCGGGAAACTCTGGCTGATCAGTTACGTGGTGAGCAGCTTCTTCCTTAACGCCTGTGCGCAACCGGTTGATCAGTTTTGTTAGAGTGTTACATCAAGTAAGAGAGCACTATGTTAGTCAGATTTACAAAAATGCATGGCCTGGGGAATGATTTTCTGGTGTTGGATATGGTCACCCAGAAGATTAAACTCAACTCTGCACTGGTGGCGAAACTGGCCGACCGGAATTTTGGCGTGGGTTTTGATCAGCTGTTAGTGGTTGAACCGCCGACGAATCCTGATATGGATTTTCGTTATCGCATTTATAATGCTGATGGCAGTGAAGTTGAGCATTGTGGCAATGGTGCCCGATGCTTTGCTAAGTTTGTGCGTGATAAGCGACTGACTGCAAAAGACCGGATTGCTGTTGAAACTCAAAAAGGTGCAATTTACCTGACAGTCACTGAAAATCTGGATGTTGAAGTGGATATGGGGGCGCCGGTACTGTCGCCTCAGGAAGTACCGTTTCAGTCCGAGGTTCAGGCGGTTACTTATCAGTTAGATGCTGAAGGTGCGACGCATGAGATCAGCGCTGTATCAATGGGTAATCCTCACGGTGTTCTGATAGTCGATTCTGTTGAAACAGCACCAGTAGAAACCCTGGGGCCAGTACTGGAAGCACACACGCAGTTTCCGGCTAAAGCGAATATTGGCTTTATGGAAATTGTCGCCCGTGATGAAGTGCGGTTAAGGGTGTTTGAGCGTGGTGCAGGGGAAACTCTTGCCTGCGGGACAGGTGCTTGTGCAGCGGTTGTTGCGGGGCGCTTACGTGGCCTTTTGGATGAAACCGTTAAAGTATGTTTGCCAGGTGGAGATCTCAGTATTTCCTGGCAAGGTGATAACACATCGGTAATGATGACCGGGCCGGCAACAACGGTGTATGAAGGGCAGATTTATTTATGACAACTGATGCAGTTGAGGTTCAGAGCGAAGTATCTGAACAGCAGGTTATTGATTATCTTAAACAACATCCGGACTTTTTTACTGGCAATGAAAATTTGCTGGAAAAGTTATATGTGCCCCATCAGCGGGGTAGCAGTGTATCGCTGGTTGAGCGTCAGACGTCTCTGTTGAGGGAAAAGAACCGCGAACTCTATGATTATCTGAGTGATCTGGTTGGCGTTGCCCGGGAAAACGAGATCCAGTTTAAGAAGACCAAAAAAATGGTCGTGTCTTTACTGGAAGCAGAAACGCTGGATGACGTTGCCGTTGCTGTTGAAGAATGTCTGTGTGAGGAGTTTCACAGTGATACGACGGCATTACTGCTTTTCGGGCCTGCTCGGGATGATGTGAATAATCTGCGAATCATGCCGCGGGAAGATGCTACTGTTATTGATGCGCTGGCAGACAGTTCACAAACCAGTTGCGGAAATCTGACAGAGTTACAGAACGAGCTGTTATTTAAGGAACATGCGTTTAAAGTAAAGTCTGCTGCTGCAGTACCGCTGGTTAAAGGTGAAACCCTAGGTTTACTGGCGATTGGCAGTTATGACAGCGAATATTTTCAGAGTAATCAGGGAACCTTATTTCTTGATTACATAGGTCAGGTGTTGAGCCGGGTTGTTTCGCATCTGTTACGTCGGTCTGAGGGATAGGCTTGACGGCTGAGCTGCCGGATCTGGCGCGATCAGGTTTTTTTAACTATCTGAGCGCTGAGCGGCAGTTGTCTAAACACACGTTAGATAATTATCAGCGTGATCTGCAAAGACTTTGGGAATATCTGCAGTTACAGCAAATTTTTACCCCTTCCGAATCGCCATGGCACAAAGTGCTGCCGCAACATATTCGTGGTTTTGTCGCCGCTGTGCATCATCAGGGGCTTGGCGGTAAAAGTATTCAGCGGGCATTGTCTGCTATCCGCACTTTTTATAAATACCTTCATCGTGAAGGGTTGGCGAAGGCTGATCCGGCAGCGGGTATCCGTGCGCCTAAAAGTCCTAAGCGTCTGCCCCAGACACTGGACCCCGATCAGCTAAGCAGTCTGCTTGATCAGCCACTAGGTCGTGATCCACTGAGTCGTCGTGATCATGCGATGGTTGAACTGTTGTACTCATCAGGCTTACGGCTGGCTGAGTTGGTGAGTCTGGACTTGTATGATCTGGATTTCCAGGATGCGAGCCTGCGGGTTATTGGTAAGGGGCGTAAAGAGCGAATGCTGCCTATTGGCGACAAAGCGATGCAGGCATTAGAGCGTTGGCTGGATTGCCGTGATAAGCTGGCCAGACCTGAGGAAATGGCTGTATTTGTCAGTCAGAGGGGGCGGCGAATATCAGCACGCAGTGTACAGTTAAGGCTAGCACGCTGGGGTGATTATCAGGGCAGTGACAGCCGGGTTTATCCACATCGTCTGCGGCATTCTTTTGCCAGTGATATGCTGGCATCAAGCGGTGATCTGAGAGCTGTTCAGGAGTTGCTGGGCCACTCAGATATAGCAACCACTCAGGTATATACCCATTTAGATTTTCAGCATTTACTTGATGTCTATGACAAGGCGCATCCCCGGGCGAAGCGCCAGTCGGGCAGTAAGCCGGCCCGTAAACCAAACAAGCAGGATTCCAATGATTAAGTGTATTACCTTCGATCTGGACGATACCCTCTGGGCTGTTGATCCGGTTATCACACATGCCAATAATACTCTATACGGCTGGTTAGATGAGCATGCCCCGGGGTTCACCCGTGAATATCAGGTCGGTGACTTTCCGGCGCTGCGTGAGCAGGTTTTGATGGCTTTTCCTGAAACAGCTCATAGCGTGACGTTAATTCGTTTACGTCAGTTGGAGATTGGTTTACGTCAGGCGGGTTATAGTGAAACTGAAATTGAAGTATTAGTGCCGCAGGCATTTGATATTTTTATTGCAGCGCGTAATGAAGTCACTTTTTTCCCATATGTGACAGAGATGCTGAGTCAGCTGAAGGAGTACGAATATCGTATTGGTGCGTTGAGTAATGGCAATGCAGAAGTAAACCGTGCGGGCTTAGGTGACTGGTTTGATTTTGCACTGAATGCTCACATGGTAGGTCATGAAAAACCACATCCTGCTATGTTCCAGCAAATGCTGGCCAGTGAGAAGCTTCGCCCTGAAGAAGTTATTCATATAGGTGATAACCCAGACCATGATGTTGCCGGTGCGCAGCAATTGGGCATCCGAACCATTTGGGTAAATTTAAAACAAGGTTCGCATAAAACGGGTGAAACTGCTGATCAGGTGGTAACCTGTTTAAGTGAGGTATTTGATGCGGTTACGGCAATTCGTGCACAGAGTTAAATTGCGCCGCAGCCGGAAATGAAAGGAATGCTTATGTCAGGACAGCTACGTAACCAGATTAATATGACTTACGATTCGGCAGAAGACCGGATTATGATTCGGGCAACCGATCAGGGCAAGGAATACCGGGCCTGGTGGACACGTCGGTTAGCGCTGCGCATGAGCAATCTCTTCGTGGAGCAGGAGTTCCCTACAGAAAACAGTGATAGCCATCTGGCGCCGGATCAACGTCAGGTCCTGGGCGATATGGAGAAGCAGGGAGCTATCCAGAGTGCCGATTTCGATACACCCTTTGAAGAGGCTGCTATTGATTATTATCCATTAGGAAAGGACGGAATTCTGATTCAGCGCATTGATGTAAAAGTTGATGGGAAGGTGGTTAAGCTGGTGATGCTGCCAGCGGATGGTGAAGGCCTTACTCTGACTTTACCGCCAAGTCAGCGCTATTCTTTTGAGCATATGTTACATCAGGTGATGCAAGCAGCAGACTGGCATTTGGCGGCTATTCTGCCGACGACTGAAGCCACTGATATCGTTACGCATTAGTGGTTCTTTAAAGTCACAATGGCTGGCTGTGTCTGAGAGGAAATTCAAAACACAAACACCCCCACAGCCGATATATCCGGTAATGAGCTGGTAAAACCTTCAGATGATTTTAATGCGCTGGTTGCGATGATGTCAGCCGCAATTGCAGTACCTGATAATAAATAAACCATGTAAGTGTGATTCAGATTGGCTCGGTTAGAATGCCGGCATAGAGTGCACTTTCTCAGCAGGTGAATTTATGCGTCATATACATAAGCACAGTTTACGGGTGGCAGACGTTGCTCGTAGTTGCGAGTTTTACCAGGTATATCTGGGCATGAGTCTGATCAGTGAGTACCAACAGCAGGGGAAGCACTGTTGTCTGTTGGGTTACGTTCGCAGCCCTGAGAGTATGCCGCCTACTTTATTGGAACTGATCGAAACAGAAGACTTTGTCTGTTTACCGGGTGCTGTGCCTGCCGGTTACTGGAAGATAGCTTTGTCTGTAGTTGATGTAGATGTAGCCAGGCAGTGCCTGACTGAAAAAGGTATTGAGGTCACACCAACCTGTCAGGTGCCAGACGTAGCATATCTCTGTCATCTGAATGATCCGGATGGACATTGTATAGAGCTTATCCAGCACAGGTTCGAGGTTAATCATACACCGCAGCCTAAAGATGACCGTTACCCGTTAGGGAGTGAAGCGGTGTTTTCACTGATCACTTACCGGGTAAAGAATCCTGAGCGCAGTGTGGCATTTTATCAGGGCTTAGGGATGCGGCTTTTATCCCGTCAGGATGTCGGCTTTGCCGGGTTTACACTGTATTTTCTTGGCTATAGTGACGAGTCTTTGCCGGATGAGGATATCTGCGCAGTTGGTAATAGAGAATGGCTCTGGCAACGGCCTTATACGTTAATTGAGTTGCAGCATAACTGGGGAACAGAGCAGCAGGATGCTTTTGCCTATGATGTCTCTCCGGAAACTGGTTTCGTGGGAATCGAACTAGTGAGTAACGAGCCTGAACTGCTGGCTCAGGCAGATCAGTCTGACACTGATGCGCCGGTATATTTCGACCCTGACGGCTATCGTATTGATGTCAGGCAAATCTGCGTTGAATAAGAATGTGTCTTTATCTCTAAGTCTGTTCAGGCCTGTATAGACTAAAGTCGTCTCACGGCTGATGCGTGCTTCTGAATAGAATAGAAAGCCTGTGATTTTGCAAAATAATAATAACGGTGGCTATTGTGGGTAAGGTATTTCTTTGGATCAGCGCAGTACTTTTAGTGGTTTATACCATGAAAACTCAATACCTCACTTCCTCTACATGGCAACCTTTTAAAGATGGTTGCATGGCTTCGGAAGAGGCCACCGAAGCACAATGTAGCTGTCTAGCGGATTATGTCCATAAGCACTTCAGTGATCGTGAAGTGCAGGAAATTATGAACCAAACGGTGACAGATCCTGCTATGCAGCAGAAGATTGAAGGTATTGTTCGGGTTGGTTCCCGTCAGTGCCTCAATCCTTAATAACTAACTTAAGGTGTAGATAGGCGAAGGCAGTCGTCTTCAGCCTGCTTCTATTTTAAGCCGGTCACGTACCATATAGAGTGCAGCAATGGTGCGCGCTTCAGTAAAGTCATCCCGGGCGAAGAGTTCATCCAGTTGCGACAGCGGCCAGTGAACGACTTCCATGTCTTCAGGTTCATCGCCTTCCAGTTTACAGGGGTAAAGATCACGGGCCAGTACAGTTGTGATCTTATGGCCCATATAATTTGGCGCAGAAGTCATTTCTTTAACACTGACAATGTCCCGGGCACCGAAGCCTGCTTCTTCTTTTAGCTCTCGGTCGGCGGCGATGATAGCGTCTTCACCCGGATCAATAAGCCCTTTGGGTAATGTCAGCAGATAGTCTTCTACGCCAACCGCGTATTCTTTAATCAGAATGATGTTATCTGCATCATCCAGGGCGACGATCATGACTGCGCCATTACCGCGAACAGCCAGGCGTTCATAGGTTCGTTCCACGCCGTTGGAGAAGCGTAAATCAACCGCTTCAACTTTGAATAACCGGCTTTGAGACGGCTGGCTGATCTTCAATATTTCGGGTTTTACGGGCATACTCTTGCGTTTCCTTAATCGTACCGGGATTTAACGGTTGCCTGGTGAGCGAGCTGAAGCGGATTATACTTACATCTGCTGGCAATAATATTAACCCTCTGGCTGTAACATTCCTATGGATTGGCAAAATATAGATACAGTGCTGTTAGATATGGACGGCACCTTGCTGGATCTGCACTTCGATACCTATTTCTGGCTGGAGCATGTGCCAATGCGCTATGCCCAGTTACATCAGGCTGATGCCGCTGAAACCAGGGCTTGGCTGCTGAAGCGCCTGCGTGAAGAACGGGGGACGCTGAACTGGTATTGTCTGGATTACTGGAGCCGTGAGCTGAAGATTAATATCGCGGAACTGAAACATGAAGTGCGGGATAAAATTTCTTTCAGACCTCATGTACAGGACTTTCTTGCGCACCTGCGGGAAAAACAGATGCGTACGCTGATCGTTACTAATGCGCACCGAGATGGTCTGAACCTGAAAATGCAGGAAACGGGGCTTGATAAGCTGGTGGACGACATTATCGTTTCCCATGATTTCCAACTGCCCAAAGAAGATCCACAGTTCTGGCATGAAATGCAAAAAGTTGAGCCTTTTAACCCGGCCACGACCTTACTGGTGGATGACAGTCTGCCGGTACTGGAGTCTGCCCGGCAGTTTGGCATTGGTTATCTGTTGAGTATCTATCAGCCTGACAGCCAGCAACCGAAACGCGAAATTGATGATTTCGCCGCTATCCATCATTTTGACGAGATAATCCGTGGCTAAGCAATCTACCAATAGTAAAAGCACGGCAGCGCAGGGTGCTGATTCCAAAGTGCGTTTAGATAAATGGCTTTGGGCCGCGCGCTTTTTTAAAACCCGGGCAATTGCCAAGCAGGCAGTTGAAGGTGGTAAAGTGCATTACGAAGGCCAGCGGGCCAAATGCAGCCGGATTGTTGAAGTCGGAGCGGAGCTTATTATCCGGCAGGGCTTTGATGAGAAAAAAGTAATTATCGTGGCTATATCAGAACAGCGCCGTGGAGCCTCTGAGGCTCAGCTTCTCTATAATGAAACCTCTGAAAGCCAGGCCAAACGTGAGTTAAGCGCTGAACAGCGTAAAGCTATGCGAGGTAACCTTGGTCCTGATGTCCGGCCAAATAAGCGTGATCGTCGTCGGATTATGCAGTTTAAAGACCAGTAATCGAGCATTTTTCGTACAGTTTTATGCTAGAATGCCGCCCTAATTTTTTCTCTGATGTTAGCTATTCATTCTGTGAGAGTAATGTCAGGGGTTACCGACTGTTTGTTTGAGAGAAGCATGAGCAATCCAGATCAGATCCAACGGGTTCTTTTTGATAATGCCGACATTCGTTGTGTTGTTGCCGGCGTAGATACTGCATATCAGGAAGTGATACAGCGTCACGGCTATCCGCAAGTTATCCAAAATGTATTGGGTGAAATGATGGCTGCTGTGAGCTTACTTAGCGCTACGTTAAAATTTGAAGGCCGTTTATCTATACAGGCGCAAGGTAGTAACAATGTAAAAGCCCTGATGGCTGAATGTAACCATCAGCGCGATTTACGGGCAATTGCCCGTTTTGAAGGTGAGTTGCCGGAAGAGGCTGAGCTGAAAGAGCTGATTGGCGATGGCCAGTTGGTTATTACAATTGAGCCTGAAAACGGTAAGCGTTATCAGGGGGTTGTTCCTCTTGACGGCGATCATCTTAGCCAGTGTCTGGAGGAGTACTTCTCCCGTTCTGAACAGTTACCTACACAGATTCATCTGGCGACTGGTGAAGATAAGGCAGCTGGTTTTCTGATTCAGGTTATGCCGGTAGAAGGTGACCGTAAAGATCAGTGGGAGCATTTTAGCCAGTTGGCAGCCACGTTAAGTGATGATGAGCTTTTGAGTCTCGACAATGAGACTATTTTACGACGTTTATTCCATGAAGAAGAATGTCGCCTATATGAGCCGGAGTTACTGCGTTTTAACTGCGATTGTACCCGTGAGCGTACAAGCCATGCTTTGCAGTATTTAACTCAGGATGAGCTGGAAGAAATTATCCGGGAAGAAGGCAAGATCGAAGTTAACTGCCAGTTTTGTAACGAAAACTATCAGTTTGATCAGGCAGATATTGTACAAATGTTTTCTATCACCGCAAATGTGAAGCCTTCTGATCAGGTACACTGATTAGTTTAGCGAGTACCGGGATGTGAAACCTCATCCCGTTAAAGCTGACCGAAAGCGACTAATGGACCCCGTATAAAGCAAATAGGAATGGCTCTCAGTCATAGTTTTTCAGACTCTTTTTTGACATAATACGCGTCCGATAAAAATAAGATCCGCCGGCGAGTGTCGGAGCAGGACGAAACAGTTTTACTCCTCTGTGCATGGGGGTAGTTGGTTGATAAAACAACTAATTGCGCACGGAGACGAATAACTTTCCAGGTAATTATTTTTTTTGGCTGCAGGCCAAGGGAATCCAATAATGAGCAAAGACACCGTGAACACTGTACACGTCAATATGAGCCCGGCTCAGTTAGTAGAACGAGCTATTCAGCGGGGAGAAGGTACCCTGGCTGATTCTGGTGCTCTGGTCGTAAAGACTGGCAAGCGTACAGGCCGCTCACCGATGGATCGTTTCATCGTTGATGAACCTAGCACTTCTGATGCTATCCAGTGGGGCCCGATTAACCGTCCTTTTGACGGCGATAAGTTCGACGCCCTTTGGAATCGTGTTGAAGAACACCTGGCTGAGCGCGAGCATTTTGTTTCAACTGTTCATGTAGGTTCTGATCCTAATCACTACCTGCCAGTTAAGATGAGCACAGAAACTGCGTGGCAGAACCTGTTTGGTCAGAACTTGTTCATTCGTCCGGAAGAATATAACCAAAAATCAAAAGAAGAATGGCAAATCTTCAACGCTGCAGGTTTCGAATGTGTTCCTGAGCGTGATGGTACTAACAGCGAAGGCTGTGTGATCATCAACTTTGCTAAGCGTAAAGTACTGTTGGCTGGCATGCGTTATGCGGGCGAGATGAAGAAGGCAATGTTCTCGGTGCAGAACTTCTTATTGCCAGAAAAAGACGTGCTGCCAATGCACTGTTCTGCAAATATCGGTGATGACGGTAGCACTACACTGTTCTTCGGTCTTTCCGGCACGGGTAAAACAACGTTGTCTGCGGACCCTTCACGTTACCTGATCGGTGATGATGAGCACGGTTGGGGCAAAGGTGTAGTATTTAACCTGGAAGGCGGTTGTTATGCGAAGACAATCAACCTGAGTCAGAAGAATGAGCCAATCATTTGGGATGCGATCCGTTTCGGTGCAATCGTTGAAAACGTTACTCTGAATGATTCACGTGTAGCTGATTATGCTGATACAAGCCTGACTGAAAATGGCCGTTGTGCTTATCCACTGAAGCATGTTGAGAAGCGCTCTGCGACCAATATGGGTGGTGAGCCTAAGTCTATTGTCTTCCTGACTTGTGACCTGACTGGCGTTTTGCCACCGGTATCTATTCTGTCTAAGGAAGCGGCTGCTTATCACTTCCTGTCTGGTTATACGGCACTGGTTGGTTCTACTGAAATGGGTTCAGGCGGTGGCATTAAGTCTACTTTCTCTACCTGCTTCGGCGCTCCATTCTTCCCACGTCCTGCAAGTGAGTATGCTGATCTGTTGATCAAGCGTATTGAAGAATTCGACAGCCAGGTTTATTTGGTTAACACTGGCTGGACTGGCGGTGCTTACGGCGTTGGTAGCCGTTTCAGTATTCCTACGACCCGCGGCATTATCAGCGCCATCCAGAATGGCGAACTGGCTGGCGTAGAAACAGAACACCTGGCAGGTATTAACCTGACTGTTCCTAAGGATGTACCGGGCGTTGATAACGCGCTGCTGAATCCGCGTGCGACTTGGGAAGATAAAGGTGCATACGATGCAACTGCAAATGATCTGATCGGTCAGTTCACTTCAAATTTTGAAAAGTTTGAAGGTGTTTCTGAAGCGATTATTCTGGCAGGCCCACAGCGTTAATTCGCTGTCGTTATAAAAAAGGCGCTTACAGCGCCTTTTTTTGTGCCTGAAATTTAGCATCGGTTATTTCAATAAAACGGCTTCACCGGGTAAAGTCTGCTGCGCCTGCCATTCAACCGGTGCCTGCCATTGTGCGACCCAGCTGGCAATCTCTCCTGCAGGCATAGGACGGGCAATGGCGTAGCCCTGTGCAAGGCAGCAGCCGAGTGAAAGCAGCAATTCACCATGTCGAATACTTTCAACGCCTTCAGCAACTAACTGTTTATTGAACAGCTTCCCAAGATGGATGATACCTTTGAGCACAGTGAGATCTTCAGTGTCGGTGAGCATGTCCATGACAAAGCCACGGTCAATTTTGACGATACTTGCCGGTAGCTCTTTCAGGTAACGCAGGGATGAGTAGCCTGTCCCGAAGTCATCTAACGCAAAATTTATTCCGAGCTTGATGCAGCTTTGCATTGTCCGGGATACTTTATGCAGATCCCGAATAATACTGCTCTCCAAAACCTCCAGCTCAATATAACTCGGATCAATCTCAGGATAGCGTTTTAACAGTTCTTCGAGTCGTTCAGTAAAGTTGTCCTGCTGTAATTGCCGGGGGCCAACATTAATACTGATTGATAGCATATTTCCTTGAGCATGCCAGCGTGCAAGCTGACGTAAAGCTGCATCTATTACCCACTCGCCGATATCAATCGCCAGTGCGTGCTCTTCAGTCATAGGCAGGAAATGTGCAGGTGATAACAAGCCTTTCTGCGGATGCTGCCAGCGTATTAATGCTTCAACACCAAACACCTGAGAGGTACGCATATTTACCTTGGGCTGGTAATGAAGTACAAATTCGTTATTGAGAACTGCCTGTTTCAGACGCTCGACTTCTTCATGCTGGTGCTTAATATCCCTGGCTAAATCAGAATCGAATATGTGATAGCGGCCTTTACCTGCAAGTTTCGCCTGATACATTGCCTGATCGGCCTGGCGGAGTAATTGCTCTGCGGTTATATCTTCCTGCTGTGGATAAAAAGTTACACCCAGGCTAGCTGATACTTTGAGCTCCAGATTATTGATATAAATCGGTTCGTTGGTAGCTTTTAATAAACGCAGCAGATAGATTTCGTATGGCAGCCCCATTGGTAAATCGACAAAAATAGCGGCAAATTCATCACCGCCAAGCCGGGCAACGGTATCTGTTTCCCGCAGGGCAAACTTCATACGCCGGGCGATTTCTACCAGCAGTTGATCACCAACCTCATGCCCCCAGGTATCATTAACCGCTTTAAATCCATCCAGATCGAGATAGACAATTGCCAGGCTCAGGTTACGACGTTTAATTTGTAGCATGCCGTGTTCCAGACGGTCGGCAAGAAGTAATCGGTTGGGTAAATTAGTCAGCGCATCATAGTGCGCAATACTGCGTAACTGTTCATCTTTAAGCTTCTGATCAGTAATGTCGTAGAAGAGAGCGACATACTGCTGAAGATTTCTGTGAGTATCGCTAACAGCGTTGATGGTCAGCTTGAGTGTCCGGGAAGCATTATTCGCGTGTGTGGTTTCTAACTCGCCTTCCCAGTGACCATGTTCCTGAAGAGACTGGTACATCATGAGCGCTTCATCGGTCTCATGAAATTCCCAGAAGAGGTCGCGTATATTCTGTCCAACTACCTCATTGTGGCTATAACCGGTGATATGCGTATAAGCATCATTAGTGTCCAGTAATGTGCCCTGAGGACTAATTATCATGATGCCTTCACTGGTATGTTTAAACACGCTGGCAGCCAGGCGCAGTTTTTCATGGGACTTTTTACGTTCTGAGATATCCCGGATAACTCTGACATAACCTAGAGGTTTCCCCTGAGGGTCTGTCATTACTGTCGCCAGTGTTTCTCCGCTGAAAGAAGAGCCGTTGGCACGTCGGTAGTCTGCTTCGTAGATGGCTGCATTGTGGCTGTTTTCTGAGTATTGCAGGTCCTGATATGCGGCGATATCTTTGGATTGCTTGTAGAGCCTGTCTGCATCACTGTCGATGAGTTCATTCAGACTGTAGCCAAACAGGGTTTCGCTGCCACGGTTAGCGTTAATAATTCTGCCGTCGGGGTTCGCGCAAATGATGGCATCAGAAATGCCGTCGAAAATAGATGATAGAGTTGCTTCATTTTCTTCCGCTTGCTGGCGGGCTTCGTGGCCCCGGCGCATAGATTTATACAGAAGTATTATGAGGATTAGCAGTAATACAATCGAACCGCCCATCGCCCAGATGACTTGACGGCTCTTGCTGGCAATTTCATCCGTCTGTACGTCCACCATAGCTTCCAGCTGGTTCTGGTAATGGCCGATAACCTTATCCATTTTAGGTGTGACAGGCGTCACAATTGAGTAGAGCAGTACTTTGTTTTCCGTTTGGAGGGGAACTGTTCTGATCTCAACTTTTCGATTACTGCCGTCGGCCATTAGATGTCTGAAGATAAAAAATTGTCGGCCTTCCTGACGGGCCAGTCTTACTTCTACGGCAACTTGTTTTGGCGTTAACATGTTAAGATCTGCAACGCTCATGTTTTCAAGCGTGGCCTCTGAGTGGCCGTAAAACTCCGCCGCTGCGGGGTTGGCATTAACTATTTGTTTACTGTCGGCATCAATTAGTAACATGACTGAAGGATGTTTATCGAATGCTTGCTCAAATACAGGCATATCGGTTTGAGCATTGGCAGGAAGGATGTAGCAAAAAGTGAAGGCGTATAGCAAAACGCGAAACAAAGAGTTTGCCTTCGGTATTGATGTCATGATTCAGTCCGCTAAAAGTTATCTGATCAGGACGGAAGCCAGAATATGTTGAAATTCCTTGTACGATATTCAGGGCTTCCGGCAAATTGACCGGTATGCTCATCCTGAGCCGGCAATACCTGCGGTACTGTGTACAGGTATTTATCTAGATAAAGTTGTAGCACATCAATCGTTCGTTTTAATAGTTACAAGTCACCATTATATGAGGTTGTAATGCCCTGAAATAAGAGATTTCTCAGGGGCTTAGATGAACCGGGTCTCAGGTTTTACAACTTAAGGCGGTGCTGCAGGGCAATATAGCTTTCGCGGCTGGTTTGTTGATGTGGATGCTGTCCGGAAAAAATACGTTGCTGCCCGGCAATATATACGTCTTTCACCGGATTTTCCCTGCAGGCGAAAATCCAGCGGTTAAGTAACTGGCTAGGTTGTGCACCGGCTATTTCAGCAAGTTCATTATTCAATGTCATGAAGTCTGCCCGGGAGCCAGGACAAAGACCGCTTTGAATGCCGGCAGCCTGGGCACCGCCTTGCAGGCAAGCGTTAAACAGATAGTCCCCTACCGCCGGTTGCTCCGTTGTATATAGCCGATTACGTTGCTGGGCTTGTAGCCGTTGACTGTATTCGAGAAGACGTAATTCTTCAGCGACCGACAGGCCTACGTGGCTGTCAGAGCCGATTCCAATACGACCCTGTTCTGCGATAAAGCTTTGCGCCGGGAATATTCCGTCCCCTAAGTTTGCTTCAGTAGTTGGGCATAAACCTGCAACAGCCTGGGAGCGGGCAAGTTTGCATATTTCTTCCTTATTGAGGTGAGTAGCATGAATCAGACACCAGTCAGGAGTGACGTTGGTATTGTTAAAAAGCCATTCTACCGGGCGCTGCCCGTAGTGTGCTAAGCAATCGCTGACTTCTTTTTGCTGTTCGGCAATGTGAATATGCACAGGTATATTGTGTTGCTGATGGGCCAGAATTTGATTGATCTGTTCCGCATTGACTGCCCGGATGGAATGAAAACAGAGTGCTAGTTTTTGTGTCAGTGAAGCTTGCTTTACCTGCGGAGCCAGAAGCTCGTGAAGACGAAGGTACTCATCGGTTGCATGATAAAAACGCTGTTGAGCCTGATTGCAGGGCTGTTCGCCAAAGCCTCCGTAACTGTAAAGCACTGGCGCAAGCGTGATACCCAGCCCGGTTGTGTCAGATGCCTGTAGTAAGCGCCGGTTCATTTCTGCCGGGTCGGAATATCGCTGACCATCCGGTGAGTGATGTAGGTAATTGAACTCCACAACCTGACCATAGCCAGCCTTTAGCATGTCGATATATAACTCGGTAGCGATAGTTTCGACATCGTCAGGAGTGAGTTTGGCAACCAGTTTATACATGGTGTCTCGCCAGCTCCAAAAGTTATCATTCGGATTAAGGCTTACTTCACTCAATCCTGCCATTATGCGCTGGAAGGCATGAGAATGAAGGTTTGTCATCGTTGGTAATACGGGGCCGTTTAATATGCGCGCATCAGCTGGAGGAGGCTGGTTTTCAGCGACTCTTATAATCTGACCCTGGCTGACTTCAATAAAAACGTTCTTCTGCCAGCCGGAAGGCAGAAGTGCCAGAGGGGCAAAGAATATTTGATGGGACATGGTGAACTCCGCAGCGGATAATTCCGGTTTTTATAAATTGATATACCTTGTATATACAACTTTTTATCTTGGTGTTGCAAGCTTTTGCCGTATAATTCAGTGACGTTCTGAGCAGCAGCCAATACATCGTTTTTAATTTTTGCTGCTAATACGCAAGCGGAGTAACAGATGCGCCAGCAGTCTCAACATTTAGCCGATGAACTTAAAACCAGCCTTTCTGAAGGTAACGGACCTTTGTACGAACAGCTTAAGCAGGCGATTGCCAGCCGGGTTCGGGATGGTAGTTGGGTTGCGCTGCAACGTGTCCCTTCTGAAGCGGAGCTGGTTAAAGCACTAGACGTCAGCAGGATGACGGCCAACCGGGCGTTGAGAGAGCTGACAAGCGAAGGGATTCTGCAACGACAGCAGGGCGTAGGTACTTTTGTAGCAGAAAAAAAACTCCCTTCAGCCTTGTCTGAAATACATGATATTGCAGAAGAGATTGACAGCCGTGGTAATCAGCATCGGGCTGAAGTGCTTTGTCTTGAGCGGGCAAAGGCTTCACAGCAGGAAGCTCTGGGGCTGGGGGTGCGTACCATGCATCCGGTATACCGGTCTGTGTTATTACATTTTGAGAATCAGCTGCCTATTCAGCTGGAATCCCGGGTGATCAATGCGGAGTTGGCACCGGAATATCTTGAACAGGATTTCACCTGCATCACACCTTCTGCTTATCTGAGCCGTATTGCCCCTTTAACTGAAGGTGAGCATTTGGTGGAAGCCGTTCTGGCAACACCACAGCAGGCCAGTTGGCTGCAAATGGATTCTACCGAGCCCTGTTTGCAAATACAGCGCCGTACCTGGTCCCGTGGGGAGTTAGTAGCCAGTGCGCAGCTCCTGTCTCCGGGCAGCCGGTTCCAGCTATTTGGTCATTTTGGACGTAACGCCTGATCTTGATGTAAGCCACTACACTTATAAGTAGATATCGTACAGCTTGATTTTAAGTTGTATATACATGTATGCTGATTTGAAAATGAACTATTAAGTGTTTCAGGAGCATGTCATGGGCAGTCTCGACCGATTTCGTGAAGGGGATATCATTGCGCCAACCGGTACCCGGCTAAATGCTAAGAGCTGGTTAACGGAAGCGCCTTTACGAATGTTAATGAATAATTTACATCCGGATGTAGCTGAGAATCCTCATGAGCTGGTGGTATATGGTGGTATTGGCCGCGCTGCCCGTGACTGGAAAAGTTATGACGTGTTGGTGAATACACTTAAGAATCTTGAGACAGATGAAACGCTGTTAGTGCAGTCTGGTAAGCCGGTGGGGGTTTTCAAAACCCATGAAAATGCCCCGCGGGTATTGATTGCAAATTCTAATCTGGTGCCTCACTGGGCGAACTGGGAGCATTTCAATGAACTGGATGCTCAGGGGTTGGCAATGTATGGCCAGATGACAGCCGGTTCCTGGATATATATTGGTAGCCAGGGGATTGTTCAGGGTACTTATGAAACCTTCGTAGAGGCGGGGCGCCAGCATTACGCCGGCAACCTGCGCGGCCGGTGGATTCTTACTGCTGGTCTTGGTGGCATGGGTGGCGCTCAGCCGCTGGCTGCTTCACTTGCCGGTGCCTGCTCTCTGACGATCGAATGTCAGCAAAGCCGAATAGACTTTCGTTTACGGACCCGTTATCTGGACGAACAGGCAGCTGATCTTGATGATGCTCTGGCGCGGATAAGTGCACATTGTGAAGCTGGGCGTGCGGTGTCTGTCGGTTTATGTGGAAACGCAGCTGATATTTTGCCGGAAATGGTTAAGCGGGGTGTGCGCCCGGATATGGTGACTGATCAAACCTCAGCCCATGACCCGTTAAATGGGTATTTACCTCAGGGCATGAGTTGGGAAGAGTATCGCCAACGGGCAGAAACCGAACCTGCCGAAATTACCCGTCTGGCTAAGCAGTCTATGGCAGTACAGGTAAGTGCGATGCTGGCATTTCAGCAGCAGGGTATACCGACATTTGATTACGGTAATAATATTCGTCAGATGGCCCTGGAAGAAGGTGTGGATAACGCCTTTGATTTTCCTGGATTCGTACCAGCTTATATTCGTCCGCTGTTCTGCCGGGGTATTGGTCCATTCCGTTGGGTTGCTTTATCTGGTGATCCTGAAGATATCTATAAAACTGATGCCAAAGTAAAAGAAATTATTGCTGATGATAAGCATCTGCATAATTGGCTGGATATGGCCCGAGAGCGGATTCAGTTTCAGGGACTGCCAGCACGTATTTGCTGGGTAGGTTTAGGTCAGCGTGCAAAGTTGGGGCTGGCCTTTAATGAAATGGTGCGCAGTGGTGAACTGTCAGCGCCGGTTGTTATTGGTCGTGATCATCTGGATTCCGGCTCGGTAGCCAGCCCTAACAGGGAGACTGAAGCCATGCGGGATGGCTCAGATGCAGTGTCGGACTGGCCACTGCTGAATGCTTTGCTGAACACTGCGTCTGGTGCGACCTGGGTTTCTTTACATCATGGTGGCGGGGTTGGTATGGGTTTCTCGCAGCACTCTGGAATGGTGGTTGTTTGTGACGGCACAGCTGAGGCCGATGAGCGTATTGCCAGGGTACTGACGAACGATCCTGGGACTGGCGTTATGCGGCATGCAGACGCTGGTTATCCCGAAGCCATTGCTTGTGCTAAAGAGCAAGGGCTGCATTTGCCAATGCTTGAGTGAATGTTCTAACTGTATGTTTTGGAATGTTTATTTTGGAAGTGTGGCCGGTTGTTAGTTAGAGGCTTACTGTTGAGTAATTCATAGTTAGAGCCTTTGGCTATAGTGTTTTAAGTACAGAAAAATAAGAACGGAACGCATATGCAGGCAAAGGTGGTATTTGATCAACAACTTCGCTGGCAGGACCTGGTTGATGTGGCAGACGGGGCAACACTGGAAATTAGTGGCAGTCGCTGGTTGAGGATAGAGCGCGCCCGCAATGCAGTGATGGAAATGGTGAGTCAGGGAACGCGGGCATACGGTATTACCACCGGGCTTGGTGATTTATGTAACCACATATTGGCACCCGAACAGTTGGCTGCGATGTCACGGGGAACAATTCTGAATCATGCCTGTGGCGTAGGGCCTTTGCTGGAGAAACGTCAGGTGCGGTCTATTATGGCGGCAGCCGTTGCTAATTATAGCCATGGTTATTCGGGTATTTCTGTGGAGGTTGTTAAAGCTCTGTTGGCGATGCTGAATGCCGGTGTAACACCGCAAGTGCCTGAACAGGGGTCGGTCGGTTATCTGACGCATATGGCGCATATTGCGTTGCCATTGTTAGGGACTGGTGATGTGGAGTATCAGGGGCAGGTAATTCCGGCCACTGAGGCATTTCAGCTAGCTAATATTATGCCGCCACAGATCGGACCAAAAGATGGTTTGAGCCTGGTGAATGGTACGCCATGTATGACCGGGCTGGCGTGTCTGGTGGCAGCTGATACTGAAAAGTTGTTGAGTTGGTCGGACTTGAGCGCTGCGTTGAGTTTTGAAGCCTGTGGTGGTCAGTTGGCCGCGTTTGGCGAGCTAAATCTGGCTCTAAAGGCTTCACCTGAGGTGAGTTTGGTTGGCCAGCGGTTGCGAATATTTCTGAGTGACAGTCTGTGGCTGGCCTCCCGGCAGGGACAGCGCACCCAGGATGCTCTCAGTCTGAGGTCTGTACCGCAGATACATGGCGCTTGCCGACAACAGTGGCAAAATTTTTCAGAACTGGTGACGCGAGAATTAAACGCGGCGACAGATAATCCGCTGATACTTGAGCAAGAAGGTGTGTTTAATGTTGTTTCGCAGGCAAATCCTCACGGTGAGAGTCTGGCGCTAGCCAGTGACGCATTGGCGCCTGCATTAGCAGAGTTGACCTCTGCTGCAGAGCGTCGCAGTTATCGACTGCTTAATCCTCAGGTCAGTGGCTTGCCGGGATATCTTACGGATGAAGGCGGAATCAGTTCAGGCCTGATGATAGTGCAGTATGTCAGTGCTTCTTTGTGTGCGGAAAACCGTCGTCATGCCTCGCCAGTGTCAGTGGATAACTATGTTACGTCAGGTTTGCAAGAAGATCATCTGAGCTTTGGCTCCAGTGCAGTATTAAGATTATTTAAGCAACAGGCGAATTTGCAAAAAGTACTGGCAATTGAACTGATGTGTGCTGCTCAGGCATTTGACTTTATAGCAGTGAAGCATCGACAGGAAAGTAATGTTTTCAGCCGGGGAGGCTGGGCACTCTGGCAACAAGTACGCCAGCAAATTCCTCATTACACCCGGGAACGCTGGGTGGCAAAAGATATTCAGCGATTAGATGAATTATTGGCGGATTCGGCCATGCTTCAGCAACTGGAGCAGCAGGCGGGTATAGGAGAGATACAGAATGTTTGAGTTACAACTGATTCCCGGCAGTCTGACATTGGCAGATTTACGTCAGATCAGCCGTCGCCGGTTGCGTCTGGGGCTGGATTCTGCTGCTGTGGCTGGTATTGATGCCAGTACAGAAGTGGTTAACCGTGTCATTGAAGAAGACCGTACGGTATACGGCATCAATACGGGGTTTGGTCTGTTAGCGAATACGCGGATTGCCAGTGAGGACTTAGAAACCTTGCAGCGAAGTATTGTGTTATCCCACGCTGCTGGTATCGGCGAACTTATGAGTGATGCCACGGTGCGTCTGATGATGGTGCTGAAGGTTAACAGTCTTGCCCGGGGGTATTCGGGTATACGGCTCACGGTTATTGAAGCGCTGATCTGCCTGCTGAATGCGGAAGTCTTTCCCTGTATTCCGAGTAAAGGTTCTGTTGGTGCTTCCGGTGATCTGGCGCCATTGGCGCATATGAGTGCAGTGTTACTTGGGGAAGGTCAGGCGCGTTATAAAGGCGAAGTTATTTCGGGACAGGCGGCACTGGCAATTGCCGGTATTGAGCCGCTGACGTTAGCGCCTAAAGAAGGTTTAGCGTTACTTAATGGTACTCAGGCATCGACAGCTTTCGCGTTAGAAGGATTATTTCATGCGGAAGACCTGTTTGCTTCCGGCGTGGTTTGTGGGGCTTTATCAGTTGAAGCAGCCCTTGGCAGCCGCCGACCTTTTGACCCGCGTATTCATGCTGCCAGGGGGCAGATCGGCCAGATTGACACCGCGGCGGCGTTTCGCAGTTTACTGAACGATAACAGTGAGTTGGGAGAGTCTCATGTTGGTTGTGAAAAAGTACAGGATCCATACTCGCTGCGCTGCCAGCCGCAGGTAATGGGAGCCTGTCTGGATCAAATCCGTCATGCCGCTCAGGTGCTGGTGATTGAAGCTAATGGGGTTTCGGATAATCCGTTAGTCTGTGCGGCAGAAAACGATATTATTTCCGGCGGTAATTTTCATGCCGAGCCGGTTGCTATGGTGGCTGATAACCTGGCAATAGCGATAGCTGAAATTGGCTCGCTGGCGGAGCGACGAATTGCTTTGCTGATTGATAGTGGGTTATCTGGCCTGCCACCTTTTCTGGTTGATAACGGCGGGGTTAACTCGGGCTTTATGATTGCTCAGGTAACTGCAGCGGCACTGGCCAGTGAAAATAAGACGCTGGCACATCCAGCGTCTGTAGATAGTTTACCTACCTCTGCTAATCAGGAAGACCATGTTTCAATGGCGACTTTTGCCGGTCGGCGATTACGTGACATGGCAGAAAATACCCGGGGTATTCTGGCGGTAGAGTTACTCAGCGCTGCACAGGGGCTGGATTTTCGGGCGCCAGTTAAAACCTCAGAGCGACTGGAGCAGGCTAAGTCAGCTTTGCGTGCCCGGGTGCCTTTCTATGACCAGGACCGTTATTTTGCGACAGATATCGCGCAAGCAAATGAATTGCTTGCTGAAGCGCCACATAATGAATCTATGCCGGAAGACTTGCTGCCCTCGCTGTTGGCTGGTCACTGATTACTAAGTGCTGATCATTAGCATAGGAGTCTTGAATGTATAATCAGAATTGTCAGCATCTTTGGTACGGGTTTCATGCGGTGACAATGCAGGGGGGCCATTATAACGTTATTGAAGATGCTGCAATTGCTGTAGATGAAGGTGTTATCAGCTGGGTAGGATCGTTTGCTGATTTTTCTGGTCAGGCTGATCAGGGAACTGATCTGGGTGGTGGTTGGGTGACGCCAGGGCTAATCGATTGCCACAGTCATATTGTTTTTGGTGCAAATCGTAGCCGTGAATTCGAATTGCGCTTACAGGGCGCAAGTTATGAAGAAATCGCCCGGTCCGGTGGTGGTATTGCGAATACAGTAAAGTCCACACGGCAGGCTAGTGAAGCTGAGTTAATGAAACGCGCCGAGTTACTATTGCTAGATTTGATGGCTGATGGTGTGACGACCCTGGAAATAAAATCCGGTTATGGCCTGGATCTGGAAAATGAAAGCAAAATGCTACGTGTTGCCCGTCGGTTGGGTGAGCAATGGCCTGTGGATATAGTTACGACCTGCCTGGCAGCTCATGCGTTACCTCCGGAGTTCAACGATGCAGATACATATATTGATTACCTTTGTGACACTCTACTACCTGTAATCGCGGAGCAAAAACTGGCTGACGCTGTTGACGGCTTTTGTGAAAAAATAGCCTTTTCGCCTGAGCAGATAAAGCGTTATCTGCAAACCGCTGCGGAGCTGAATTTACCACTGAAGCTACATGCCGAACAATTATCTGCATTGGGTGGCAGCCGTATGGCCGCTGAGCTGGGCGCTTTGTCAGTGGATCATCTTGAGTATGCAACGGAAGATGATGTTAAGGCGATGGCAGAGCATGGCACTGTAGCGGTCATTCTGCCGGGTGCTTATTACATGCTGAAGGAAACACAGCAGCCACCAATCGTGTTGTTGAGAGAAAATAATGTGCCAATGGCGCTGGCCAGTGATGCTAATCCGGGATCATCGCCAGTACGGTCATTGCGGTTGATGATGAACATGGCCTGTAGTTTATTTGGCTTTACGCCAGAAGAGGCCCTAGCGGGTGTTACATGTCACGCCGCACGTGCTCTTGGTCTGCATGACAGCCATGGTACGCTTACGCCTGGTAAGCAGGCAGATTTCGTTTGTTGGAACATAGAATCACCAGCTGAGCTAAGCTATTGGTTAGGGGGACGCCTGAACAAAGCCAGAGTGAAGCGAGGTGTACGCCGTGATATCTGATCCGTTTGAGTTTACGCCGGGGACAACACCGCTGCTGGTCAGCATGCCACATTCCGGTTTGCAATTAACTGATGCAGTGGCCAGTGGTCTGACTGCATCAGCCTTGCAGCTGGCTGATACTGACTGGTTCATTCCCGAGCTCTACAGTTTTCTGAGTGATCTTGGGGTAGGTGTAATCCGCGCCAATTATTCCCGCTATGTGCTGGATCTGAACCGTTCGCTGGATGATAAACCTTTATACGAGGGCAAAGTGACGGGGTTATTTCCCGATATCAGTTTTGCCGATGACAGTTTGTTTTTGCCCGGTCAGGAACCGGATGAAGATGAGCGAGAAAGGTATAAGAAGCAGATCTGGCGACCTTATCACCGACAGTTGCGGGATGAGCTGGACCGGCTTAAAGCAGTACATGGTAATGCCATGTTATTTGACGCGCACAGTATTGCCCCACGGGTGCCTATGTTATTTGATGGCCGCTTACCTGATTTTAATTTTGGCAGTAACAATGGCGCCAGCTGTAGGTTTGGTTTAGCCACTCAGCTGGAAGCGTTGACAACAGCGGATGGTCGCTTTACCTGCGTAACAGACGGGCGTTTCAAAGGTGGTTTTATTACCCGCCACTTTGGACAGCCAGCGGAAGGTATTGAAACTTTGCAGTTAGAGTTGTCGCAAGGAACTTATCTGGCTAACTCAGCCTTTTCTGCAAAGCGTTTCGATGCTTATCAGTTAGATCCACAGAAGGTGATACATGTGCAGCCAGTATTGCGCCATATTATTGAGCATTTACTGGATGCCTTACAGCACTGAAGGCTAAATTGTTTGTTTGATATCCAGGCATTGTTGGCTTGCCTGATGCGGTAATACATCAGCGACTCTCACCAGATGGTCGAAATGTTTCGAAAGTCCGCTGATTTGCTCGCTGCCAGTTACCATCAAATAGGTACCCCCCAGATAAATGGCTGCCCGCTGATTACCAAATACGGTTAGCGGCGCTGAGTAATGTTTCAGCCGGTCATAAAAGTGTACCCGCAGAGTGGGATAGTGTTCATCTATCAGTCGCGCCATATAGTCAAACTGTGCTTTACGCAGTGAACGCGGGATTTGTTGCCAGATACCATGGCCCTTAGCCAGTTCATAGAGCGCCTGTACGGGCATGCATATTTCCAGATCATTGCCTCTTTCCTGAACCGTTTTAAGTAAGTCTTCACCGAAGTTATAACGGGGAGAGGCTCTGTGTGGCTCGAGTTCATGATTAACCAGTTCAGGCAGGCTAAGCATGTCTGGCAGATATGCCGGCACATAACGGGTTTTACCGCCGTTAATTTCAGCACGCCACTGAGTGAGCGGGGAGTGTTGTGCCTGGTCGGGTATGAGTTCTATTTCAGCACTGCTGGATACCTGCAGGCTGGCGTCGCTGGCTCCGGCAACTCCCAGTAACCAGTCGATTGAAACACCTTGTGCTGCGGCTATACGCATTAACGCTTCAGCGCGGGGCAGACGCAGGTTGGCGGGATCCAGAAACTGGCTCATCGCAGAGCGGTCCAGCTGACATTGGCGGGCAAATTCACTGGGGTTCAGACCAGATTGCAGTAGCAATTGTTTCAGGCGTTCACGAAACAGCGGTGCTATCTCTCGTTTATCCATGTTCCCAGCCGTTCATAATCATTGTCTTGTTGTTATATAAATATGATTGTTTTTGTATTTATACAACAAAATATTATTAGTGATGTATATCTTATGCATAAATTACAAATTCACAAATAGCCTCAGTTAATGTCTGGGCATATGCTCTTCTTATTGATAGTTAAGGAGTTATGTATGCACGCCACACGGGGAATTCGAATTGAATGGCCAACTTTGTTGCTGATTGTCAGCTGTTATAGCTGCTGGTGGCTGGTAGTGTCGTTTAGCGATTGGATTGCTTTATTGTGGCTGTTCTTACCTTTAATTCTTGCGTTGCAGTCGTCGTTGCAGCACGAGGCATTGCATAATCATCCTACTAACTGGCGGTGGCTGAATGAAGCTTTAGTATTCTTACCGGTAGGTGTTTTTCTGCCTTATGAGCGGTTTCGGGATACGCATCTGATACATCATCAGGATGAAAATTTAACGGATCCGTATGATGATCCTGAATCACATTATTTTGATTCTCAACAGTGGCAGGCAATGCCGACTGCTCTGAGGGATATATACAATTTTAATAACAGCTTGCTGGGGCGAATACTGATAGGGCCTGCGGTGTCTTTATGGTTGTTTTATAAAAATGATGTACGGTCAGTGGTTTCAGGAGAGTGGAATGTAATCCGGGCATATCTGATGCATTTGTCAGGGTTGGTACCGATGCTGTGGTGGTTATCTGAAGTTGCTCAGGTGAGTCTCTGGCTCTATATATTGTGTGCTTATGCAGGATTGTCTGTTCTGAAAATTCGCACTTTTCTTGAGCATAGAGCGCATTTTTCAGTGGCAGCGCGTACGGTGGTCGTTGAAGACCGGGGATTACTGGCATTTCTTTTTCTGAATAATAATTTACATGCGGTGCACCATCAGCACCCGGGCGTAGCCTGGTACCGCTTGCCAGCACTATACCGGGAATGTCGTGAGCAGTTTCTGGCAGATAATCAAAATTATCGCTATTCCAATTACCGTCAGGTATTTAACGAATATTTTTTGCAAGCGAAAGAGCCGGTCTCGCACCCATATATGCCTGCTATACCTGATGTTTTGCCGCAAAATAATTCCAGTGAGGTAATTGGATGATCGCGCGTTTACCTATGTATGACTGGCCCGAACTGAAATTCCAGCATGAGGCTTTATGGCAGCACTTAGCAGCAGTGTTACGTGAAGACTTACCAGAAGAGATTACTGTTCCGGAGTGCCTGTTGGAAGATGGTGATCAAGTTCAGCAATGGCTTTCTGAGTCACTATTGGTGGGGCAGACGTGCGGATTACCTTTTGCACAGGGCCTTTATAAACATACCTGCTTATTAGGCAGTCCTGTATATCGGTTGGAAAATTGCAGTGACGGTGAGTATTACAGTGTCATCGTTACGGGTGCGGATATAGATTCAGATGCAATTTGTTTTGAGCAATCGGAAGGTGCTATTGAAGAGGGGCAAGGTTTAAGAGCAGCTATTAATGCCAGGGATTCTCAGTCTGGATACTCAGCTTTGTTACACAGCCTTAGCAGAAACGCTCTGAGCCAGTTATGTATTTCTGGCAGTCATAGACAGTCGATTCAGATGCTGGCAGCTGGTGAGGCGGATGTTGCCAGTATAGATGCTGTTAGCTGGACACTGGCGAAACGTTATGAACCTGCTGCTAAAACATTAAAAGTAGTTGGGTATAGTCAGCCGACGCCTTGTCTACCGATGATTACAGGGTTGGGAGTATATTCTGCATGCATCAGTGAGAGTCTTATACGAGGTTTAGCGTCGCTGGATGATGCACTTAAGGACGATTTATTGTTGGAGGGACTGATGCCGCGAAAAGCAGAAGAATATCTGTTTCTGTCGCCCCGGCTGACCAGGGCGAAACAGAAACATAATATTGCTTAAACTTAATGCTGCTGAACTTAGCGCTCCAGCAATGGTTTGAGGAACTGGCCTGTATAGGAATGTTCCGTATTAGCTACATCTTCCGGAGTACCTGTAGCAATGATATGACCGCCTTTGGTGCCACCCTCGGGGCCTAAATCAACAATCCAGTCTGCTGTTTTTATAACATCAAGATTGTGTTCGATAACCACGATAGTGTTGCCGTGATCACGTAACCGGTAGAGTACATTGAGCAATTGCTGAATATCATAGAAGTGCAGACCTGTGGTCGGCTCATCAAGGATATAGAGTGTTTTGCCTGTATCCCGTTTACTTAGCTCTTTAGCCAACTTAACCCGTTGTGCTTCACCACCAGAAAGCGTAGTCGCTGCCTGGCCGAGGCGGATATAGCTGAGACCAACGTCGATCAGGGTTTGTAAACGACGTGACAGAGCAGGAATAGCGTCGAAGAATTCGCGGCCGTCTTCAACCGTCATCTGCAGCACTTCATCAATGCTCTTGCCTTTATATTTTACTTCCAGAGTTTCGCGGTTATAACGCTTACCTTTACAGACATCACAAGGTACATAAACATCTGGCAGGAAGTGCATTTCTACTTTGATAACCCCATCACCCTGACAGGCTTCACAGCGGCCACCTTTGACGTTGAAGCTAAAGCGCCCCGGCTTGTAACCACGGGCGCGTGCTTCCTGCGTGCCAGCAAATAATTCCCGAATAGGTGTGAAAATGCCGGTGTAAGTGGCTGGGTTAGAGCGAGGTGTGCGGCCAATCGGGCTTTGGTCGATATCGATGACCTTATCCATCTGCTTTAGGCCGTCAATCTCATGATGCGGCGCTGCATCCAGCGTTGTTGCCTTATTTAGTTCTGTGGCGGCCAGTGGATATAAGGTGCCGTTAATCAGGGTAGATTTACCGGAACCGGAAACGCCGGTAACACAGGTCAGCAAGCCCAGAGGAATTTCCAGATTCACTTCGTTAAGGTTATTGCCTGTTGCGCCCAACAACTTCAGCCAACGGCCGTCAGGAGAGTTGCGATCGCTAGGAATCTCGATTTTACGGCGACCTGAAATATAGTCACCGGTAATCGAGTTTTTATTATCCATGACTTGCTGTGGTGTGCCCTGGGCGATAATCTCACCACCGTGTACGCCGGCTCCGGGACCTACATCAATGACGTGATCTGCCAGTCGAATGGCGTCTTCATCGTGTTCAACAACGATAACGGTGTTACCTAAATCCCGCAGATGGATCAGTGTTTTTAGCAGACGATCATTGTCGCGCTGATGTAATCCGATTGAAGGTTCATCAAGTATGTACATTACGCCAACTAAACCGGCACCAATCTGGCTTGCCAGTCGGATACGCTGAGCTTCACCGCCGGAAAGTGTTTCAGCACTGCGTTCCAGTGACAGGTAATCCAGGCCGACATTTACCAGGAAAGCCAGTCGCAGGCGAATTTCTTTGACAATTTTGTCAGCAATTTCGCCCCGTTTGCCGTCCATTTTCAGCGTTTCGAAATAGTCATAACAATCGCCAATGGCCATCTCAACAATTTGTGGGAGGGTTTCGGTGGCAATGAATACGTGACGGGCATCACGGCGTAAGCGGCTGCCATCACAGGACGGACAAGATTGCATATTGATGTATTTGGAAAGGTCTTCACGGACCATTTCTGATTCGGTTTCCCGGTAGCGGCGTTCCAGGTTGTTAAGCACCCCTTCAAATGGGTGTGACTTGCTAATGGAATCACCACGGTCATTCAGATACTTGAAGGCGATATTGTCTTTGCCGCTACCCTGTAAAATGACTTTTTGCTGTTTAGCACTGAGCTCGCCAAACGGGGTGTTGATATCAAATTCGTAGTGGGCCGCAACAGCTTTAAGTTGCTGGAAGTAATACAGAGCACGTCGGTCCCAACCACGGATTGCGCCTTCGGAAAGTGTCAGGCTTGGATCACTGACAACTTTTTTCGGATCGAAGAATTGCTTAACACCCAGACCGTCGCAGGCAGAGCATGCGCCATGTGGGTTGTTGAACGAGAACATTCGGGGCTCAAGTTCTTGAATGCTGTGTCCACATTTTGGACAGGCAAAACGTGCAGAGAACACCATGTCTTCGCCGTCACCGTCCATATAACAGACAGTGGCAATTCCATCGGTGAGATTTAATGCAGTTTCGAAAGATTCAGCAAGACGCGCCTGCATATCCGGGCGTACTTTGAAACGGTCAACGACTGCTTCAATGTCGTGCTTTTTGTTTTTATCCAGTTCAGGAGCGCTATCGATGTCAATCACAATGCCATTAATACGAGCGCGGACAAAACCCTGTGTTTTCAGCTCGCTGATGGTATGTAAGTGCTCACCTTTACGGCCCTGAACGATAGGCGCCAGAAGCATAAGCTTGCTGCCTTCCGGCAGTGCTAACACCTGATCGACCATCTGACTTACGGTCTGAGCTGCCAGGGGTAAATCGTGATCCGGACAACGTGGTTCACCGGCACGGGCAAACAGTAGTCGCAAATAGTCATAAATTTCGGTGATGGTACCGACCGTTGAACGGGGGTTATGCGACGTAGACTTCTGTTCAATGGAAATCGCTGGTGACAGCCCTTCGATGTGATCAACATCGGGCTTTTCCATGACGGACAGGAATTGCCGGGCATAAGTAGACAGCGATTCGACATAGCGCCGCTGACCTTCAGCATAGAGGGTGTCAAAAGCCAGCGATGATTTGCCAGACCCGGAAAGTCCGGTAATGACAACCAGCTTATCGCGGGGAATTTCGATATCGACATTCTTAAGATTGTGGGTACGGGCCCCGCGAACCAGGATTTGTTCCATCAGTGTGTCCGACTTGTGCGCAAAAAAGAGATGATTATAGTGGCAGACGTGCCTGAAAAGCATCCTAAATCCTGAGATGTCCTGAAACATTATTTGGTAGATGTTCAGAGGTCTAATTATGCTATGCTTGGCGCCAGGAAAATGAATCGGCCAAAGTTAAGGCCGAACCAAGATCAACAGATGCAATATAGCCCCGCAGGACGCTGAGGGGAGTGGAGAATTCAATGGCACGCGGTATTAACAAAGTCATTCTGATTGGTAACCTGGGTAACGATCCGGATACTAAATATATGCCCAGCGGCAATGCCGTAACTAATATCACTGTAGCGACTTCAGAAAGCTGGAAAGACAAGCAAACTGGTCAGCAGCAGGAACGTACGGAATGGCACCGTGTAGTGTTTTTTAACCGGTTGGCTGAAATCGCCGGTGAATACCTGCGCAAAGGTTCTAAGGTGTATTTGGAAGGTTCGTTGCGTACCCGGAAGTGGCAGGGGCAGGACGGACAGGATCGTTACACAACTGAGATCGTTGCCAGCGAAATGCAAATGCTGGATGGTCGCGGCGGTGATAATAACGGCGGGTACCAGCAGTCACAGGGCGGTGGTTTCCAGCAGCAAGCACCACAGCAGCAGGCACCTCAGCAGCAATATCAGCAGGCGCCACAGCAACAACAGCAACAAGCTCCACAACAATATCAGCAGCAGGCGCCTCAGCAACAACAGGCTCCTCAGCAGCAGTACCAGAAGCCGCCTCAGCAGCAAGCACCAGCTCCACAGCCTGCGCCGGGTATGGATGATTTCGACGACGATATCCCATTCTGATCCATTGTTCTGTGTAGTGAGTGAGGTAATCTGTAGTCATGCTGAAGGCGTTTATTTCCCAGCCAGCTAAATTGCTTATTATTGGTGCTGACAGTCAGATCGGGTATTTCCTGAATCTGGCTGCGCAAACTGATGCTTTTTATATTCCGGTACCTTTTACCGATGCGGAACTGGATATAAATAATCGTCAGATGCTAGAGCAGCGGCTTGATGAAGTTCAACCAGACTATGTGATCAATACTTCCGGTTACAATGATGTTGATCAGGCTGAGCGTGATCCTGATGAGTGCTATCGGCGTAACACAAAGGCTGTTGAAACATTGGCAGTTGCTTGCGCTAAACGTGACATCGCGGTACTGCACTTATCATCGGATTATGTGTTTGACGGACATTATGCCAGTGGTTATGCAGAGGCTGATGAAGCTAAACCTCTGGGTGTCTATGGCGATAGTAAATGGCGTGGTGAAGAAGCTTTGCGCCAGACGTTGGAACGTCACCTTATTCTAAGGGTAAGCTGGGTTTTTAGTCCGGTTGGTGATAACTACATGCAGCGTGCTTTGCGTCAGGCCCGCGAACAGTCTGTAATTTCTGCAGCGGATGACAGGCGCGGATGTCCAACATCTGCGGCAGACATTGCCCGGGTTATTATTGCAATGCTTAAGCAAGTGCATAATGGTGCAGATGTTTGGGGTACCTATCATTATTGCGGTGCAGAAGTCACTTCACGCTATGGTTTCAGTGAAGCGGTTTTGGCGGCAGCAGGTCAGTTTGAAGATTTTCGAGCAGAAGAAATTCGTGCCGTACCTTCGAAAGATTACGGAACAGATACCGAGCGTCCGGCGTCTTCAGTACTAGTCTGTAAGAAGTTGTTGAATGCTTTTGGTATTCGCCAGATTCCATGGCGACATGAGCTGATTAATGTTGTGAAAACGTTGTATCAGCCAGTGGCCGAGCAGGACGCTCAATCGTAGGGTTTATCAGCAGCACCGGTCGGTGCTGCTAACCTAGTTTGTCAGAAAAATAGCTTACCAGGGAAATGGCATGTGGCTACGTGCGACAGCAAAGATGTAGCCCCAGCAAGCTAAGGCCAGAATCAGTGCCATGGTACGAATCGCTTTAGTCTTACCGCGTTTCAGTGCCATCGTTCCCAGTACGATGTAAGCAATAAGCCCTCCCAGCTTAGCTGTTAACCATGCGTCGACAAACGGATACTGGCTTATTGTGATGGTCAGGCCAACCGCTGTTACCAGGAGCAGAGTATCAATAATATGCGGTGCAATTTTTACCCAGCGGCGTTGCAGGAGGTTGTTATCGGTCAGCATCCAGAAGCCGCGGATAGCGAATGATAATAGGGTTAACATGGCACAGGTCATGTGCAGGTGTTTTAATAGCATGTACATAGGTCTGTTTGGCTCTTAATATAATCGTTTCTATATATGGCGCTGTTACATAAACATTGTCGCTATATATAGGTATAATCGGGTTTGTGAGCAGTGCTCCGCTTCTTTGATGAAGGCGGCTCATTCTCACTGATTTACTCACCAGAAGCCAGTGTGGCGGATTTTAGTTATGACACAATCTACATCTTCTCAGCCAGTTTTAGTCGATAAGTTCGGTCGTCGGGTCGAATATGTACGCTTGTCTGTTACGGACAGGTGCGATTTTCGCTGCGTGTACTGTATGGCTGAAGAGATGGAGTTTTTGCCCCGTGAACAGGTGTTGTCGCTGGAAGAAATTTATAATCTGGCGAAAAGTTTTACGGATCTTGGTGTAAACAAGTTACGCCTGACCGGTGGTGAGCCGTTGGTTCGTAAAGGTGTGCTGGGGCTTATCGAGAAGATGGGGCAGCTGCCAGCTGAGTTGCTGATTACTACTAATGGTTCGCAGTTGACTAAAATGGCGAAAGATCTGCAGCGGTTTGGTGTGGATCGTCTGAATATCAGTCTGGATAGTTTGCAGCGTGATAAATTTCAGCGCTTAACACGCAGTGATCGTCTGCATCAGGTGCTGGCAGGTATTGATGCTGCCTGTGAGGCTGGTTTCAAGGGTATTAAACTGAATGCAGTAGTGCTTAAAGGCCGTAACGATGACGAGGTTGTCGATTTGGTTGAGTTTGCCCGTGACCGTGAAATCGATATTACCTTTATTGAAGAAATGCCGCTGGGAGCGATTACTGAGCATGATCGCGCTGAGTCGTATTGTTCCAGTGATGAAATACTGGCGATGATTTCAAAGCAATACGAGTTGCTTTCCACGACAGAAAAAACCGGTGGTCCTTCTAAGTATTATCGAATGAGTGATAGCCGCAGTAAGATTGGTTTTATTTCACCACATAGTCATAACTTTTGTAGTGAATGTAACCGTGTACGGGTAACTGTTGAGGGGCGTTTGCTGCTTTGTCTGGGTAATGAGCATTCGATGGATTTACGCGAGGTCATGCGAAATAATCCAGACGATAATGATTTGCTTAAGCAGAAGCTGATCGAGTCTATGGATCTTAAGCCTGAACGTCATTATTTCGATCTGGATGCTGAGCCTCAGATTGTTCGTTTTATGAATATGACCGGCGGCTGATTTAGCCGCGTATCAGGGCCGGTAATCGTCGCGGCACAGGGCTTTTCTTAACAATAGCGCTGCTAGTTTCAGCCCGCTCCACAATGTGATTCAACTGCTCGTCCAGGTCGCTGATTGAACGTAAAACTAAGCGAATAATAAAGCAATCTTCTCCCGTCCCCTTATCGCACTCTATTCACGCTGGCATTTAGGTCAGACGTTCTTCAAGTTTATGCAGTTGTCCGGGCAATAGTTTAACTCTTGCCAGTGATGTGAGTGTAAAGCCTGGTTTTTCGAGATCTACCTAAATGGTATAGCGAATAATAACTCCCTGTTCTTCGAGCGTTCTTAATGCGTTCTGCAATGCTTGGTGCAGACATGCCTATCTGATTAGCCAAGCTGCTGACAGATTGACGGGCGTTGTCTGCTAATCGCTTGATAATTTCTATATCGATACCGTCAGGTATATATGTTTTTGAAGTCAAAGGCATAATTGATGATTTACCACTAATTCAAAGGTGTTTTGCTTTATTGGCTCATGTTTACTTATAGATGATTATTTTGGCCAGCGTAAACTGTTTGTATTTCAGGCGATGCTTTGAGGGAGTGGGATGAATTTAAATCGTCGGCAGACCGGTATTGTAGAGATGGTCCTGGCTATGGGGTTGTCTGGGACGCTTGGATATTTTGTACTGGAGGCGAACTTACCTGTATGGAATATCGTATTTTTTCGCTGTGTCTTTGGGTTGCTGGGCTTGGGTATTTATTGCTGGTGGCGAGGCTTTCTGACGCCGTGGCCGTTGGCTGGGCGGAATTTGTTGTTTGCTTCTCTGGCTGGTTGTGCTCTGGTTGCTAACTGGCTACTGCTATTTGGTTCTTATCAGTATGCTTCGATATCGCTGTCGACAGCTGTATATCATACCCAGCCATTTTTTCTGCTTTTACTGGCTAGGCTGTTTTTTGCTGAGGCTTTTGATCTTCGAAAATTACCCTGGTATCTGATTGCTTTTGCTGGTTTGTTGCTGATTATTGAGTTTCGCTGGAGCGGGTTGGAAAACTCACAACAATTGCTTGGGTTTCTGATGGCACTGGGGGCGGCGGTACTCTATGCAGTGACGACCCTGTTTACGCGTCAGGTAGAAGGGGTTCGACCTGAAGTGATAGCGTTATTGCATGTGATGATCGGCAGTGTGCTGCTTTTGCCGGTACTGGATTTAACTGCGTTGCCTGTGTTGGCCAGTCAATGGTGGTGTCTGATTGTGTTGGGATTTGTGCATACCTGCCTGATGTACATTTTTTTATATTCTGCCTATCAGAAATTACCAGTAGCGTTGATTGCGATACTGGCGTTTTTATATCCTGTGATAGCAATACTTGTGGATTATCTTATTTACGATCAGTCCTTAAGTGTTCTGCAGTGGCTCGGAATTATGGCTGTGCTGTTTTCTGCCACAGCAATGAATGCCGGTTGGTCACCGCTCAAGTGGCGAATGAAGCAAGCAAACAAGGTATAACCTGGGGTCATGAGGATTTTCGGGGGAGTTAGCGAAGTTTTATGACGAAAGGTTGGCAAAAGACGATAGAAATGGACTGAAATTTTTGCCGTCTCGCGGTAAAATAGACTGTTTAAGTTTGTAGTTCGCTGAGGAGCCTTGATGGCTGAGTCAAACATCCCGAATGATCCGTTTCAGAATATTCGTCCGTATCATGACCGGGAAGTAAATGTTGTTTTGAATAGACTGATCCGTAACGATGAGTTTATTTCGGCAATTACCCGTTACCAGTTTCCTAAGCTGGCATCCTGGTTAGGTTTTCTGCTTAAGCCTGCGATTCGTATTTTTTTGGCGCAGAAAATTGATGAAATTAAAACGGTGGCGAACTTTCAGGGACTGGTTGCGAGCTACATGGAAAAAATGATCAGCCGGACCACTACGCGTCTTAGCTGCTCAGGATTCGAAAACCTGGATGGTGATGAAGCGTATCTGTTTATTTCGAATCACCGTGATATCGCTATGGACCCTGCGTTTGTGAATTGGGTATTACATCAGAATGACAGGAATACAGCGCGTATCGCGATTGGAGATAACTTACTGCGTAAGCCTTACGTGTCTGATCTGATGCGGTTGAATAAAAGTTTTATTGTTAACCGCTCGGCTAAGGGACGTGAAGTGTTGACTGCGCTTGGACAGCTCTCGTCATATATTGATCATTCTTTGGTGCAGGATGAGCAGAATGTCTGGATTGCTCAGCGAGAAGGCCGGGCTAAAGACGGTAATGATGCGACTGATCCTGCGATTTTGAAAATGTTTTATATGTCGCACCGCAAACAGCGGTCTTTTAAAGAGTTTCTCGACCGGGTAAATATTGTGCCTGTTTCCATCTCTTACGAATATGATCCTTGCGATTCGGCTAAAGCCAATGAATTGTGTGCTAAGCAGCAGGATGGTAATTACGAGAAAGGTCAGTTTGAAGATATCGAAAGCATTGTGCAGGGTATTACCGGAAATAAGGGGCATGTACATGTAGCTTTTGGAAGTGTGATCCGGGACATGGAAACACCAGAAGAGTTAGCTGCAGAGATTGATCGGCAGATTATAGAAAATTATCATTTGCACCCGTCTAATCTGATTGCTGCTGGAGAGGAAGATGCGTCTGCTTCATCTCAGGAGCGTAATCAGTTTGAAGAGCGTTTACAGGGGTTGGAACCTACAGCAGCAGAAATTTTGCGGCAGATGTACGCTAATCCGGTAAAAAACAAACATACCCTGCAGGAGGGTGTATGACAGGTTTGACTCATCTTGATGAGAATGGACATGCCAATATGGTGGATGTGTCTGAAAAGGCGGTTACCAGCCGCGAAGCGACTGCGCAGGCAGTTGTAAAAATGTTGCCGGAAACCTTGCATATGATCACCGCCGGAGAGCATAAAAAAGGTGATGTGATTGCGGTTGCGCGGATTGCTGGTATTCAGGCAGCAAAGCGTTGTTCTGACCTGATTCCGCTGTGTCATCCATTAATGCTTAGTAAAGTGAAAGTGGAGCTGACGCCTCAGCCTGAAAATAGCTGCATTGTTATTCATGCGACCTGCAAACTTGCAGGGCAGACGGGTGTCGAAATGGAGGCCTTAACTGCAGCGACTGTCGCGGGTCTGACTATTTATGACATGTGCAAAGCTGTGGATAAAGGTATGGTCATGTCTGATGTGATGTTGCTGGAGAAAAAAGGCGGCAAAAGCGGACACTGGCAGGCTGACGTTTAATTATTTATCAAGGAATACACTATCGTGACCGCTGAGCAAGTGCCTCCTACCGAGTCGGCTTCGGTTTTAGCTTATATTCGGGCTAGCCTGTTTTATGCTGTTTTTTATCCGGTAATGTTCGTTTATTCATTGTTGTGTGTGTGTGTGGGCTGGGCGTTACCTTTTCGTGCCAGATTTCGGCTAATTACAGTTATTAATTTTTTCTGTATGTTCTGGTTGCGTTTAACTTGCGGTGTGAAAGTTGAAATAGAAGGGCGTGAAAACCTTCCGAAGAATGGGGCTTATGTCGTTGTGGCAAATCATTCGAGCGAATGGGAAACGTTCTTTCTGCAAACTTTGATACGTCCGCAGTGTACGGTTCTCAAGCAGGAGTTGTTACGTATTCCAGGGTTTGGTTGGGCGCTGGGTATGCTGAAGCCAATTGCATTGGATCGTAGCAAGCGTCGTGGTGCGCTTAAGCAGCTTATTACGCAGGGTAGAGAGCGTTTAGAGGAAGGTATTAATATTGTTATATTTCCTCAGGGTACGCGTTTGCCTGTTGGTCAGTTAGGGCGCTTCAATAAAGGTGGGGCGATGTTGGCTGCGGCTAATAACGTGCCTTTAGTACCTTTGGTTCATGATGCTGGTTTGTATTGGCCGGGTAAGAGTTTTGTGAAGCGTTCGGGTACCGTCAAGGTCATAATCGGTAAGCCAGTGGAGCTGGATGAGCCGAGTGTTGACGCGTTACATGATCCCTCGGTTGAGTGGATGGAAGCCCGGATGCGGGCTTTAAGAGTCGTTGATTAACAGATAAAACAAACCCCGCAATAGCGGGGTTTTTTGTGGCTGTAAGCTTTACAGGTCGTTAATTTCTTTATTGAACTGATACTTCTTTGAAGTCACGTAGCCTTCCATGCCGCGAAGCTTTTTATCAAGGGCTTGTAAACGTTCGTGAATGTCTCTCAAGCGCTCACTGGCAGGTTTTTGGTAGTTAAACAGTCCGTTATCATGGTGTTGCTGTTGTTTGCTCTGAAAATGAGCTGAGGGTCGTTTAGCCAGTAAAAAAATACCGGCGATATAAGCGATAACAAATAGTTGCGATACAAAAATAAACAGGCTGATTGCAATTAGCCGGGCTACCCATACAGGGATTTCAAAGTATTCGGCGAGCCCGGTGCAGACGCCTGCCAGTGGGCCGCGTTTTGGATTTCGATAAAGGTTGCGGTTATAACCATTGGCTTTGTTTGCTGTATTGTCCTGCATAATTCTCTCCTTAAATGTGACGGGTCAGTGCTGATCCCGTCGCCAGCCCTGGTGCTGGTTGTCAAGAATGCGCTCAAGGCTGTCAATGCGCTCTTCCAGCCCGTTAATGGTGTTTGCCATGTTTTCCATCAGATGTTGGTCATCATCGGAAAGCCCGCGATTTGATTTGTGTTTGCTCCAGTAGTGGAGAATCAGCCACAGTGGTGCGACAACGCTGAGAAACACTACCGAGGGCACAAAGAAAAATGCCATTGCTGTCATCGTATTTCCGCCTATTCAGCTTTACTGTTAATTTTGCTTTTAATGGCATCCAGTTCGCGTTCGATATCATCAGCTGCTGCCAGATCATTAATCTCATCGGCCAGGTTGGTTTTGTGTGTCTTACCCATATCGTAAGATTCTACCTGGCCTTCCAGGTCATCAAGACGACGCTCATACTGTTCAAACTTTTCAAAAGCACGGTTGAGAGTCTCGCGATTTGTTTTTTTACGGATCTCAAGACGAGATTTGCCAGTCTGTTCACGTAACAGCAGTTCTTTCTGCTTGCCTTTTGCGCTGGCAAGCTTTTCCTGCAGCTGGCTGATTTCATCATTAAGTACGTTGAGTTGCTCGCTAAGAAAGGTCAGTTCATTATCGCCAGCTTCAACCGCTTCTTCAGCGCGTCGTTTTTCTATTAAAGCACCTTTTGCAAGATCTTCGCGGCCTTTGCTGATTGCCAGTTCGGTTTTGTTGAGCCAGTCGTTGGCTTCATCCTGGAGCATTTGAATGCGACGTTCGAGTTCTTTTTTATCTGCAATGATCTTTGCAGATGTGCTGCGAACTTCGATAAGAGTGTCTTCCATTTCCTGAATCATCTGGCGAATCATTTTTTTAGGATCTTCTGCGCGATCCAGTAGTGAAGTCAGGTTAGCGTTAACAATGTCCTGAAAGCGGGAAAAAATGCCCATGGTTATCTCCTTGATTGCATTGTTCGAAGTTAGTTGTCTGAGATGTATATAGCGAACTCTGTGCCAGTTCTAAAAAAATAATCCTAATAGGCTGAAAAATAAGAGATTTATTGTTTTAAGTGTGAGGCCTGATTGTTTTTTGTTGGTTTATATAGCTATTATTAGGTCTATAAAGCTAACCAAGTGGTTTTATTGGCTATGAATATTCCCGCGATTATTGGTGATTCACCTTTGTTTGATCAGGTTTTGGAGCGATTGAGTCTGGTAGCTCCGTTACATAAGCCTGTGTTAGTGGTTGGTGAGCGTGGTACAGGTAAAGAATTGATGGCGCAGCGACTGCATTATTTGTCGGAGCGCTGGGATAAGGCATTTATTAAGCTAAATTGTGCTGCTTTAAGTGAGTCTTTATTAGAGTCTGCATTATTTGGTCATGAAGCCGGAGCGTTTACCGGAGCTAATAAGCAGGTGAAAGGTTGTTTTGAAAGAGCAGATGAGGGCACGCTTTTTCTGGATGAGCTGGCGACGGCATCCGTGAGAGTGCAGGAAAAGCTATTGCGGGCGATAGAGTACGGCGAGATAGAGCGTTTGGGTGGGCAGCAAACCTTACAGGTTGATGTCAGGGTTGTGGCTGCGACCAATGCGAACTTACCTGAATTGGCTAGTCAGGGGCGGTTTAGGGCTGACTTATTGGATCGTCTGGCGTTTGATGTTTTGCACTTGCCGCCTCTGAGGATGAGAGATGGCGATGTTCTCTTGCTTGCAGAAAGCTTCGCAATGGCAATGTGTCGTGAGCTAGAGCGTCCAGTCTTTGCGGGGTTTGCTGTAGAGGCGAGGCGGCAGTTGTTAGGTTATGCGTGGCCGGGAAATATTCGTGAGTTAAAGAATGTAGTTGAGCGGAGTATCTATCGGCATCAGGATTATGAGCAGCCTTTATCTGAAATAGTGACAGATCCTTTTCGCTCTCCATGGACTGAAGATAGTGTGTCGGAGGTGCAGGCTACAGAGTATTCTGATACTTCTGGCAAGGGTATGTTGGATGTTCGGAAAGGTGTTGAAGCAGCAGGGTGGGCTGAAAAAGATTTAGTAGAACGTAGCTTTAATGGTGTTGGGGCTTCAACAGAAGGTGGTGAAAATTGCGTTGGTGATATGAAGGCTCAGGTTGCACGCTTTGAGCAGCAATTAATTGTCAGAGCTTTGAGGCTTAATCATTATCAGCAGAAGCATACAGCTGATAGTTTGGGCTTAACCTATCATCAGTTGCGGGCGTACTTGCGAAAATATCCGGGATTATTGTCGGACAAAGTAGCTGATTAGTTTTTTAAGTGCGAAAAAAAAACGGGGCTTTAGCCCCGTTTTGTATATAGGAGTAAGGCTTGCTTAGCTGTCCAGCTTCTGGAATACCAGAGTGGAGTTCGTGCCACCAAAGCCAAAGCTGTTCGACATGACGCGTTGAAGGTCAACGTTGTCTTTGCGTTCAGTAACGACTGGCAGGCCTTCAGCAGCAGGGTCTAGCTCGTCTACGTTTGCAGATGCACAAATGAATTTGTTTTCCATCATCAGCAGGCTGTAAATTGCTTCCTGTACGCCTGTTGCGCCCAGCGAGTGGCCAGTCAGGGATTTGGTTGAGCTAACCGGAGGCATGTTTTCGCCAAAGGTTGACTTCATTGCCTTGAGTTCCTGGATGTCGCCAGCAGGTGTGGATGTGCCGTGAGAGTTGATGTAGTCAATGCTACCGTCAACAGTGCTCATTGCCTGTTCCATGCAGCGCTGTGCGCCTTCGCCTGAAGGTGCGACCATGTCGTAGCCATCAGATGTAGCGCCGTAGCCAACCAGTTCACCGTAGATTTTTGCGCCACGTGCTTTAGCGTGTTCGTAATCTTCCAGTACCAGCATGCCGCCACCACCTGCGATAACGAAACCATCACGGTTTGCATCGTAAGCGCGGGAAGCTTTTTCAGGTGTTTCGTTATATTTGCTGGACAGTGCGCCCATTGCATCAAACATAACACTCAGGGACCAGTGAAGCTCTTCACCGCCGCCGGCAAAAACAATGTCTTGCTTGCCTAGCTGGATTTGCTCCATTGCATTACCAATACAGTGTGCACTGGTAGCGCAGGCAGATGTAATTGAGTAGTTAACGCCTTTGATTTTAAATGGTGTTGCCAGGCATGCGGAAACAGTGCTGCCCATAGTGCGGGTTACACGATATGGACCAACGCGACGTACACCTTTGCTGCGCAGAATGTCAGCTGTTTCAACGATGTCAGCTGAAGATGCGCCGCCGGAGCCTGCAATCAGGCCGGTGCGAACATTGGATACCTGGTCTTCTGTGAGGCCTGCGTCTTTAATGGCCTGATCCATAGAAAGGTAAGCATAAGCAGCTGCATCGCCCATGAAACGAACCAGTTTGCGGTCGATCAGATCGCTATAATCCAGATCTACGCTACCGGCAACATGGCTGCGGAACCCCATTTCCTTATATTCTTCCTGAAACTTGATACCTGAACGGCCCTGTTGCAGTGAATCTAAGACGGTTTCTTTGTCCGTGCCCAGGCAAGAAACGATACCCATTCCGGTAACTACGACGCGTCTCATAGGATGCCTCTCTATATTACTCGTAAATTATTTGGTTGCCTGCATTCTAGTTGAATGCAGGCTATGAAGAGTTGCTGATAATCTGGAATCAGAAATTCTCAGTTGATGTGAACAGGCCAACACGCAGATCGGTTGCGCTGTAAATATCGCGGCCATCAACGGAGACTGTTCCATCAGCAATGCCCATAACCAGTTTGCGTTCAATGACGCGCTTCAGGTCGATGGTGTAAGTAACTTTTTTAGCGGTTGGCAAGATTTGACCGGTGAACTTTACTTCACCTGATCCCAGAGCGCGTCCACGACCCAGGTTGCCGCGCCAGCCCAAGTAGAAGCCTACTAACTGCCACATTGCATCAAGGCCTAGGCAGCCTGGCATAACAGGGTCTGTTGGAAAGTGACACTGGAAGAACCACAGGTCCGGATGGATGTCGAGTTCAGCAATGATCTGGCCTTTGCCGTATTTGCCGCCTTCGGAGTTGATGTTGACGATGCGATCCATCATCAGCATGTTGTCGATTGGAAGCCGGGCATTGCCTGGGCCGAACATCTCGCCGTGACCACATGACAGCAGTTCGTCACGGTTAAAAGAAGAAGGTTTAGTCATTTGAACTGTTGATCCGTAAATTTAAGCCAAAATATCGGCTGATTATACCGGCTAAACTCGTCAGTATCACGGGTTGAATTGCTAAATTCCGTATTATTGCAGTCGCATAATATAAATGAGAATTATTATTGCAATTAGGAGCTTGCCGGTGTTTCCCGTTATAGGGGCTGAGCCTCTCGTTCAGAAAGGCTTAATGTCTGAGTTAGCTGCTTCGTTTAACGGCTAAATCTGCCAGTTGAATCATGGTCGCTTTAAATGAAGAATCAGGTAAAGCATCAAGCGCGGCGATTGCCTGGTCAGCTTGTTGATATGCCTGGGTGCGAGCGTATTCGATGGCGCCAGTCGCGTGAACGATATCCAGTACTGGTTGCAGGTCTTCTAAGCCGCCTTTGCGAATTGCGCGGCGAATCAGTTTGCGTTGTTCGTCGGTGCCTTCGCGCATTGCGTGGATCAGTGGTAGCGTTGCTTTACCTTCTGCAAGGTCGTCACCAACGTTTTTGCCCATTTCTTCAGCGGTACTGAGGTAATCCATAACATCGTCGATTATCTGAAAAGCGATACCTATGTGGCGACCAAATAAGCGCAGGCCTTCCTGCTCTTCTTTAGTTGCGCCAGCAAGAATTGCTCCAGACTCTGTCGCAGCTTCAAACAGCATGGCTGTTTTTCCCAGAATAACCTGCATGTAGGCATCTTCAGTGGTATCCGGGTTTTTTGCGTTCAGAAGCTGAAGGACTTCTCCTTCAGCTATGATGTTGGTGGCATCGGAGATGACTTTCATTATCTCCATGCTGTTAAGTTCAACCATAATCTGGAATGCGCGGGAGTATAGAAAGTCACCGACAAGTACGCTGGGGGCGTTACCCCATTTAGCATTTGCGGTTGAGTTGCCACGGCGTAAATCAGAATTATCGACAACATCATCATGTAAGAGTGTTGCTGTATGAATGAATTCTATGACCGCTGCCAGTGAAACATGTTGCTCGCCTTTATAGTTGGCAGCGTTAGCGGCCAGTAGTACAAGTAATGGGCGAATGCGCTTACCACCGCTTTCTACGATGTAGTGCCCAATCTTTTCGACTAGCGGAACACCTGAATGCAAGTGGTTGATTATGTAGTCATTTACCGCTTCAAATTGCGGTTCAATAAGAGGGTTTAGCTGATGTGGCTGCATGTCACGTAGTGTTATTGATACGGAAGTTAGGCCAGCATGCTAGGGGGGTTGTATAGCGGTGTCAAGAAAAGCCCAAGGCAGGGAATGTTGGGCTTGTGGTTGTCAGTTGACTTGTATATAATCTCGCGCCCTAACCCATCCAAATTCGCTCCCTATTATATGGCGCTGCCATTAGAAATAGGCTTCTACAACAGTAGCAGGGCGGGTTTTAAACCGGAGAAAGAAATGTACGCAGTAATCGTGAGCGGCGGTAAGCAATACCGCGTTCAAGAAGGTCAGACGCTGAAAGTAGAGAAGTTACACGCTGAAGCGGGTGCTAGTATCGAATTCGATCGCGTTTTGCTGGTAGCAAATGGCGATGACGTTAAAATCGGTGCGCCGGTTGTAGCGGGTGCTAAAGTTGTTGGTGAGATCGTTGATCACGGCCGCGCTAAGAAAGTTCATATCATGAAGTTCAAGCGTCGTAAGCACCACATGAAGCAGATGGGTCACCGTCAGCACTTTACTGAAGTTAAAATTACAGGCATTAGCGCCTAATTAACCTGAATAGGAGACTGACAAATGGCTCATAAGAAGGCAGCAGGTAGTACGCGTAACGGTCGCGATTCCGAGTCGAAACGCTTAGGTGTTAAGCGTTTTGGTGGTCAGGTTGTTGTGGCTGGTAACATTCTGGTTCGTCAGCGCGGTACTAAGTTCCATGCTGGTGAAAACGTTGGTATCGGCAAAGACCACACACTGTTTGCGAAAGCAAATGGCGTTGTGAAATTTGTTGTTAAAGGCCCGCAAAAGCGTAAGTACATCACGATCGAAACCGCTTAATCGAGCTTTAAACGTATTCAAAAAGCTCCGCCGCGGCGGGGCTTTTTTTATGTCTTGTGTGTATGGATAGCGGATAGGCTGCTTATTTTGGATGGCGGCAGTATATTGTAATGATGATGTCTGGTGGCGTGCTGTTGAAAGGGTTTCCGAGGAAGTGTTTTCAACAGTGAGTTGAGAGACATCCGGTCCTGAATGGAGGGATGAAGATGAAGTTTGTAGATGAAGCAAGTATTACCATTGAAGCTGGTAAAGGTGGTAATGGTTGTATGAGTTTTCGGCGTGAGAAATATGTCGCCAGAGGTGGTCCTGATGGTGGCGATGGTGGTGATGGCGGTTCGGTGTATGCTGAAGCTGATGACGCGCTAAATACCTTGATTGATTACCGTTTTCAGCCGCGTTATAAGGCTGAAAATGGTCATAATGGCCAGAGTCGGAATTGCACTGGCGCGAAAGGCGAAGAGTTAGTTCTTAAGGTGCCTGTTGGTACAACTATTGTTGATGTAGATACTGATGAGGTTTTGGCGGATCTGACCAAAATTGGCCAGGTTGAGAAAATTGCTCAGGGTGGTTTTCATGGCTTAGGTAATACGCGCTATAAAAGCAGTGTTAACCGGGCACCACGTCAGACAACTAATGGTAGTTTGGGTGAAACGCGTAACATCAAGCTTGAGCTGAAGGTGCTGGCTGATGTTGGCTTGTTGGGTTTGCCTAATGCTGGTAAGTCGACCTTTATTCGTTCCGTGTCAGCGGCTAAGCCTAAAGTGGCGAATTATCCGTTTACAACGCTGGTGCCAAATCTGGGTGTAGTGCGTACAGAGAAGCATCGTAGTTTTGTGATTGCAGATATTCCTGGGATTATTGAAGGTGCGGCAGAGGGTGCGGGTCTGGGGATTCGTTTTCTGAAGCATTTGGCGCGTAACCGTATTTTGTTGCAGTTAGTAGATATGGCGCCGTGGGATGAGTTGACTCCACCGGAAGCGGCTCAGGTCATTGCGCATGAGCTGGAAAAATTTAGCCCGACTCTTGCTAGTCAGGAGCGCTGGTTGGTGTTGAATAAGTTGGATATGGTGCCGGATGATGAGCGTGAAGAGCGCTGTCAGGCTGTGGTTGATGCGTTGGGCTGGGAAGGTCCGGTTTATCGTATTTCAGCTCTGAATAAAGAAGGTACTCAGATATTAGTTCAGGATATTCAGCGCTATTTGGATACACGGGCTGAGTCTCTCATTGAGAATCCAGAGCTGGTTGAAGAAGAGGCTAAGGTTCGCCGGATGATTGATCTGGAAGGGCGTGAGCGTATTGAGCAGATGCGTGAAGAAGCTCGCGCTAAGCGTCGCAATGATGATGGTCTGGATGACGATGATTTCGATGATGATGATTATGATATTGAAGTGGAATACGTGCGGGAGTAAATGGTGAGCGAAGCGCGCAGCAAGCTTGGTAAAACCCGTCGCTGGGTAGTGAAGATTGGTAGTGCACTGCTGACAAATGACGGTGAAGGACTGGATCAGGCGGCGATTTCCCGTTGGGTTGATCAGTTGGCACAACTCCGGCGTGATGGTGTTGAGGTTGTGCTGGTTTCGTCGGGTTCGATTGCAGAAGGTATGACGCGACTTGGTTGGTCGGATCGGCCTCATGAGGTCTATAAGCTTCAGGCTGCAGCAGCGGTTGGTCAGATGGGCTTAGTGCAGGCCTATGAGTCTAATTTTCAACGCCATGATACGCATGCGGCGCAGGTGCTTCTGACACATGAAGATCACTCTAACCGTAAACGTTATCTGAACGCGCAGGCGACTCTGAGAACGCTGATTTCCATGGGTGTTGTGCCGGTAGTTAATGAGAATGACACGGTTGTTACTAAAGAAATACGTTTTGGTGATAATGATACGCTGGGTGCGCTAGTTGCGAACCTGGTTGAGGCGGATGCGCTGATTTTGCTGACTGATCAGCAGGGTTTGTTTACGGCGGATCCTCGTTATGATCCTGAGGCGACGTTGATTTCGGAGGCGCGTGCCGGAGATCAGTCCCTTGAAGCGATGGCTGGTGATGGTGGCAAACTTGGGCGTGGTGGTATGGCGACTAAGGTTCGGGCGGCTAAGTTAGCGGCGCGATCTGGTGCTTTAACAGTTATTGCCAGTGGCCGAGAAGATAATGTGTTGCTTAGGCTGAAGGCTGCTGAGGATTTGGGTACTTTGTTGTCGCCCGAGCAGTCGCCAATGGCGGCGCGAAAGCAGTGGATTGCTGGGCATCTGCAGGCTCGCGGGACATTGACGCTGGATGCGGGGGCTGTGAAGGCGCTGGTGTCTGGTGGTAAAAGCTTGCTTCCTGCCGGGGTTAAGGCGGTTGAGGGTAGTTTTTCCCGTGGTGAGATGGTTGTGCTGATCGATGAGTCTGGAATGGTGATGGCGCGGGGTCTGGTGAACTATGGTATTGAAGATGCTGTGCGGATTATTGGTAAGCCTAGCGGTGAAATAGCGTCTGTGCTTGGGTTTATGGGTGAGAAGGAGTTGGTTCACCGGGATAATCTGGTGTTGGCTTAGTTGGCTCCGTAGTGCGCTCGTCTTGTAGTTGAGAAGATGCTTACTGTAAATTTAAGATATAAAAAAACCGGCAAGAGCCGGTTTTTTTGTATGTGTACAATGCGCTTTATGCAGCCAGCAGTTTGATGCGGGCGTTTAAGCGGCTCTTGTTACGTGCAACCTGGTTCTTGTTGAACAGGCCTTTGTTTACTGCGCTGTCCATAATTGGCTGAGCAGTAACGAAAGCAGCTGTAGCAGCAGCGTGGTCGCCAGCTTCGATAGCAGCAGTTACTTTCTTAACGTAGGTGCGAACCATGGAACGCAGGCTAGCGTTATGTTGACGGCACTTCTCAGCTTGACGAGCGCGTTTGCGGGATCCTGCGGAATTTGCCACGATCCGACTCCTTTAATGAATTAGTTAAAATTACCCGGCTAGTTAGCCCGTTGAATAGGGATTGCCAGTATCGTTTTTTGAGACGCGAAATTATTCCTGTTTGTGCGTCGTCTGTCAATAAATGCAGCAATTTAATTATTCAGGCGTTATTATCTGCCGTAAATTTCCAGTCAGCAGGACTAAAACTTGAGTAAAGGCACGGATCAGCAAAATTCTACGAAAAAGTTAGCGTCTTCACCGGGCTTGCTGCGTTCCAGTGCAATAGTGGGGCTGATGACCATGCTGTCGCGTGTACTTGGGCTGGCGCGTGATGTGGTTGTTGCGAACTTCTTTGGTGCCGGAAGTGGTGCAGATGCCTTTTTTGTGGCTTTTAAAATTCCAAACTTCTTGCGCCGTTTATTTGCTGAAGGGGCTTTTTCCCAAGCGTTTGTGCCAGTGCTTTCTGAGTACCGGACGCAGCAGGATAAGGCAGCAGTAAAAGAACTGGTCGACCGTGTTACCGGTACTCTGGGTGTGATTTTATTGTTGGTGACAGCGCTAGGTGTATTGGGTGCGCCTGTTTTAGCGATGATTTTTGCACCGGGTTTTTATTTGCAGGGCGGTGAGCGATATGACCTGGTCGTCGATATGCTGCGTCTGACGTTTCCCTATTTGTTGCTGATATCGTTAACGGCCTTGGCTGGCAGTGTGCTTAACAGTTATGAGCGTTTTGCGGTTCCAGCTTTTACGCCAGTGTTGCTGAATTTATCGCTCATTGGTGCCGCTGTATGGCTGCAGCCAGTGTTTGATCAGCCGGTGATGGCGTTGGCGTTAGGGGTGCTGATTGCCGGTTGTGCTCAGCTGCTATTTCAGATGCCGTTTTTATGGCGCTTGCAGTTATTGCCTCGTCCACGAATTGATCGGCAGCATGAAGGTGTGAAGCGCATAATGGTGTTAATGATACCGGCGCTTTTCGGTGTTTCGGTCAGTCAAATCAACTTGCTGTTAGATACGCTGTTGGCTTCGTTTCTACAGACTGGCAGTGTTTCCTGGCTATATTACTCTGATCGATTGGCGGAATTACCGCTGGGTGTCTTCGGTATTGCTATAGCGACGGTTATATTGCCGAGCCTCTCCCGTAAGCATGCGGAGAAGTCGACAGATCATTTTGCTAAGACATTGGACTGGGCAATGCGGATGGTGTTGCTAATCGGTGTGCCAGCTGCGCTGGCGTTACTGGTGTTGGCTGAGCCACTTATTGCTACTTTGTTTCATTATGGTGAAATGCAAGACCGTGACGTGATGATGGCAGCTATGAGTCTGCGGGCTTATGCCTGTGGTCTGATCGCTTTTATGCTGATTAAGGTTTTGGCACCAGGTTATTTCTCCCGTCAGGATACTAAGACCCCTGTGCGGATTGGTATTATTGCGATGGTTGTGAATATGGCGCTGAATCTTGCGCTTATAGGTCCGCTGGATCATGTGGGGTTGGCGCTTGCTACAACGTTGGCGGCGTTTCTTAATGCCGGTTTGTTGTTGCGCGGATTGCGTCGCGAAGGTGTGTTTGTCTGGCAGGCGGGCTGGGGCTTGATGATATCGCGTATTTTGCTGGCAAACGGGCTTATGGTGGCGTTGTTGTACTGGCTAGTGGCGGATGCTGCTTTATGGCTCGAGTTCTCAATGTGGCAACGAATTGGTCAGATGACTATGTTGGTTGGATTGGGTGTGTTGCTATATTTGGCGACTCTGATTATTACCGGGTTGAGAATGCGTCATTTACGGCCCTGAAAATGACGCAAAAATAGTCATGTATCGCGGTACTCCGGGAAGTCTATCTGAGGTATAATTCCGCGCTGATTTTTCTGCTACTGATGAGTTGAATGCTGTTTATGGAACTGATTCGAGGCCTGCACAATCTCCGTGATACGCACCGTGACTGCGTTGCGACGATTGGAAATTTTGACGGTGTTCATTTGGGACATCGTCAAGTGCTGGGTCAGTTACAGCGCAAAGCTGCAGAACTGCAGTTGCCGTCAGTAGTTATTATCTTTGAACCACAGCCGCAGGAGTTTTTCTGTGGCGATAAAGCTTTACCCCGAGTGACACGCTTTGGCGAAAAAGTTCGCTTGCTGGAACAGCAAGGTGTCGATCGAATTGTTTGCCTGACGTTTAATGAGCGTTTACGAACAATGACCGCAGAAGCTTTTATTCAGCAGTTATTGCTGAATGGCCTGGCAATTAAGCACTTGGTGGTTGGTGATGACTTCCGGTTTGGCTGTGATCGTGCCGGCGATTATAAGATGCTTTGTGAGAGTGGCGTAAAACATGGCTTTAGCGTTGAAAATACCGTGACCTTTGATGTCGACGGTGAGCGCGTAAGCAGTACCCGTATTCGCAAAGTACTGACTGAAAACCAGCTTGCTTTAAGCAGTCGGTTACTGGGACGTAATTATCGCGTTACCGGGCGGGTTATGCACGGTCAGGCGTTGGGGCGGCAGTTAGGTGTGCCAACGGCAAATGTGCGGATGCATCGCTTTCCCTGCCCTCTACGGGGGGTGTACGCAGTGAATGCTCATCTTAACGGTGGTCAGGTGCTTCAGGGTGTATGTAATGTTGGCATGCGGCCTACTGTGAATGGCACTAAACCTGTTCTTGAGGCGCACCTGTTTGACTTCTCAGGTGACCTGTATGGCCAGTTGTTAAGCGTAGAATTTAAGCATTTCATCCGAGGTGAACAAAAGTTTGCAGGCCTGGATGAATTGAAAGCACAGATTTTTGCAGATATTGATGCTGCCCGTGCATTTTTGCCGGCAGTAATTAAAACCGAATTAACAAATATTTCATTCAAAGCAGTAAAGCTTTGAGGGAATAAACAGAGATCCAGAAGCGATACCACGATGACCGATTATAAAGCGACTTTGAACTTGCCGGAAACGGCCTTTCCTATGCGTGGCAATCTGGCTCAGAAAGAGCCGCAGATGCTGAAACAATGGCAGAAGATGGATCTGTACCAAAAAATTCGTCAGGTTAGTGAAGGTCGCGAGAAATTTATTCTGCATGATGGCCCTCCGTATGCAAACGGCGATATTCACATTGGCCACGCAGTTAATAAGATCCTTAAGGATATCATTGTTAAGTTCCGTACTCTCGACGGATATGACGCACCATATGTTCCGGGTTGGGATTGCCACGGACTGCCGATTGAACACAATGTTGAAAAGAAAAACGGAAAGGCTGGTGTTAAGTTATCGTTCTCTGCGTTCCGTAAGAAGTGTCGCGAGTATGCTGCCCGTCAGGTAGAAGGTCAGAAGAAAGACTTTATTCGTCTGGGTGTTTTGGGTGACTGGGAAAACCCATATCTGACTATGAACTTCGGTACTGAAGCGAACATCATTCGTGCGCTGGGTAAAATTGCTGAAAATGGTCATTTGGTAAAAGGCTATAAGCCAGTCTACTGGAGTGTGGTTGGTGGTTCAGCGCTGGCGGAAGCTGAAGTTGAATATCAGGATAAAACTTCGCTGGCAATTGATGTGCGTTTTGCACCGTTTGATATAGATGCCTTCCTGGGATGTTTCGGACAGCTCAGTGGTGAAGGTGACGCTTCAGTTGTTATCTGGACCACGACTCCCTGGACCTTGCCTGCTAACCAGGCAGTTTCTCTGAATGCAGAACTTGATTACGTATTGGTACAGTGTGATGCCGGTGCGGGTGTTGAACGCCTGCTGCTTGCTGAAGCATTGGTTGAAGAAACGATGGGCCGCTATGGCGTTGAAGACTATCAGATCGTTGGCCGCTGTACAGGTCAGGCGCTGGAAGGTCAGATGTTAGCGCATCCGTTTTATGACCGTCAGGTACCGGTAATTCTGGGTGAGCACGTGACGACCGATGCGGGTACCGGTGCTGTTCATACTGCACCTGATCACGGTGTAGAAGATTTCAATGTTGGCCGCGCTTACGATATCGGTACGTTAAATCTTGTAGCTGGTAATGGTGTATTTGTTGACGCCGCCGGTGAGTTTGCCGGTGAGCACGTTTACAAAGTTGAAGATAAGATTGTTGCTGCGCTCGAAGCGAATAACCGTCTGGTTTTGCAAAAGAAATTCAATCACAGTTATCCACATTGCTGGCGTACAAAAACTCCGCTGATTTACCGTGCGACACCGCAGTGGTTTATCAGTATGGAAAAGGAAGGTCTGAAGACTAAAGCACTGGATGCAATCAAACAGGTTGAGTGGTTCCCTGGTTGGGGCCAGAACCGTATTGAAGCAATGGTCGAGCAAAGCCCTGACTGGTGTGTATCACGCCAGCGTACCTGGGGTGTGCCTATTGCATTGTTCGTGAATAAGAATACTGGTGAATTGCATCCGGAAACGCCGCGTCTGATTGAAACAGTTGCGTTGGAAGTTGAGAAAACCGGCATCGATGCCTGGTTTGATCTTGAAGCGGAATCCCTGTTGGGTGATGAAGCCGATCAGTATGAGAAAGTGCTGGATACTCTGGATGTATGGTTTGATTCAGGTGTTACACACTTCTCGGTACTGGACAGTACTGATGGTCTGGAATATCCGGCGAATATGTACTTGGAAGGTTCTGATCAGCACCGTGGCTGGTTCCAGTCTTCGTTGAAAACAGCGATTGCTATCAAAGGAACAGCGCCTTACAAACAGGTACTGACACATGGTTTTACCGTTGATGGTGATGGCCGTAAGATGTCTAAGTCTGTGGGTAATGTGGTTTCTCCACAGGAAGTTATGAATAAGTATGGTGCAGATATCCTGCGTCTGTGGGTAGCATCGACTGATTTCAGTTCTGAAATGACAGTATCTGATGAGATCCTTAAGCGTACGGCTGATGCATATCGCCGGATTCGTAATACAGCTCGCTTCCTGTTATCTAACCTGAGCGGTTTTGATCCGAAAACAGATTTGGTAGCACCGGAAGATATGGTGGCACTGGATCGCTGGGCGGTAGACCGTACTGCTCAGCTACAGGAAGAATTAATCGGTCATTATGACCAGTACCAGATGCTGCAGGTATATCAGAAAGTTTCTCACTTCTGTTCTCTGGATCTGGGTGGTTTCTACCTGGATATCATTAAAGATCGCCAGTACACCGCTAAAACTGATTCTGTTGCGCGTCGCTCTTGTCAGACTGCTTTATTCCATATCATGGAAGCGCTGGTACGTTGGGTTGCACCAATTCTTAGTTTTACTGCCGATGAGATTTGGCAGCAAATGCCGGGTGAGCGTACTGAGTCTGTTCAGCTGACTACCTGGTATGAAGGTTTGTCTGGTTTGACTGAAGATGCTCAGCTAGGACGTGATTTCTGGCAGCAGGTTCTGGCAGTAAAAACTGCTGTGAACAAAGAGCTGGAGAACCAGCGCAGTGCAGGCAATATCGGTGGTAGCCTTGAAGCGGAAGTGACGTTGTTCTGCTCCGATGAGTTACAGGCTCAACTGAATAAGCTGGAAGATGAGTTGCGTTTTGTTCTTATTACTTCTCAGGCAGCGGTGCGTCCATTGGCTGAAGCGGGTGATGTTGTAGTCACTGAGCTGGAAGGTTTGAGTGTGCAGGTTGTGAAATCTGAACAGGCTAAGTGTGAGCGATGCTGGCATCATCGTGAAGATGTTGGGCAGAATGCTGACCATGACGCTTTGTGTGGCCGCTGCGTAGAGAATGTCAGCGGTGCAGGCGAACAGCGTAGTTTTGCCTGATTTGGCGCCGATAAACAGGGAAAGTAACATGACTTTGTTTCGCTCAACGGCACTGGTATGGCTATGGTTAGTTGTACTGGTGCTTGGCTTGGATTTAGCAACTAAAACGCTGGCGGATAATGTATTACCTTATGGTGTGCCGCATCCGCAGTTGCCAATTTTTGATCTGACCTTGTTGTATAACAAAGGTGCTGCTTTTAGTTTTCTGGCAAATGCCGGAGGGTGGCAGCGCTGGTTCTTTACGGCTGTCGCTGTGGGAATGAGTGCTGTGTTGCTGGTGTGGATGTATCGCACACCACGTAATCAGCTTTGGCTGGGCAGTGCTTTGGCGTTGGTAATGGCTGGTGCGCTGGGAAATTTGTTTGACCGTGTCGTCTACGGCCATGTCATTGATTTTCTGTCTTTCCACTATCAGAACAGATATTTTCCTGCATTTAACTTTGCTGATGTCGCGATATCCTGCGGTGCATTTATGCTGATTGTGGATATGTTCCGTCAGGAATCGAAATAGTATAAATCCTGTATTCAGGGTTAGATCTTAACTGGAGTTTTCTATGTCATCTTCTGCAATTGTTGATAACAGCCGGGTTACTTTGCATTTCGCAATTAAGCTGGCGGATGGTCAGATAGTTGATTCTAATTTTGAAGCAGAGCCTGCTGTTTTTTCAGTGGGAGACGGGCAGATGTTGGAAGGTTTTGAGCGTGCTTTGATTGGCTTAAGTAGCGGTGATGAGAAGCAGTTTGAGATTTTGCCAGAACAAGGTTTTGGGATGGCGAACCCTAACAATATGCAGAAGTTTCCTCGCAGCCAGTTTAAGGATATGGAACTGGAAGAAGGTTTAGTTATTTCTTTCAGTGATGCCGGTAACGGTGAATTACCAGGTGTAATTAGTGAATTTAATGATGATAAAGTGACGGTAGATTTTAACCATCCTCTAGCCGGCCAGACATTATTATTTGATGTAAAAATCATTTCAGTAGAAGCTGCTGAATAAGTAGTAACTCCTTTCTATTCTTCCCTCTGAAACAGCCATGTTTGTCTTATGGCTGTTTTCTTTCTTATTTTATAGATTGCGGACAAACGAATTGTTTGCAGTGTCTCTGTCTGTATAACCCGTATATGTATTTTGTAGCGCGTGCTGATGTTAGCGGTTTTGAGATTTTTCGGTTGTATCTTTTCGAGCAGGTATTGATTGATTGAGGTATCTGTTTTGGCTGCTGTGAATGTTTGATATCTATCTTCACTTAGCGTGCTGTTTGCTCTGCACCTGCCTGAACTACAATATTTATCGAAAGGTAGCAGATATTCCGCTTCAAGAATTTTTTCTGTACGCCGGAGTGTTTGCTGGGCCTGAGTGATGAGTAATTGCTGTTCCTGATGGCGGCTGGTTGTTTCTAAATGAAGCTGCGTGTTTTGCCAGCTGAGTATGCTGAGCCAGCTAATGATGGGTAGAAAAAATAGCAGAGTAAATAAAACCGCACCTTGCTGCTTATAAGTATTCATCAAGATTACCAGCAAGTTTGTTTTGGTGTCTTGTGATAGTTTGTGTGAGTTTTTCTGCCGATGTGGTCCAGCGTTAAATCTCCACAATCATCTTGTAGTTGACGTCCCTGGCGCTGAGCCATCAACTGATAAGTATCTTGCTTTGCTTTTGTTACCATCAATCGGTAAGCCGGATGTTTCAAAGCCTGTATAAAAGGCTTGTTACATATAAGTATTGGTTCAGAAGGAAGAGGGGATGGAGCTATGTTTGCGTAGCTACGTACGGTTTTGTAATGCAGAGTTAATTCCGTTGAACAGGCTAGTAATAGCTGTTTAGCCTGTTCACGGTTAGCTTTCAGTTGATGCTGAATATATGAAGGGTAAGCCAATAAAGCTAATAAACCGATTACTGTTAGCGTGATCATTAGTTCAATGAAGCTAAAGCCTATAGAGTATTTTTGCATACAGAGTTTCTCTTATCGCAGACGGTTATAGATAGGAATGACTGTGCTAAATGTTTTCTTAAGTCGGTCATTATTGTTTTGGCTTTGATGGATAAGAGTGTTGGATCGAACTGTCAGGGTTATTTGTACGCTGTGGATTTGTGCTAAATCGCCAATCTGGCTGATAGGTAAATAGCGTTCCGGGCCAGGAATGCTATCTGTATTTTCTCCATAGAGAATCTGCATTTGCTCGATATCTTCCAGTAATGCCTGCGCATATCCTGTGTCATATTGCCGGTATAGTGTGGGTTTTCCGTTGCTGAGTCTGAGCTCGTATTTAATGTGCACCACTAGATATACGCTGGATTCTAAAGGGTAAATGTATTGCAATTTCGAAGACAGATTACCCGTAGTGTCTGGTTTTTGATTGTGGAAAAGGGTGTTGTTTACTTTGCGTGAAATAGTGAATATATCCGCGCCCATACAGTTTGTTATTAATGCTGTCTGGTGTGTTTTAAGGGATGAGGATTTAAGCTGTATGGGGCTGCTTTTACGCTGCATCTTTTGGTCTAGTGGATAGGCCGGTTCGACAGCCCGTAGGATGCTGATGCTGTCACTTTTATTAATGCCCGCATCGTCCCTACCTGTTATGGCGAAATAAGGCGAATACATATTGTTATTCGATCCATTGTGGATAACCTGATTATTATCACTACAGCCCCAATAAGCTGCCTGTTGTATATCCTGCCGAAGAAAATGTAATGCTGCCCAGCCGCTTTCAATGAGTTCTTGCTGTGCGCTGTTCATTAGGAAGTTTCTATGGCTAAACAGAGCGTACTGAGTTACCAAGAGTATAAGTAGCAGGCTGAGTGCCATTGCTATCATCAGCTCAATCAGGCTGAAGCCCCTTTGTGTAATAGCAGGCATGATTAAAAGCTAATGTAGTGATAAGCGTTATGTTTTCCAGAAGAATCCTCCCATCGTATTTTCAATACCATGAAATGATTTTTTAAATTGCAAAACAGCCCTGAGGGGGAGTCTGTAGGGCAAATGCTCCCTTTTCCTGAAGGTAATGCTTTTGTAATTTGTTGTTGCCAGCTATACAGAGCATTCTTCGCCTGTTCCTGATAAGTGCAGCCAGGTTGTTGATAGCAGTTGGGGTGATGTCTAGCTGGTTGTTGGAATGTACCGTGAAGCGCAGCAAGTGGATTGGACTGGATATGTCCTGCCATAAATTGGTTAAGGCTAAAGGCTTGTGCTTCCTGTAATGCAAATCGTGACAATTGCTGAGCATAAATTTGCGATACGCTTATGGCAATTAACGTTACGCTGGTAATTGACAGCGATACCAGTACTTCGATGAGCGTGAATCCTTTCTGGCTCATAATAATATCCTTATATTTTTTACTCTTCCATGAGTATGTTTTACTGACGTTCAGATCAGAAATGTCAATATAGAGTAGGAATACGGATTTTTCATATTAATTTTAGTCGGCAGGCTTTTAGGTAAGAGCAATTGTTCTAACGTGCTACAAAGTGATTTAATACAGTTGTTTTATTTTGGTCTGCTGACAAATCTCAGGGATTGAGAAAATGTTAATAGCTAAGGAGCAAAGGGTTTACTGTGCTATTCAAGGATTTACGCTGATTGAGCTACTCGTCATTGTCAGTGTTGTCACTTTGTTAGTCACAGTTGCAGTGCCAGGATATCAGAGTGTTAAGCAGTATATTGATATTCAGGGAAGCAGCCGACAGCTGGTAGCAGCTATTGCGGTGGCCAGAGCTAATGCGATTAATCTTGGGCGCCCGGTAGTATTGTGCCGACGGCTAAGCTTAGAGACTGAGCTTTGTGCTGGTAATAAAGTTAACAGCAGTGGTAACTGGGGTAATGGCTGGCTTATGTTTATAGATCTGGACAAAAATCAATTGTACAGCTCTAAGGATCAGTTGCTGAAAACAGACTTTAATATAGCGAACCAGTGCACTATTAAAGGACGTGGAGATTTTCTGAGCTTTAAGTCAGATGGCCTGCTACGTGGCAGTGGTAACGGTACATTTACCATAAGTTGTGGAGTGCTGTTTCAAACGTTGATTGTGAATGTATTAGGGCGAGTGAGATATACAAGTGTGGTTAAAAAGTAACCATGTTGAGTGGTTGAGTATAGGGCTTTCGTGCCCAGGCTACTAATTTTGAGGTATGCTGTAACTATTACCCAGTTTGGGTTTTGGGTGGTGGGGATGCTAATGCTTTTGATGATACTGTTTGAAAACAATGTATATGTAAAAAATTTTGAAAGTTATTATTACGGTTAATGAGTTTTCCTGTGCAATAAGAAAGATGGTTGTATATTTTTTTGTGATCGGTTGATGATTTTATGTAATTGATATAGTTGATTTTACAGAAGAGATGATAGCTTTGCATAAGTCCAGACAAGTAGGGTTTACATTAATAGAATTGATGATTGTGCTCGCAATCGTTTCGATATTGTTGCTTGTTGTTGCGCCAAATTTTGGCAGCTTTGTGGCTGATGGTCGGGTTAATACTGCCAAGTCAAAATTGCTTTCCAGCATAGCTCTTGCCCGTTCGGAAGCGATAACTCGCGGTGGACAGGTTATTATTTGCCGTGCCAATGCTGCTGGGGATGATTGTGCAGGAAACGGAATAGCTGCTAACTCAGAAAGTTGGAGTGATGGATGGTTGGTTTTTTCTGATGTGGATACTGATGAAGCACTTGATGCCAATGAGCTGCTGCTAGTTCAAACTGACCTTGCTGAGCAAACAACAATACAGTTTGCCAGGGATGACATGATTATTTTTGGTGGTCAAGGGCTGCTCACTGATGCAACCGGGAATTTATTCGTCCTAGCCGATCAGGAGTTTATTATTGGTGATACCGCAGATGCTTCTGTTGAAACGGGTTTGTCTATTCGCTCAACGGGCCGGGTTCGTTCATGCGCTGATTGGAAATTGAGTACTCATACATGCAACGACAGCAATTAGGTTTTAGTTTAATAGAAGTGATGATTGCTCTGGTTGTGTTATCACTTGGTGTGTTAGGTATGGCAGCCTTACAGACAACTGCAATTCAGCAGAACCAAAGTGCATATATGCGAAGCCAGGCTAATCAGTATGCATACGACATAATCGACCGGATGAGAGTGAATTCAGGAGCTTTAAATAGCTATATGGATCAGTCGAGTGGCACTGAAGATTCAGACTGTGTTAGTTATAGTGGAACTGCCGCTGGTTGTACTACAGTAGAGATGGCAGGCAATGATCTTTTTGAATGGTTTGCATTGCTGCAACAGGATTTGCCGGGTGGCACCGGGCGAATTTGTCGAGGCACTGTTGCTTTTGCTCCAATTACACTAGTACCAGATTGTGTGGATGTGGCGAATAGTCCAGTTATTGTTTATATCTGGTGGGACGATGACAGGGATGGCGGAACTGTGACCTTGTCTGTGAGTAGTGAATTATGAACAAGGTGAATGGAAGTCGTCAGTCAGGTCTATCAATGATTGAATTAATGATAGCCATGGCAATTGGTTTATTTTTGACTGCCATTGTGTTGCAAGTCTTTGTAGGGAGTAGGGTTACATATTCTATGCAGTCGGGTTTAGCTCGGTTACAGGAAAATGGCCGTTTTGCCACGCAGTTCCTGACGCAGGATATAAGACAAGCTGGGTATATGGGGTGCTCCACAAATAACTCGGTTGTTTCTACCGTCATTGATGATGGTGGCGGACTCTATGACTTTATTGATTTTAGTAATGCCCTGGAAGGGCTTAATAATGTTGATGGAACGAAAATCGATAACACAATTACACCGCTTGCCGGGACTGATGTTATCACCATCAAATATGCTGATAATTCGAGCAGTTGTACGGTAGATTCTCACAACCCTACAGCTGCTTCGATTAAGTGTGATGCGCCACATTCATATCAGAAGGGTGATGTATTAATTGTATCTGACTGCAGTCACACTGGGATATTCCAGCAATCGAATACCAATAACAACGCTACAACTGCAACGATAGTACATAATACCGGTCAGGGAACGCCGGGCAACTGTACGAAAGGTTTGGGGTCTCCGTTGGACTGCTCAACAACGAATGGTACAGCCTATGCATTCCCTCCTGGCGCATCGGTGCTTAAGTTTCAGTCATATCGATACTTTATTGCTGAGAATCTTTCCAAAGAGCCTGCGCTCTTTCGTCAGGGGATTCAGACGAACGGTGGGGCAACTTTAGCATATGCAGATCCAATCGAACTGGTTGAAGGGGTTGAGGATATGCAAATTCTTTATGGTATTGATGACGGTTCCGATAACGCTCCTGATCGATATGTAGATGGTACTACCGCGAATGGAAGCTTTGACGACGTAACTGCTGTGCGTATTAGCCTACTACTACAGAGTAATGAGGAAGGAATAGTTTCTGGTACTCAGACAGTCCCCTTCCGTGTTGCTAGCGGAGCAAGTGTCGCGGGTCCCACGGCAAACTATTCAGATGGCCGTTTGCGAAAGGTCTTCACCACAACAATTGCGATTCGGAACAGGATCTAAGCTGTGTGTAAAAAGTCTGAGAAAGGTGCAGTTTTAGTCGTCAGCTTTATCATCTTAGTGGTGATGACAGTCATTGGGCTTGCCGGTATGGAAATAACAGGACTGGAAGAAAAAATGGCAGGTAATGCCCGGGATCGTAATATTGCTTTTCAGGCCGCTGAAGCAGCGTTGCGAGAAGGGGAAGACTATCTTGAGAGTCAGGTATTACTTCCGGCTTTTGATGGTAGTCAGGGGTTGTATGCATTAACAACGGATGGCACTAAAAACTGGGAAGGGGTTACCTGGACGAACGGTAGCCAGGTGCGATTGGCGAATACCGGTATTAACGGTTTAGCTGCAACACCTGCTTATATTATTGAAAGTTTAGAGTCAGCAGGTGCAGATGACAGCCTTGAAGTAGGAGGCGCCAAAGGGGCTACCAATTTTTACCGTATTACGGCAAGAGCTGTTGGTCAGACTGATTCCGCAGAAGTAATTCTCCAAAGTGTATATAAACGCTGAGGAAGGGAGGCGAATTGTGTTTACTAAACGAAAGATAGCCCGTTGGTTTTTTGTGGTTTTGATGGCCGTGCCAACTATGTTATTTGCTGCAATTTCTCAGGATCCATTGTTTCTTACGCAGTCGGCCGCCCCCCGTGTGATGTTTGCGATGTCTAATGACCATCAGTTATCTGTCAAAGCTTATACAGATTATACGGACTTAGATGGCGATGGCTTAATCGAGAAGAGTTATCTTGATACTTTTGAATATTATGGCTATTTCGATAGTTTAAAATGCTACAAGTATGACAGTACAGATAAGAGATTTGAGCCTGATGGTAGTGCCACCGGCACAAATAATCATTTTTGTGCAGCAAGTAACCAGTGGAGTGGCAACTGGCTTAACTGGGCAACAATGACCCGAATGGATGTTGTTCGGAAAGTGCTGTACGGGGGTAAACGTGCTGTCGATGGTAGCGAAACTGTTTTAGAAAGAGCCATGCTGCCGAACGATGTGCATGCATTTGCAAAGGTATTCAGCACAAGTACGACGGCGGAAATGAAAAATTTCACGCCATATTCCAAAACGGATATTACAGTATGTAATACGTCATTTATTAATGGGGTTTCTACCTCCTCTATTTTAACTGGTGATCTATCAACTGCGACATTTCCTCCGTTGTTACAGGTGGCAGATGGCAGTTATGCCCAGTGGGCGCAGTCTGAAGTGCACCAATGTATGTTTAGGCCGACGGGAGACACTAATAATGCGATAAATGGTAGTCGGCCATTTGAAGTTCAGCGTTTAATGAATCCAGATGCGGTAATGCGGGTTCAGGTATGTGTTGCTGGAAGTGAAGAAGCGAACTGTAAAACATACAGCAGTAATTCTAAACCTACTGGTATATTGCAGCAATATGGCGAGGATTCTGCTGCACTTAAAATGAATTTTGGTTTAATCACTGGTAGTTATGAAAAAAACACCGCTGGTGGGGTATTAAGAAAAAATGTCGTGCCTTTTATAGGTAATAGCAATAATGATGATGAAGTAAATACAACGACGGGCATTATCAATTATTTAGATGCCAGTTTAACCTCTGCTCAGCGAAGTAATTATGCGCAAGGGATTATTCATACTCTGGATTCGATTCGTATATCCGAGCGTAATACTTCAGGTAGAAGATATAATTGTGCATCTTCCCCTTGTAAGGATTGGGGAAACCCGCTAGGTGAGATTTACTTAGAGGGTTTACGTTACATGTCAGGGAAAACATCAGCAACAGCTGCATTTGATGCTAATGATGCTAATTTTGTAGACGACTTAACAAAGGCTGCTAGTTGGGTTGATCCGCAACCAAGTACTGAGTGGTGTGCAGACCTGTCGATGATTACGCTTTCGACAGGGTTAAACTCATACGATACAGATCAATTAACCAATGATATTGGTCTGTCGGTTAATACCTGGACAGATAAAGTCGGCACCGCAGAAGGTATAGATGGTAAAGACTTCTATATAGGGGAAGGCTCTGCCGATCTAAATAAGCAGTGTACTGCTAAAACAGTCGATTCCTTAAGTGACGCTAAAGGTATTTGCCCTGAAATACCCACTCTGGCAGGAGGTTTTGGAATTGCGGGAATGGCGTATTACGCAAATACGAATGACATACGTACAGATATTACCCCTTCTAATGGTGATACTCAGACGCTGACCACTTATGCCGTCTCTTTGGCTGAAACCTTGCCAAGAATTCAGATTCCTCTCAGTAATGGAAAATCTATTGATATCCAACCAGTATGTACGAATAATTCTAAAAACGCTTTATGTAGTTTAACTGACATGACAGTACTGGAGCTTAATGCCGATGGAACTAAAGGTTCTGTTGATATCAGTTGGGAAGATGCGAAGTGGGGTAGTGATTATGATATGGATTACATTCAAAACATCACTTTCTGTGCAGAGAGCGCGTGTGCCACTAATCCTGGTGTAGAAATGATTTCTGTTGTTACTGAAATTCGACAGAATGTAACAAGTTCAACGAGGCGATTAGGTTACAGGGTTATTGGTTCGAGTGATGATCAGACATACCTTCCTTTATTGAAGCATATCCGTCAAGATTACACATATCAGGCGCCAGCACCAGCTGCAACTTCTGGCAATACTTTAAGTGATTTCGCGGGTAACAAGACTTGGAAGCAAGGTGTATCCGTAGGTAGTTATTTTGAAAACCCATTATGGTACACCGCAAAGTATGGCGCCTTTAAAGATAATGATGGTGATGGTACGCCTATAGAAGCAGGCGACAATACCGAATGGGACGCAGATGGTAATGGCGTACCTGATGGCTTTTTTAATGCCAGAGATCCGTCAAAACTATTTGCTTCGCTTGGTAGCATTTTGCAGAGCATTGTTGCCAGAGATTCTTCCAGTTCGACAATAGCAACAAACTCTACCCGGCTGGATACTGACTCTAAAGTGTATCAGGCGCGTTTCACCAGCGGGAGTTGGGATGGTGATATCTGGGCGTATGCTTTGGATCCGGTTAGTGGAGTCCTATCTAACCCTAATACGCCAACCTGGAAAGCGTCTGAACTGATTCCAGCTGAAAATTTGAGAGATATCTTTACGTCAACAGGTAGTGTTAGTTCTGGTGTTGCATTTGAACATACAAATTTAACAAGTACTCAGAAGGCTCAGATTACAGCAGCACAGGTAAACTATATTCGTGGAGACAGAGCAGGTGAGGGTTCTTCCGTCCGCTCACGTGTGTCTGTGTTAGGTGACATCATTAACTCTGACCCTTTATATACTGGGCAGGAAGACTTTGATTATTATCAACTGGAATTGGATGTTAATGGTCTGGCGACCTACGATGATTATTTGCGGGGCACGGTAGTAAACACTGATAAAGGCGTGCGGCAAGCAATGATTTATTTCGGTGCCAATGATGGAATGCTACATGGAATAAGAGGTTCAGGCGTAGTTGGAAGTTCAGGTACTCCCTGTAATGTTGCAAGCAGTGACTGTGAAGGCGAAGAAGTCTTCTCTTATATTCCTAAAGCTTTATTTAACAAATCTTATGATAATAATAAGGGGTTAAAGGATTTAGCGTCACTTAACTATGCGCATCAGTATATGGTTGATGGTTCACCTAAAGCGGGTGATGCATTTATTAAATTTGAAGGCTCGACAAAGCGCTGGGGCACTGCCCTAGTCGGAATATTGGGTGCCGGAGGAAAAGGAATTTTTGCATTGGATGTGTCGAATCCTTTAAGTTTCGATGCCAATGATGTGCTTTGGGATCTTGGTGAGTCGGATTTTGGCAGTAACGGTAATGGTAGTTATCTTGGCTATACCTTCAGTCAGCCTACTATTGTGAAGTTGGCGAATGGTGATTGGGGAGCGGTATTTGGCAATGGCTATCAAAGTGATAGTCGTGAAGCTGCTTTACTGATAGTGAATCTTGAAACGGGATTACCTATTGCTGAGATTGCAACGGGAGAGATAGGAACTGTTGCTGAGCCAAATGGTTTATCTACTCCTATCGTGATTGATACAGATAATGATCGTGTTGCGGATACTGTTTATGCTGGTGATCTGAAAGGAAATTTGTGGAAGTTTGATATCTCAGATTCAAATACCAGTAAGTGGGCAATTGCAATTAAGCAAGGCAATACTTATAAACCTTTATTTACGGCATGTTCCGCAGCTACTTGTACAACAAGCAACCGTCAGCCGATTACTTCAAAACCGCAGGTTGCAAGTTCAACCGGTAGCGGTGTGATGGTGTTATTTGGTACCGGAAAGTATTTTGAAACAGGGGATAATCTGGATACCTCACAGGTACAGACATATTATGGTATTCGGGATACGGGATCCGAAGTGTCAGGGCGAGGAGACTTGGTGGCTCAGACAATAGATTATCAAGGCGCAGCTACAGGTTTGAATTATGAAGTTCGGGTTACGTCTGATAACAGCGTAGATTATTCAGTTAAAAGTGGCTGGTATATGGATTTGATTTATAACAGTCAGCAACTGGGAGAACGTGTAGTTGCTAATTCTTTAGTGCGTAATGGCAGGGTTATTTTTCCAACTCTAATCCCAGAAACAGATGCTTGTTCGTTTGGTGGAAATAGTTGGCTGATGGAAGTGGATGCTCAAACAGGTTCAAGATTAAGTGTTTCACCATTTGATCTGAACGATGATGGTGAGATCGATGTGGGGGACTTTGTTGATCATGATAATGATCCAAGTACGCCTAAGGTTCCCGTCTCAGGTAAAAAATCAAAGGTAGGTATTATCAAAACACCTGGTGTTATTTCTACTGGAGCTGATGAGAAAAAGTACGCATCAGGCACAACAGGTAATATAGAAGTAACGACAGAGTCGGGTGGAGATACATTAGGACGTCAGTCCTGGCAGCAAATAAAGTAGGATTGTAGATGTTTAGAATGAAAGGATTTACGTTACTTGAATTAATGATTGTTGTTGCAATTATTGGAATAATAACAGCAATTGCATACCCGTCGTATCAGTCATATCTGCAGGATACACGGCGTGCAGATGCTCAGGGTAGTCTGCTTGAGCTAGCTCAGTGGATGGAACGAGAATTTACAGTCAACGGGACTTATCAGGATGGAGGTGGGAATCCTACTCTTCCATTTGTTACATCACCTAAAAATGGTAATGATACTTTCTACAGTTTGACAGTGGCAGCTTCTGCGGCATCATTTGTGCTGACTGCAACTACGTCCGGCGCACAACAAGGAGACAGGTGTGGTGCGATGACGCTTGCCAATACAGGCGCTAAGGGTGCTGCAGTAAATGATTGTTGGTAGTACTTATTAATTTAGGTTCATATTCCGGATTGTTTCTGAAGATTTTTGATGGATTTTTTAAAAAGAGAGCAACATGAAGCATTCATTAATGTGGATGCAGAAACATGGTATAAAAGTAATATTAATTAATACCTAATAATGCTTAGGTTGAAAAATATCGAGTTAATACGCAGTAGTCGGAAAAATGATGGCGTTGATACACGGTTGAATACTCATGGAAAAGCTGATTTTCAGTATGATTTACTGATTGTTACCGTGATAAATGTATCGAGTAAGAATGTTGTAGGTTAGAGTTGATTGTCATATCATGTATGAAATACGTTGATCTAGATTTTGTTGTGCCATTCAGGGAAGAGGGCTTAGCTAATCTGATGACAGTTTCTTTTTTAGATTAGATAGACGTAATATTTCTGTTTTTATTTATATCCTTCCCTGCTTTTCAAGCACCTTCGTTATTGAGTGATTTATGAATATTTATAAATCTACTCGATACCGGATTAATTTTTGTAGTTAGTAATAAATAGATAAGCGTTATCTTGCGGTGAAATGTAATGGAATACTCATCGAAAAAAATCACACTCGTGAATTCTATCAATGGTTTTACGCTTGTTGAATTGATCGTCACTCTGGCGGTTGGTGCAATTTTGTTAACGATTGTTATCCCCAGCTTTACCGTACTCTTTCAGAATAGTCAGATTTTAACTCAGCGACAGTCACTGCAAACGACAATTGCGTTTAGTCGGGATGAGGCCGTACGTCGAAGTACACCTGTTTCTGTATGTGGGAGTAGTAATCAGACGGTCTGCGATGGTAGCTGGCAGAATGGTTGGATTGTTTTTACGGACTCTGACAAAAATGGGGTGAGGAAACTTGGCGAGAGGATTCTACAGGTTTCTGAAGCGGTTTTACCTAATACCTTGAAATACATCAATCAGAATAATAAGAACTACGTAAGTTTTGATAGCTTGGGCTTTTTGCAAAAACAATTGGCTGGTACCTTCATTTTTTGTGACAGTAGGTCAGGTAAAAATGGGATAGGTATTAATATTAATCAAAATGGACGTAGCCAGGTAGTTAATAAATTAGTTTGTCCTTAAGGGAATAAAGGCAAAAAATATGATTTGGAAACATAAGGGGTTTTCACTAATAGAAGTGCTTATTTCTATTTTTGTTATATCTGTGGGTTTGCTAGGAGCAGCAGGTTTACAAATAAAAGGTATTCAGCAGGCGAAAAGTTCGTATCTGCGTTCGCAGGCGAGCATTATTGCTTATGACATGGCAGACCGTATGCGGGCCAATCCTGTGGGGCGGGTAAACGGTAATTATAATTTACCGGTCGCTGTAAGGGATGCTAATTGCTTGGTGACAGTAGGGTGCTCAACTGCAAATTTGGCGAATCATGATTTTTTTGAATGGACAGGTAATGGTGCAGCCTTAAATGCGATAAGTGATATTTTGCCAGGTGGAAGAGGAATTGTATGCATAGATAGTACGCCGGAAGATGGAGATTTAGTCAACAACGGCTGTGATAACGTCGGCAGCGTATATGCCATAAAAGTATGGTGGACGGATGACCGTCGCGAGGAAGTTGCTGCAGATCGAATTAAGCAATTTGTTACTACGGTAAGTTTTTAAGATGTTTGTCTTAAAATATTCTCGCAGAGGTTATGCACAGCGTGGTCTGAGTATGATTGAGCTGATGGTTTCTATGGTCATTGGTTTGGTGATTATGGGAGCTGTATTACAAGCATTTTTGAGTACCAACCAGTCTTATCGAATACAGAATGCCCAGTCTCGTATACAGGAAGATGGGCGGGCCGCAATTCATTTTGTTGCTCAGGATATACGTGCAGCAGACTTCTGGGGGTGCCTGCCAAATAAGGCAGTGATTAAAAATCAGTTGGATTCGAAGAGTCCTGATTACGTTCCTCTAAGTTATGATTATGCCGTAAATCCCTCGGTCAACGGAATAGAAAACAACGGTGTTAATAGCAGCGACAGCCTGATACTCAGGGGGGCAGCCAGCACTGGCCATCAATTAGCTGCAGCGGGTATGGCTAATGTCACATCTGATATTGTTATTAAAGCTAATATGGGACTGTCTCAAAACCATATAGTACTGATAAGTGATTGTCTTAGTGGAGATATTATTCAGATAACGAATAATCCTGAAGTAACAGGGAGTGCTACTCTTCAGCATGGTAATAAGCCAGATCCGGCTATTACACCGGGGAATGCACGGGCAAGTCTTTCTACAGCTTATAGTAGTAACGCAGAAGTGTTTACTCTGCAGAATACAGCTTACTCAGTCGTTATGTCTGGAGGAGCTCCTACATTGCAACGTAACGGTTTGGATTTAGTACCAAACATTGAAGAGATGCAGGTGTTATTTGGTGAGGATACCGATGCAAATTTCAGTGCGAATTATTATGTTAGTGCCAATAATGTCGTAAACATGGATAACGTTGTCAGTATCCGGGTAGCATTTTTAGTTCGTTCAAACCTAGATAACCTGGTTATTAATCCACAGGTATACAATTTTGATGGCCGCACTATAACCGCTCAGGATAATCGTATTCGTCACGTTTTTACTACTACAGTGTCAATTCGAAACCGAGGTCAGTAGAGAAAATTTATGAGAAAGACAGTGCCGCCAGGGAAGGTAGCCGGAAGAGAGCGTGGAGCAACATTAATAGTTGCGTTGATCTTTCTGCTTATTATTGTTGTTGTTTCCATGAATGGTATTCAAACGACTGTGATGGAAGAACGTATGGCCAGTAATACTCGCCAACGGAATTTAGCTTTCCAGTCTGCTGAAACAGGGCTTCGCGAAGCAGAAAAGTTTATTAATAACCTGACTAATATTGACGACTTTGGTGAGGCGGCTGGATTACTTTCTGCCAGTAATAGTGAACCTGTTTATTTTTCTGCTGCAACTTGGGTAGATGGAAAATCTGTGCAGGTGGCTTCAGGAGCTGTAGGTAATCTTTATGGTTTAGAAGAGTATCCGCGCTACATCATTAAATATCTTGTTGAAAATAATGCTGATGGTATTTCTGACCCCGAATATCAAAATGACAATTCATCCGATAAGGTGGCGGTCTTTAAAATAGTTAGCCGTGGTGTAGGGGGAAATAAGACTACCTCGGTTGTTTTACAATCTAATTATGGCAAGCGTTTATAGCAGGGAGCTAATATTATGCGTTGTTTAACCTTTTTAATTAAGCAACTTTACGGGCTGCTTTTTATTGTTTTAGGTTTTTCTGTTTCGGCTGCTAAATTGGATATTAGTCAAAAGCCATTATTTACCACGAATGCCGTAAAGCCAAACTTAATTATGGCGTTAGATGATTCTGGCAGTATGGATCTGGAAGTGTTGTTTAATACCAATGGCGGCGAACTGAGGTGGGATAGTTTTAGGCAGAGCGTTGTAAATAATGGGATGTTGAATAAGTCAGGAGGGAGGAAGTTTTCATATTTATTCCCTAATGGATTAGGTATTGGTAAACAGCAATATGATGACTCTGCAGTGCCTCCGATTGAACAGTATAGTTTTGCCCGGAGCTATCTGTATAACAAAACTTTCTATAACCCAAATGTTACCTACTTGCCCTGGGTAAGTAATGGTTCAGTTATTTATTCGAATATTGATCCGACGGCTGCGCCAAGCGATCCTGTAATTGGATCATCAACAATAGACTTAACTCTGGAGCGGGCAAGTATTACTTACAAATTTTACTTTCCCAACGGCATGGCTATACCGGCAGGTGTCCAGTTATATGGAAATAAAAAATGGCGTAAATTGTCTGAAGAAAGAGCTGTAAATGTACAGGGTGGAGGTCAGTCGTATGCAGTTAAGTATTTTCCTGCAACTTATTATGTGCCGGTTGCTGACAATAAGGAGGGTGAAGAAAACCAGACTTATAAAGTAGGATTGCAAGCCAGAGTTTGTGATAGTCATGATTTGCAGGCGGCATACTATGCTATCTATGAGCGTAATCCTAGTCGCTTAACTGGCGTTGATTCTTTAGGGCCAGATGGACGATGTTTACAAAAAGTTCAAATAACTTCAGATCGAAATGATTATCCTCATGATGGTAATCGGTTGGATTGTGCAGATAATGCAAACTGTACCTATACAGAAGAGCTTCAAAATTTTGCTAATTGGTATAGTTATTACCGTAAGCGTCACTTAACGTTGCGTGGCTCAATGGGGCAAGCGTTGAATAGTATTACGTCAATAAGGGTTGGCAATTTTACGATAAATAAACGTACAGATGATGTGGTGATGCGTGATTTATCAATACCAGATGATGTGTCAGCGTTATATGACTCTTTATATAGCATCGTTGGTGAACGTCAGGGTACACCAAACCGGTTAGCTTTAAATTATATAGGGAAGCAATATCAGCGAAAGGATTCTTCCGCACCAATTCTTGAAGCATGCCAGCAAAACTATGGATTGCTGTTTACTGATGGGTATAACAATCGTTTCAGTAATTTTAGGCTCTTAAATGATGACGGGAATGCAAAGCCACCTTATAAAGATTTAGCGAACTCAAATACTCTTGGCGACATTGCCATGCATTATTACAAAACAAACTTACGCGAAGATCTTAAGCCATTTGGCCAGGTACCTGTGACAAGTGCTTGTCCCACCTCGACAATTGATTCTCTGGATTGTAATACTAATTTACACATGAATACTTATGCTGTTGGGTTTGGAGTTAAAGGGGAATTATTTGGTAAAAATTATCATAAAGTAGCTGATGCTTATCAAAATTATCCTATATGGCCTAATACCTCTAGATCGGATGAGCGACAGGTTGATGACTTATATCATGCGGCTGTTAATGGGCGGGGAGAAATTTATAACGCTTCTTCTCCTGAAGAATTACAGGCTCAGCTCAAAAGCGCCTTTGTGGATATACAATCGAAGACAGGCTCTGCTTCAGCAGTAACTTTCAATACTTCTACCTTAGAAGAAGACAGCGTTGTGTATGTGACATTATTCAATTCAGCGAGCTGGAGTGGTGATATACAGGCATATGCATTAGATGGGTCTGGGGATTTTATAGCAGATGAAGATAAAGAGTATCTGTGGTCTGCAGCAGAGCTACTTAATAAGGGCGAGCCGGTATTCTCAGAGCGAAAAATTGTTACCTATAGCGGTGCTCAGGGAATACCGTTTAAATGGGATAAGCTTAACGCAGCACAGCAGGATGATTTAAAACAAGTGGTTAGTAGCTCCGTGACGGAGCAGGATGTTCTGGATTATCTGCGTGGTGATAGAAGTAACGAAGCTGCCGGTAAACTAAGGGTACGAGAGAGTATTTTAGGTGATATTGTTTCCAGTAGCCCGGTATATGTTGGTAAACCCAATGAAAACTGGCCTGCTAAAGCCCCTTTTCCCACTGAAGACGGCCAAAAGTTTTCGGATTTTAAGAAAGCTCAGTCTGAGCGAAAAGCAGTGATATACGCAGGAGCAAATGACGGCATGTTACATGGTTTTAATGCTCAGAATGGCCGGGAAGTAATCGCATATATTCCTGCGTCTGTTTATTCCAATGAAACTAATAAAGGTCTGCATTATCTGGCTGACCCACTATATTCACACCGATATTATGTAGATCAAACTCCGACGGCAGCTTCAGTATATCTGGATGTTACAGCTGACTCAGTGGTTAATCCGATCTGGCAGACGGTTCTGCTGGGTGGTTTACGTGCAGGCGGTAATAGTTTGTTTCTGTTAAACATTACTGATCCAAAAGAGTTTTCTCAGTCTGATGAGAATGCTAATACACTGGCTTTATGGGAGTTTAGTCATCCCGATTTGGGAAATACTTTTAGTCAGCCTTTAATTGCTATGATGGAAAATGGACGCTGGGCAGCAATTTTGGGTAATGGATATAACGCATCTGGAAGTGGAGAGGCTTCACTTTTTGTTGTTTATCTGGATGGCGGGCTAGATGGTATCTGGACAGATGGTAACGGAGGAACTGATCGCGATTATATTATGATTAATACTGGTGTAGGTTCTGCTGAAACACCTAATGGTTTGGCTACTCCCGCTGTGCTCGATTTGGATAAAAATGGAGCTGCAGATCGGGTGTATGCAGGAGACTTAAAGGGGAACATGTGGGTGTTCGATTTAAGTGATGCTTCGACGCGTGATGATCCTCAAGTACAACCAGATTGGAAAATTGCTTATATGGAGGGGGCGGCAACTCCCCGTCCTTTGTTTATTGCTAAAGATTCGGAAACTAATGCTCAGCCAATTACGACTAAGCCTCGGGTATTACGTCATCCAGAGACAGTATTGAGGTCTTCTAATACACCGAATCTGATTGTGATGTTTGGTACCGGAAAATATTTGGAAGCTGCCGATATTAGTAATACTTCTACACAAACTTTTTATGGAGTATGGGACAGCGGAGTAGGGGATCTCGGACGGGATGTGTTGGTGCAACAAAGAATAGGTACCGTGAATATGCCTAATAGTAGTCAAAGTTACCGTACGTTGACGAATCGAGCTGTAAACTATAGCAATAAAAAGGGTTGGTACATTGATTTGCCTGATGTAGGGGAGAGGATCATTGTTAACCCAGTACGCCGGGGGAAGTTTGTGTATTTTAATACTGCAGTTCCCAGTGCGGATGCCTGTTCTGCCGGAGGTTATGGGTACTTAATGGTGGCAAATATAGCTACGGGTGGAGCATCGAGTTTGTCTGCTTTTGACACCAATAATGATGGCAAGATTGATGTATCGGATAGTATTAGTGGCGAAAATCCAGCGGGTAAAAAATTTACTAAAGGCCTGCCATCCAGTTCACGTTTTTTGGGGAATAATTCCTATACCGCAGGAACGGATGATCGCGGTGGAAATAACAATAGCTCTAATCAAAACTGCAAAGGAAGTACTTGTAAAGAAGTCGTCCCTGGCTTAGCTGGATTACTCACTGGACGTTTATCCTGGCAAGAACTTAAGCCTTAAATGGATGTGATGATGAGATACCACAAAGGCTTTTCTTTATTGGAATTGATGATTGCCGTTGCCATTGTTGGGATTATCAGTGCGTTGGCTTATCCTTCTTATATTGAATACGTAAAAGATACCCGCCGTGCAAATGCGACTCTGGCATTAATGAGTCTGGCTGGTGATATGGAACGCTATTATACGACGGAGAGTTCGTATGTCGGTGCAGCGTCAGGGGCGTTGCCTGCGATACCTCTGTTTGGGCCTGCTTATAGCCCGGTCGATGCTACTAATGCCGCTGCAGCAGAATATAATCTGCGTATAACTTCCGCTGCAGTAGATGGTTTTATTATTCAGGCACAGAGAACAGGAGTACAGATAGGGGATGATTGTGGTAACTTTCAACTCACTCAAACTGGCGCTAAAACGATTTTCAACCAGGCTACAGGATTGACTTCGGCCGATTGTTGGTAGTTTATCGGTTGTCGGTATTCTTAAGTATTTTTTTAACTGCTGTGGATAGTCTGATGGCTCCCTGAATAGTATTGATTTGGCCATTGCCGTGCTTTTACCTGACGCTACACTGATTAGCGTGTAGCAGTTTTTCTTTGTTTTAACTCACATTTGGCACAGCTCAATATTCCGGGCTGTTGTTCCTGTTACACTCGCGTTTATTTTTCAAAGAATGCAGTCTTGCTGCAATCTGTTGTTGATTGTTTTAGGAATGAGTCCATGTCTGATGTATTAATTGTTGGCGGTGGTGTCATCGGTATGATGACCGCCCGCGAACTGTCACATGCCGGAATGAGCGTTCAGTTACTGGATATGAATGCCTGTGCGAAAGAGTCTTCCTGGGCGGGTGGTGGCATCGTTTCCCCGCTTTATCCGTGGCGTTATTCTGAACCGGTAACCCGTCTGGCGACCTGGTCACAAAGTTCTTATGTACATTTAGCGCAACAGTTGTTGGAAGAGACGGGCTTTGATCCGGAGCTACGCCAGAAAGGTATGTTTATGGCTGCAGTTGATGATGCTGATGAGGCTCTTAACTGGGCTGGGCAGTTTCATCGACCTATGGAGCAGGTAGATGCCAGTTTCCTGTATGAGAAAGAGCCTAATTTAGCACCAGGGGTACAGCAAGCTTTATGGATGCCTGAGGTCTGCAGTATTCGTAATCCGCGTTTAGGTCGTGCTTTGCGTCGCTCTGTTGAGATGGACGAGAATATCACGCTGGTGGAAGAAAGTCGGGTCACCGGTTTTGTGCTTGAGGGTGAAAGGATTGTCGGTGTAAGCAGCGAGAAGGGAGAGTTTCGCGCAGATAAAACTGTTGTCTGTGCCGGTGCATGGAGTGGTGAGTTACTGCAAAAGCTGAATCTGAATTTACCGGTAGAGCCGGTTAAAGGTCAGATGATGATATTCAAAGCAGAACCGGGCTTGATTAATCGCGTTGTTTTGATGGGGGGGCGTTATCTGATTCCCCGAAACGATGGTCGTATTCTGGTTGGCAGCACACTTGAACGGGTAGGTTTCGATAAACAGACGACTGATGAGGCGCATGATTCGTTATACGCAACTGCTTTGTCTATCTGTCCGAAACTGAAAGATTATCCGGTTGAATATCACTGGGCGGGTTTGCGTCCTGGTTCACCTGAAGGAGTACCGTTTATCGGTGTAGCTCCTGGTTATGAAGGGTTGTATGTCAATGCTGGCCAGCATCGTAACGGTCTGGTTCTGGCACCGGCTTCTACCCGCTTAATGGCTGATATTGTACTTAAGCGTCGCCCGATTATTGATCCTGAATTATATACTCTGACAGGGCGTTTAGCTGATTAAGGTCTAGATGTATTACATAAAAAAGGGTGGCTGAATAAGCTACCTTTTTTATGTCTGGCAGTTTTTAATCGTAGATAGTTGGGATTGGCTGGCGCTTGTGTTCAGTACGCTGATAAATATTTATCAGCTGGGATTCTACTTCGTTTGAAACTGGCTTGCCTTCGAGGAAGTCATCAATTTGATCATAGGTCAGGCCCAGTGCAGCTTCATCAGCTTTTTGTGGCGCTTCGCACTCTAAATCTGCAGTTGGCGTTTTATCTACAAGCATGGCGGGTGCTCCTAAATGCTTCGCAAGCGCCCGAACCTGGCGTTTACTTAAGCCAAACAGTGGTGCCAGGTCACATGCACCATCTCCCCACTTTGTATAGAAACCGGTAATGTTTTCCGCTGAGTGGTCTGTGCCTAGTACCAGTCCGTTCAATAGCCCGGCTACTTCATACTGAACAACCATGCGGGTGCGTGCTTTAACGTTACCTTTGGCGAAGTCTACCAGACCGATATTGTCTGGCATGCTGCTGATATTGACTAACGCTTCAGCAGTGGCACTGTGAATACCATCTGCTCCTGGTTGAACGTTAACAGTCAGACGCTCGCTAGGTTGGATAAAATCAAGTGATGCCTGTGCATCCTCTTCATCTTTTTGCGTACCGTATGGCAGGCGGACAGCGATAAAACGATAACCCTGGTCGTTATCAGAATTTAGCTGGTTTATTGCCAGTTGTGCCAGCCGGCCGCAGGTGCTCGAATCCACACCGCCACTAATACCGAGGACTAAGTGCTTACACCCGGATGCTTGCAGTCGCTGTACGATAAAATCGGTACGACGTTGGATTTCAGCGGCAACATCAATCTCAGGTTGAACGCACATGGCGGCAACAATGGCACATCTGTCCATGGGGATCCTCGGGTATTTGTCTGGTCGGTAGTGAGTGCAATTCTATGTTATCTGCCGGAGTGGCGGAAGTCTTCGTCGTTGCGTTCTTTATATATAGAGAATCCATCTAATGGTGGCCTGAACTTCATTCCGGGAGCTTTATCACAGAGTCAGGTGATATCTGAATCAGGAGTGATAAAAATGAATAAATGCCGGGTGTTAATTTCAGTCTGGTTATTAATGATGTTTTCCCTGAGCGCTCAGGCAATGGCGTTGAAAACCTGGGAGGGGGAAGATAGTTCTTTGCAACAACAGGTAGGCAAGGGAAAGTGGTCTGTGGTGATCTTTTGGCGTCATGATTGTGAGTTCTGTAAACGGGAAGTACCTGGTTTGTCGGCCTTCCATGAGCGTAATAAAGATTCAGTTGCAGAAGTTTTAGGCGTAAATATTGATGGCTATGCGAATAAAACTTTAGCGGAAGAATTTGTCGCTGAGAACAAGCCTACTTTTCCGTCTGTGATTGCGGAGCTGAGAACTGTAGGACTAAGCTTTCAGCAATTAACTGAAGAGGGGTTACGCGGAACTCCAACATACATGCTGTTTAACCCTGTTGGCCAGTTGGTAGCCATTCAGCCAGGACTAATCGATCCCATTGATATTGAAACGTTTATAGCTCAACGTTCCTGATTAGCCAGAAATTTTCTGCAAAGCCAGTAATGCCTGATTAACCAGTGAAGGGTTATGAGGTTCACGTGCATAAGTTGCGAAAATAGGGCGTTTAAATACAGGTGCATCGGTTACCTGATATAAACGCCGGTTCTGTAGGTAAGAGCCGACAGTACGCTTAGGTAAATATGCGCTGCCACCATTAGTCAGTAGCCAGGGAAGGCCTGCTTCACCCAGTCCACAGGTTTGCAGACTATTTTTCAAATGTGGCAAGCGTTCTGAATGTGCCGCATTGTAGCCCCAGCCCCAGTCGATATAGAGATAGTCTTCAGCGGTGATCTGATGGGCTAGGTGAGGCTTGTTGGCAACCATAATAAGATCATCAGAAAGCACCTGCTCTACAATTAATCCTGAGGTGGCATCAGCCACAAAGATCAAACCAATATCCAGGGTGCCTGCTGCGACCTGAGTAACGATCTCGCTGGAATAATCTGCACTCATATGCAAAGTGAGCTGGCTATCCTGACGACGGAGTTCGCTTCCCCAGCGGTGCAGGAGATCATTTGCCAGCGTATTGTGTGTCGCTATTCTCAGGGTTCCGGCACTATGTTCGCTACGCTTTACATCTGCTTTCGCATGCTCCCAGCGTTGCTGCATTATTTGAGCGTGTTGATAAAAACGCTCTCCGGCAAGGGTCAGTGTCATTCCTTGCGCACTACGTTCAAATAGTGGCTGATCTAACTGGCTTTCCAGTTGCTTTATTCGTGAGCTGACAGCCGACTTCGTGATACATAACAGCTCTGCACAGAGGCTTAGACGTTTAACCTCTGCTAGTGTCAAAAAAGTTTTAATAGACCAGGTGTCCATGCATTGCTCCGGATATGTTGATGGCAATGAATATTGTGTATTTTTTGAATTTAGGCGCTATAGCGATCAAAAGTCCAGAAAATTGATGGTATTTATGCGTTAAAAATAATTGCACATTAGGTGCTGAATAATCCGCTATTCGCTTATAACTCAATTTTTTAGTATGGATGCAAATAAGCATAATTTCCGGAGACGGTGATGAAACAGACTTTTGCATCGACACGGCCACTGGCTGGTTATCGGGTAGTAGATTTTGGTCAGTATATAGCAGGGCCAGCGGTTGCCATGATGCTGGCGGACCAGGGGGCTGAAGTTATTCATATAGATCCACCTGGTGGTCCGCGTTGGGATAATCCTGCTGATGCTATCCTTAATCGCGGAAAATACCGAATCACGCTGGATCTTAAGTCCGAAAGAGATTTAGAAACAGCGCGCGAACTGGTTAAGAATGCTGACGTGCTGGTGGAAAATTTTCGGCCAGGTGTAATGCAGCGCCTGGGGTTGGGTGCAGAAGATATGCGCCGCGTAAATCCGGCTCTGGTGTATTTGTCCTTGCCCGGGTTTTCTGAGAAAGATGAAGAACTTGCCGACACTGCTGCCTGGGAAGGTATTATTGCCGCAGCGGTTGGGCAATATACGGATATGGGGCTTAACCGTATTCTGATGGGGATTAATCCATCATTTTCACCGTTGCCACTGGCATCTGCTTACGCGTCTGTATTAGGGGCTACTTCAGTAACCCTGGCGCTGTTTGCCCGAAGTAGTCATGGCCTGGGCGATCGTATTGAAGTACCAGTCTCTGCTGCTTTGATGGAAGGGTTGGCGTACAACTCTATGCATATACATGGTTTGCCTGACCGCTACAAATCCCCGCGGGAATTAGAAATTGAACGTCGGAAAAACACCGGAGAACAACTGAATCTGGAGTATCCGGATTTGCAGGAGTTTTTGGATCCGTTTTATCGCACTTACATGTGTGCGGATGGCAGGCCATTTTACGCTGTTTGTTCTTCTCATACCCGGCATCCGCAAGCCTGTTTAGAGGTATTAGGCTTATGGGATGAAATACAGGCAGCTGGAATACCCACTCACAGTGCGTATCTGGATCAGGCTGACTGGCCCGAAGGCGCTGAATGTACACTTGTGTCTTATCCTCTTTCAAGAAAATGGGCGGATTTTGTTTCATCACGTATGAAGCAGGTTTTTGCGACCCAGTCAGCGTATGAATGGCAGCAGATATTCGGGGATGCCGGTGTACCTGGCTGTGCGCATCAGCTTACAAAAGAGTGGTTAAATTCAGAGCACGCACTAGCTTGTGGCAGTGTTCTGGAAGTGAATGATCCCCGTTATGGCTTGATGCGCCAGTTGGGTAATATTTGCTGGCTTGGCGGTGATGCCTCTGTTGTGGATAAACGTGCAGCAGGTTTACCCGGACAGGATAATGATATTACTTCTGATCTGTTGGCCGCCTGGGAGAATGGCTCCCGCGTCGGAATTGGGTCAGCTCAAAAAGTAACGAACGGCTGGCTAGATGGCATCAGGATTCTTGATCTGACCAATGTTATTGCCGGACCAACTATTGCCGGAACCTTATCTCGCTTCGGAGCAGAAGTGATTAGCATCGATCCACCAAAACCTTCATTGGACCCATGGAACAGTACCGTATTTGGTATGCAAGCGAATCAGGGTAAGCAAAGCCTTTTGCTGGATTTAAAAAGTACACAGGGTCAGGATACGTTACAACGCCTGCTGCCAAGCATAGATGTGATTACGATTAATGCCAGTGATGCTCAGCTAAAGCGTTTGGGATTATCAATGGCTGAATTGCAGGCCGCTCACCCACAGCTGATACTTTGTCAGTTTGATGCGTACGGCGGCCCGTTGCTTGGACCGCGCAGTGATCATCCCGGATATGATGATTTGGTACAGGCGACTACCGGGATAATGAGCCGCTTTGGCGGTGGAATGGACACACCAGAAGAACATGCACATTTTGGCACAATCGATGTGCTTGGCGGATACTGTGCAGCGCATGCCATAGGTGTTGCGTTAGTAAATCGTGCCAGGGGCAACGGAGGCAGTTTGGCACGCAGTTCACTGATTGCTGCCGGTCAGTTAATTCAGACGCCTTTCATGTACGATTATGCGGAAAGAACCCCGTTCAATGAACCGAGTGGCCGCTATATTAAGGGACAGGATGCGCTGTATCGTTGTTACCGTGCTGCGGATAACTGGTTTTTTCTGGCGGTTGATCGAGGCACTAAGTTGGCGGCCTTCGGGGCATTGATCAATCAGGAAGTCGATCCGGAAAATTTGTCATTACTTGATAGTAACCTTGAAGAATTGTTTGCGACGCAGGCTGTTGCGCATTGGCAAGGAGTATTCGCGGCTGAGGATATAGCTTGCCAGCCATTGTTAAGCATGGGGCAATGGCGTGAAAAACACCTAATGTTAGCTGATGGATACAGCAAGGCTGTAGATCTTGCGGGGCCAAGTAGTATTGCCTTTGTGAGCTATGCTGATCATCCCTGTGGATACAGAGTAGATTTAATTGCGCCTAATGCTATTCGCCCTACCGATGCGGATGTGATTTTACCAACTGCAATGCCAATGTATGGCGCAGATACACGTCGTTTGTTAACGGAGTTGAATTTTACTGAATCGGAAATTGCAGAAATGTTAGCGCAGGGAGCAGCAGCTACCCATTGGAGTACAAATTACCTGCCGTTATAAATATTATAAAAAGCACAGTTGAGCCTGTATTTTTACGGGCTTTTTTGCAGGAGTAGTTTTTTACAGAAGAAGTCAGAGAAAACATAAGGCGTAAAAGCCCCATAACACCCGGGACCCCGGGGCTGGGGCAGTCGTTCAAGATAACATCGAAGAAACCGGGTTTCGGTCGATGAAAACTACTATTGAACTGGTTAAAAATCATAGAGGTTGTTTAAAAAGTATTCAACCACAGATAAATTAAGTGTTTATCTTGGGATTGCCGTCTGATTTTTGCCTAATTGCAATATTTTACAAGCCTTGGTCTTCGGGCTCTGCTATAGATAAGTGTAAGTTTTAATGGCGTGATTACAGGTAAGTCTGTTGGTTGCGTACTGTTTGTAGTGAGATGTCTAATGCAAGATCGAATTGAATATCAGCATGTAAATGACATGCCTGGCCTGGTGCTGGGGGATGGCTGTTATTCAGAATTTCGGTTTGAGCCACATTACCATTTGGACTACCACATTGGTCTGGTGATAGATGGTGTACAGAGGCAGCGTTTTCAGGGGCAAAGTGTTCTGTTGGGGCAAGGGCGGATTTCGGTCATGCCACCGGGTGAAATTCATGACGGGCATGGTGAGCATAATGAGAGTTATCGGATGAAAACATTTCGTCTTGCTCCAAAGCTGCTTTGTGATGATATGAGTGATGTATCCGGGCTGACTTTCAATCCAGAACTGGCCGGAGATATGTTGGAAAGTCCGCGTCTGGCTGATGGTTTATTGCGCTTACACGGGAGCGTTTTGCGGGGGCGTGATGTTTCTCTCGGTACAGAAAGTTTATGGTTAGAATTACTTGCGGTATTGATCAGTCAGTTACAACCCGTCAGTTTTACTGAGATTAAAGGTGGGCTGAGTAATCAGCACTGGCAATGGGTTAAGGAGTATTGTGATGCTCACCTGGCAGAAAAAATAAAGTTAGAACAGTTAGCCGTACTATGTGGATTGAGCCGGTTTCAGTTCCTGCGTCGCTTTGAACGGACGACTGGACTGACGCCTCATGTATGGTTAATCCGGCTTCGGTTAGAGCGTGCATGTTTATTGTTGAGTGCGCCGGGCGTGTCTATTGCCGGGGTTAGTCAAAGTGTGGGGTTTTATGATCAGAGCCATTTTAATCGTGCCTTTAAACAGGCATATGGTGTGGCACCTTCAGGTTATGTGAATCAGTAACTCTGTTACCACTTACCTAACGGGTAAGTGTTCCGTTTTACATACATCGCATTTTTCATTGTCTGGTAAATACTGATGCTGGCTTAATGTAAGACATCAGATTAACTGCGTTTTTGAGTTATATGGGAGATGTTGGTGAGACGTCAACTTTGCTGACTATAAAAAAACAGGCAGCCGCTAGGCTGCCATAAAAGTAATGCTGATTAGTTGCTCAGCATTGTGTGGAGGTTTAGATCCGCAGGCCACAGGAAATAATGACCGCTGGAGTTTTCGTGGAATTCTGCGCCAATATCCATGCTCTTTTCGGTAAGTTCATCCCGGCCATTTTCAGTACTGATAAAGCCTGATGCGCGGAGCGATGTCAGTAAGCGCTGAGCGTTAGTCTTATATTTGGTTGCTAATAGATTTGTGCTGATTTTTTCTTCGTCTGTTAGCGGCTGCGTGGGTGTTAGCAGTGTCTGCGTAACTGTTGGCATATATAGAGGCTGTTTGTTCTCTGACGTCGTCAGATCTACAGGTTGTAATGTGGGTATCTGGTATTGTTCACTGCCTATGCGAATGAGGCGCTCAGCTTCTTTCACTGAATCAGTATAAGCATCTTTGTCATCTTTCTTTGAAAGCAGAATGCTCATTTCATAGTTGTTTACCTGACTGAACTCATAAAGGTTCATACTGCTGACAATACAATAAGATTCGTTGAGATAGCATTTTGCGTGTAAATCATCACAAAAGAGTAATTTAATTTTGGTGCTGCTTAACAACCAGCTCTTTTCGTTCTCGTGAAGCTCCTGCTTACCATAAACAATGTGAAATGAGACTCCCTGCAAAATAGCATCTTCAATGAGTTTCTTTATGCGTTTATTAAGTTTCAGGTAGGGGCTTATGAGCACAACATGTTTGCGCGCTTTGCTGATCAGATTTTCCAGTACGAAGTTTGTAGCACTGGTGTTTAAAAGCTTCGCCATTGTCTTTCCTTCTACCCACTTGCGGGTAAGCTTTCGCTGTTTTTGCGTTCATATCCCCCGATATGTATTTAATGTAGCACGATTATTTTGTCGCTATTAGCTGACAGTCAACGTGTTTTCAGGATTGCGAAAACGGAAATTCAGGCGGTGTAATTATTGCTGCTTTGTTACTGTTTAAATACAGGGCGACAAGCAGAATATTCCTGTTGTCGCACAGGTAAATTTTAATGACGGGCTCTGCTACGAAGTAGCAAAATAATAAAATAGCCGCCTCCGAGAGCAGAAGCTAATGTGCCAGCAGCTATTTGGCCGGGATATAGCAAGTTTCTGCCTAACCAGTCTGCCAGCATCAGTAAACTGGCTCCTAGTAAGGCTGCTGTTATTAGCTGGCTGCGGGCAGACTGTGCGCCGAGCAGGCGAGCCATATGAGGGGCCAGCAGACCGATAAATGCAATCGGGCCCAGCAGAGCAGTGACCAGAGCACAGGCGAGAGCGACAATTGAGAGTAAGCACCAGATACTGCTTTCTACTTGCATACCTCTGCCCTGCGCCAGTGGTTTGCCGATACTCAGTAAGGTAAGCCAGCGGCTACTCAGCAAGCCGAGCAGTAAAATCAGTAAGCTACCTGTGAGCAATATAGCTGCTTGTGGTGCTTCTACACGATAGGTACTTCCGGCCAGCCAGCCGAGAATTGTATAGACATTTTCGCTGCCATTAGCCAGTGCAAACTGAATAAGTGCTTCCACTAGTGCAGTCAAAGATATGCCCAATAAGATGATAGCCGCCGGGGAAAATTGCTGCCGCTTTGCCAGACTTAACAGAATTAATAACAGGCCCGCGCTGCCGGCCAGAGCAATGAAGGGGCCTGCACTGGTGAGTGGTTCTCCGAATAGAAGAGTGTATAGCACCAGAGCAGCACTGGCCCCGGCGGAAACGCCGAGTAGGTCCGGGCTGGCAAGCGGATTGTAAATAAGCCGTTGCAGCAAAGTACCGGCAACAGCCATTGCAATACCGGCAGCCATCGCAGCGACAATACGGGGAGATCTGAGTTGCCAGTCAAAACTGTTTGGCCAGCCCCATTGCCAACTTATGCCGGTATGGTTTAAAAAGCTTGCCAGTATAAAGCAGCTCACTGCGGTGAGTATTATTATGACCCACTGATAGATGCCAATTCGACGCACAGGCAGAGCTTGTAAGCTAAGTTGATCTTCAGCACGAAGCTTTTTTAATGCCAGAGCGATCAGTACAGGTGCCCCGCAAATAGCAGTTGCTGTACCGGTAGGAATGATTTCTATTGTCCAGAGGCTGAGCAAGCGGGCAAATAAGTCTGCACAAAGCAGTAGCAGTGCCCCAAGTAAACTGCTGAGCCAAAGTTGGTCCCTGGCGCTGCGGGCACCGCAAAGGCGCGCAATATTTGGTGCGATTAAACCTATAAAGCTGATAATTCCTACGGCGGTTATAGATGCTGATACTAGCCAAAGCGTGGCAATGAATAAGACTAAAAGTACCGGTGTTACGTTTAAACCTCTGGCGCCAGCGCTCTCCTGACCGAGTTTTAACAGCTGCAACAGACGTGGGGCAAGTAATAAAACGGGTATTGCAATCAGGAGTTTGGGCGCTAACCAGCCAAGCCATTGCCAGTCGTTCTGAGCCAGGTCTCCGGCTCCCCATATGAACAGCTGCTTTGCATGCTGATCCCGTAACAGAATGATGGCGCTGGTAATTGCTCCTAATAAGATATTAACCGCCATGCCTGCGAGTACTACAGGCAAGCCTGAAAGCTGTCGAATGCCGGCAATCGCCAATACCAGACCCATAGATAACATAGCGCCAGCCATCACCAGCACTGAGGTTGTGTCTGGATTCAGGCTGGGAAACCACACACTGACAACTATCAGTGCCAGCCAGGCACCGGAAGATGTTCCTAAGGTAAGTGGTGAAAGCAGAGGGTTCCGGGTGACCTGTTGCAATAAACTGCCGGCCAGCCCTAAAGTTGCACCAACAAGCAGCGCAATAATCAGCCGTGGAAGCGTAGCAAACAGATAAACAAACTCCGCAAATTCGTCAGGAATTTGTCCGTTAATCAGCGACCATTGCTGAGCAATGGACAGCTGTGTGTCCAGTTGTAAGTAGGCACTGCCAATCAGCAGTGTTAGTAACAAAGTAAAAGGATAGCGCTGTCTGAATAGAATCTGCAGCCAGTCATTGGCTGGGTTTGGTTTTATGGAAGTAGCTGCGCTGCAGGTCATGAAACTCTCCGCTTATTATCAGAAAGCTTGTTTCCAGACGTCTTGTTTCCAGACTTTTTGTTGCCAGAAGTCTTTTTTTCAGAGAGTTCAATCGGAGCTATCTTTAACAGGCTATCTGTTAACGTCTGAGCAAGATACTTCAGCGACATAGCACCGCCATAAGTCCAGGTAGCAGGTACTGCCTGAATATGTCCTTTGCGAACAAAAGGCATTGCTTGCCAAAGTCTGGAAGCTGCAAGCTTGGGCCATTGGGCGAAAGGCTCAAAATAGAGCACTGTGCCTTGCTGAATTTTGCTAAGTTCCAGTACACGTTTTTGCACTAATCCCCACTGACTATTTGGTTGAGGTAATGCTGGTGAAATGCCCAGTTGCTCCAGTGCGTATTGACTCATTGAGTTATTACCGTAGATATACACCGAAGAAGGGTTGGCAAAACGGACAGTCGTTACTTTTGGTAATTGCCCGGAATATGCTTCTGACAGTTGTTGGCGCAGGGTACGAAACTCTTCCTGCATGGCCTTGAGCCTTGTTTCAGCCAGTTGTTGCCTGCCGAAGAGTTGTGCCAGTTGACGATAGACCTTAATAGCGGCTTGTGGATTACTGTGTTCTGCACTGAATGTTTTGAAAAACAGCACCGGCGCAATTTTTTCCAGTCGCGGGAGTATGCTGTTATGTACCTCATTTATAAGAATTAAATCCGGTTTCAGGCGGGCCAGTTTTTCTAAGTTAGGTTCACTGCGGCTGCCCAGTTCTTCTATCTCTGCCGGCAGGGCGGGTTGCCGGACCCATACTTCGTAACCTGCCTGGTCTGTCATGGCCAGCGGTGTGATGTCTAGTTCAAGCAGTTGTTCGGACAGGGTCCAGTTTAAACTGGCAATACGCTGCGGCGTGGCTTTAAATGATTGCGGTCCACGGCTGTCTTCAATTGTAATTGCGGCCTGAATAATTGTACTGAAGCTGAGCAGACTGATGAGTAGAAGCTTCAACATACTACAGCAACCTTATTATTCTGATGATTCAGAAGCTCGATATTGACGTTGAACAGATTGCTTAATGATTGCTGGTTGGCAAACTGCTCGATGTCTCCCTGAAATGCCAGCTTGCCCTGCTTTAATACGATTACCTGACTGGCAAAGCGAAGTGCCAGGTTGATGTCATGCAGTACGATGATGACACCGCGGTTATGCTGTTGGTGAAGTTCTTTCAGCATGCTCAGTAATTCGTATTGATGTGCAAGATCCAGAGCAGCAGTGGGCTCATCGAGAATAAGTACCGGAGATTCCTGAGCCAGTAACATAGCTATCCAGGCCCGCTGTCGCTCTCCTCCGGAAAGTTGATCAACTAAGGTATTGGCAAAGTCAGCGACGCCTGTTTGGAGCAGCGCCTGGGTAATTTTATGATTGTCTTCAGCAGAGTAGCGGCCTAATAATCCCCTCCATGGGAAACGGCCTAAACGTACTAACTCTTTTACTGTCAGGCCGGGGGCATCAGGCAAGTGCTGTGGAAGGTAAGCAATTTCCCGGGCCAGTTGTCGCTGTTTAAGTTTATTGAGAGGTTGCTCGTTAAAATTAATCCCACCCTTATCCGGATGAACCTGTCGGGCCATTAAATTCAGTAAGGTCGATTTACCTGAGCCATTATGGCCAAGCAACAGCGTGAAGCTATCAGAACTGATCTGTAGATGGTCAATATCAAGAATTTGTCGTTGGTTACGATGTATCTGGATATTATCGAGTTCAAACATAGTGAAAATCCGGCTTTATTCAGGAGTTGTATTAGGACGGGGGCAGTTGACGCATAATTCGCCATCCAGGCGTTTGTAGTGCATACAGCAACTGAGACGGATAAGTTGTTGGTTACCATCAAACTGCATACCTCTGGGAGGCAGTTGAACCGCTTCCAGCCACAAAGGCAGATGGGCACGGATTTCAATTTCAGTAAACGACCCAGAGATCTTTGGAACTCTGGCAAGCGCACTTGTTAACTGATCGCTAAGCAAGGATTTCGCCAGTTTTGGGCGCAGTGTGCAGACTTGTTGTAACTGCTCCAGCAGCGAGTGCGTAAGTGCGTTCAGTTCTGCTCCGGCACGCACTATGAGTTGTGGACTATTCCCCTTAAACCAACATCCGGGTGGCAGGGCGTAGCCGGCGACAAGACCATTGTTTAGCTTCTGAGCTATCTGTTGCAGAGGTGGTATTGCTGACAGGCCATAGACGGCAGTTATTGCGATGAGTATTGGTTGCCATATCAAAAGTTCCCAGCTACGAACAGACCAGTAGCTGCGACCAGCTTCAGGATAATAATGTTGCCAGTAATTATAGAGTTCGTTCAGGCTTGACTGAGGAGTGCAATTGCGCCGAATCACATAACCGAACGGTTCACCAAGGTGGCCGCAAAGTAAAGGATTCAGCTGCTTAGTCATGCTAAACAGCTGTTCATAGAGGATATCTGGCGGTGGAGTACCGCCAGAGAGTTCATGAAATGTCTCAGAATTCATATTTAAGGGTAGCTTCAATGGTTCGGTCAGCACCGAACCAGCAGTTATTTGCATCAAAACAGCTGACATTTCGCTTATCAAACAGGTTGTTCACAGATAGATTGAAGCTGGAACCTTGCAGGCTGCTGTTATAAGCGCCTAAATCCAGATTCATAGCCAGATCGACCAGTGTATATCCAGGAACTTTACGGGTGTTTGCAGCGTCCAGCTGGGTTTTACCAACGTAGCGAATACCCGTGCCCAGGCGCATGGCGTTGCTCAGCTGATAGTTTGTCCATAGGGTTGCTTTGTTTTCAGGCACCCATACAGGTGTTTTACCTTGCAGGCCTTTGTTGTCCTTTGTGAACTCCATATCCAGAACGGTTGCTGTGAAATCGACGCTGAGCTGATCGCTCAGATCACTGCTGATTTCAAACTCGATACCCTGAGAACGCACTTCACCAGCCTGTATTTGATCTAATGCGCCACCGGATGGATCCCGGGTCAGAACGTTTTCTTTCATGATTCGAAAGGCTGACAGTGTGAAATTAGTATCGCTACCCAGGGGCGCAAACTTTATGCCTGTTTCCCACTGATGGCTGGTGGCCGGTTTAAATACTTTGCCGTTACGATCACTACCACCGACTGGCTCAAAACTTTCCGAATAGCTAATGAACGGTGCCAGGCCGTTATCAAAGTTATATAGTGCGCCGATCCGGCCAGAGAAGTTGGTTTGTTCTATGTTGTTGTTAACTGCAGCGTTATATTTACGGCCCTTTTCAGTGGACTTATAGTCATCGTAGCGACCACCGGCGATGACTACCCAGTTACCCAGGCGGATTTGGTCTTGCAGATAAATACCCACCTGCTTGCGCTCAATATCAAAATCACTGCTATAGACTGTGTTGGTCAGGGTCATTCCAGGGTTAATCTGGTGGTGATCTGGCGCAAACAGATCAATCGTTGCAGTTGCCGCATCCTCATATTTAATGTTGGACTTAAGCCTTTGGAAATCTATACCTGCCAGTACATTGTGCTCGATATTTCCCAGTTGAACACGGCCAGATAGCTGGTTATCCACAGTGAAGCCTTTGGATGACTCATCAGTCAGATAGGCGCGTCTGTTAAGAGTGCGGTTGTCAGCAGCAAAACTACCACTGTGATAGGTGTTTTTTTGTAAAGCATCGGCGTCCATAACGCGCGCGTTATGCAGGAATGTCCAGTTATCATTGAATGCATGGCTTAGCTTATAGCCAAGTAATGTGACATCCCGGTCATAGACATTCCAGTTTGCATCGCCAGCAAAGCTGGTAGTAGGTAATTCGCCATTAGGGTTACTGAATACAGAACCCGCTGCGGGTACTGTATTGTAAATACCAGCAGCAGGATCCTTCTGTGTGTACAGATTGAAGTTCAGTAATGTCTGGTCTGTTAGCTGCCAGTCGACTGAACCTGCAATGAGGTAACGTTCTTCTTCAGCAGTGACAGCCTGGCTGTCTTTTTGGCGGGCTAATCCGGTGAATGTATAGGATAAGTCCTCGCGGCCAGCAATACTGCCTGTCTTATCGATGGTGGTTTGACGCAGATTATTGCTGCCAATCGAGGCTGATATACTGCCGGTTTCATCATGGTTTGGTTGCTTTGCTATGATATTGACCATGCCCCCTGGTGGCATTGCACCATACAGAACAGATGTTGGGCCTTTGAATATTTCTATCTGCTCAATGGCAGCTGCATCTATCTGAGGTTGTAAATTCCAGTCGTTAAACAGTAGGGGTAAACCGTCATAAAAGTTTTGTGCATTCTGGAAGCCTCTGATAGTGAACTGATCCATTCGAACCACGCTGCCACCCCGGAGCTCAGTATTCACGCCTGGTGTATACCGCATTGCTTCGTTTATTGAGCTCACACCGCGCAGGTTAAGTTTTTCCTGATCGATAACGCTTATGCCCTGAGGTGTCTCTTCCGGTTCCAGGGAAGATTTAGTACCAGTGTTACGGTATGTCTCAGCAATAATGACAATATCTTTTTGCACTTGGTTTGTAGCCTGGGTGCCCGATTGCCCGTCGGCGAGGACCGTTGATGGTAATGCTGCAGTAATAGCCAGCGTCAGTAAATTACGCGTGGTTGGCGCGAGAAGTGAAAGTTGAGAGCCTGTCGACAGCATTGTGGTACCCGAATTACAGAAAAGTTGATGAAAAAGAAAACAATTCTTATTTCGGTAAATGATAATGAGTAGCTGAATGACGAACTTAACCATTTGGTGCAAGTTTGGTTGTCAGAAGCGGATGGATGAATCTGCAGAGCTAACAGGCATCCAGTATTCCATGTAAGCGTCGGCGCATTGCGGGTCAAAATTACGGCCGTAGACTTCAAGTTCGTAGCCATTTTCGCCTTTATAGCCTGATTCTGGTAACCAATTACACAGAAACCATTCCAGTGTTTTATCTACGTTTTTAACGTGGCCGCGATAGGGAATTACTGCATAGGTTTGTTCAGGAATTTCAACACACTGTAGCAGGGAGCAAAGATCTTCAGCCGGATTTTTAAAGCAGGCCCAGTAAGGGAGGTTGCTCGTAGCTTCTTCTGCATTCAGGTTTATTACGCCAATATTATCGAAATGACAAAAGGCATCTATTGGCACACAGCGAGCCAGCTTTGTCCAAATTTCAGGAACCTTCTGGTCGTAATTAGGTGTTTCTGAAAAGAGCCCGTCAATGTGGCCACAAACGCCGTAAAGCTTTGTAGCCGGGCGGGTTTCAATTTTTACCTGCAACAGCTTCGGTGGTAGTTCTGGTTTAAGGCGGTCGGGGCGGCTCAACGATAAGGGCTGGCGTAGACCCTGAAATTCGCCACGTTTACGGTATTTACCCGGAGGGCAGCCGTATTCTTTTCGAAAACTGCGGTTAAAACTGATCTCAGATTCAAAACCACAATTGAGCGCAATATCTAATTGACGAAGTTTGGTCGTCAGTAAAAGTTTGGCAGCAGTACTCAGGCGAATGCCTCTGACATACTGAGCAACGCTCATCCCGGTTTCTCTGTCGAATACTCGCTGGAACTGCCAGCGTGACCAGCAACTCAGCTCGGCCAGGTTATCCACAGTAAGCTGTTGATCCAAGTTTTCTTCAATATACTGAAGTGCCCGTTGAATACGGGCAATTTGTGGAGGGCTGGTTTCAAAGGCTGGTGTTGCCACGGCACGGATCTCACTGGAAATGTCTGAAGCTGATAAGCCGACCCTGGCTTTGACTGTTTATTGATCAAATGATCAGACGGGATACTAGCGGGTTTGCGAATGGGTGTAAATGAGAATTGTTACTGTTTGTTTTGATTTGCGGATCATTAACAGAATCTTGATGTACTTAGTGGCTGTACAATCTGACTGAGTAAAAATATGCTAGGACGGCTCTTAAGCTTTGATTACCTGAGGAAATACAGATGCAGTATTGGTTATTTAAATCTGAACCTGATGCGTTCAGTATTGATGATCTGGCAGCAATGCCTGACCAGACAGAGCATTGGGACGGTATTCGAAATTATCAGGCACGTAATTTTTTACGTGATCAGGTTAAGCTGGGGGATCAGGTGTTTTTTTACCATTCCAGCTGTAAGGACGTTGGAATAGTGGGTGTTGCTGAGGTAGTCAGGGAAAGCTATCCGGATTTCACGCAGTTTGATCCTGAGTCGAAATATTATGATCCGAAGTCTTCACCGGACAAACCACGCTGGGTGATGGTGGATATCAAGCTGAAGCAGAAATTCAGTAAAATTCTGCCGTTGAAAGTCATAAAGGCGATGCCAGAAATTACAGAAGTCGGTCTGGTGAAAAAAGGCCATCGGCTATCGATAATGCCTGTGACAGATATTGAATGGCAGCTGTTGCTGGCGGCAGCAAACTGAAGCTTTTAGCGGTTGTCAGTTTGAACTGCCTGCGTTTTTAATTACCCTGAGGTCTGAATCGCATAAGTGGTGCGCTAGATATTTAGGTATGTGGCCTAAAAGCGATTAGCTATTTAATTCTTACTTCGGTAAGTACTGAATTAGCAATAAAGCAGGCGTTGTGCGCTTTATGATGCAGCTCAGCTATTTTCCCTGCGTCAGGTTGTTCGCCACTGAAGATGATCTTAGGCTGTAATGTTACTTCCGTCATGGCTAACCTTCCTTCAGCATCTTTGCTTAAAATACCTGTTGCTTCATCGGTATAGCTATCCACTATTAGCTTGGCCCGTGACGCAAAATCCAGGAAAAACAACATATGGCAACTGGACAGTGAAGCCACAAATGCCTCTTCCGGGTCGACATTATCAGCTTCAGACATGGGTAAAGGTACGATGTGTGGGGAAGATGACGCTGGTACAGTAACGCCACCATCAAAACGCCATTCATGTCCCCGGCTGTATTTACGGCTTAAAAAATCTTCCTCTTTTCGCAGCCATTCCACCGTCGCATAGTATTCAGACATAATTACTTCCTTTAATAAAACTCATGTTGAGTGAAGTTTGAGATAGAATAAAAGGCGCTACAACCGATTTTATTTCAATCCTAATTAACTAAAGCTCATATCATGTTGTTATCCCGAATTTCACTGGCGTCTCTGAGGACCTTTTCTGAAGTGGCCCGACAGGGTTCTCTCAGCCTGGCCGCTGAACAGCTTTGTATCAGCCCAAGCGCTGTTAGCCATCAGATGAAACTGCTTGAACAACAGCTAGATACGGCATTGTTTATTCGCCGTGCCCGTGGTGTTGAGTTAACGGGGGCTGGTAAACATTTAGCTGAGTATGCCATACGTTCTATGTTGCAGCTTGAACAGGGGTTACAGCGGGCAACGCAAGCATCACAGCGGCAATTATCTGTTGCTGCAATTCCTGCGATAACACAGTTGTGGTTGGTTCCTAAACTGCATCGTTTTTATGCACTGCACCCGGATATTGAACTCTCAATTATTGATCAGGATGCTTTGACTGATTTTAATCAGCAAGCTGTTGATCTTCATCTGCACTTTGGCAGCGGTGAATGTATAGGGTTGAAAAACGAGTTGCTAATGCCTGAGTGGGCAGTACCTGTTTGTCATACGGATTTATTAGCAAAGTTTGGCAGTGCAAATGAGTTGTTAGAAGCGGACAGTACTCGCCGTTTAACCTATACCGGTTTTGATGAAGACCGCCCCGGCGGGCTTAACTGGTCTGGCTGGTTTAATCAGGCAGGCTTGAGCCTTAATCCAAATCAGGCGGTCACTCACTTTAATCATCTTGCGCCATTATTTTCAGCAGCCAGCTATCGACAAGGTATTGCACTTGGTTGGCAACAACTCATTCAGGATGAGCTTCAGGCTGGTCGTTTAGTTGCCCTGAGTGAGACCCGTGTGCATCTTAAGTACAGCTATTATGCAATCGCTCCTGAAGTGCATTTCGAACGGGACGTTGTGAAGCTGTTTTTAGCCTGGATCAGGGACGAATGTAGGAATTGATGCTAAGAGCGGTGCAGTGAGCAGCAATGCATAAAAAAACGCCTCACAGGAATAGTACCTGTGAGGCGTTCTTTTATGCATTTGGTGGAGGTGGCGGGTTTCGAACCCGTTCTGAGCACCTATCAAACTACATAAGTTGTTGTAATCCTTTCGTTTGGGTATTGTCACCTATCAATGCACCAGCACTTTTTTAGGTGTAGTGTGGACACTTTGTGGACGTTTAGGTTTGCAATAGATTCTGATCATTATGTGAATTGTTAGTTGCTGTTTGCATTGTGATAGTTATACGTTGATTTGACATACAGAAGTTATCATATATGATAACTAGGGACGGAATGTGACTTGGAATGTTGATTTTTATGATGGTGTAGCGGAAGCCATTTTAGATATGCCACCAAAGATTCAAGCTCGAATGCTTAAGTTGTTAGAAATGATAGAAAAGCATGGAGCTAACCTTGGCCCTCCTCATACTGAATCAATGGGTAATGGGCTTTTTGAAATTAGAGCTAAAGCAAAAGAAGGAATAGGTAGGTCGTTTTTTTGTTACATGGAAGGCACTAATATTCAGGTGTTACATGCTTTTGTAAAGAAGACTAAAAAAACTCCTAAGAAGGACTTGGATTTAGCAACGGATAGAATGAAAGAGGTGAAAAAATGAACTTACAAGCATTGAAGCAGCGCTCTCTTCAAAATGAAGATGTTCGTAAAGAGTATGATGCATTGGAAGGTGAGTTTGCACTTATCAATCAATTACTTGAAATGCGTAAGGCTGCAGGATTAACACAAGAGCAAGTAGCTGCGGTGATGCATACAAAGAAAAGTAATATTAGCCGCTTGGAAAAAGGTGGTGTTGCGCCGAAAGTTGACACTTTGAAACGTTACGCAAATGCTTGTGGTTATGAACTAAATCTTACGTTTCAGGCTAGAGCGGCAGGGTAGTTTATTGTATCAATGGATTTAGTTTAACAGCATCCTGTAAGTGATCGGGTGCAAGGTGAGCATACCTCATGGTCATGGTAATCGTACTGTGACCCAGGATCTTTTGCAGGGTGAGGATGTTGCCGCCGTTCATCATGAAGTGGCTGGCGAAGGTGTGACGCAGAACGTGTGATGCCTGACCTTTAGGTAATTCAATGCTGGTTTTCTCCAGTGCTCGATTGAAGGCTGATAGAGAGAAGCCAAACAGCTTATCTTCTGTCCGTTTCAGTATTTCTTTTTCCAGATCCTGTGATATTGGTATATAGCGGTTCTTGCCGCTTTTGGTATCGGTGAACTGGATCTGTCCGTTTCTTATATGGCGTTTCTGCAGTGACTGGGCTTCGCCCCAGCGGCAACCTGTGGATAAACAGATCTTACTGATCAGCAAGGCATCAGAGTGTTTGATAGTACTTAGTAGCTCTTTGATCTGTTCAGTGGTCAGGTAGGCCAGTTCAGTTTCTGCGATCTTGATGGGTTTAACGCCTTCAAGTGGATTTTGATAGTTGATCACCTTAGTGCTGATTAGCTCGTTGTAGATGGCCTTTAGGTACGTTAAGTGGTTGTTTAACGTCTTTGGTTTACAGCCTTCCTGCAACTTAGCGTTACGGTATTCAATGAACGCATTAGGGGATAACTTAGCGGCTTTAGGGTTACCCATCACTAACGCCATCGCATCAGCTGCACGCTTACGCCGTGTACCGTCTCTGAGATTGATACCGCGATTGTTGTACCAAACTTCTATTAAATCCTTTAACCGACGGGTATCACCATTCGGATTCCACGCTTTGCCTTGAGTAGCTAAAGATTTTATATGTAGTTCGTAGCGTTGCGCTTCCGCTTTTGTATCAAACTTTTTACGTAGACGCGGGCCATCCCGACCTTCCGGACGGATATCTAGTAGCCACTGGTTGTCTGCTTTTTTGATGGTCATGTTTTATACATCGAGACCGTAACTACAAAGACATGGGTTTTTTATTCTACTTCTACGTATTCCCATATATTTTCTTTTCTATTGTATAATTGAATGGGTTTTAAAAAAAAGTTTAATATTTTTGTTAGTTGTGATTCTAGCCTCTCTATTTGTATTATTGTGTTTCTTACGGATGCTACTAATTCTGGATAACGTCTTGTTTCTCTAGTAATAAAATTTCCTAGGTTAATTGTTAAAGGTTGGGGGCTGTGCTTCTCATTTTCGTTGGTCTCTCTTTTTGGGTTTCCTTTGAAGAAGTTTTTTAAAGCTGTTTCGTCGATTAAAACTTCCATTATTTTTTGATAGCAATCAAGAACGCTATATTTCCATCGAATAGAGCCACCTATTATTAAGGTTTCATTAGTATTCGATTTTAGTTCACCTGATATTAAATAGAGTTCTTTTTGAAATTCATATGATGCTTTTCCAAACTCGTATGAGTGTTTGTCAAGCTCTTGTCCTCGTTGTCTATTTGATATTAGAGTTTCGTCTAAGTGGCCGCAGTTCATTTCTATAATTGTTGTATATACCTCATATAGTCTATTATCATAACTATTCATTCTTATCTCGAGTTCGTTCTGCATACTCGTTTTAAAAATTCTTTTCATTACATTATCTATTGTTCCTATTATGTCACCAAAAATATGATCACCCTGAACAGGATCTTCTTTTGTTGCACTATCGTTCATACGTGATGAAGTTCTGTATACAGATCTTCTGAAAGTATTATTTTCCATGATTATGCAAGGGAGGTCATATAGGTATTCATTGTAATAACTCATGATATATTATGACTCTTAATGATTTTATTGAGACATCAGTGCTTTTGATTCTAGCGCTGAATTTGTAACGTTATATTTTACAGTTATACCTTTTTTAATAGACCCTCCTATATCTTCACTATAGTATGTAGTAGATATGGAGGTATATGTTAGAGATATTTTCTCAGTTACTTTATCATCTGCTTCGTTATGAATAGTGTAACTTGATATTCTTGATTTTTCTAAAGTAATAATTAAATATGGAATCGATCCTGTTCCATCTCTTGCCGACTTTGTTAAAAGTATGTCTATGTTTTTTCCATCAGGGCCTGGTGAAAATAGAAATGTGTTTAAATAAGGAGTTGCACCATCAGCTTCTCTAGATATATTTATATCACTTAAGGCTACGATACCTTTGTCAGAGCTATTAGCATTACCTACATCAACTGAAACTCCTCTTGAGGCATGCCAGTTAATAGTCTCGATAGCGAAGAATCCTTTTTTGCCTGAAATTTCTCCAATTGTAGCCGCACCTTCAATCGTGTTTATACCTTCTATGCGCATGTAGTCAGATGCCATAATGATTCCTTGGTTATTTAATATTATTGACGAGATACCGTTTAGTGCATCGAATGAGCACAATTAGGAAAAAGCATGCTCCAGCTATTTTCAAATTAAATACTAAGAGCTGATCTGGCATGTGAGCGAATGCTGCTTTGAAGTCGTTATGAAACTTCAGGCCGAGAATGATTATGGCTATATACAGGATGATTTCGTACACAGACCAAGGGGCTTTCTGGTACTGAGGCTGACCGGGGATGGCATCCATAGTGGCAGGGGGAAGTGATGGCGTAGGTTGAGCGTCGTCCGTTTCATAAGCCAAGCGGCTTTCTCTGAAGCGTCCTTTAATGACGTTGCTCTTTTTGGTTTCTTGCTCTTCGAGCTTATCCAGCTTTTCTGCAAGTTGTTTGCGATAGTAATCGCGATCATCAATAGCCATACCACTTCCTTCCTTATCCTTGTGGTTTGTAAGTCCTTTTACCAGTTTTCTTCTTTTTTATATAGGTTTGTTTAGTTTTAGGTTGTTACTGAGATTGATGCTGAGGTTGCTGTACCAAACCTCTATCAAATCCTTTAACCGCCGGGTATCACCATTCGGGTTCCAGGCTTTACCCTGAGCGGCTAAAGATTTGATATGTACTTCGTATCGCTGTGCCTCAGCTTTGGTATCAAACTTCTTACGCAGACGAGGGCCGTCCCGTCTTTCTGGACGAATGTCGAGTAGCCATTGTTTGTCTGCTTTTTTGATGGTCATGTTTGAGCGGTATTAAATAATTCAATACATTCTTTATTATTATATTTATCGGTATGTGAGAGTGTATTATTATCTAATTTTATGTCATTAGGTAACATGTCTAATGCATAATTTATATTTATAGTTGCTAGACTTTTAAAGTGTAATTTAATTTTTAGAATTGTAAATTTATGTAATTTGTCAGCGTTGTTATTTGAAATTTCTGAGATATTTAATCTATAAACCTGAAGCATTATTTTTATCATTGAAGGATATCTATAAGAATTCAAATTCAGATTTGAAATTATTTGTTTTTTAATCATGTACTGCATTTTCTTTTCAAATGCTATATGGAATTTGAATTTTTTATCAACATTATTGCAAGAAAAAATAGATGTCCAAATCTGGCTAAGTAATAATCTTATATCATCGTCATTGTTATCTATTCGTGATATGCAGTCTAAATATTTATAGGCTGTTTGAGATGTTATATCTACAATAGATCTGTTTTTTATTGTGTATGTTTCTTTGATTGGTTTTGGATTGTCGTGTAAAATGATTTTTGTATGAGAAAATATTTTACTGAGCTCTAACGTTACTTTTGTAAGATGTAAATAGTGTTTACTATCTCTTAATGTTTTGTTGGGCTTGTTAGATAGCTTTGATGTTGTTAGCGAAATAATCTTTTCAATTTTATAAAAAGCATTTTTCATTCCTTTTGTAATAGATAGTGATTCGTTTTCTATTTGTAAATATAATGACTTTTTTACACAATCCATATATTTTTGTATTTTCCATTCAGAAATATTATCTTCTGATATTTCCCATCCTAAAAAAGGTGTGTAGTCGCTATTTATAAAGCTGATATCTTCAAATACTTCTTTTGAAAAAAATTCAAAAAGTCCTAATCCAGATAAACTGTGCTCTCTTAGTAATAAAGAGTTTTCGTTACTGAAAGATTGATTAATGATTTCTTGTAGTAAAAAATAACCAATACGATGGTCTTTAGATTTTTTACATTCTCTTATGATTTTTAGTGTTGTTGATGGAGCTTGGCAAACTAAAATACTACAAAAATACTTATCTGATAAAATATCTAGTATGTTTAATGCACCAATTGATCTTTTATTAAAGGGAGAATTGGTTACGTCATATTCTTTTGCTGACTCAAATATATCGGAAATGGATTCTAAAATCTCTTCTGCAAATGATGCTATAACTTCATTATTTCCCTTAGCTATTATTTCTAAAGTTTTTTGTGTGAATTTCTCAGGGTTAGAATTTCTAAAGCTTGCTGGTTTGCTTATTATAATTATAAATATTAATGTTACTGCTATTAATATTATTGATGACATCAATTCCCAAAATATTGGATAGCCTATAATGATTATTGCTTTTCCTGGCAGGATAGGAAGAATTGTAGAAATTATTATCCCGGAAGCTGCTATTGCTGTGAAAAGGAATAAAGCTGGAATTGTTTTATCTCTTACTTCTATCCTAAATCTAACTATGGGTGTAATCAGTTGCATTATTGCAATATATAATGCAATTACGGAAACTAGTGTACCCAGAGAAAAGTAAACTGTTGGCAGTGATGGGTTATATGAGCATTGACCTAGTAGCTCGACTCCTAAACATGTTGGCATGATTTCCATTTCTATTTTAAGTTGTATTCAGTGTATGCGCTCAGCTGACTAGGCTAGCCAGCGTTTCCTTATTCTTTACGCTATTGCGTATCCGTTCCTGTTTCTACGTAGCTATCAGCTACATCTTCAGTCTCTGGGCTGATCTGTCCTGCTTCTGGAATTGTTTTTCCAGTTGCTAACCAATAGACATATTTAGGAAAGGCTTCATGTATCTTCCCTATCTGTTCATTATTGAGTTTTTGTTTTCCGTGGTAAAACTGTTTTATGGTGTCTTTGCTTATACCGGTCAGGTTACTGAAGACTATAAAGCGTCGTCTTAGGTTTCTTGTTATGGAATTGATCAGTATTTGTAGGTTCTTTCTTTGCATGATTCTCTCACTATCCTTGTGCATGCGCCCCGCTGACTAGGTTAGCCAGCGTTCCCTTATCCTTTGCGCTATTGCGTATCCATCCCTGTTTCTCCGTAGCTATCCGCTACTTCTTCGATCTCAGGACTTATTTGTCCTGCTTCTGGCATTGTTTCTCCGAACACAAACCACATTTTATATTCAGGAAATCGATCACTGATTGCTGTGATGTGTTCTTCGTTGAACCGTTGTTTTCCATCTAACAAGCTTTTAACAGTATTTCTTTTGATTCCAGTTTCTCTTTCGAAATCAACATGTTTGGTTCGTTCGCTTGTAGTTGCATTAACTAAAACTATAAAGCGATCCCGCATCATAGATATTATTTCCCTAGGTAATAATTGACTAGGTAATAAATACCTAGGTATTATTTCCCTCGACAAGAAGGAATCTTACACACACAGTTGAGGATATAGGCATGGGTTCTCAAGTACAAATTTCTCCCGATCAAATTATAGGTGTAGAGCGCGTGATACTGGTGGATGTACCAGCAGTAACCGTCAGCGAATACGCCCGTAGAACAGGACTTTCACTCTCTGTTGTCCGCTCTCAGGTGGCTGACCGCCGAATTCCCGTTATCCGTCAGGGTAAACAGGTGCTGGTTAACCTCATGGCGCTGGGCAAACAAGCCATAGAAGCGGAGGTGTACTGATGTCCGCCACCGTTACCACACTGGATACCTTAAAGAAGGTCGCCGTTCCCATTATGCGCCCCTGTAAGTTCGCTGAACTCACCGGCGTATCTGAATCAACCATTCGCGGCATGTTAGACCGCGAAGAGTTACCAGCCGTCCAGCTGGGCCAAACAGGGAAGGGCAAACGTCCTACCCGATACATCAACATCGTTGCTTTATATGAGCTATGCGAAAAGGAGAGCGCATCATGGACCAGTTAACCGTTCCATCCGTACCGGAAGTACACCCGTCAACGAATCAAATAGAAATGCTTTCGGCCATGGTGTCGGAAGTCTCAGCTGAAGTATTCAGCCTGACAAAGCAGGGCGTACAGATCGATCTGATGTTCCAGGCGGATAAAGGTATCCGTCTCAGAATTTGTGCGCCGTTATCAACTCAGTCGCAACTCATCGCGTATTCAATGATTGCTGCAGTTAAGAAGTCATTCTGTGGCCTGCATGAACGCTATGTCGCCTGTTATATCTACTTCGACGAAACCATCGAAGATTGCGCCACCTTTGAACAGGCAGATAAACAGCTGCAGCAGTGGTTTACACAACTCAACACCGTACACCGGCACATCAAGATGTTTCAGTGCCAAACCCTCTCCGCAAAAGCAGGTAATTGAACGTTAAAAGCCTTCACAGGTAATAAGCGTTCATTACGTGCTGGGGCGTGGGGAATGCCCTCCCCACGATAAATAAACGGCTGGCATCCGTTCCAAAAACTGCCCCCGCTCAGTCTACCCATGCCGGGGGTGAGCGGGTTATTACCCGGCAAGTTATTCGAAGCTGCTTTTTTAAGCGTGATTGCGCTGTTTCCTTCGCGTTTAAAAAAGTGGCCTGCCCGGCCGGCAAAGAGGCCTAACGAACAAAAGCAGGGGAGTAGTGCCATGCAACGGAAGATGAAAAGAGCTGACATCCTCTCCGCTGCTGAACGTGGCTACTGCCTGCTATGTGGAGGCACAAATGGACAGTGCAATTGTTTACAACCTTCCTTGGTACTCAGCCCTATTCATCTTGGTCATGTTTCCGGCTGGGGCACTGATGCTGCTCTTTCTGGGGTATGCAATGGATCAGGGGAGTCCGGGATATCGAAGTGTGATTCCCTCCATAGGGAAGCTCCTTTGGGACTGCTTCACCTATGTGAGAGTTGCCGTGCTGTTACTGCTTTTGATCCAGACACTGATCTGGGTCGCTGCTCCTGTGGAGTCATCCTTTTTCACAAAATTAGACCTGCTGTTCTCCCAGAAATGGATTTCAGCGATTTACTCAACGTAGAAGACTTGCCGCGTTCAGCGCTGCGCAAACCCAAAATTTACAGGTGAACACTATGAACATGAATTTTACCGGCACCGTGATTCAGGCCAAACGTTACAGCATGGACGGCAATCAAGGCGCGTCCATCTTCCTCACTCAACCAACGGATGGGGATAACCCAGACGTGTGCGGCTTAGAGATTATGAAGATGAGCGCTGATTACAGCGTAGTCGAACTGCTGAAGAACGTTCTGCCATGCGAGTGCGACATCGTGGCGAAGCCCGTGGCGGGCGCGCAGCAAAAGATGGCGTTCAAGCTGGTATCGATCAAGCCAAAGACCGATTCCCCTACAGCTAAACAACCACGTCCAGCTCAGTCGTAACACTGAGCCGGAAATAGGTTAACCCTATGAAATTTTTCCTCCTCGGTTTCTTCGGCATCATCTTCTTGGTGTTGCTGTTCACAGAACCCGCTGCGGCTTTAACCAAAGCACAGGACGCTGCCAATTTGGCCAAAGTGACCGAGGAAACAAATTCAATCATCGTGCAATCCACCTTAGGCCTCGCTTACTGCTTGGGCTTTGTGGCCGGTTCGATGAGATGAATGGGAGGTTGGTTTGACGTTAGATCAATTTCTCGCTGAGTACAGCGGCCACATTCTTGGGGCATTTGGACTCGGTTGGGGCAGTGCTGTCCTGATAACGTACTTCAAACAATGGTTAGAAAAACTGTAAAGGAGGCTCCTATGCCTGATTTTGTGAAGAAGCAAAATGCCGCGGTTAGCACTCTGGTTGCTAACAAAAAAGTTCGCTCTGTTGTCGCTGGCTTTATCGCAATGGGAATGACCATGCAGGAAGCTGCTGCCGCATTACCTGCTGCGATTGGTACCCAGTTGGCTGCGATTCAACAGGATGGTCTGGACTTGGCTGATCTGGTTTGGCCAGTGGTAATCACGCTCTTCGGTGCGCTGGTTATCTTCAAACTGTTCAAGCGTTTCGGTTCACAGATTTAAATCTGTTATGCCCAGCGATCAAAGGGGTTCGGGTTATCCGCGCCCCTTTTTTTACCTCTGAAATTTGTGAGGTGTTGTTATGAGTGGTTTTTTTATTATTGGATTTTTGGTGTTGGTGATCGTGTATCGAATTGCCAGAGATCAGGATCAGGGGTGATTGATATGCGTTATGTTCTGTTGATCATTATGTTGTTCTCGCCCTCAGTATTTGCGGCGGATACAACGGCAAAGGTTCAGGCTAAAACGGTAATCGGTGTGCGAACTGCGCAAGGCACTGCTTATGTAAAAGTCGATACTAGTTTGCTCAGGCTACCATCTGGCACAAAGACCTTTAAGAAAATAGAAGTACCTTATTCAGTGGCCCGTCTACGAGAAATGATGAAAGGTAAGCTTAATCCTGCGCATGTTGCTGCAGCGGCTGCATTGGCGGCTGTGCTTGATGGAGTTGATTACTCTATAGATGAACTCACGGGCCAGATCATGAAGGTAGAGAAGAAGCCTTTTAGTCAGACCGGACAGCAGTTTTACGCAGTTGTAACGCCGAATATAAATTTTGGTCTGACACCTGAGGCTGCTTGTACGCAAGGTATTAGAACAGCTAACGGTAAAAAATATTGTGGTCCCGGCTATAACGCAATATTGAGTGTTAATTGCGCGACAGATCCAGGTAAAACAGCTTCATTTTGTGCACCTGGCTTTGAGGTCGATACTCATACACCCGCAACGGATGCCCAAGTTGTTGATCTTGTGATGGCTGCTTTTAATAATTTAACGCCTGCTCAACAGCGAATGTTTTTCGAAGACCTCGCTGGTAATCCTGCCATCTCTCCTGAACTTGCCGAAGCGTTACAGGCTGAAGCGGATCGTCTCAAAGCGGCGGAGGGTTTAGAAAGCGCAGATGTTGAAAATCCTAATGGTGAGACGGATACCGAGAATAAACCTCAAGAAGTAACGGTTACCGATCCTATCGAAATTGATGGCTCTGAAATCGTCACTGATAAGCTCCCCGATGATATTTTTAATAGCTCTGGTGATTATTCACCGTTAACTGGCTTTTTAGGCTCCTTGCCTGAATTGCCGGAACTCGATCTGCCAAACTTTGGCTTAGACTACAGCTCCAGCTGTCGAACCATCACGTTTGCCCATAACGGAGCCAGCGTGCTTTTCCCTTCTTCAGCTCAGTGCGACAAGCTAAAAGAAGCTAAAGAGATTGTAGGCTGGTTTATATCCGTCATTACCATGTTTGGTATTGCTTGGCTGATCCTGGGTAACCGTAAACCGGGAGTATAACCATGGGTAAATTATCTGAATTATTACGTCAGTTATTCCAGTCAGGCGTTGAATCTGCAGCCTCTGGTTTTCGCATGGATATTGCTTACAGGATGATCCTTCTAGGAGCCATCGTTTCTGTTGTAGGTGTTTTCTTTGTGGTTATTCAGGGCGCGATTGGCACGTTGAATTTCTTTACCAATGATTGGTTGGATATTGCTATGTCTTGGTTTGTACCTTACCAGACACCAATTTGCTTAGCGGCATTGGCAACCGCACGCATTGCCCGGGCGGTTTTAGATTACCACCTGATGTTGATTTATGGCGGTATGTCGGCCGGATCATCGCCGGGCAGTAAAGGGACGTTAGGAGGAGGGCCATAAGATGGAATTTCGATTTGTTACCGGCAAGTTAGGCACAGGTAAAACATTAGTGGCTGTTGGTCATGCTGCTGTTTGCCTAAAGAAAGGAAAGATGGTCGCCACCAATGTCGACTTATACCCAGAGCACTTCTCTAACAAGCACAATAAATCTACACGTATATACCGCTTACCGGATCATCCCACGCCGGATGATCTGGAAATGCGACCTCTCGGAAACCCCACGCTCGTACTCGGCCCGGATGGTTCATACCGTCCCGGTCCTAAGTATGACGAAAACCAAAACTCACTCTTATTACTGGATGAGTTAGCGCAGTTCCTGAATACCCGTAACTTTGCCAGCAAAGACCGCACCCGGATGATTCAATTCCTCGTACTGCTGCGTAAGAAAGGTTGGGATGCATGGTTCATTGTTCAGCACATCGACATGGTGGATAAGCAGATCCGGGAAGGTCTGGCACAAGAGACCGGGTATTGCAGAGATATGTCGAGAATTCCCATTCCGATTATTGGCCAGCTCTTCAGGCGTATTACTGGCAAAGCGCTTACGTTTCCCAAGATCCACAGGGTCACATTCAGAGATGGTTATTCCACTGATGGCTTAGTACTGGAAGTGCGTAATTACTCCGCCAGTGCTGTTCAGATGATTTACAACACTGCTCAAACACTGAGTCCTGATTACGTACCGACATGGGCGCATAACCATTATGAGAACGCCGGACTCCATTGCTTATTAACCCCCTGGCATTTAGTCGGTTACAAGTTGCCGCCCAGAGTACCGTTACGAAAGCGCATAGAGCATGCAGCAGTTACAGGATTGTTCGCGATCTGCTCAGTGATAGTGACGCTTTTTCCTACAACCAAACCTTACTTCACTAAGCCATCATCATGAGCTCACTAAAGCCCATGTATGGCGCGCCAGTTGTTTTCCTGAGACTTGATAAGTGGCTGCAGCAAAGCAGCTATAAGGCTAATTACACGACCTGCGAGCAGGCTGATGGGTGCGCAGCATCCCTGAAGACTGCGCGCGGGGCGCGGAAACGACCTGTGTAGCACGTTTAATAAAACTAACCATAAATGCACATGTAACTAAATAGAACCAAATACACATTAGGGGCATCTGATGAGCAAGCAACACTTCCAACGTTTTGATGAAAATTTTGCTGAAACCAATACTGGACGCCAATTTATAGACTCACCGGGTCATGTTGATCTGGAATCGATGAATATTTTGTACAGTTCAGTGGATACCGTTCGTCAGTTGTACAAACTCAGACTCAAAGAATCGATCATTGATGATTTAGGGCTGGCACTGGAAGGTATTCCGGGCGGAAAAGTTGTCTATACTTTTGGTGGGTACCAATGGATGCTTCGTCGGGGTGGTGCATCTGGCTACCAGTTCAGCCTTCAAAACGCTGAATTGGGTATAGTTCTCCTGTTAAAAAGCCGTTACGCCAAGTTAGAGGCATCCGGTACTCATCTTAAGATAGAAGTCTCTCCAAAGATGATCTTTGATAACACGCCTGAAGACCTCCAGATCGTGTTAAACAGCTACGCCGATATGCTATCCGTTGATAGTCTATACTCCCCTGCGGGTGTTGCTATTCACTTAGCGTGTGACCATCAAGGATGGCAACCGGCAAAGGACTTCGTAAGTAGCATTACCTGCAGATCAAGACGGGTATCAGACCGCTCTGGTATCAGTGAACTCACATTAGATACGGATATATGTACCGTTTACGGTGCTGGCCAGTCCTACCTGTTTGGGTCTGCATCCACTCTTCAGTTTGCCCTGTATAACAAAAGCAAAGAAGCCCATTACTCTGACAAACTTGATTACTTTAAAGGCCGTTGGAATACCAAAACGAAAGACTTCTTAGAACCTCTATATAACCCTGAAGAAACCGTATGGCGTGCAGAGATACGTTTTTCACACTCTGTTATCCATCAGTTCGCATTAGCCAATCAAACCACCATCAATACCTATGAAGATGTCATTAAACATCTGGGCGGCCTATGGACATACGGCCTTAACAACTTCCGCTATGACTACAACTCACGGTTCATCCATCCTGTATGGACAGTACTAATGACTGAAGCCGGCTTTGATCAGTTCGAAACTGGGTTTGAATATCGTAGAGAGTATAAAAAGCCAGGTGTAGGTAATGAACGTAACGTCACGATCGCTCTGGGTAACCTGCTATCGGTTTATGCCCGTAACAAGTTCCCTGCCCATTATGCCTTGAAGTGCATCAAGCGAAGTGGCTTATATCTTGATTTAATGGGTTATTTTAGGAGTAGAGGGTTAGACCGATCTGATTTGTTGAAATATATCGAAGAAAGTTTGATACAGAGGAGGTTGGCATCGAAGGTGGCTTAGTAGTTACCGAATTATCTTCCTGGCCAGTGGATAGCAAAGTATAGATAAAATAAGCCAAGCTATGCCCATATATTCTAAGACGTCTCCTGCGGGTTTAATCTGTATCGCCATCATGATAACTAGTGCAATGAACATAAGACCGAAACTGATAATGATTGAGCCGATGACGTACTTCATGTTGGTTACCGTTATCTTGGTGAATATAGGCTGCCGAGATTATCATGAATTAGATGGCTTTTATCATTAGTTGTAGATAGAAGTTAGGTTTTTATCTTGTAAGTTGATGCAAAAAAAAACCACCTATCGTGTGGACGATAAGTGGTCGCTTTTAAGTTAAGTATCTGTAACTTATTGATACTTAAGCAGTATTTGGTGGAGGTGGCGGGTTTCGAACCCGCGTCCGCCAATCCTCTGCCTTCAGATCTACATGCTTAGACTCTTCTATTAAGTTAACTCATGGACGGCCCGAAGGTCAGGGCGTTTAGAGCGAGCCTCTTTAGTTTTAACCGTTCAGCTTGAGACAAAGCATCCGGGCGATTCTATCTCGAATGACACTGCAAAATCTTTAGTTATAGACACCTAAAGCGCAGCGCTAGCGGGCTTATGCCGCTAGAGCGTAGTTATCGTCGTTTGCAACTATAACAGTTGTAGTAAGGGATTTACGTGATTCACTACACTCACGACATGCACCAAAGGGTTCGCAATCAGCGTCGAAGCCAAGTCACCCCCTGAAGCGGGCAATTATAATGATTTTTTTTGAAGAAGCAGCAAATAGTTAGTGCTTTTAGTGTTTATTTACAGCTGGTTGGGTTGTTGACTCTTAATCGGGGCTCAGAGTCGTAGCTCAGAAATAGATAACGAGGTTAAAGTGGGAGTAATGCGGGATTTGAGATATAAAAATAAAGGGCAGTGAATTCAGCCCTTTATCAGGTGTGTTTACTTAGCTGCCATGAGGCGCTGTTTTTGACGGTCCCAATCGCGGTTTTTCTCAGTGTCACGTTTATCGTGCAGTTTTTTACCGCGGGCCATTGCTACTTCACACTTCACTTTATTGCTTTTCCAGTAAAGGCTTAATGCAACGCAGGTGTAACCTTTTGCCTGAGATGCGGCAATCATCTTTGAGATCTGGCGGGCGTGCAATAATAGTTTACGCGGCCGTGTAGGATCTGCGACAACGTGAGCACATGCTGTCTTCAGTGGAGTGAAATGGGCGCCGATCAGCCAAGCTTCGCCTTTGTCAAAAATGACGTAGGATTCAACTAGCTGTGCGCGTCCATCGCGAAGGCTTTTTACTTCCCATCCTGTTAACGCCAGGCCTGCCTCGATTTTCTCATCAATATGATATTCGTGACGGGCTTTTTTGTTTTGGCAGATGGTATTGCCGCTGGGTTTTGTTTTCTTCTTTGCCATGGGGCGCGATTATATAGGGGTATGTGGGAAAAGCAATCTGGTGAAGTTGAGGTGCTGGACAGCTTTTTATGTGGAATCTGAGGTTAAAGTTGTAATTGTGATGCGAACCCCCGAAAATAGCCGGCCTTGTTTGAACAGCAATGTCTGTAGTTGCTGTGTGGTGTTTAATAGCAGGTAAGGTGTTCGGAGAGAAAATGACACAGGTAGACCGTAGCGCTTTGGTTTTGCATACCGCAGAACAGATGTTTGATCTGGTAAATGATGTGGCGGGTTATCCGGAGTTTTTGCCCTGGTGTACCGGCACAACAGTACATGAGTCTTCTGAGTCCATTATGCAGGCCAGTTTGCATGTGGCTAAAGCCGGTTTGAAATATAGTTTTACGACTCGAAACGATTTGCAGCGCCCCGGTGAAATAAGGATGTCGCTGGTTGAAGGGCCGTTTTCTAAGCTCACGGGTGTATGGTTGTTTACGCCTTTGAGTGATGAGGCATGTAAGGTCAGCTTAAATCTGGAGTTTGATTTTTCCGGAAAGCTGGCCAGTTTGGCTATGAGTAAAGTATTTAACCAAATGGCAGCGACTATGGTGGATGCTTTTGTTAGTCGTGCCGATCAGGTGTATGTTTAATTTATAGTTGCTGTCTGTGGCAACAGTTATCAGGTTTATAGCGATATGATCAGTGTAGAAGTGGCGTATGCCTTACCCCATGAGCAAAAAATCGTTTCTTTACAGGTACAGGATGACTGCTCGGCCTACGAGGCTGTCGTTCAGTCACGCATTGTGGAAATGTATCCGCAGATAGATATTGATAATGATCCGATGGGGATTTTCGGTAAAGCGATCCGTAATCCTAAGGATGTGATTTTAAAAGAAGGCCTGCGGGTTGAAATTTACCGGCCTTTGATTGCAGATCCTAAAGAAGCGCGAGCCAAACGTGCAGCTAAGGCGAAAGCTGAGAAAGATGACGACAGTTAATAATTGGTTGTGTCGTATGTACAAAAAAGCCAGCGCTGAATATCAGGGCTGGCTTTTTTGATGGCAGAGACTACTGTTTTATTGAGTAGTCTGCTTGTTGCCGCCTGGGCGGAAGTCACCGGCAAGGCCTTTCAGAATACCGGTTTCTTTATCAAACTCGAGGGTCAGGCGTTCATTGGTAATGCTGCCGTCCGGTTGTTTGTTATTATAAATGTAATCCCAACGGTATTTGTTGAATGGGTCGGTCAGTAACGGCGTACCAAGTACATAACGTACCTGATTGATGGTCATGCCCGGACGTAACTGGTCAACCATTTCCTGAGTGACTACGTTACCCTGAGGGATATCAATCTTGTAAACACCGGGGAATTCAGCACAACCGCTGAGTAAAATTGCGGTCAGAAGAGCAATATATAGTTTTTGCATGGGTAAATGACTTCCACTTTCGGGCATAAAATCAGATAATCAGTTTAGAACTTCTGAATGAGTTCAGTTGTTGTTATGAGACTGGGCTTATTCAAAAGTTCGAAAAAATAAGTCTATCATCCGTTGCGGTCAACATCATAGAGAAAGATTATGGCACTTGAAAATCAAGAATTAAGAAAAGCAGGTCTTAAAGTTACTCTGCCCCGGATCAAAATTTATCAGATCCTTGAGAAGGCTGGTGAAAGCGATCATTTCAGTGCTGAAGATATCTACAAAATTCTGCTGGAGCAGAGTGAAGATGTTGGATTGGCGACTGTATACCGGGTACTGACTCAGTTTGAAGCTGCAGGTCTGGTAAGCCGTCATCATTTTGAAGGCGGTCATTCCGTTTTCGAATTGAGCAAGGACGAGCAGCACGATCATATTGTTTGCGTAAAATGTGGCAAAGTACGTGAATTTACTGATACCAACCTGACTAAGCGCCAGGATGAGATTGCTGAAGGCTTAGGCTTCACTGTTACTGACCGTACCTTGTACCTGTATGGTGTATGTAAAGAAGGCTGCGAAGCTAAGTAAGCTTTCTCAGATGTAAAAAAAACCGGCTCTGGCCGGTTTTTTATTGTCTGTTTACAATTCTTAGTGAGGGCGGGTAATACTGAGCATTTCTTTGGCGTGTTCACGTGAAGTATTGGTAACATCAATACCACCAAGCATACGTGCAACTTCTTCAACTCTCTCATCGGAACTTAGCATATTGATCTGTGTGTGAGTGTGCTTCTTGCCGGCTCGCTTGCTGACAAACAGGTGCTGATGCCCCTGAGATGCAACTTGTGGCTGGTGTGTGACACACAATACCTGACTATGTCCGCCAAGCTGGCGTAACAATCGTCCTACCACTTCGGCGATGGCGCCGCCTATGCCAACATCTACTTCATCAAATATCAGCGAAGGTGTACTGGCTGATTGTGCTGTGATTACCTGAATTGCCAAACTGATACGTGACAGTTCACCACCGGATGCAATTTTATGCAGTGATCGTGCTGGTTGGCCTTTGTTTGTTGAAATCAGAAATTCTATTTCTTCTAGCCCGTTTGGATTTAACTGACCTTTTTCATAAGCGGTGAGTTGTACGTCAAGATTAGCGGCAGGCATACCGAGATCATGTAGCTGCTTATTAACCTGTTTGTTCAGTTTGCGGGCAGTACGCTCACGGACTTCACTGAGACGCTCAGCAAGTTGATAGTAACCTTCCTGTGCTAACTGTGCTTGCTGTTCAAGGGCATCGAGCTCCTGATCAGACATTGACAGATCTGCCAACTCAGCTTGTAGTGCGCTTAAATGATCGCTCAGTTCTTCAGGTGCAATACGGTGTTTGCGTGCGAGGTCGAACAGACTGCTGAGGCGATCTTCGACAATAAGCTGGCGTTCTGGGTTTAATTCAACCCGGCCGAGATATTGATTCATCTCCTGGCTGGCTTCTTCTATCTGAATTTGTGCACTGGTCAGCATTTCCATTGTCTGACGAATCGAAGGTGATTGCGCTTTCATATTGCTGAGCAGATGCTGGCACTGGTTCAATAAGTTAAGGCAGTTACCGCCTTCGCCGTCCTGAGTTATTTGTAGCAGTTGCTGACCTGTTTGGATAATTTCACCTGCGTTGGCCAGCGTTTGCTGTTCACTGACGAGGGATTCAAATTCACCGCTTTGAATTTGCAGTGTTTCAAGCTCTTCAACCTGATAACTAAGTAACTGGACTCGGGCTGCCTGTTCTTCGTTTTGTTGCGAAAGTGTTTTGTGTTTCTGATCAAGCAAGCGCCATTGCTTGTATTGCTGACGGGTTTGTTTAACCAGGCGGGTTTCGCCTGAGAAAGCATCCAGTAAGTGTCGGTGATGATCTTTTTTAAGCAGGCGCTGATGTTCGTGTTGACCATGAATTTCAATTAAATATTCGCCCAACTGACGTACTTTAGCGATTGGACAGGCGGTGCCATTTATATAACACCGTGAACGGCCTTCTGCGGTAACAACGCGACGAAGAATGCACTGATCATCCTGATTCAGCTCCTGCACAATTAGCCAGTCTCTGGCGGTTGGAATTTGACTAATATCGAAGTCAGCAGTGATTTCTGCCCGTTCTGCACCGTTGCGGACGGTGCCGCTGTCGGCGCGTTTGCCTAAGGCGAGCCCCAGAGCATCGAGCATAATTGACTTGCCGGCACCAGTCTCTCCGCTCACAACGGTCATGCCGTTGTGAAGTTCTAAATCGAGCTGTTCAACAATGGCGTAATTACGAATGTTTAACTGTGTCAGCATTCTTCTGGCCTCAGGAAAAAGTGCGCTTATTTTTACGTACTGCTGTATCGCGTATTGACGTCGGCCAACCTGGTATAAATGACGTATGTTCAACGGAGAGGTTGAGTGACGTATCACTGTATGAGCTGTGTTTTTATACAGTGTTTTTTAATTTATAAGCCATTCCCTTATCAGACGCAATATGTTTTCTCGTCAGGTGTTAAAAAAATATGTCTTTTTACTTGAATCTTGCCGGCACAGCCCCATATATGTCTGCAACGTTATTTACCCCGTTACTAAGCTGTGCGGGTGTAAAGATTCCTTTTGTGAAGCAGTGGTCGACAGGCTGTTGCAGACAGAAATATCTTGGAGAAACAGATGGCAGGTGAAGATAAAGTTCAGGCTGATGCGGCGCAAGAAGGCGCTGAAGAAATTCTTGAAACCGTAGAAGGTGTTCTGGCGGATGAAGAAGAGTTACTGAACACTGCTGCTGAAGGTGAGCTGGATGTGGCTGCCTTACAAGCATCCGTAACAACTCTGGAAACTCAGGTTGCTGCGCTGAAAGATCAGGAGTTACGTACTCAGGCTGAAATGCAGAATATTCGCCGTCGGGCTGAAATGGATGTTGAGAAAGCGCATAAGTTCGCACTGGAGAAATTCAGTAATGAATTGTTGCCTGTTCTGGATAGCCTGGAGCGTGCAATTGAAGCAAGCCAGTCTGATGAAGAGGCGGTGAAAGTACTGCGTGAAGGTGTCGAGATGACACTGAACATGTTTGTTGCCGGTCTAGAAAAGTTCAAAGTTGAGCAGATTAACCCAATGGGTGAAAGCTTTAATCCTGAACTGCATCAGGCAATGTCTATGGTGCCAAACCCTGAAGTGCCTGCGAATAATGTTATGGCGGTTATGCAGAAAGGTTACACCTTGCATGGTCGCTTGATTCGTCCGGCTATGGTTGTCGTGTCCAAGGGATAAAAATGGCCTTCTGTGACAGTTTATCGCAGAAAAACGCATAAAAGCCGTAAAAAAGATCCGGTTTTGGCTTGAAAGCATGAAAACCGGACATATATAGCAAGCAAGGCTTTATTACAGAATTTTCGTCCGTCATACCGGGCACAGAAAGATTGGAGTTTTACAATGGGTAAAATCATCGGGATCGATTTAGGTACCACTAACTCATGCGTTGCAGTACTGGACGGTGAAAACACTAAAGTTATTGAGAATGCCGAAGGCGATCGCACCACTCCTTCCATCATCGCTTACACAGGTGAAGGTGAGACTCTGGTTGGCCAACCTGCAAAGCGTCAGGCAGTAACTAACCCGATTAATACACTGTTTGCTATTAAGCGTCTGATTGGCCGTCGTTTTAAAGATTCTGTTGTTCAGAAAGACATCAGCATGGTGCCATACAAAATTGTTGAAGCTGATAACGGCGATGCCTGGGTTCAGGTAAATGACAATAAAATGGCTGCTCCACAGGTATCTGCAGAAATTCTGAAGAAGATGAAGAAGACTGCTGAAGACTACCTGGGTGAAACTGTTGATGCAGCAGTAATTACTGTTCCGGCTTACTTCAACGATGCGCAGCGTCAGGCAACTAAAGATGCCGGTAAGATCGCTGGTCTGGAAGTTAAGCGTATTATCAACGAGCCAACTGCTGCGGCACTGGCTTACGGTATGGACAAGTCTAAAGGCGATAAGACTATCGCTGTATACGATCTGGGTGGCGGTACTTTCGATATCTCTGTTATCGAAATTGCTGAAGTAGACGGCGAGCACCAATTCGAAGTACTGGCTACTAACGGTGATACGTTCCTAGGTGGTGAAGATTTCGACCTGCGTCTGATTGAATATTTGGCAGACGAGTTCAAGAAAGAATCTGGTATCGATCTGCACAACGACCCTCTGGCGCTACAGCGTCTGAAGGAAGGTGCTGAGAAAGCTAAGGTTGAACTGTCATCTGCCCAACAGACTGACGTAAACCTGCCATACATTACTGCTGATGCAACAGGTCCTAAGCACCTTAACGTTAAGATTACCCGCGCTAAGCTGGAATCTCTGGTTGAAGAACTGGTTGAGCGTTCACTGGAACCTTGCCGTATCGCGTTGAAAGATGCTGATTTGTCTGCTTCTGAAATTGATGAAGTAATCCTGGTTGGTGGTCAGACACGTATGCCAATGGTTCAGGAGAAAGTATCTGCTTTCTTCGGCAAGTCACCGCGTAAAGATGTTAACCCGGACGAAGCCGTAGCAATGGGTGCTGCGATTCAGGGTGCGGTACTGGCTGGCGACGTTAAAGACGTTCTGTTGCTGGACGTAACTCCACTGTCTCTGGGTATCGAAACTATGGGTGGCGTTGCTACACCGGTTATCGATAAGAACACCACTATCCCGACTAAAAAGTCTCAGGTGTTCTCAACTGCTGATGACAACCAGACTGCGGTAACAATTCACGTTGTGCAGGGTGAGCGTAAGCAAGCTAGCTCAAACAAATCTCTGGGTCGATTCGACCTGGCTGATATTCCGCCAGCGCCACGTGGTGTTCCACAGGTTGAAGTTACTTTCGATATCGATGCGAACGGTATCCTGAACGTATCAGCTAAAGATAAAGCGACAGGTAAAGAGCAGTCTATCGTGATCAAGGCTTCTTCTGGTCTGAGCGATGATGAAATCGAACAAATGGTAAATGACGCCGAAGCGAATGCTGAGGAAGATAAAAAGTTCGAAGAGCTGGCTCAGGCGCGGAACCAGGGTGATGCAATGGTTCACTCTGCGAAGAAGACTCTTGAAGAAGCCGGTGATAAGGCGACTGAAGAAGAGAAAACTGCCATTAACGCTGCTGTTGAAGAGCTTGAGGGTGTATTGAAAGGTGAAGATAAAGAAGCTATCGACACTAAAACTGCTGCACTGACTGAAGCAATCTCTGGCCTGGCTCAGAAAATGTATGCTGATGCACAGGCTGCTGAAGGTGCTGAAGCCGGTGCTGAAGATGCTCAAGCAGAGCCAGCAGATGATGCGGTAGATGCTGAATTTGAAGAAGTGAAAGACGATAAAAAATAAGTCGTTCTGATCTGAACTGATGATGCAAAATAAACTCAGGTAGGTAGCTGCCTGAGTTTGTAAATATACAGCGCGGGCCGGTCCCGCGTTGTCGCGTTTTTAACAAGTGCTAACTGAGCACCGACGACAAGCGAAACAGATTATGTCGAAAAGAGACTTTTACGACGTTCTGGGTGTTGATAAAGACGCCTCAGACCGGGATATCAAGAAAGCGTTTCGCCGGATGGCGATGAAGTACCACCCGGACCGTAACCCGGACGACACTGAAGCGGAAGACGCTTTCAAAGAAGTCAACGAAGCGTACGAAGTGTTGTCAGATCAGCAGAAGAAAGCTGCATATGATCAGTATGGTCATGCAGGTGTTGATCAGAATGGCATGGGTGGCGGTGGCTTCGGCGGCGGTGGTGCTGGCGGTTTCAGTGATGTTTTCGGCGATGTCTTTGGTGATATTTTCGGCGGTGCAGGCGGTGGTGGCCGTCGTCGCAGTCATGTGCAGCGTGGTGCCGATTTACGTTACACCATGGATCTGACGCTTGAAGAAGCTGTTAAAGGTTGCGAGAAGACTATTACAGTACCAACTTTGGTTGGTTGTAATACTTGTGATGGCAGCGGCGCTAAGCCGGGAACCAGTGCTAAGACTTGTGGTACCTGTGGTGGTATCGGTCAGGTACGGATGCAGCAGGGTTTCTTCTCAGTTCAGCAAACGTGTCCAACATGTCATGGTGAAGGTCAGGTTGTATCTGATCCTTGTAATGACTGCCATGGTCAGGGGCGGACTGAAGAAACTAAAAAATTATCTGTGAAGATTCCGGCTGGCGTTGATACGGGAGACCGTATTCGTTTGGCAGGAGAAGGTGAAGCCGGTACTCACGGTGGCCCTTCTGGTGATTTGTTTGTACAGATGAGTGTGCGTGATCATGCGATTTTTGAGCGTGATGGCAAGCATCTGTTCTGTGAAGTGCCGATCAGCTTTATTGATGCTGCCTTAGGCGGTGAGCTGGAAGTACCGACACTGGAGTCCCGTGTTAAGCTGAAGATTCCAGCGGAAACCCAGACAGGTAAGTTATTCCGTCTGCGCGGAAAAGGAATTAAGCCTGTTCGTGGCGGCGCTGTGGGCGACTTGTTGGTGCGGGCGATTGTAGAAACGCCGGTTAACCTGAGTAGCCGTCAGAAAGAGTTGTTGCGTGAGTTTGAATCTGCGATGGATGAGAGCCAGCAGCACCACGCACCAAAGAAGACTGGTTTCTTCGACAGTGTGAAGAAGTTCTTCGAAGATATGACCTAAAATATAAGTATGGGCCTGCCGAAAGCAGGCCCTGCTTAGCAAGAGATTAAAGGCTCCTGCGAGTATCTTAGCCCGGCAGGGGTGTCTGTAGCCGTCAGATAGAGAGCCTGTTATGAGTGATTGGCCAGTGGAACCAGATGCTTTATGGCAGCTGATTCAGCAAGAAGCGCGCGAAGAAATTGAGCGTGAACCTTTCCTTTCAAGTTTTTTCCATGCCAGTATTATTGGTCATAAAAGCCTGTGTGCCGCCGTCAGTTATCTGCTAGCCAGCAAATTATCTGATGATGTTATGCCTGCGGTTGCTTTGCGTGAGCTGATCGATGAAGCGCTGCGGGCTGATTCCGGTATTCTTGATGCTATCTGCCAGGATATTGTGGCTGTCCGTACCCGGGATCCGGCAATTGAACGTTTTACAATTGTCTTGCTGTATCTGAAAGGTTTTCATGCTTTACAGGCGTATCGTATTTCGCATTGGATGTGGAGTCAGGGGCGTTCTTCTATGGCGCTGTATATTCAGAGCCGGGTCAGTTCAGTATTTCAGGTTGACATTCATCCCGCCGCTCAGATCGGTCATGGTGTAATGTTTGACCATGCAACCGGTATTGTTGTTGGTGAAACCTGTGTGATTGAAAATGATGTTTCAATTCTTCAGGGCGTTACTCTTGGCGGAACAGGTAAAGAAAGTGGTGATCGCCATCCGAAAATTCGTGAAGGTGTTCTGATCGCCGCCGGTGCCAAGATCTTTGGTAATATCGAAGTTGGTAGAGGTGCCAAGGTAGGTGGCGGTTCTGTCGTACTTGATGAAGTGCCGGCGCATACAACGGTTGTGGGGGTGCCTGCAAAAGTGGTTGGTCGTCCGGAGGTGGCTAAACCCGCACTGGATATGGATCAGCAAGTGCCATGTGAGCAGCCATGCGCACCTGAGTAATTAGCGCGTTCAGTATTGTGTTTATACCGGCCCGGTTTCTCCGGGCTGTTTATCAGGATTAAGTAATGATTCGAGTAGCAGTTGCCGGCGCCGCCGGACGTATGGGTAAAGCGAATATTCAGGCTGTTGAAGCGGCGGATGGTATGCAGCTGGGTGCGGCTATTGTTAGCCCAAAAAGTAGCCTGATTGGTGCGGATGCCGGTGAGTTGGCAGGCGTAGGTAAGCTGGGTGTTGCGCTGTCTGGTTCATTGGGAAATGTTATTAATGATTTTGATGTGCTGATCGACTTTACGTCTCCGCAGGTTACGCTGGCCAACATGGCCTTATGCGCTGAGCATGGAAAACGAATTGTTATTGGTACTACGGGTTTGACGCCTGAAGAGCGTGCGGAGCTGGATAGCTACGCAGATAAAATGCCGGTGGTCTTTGCATCTAATATGAGTGTTGGTGTGAATCTGAGCTTTAAACTGCTGGCGATGGCTGCCAAAGTTTTGGGTGATGATTATGATGTGGAGATTATTGAAGCTCATCACCATCATAAGGTGGATTCACCATCCGGTACTGCTTTAAGTATGGGAGAAGCTGTTGCGGGCGCTCTGGGCCGTGATTTGCGTGAGTGTGCTGTCTATGGCCGGGAGGGTCAGGTAGGTGCCAGAACACAGAAAGAAATCGGCTTTGCGACAGTCCGTGCTGGTGATGTGGTAGGTGATCACACTGTATTGTTTGCCAATGAGGGTGAGCGTTTGGAAATTACGCATAAGGCTAGTTCGCGTCTGACTTTTGCTAAAGGTGCAGTACGGGCAGTAAGCTGGCTGAATGAGCAGTCTGAAGGTGTTTACAGCATGCAGGATGTGCTGGATCTGAATTAATCCAGATAACTGGATTCTAAATAAGCCTCGGTCATTGCCGGGGCTTTTTTGTTTTTGAGATGCGTTATGTTGGGGCTGATATGTATAAGTTATGTTTCTTTGTACCTGAAGATAATCTGGAAGCTGTTAAAGAAGCGCTGTTTGCGCAGGGAGTTGGCCGGATTGGCGATTACGACAATTGCTGTTGGCAGGTGCTTGGACAGGGGCAATTTCGTCCGTTGTCTGGTAGTCGGCCCCATATTGGCTCGCATGATCAGACAGAGCGATTGGCTGAGTGGAAGGTTGAGATGGTTTGTGAGGATGGATTAATAAGTGAAGCAGTGGAGGCTTTAAAGCGAGCTCATCCTTATGAAGAGGTTGCTTATGAGGTGTATAAGTTGGCTGATTTTTGATATTGGAAAAGGTTTTGTTTGATTGTTTATAATTTTTTAAGAGTTATTCACGCTTTCTGTGCGTAACCCTGTGGAATAGATTTGCATAAGGTTCTGATAAGGATCTTAAGGTGTTGAATTTAAAGCTATATTTTTACTTGTGCCTGTGGTGATCAATGGCTCTTAAACAGCGGTGGTTAAAGTAAAAAGTATCCAGTTTTTCTGTGGATTAGCTTGTGTATAACATCTTTATGACTTGCTAATAACGGCTGCAGCCCATGAACTGTAAGGGGTTTGTAAATTGGCGATAAAAAGATCAGTAGAATTTAAGTGGCTCATTGGCTTTATAGGTTTGCTGTGGCTGATTGAGTGGGTGAACCAGATAACGGGCGGTGGGTTGCGTATCTACGGCTTGATTCCCCGGCATTTTGAATATGTCTATGGGATTGTGACTGCGCCACTATTGCATGGTGGTGTGGGGCATCTGCTGGGCAATACTGTGCCGTTAGTGTTATTGGGCATAATGGTTATTCAAATCAGATCAGTGCTTATTATCAGTGCTTTCGTCATATTACTTAGTGGTTTGCTGGTCTGGTTGTTTGGTCGAACCAGCATTCACATTGGGGCGTCTGGTGTTGTGATGGGGTATTGGGGATTTTTGCTTAGCTATGGCTGGTTTACCCGATCATTTCGGGCTGTGTTTTATAGTGTGATTACAATTCTGTTATATGGTGGATTGATCTACACCCTTTTGGACTTCAGTGAGCAGGTGAGTTTTGAAATGCATATCGCTGGTTTTGTGAGTGGTGTTATCTGTGCGTGGTGGCTGGCAAAGTGCAAGCCACCACGGCGAAAGCAAAAACAAAAGGTAAGTTAAGCTGAAGCTTTGTTTAGTGGTCGCTTTGAAGGGGTGTTGATTTCGAAGTGGCGGAGTGGGAATTGCTGATTTTGACGGTCTTCAAAATAGCAGCGCAAAGCGTTGGTTATACTTTGGAAGGCGATGTCTTCCCAGGGGATATTGGCTTCAGTGAAGAGTTCTACTTCCAGGCTTTCTTCGCCTGGGAAAAAGTCGAGATCATCCAGTTGTGCCAGGTAAATCATCTGTACATGGCTAATGTGAGTCATGGATGTAAGGCTGTAGAGTTGTAAGCTGCTGACTCTCGCGTTAGCTTCTTCAAGAGTTTCCCTGCTGGCAGCCTGTTCAGTGGATTCGTTGTTTTCCATAAAGCCGGCAGGCAGTGTCCAATAGCCGATACGTGGTTCGATAGCCCGCTTACAGAGTAATACTTTGTCTTCGAATACAGGCAGGCATCCGGCAATGATTTTTGGGTTTGAGTAATGAACTTCTTCGCAGCTGTTACAGACATGCCGTGGGCGGTTGTCCCCGGCCGGTACTTCAATACGGATGTTGGCACCGCAGCTGCTACAAAATTTCATATAGACCCCTGAGTATTTAGATAAGGTTCTGAGTGTACCTGAAAATATCCCCGGTTAGCGGTGTTGGTGCGACTAAACTTTCCTTGCTGCGCCGGGTATGATGAAAGCATACGCAAGGTGGAGGATATATGATTCAGCAGTTAGCTCGCCGCTTACATGCCAGCTCGCCAAGAATGCTTCAGCATGATGGGCCGGAGGCGGCTGTGCTGGTAGCGTTAACTAAGAGTAATGATCCACAAGTAGTGTTAACCCGGCGTACTAAACATTTGTCTTCGCATGGGGGTGAGGTTGCGTTTCCGGGAGGTAAAAAAGACTTTGAAGATTTTGATTTACTGACGACTGCATTGCGTGAAGCACATGAAGAGGTAGGGCTGCCGCCCGAACAGGTTGAAGTTTTGGGGACGCTGAGCCAGTCAATGTCTAAGCATGGTTTAAGGGTTACGCCATATGTGGGACTGATTGATCCTGATACGGATTTAACACCTAACCCTGCAGAACTGGATGAGATATTTACTGTGCCTCTGAGTTTCTTTCTTGAAGATAAGCGACATCGTACAGATGCTTTTCAGTTTCGCGGTAAAACTCACTATGTGCCGGCGTATGAATATCAGGGTAATATTATTTGGGGGCTGACAGCCTGTATTTTGGTGGAACTTCTGAATATTGGTTTAGATGCCAAAATTCCGGTAAAGCCACGCCCTGAACATCAATAATAAATAAAGCAGCAATGTTGCTGTAAGAAAGAAGAGCTCTAGTAATGACTGAACAATCGACTCCTGTCCGTTCTCCCTGTACCGGTGTTTGTGCGCTGGATGAGCAGGATTTATGTATCGCCTGTCGTCGTAGTGGCATGGAAATCGCTGAGTGGGGTGTAATGAGTAATGCACAGAAGCTGGGTGTGTATGGGTTGATTCGTGAAAGAGAATTAGCAGATCAAAAAAAACGCTCCGGTTGAGGGAGCGTTTTAATAAAGTTCGGAACGGACTTATCAGAAGCTACTAACTATAATTAATTATCGTCGTCATCGTCATCATTACTTTCCAGCTGAATAATGCGAATAGTCTTTATAAGGTTGGCTGTTACCTGAAGCGTTTCTATCCGGTAATTACCGATCATCAGACAAACATTAGCGTCAGGTATTGATTCCAGAACTTCAGTCATCAGGCCGTTAATGGTTTTAGGACCATCTGTTGGTAAATTCCAGTCCAGGGATTTATTCACATCCCGAATGTTGGCAGTACCATCAATAAAGAAGCTGCCATCTTCCTGACGGTGAATGTCCTGGTTTTCTTCTTTATCGTTGGTCGATAGTTCACCAACGATTTGTTCCAGAATATCTTCAAGTGTTACCACGCCCTGGATATCGCCGTACTCGTCGACAACCAATGCTATTCGCTGGCCGGCCTTTTGGAAGTTCAGAAGCTGGGTCTGCAGTGGAGTGCTTTCAGGCACAAAATAAGGTTCATGAATAACCTGTAAAATAGCCGCCTTGGTTACCGCGCCTTGCTGAAATACCTGTGCAAGGTTGCGCATATGGAGCATACCTACCACTTTATTTACTTCACCCCGGTAAACCGGCAGGCGAGTATGGTTGGTGGTGCTGAGTTGTTCGATGATGACTTCTATATCGTCTTCGAGGTCGATACCGATAACTTCATTTCGCGGAATCATGATGTCGTTAACGGCAACGTCATCAAGTTCCAGTACACCCAATAGCATTGATTGGTTGCGCTGTTGCAGGACTGCGCCGGATTCGTTTACCAGAGTACGTAGCTCTTCGGTGCTTAGGTGGTGATGGTTACCTTCAGAAACCTTAATACGAAACAGCTTTAACAGGCAGTTAGTAATACCGTTTACGATCCATACAAAAGGGTAAAGCAGAATTAACAGAGGTTGGAGTATATAAGAAGCTGGAAAGGCGATTTTATCCGGATGCAGTGCAGCTACCGTTTTAGGGGTGACTTCTGCAAAAATCAGAATTACCAGTGTTAGAGAGGCTGTCGCGATTGCGATGCCAGCTTCTCCCCACAAGCGAACAGCAACAATCGTCGCAATCGCTGATGCGAGAATATTCACGAAGTTGTTGCCGATCAGAATAACGCCAATCAGGCGGTCAGGTCGTTGCAGTAGTTTACTGGCTTTGGTTGCAGCCCGGTGTTTGTTCTTCACCATATGCCGCAGGCGATAGCGGTTTAATGACATCATGCCCGTTTCGGAGCTGGAGAAGAAAGCAGAACAAAAGATAAGAAACAACAGAACTCCCAGCAGGGAGCCAATCGATGCGTCGTCCAAGAGGCGAAACCTTCGCTTAATTATTGAGCAGCCATTTTCAATACAAGCTGATTTTAAGTCAAGCTTTGTTAGCTGCCCTGAGGATAAGGGTTACAGCAGTTCGAGTACGAACTTACTGCCAAAAAATGCCAGCATTAGCAGAGTGAAGCTGCCAACGGTCCAGCGAACGGCTTTCTGGCTGCGCCATCCCATCACATGACGACCTATAAGCAGGACTACATAGAGTAACCAGGCAATGATTGACAGTGCTGTTTTATGCACAAGATGCTGCGCAAATAAATCGTCAAAAACCAGAAAACCTGTCACCAGTGAAGCTGTGAGCAGTATGAAGCCTGTCCAGATCATTTCAAATAGCAGCTTTTCCATGATCTGCAGTGGGGGCAGGGATTTAATTAGTCCACGTGTATGGTGATGCTTCAGCTGATATTCCTGTTTAGCAAGCAGTACCGCCTGAAATACCGATAAGGTGAAAATGCTGTACGCCATGATGGAAAGCAGAATATGAATAACCAACCCGGTTTCAAAGTCTTTGGCGATATTTGTATCTGGAGCGAACAGGGCGAATATCAGTGAGATTGCTGCCATTGGGAAGACGCCAATAAACAGGTTGTCTATCCGTTGTCGCAGGCTGCTGAGTAAAACCATTGCGACAACCAGCCAGGCAATAAGAGAGCCGACGCTGAAGAAGTCCAGATGAATACCCATTGGGCGGTGCAGATCCAGGAAGACGGCATAGCTATGAGCGGCGAAGGCGGCGAGAGCAATACCTTTCACTTTGGTAGGCGAGAATCTATTGCCTTGCTGGAGGTTTTTGACCTGCATAACAGCAGCGGCCAGGTAAATAATAATTGCACTTGCGGTGAATAGGATCAGCATGTGTATAGGGTGCTCTTTCAGGTGTCGGATGAAGCGCGACACAGAACTTAGAAACAGATAAAAAATTAGTCGAAAATACTTGCCGTCAAGTTTGTCACAAATATCAAGGTGATGAAATATTTTCCATTGGTACAGATCAAACTCTGTGCAGGCTAAAGCGATAAGTTTGCGTATTGGGTTTATAAACCGGGGTGCTGTATAATGTCGCCATCTTTTATTTCAGGTTACGTCGCCGGACAGTAATTGCGCCGAACCGCTATCAGCCATCAGGGCAAGAGTAATATGTTTGAGAATCTGACGGATCGCCTGTCGAAAACGTTACGGGCAGTGACTGGTCAAGCCAAGCTGACCGAAGACAATATTAAAGGTACTTTGCGTGAAGTGCGCATGGCCCTGCTGGAGGCGGATGTTGCGCTGCCAGTTGTTAAGGCATTTATCGAACGCGTAAAAGAACGTGCTGTCGGTCAGGAAGTCAGCAAAAGTCTGAGTCCTGGGCAGGTTTTCGTTAAAATCGTTCAGCAAGAGCTGGAAGCGGTTATGGGGGCTGCTAATGAAGAGCTGAACCTGGCTGCTCAACCACCGGCTGTGATTATGATGGCGGGCTTGCAGGGGGCGGGTAAAACTACTTCCGTTGCTAAACTGTCGCGTTTTCTGCGTGAACGTAAGAAAAAGAAAGTGTTGGTTGTATCAGCAGACGTTTATCGCCCGGCAGCGATTAAGCAGCTGGAAACACTGGCGACTGAGGTTGAGGTGGATTTCTTCCCGTCCAGCATTGATCAGAAGCCAATTGATATCGTAAATGCGGCGATTAACCACGCTAAAGTGAAGCATTTTGATGTACTGATTGTTGATACGGCGGGCCGTTTGCACGTTGATAACGACATGATGGATGAGATCAAAGATCTTCATGCTGCTATAAAGCCTGTTGAAACACTGTTCGTGGTAGATGCCATGACAGGTCAGGATGCTGCCAATACCGCTAAGGCGTTCAATGATGTGCTGCCGTTGACCGGTGTGGTTCTGACAAAAACTGACGGTGATGCCCGTGGTGGTGCTGCACTGTCTGTGCGTCATATTACTGGCAAGCCAATCAAATTCCTGGGTGTGGGTGAGAAGGTAGATGCGCTTGAGCCTTTCCATCCGGACCGTGTTGCTTCCCGTATTTTGGGTATGGGCGATGTCCTGTCCCTGATTGAGGAAGTTGAACAGAAGGTTGATAAAGACAAAGCTGAAAAGCTGGCGAAGAAAGTTCAGAAAGGTAAAGGCTTCGATCTGGAAGATTTCCGTGATCAGCTACAGCAAATGAAAAACATGGGCGGCATGTCCTCTTTGATGGACAAGTTGCCTGGTATGGGACAGATGGGCCAGATGATGCAAGGCGGCAATATGGCCGGCGCTGAAAAGAACTTTATGCAGATGGAAGCCATCATTAATTCGATGACGCCTCATGAGCGTCGCCGTCCAGATGTAATAAGCGGTTCACGTAAAAAGCGTATCGCTGCAGGTTCGGGTACACAGATTCAGGACATAAACCGTTTGCTGAAGCAGCATAAGCAAATGCAGAAGATGATGAAGAAGTTCTCCACTAAAGGTGGAATGGCCAAAATGATGCGCGGTATGAAAGGTATGTTGCCTCCAGGAATGGGTGGTGGCATGGGCGGAGGAATGGGTGGTATGGGTGGTCCGGGCGGATTTCCTAAGCTTTAATTTCTCTGTCGGCAGCTCGTCAAATAATAAGCTTTTAAAAGGCGGTGTTTTCACGTAAAATGCCGCCTCGTTTTTTATGTTAGGTGCAGTCTACGCGGGATTACGAATTTCGTAACTCGAGCGAGACTGCAAACAATGAACTGTGAGTGATTTCAAAACTCACTTAATAAAGGGACCGAACGCATGGTAACTATTCGTTTAGCTCGCAGCGGCGCTAAAAAGCGTCCTTTCTATCACCTTTCTGTTGCAGATTCTCGTAATCCTCGTGACGGTCGTTTTATTGAGCGTGTTGGCTTCTTCAACCCGCTGGCGAAAGGTCAGGAAGAGCGTCTGCGCGTCAATCTTGAACGCGTTGAACATTGGGTATCTAAAGGTGCTCAGGTTTCAGACCGTGTTGCTACGCTTCTGAAAGAAGCTAAAAGCGCATAATTAATTAGTTATCAGTCGGGTTTTTTAGAATGAATGGTTTAACGTCTGAGCAAACAACGATTGTTGGGCGCATTACAACCATCTACGGTGTTAAAGGGTGGGTGAAAATTTATTCGCACACTGAGCCGATGGAAAGCATTCTTGATTATTCGCCATGGCTGCTGAACAGAAATGGTCAGTGGTTGCCGGTCAAAATTTCTGACGGCAAAAAGCATGGCAAAGGACTGGTTGCTAAATTAACAGGTGTGGATGATCGGGAAGTGGCTCGCGACTATTGCGGCCTGGATATCGCGATTGAAACCAGCCTGTTACCAGCACTGGACACCGGTGAATTTTACTGGAGTCAGCTGGAAAAGCTAAATGTTATTACTGAGTCCGGCGAGCAGCTGGGTAAGGTAAGTCACTTGATTGCGACCGGTTCAAATGATGTTCTGGTGGTTAAAGGTAATGGTCAGAGTATTGATCGCCGTGAGCGATTGATTCCGTACCTGCCTGATCAGGTGATAAAAGAAATAAACCTTGATGAAGGTACGATTCGGGTCGATTGGGATCCGGAGTTTTAACCGGTGTGGATCGGTGTTGTCAGTCTTTTTCCTGAGATGTTCGAGGCGGTTACCTGCCACGGTGTAACAGGAAGAGCAGTGCGCAATAACTTGTTGGATGTGCAGTGCTGGAATCCAAGGGATTTCACTAAAGATAAACACCGTACCGTTGACGACCGCCCTTATGGTGGTGGTCCCGGCATGTTGATGAAGGTGCAGCCGCTGCGGGATGCTATCCATGCGGCCAGGCAAGCTGCCGGTGCAGATGAAGGCGTTAAAGTTATTTATTTGTCACCGCAGGGGCGCCGTCTTGATCATGCAGGCGTGAAAGAGTTAGCCAGTGCAGAAAAGCTGGTGTTGGTTGCTGGACGCTACGAAGGTATTGATGAGCGTCTGCTGGAAACTGAAATCGATGAAGAGTGGTCGCTGGGGGATTTTGTTCTCAGTGGCGGCGAATTACCGGCAATGGTGATGATCGATGCGGTGGCCAGGTTGCTTCCGGGTGTTCTTGGACATGCGGATTCAGCAGCAGAAGATTCTTTTAGCGACGGTTTACTGGATTGTCCGCATTATACGCGGCCTGAAAAACTTGACGAAATGTCCGTACCTGATGTGTTGCTTAGCGGTAATCACGAGGCAATCAGACGCTGGCGTCTGAAGCAGCAATTAGGCAGAACCTCACAGAGGCGCCCTGATTTGTTGGAAGACCTTGAGTTAGATAAAGAGCAGCAAACATTGTTAAACGAATTTATCCAGGAGGCCTGAGGGTCTCAGGGTTAGTATTAGGAGCGAGCGATGAGCAGCAAAAATCCAATCATTCAGCAGATTGAAGCTGAACAGATGACTAAAGACGTTCCTGAATTTGCACCGGGTGATACCGTTGTTGTTCAGGTTAAAGTTGTAGAAGGCGAGCGTAAGCGTCTGCAGGCTTTTGAAGGCGTTGTTATCGGTAAGCGTAACCGTGGCGTTAACTCTGCTTTCACTGTACGTAAAATTTCTCACGGTGTGGGTGTTGAGCGTACTTTCCAGACTTTCGCTACCAGCGTTGACAGCATTGCTGTTAAGCGTCGTGGTGACGTTCGTCAGGCTAAACTGTACTACCTGCGTGAGCGTAGCGGTAAGTCTGCACGTATCAAAGAAAAGTTGGCTAAATAAGCAGCTTTCCTGCGGGAAGAAAAAAGGTGGCTCAGGCCACCTTTTTTTGTGCCTGAAACTTTATTCGCTAATATTGTGAATAAAGATTTCTAGGTCGCTGTATCCTCGGAAGCGGTACTCGAATTCGAGCTCTAGGCGTTGGGCGATTTCTATGGCTTTATTGTATAAATACTCGTCCTGAGTTTGTGCGACATAAACCAGCTTTTTATAGTTACCGAACATGAACGGCAGCATGCTGGGCGTTTTGTCCAAACCGTATTGCTGCCACATGAATTTGTCAAAATGACGGCAGAAAAAATCAGTTAAAAAGAAAGAAGTTACATCTTCATCGTTGTTTGCAAAGCGTGTGTTGCCCTCGAAGAATGAAAAACAGTGTGGGCCGGGGATGCGTTCGATACTGTATTCGTCTAATACATCATCAAGTGCGCCTGCGGTGCCGCAATCGCCATAAATAACAAAAATCTTTGCATAAGAGTGCTGGTATTTTTCAATAGCTTTGCGCATTGCGTCAGGAATGAGTACTGGTCGGTGATGTAAATATGCAGGCAAGCATTGAATATCAATATGCATAAGGTTGTTGTGCGCTGTCAGAGCGACGACTTCTTTTGCCAGTGCGCCGCAGGCGAGCAGTAAAGTGCGGTGCTCCGGGGTCTGTTGTTTTACTATGCCCATGACTGCTACTTTTATTGATGTGTGTTGCAGAGATCTTAGATGGGGCGTTATAGAATAGCGAATAGACAGGTCGCATTTGCTATCTTGTGCCGGAAATAGCATAGATAAGGGATAAGAGTGTTGAAGCAGCAGGCGGAAGTCGTGCAGTTATCGAAAGATAATGTGCAGGTAATTGATAGCTATCTGGATGCTGTCTGGCTGGAGAAAGGGCTGAGTGATAATTCTTTGCAGTCTTACAGGCGGGATCTGCGTCAGTTTGCGCAGTGGTTGCAGGAACGGGGTTATGGTTTGCTGCAATTAGAGCGGCTTGAGTTGCTCAGTTATCTTAACTGGCGAGTTACACAGCGTTTAAAGCCTGCTTCTACGTCAAGAATGTTGTCCTGTTTACGAGGATTTTATCGCTACTATGTTCGTGAGGCGGTGTTGAGCGTTGATCCAACATTGGATATTGAAAGCCCTAAGCGGGGCCGTAGTTTGCCTAAAACTATGACTGAAACGGAAGTTGAAGCCCTGCTGGAGGCGCCAAATACGAATGACCCGCTGGACTTCCGCGACCGTACGATGCTGGAGATGCTCTACGCTGCCGGATTGCGGGTAACTGAGCTGGTGTCTTTGCAGTTGGGTCAGATCAATCCCCGACAGGGTATTATTCGAGTGGTGGGTAAAGGTGATAAAGAGCGCCTGGTTCCGCTGGGTGATGAAGCTGCCCGATGGTTGCGTGATTACGTACAGCATGTGCGACCTTTGCTGATTAGCGATTCGAATAATGAAGTGGTGTTTCCAAGTCGGCGGGGCACGCAAATGACAAGGCAAACATTTTGGTATCGCATTAAGCGTCATGGTCTGGCCGCAGGGTTAACACATTTGCCGTCTCCGCATGTCTTACGGCATGCTTTCGCGACGCATTTACTGAACCATGGAGCTGACTTAAGAGTGGTGCAGTTACTGTTGGGGCATAGTGATTTATCTACAACCCAGATTTATACTCATGTGGCGCAGCAACGGCTTCAGTCTTTGCATCGTGAACATCACCCCCGTGGGTAAAAAAATGCTTAAGAGTCTGAACTTTAAGGTTATGCTGTCGTCTCAAGTTTCAGACCACAAATATACCGGCAACAGGTCGGTGATGAGTTGCAGTTATAAAAGGTAGAGGGTTTCATGCGTAAATTTTTGATGATGGCAGCTGCACTGTTTGCATTTGTTGCTACCGTACAGGCGGAAGAGAATAAAGAGGCTGGTATACGTGATGCTTTGCGTGGCCTGAATGCTATGGTGCCGATCGTTGATGTTAAACCGGCGGCCTTTCCTGGTTTGTATCAAGTGACGTTGAAGAGTGGCGAAACGCTATATACCAATGATACCGGTAGCCACTTTGTAGTTGGCGATATGTTTCAGGTGAGTGATGCTGGTGGTTTGGTTAACTTGACCGAAGAAGCAAAGAAAGGTGATCGGATTGCGTTGATATCCAGTAATGATGCCAGTGATGCAATTACTTTTGCCGCTGAAGGCGAAAAGAAAGCCAGTATCACAGTGTTTACAGATGTGGATTGCTTCTATTGCCGGAAACTGCATAAAGAGATTGCAGATATTAATGCGCTGGGTATAGAGGTGCGTTATTTAGCATTTCCACGTGCTGGGTCAGGTTCTCCGGCGCATATGACGATGGATTCTGTTTGGTGTGCTGCTGAAGGTGAACGTAAAGGCTTAATGACTAAAGCTAAGCAGGGTGAGAGCTTGCCTGCAGCAAATAGTAGCTGTGAAAGTCCGGTGCTGGCGCAAATGAATGTAGGCCGTAAAGCAGGCGTTACAGGTACGCCTGCGTTAGTCCTTGAAGATGGAACCCTGGTGCCGGGTTACGTACCTGCAGCCCGTCTTGCTGAGATGCTAGAAGTAAATTGATCCTCTAGATCAAAAACTATTCATCAAGAAGGGAGCGAAATGCTCCCTTTTTTAGTTTCAAAGCGACCTCTTGCGTAGTGCATCCCTGCTGACTTAGATATAATGCCAAGCTATTTTGGCTCGGGCTGAATATGCGCTTACGTATATTCTGACATGACAAGCGAGGTAACGGTTTGAAACCAGTAAAAGTGGGTATCTGTGGACTCGGCACCGTTGGTGGCGGCACTTATAACGTATTAAAGCGTAACGCTGAAGAAATTGCGCGTCGCGCTGGTCGCAAGATTATTGTTGAGGAAGTCGGAGCACGTCGCCCGAATCCTGATTGCGATACAAAAGGCACCCAGATTACCGCGGATATTTTTGCCGTTGCCCGTAATCCTGAAATCGACATTGTCATCGAGCTGATCGGTGGTTATGAAACAGCGCTTGAGCTGGTTATGACTGCGATTGAGCATGGCAAACATGTCGTAACTGCTAACAAAGCGCTGATTGCTGAGCATGGTAATGAGATCTTTGAGGCCGCTCAGAAGAAGAATGTGATGGTTGCATTTGAAGCGGGTGTTGCTGGTGGTATTCCGGTGATCAAAGCCATTCGTGAAGGTTTGTCTGCAAACCGTATCAACTGGCTGGCAGGTATTATCAATGGAACCGGTAACTTCATCCTGACAGAAATGCGCGATAAAGGCCGTGATTTTTCAGATGTGTTGGCAGAAGCTCAGGCATTGGGTTATGCCGAAGCAGATCCAACCTTTGATGTTGAAGGTATTGATGCGGCGCATAAGCTGACCATTCTGGCTTCTCTGTCATTTGGTATCCCGCTGCAGTTTGAAAAAGCGTATACCGAAGGCATCAGTAAGATTACTGCTGAAGATGTGCAATACGCTGAAGAGCTTGGTTACCGTATTAAACATCTGGGTATTAGTCGTCGCAGTGAAGAAGGTGTTGAGTTGCGTGTGCACCCAACCATGATTCCTGAGAAAGCACTGATTGCGAATGTGCATGGTGTTATGAATGCAGTATTGGTTGACGGCGATGCCGTTGGTCAGACTATGTATTACGGTGCCGGTGCGGGTGCTGAGCCAACTGCCTCTGCAGTAGTTGCGGATGTTATTGATGTTGTGCGTACGCTGACAGCTGATCGCGATAACCGTGTACCGCATTTGGCTTTCCAGCCAGGTGAGTTGTCTGATGAGCCTATTTTGCCAATTGAACGTGTAGTGAGTTCTTATTATCTGCGTTTGCATGCGGTTGAGAAACCAGGTGTGCTGGCAATGGTAACGGGTATCCTGAGTGAGTCGGGTATCAGTATTGATGCTATCTTGCAGAAAGAAACTCATGAGCAGCTGGTGCCTATCATTATCCTGACTCAGGAAGTGAAAGAGCAGCAGATGAATGAGGCGATCGCTAAAATTGAAGCCTCTGACGATATCGACGGTGCGGTTACCCGTATCCGTGTGGAACACTTCGAAGCTTAAGTTGTAGGAAGTCAAAATCGTGAAATATATATCTACACGTGGACAAGCACCGGCACTGGACTTTGCCGATGTGCTGCTTGCAGGTCTGGCCAGTGATGGTGGTTTGTATGTACCGGAAAAGCTGCCGACCTTTTCGAAGGAAGAAATAGCTTCATGGGCCGGTCTGTCATATGCGGATCTGGCGTATAAAGTCGTTCAGCCATTTGTTGCCGGTTGTATTGATGATGCAGACTTTAAACGCATGGTTGACGAAACCTATGCAGGCTTTAATCACACTGCAGTTGCACCATTAAAAGAGCTGAATACTAACGAGTGGGTTTTGGAATTGTTCCATGGCCCTACTCTGGCATTTAAAGATTTTGCATTGCAGTTGCTGGGACGTTTGATGGATTTTGTCCTGCAGCAACGTAATGAACGTCTGGTTATTGTTGGTGCAACTTCCGGGGATACGGGTTCTGCAGCGATTGAAGGCTGCCGTCACAGTGATCATCTGGATATTTTTATTCTGCATCCGCATAACCGGGTGTCAGAAGTTCAGCGTAAGCAGATGACCAGTATCCTGGCGGATAATGTACACAATATTGCGCTGGAAGGTAATTTTGATGACTGTCAGCAGATGGTTAAAGACAGCTTTGCTGATCAGGGATTCCTGAATGGCGGTAAGCTTGGCGCAGTTAATTCTATTAACTGGGCGCGAATCATGGCGCAGATTGTTTATTACTTCTCAGCAGCACTGGCTGTAGGTGGTCCGCACCGCGAAGTAGCATTTTCGGTACCTACCGGGAACTTCGGCGATATTTTTGCTGGCTATATTGCCAAGCAGATGGGTTTGCCGATTAATCAGCTGGTTGTTGCAACTAACCGTAATGACATTCTTCACCGTGTGATTGCAGATAATGACATGAGCAAGGGTGAGTTAGTACACACTTTATCTCCGTCAATGGATATCATGGTGTCTTCTAACTTCGAACGTTTGCTGTTTGATGTTTATGGCCGTGACGGTGCTGCGATTACTGATCTGATGGACCGTTTCAAAACCGAATCTGTTCAGCTGGATGCTTCCCGTTGGGAAACTGTCCGTGAGCTGTTTGATAGCCATGCATGTGATGATGAAACGACTTGTCAGTTGATCGAAGACGTTCATGCTGATACCGGTTATCTGTTAGATCCGCATACTGCTATTGGTGTAGCTGCAGCACGTAAGTGCCGCCGTGATCTGAATGTGCCGATGATCGTTTTGTCTACTGCTCATCCTGTTAAATTTCCGGAAGCTGTTTTGAAGGCAGGCTTGCAGGCACCGGAATTGCCAGAGCATATGGCTGATCTGTTTGAGCGTGAAGAGCGCATGACAGTGTTACCAAATGATTTGGCGGCTGTTCAGGAATTTGTTGCGAAGAATGTTCCAGCATAATTTTTGAGAACTGATTTATTAAAACCCGCGACAGGTAGCTGTCGCGGGTTTTTTATTGTCTTTTGCAGGCTTCATATTCGTTACGTCATATATAAATCGTGGAATTATCAATAATTAATTGAAAACATTCGTGTTTTTTAGATGGGTGGTGTATTAAATAAACAGGCAGAGCTAATCATCAGTGCTGACGAGTCAGGATTAAGTCGATGCGATTAGTATTCAGGATGAGGCTGTATCTGGGAGAGAGTACGGAAATATGAATAGGGATTTAATTCAGTGATTACGTGTTGGTGGAGATAGGTTCGTGGATACGTTTTTTAATCTTTCTAAAATTTTTTGGGCTGTGGCTAATCCGGGAAATTTCATTGTATTAATGTTAGTGGTTTCAATGTTGTTTGGTTGGAAAAAACTGACTTTTTTAACTGTTTTCAGCTTGATGGTTTTAACGGTATACCCCATCGGAAATTTATTACTGCAGCCTTTAGAAAGTCGTTTCAGTCAGCCGGAAAAACTGCCTGAAAATATTGCCGGAATAATCGTGCTGGGCGGCGGTGAAGATGCCGAGCTGACAAGCATTTGGGGGCAGCCGCAGTTTTCTGAAGGTGCCGACCGGGTGATGACGTTACCGATGATGTTAAAGCGCTTTCCAGATAAACCGATTATTTTTACTGGCGGATCAGGGTCTGTATTGAAGCCTGAGTTTCGTGGCGCTGATACAGTAAAAGCATGGTTGGATGAGTTCAGTTTGGCTGAAAATATAATTTATGAGCGCCAGTCACGTAACACTTATGAAAATGCTTTGTTTTCAGGGCAGGTGTTACCTGAGGCTGTCAGTATTGATCAGGGAGATGGCTGGTTGTTAGTAACCTCAGCCTTTCATATGCCGCGTTCAGTCGGTATTTATCGTCAGCAGGGCTGGAAGGTAATTCCCTATCCGGTTGATTATTATTCAAAGCCTTTTGCGTTGGATAATTTCAGGTTTGATCTGGCAGGCAATTTAAGTGATTTTGGTACCGCTGTGCGTGAGTGGATTGGTCTGGGGGTATATTTCGCTACAGGTAAAACGGATAATTGGTTTCCTGTTGAGCGGGCTGTGACTGAACAGCCGCAAGAGCTGAGTATTTAAGTGTAATGTCAGAATTATTGATTCGTCGCCGTGAACATACGGCAGATGTTCCGGTGTTTAATCAGGTTCATCCCTTACTGGCGAGAGTTTATTCGAGCCGGGGATTGTATGATGTTGAACGCTTAGGCCGGCAGCTGAATCAATTGCAGAATGGCCAGGATATTTGTGGCTTAGATGCTGCAAGTGAGCGTCTGGCTGATGCAATCAGACAGCAGCAAAGCATTTTGATAGTTGGTGATTTTGACTGCGATGGTGCGACCAGTACTGTTTTGGGAATGCTTGCCTTAGGCATGATGGGTGCGCAGCGGGTTGATTATCTTGTTCCTAACCGGTTCGAGTATGGCTACGGCCTGAGCCCCGAGATTGTTGCTGTTGCAGCTCAAAGGCAGCCTGATCTGATTGTCACCGTCGATAATGGTATTTCCAGTGTTTCAGGTGTCGCCGCTGCCAATCTTGCCGGTATCGACGTGGTCATAACGGACCATCATTTACCAGGTGACGTGCTTCCGGATGCCTGTGCAATAGTGAACCCTAATCAACCTGACTGTCATTTCTCTGAAAAATCTACTTGCGGTGTGGGTGTTATTTTTTATGTGATGGCCGCGTTAAGGCGTTTACTTCAGCAGCAGGGTTGGTTTGCTGAGCAAAACATTGCTATGCCTAATCTTGGTAGCCTGCTGGATCTGGTTGCTTTAGGTACGGTAGCGGATGTCGTACCTCTGGAAGAAAATAACCGGATTTTAGTTCATCAGGGGCTGCAACGTATTCGTGCTGGTCAGGCGCGTCCTGGAATTTTGGCGTTATTAGATGTTAGCGGCCGGACACGACATAATCTGGTTGCTTCAGATTTAGGCTTTGCGTTAGCACCTCGCCTGAATGCTGCTGGCCGGCTGGATGATATGTCCGTTGGTATTGAATGCCTGTTGAGTAACGATCCTGAAAGAGCGCGTACACTGGCAGTACAGCTGGATGAACTGAACCAGGAACGCCGTGGTATCGAGCAGGAAATGCAGCAGCAGGCTTTACTATTACTGGATAGCCTGGAGCTGGACGATGCTGAACTACCCTTTGGCGTGTGTTTGTTTCAGGAAGACTGGCATCAGGGAGTTATCGGTATTCTAGCGTCTCGCATTAAGGAGAAACTGAATCGCCCGGTAGTTGCATTTGCTGCCGGAGATGATGGTGAGTTAAAAGGATCTGCAAGGTCGGTCGCGGGTTTTCATATTCGTGATGGCCTTGATGCTGTTGCTGCTAAACATCCGCATTTACTGAAGAAGTTTGGTGGCCATGCAATGGCTGCCGGTATGACGATAGTGGCTGATCAGTTGGATGCTTTTCAGGAGGCGTTTGATGCTGAAGTACGGCGACAGATGTCTGCTGAACAGTTGCAACATTCGGTACTGACTGACGGATCTCTTAGTGGGCAGGAATTTACTTTACAGGTTGCAGAACTCTTGAGGGAAGGTGGTCCATGGGGACAGCACTTTCCTGAGCCTTTATTTGATGGTGAATTTTCATTGCTGCAACAACGTATAGTTGGGCAGCGGCATTTGAAAGTTGTGTTGATGGACCCTGAAAGTGGTGTTGCTGTGGACGGTATTCATTTTAATGCTGATACTAAGTTGTGGCCAGATCAGACTATCCAGAAAGTACGTGCTGTGTATCGCCTGGATGTGAATGAATTTAGGGGGCAGCGGAATGTGCAGCTAATGATTGATCATCTGTTACCGCTAGGCTAATTAAAACTGTAATTGATAAGGGAATACTTAAATGAATGACTTTAATTTGCAGGAATTAAATACATTGCTGGGTGTATTTGCAAAAGCCGGTATTAAGAAAGATGCTGGCAGCGCTGAAGAGTTAGCGCTATATGAGCACTTTCAACAAGCTAAGATTGAACGTGATGAACTTGAAAATATGGACTTTGATGACTGTCTGGGCGGTGCCTGTAAATTATAAACAAGCAGCTGCCAGTTGCCGGCTGGCAGTGCATTTTATATGGATTAAATTTTGAATTGCCCCAGTAGTTTGTGAATGTTATTCGCTAACTGATTAAGTTGTTCGCTTGACTGGGTTACCTGCTGTGAGCTTTCTGTTGTTTGGCCAAATGCATGATGCATGTTGTTTACGTTGTGGCTGATCATATTTACAGTTGAACTTTGCTGCTCTGTTGCACTGGCGATTTGCGTATTCATATCAGCGACACTGAGAATGTCCTGTGTAATTGAATTGAGCGTTGCGCCAGCTTGTTCAGACTGCTGCACGCTAACTTCTGCCTGGCTTCTACCTGTCTGAATTACTGTTACTGTATTGTGAGCACCGTTTTGTAGTTGCTCTATCATGCTTTGTATTTCTTCTGTTGATTCCTGAGTCCGTTGCGCCAGTACGCGGACTTCATCTGCAACGACTGCAAATCCCCTGCCTTGCTCACCGGCGCGTGCTGCTTCAATGGCCGCGTTCAGGGCAAGCAAGTTAGTTTGATCTGCAATTGAGCGAATTACATCGAGTATGCCTCCAATGTTCTCAACATCTGTTTCAAGCGTCTGAATGCTGGTAACTGCCTGATCTACTGATTGTGCAAGGTTGTGGGTGGCGCTGATGCTGGCTTTAACAACGGACTGGCCTTCCATTGCCTGGTTGCGTACAGCTGAGACTGAGTTAGCTGCTTCGGATGCATTGCCGGCAACTTCCTGAACTGTGTGGTTCATCTCTCTGACTGCTTCAACTATTTTGTGTGTTTCTTCCTGATGTGTCGCAATACTGGAGTTCGTTTGGTCTGTAATATTTGCCAGAGAATCGGATGCGGTGACCAGTTCATCACCATAAGTTCGGACCTGAATGACAGTTTGGTGTATCCGTTCAACAAAGGTGTTAAATGTCGCAGCTAATATGCCCAGTTCATCAGAGGTGTTAACGGGCAAGCGAACGGTAAGGTTGCCTTCTCCCTGTGAAATGTCTTTCATAGCTTCTGTTGTTTGATGAAGTGGCCTGATAATACTGCGGCTGATTAACAGGCAAAGTACAATAAATACAACCAGAGTAATGCCCAGAAATATTAGTCTCTGCGTGAGAATGGTTGTGAACTGTTCGTCTATGTCGTTGACATAAATACCGCTGCCGACCATCCAGTTCCAAGCTTTAAAGCCTTTAACGTAGGAGAGTTTAGGTAGCTGTTCTTCGCTGCCATTAGGGGCTGCCCAGAAGTAATCGACAAAGCCTTCGCCGTTATTATTGACGACATCAACAAAGGCCATAAAGAGTAACTTTCCCTGTTTGTCTTTAATAGCGGAAGCATCTTTGCCGTTTAACGAAGGTTTGATCGGATGCATGATTATTTGTGGCTGTAGATCATTTATCCAAAAGTATTGGTTCTTATCATAGCGTAACTGACTGATAACCCGGCTGGCGGCTTGTCGGGCTTCGGTTTCACTCATTTCATTGTTTTGGCTGCGTTGGTGGTAGTCACCCAGAATGGCGTGCGCAGTTGTAACAAGCCCCTGTAGCCGGTCTTTTTTCGCCGAGAGCAGGTTTTCTTTCAGTTGAAAAGTATCCTGAATGTAAACCACAGAAAAAATAACAATTAGCAGGCACGGCAAAAGCCAGATACGTGTAGATATGGATATTCGTGACAGCATGATAACGATTCCCTGTTTTAGTTCATGACTTCAGGTTGGTGCTGGACCAGATCTGACGGGAGAGAGATAACAGTGACATTAATCTGAATAATGTCACTTGAGCCTAATCAAAAAACGATGAACTTAATCTTATCCATTAGTTGAAACTCCTAATGGGCAGTTAATGTTTATATCTGTTACGGAGTGTCATCTTTTTGTCATCAGTGAAATTTAACGTGTGCTAAAAAGCAAAGAAGTCAGGGTAGTATTGATGGGCCTGAGCACAAGGTTAAATATTGATTATGAAGAGCAGTTATTGCGGAGCTTGATCGCTAAAGATAGTCTTATTCCGCATTTTCAGCCGATAGTAGATTTGCGCACTGGAGAAACTATAGGCCACGAGGCTTTAATTAGGGGGCCTGAGGGCAGTTCACTGTATTCACCGGACAGTTTGTTTCAGGCAGCAATTCGTTGTGGGTTAATGCATACACTGGAGCTGAGTTGCCGGCGCTTATCTTTGCAGCGTTTTGCTGAGCTTAAAACTGACGGTAAGTTATTTCTGAATATAAGCGCTTCACTGCTAGGCACGCCAGAACATCAGAAAGGTTTAACTGCTGATATGCTGGCCGAGCTGGAAATACCGCAACATTCGATAGTCATTGAATTGTCTGAACAACATCCTTTTGATCAGTATGGCCTGACGCTTGAAGCTGTGCAGCATTACAGAGGAATGGGATTCGACATTGCGATTGATGACCTGGGTAGTGGTTATTCTGGCCTGAAACTCTGGTTAGAGTTGCAACCTAACATTGTTAAGATCGATAAACATTTTGTGCATAACGTTGATCGTGAACCGATTAAGCGCCAGTTTGTAAAATCGATATGCGGTATTGCCAATGGTGTTGGTTGTTCAATTATTGCTGAAGGCATAGAGACCAAGTCTGAGTTGCTTACTTTAAAGGAGTTGGGGGTCACTATCGGACAAGGGTTTTATCTTGGACGGCCTTCGCCTGATTTGTCAGATCCGCCGGGAGAATATACCTGGTTACCTAAACCGCTTCGGGAAGGAAATGATTCGGATATGGCTGAGACGGCTTCCGTGCTGGTCCAGCCCGCGCCTGCTCTGTCACAAAATGATGAGTTAGAGCTGGCGAGTGTATTATTCAAGGATAATCCTGCATACAACGCGCTGGCAGTGCTTGAGGACGGCAGGCCGGTAGGGACTGTTGGGCGCTCAAAGCTGCTGGAGTTGTTTTCGACACAATATGGTCGTGCTTTATACGAGCATAAGCCTGTTTCGGTGATGCTGGATGACGCTTTAATTATCGAAAGTGATATGTCACTTGAAAAGGTTTCGCAGATAGTTACTGAGCAGAATGACGTGTATTTGAACCAGGGGTTAGTGATCACCCGGAAGGGGTTGTATGTAGGCTTGGGTAATGTGCGGGATTTGTTAAAGAAAATTACTGAGTTAAAAATTCGCAATGCACGTTATGCCAATCCACTGACACTGTTACCTGGAAATGTTCCGATTAGTCGAGAGATTGATGGTCTGTTAAAGCGCACTGAAAATTTCAGAGTTGCGTATTTTGATATTAATTATTTTAAGCCGTTTAACGACTCCTATGGCTATGTGAAAGGTGATTATCTGATTCAGCAACTGGGAAGTTTACTAACTCGCTTTGCTAACGGCGATAATTTTACCGGACATGTGGGCGGTGATGATTTTGTTGTGGTTTTTCGTTGTGAAGATTGGCTTGAGCGCTGTCAGAAGATAGTTGCTGAGTTCGATAATTCTATCCGCGAGTATTACAGCCCTCAGGATTTGGAGCGGGGCGGCATCTGGTCGCAAAGTCGCAGTGGTGAGTCTACTTTTTTTCCTGTTCTCAGTTTGTCTGTGGGTATCGTTCATCCAGATCCATATAAATGTCTCAGTTATCATGAAGTGGCAGAATTAGCTGCAGAGGCAAAGAAACAGGCTAAGCTGGCGGATGGCAGTCATATTTTTATTTCCCGGCGACGTAAGCAAGGTAGCAGTGAGAATGAGTCTGAAAGCGAATAACGAAGATGGTTTTATATTGGCAATCCTACCTGTGATAGAGTAACCGCCTGATATTTATCGAGGCCTAATCTATGTCCTGGCACCCAGGGTTTTCCCGTGATGATGTTGAGATTGTTACGAATAAAACGGTTTATAGTGGTTTTTTTAAAGTATCCGAATTAGAGATCCGGCATGCGCGATTTGCTGGCGGTTCGATAGATATTCGTCGGGAGTTATTACACCGGGGAGATGCTGTCTGTGTCTTACTGTTTGATCCTGCTATGAATGCTGTCGTATTAATTGAGCAGTTTCGGATTGGTGCTGTTGATAAATCTCCCAGTCCCTGGTTGCTGGAGTTGATCGCAGGTATGGTTGAGCCTGGTGAGACCGCTCAGGATGTTGCCCGTCGAGAGGCGGTTGAAGAGGCGGGGGCTATTATCCATGATCTGATGCCTATAACGCGTTATTCACCCAGTGTTGGTGGTTGTGATGAATATGTTGACCTGTTTTGTGCGCGTGTAGACGCTAGTAATCTGGGTGGATTACATGGTCTGGAAGCAGAGGGCGAGGATATTAAAGTACATGTGTTACCCTTGTGTGAGGCATTCGAGCTTGTTGTAAATGGCCAAATTGATAATGCAGGCACTATTATCGCTTTGCAGTGGCTGCAACTGAACAAGGAAACTGTTCTTCAGCGCTGGAGCTGAAGTTCTGAAATATACAGACCGTGCTATATGCTTCAATTAATAGGTGGTAGTTTTTGACTGAAGTGTTTTATAAAGTTGGTAATCAAATTTATGCGTAGACGTTATATTCCGGATATTGTTAAGCAGATGGCTGATTGTGAGGCGAACTATGTACGCCTTATGCGTCTGTTGCCGGATATTGATAACTGTGATGAACGTGAATTTGAGATTCACTGGCAAGGTCAGAATAGTTCGGTTCGCTTGCAGGTAGAGGAGCGTTTTACCTATACAACGACAGTGCGTGTGAGCCATTTGTTTGAGCATGACTGGCTTAAAGCGCCATGTCTGTTGGTCAGGATGTATCATGATGCGCGAGCCGCTGAGGTTATTTGCATTATGCGCGGTAAGCAGTTGCGTGGTGTTTATAAGTATCCGAATATGGATATGCGTCAGCCGGATGAAAAGGCGCAAGTGAATCAATATCTGGGCGAGTGGCTGAGTCATTGCCTTACCCATGGACATGTAACCGAAGCAGTATTTTCCGTTGGCTAATCAAACTATCCGTCTTGTGCAGGTGACTGATTGTCACTTACAGAATGATCCTACCCAGTTATATCGACACCATGATGTTGAGTCTCAGCTCGATCAGATGCTTGCGCATCTTTCTACTGAGCTGCCCGCAGAAACCCTGTTGTTGCTAACCGGAGATAATGTTCATCATGGTGGTGTTGACGCATATAAACGGCTGGTGGAAAAAATAGATGTTGTGCCATTCGATGCTGTATGGATTCCCGGTAATCATGATGATTTGGCGATAATGAGAGCGTGCGGTGGCGCGCTAAATCGGAAGGTTATTCTGTTAAAGGGATGGTGTTTGATTTTATTGGACAGTACGTCTGAGCCAGATGGAAAAGGCAGTGGGTCGCTTGGCAGTAAAGAGTTGGAGTTTCTTCAGCAAGCCCTTCAGCAGAATGTTGATAAGCATTGTCTGATAGTGCTGCACCATAATCCGTTATCTGTAGAAAGTGGTTGGCAGGATTCCATTATGCTGGCTGATGCGGAACAGTTTTGGCAAACATTAGCGCCGTTTGATCATATTCGCGGCCTTATCTGTGGCCATGTTCATCAGGAATGGCACTGGCAGTGGAATGGCGTGGACGTGATGAGCTGTCCTTCATCCTCTGTTCAATTCAAAAAACGTTGTGATGATATGACGCTCGAAGATGATCCTGAGCTGCAAGCGCCAGCATACAGGTTATTAGAGTTGTTGGAATATGGTGATATTAGTAGCCAGGTTAAGCGGGTTAACCTGGTTGATAATTAGAATATATCGTCAGTCTGGCTTTCTCCGCCAGAAGCCTGGCCCGGACCAGTTGCTACTTCTGTAGGTACTTTATTTGCCGGGAATATTTCAAAGACAGCATTTTCTTGCCCCGGATAAGCCAATAAGCCTGTTTCAGGATCAATACGACGTGAAATGATGCCGTCAGGTTTTGCGATAGGTTCATCAGTACTGTCAGCCAGTGCTATGCTCATGAAGTCTATCCAGATTGGCAATGCAGCACTCCCCCCGAATTCTCTTCGTCCCAAGGTGGACGGTTGGTCGAATCCTACCCAGGCAGTTGCAACAACATCTTTATTGAAGCCGGAGAACCATGCGTCTTTCTGATCATTCGTGGTACCTGTCTTTCCCGCAATGTCAGTTCGTTTCAAACTGAGGGCCCGACGCCCTGTGCCGTGAGTGATTACGTCTTGCATGATATCGTAAATCATATAAGCCGCTTGTGGTTGCATGATTTGTTCGGCAATCGGCAGTTGAGAGATTTTACTGCCCGAAAGTTCGAGTTTATCAGTGTTACTGTTAGTTTCCTGCGCTGCCTGCTGAATAGTTGTGAGCTCGATATCTTTTATATTACTTGGGGTCTCGGTTACCGGTGCCGAATATTCACAGCCAGAACATACCGTAACCGGCTGAGCCTGAAATAAGGTTTTGCCGGCAGCGTTTTCCATACGTTCAATGAAATAAGGACTAACTTTATAACCCTGGTTAGCGAGTCCTGCATAACCAGTTACTAGTTCTAATGGTGTCACATCTGCACTGCCTAACGATAACGACAGGTTTTGTGGAATTCGTGTTTTATCAAAGCCAAAGCTGGTTAGATAATTAGTAGCTGTGTCGATGCCAATAGAACGAAGGATTCTGATGGAGACCAGGTTGCGTGAGCGATACAACGCTTCGCGTAAGCGAGTAGGGCCATAGAACTTTTTACTGTAGTTTTCAGGACGCCAGCTGGCTTCAAGATCATTGTCATTAAGTACAACAGGCGCGTCATTAATAGTGGTTGCAGGTGTAAAGCCTTGCTCTAATGCCGATGCATAAATAAACGGTTTAAAGTTTGAGCCTGGTTGGCGAAGAGCCTGGGTGGCGCGGTTAAATTTGTTATGCACAAAGTTAAAGCCACCGACTAAGGCATTTAAGGCTCCGTCTTTTGGTGACAGGGCGACAAATGCGCCCTGCACATGAGGAATTTGTGTCAGGCGCCACTGGTTTTCTTCGTCGCCGGGTACGACACGCACCATGTCGCCAATTGTAAGGATATCACTGGCGTTTTTGGGGGCGGCCCCCATCCTGTTAGGGCCTTTGTAGGCTTTAGCCCAATTGATATTGTCCCAATCAAGAGTGATTTCTTCTCCAGATTTTAAACGAGCGCTTGCTGACTGTTCATCTACTGTAGTTATTACTGCAGGAAGCAGACTGCCATAGACCGTTTGTTTTTTAAAGAATGCTTTTAGGCCTTCATCAGTAAGGTCTTCAGTAGTCGCTTCAGGGCCAAAGTAACCATGGCGCTCAGTGTATGCTAATAAGCCTTTCTCAAGAGCTGCGTTTGCAGCTGTTTGCATCGCACTGTCTAAAGTTGTGTAGACCTTTAAACCATCGGTATAGAGAGCATCCTGAAAGTGCTCATAAAGGCGGTTACGTACCATTTCTGCAACATATGGGGCATATAGCTCAATCTGTGTACCGTGGTATTCGGCGGTAACCGGAGCTTCAACTGCTTCTTCGTAAGCCTGATCATCAATAAAGCTCAGAGTGTGCATCCGCTTCAGGATCCAGTTACGGCGTTCTAAAGCCCGGCTGGGGTTTGTTATGGGGTTATATGCGGAAGGGGCTTTCGGTAAGCCTGCGATCATTGCGTACTGAGCGACGCTGAGTTCATCAATGTTTTTTCCATAGTAAATTCTTGCAGCTGCCTGGATGCCATATGAACGATGGCCAAGATAAATTTTATTGATGTACAACTCAAAAATCTGTTCTTTACTGAGCTCTTGCTCAATGCGAAGAGAGAGTAAGATTTCATTAAATTTACGTACAAAAGATCGTTCACGGGTCAGGAAGTAGTTTTTTGCTACCTGCATAGTGATGGTACTGCCACCACTTTTGATTTTACCGCTACTGGCTAACTGGTATGCCGCCCGGGCAAGACCTTTGATGTCTATACCAAAGTGATTGAAAAAATTACGGTCTTCAGCAGCAAGTAGGGCATTTATAAAGGTTTGCGGAACTTGTTCGAAACTGATGGGAGTGCGGCGTTTTTCACCAAATTCAGCAATCAGCTTTTTATCTGCTGAGTAAATGCGTAATGGTGTCTGCAGTTTAACGTCTTTTAGTGTTTGGACATCAGGCAGCTTTGGTGCGTAGTGATAATACGCGCCACCAAGTGCTGCGAAACCGAGGATTATTCCCACAAGAGACAATGTCAGGCCGATTTTTAATAAAGTTTTCATTAAAGTCATTCTATTGTGGGTTTTAAAGTAAGTTTACTTGCTGCCGAGACATTATATCTGTATCTAAGTAATGGTCACTAGTGAAACAGCGTTGAAATTTATATATATTTAGGGTTAGAACTATATTTAATCGCATGCTTGCTATTTTTAAGGACTACTTATCGTGTTGAGCTTTCTGAAAAAGCAAGAAAAAGGCTGGGTCGGTGTAGATATAGGTACATCATCAGTGAAAATGGTTGCTTTGTCTAAACGCGGTGCTGACCTTAGGGTTGATGCATATGCAATCGTCCCTTTGCCACCAACGGCGGTAATCGATAATAGTATTCAGGATGTAGGCCAGGTATCTGAAATGATAGAGCGTGGCCTTAAAATTTGTAATAAGCCTCTTAATCAAGCTGTGACAGCAGTACCTTCATCTGCAGTGATTTCCAAAACAATTGAGCTGAGTGATTCTTTTACCGAGTTTGATCTTGAAGAACAGATTAAAATAGAAGCAGATCGCTTTATTCCTTATCCTCTTGATGAAGTGGCGCTTGATTTTGAAATTATTCGGCCTTCTCCTTCAACTCCTGGCCTAAATGAAATTTTGTTAGTTGCCTGCAGAAACAACGATGTTGAAAAAAGAGAAGATGCTATAAATAGTGCTGATCTGAACTGTCAGGTGGTTGATGTTGATAGTTTTTGTATCGAGCGGGTATATCCTCTTCTTGCACTGGATGATGCCGATAATCAGGCCTTGATTGGTTTGGTTGATATCGGTGCTGCTACTCTGACGTTAAATGTCTTCAAAAACAATCAGATAGTTTATAGCCGTGAGCAGGCATTTGGTGGTAATGACTTATCTCATCTACTGCAGCAGCACGCGGGAGTTAATCCTGCTGATATTGATCACCAGTTGCGCAGTGGTGAGCTAGGTCTAGAGCTAATGGAAACTGTGGTATTACCGTTTCGAAGCACTATTAGCCAACAAATATCCAGAGCTCTGCAATTCTTTTATTCATCAGGTGCTCATAACCAATTGACTAAGCTATGTTTACAGGGCGGTGGAGTGACAATTGAAGGGTTAGCCGATATTGTTGCTGAAGAGGTTGGTGTAGCAACTGAGTTAGCTAATCCGTTTGCTGGTATGGATATAGACTCTAAAATCAATCCTGCCAGGTTGGCGCATGACGCCCCTTCGTTGGTAAAAGCCTGTGGCATGTCGCTGCGTAGCTTCGAGCATTGATCAATAGGATTACGAATGGCACGAATAAATCTCAGGGCCTGGCGGGAAGAGAAGGCAGCTCAGCGACAGAAGCAGTTCATGGTCAATATCTTGTCGTGTGCATTTTTGGCAGTAGCTGTTGTTTTGTTGGTGGGTTTTTATTTTGATTTTCAAACTGACCGACAGCGAGTGAGAAATAATTACCTGAATAGCGAAATTGCCCAGTTAGATGTCCAGCTTGCGGAAATAAAAGAGCTGAATGTTGAGCGAACTCGATTAACCGACCGGTTAAAGGCAATTCAGGATTTACAATCGAGCAGACCGTTAATTGTCAGAAACTTTGATGAATTGGTTCGGGTTCAGCCTGATGGCGTATTGTATTCTTCGCTGTCACGTACAGGTGATGTTATTACACTGAATGGTCTGGCACAGAAAAGCGCAGACGTGTCTGCTTTGATGCGACAGATATATTCAAGTGTATGGTTTGGCGAACCGAACCTGACAAAAGTTGCGAATGCAGACAGCATGAAGAATTTCGATCTGACCGTACCTGTATTAAAGCCTTCTCTGGATGAGGTGAAATAAGTATGGATAGGCTGGCGAATAGTTTTAAGGGCTTTGATCCGGATAACCTTGACTTTAGTATGGCTGGAAACTGGCCAATAGGTGTGAAGATTGTCTGTTACCTGCTTGTATTTGGTGTGGTGATTGCGGGAGGTGTTTACTTCCACATATCTGATGCCGAAAAACGTCTTAATAATGAGGTATCAGCAGAGTCAGGATTGAAGCTTCAGGTGCAGGCTAAGGCTGGCCAGATAGCAAACTTGGATGCTTTGCGAAAGCAGATGGCAGATGTTCAGGGGAGATTTTCGGAGCTTCTTAAACAGCTGCCGACGGAAAAAGAAGTGCCGGGCTTGTTAGAAGATATATCTGATATTGGTCGTTCCAGTGGGTTGGATATTCAGGTAATTCAATTGGCGGCAGAGCAAAAGAATAAGTTCTATATTGAATTGCCTATCGATATACAGGTGACGGGGACATACCATCAGTTAGGTCAGTTTGTCAGTGGCGTTGCGGCTTTGTCACGTATTGTAACTTTGCATGACTATAGAATTACACCGGGCGATAACTTGTTATCGATGAATATAAGCGCAAAGACATATCGTTATGATGACAGTAATTAATATTGTAAAAAGTGCAGTTTATATTTTATTGGTTTTTGTTGTTACTGCCTGTGTATGGGTGGAAGATCCTGATGACTTGCGTCATTTTGTACAGCAGCAGCGTCAAGCGGCAGCACCTCCAATAGAGCCTCTGCCTGAGTTTAAGCCTTATCATAGCTTTGTGTATGAGGGCGCAAGCCTTCGTGATCCGTTTCAGAGCCTTGTTCAACTAAGCGACGGAAATACTGCCGAAGATCCGATTTTTAATAATGCAGATAACAGTTTGCTGCCAGATTCCGAACGTCCTAAATCTTATCTGGAAGAGTTTTCCTTAGATTTGTTGAGTATGGTTGGGACTATCGGAATGAGTCAGAGGCGTTGGGCGCTGATTAAAGATAACAAAGGCGAAGTGCACCGTGTGACTGTCGGAGATTACATGGGACTGGATTTTGGGCAGGTGATGACCGTTAGTAACGGGTTTGTTGAGTTGAAAGAAATTGTGCCGAATGGCCGCGGTGGATGGATGACCCGACAGCGTAGCATAGTAATGGATGAAGAATGATGATTTTAGAGCAGCAGTTTTATCGATTGGGTGCGGCGTTTTTCTTACCGTTGGTTTCTATCCGTACAGCTTTTAAAGTACTAAGTGTTTGTTTACTAACTAGTATAAGTCAGTTGGCTCAGTCTGCTGATGTGCAGTTATTAAAGTCTTCTTTTGTTAGTTTACCTAATGATAAGTTAGAAATGCGGTTTGATTTTGATGTGCCGCCTTCAGTGCCAAAAGCATATATGACGAACAGCCCGGCACGATTAGTTTTAGACTTATGGGGCGTTGAAAATATTCAGGATATGCGTAACTTGGCAGTGGAAAGTGGCAAGGTTCGTAGCGTGAATTTTGCCCAGGTACCTGGGCGTTTGCGAGTAGTCATGAATTTATATGCTGCTACTGCATTTGATACTTACGCTGATGGTAATAGCCTGTTTGTTGTAGTTGGAGATCTAAATAGAGAAGATACAAAAGCTGTAGCCAAGACAGAACAGGCAGCGGCCGATAATCGTTTAAATGCTGTAGCTGATCCGACAAAGCCTCAGCGCACGCGAGTTCAGGGAGTTGACTTTGAAAGAACCCCTGAAGGTGGTGGCAGGGTAGTGGTGACACTGTCTGATGATAAGGCAGGAGTAGATATTGTTGAAGAGGGCAACAATATTGTTGTTAATCTGGTTGGGGTTGAACTTTCCCAAGCATTGCAGCAGCGGGTAGATGTGCAGGATTTTGCTACGCCTGTACTGTTTATCGATTCAATTGCCAGTGGTGAAAATACCAGTATCTTAGTAAAGCCTTCCGCGGAACCTTATGACTATCTTGCGTATCAAACTAATAATCAGTTGTGGATAGAGCTTAAGCCGTTAACGCAGGAAGCGCTTGAAGAGCGCGAAGAGCGTTTTCCTTATACAGGTGAGCGTATTGACTTAGATTTTCAAAATGTTGAAGTACGTTCAGTTCTACAAATCCTTGCTGAGGTTGCCGAGAAAAACTTGGTTGTGAGTGATCAGGTTGGCGGTAATATTACCTTGCGACTTAAGAATGTTCCCTGGGATCAGGCGCTGGATTTGATTTTAAGTACGAATAAACTGGATAAGCGAGAAATTGGCAACGTTTTGTTAATTGGTACTGCTGCAGAAATTGCTGAGCGTGAACGGATTGAGTTGGAAAGTAGTAAACAAGTTGAAGAGCTTTCGCCGTTGCGTACTGAGTTTATTCAGGTTGATTACCGTAAAGCGTCGGATATGGTCAGCCGGCTAACAGAAGCAAGATTGATTTCCGAGCGCGGCTTCATTCTCGCTGATGATGAAACGAATACGTTAATGATTCGTGAAACGGCTAAAGGTTTGACTGATGTGCGTAAAACACTGAGTCGTTTTGATACTGAGGTTGCTCAGGTATTGATTGAGGCTCGGTTGGTGACTGCAAACACTGATGTGACAAAAGACTTGGGTGTAAAGTGGGGAGTAGGGTATACCGAAACGCATGGGGATGGATCTTCAGTGACTTTAGGACGGAGTATCGCTGATATTAATAGTCCTGGTGGAAATACAGGTCTAAATGTGGATCTGGGTGCGCAGGCTGTTAATGCGACAGGTCTTGCCATTGGTTTACGGTCAGGGTCTAGCACTTTACTTGGATTGGAACTATCTGCGCTCGAATCTGATGGTCGGGTAGATGTTATTTCTCAGCCTAAAGTAGTCACCACTAATGGAAAAAAAGCCTTAATTCAATCGGGTACTGAGATCCCATTTCAATCAGTTGATGAGGATGGAAAAGTTAGTATTGAATTTAAAGACGTCGTACTATCACTTGATGTGACACCGCGAATTAATCCTGGTGATCGTGTAGCTATGGACTTGGTGATAAAAAAAGATTCAATAGGTGATCTTTTACCTAATGGTGAAATCAGCATAATTAATAATGAGCTGGAAACGTCGATCGTTGTTCCAGACGGGCAAACAATCGTGCTTGGTGGGGTCTTTGAAAATACAAAGCGTAATACAATCAATAAAACTCCGTTGTTGGGTGATTTGCCTGTAGTTGGTAATTTATTTCGGAATACGCAGACTAAAAATACGAAGGCAGAACTGCTTATTTTCATAACGCCTAAGTTAATACGTGAGTCGTTGTCGGTCAGATAATACTAATGCCGTAGCTTACTTTTAAGCTGCGGCATATTTTGTAATGGATATGTTAATTTGAATATTTTTTTAGTCGGTCCTATGGGGGCGGGCAAAAGTACAATTGGTCGCTTGTTGTCCCTAGAGCTGAAATTAGATTTTGTTGATTCAGATAGGGTAATTGAAGAGCGCGCGGGTGCTGATATACCCTGGATCTTTGATGTTGAAGGCGAAGCAGGCTTTCGCCTGCGTGAGGCGAATGTGATTGATCAGCTTACCGAGGAAGATGGTCAGGTACTGGCTACTGGCGGTGGAGTTGTTTTAAAGGAAGAAAATCGGGCTTGCTTGCAGGGGCGCGGAACAGTTGTTTACTTAACGACGTCTATTGAGCAGCAGTTAGAACGTACATCCCGGGATAAAAATCGCCCCTTATTGCAGCAGCCTGATCCTGAGCAGGTTCTTGTGCAGTTAATGGAAGAGCGGCATCCACTTTATACTCAGGTAGCAGATTTCTCCGTTGTGACCGATCGACGCAATCCACGTTCTGTGGTTACTGAAATCGTAGAGCTTTTACAGCAGCAAAAAATTCTTAAATAGTGATTTGAAATATATGACTCAGCAGACGCTTAATGTTGATTTAGGTGATCGTTCGTATCCAATATTTGTTGGTAATGATTTATTTCAGCCGGAAATGCTGGCGCCATATATTCGTGGCAACCAAGTGTTAGTCGTCAGTAATACAACGGTAGCACCTTTATATATGGCGACACTGAAGGCTGCGTTACCTGCTATTCAGGTTGACGAAGTTATTCTTCCTGATGGTGAAGAATATAAAAGCCTGACGCATTTGAATGCAATCTATGATGAGTTACTACAGAAGCGACATAACCGAACCACTACGCTTATTGCGCTCGGAGGTGGTGTTGTTGGCGATATGACAGGTTATGCCGCAGCTTCTTATCAGCGTGGCGTTAATTTTATTCAGGTGCCAACCACTTTGTTGTCTCAGGTTGATTCCTCGGTTGGTGGTAAGACTGGCGTGAATCATCCAATGGGTAAAAACATGATAGGTGCTTTTCATCAACCGCAGGTTGTGTTGGCCAGTGTTGATGCGTTGGAAACCCTGCCTGATCGTGAATTATCTGCAGGCCTCGCGGAAGTAGTGAAGTACGGTTTTATTTATGACGCTGATTTTCTAGCTTGGTTAGAAGAGAATATGTCGGATCTGATGGCCCGTGACAGTAAAAAACTGAGCCAGGCGATCTATCGTTCCTGTGAGGTGAAAGCTGAAGTTGTTGCGCAGGATGAGCGGGAGGGAGGTATTCGTGCGATTCTCAATTTAGGTCATACTTTTGGCCATGCGATTGAAGCGAAGCAGGGGTACGGTAACTGGTTACATGGTGAAGCCGTTGCTGCCGGAACAATGATGGCGGCTGATCTTTCGCGTCGTTTAGGTTGGCTGACTGTTGGTGATGTAAAGCGCGTAGAGAAGGTTTTGTTGGCTGCTAACCTGCCAGTCAGGCCACCGCAAGATATGACTGCGGAAGACTTTATTGATTTGATGTCAGTTGATAAAAAAGTCTTAGATGGCCAGTTGCGATTAGTGTTACTTAAGTCGTTGGGAAATGCGGTAGTAACAGCAGATTTTTCCGCAGATTTGTTACAAGAAACGTTAACCGCTGGCGCATATTGCTAACAGAAGGCTGAATATTCAACCATGGCGCAGACCCCGATTAATCAACAGGCACTGGCAGCAGCTTTTGAATCTGCACAGCAACGTAAGTCATTCTATTTTGAACCTGCTTCCAGGGTTCAGATGGTCGATAAAATTGAGCATTTGAGTCGTTTTAGTGACTTTCTTCTGGTTGTAACAGGTGATGCCGGAGCTGGTAAATCGACCTTACTGGAACAGTTGAGAGTACCAGAAACGGATACTACGCTTTGTGCCAGTATTTTACGTTGTGATCAGCCCGTCAATGTATCTGTATTGCTGAGGAGTCTTGCTAAACAGCTGCCTGTAGATATCCCTGATCAGGCGGATAATCGTAAATTATTAGCGCTTATCTATGAAGCTTGTAATGTGTTATCTGCGCAGGGCATGCAGTGGCTGGTAATGGTGGATGATGCAGAGAAACTGGGAAAGGATGCACTGGAGTTTTTATTGCATCTGTTAACAGATGCGGCTGCCTTGTCAGCTAAGCCTCATGTGATTCTGTTTGGTTTACCTGAGTTGATGACCCGTTTACAGCAAGATCACAGTATTGATCAGTTGGATGGTCAGACACATCACCAAATGCTTGAGCCTTTTGCTGAAGATGAAGCGCAAAGCTACATTATTCAGCGTTATAAGGCTGCTCAGTCATTATCTGAAGAGCAATTACGGCAGTTATTTGTCATTTCCGGTGGTTTGCCTGGTGGGTTAAATCAGGCTGTTGAAAACTTATTCCGGGCCGGTGAAATTAGCCAGAACAAGTCTTCTCGGGGCCTACCGCGTGTACATTTGATTAGCATTGCGACAGTGCTGATAGGTGTGTTGTTGATTTCATTATGGCAGTACTGGCCGGAAGAGCAGCAAAGTGAGGATGTTCGTGAACGTGTTCAGTTAGAGCTTCCAGTTACACCGGCAGCTAAAGAAGCTGCAATCATTGACGTTTCAGATGAACCTGCTGTACGTAAGATTTTACCTATTCCGTCACTTGAACCTGATCTTGTTATCAAAGATAACAGCGTTGTTGAGGCTAATAAGCCTGTGCCGGTTGCTAAGATTGTTGAGAAGAAAGCTGTAGAGAAAAAACAGCCAGCCAAACCTGTTTCTGATACATCTGTCTTAGTAAAGAGTGAGCAGTCTAAACTTAGTAAAACTGATTCTGCTGATAAATCCAAACCTGTGTTGCCAAAACCAGAGGCTTCTGTGCAATCAAAAATTGTTGCTGAAGCGAAAGATAAAGTTGCAGCAAAAGTGATTGCAGAAAAGCCAGCAGTAAAACCTGTTGAGGTTGCAGCAGCAGTCAAAAATACAGTTTCTGAAGCCCCTGCAAAACCGGATGTTAAAGTTAAGCCTATAATTAAACCAGTCGTTAAACCTGTTGTTAAAACGGTTCCTAAGGCTGTAGTTAAGGAAAGCCCGGCTGTTGCTAAGTTGACAGCGCCTCAGCTCACAGTAAGTGAGCAGGCATTGCTTGAGTGGCCTACTTCCGGCTATACGCTTCAGGTATTGGGTGCCGGGTTAAAGAAAAGTGCTGATGATTTCATTCGTGGACAACAGGAGCCTCAGAAGTTCTACCTGTTCAGAACTACCTACAAGGGAAACCCATGGTATGTAGTGGTCTACGGACAATATAAAAGTCGTCAGTCAGCGTCAGTTGCCAGTAAATCTTTACCAGATGGGTTGCGTAAGCTTCAGCCCTGGGCGAGATCCATACAGGGTATCCAGTCTGAGATAAAAAAATAGGGCTTTACCTAAGGTAAAGCCCTGAAGAAAAGGACAAACAAGGAGAGAAATGACGTCCGCCCGGCGTTTGAGCCTGACTGGGTGTATCGCTGGGAAATATGGAAGTTAACCAAATCTCTTTGCTGCCGAACCTCGGACAGTTGTCATCTGCACGGCCAATACTAGGCCTTCCTTCTGAAACCAAACTGAAAAGTTAGTCGTATCTAAGCTGTAATCCTCATGTGTTTGACGCGAAGAGGAAAGCGGTCTCATCTGATGTTGTTATTCTCGAGCTGTCTTTGACCAGTGTCGTATTGTGCGCTTGCACAATACGAAGGCAAAATATCTGAACGGTGAGGGTTTGGGGTTTTTTAGTCATGCATCCAGTGACTGATGAAATATGCTAATGGTTAGAATGAAAAAACATCACGAAAGAAGTTAAAAGCGCGTTTTTGTGTGCTTTTTATCGTTATACCGTAGATGAGTTTCAGAACCGGACAAGTTTCCTGATATTCATGTTTCTTAAAGGAAACTTAAGGGTGTTTTTAGAGTATTTGTATATTTAATGCTCAACTGCAGAGTAAATTTCTATAAAAACACCTCTGACAAAAATATCCTCTGAATTGTGTATAATTTGTCCTTCCAGGGCTTGGTGTGTAGAATGGCCGTCCCTTTGATGAGGATGAAGCCACCTTTTGGGTGCGAAGGACGGCGATAATATATTGATAAGAAAGAATTTTTGGTGGGATAACTTATGAGCAACAGTCTATATCGCCCAGGTGAATTTAAAGATAACTGCGGTTTTGGCCTTATGGCCCACATGCAGGGTGAGGCGAGTCATGACTTGCTGCAAAAGGCGATAGAAGCCCTTGCCTGTATGACACACCGCGGAGGCATAGCAGCAGACGGTAAGACAGGTGATGGCTGTGGTCTGCTAATGCAAAAGCCTGATGGGTTTTTACGTGCCGCGGCGCACAAAGAATTGTCAGTAACGCTGACTGAAGAATACGCGGTTGGGATGATTTTTCTCTCCCGTGATCCAATTAAAGCCCAGGCAGCCCGACAAATTATGGATCAGGCTCTGGAAGCTCAGGGCTTAGGTGTCGCTGGCTGGCGTGTAGTGCCAACAGATGATGCTTGTTTGGGTACTATTGCCAAAGATACCCTGCCTCAAATTGAACAGGTTTTTGTAACTACAGATAAGACACAGCGTGAGTTTGCCGTGAGTTTGTATGTAGCCCGTCGTAAGGCGGAGATCGCACTAAGTTCAGACGAAGATTTCTACATCTGTAGTCTTTCCGATAAGGTTATTTCTTATAAAGGACTGATGATGCCGGTAGATTTGCCGGTGTTCTATACAGACCTGAGTGATCCTGATCTGGCAACGGCTATCTGTACTTATCATCAACGTTTCTCTACCAACACTGCTCCGCGCTGGCCTTTGGCTCAGCCGTTCCGGTTGTTGGCTCACAATGGTGAAATAAACACCATTGAAGGGAACCGTAACTGGGCCCGTGCCCGCTCTAATAAGTTTGCAACTGAGCAGCTACCTAATATTAACGAACTGCAGCCAATTGTTAACACAACTGGTTCAGACTCCTCCAGCATGGATAACATGCTCGAGTTCTTGCTAATAGGCGGCATGAATCTGTACCGTGCTGCCCGTATGATCGTACCGCCAGCCTGGCAGAATCTGGACACTATGGATGCCGAGCTGCGGGCTTTCTATGATTACAATTCTATGCATATGGAACCATGGGATGGCCCGGCAGGTATGGTACTGACCGATGGCCGTTTTGCGGTCTGCATGCTGGATCGAAATGGTTTGCGCCCTTCACGCTGGGTGATGACGAAAGACGGTTTCATTTGTACCGCTTCTGAAATTGGTGTGTTCGAGTATCAGCCTGAAGATGTTGTGGCACAGGGCCGGGTAGGTCCGGGCCAGATCCTGTCTATCGATACTGAAACCGGTGAAGTTTTGCACACTGCGGATGTTGATGACCGTCTGAAGAAAGCACAGCCATATAAGCAGTGGATGCGTGAGCATTCTTTGCCGCTGGAACAGACCATGAACCTGACTGAGGAGTCTCAGTCATTTCGTGAAATGAGTACGGAAGAAGTAAAAGTTCACATGAAAATGTTCCATGTGACCTTTGAAGAGCGTGATCAGGTGCTGCGTCCGTTGGGCGAAACCGGCATGGAAGCGGTTGGTTCTATGGGTGACGATAAGCCAATGGCTGTTTTATCATCAATGATACGTTCACCTTATGATTATTTCCGACAGCAGTTTGCTCAGGTAACTAATCCGCCGATCGATCCATTGCGTGAATCTATCGTGATGTCGCTGGATACCTGTATTGGTTCCGAGCGTAACGTATTTGCTGAGTCGCCGGAGTATGCCCGCCGTATCATGCTGACAACGCCAGTACTGTCGGCCAGCAAATTCCTGAGATTGAAGAATAATACGCATGACGGTTTTGATGTTGCACAGATAGACCTGAATTATGATCCAGCTGAAACTGATCTTGAACAAGCTGTTATCAGTGTCTGCGATCAGGCTGAAGCTTTTGCCCGTGACGGTAAGGTAATCATTATTCTGTCGGATGCGGCTATTCGCCAGGGTAAATTGCCAATTCATGCTTCTATGGCAACCGGTGCAGTTCACCATCGCTTAATAAATGAAGGCTTACGTCCAGACGTAAACTTGATTGTTGAGTCCGGTACTGTCCGTGATCCGCATCACTTTGCCGTGCTGTTTGGTTTTGGAGCGACAGCTGTTTACCCATATCTGGCCTATCGCGCTTTGACTGACCTGTGTAATACCGGTGAGTTACCGATGGACTGGTTGGATAGCCATGAGAATTATCGTAAAGGTATCAATAAAGGCCTGATGAAAATCATGTCTAAGATGGGTATCTCTACGATTGCTTCATACCGTGGTGCTCAGCTGTTCGAAGCTGTTGGTGTCAGTTCACCGGTGGTTGATCTGTGTTTTACCGGTGTTACCAGTCGCATTGAAGGTGCCGATTTTACTGACTTCCAAAGTGATCAGTCTGATCTGGCTAAACATGCCTGGATTGCTCGCAAGCGAATCAGTCAGGGTGGCTTGCTGAAGTATGTCCACGGTGGCGAATACCATGCTTACAATCCGGATGTCATTCAGTCGATTCATAAAGCTGTTCGTAGCGGTGACGATTCCGACTATCAGGTGTATGCAGATCTGGTCAATCAGCGCGGAGTAGCAACTATCCGGGATCTGATGGCACTGAAGTCTGATGTTAAAGCGATCGATATTTCTGAAGTAGAACCGGTTGAAGCTATTTTTAAACGCTTTGATTCTGCCGCAATGTCTTTAGGTGCTTTATCACCTGAGGCGCATGAATGTCTGGCTATGGCTATGAATGAGCTGGGTGGGCGTTCAAATTCCGGTGAGGGTGGTGAAGATCCTGCTCGTCACGGTACTAATCGCCGTTCTAAAATTAAGCAGGTGGCTTCAGGTCGTTTCGGTGTGACACCAGAGTATCTGGTGAATGCTGAAGTTATGCAGATAAAAGTAGCCCAGGGTGCTAAGCCAGGTGAAGGTGGTCAGCTACCTGGTGGAAAGGTTAACCAACTGATTGCACGGTTGCGTTATTCCGTACCGGGTGTGACGCTGATTTCACCACCTCCACATCATGATATTTATTCGATTGAAGATTTAGCTCAGCTTATTTTTGATCTTAAGCAGGTTAACCCCGAAGGTCTGGTATCCGTGAAGTTGGTTTCGCGTCCGGGCGTAGGGACTATTGCCTGCGGTGTAGCAAAAGCTTATGCCGATCTGATTACTATTTCCGGTTATGACGGCGGTACAGCGGCGAGTCCGCTGACGTCTGTTCATTATGCAGGATCACCATGGGAGCTGGGTCTGGCAGATGCGCATCAGTCTCTGCGTGGTAATCACTTACGCGGCAAGGTCCGTCTGCAAACAGATGGTGGTCTTAAGACCGGTCTGGATGTTATTAAAGCGGCAATACTTGGAGCAGAAAGCTTTGGCTTCGGTACGATGCCAATGGTTGCTGTGGGTTGTAAGTATTTGCGGATTTGTCATCTGAATAACTGTGCAACAGGTGTTGCGACTCAGAATGAGCAGCTTCGGGATAATTATTACCGTGGCACGGTGGAAATGGTTAAAAACTATTTCCGCTTTGTTGCTGAAGAGACCCGTCAGTGGATGGCTTCGGTTGGCGTTCGTTCAATGGAAGAGCTGGTGGGTCGGGTTGATCTGTTGGAAGTGATTGATGGCAGTACCGTCAAGCATAAGAAACTGGACTTACGGCCGTTGCTGAGTGACGCAAATATCCCTGCAGAAATGCCGCAGACTTGCCAGGTAGGGCACAATGATCCTTATGATCTGGCTGGCCTGAATACTCAGATGTTGGAGCTTGCTGAGCAGGCGATTGCTGATAAGAGTGGTGGGGAATACGAGTTAACCATTACGAACTGCGATCGTTCAGTGGGTGCGCGCACTTCCGGTGCTATTGCCAAGAAACACGGTAACCTGGGAATGCAGGATAAGCCGCTGCGCTTTAACTTTACCGGTCATGCTGGACAGAGCTTTGGTGTGTGGAACGCCGGTGGTCAGGAGTTGTATCTCTTGGGTGATGCAAACGATTACGTCGGTAAAGGTATGGCCGGTGGCAAGATTGTAATTCGTCAGCCTGATACGGTTGGCTATGCGAGCAACGAGACCACTATTATTGGTAATACCTGTCTGTATGGTGCAACTGGCGGTACTTTGTATGCGGCAGGCTGTGCAGGTGAGCGATTTGCAGTACGTAACTCAGGCGTACACGCAGTCGTTGAAGGTGCCGGAGATCACTGTTGTGAATATATGACAGGTGGTTTGGTGACTGTGCTTGGCCAGACTGGCTGTAACTTCGGTGCAGGTATGACCGGTGGTTTTGCTTATGTGTTAGATATGGACAACACCTTTGTGGATAAGTACAACCATGAGTTGGTTGAAATTCACCGGGTTGCGCCGCAGCACATGGAAGAATACAAGAACCACTTGCGTTCAGTGATTATGGGTTTCATTGATGCCACTAACAGCGCATGGGCAACCCACATTGTAGAGAACTTCGATGATTACATCGGCCGTTTCTGGTTGGTGAAGCCTAAGGCTGCAAGCCTTGGGGCTCTGTTGAACCATATGCGTTCACGACCAGAGTAATAACGAAGCTAATGTAATTAATGGGATGCAGATAAGAGATTGAGTCTGCATCGCCAGGTGGGGTAGATATATGTCAAAACGTCTAAATAATGATTTTCAGTTTGTCGAAGTTGACCGCGAAGGTCCGGTGAAAATTGCGGCAGCTGTGCGTAAGCAGCAATTTGCAGAGATTTATGAGCCGTATCAGCCAAAGCAGGCCAGTGAACAGGCACACCGTTGTCTTGAGTGCGGTAACCCATACTGTGAATGGAAGTGTCCGGTTCACAACTATATTCCGAACTGGCTGAAACTGGTTTCGGAAGGCAACATCATAAAAGCAGCGGAACTGAGTCATCAGACTAACTCTTTACCAGAGGTTTGTGGTCGGGTATGTCCGCAAGACCGTTTGTGTGAAGGTGCCTGTACGCTGAATGATGAGTTTGGTGCGGTAACGATCGGTTCGGTTGAAAAATACATTACAGATACTGCGTTTGCGATGGGTTGGCGTCCTGATATGAGCAAGGTGCCAGAAACCTATAAAAAGGTTGCTGTGATCGGTGCGGGGCCTGCGGGTCTGGCATGTGCAGATATTCTGGTGCGTAACGGTGTGACGCCAGTGGTATTTGATCGTCATCCTGAAATCGGTGGTTTGCTGACATTCGGTATTCCTGAGTTCAAGTTGGATAAAGACGTGATGGTGCGCCGTCGTGAGATCTTTACTGAAATGGGTGTTGAGTTCCGTCTTAACACTGAAGTCGGTAAAGATATTCAGATGCAAAAACTGCTTGATGAATATGATGCCGTATTCCTGGGGATGGGTACTTATACTTATATGAAGGGGGGGTTCCCAGGCGAAGATTTGGATGGTGTGCATGATGCTTTACCGTTCCTGATCTCTAACGTGAACCGTTGTTTGGGCTTTGAGCGTAGTGAAGAAGAATACGTGGGCGTTGCCGGTAAGAAGGTTGTTGTTCTGGGTGGTGGTGATACCGCGATGGACTGTAACCGGACATCAGTACGTCAGGGCGCCGAAAAGGTTATCTGTGCGTATCGGCGTGATGAAGCCAATATGCCCGGTTCTAAGCGTGAGGTTGAAAACGCACGTGAGGAAGGTGTTGAATTTATGTTCAATCGCCAGCCTGTAGAAGTGGTTGGTGAGAACGGTAAAGTCGTTGGCGTTAAGGTTGTTACAACTGCATTGGGTGAGCCTGATGAAAATGGCCGCCGTCGTCCTGAAGTTGTTGCAGGAAGTGAAGAAGTTATTGATGCTGATGCAGTGTTGGTCGCTTTTGGCTTCCGTCCAAGCCCTGCGCCATGGTTCAGTGACTTTGGTATTGAGCTGGAGCAGGATGGTCGTATTTGTACGTCAGTGAACAAGCAGTATGCATTCCAGACCAGTAATGAAAAAGTGTTTGCTGGTGGGGATATGGTGCGTGGTTCTGATCTGGTGGTAACTGCCATCGATGAAGGCCGTAAGGCTGCAGAAGGGATACTCGATTTTCTTGAAGTCTGAGTGATCTATGAAGCAAAAGGCCTCGTAAGAGGTCTTTTGTGCATCTGTGGGGCTGTAATTTCGCTGTAGCAGGACTTTTTTTGATCTGGATTGCAGAACAATTCGGGTCAACCCTGTAGAATAGCCGCCAATCTGTTTTGACCCGAGAGAATCTGATGACCGAACTGAAGAACGATCGCTTTCTGCGTGCCTTGCTACGTGAACCTGTGGATGTAACACCGGTATGGATGATGCGCCAGGCTGGCCGCTATCTCCCAGAATACCGTGCGACTCGCTCACAGGCCGGTGATTTTCTGAGTTTGTGCAAGAACAAAGAGCTGGCATGTGAAGTAACCATTCAGCCATTAGAGCGTTATGACCTTGATGCCGCTATTCTGTTCTCCGATATTCTGACGATTCCGGATGCAATGGGCCTGGGACTGTACTTTGAGGTTGGCGAAGGTCCTAAGTTTAAGAAAGTTTTGCGTACAGAAGCGGACGTAGCGGCTTTACCTGTACCGGATTCAGCGCGTGATCTCGATTACGTGATGAATGCGGTGAAAGAAATTCGCCGTGAACTGAATGGCCGCGTTCCTTTGATTGGTTTCTCCGGTAGTCCCTGGACACTGGCAACTTACATGGTTGAAGGTGGTTCTAGTAAAGACTTCCGTCACATCAAAGAAATGATGTATGCGACGCCGGAAGTAATGCATGCTCTGTTAGATAAGCTGGCTCAGTCGGTGACAGACTACCTGAATCAGCAAATTCTGAGCGGTGCTCAGGCGGTACAGATTTTCGATACCTGGGGGGGCGTATTAAGCGGTCCTATGTATCAGGAGTTTTCTCTGCGTTATATGCAGCAGATCATCTCCGGTCTGATTCGTGAACATGAAGGGCGTAAAGTGCCTGTTATTATGTTTACTAAAAATGGCGGACAGTGGCTGGAAACAATGGCTGAGGCTGGTGCTGATGCGTTGGGTCTGGACTGGACAACTAATATTGATGATGCCCGTGCCCGTGTTGGCGACAAAGTTACTCTGCAGGGGAATATGGATCCGAGTGTGCTTTATGCATCTCCGGAGCGTATCCGTCAGGAAGTCGGTGATATTCTTGGCAGGTTTGGTACAGGTTCAGGTCACGTGTTTAATCTGGGCCATGGTATTCATCAGTTTGTTGATCCGGAGCGACCGAAAGCTTTCGTTGATGCGGTTCACGAACTGAGTGCGCAGTACCACAAATAATGATAAGAAAGAGGGCTATTTAGCCCTCTTCGTTTATGTCATGGAAGGCACACAAAATGTAATGGATTTATTAAAAGACAAACTAAACTCAGATTTCAAAGGGTGTTATGAGTAATCGTTTATCTGAATTACTTGAAAGTAATAAAGAATGGGCGCAGAAGATCAACGACGAAGATCCGCTGTTCTTCGAAACGTTGGCTCAGCAGCAGTCGCCAAAATATTTATGGATTGGTTGTTCGGACAGCCGGGTACCTGCCAATGAGATTGTTGGTATGTTGCCGGGTGAGCTTTTTGTGCACCGTAACGTAGCTAACCTGGTGATTCACAGTGATATGAACTGTCTGTCTGTGATTCAGTATGCCGTTCAGGTGTTGAAGGTTGAGCACATTATGATCGTCGGTCACTATGGTTGTGGTGGTGTCGCTGCTTCCATTTCCGATAAATCAAACGGTATGATTGATAACTGGTTGCGGCATATTCGTAACGTTTATGTACACCACAAAGATCTGTTATCTGCCTGGGATCATTCCCATCAGAAGCTGGATCGTCTGTGCGAGCTGAATGTTATCGAGCAGTCCTATAATGTTTGTGATTCTACTATCGTTCAGGAAGCCTGGGCCGCTGGTCAGAAGTTGACAGTGCATGGTTGGGTGTATGGTTTGAGCGATGGCTTGATCAATGATCTCGAGTTCAATGCTTCCAGTAAAGATGATGTGCCTGAACAGTACCGGTTGGCATTAAGTAAGATCGAAGCATTGCGTGAACTGGCAATGGCATCCAGTAATAAAGGTAAGAGCGCTCGCTCATTGTGGGCCCGGGTTCAGAAGGTGTTTAATAAAGCGGAATAGCTTGCAGACTAAACATAAAAAGCCCTGACAGGTTTACCTGTCAGGGCTTTTTTATTACTGTTGAGAAGCTTTGAAAGCCTGTTCCAGATCGGCCAGAAGGTCATCAATATGTTCGATGCCAACCGATAAACGTACCATGTTAGGGGTCACGCCTGCCGCTTTCAGCTCTTCGTCGTTAAGCTGGCGGTGAGTGGTTTCTGCGGGAATAGAGGCTAGGGACTTACAGTCACCGATGTTAACCAGGCGTAAGAATACATTTAGCGCGTCGTAGAATCTGCGGGTACCTTCACGACCAGCTTTGAGGCCAAAACTAAGAATGCCAGAGGCTTTGCCCTGCATATACTTTTCGGCCAGAGCATTATCTTTATGACTGCTTAGGCCTGCATAATTTACCCATTCAACCAGATCATGATTATTCAGATATTCTGCAATGCGGGCGCTGTTGTCACAAATGCGTTCCATCCGCAGAGGTAAAGTTTCCATGCCCTGTAATAAGAGGAACGCATTCATTGGTGATAGCGCTGCACCCATGTTGCGCAGAGGTACAACGCGGCAGCGGCCAATAAAAGCAGCCGGCCCAAATGCCTCTGTATACACTACGCCGTGGTATGAGATGTCAGGTTCGTTTAGCAGTGGGAAGCGTTCTTTATTTTCTGCCCAGGGGAAGTTTCCTGAATCTACAATCACACCGCCGATAGAGTTGCCGTGGCCGCCAATATACTTAGTGGCAGACTGAACAACGATATCCGCACCGTGCTCAATTGGACGCCAGAGTGCAGGGCTTGGGACTGTGTTATCCACAATCACGGGCACGCCATTACGGTGAGCGAGGTCACTTAGTTGCGCGATATCCGCAATGCTACCGGAAGGGTTGCCGACGGATTCGCAGAAAATGCCTTTGGTCCGGTTATCAATGTTAGCCTCAATTGCCGCATAATCATCTTTATCCACAAAGCGGACTTCGATGCCTTGGCGCGGCAAAGTATGAGCAAACAAGTTATAGGTACCGCCGTACAGCTCGCTGGTGGCAATAATGTTATCACCAACCTCGGCCAGAGTTTGGATTGTATAAGTAATTGCGGCCATGCCGGACGCTACTGCGAGTGCCGCAATTCCGCCTTCCATAGCAGCGACACGTTGTTCAAGAACATCTGTCGTTGGGTTCATGATGCGGGTGTAGATGTTGCCCGGGACTTTTAGATCGAACAAATCAGCGCCGTGCTGTGCGCTGTCGAACGCGTAAGATGCTGTTTGATAAATAGGTACAGCAACTGCTTTAGTGGTTTCGTCAGGGGTGTAGCCGCCATGAACGGCGAGTGTTTCCAGTTTCATTGTCCGATCCTTCAAAATGATTACGAAAGAATGTGCCGAGGAGCTTCGATTGTAATCCCTTTCCGAAATAAAGAAAGCCAGTGTTTTTGCTGCCAGCAGGCGGTGCTTTTGTTTAGAATGCCTGATCAGATTGATGGGTTTCTCACGGGTAAGATCAGAGGTAGGTCATGGCAAAACAAAAAACTGCATATGTGTGTAATGAATGCGGAGCGGATTACACAAAATGGCAGGGGCAGTGCACCGCCTGCATGCAGTGGAATACCCTGACAGAAATCCGTCTTAGCAGTGCAAAACAAACGGGTTCGCGCGGGGCACGATTTGACAGTTATGCAGGCAGTGCTGCACCGGGAGGTTTGCCACATAATAAAGTGACTGATCTTGCCTCAGTTGATCTGTCGGAAATGCCACGTTTTGCCTCTGGTTCAAGTGAGTTAGACAGGGTTCTTGGTGGCGGTTTAGTGCCGGGGTCTGCGATTTTGATTGGTGGGCACCCTGGTGCAGGTAAAAGTACTTTGTTGCTGCAAACTATGTGTTATCTGGCGCAGCAGATGCCAGCTTTATACGTCACTGGTGAAGAGTCTCTGCAGCAGGTGGCATTGCGGGCTAACCGTCTGGGCATTAATGCGCAGAATCTTAAGATGCTATCTGAAACCAGTGTCGAAGAATTATGCGCCGTGGCTGAAACACTTAAGCCAAAAGTGCTGGTTGTTGATTCCATACAGGTAATGCATGTGGCTGATGTGACTTCTGCTCCGGGCAGTGTTTCACAGGTGCGTGAAGCGGCGGCTTATCTGACCCGGTATGCCAAACAAACAGGTACTGTGCTGTTTCTGGTGGGGCATGTTACTAAAGATGGCAGTCTTGCAGGGCCTAAAGTGCTAGAGCATATGATTGACTGTTCATTGCAGTTGGAAGGTGACAGTGATGGTCGTTTCCGTACTTTACGCAGTCATAAAAACCGTTTTGGGGCTGTTAATGAACTGGGCGTTTTTGCCATGCTGGAGAATGGTTTAAAAGAGGTTAAAAACCCAAGTTCTATCTTTCTTAATCGTGGTGAACAGCCAAGCCCTGGTAGTCTTGTTATGGTTGTGTGGGAAGGCACACGCCCATTGCTGGTAGAAGTTCAGGCACTGGTGGATGAGAGTCACATGAATAATCCTCGTCGGGTTGCTGTAGGTCTTGAGCATAACCGTCTGGCTATGTTGCTGGCCGTGCTGCACCGGCACGGTGGTTTACAGACTGGCGACCAGGATGTGTTTGTGAATGTTGTTGGTGGTGTCAAAGTTTTGGAAACTGCGGCGGATTTAGCGTTATTACTGGCCGTGGTGTCCAGTTTTCGTGACAGGGTATTACCGCAGGATCTGATTGTTTTCGGAGAGGTGGGACTGTCTGGTGAGATTCGCCCTGTGCCTAATGGTCAGGATCGTATCCGCGAAGCGGCGAAACATGGTTTTACTCGGGCGATAGTGCCAAAAGCAAATGCCCCTAAGACAGCGCCTCAGGGCATGAAGGTAATCGGTGTAAGCCGTTTGTCAGAAGCGCTGGACGCTATCTGAGCTTACTATTTTTCATCGACCAGATGTTCCAACTCTCGCTCTAGCAGTGTCTCGTCGCCAAGGTTTAGTTCAACCAGGCGGCGCAGATGGGAGATGCTTTCAATGCTGATGTTATTGGTATGGAATCCCAGTTGGTTTCCTTCCTGGTGCATAAGCGTTGAGGGTAGTTCCATCAGAATATCGTTGGCGGCCAGGTGGATTTTCAGGGTTACCTGGGTGCCAATTTCGATTGGAACTGATTCGTCTACTTCGACTAAGGAGCCTTTAAATGATAAATCCAGCAGGTGTACTGGCCAGCTGTGTTCGTCATCAATAATTTCAGTCTGAGCATCGAATTTGATGCGCTTAAACCGGCGTCTTTCCTGCACGGGCTTCACTCCTGCTCTGAATCACTAATACTGCAGAGATAGTGACATAAGATAATAACTTGCCTATTGCGGTTAAGAGTACAACCTAATTTGGGTAATTTAAAGCTTTGTCATCCGCAGTCTGAGGAACTCTTAAGATATAAAAAAACCGGCTGAATTAGCCGGTTTTGTATTTTGTAGCGGTAACTTATGCCAGGCGCTTATACTTAATACGTTCTGGCTGATGGTCCTTACCGTGGCGGCTTTTGTAATCTTCCGCATATTCGGTGTAGTTGCCTTCAAAGAAGACTGCTTCAGAGTTGCCTTCGTAGGCCAGCATGTGAGTACATACGCGGTCCAGGAACCAACGGTCGTGAGAAATAACTACCGCGCAACCCGGGAATGCCAGTAGGGCTTCTTCCAGAGCACGCAGTGTTTCTACGTCGAGATCGTTGGTCGGCTCATCGAGTAGCAGTACGTTGCCGCCTTCTTTAAGTAGCTTAGCCATGTGCAGGCGGTTACGCTCACCGCCAGACAGGTCTTTAACGAACTTCTGCTGATCGGAGCCTTTGAAATTAAAGCGGCCGCAGTAAGCACGGGATGAAGTGCTGTAATTGCCGACAACAATGTTGTCCTGGCCATCAGAGATTTCTTCCCAAACGGTTTTGCTGCCATCCAGGTTACGGTCCTGATTAACGTAAGCCAGTTGAACTGTTTCACCCAGTTCGATGCTGCCTGAATCTGGTTTTTCGTCACCTGTGATCAGCTTAAACAGTGTTGATTTACCCGCACCATTACCGCCGATAATACCGACAATTGCGCCCTGAGGTACGCTGAAGCTCAGGTTTTCAATCAGAACTTTGTCGCCGAAGGCTTTGCTGACATTGTCCAGAACGATTACTTTTTCACCCAGACGTGGTCCCGGTGGAATGTAGATTTCTGAGGTCTCGTTACGGGTCTGGAATTCCCGTGAGCTCATTTCTTCAAACTGACGCAGGCGTGCTTTGGATTTTGCCTGGCGGCCTTTTTGCCCCTGACGTACCCACTCCAGCTCGGAATTGATTGCTTTCTTGTGAGCGGCTTCCTGTTTGGCTTCCATTTGCAGACGGTTGTCTTTCTGTTCAAGCCATGAAGAGTAGTTGCCTTCGTATGGGATGCCGTGACCGCGGTCAAGTTCCAGAATCCAGCCTGCGGCATTATCCAGGAAGTAGCGGTCGTGGGTAATTGCCACAACGGTACCAGGATATTCCTGCAGAAAGCGTTCAATCCAGGCGATAGATTCCGCATCCAGGTGGTTGGTCGGCTCGTCCAGCAGTAGCATGTCTGGCTTATCTAATAGCAGGCGGCACAGTGCTACACGGCGACGTTCACCACCGGACAGGTGCTCAACACGAGCATCCCAAGGTGGCAGACGCAGAGCTTCAGCTGCAACTTCCAGAGTACGCTCAAGGTTGTGACCGTCTTTAGCTGCAATCAGGTTTTCGAACTGAGCCTGGCGTTTGGCCAGTTCATCGAAGTCTGCATCAGGCTCGGCATAAGCAGCATATACTTCGTCCAGACCAGACAGCGCTTCTTTAACGTCAGAAACTGCTTCTTCGACAATCTCACGTACGCTTTTACTGTCGTCCAGTTGAGGTTCCTGCGGCAGATAGCCAACATTCAGGTCCGGCATTGGGCGAGCTTCACCCAGATAGTCTTTATCAACACCGGCCATGATGCGAAGTAGGGATGACTTACCTGAACCGTTCAGGCCCAGGACACCGATTTTAGCGCCGGGGAAGAAGGACAGAGAGATGTCTTTAAGGATTTCGCGCTTGGGTGGGACAACTTTGCCCACCCGGTTCATGGTATATACGAACTGAGCCATTACAGAGCCTGTATGCTGGGTGTGAGGGTATCCACCGGCCATTGGTTAAGGCATGCCGGCAGCACAAAATTTGTTGCATATTTTAGCTTCAGGCAGCGACTAAAGCTAGGTAAGTAACCCGGCTTTAGCTTCGTCGATAGCTGGATATGAATAATTTATGAAATTGGATGAATTTCTCTGCATCATTGCCTGCTATTAACGCTAAACTTCGCGTATAATGTCTGCCTTTTTTGTACCAGCGTAAGGCTTATCAGCCGGCGCCGGTTTTCTATCTGACTGCGGTGGCTCATGAGGCCACCGGGATGATCGTCTTATGGGCGGTCCTGACGCTCTTTGAGGTTGGTTTATGCATTGTCCGTTCTGTGGTGACCATGAAACCAAGGTGGTCGACTCCCGTTTGGTGGCTGAAGGCCAGCAGGTGCGTCGTCGTCGGGAATGTGTAAGCTGCCACGAGCGTTACACTACCTATGAAACTGCTGAACTGTTAATGCCTAAAGTAATTAAGGCAGACGGTTCCCGGCAGCCATTCGATGAAGACAAGCTGCGTGCAGGTATCCATCGGGCGTTGGAAAAGCGGCCGGTCAGCGTTGAAGATATCGAAGCATGCATCAGTCGGATCAAGCATCGTTTACGTGCTTCAGGTGAGCGCGAACTGGCTTCTCGGATGTTCGGCGAAGAAGTTATGCGTGAATTACGTAAGCTGGATGAAGTTGCCTATGTGCGATTCGCGTCCGTGTATCGCAGTTTTCAGGATATTAACGAGTTTAAGAAAGAAATTGAGCGTTTGTCTGAAGCAAAGGACGACGCCGATGACGAATGATGCTGTGCAATGGTCTGTTGCAGATCATCAGTATATGGCGCGGGCAGTTGAACTAGCCTGGCGTGGTTTGTATACCACTGAACCGAATCCACGTGTTGGCTGTGTAGTGGTTCGGGATGGCAAGGTCATTGGTGAAGGTTTTCATCGTATTGCTGGCGAAGGGCATGCAGAAGTAAATGCTTTACAGGCGGTTGCTGATTCTGAAACAACTGCCGTTGGTGCTACTGCCTATGTGACGCTTGAGCCTTGCAGTCATTTTGGTAAAACGCCTCCCTGTGCTGAAGCGCTGGTTGAGGCAAGGGTCGCTGAAGTTGTTATTGGTATGGTTGATCCTAACCCGCAGGTATCAGGGCGTGGAATTGCGCGACTGGAAGCTGCAGGTATCAAAGTACGTACTGGTTTGTTGACCGGGGATGCTGAGGCATTGAATCCCGGTTTTAATAAGCGTATGAGAGCACAGCGGCCGTTTGTGCGTTTGAAGTTAGCCGCAAGCTTGGATGGCCGTACCGCAATGGCCAGCGGAGAGAGTCAGTGGATCACAGGTCCGCAGGCGCGTCAGGATGTGCAGCGATTACGTGCCAGAAGTTCGGCGCTTATTACAGGTATCGGTTCGATACTACAGGATGACTCAGCACTCACCGTGCGTGCGGAGCAGTTAGGTTTGGCTGAGGCTGAAGTGATTTCTCAGCGCCAGCCGTTAAGAGTCGTGCTGGACAGTCAGGGGCGAATGCCTGCTACTGCAAAAATTTTACGCCAGCCAGGGAAAACACTGGTTGTAAGTCAGGCGTCATGTCCGGCGTATTTTAGCCAGCTGGCGTCGTCTCAGGACACATCTGCTGAGTTAGAGTGGTTACAATTAGCCGGTAAAGGCGCAGGTATTGATCTGCAGGTATTATTAACAGAGCTGGCTAAACGCCAGTGTAATGAGGTGCTGGTCGAAACTGGCGCGACTCTGGCCGGTAGTTTTATCGGGCAAGGGCTGGTGGATGAGCTGGTGTTGTATCAGGCGATGACCTTGCTGGGAAGTGAGGCGCGAAGCTTAGTGGCACTGCCTCTGCAGAAAATGAACCAGCAGCGCCGGCTGACACTGACCGACAGCAGGGTTTTAGGTAATGATATTCGGTTAACATTAACGCCTGTCGAAACTGACACGGCTGAGTAAGCGAATAACACTGGTTACTAAAAAAGTAGTACCAAGGAATACATTAAGAGCTATGTTTACTGGAATCATCGAAGCGCTGGGAAATATTGCCGCAGTTGAACAGGTGCAGGGCGATCTGCGTTTATATATTCGTACCGGTTCACTGGATTTAGGTGATGTTGCTTTAGGTGACAGCATCGCAGTTAACGGGGTATGTCTGACAGCGGTTGACCTGCCGGGAGATGGCTTTTGGGCGGATGTTTCCCGGGAAACGCTTGCACATACCCGGTTTCCGGATTTAAAACCGGGTGAACAGGTTAATCTGGAAAAGGCGATGCAGCCAAGTGGTCGTCTGGGCGGCCATATAGTCACAGGACATGTTGATGGGCTTGGTATCGTGAAGAACCGTTACGAAGATGCCCGTTCAATTCGCTTTGATATTGAAGCGCCGGCGGATATAAGCCGGTATATCGCGGCGAAGGGTTCAATTACTGTGGACGGTACAAGTCTGACTGTAACAGCTGTTGAAGGTAACGGCTTTCAGCTGAATATTGTGCCGCATACCGCGCAAGAAACGATTTTAGCGAGTTATCAGACCGGGCGTCAGGTACATTTGGAAGTAGATATTATTGCCCGTTATATGGAGCGTTTGCTGAACCGTACAGCTGAGCAAACCGAGACGTCAGGGGTGAGTATGAACGCTCTGGCAGCAGCCGGTTATCTGAACCGGTAATACATTTCGCTGTTCTGCTATAAATAGCAGGGCTGCAATCAATATTTGAACTGAGGTTTTGGATCAATGAATCTGAACACACCTGAAGAACTGATTGAAGATATCCGTCAGGGTAAAATGGTTATCCTGATGGATGATGAAGACCGTGAGAATGAAGGCGATCTGGTTATTGCTGCAGAAATGGTACGGCCTGAAGATATTAACTTCATGGCAACACATGCACGTGGTCTGATTTGTCTGACGCTTACCCGTAAGCACTGTGAACAGTTAAAGCTGCCATTAATGGTGCAAAGCAACGGTGCACAGTTCTCAACTAACTTCACAATGTCTATTGAAGCATCTGAAGGTGTGACAACAGGTATTTCTGCAGCGGACCGTGCACATACAGTACGTACTGCCGTGCGCCACAATGTGAAAGCTGAAGATATTGTACAGCCAGGTCATATTTTCCCGCTGATGGCTCAGCCTGGTGGTGTTCTGAGCCGTGCAGGTCATACAGAAGCAGGTTGCGATCTTGCCCGTCTGGCTGGCTGCACGCCGGCTGCGGCAATTGTTGAAATTATGAATGATGACGGCACCATGGCGCGCCGTCCGGATCTTGAAATTTTTGCTGAGAAGCATGATCTTAAGATTGGCACTATTGCTGATCTGATCCATTACCGGGCAACCAACGAACATACAGTTGTACGGGAAAGTGAAAGTGTTGTGCCGACAGAGTTTGGTGACTTTACCTGCGTAACGTTTCAGGATGAAATCCAGAACTGTACGCACCTCGCCCTGACACTGGGTGATATTACTACTGATGAGCCAACAGCTGTTCGGGTTCACAGCCGTACAGAAGTACTGCGTGATGTTGTTGGCGCCAATCAGGGGGAAGAGCTGAAATGGACTATGCGCCGCGCTCTTCAGAAAGTAGCAGAAGAAGGCAAAGGTGTTGTTCTGCTGCTGGATACCAGCGAGCGAATTGATCTGGGCGACGCCCTGAATCAGTTGCTGAATAAGGATAAGAAAATCCGGCCGGCGAATGTCAGTGCGTCCGGATCTTATCTGACAGTGGGTACAGGTTCGCAGATTCTGCGTGATCTGGGAGTAGGCAAAATGCGCCTGCTGAGCTCACCAATGAAATTTAATGCGATTTCCGGTTTTGATCTGGAAATTGTTGAATACATTACATGTGAAGAATAACTCCCTTATGGCTGCAGATAAGCCATAAAAGTTCATGAATAATTGACGATAGGATTAAGAGAAGATGTCAGTACAGTATGTGGAAGGTGATTTCCTGACCGGTGGTGGTAACTACAGCATCGTAGTTGGCCGTTTTAACAGTTTCGTAGTTGAAAGTCTGTTAGAAGGTGCGATTGATACACTGAAACGCCACGGTGTTGAAGCGGGTAATATTCGTGTTATCCGGGTGCCGGGTGCGTTTGAAATTCCTCTGGCAGTACAGAAAGTTGCTGCACAGAAGAAAGACGATGCAATCATTGCATTGGGTGCGGTTATTCGTGGTGGCACACCGCATTTTGAATACGTATCAGGTGAAAGCTCTAAGGGCGTTTCACAGGTATCTCTGGATTACAGCGTACCAGTTGCTAACGGTATTCTGACGGTAAACTCTATCGAGCAGGCTATTGAGCGTTCTGGCACTAAAGCAGGTAACAAAGGTGCTGAAGCAGCGCTGTCTGCATTGGAAATGGTTAGCTTACTGCGCCAGCTTGAAGGGTAAGCGAAATGACCGATAATCCTACGCCAAAGAAGTCTAAGAAGCCGTCGCTGACTGAAAAACGTCGCGCCGCGCGGAGCTTCGCGTTACAGGCGTTGTACCAATGGCATATATCCGGTAATTCAGTTACCGATATCGAACTGCAGTTCCGCATAGATAATGATATGTCTGGTGCAGACATTCCGTTATTCAGTGAGTTGCTGCATGGGGTGCCTGCGCACGCCAGTGATCTGGATGCTTCTTTCGAGCCTTTCCTTGATCGTGCTTTGACGGATCTTGATCCGATTGAGCTGGCAGTATTGCGTATTGGTAGCTTTGAATTAGCGCATCGTATTGTTGTGCCTTATAAAGTCGTTATCAACGAAAGTGTTGAGTTAGCGAAAATTTTTGGTGCTACTGAAAGTCACCGTTATGTTAACGGTGTACTGGATAAATTAGCTGCACGGGTGCGTATGACGGAAATCAACGCAAAACGTGGTGCTAAGAAGTCCTGATTAGGAGTCGTTCTTGGACGAGTTTGAACTGATACGCCAGTATTTTTCTGATCTCGGCCAGGACAGCTCTGGCTGTGTCGAGCTGGGTGTTGGAGACGATTGCGCAATTGTCTCTCCGCCGGCGGGACAGCAGCTGGTCTTTTCGATTGATACGCTGGTGGAAGGTACGCACTTTCTGCCAGGTACGCCGCCTCAGCAGATCGCAACGCGTTTATTAGGTGCTACTTTAAGCGATCTCGCAGCGATGGGCGCCCGCCCCGGCTTTTTTACGTTAGCAATTACTCTACCTGAATCTGATCCGGCCTGGTTGGCTGCCTTTGCTCAGCCGCTTGCGAGTATGGCAGAGCGCCATGGCGTTCGGTTGGTAGGTGGTGATACAACCAAAGGGCCGTTAACGCTGACTGTTCAGGTACATGGCTGGGTTGAACAGGGTAAAGCACTGCGGCGGGATGGCGCAAAACCTGGTGATGCGGTGTACGTTACAGGCACTTTGGGAGACTCCCGCGCAGGACTGGAGACCTTGCTAAAGAAGAGTTCTGTAAACTCTGATGTGGCTTATCTACAGCAGCGTTTTTATGCCCCTGAACCGCGCTTAACTACTGCGCAATTACTGGTAGGGCTGGCATCAGCAGCGATTGACGTTTCGGATGGTTTGCTTGCTGATTTAGAGCATATTCTCAAGGCCAGTAATGTGGGGGCCTGCATAGAGTTAGATGAATTGCCATTGTCGCCCGCTTTACGCCGGTTTGCCGGTGAGCAGCAGGCGATTGACTGGGCCTGCTCCGGTGGGGAAGATTTCGAAATTTGCTTTACGCTCCCAGCGTCACATGAAGAAGCTGTTCTGGATAGTCTGGTACATCATGATGTGCCTGTCTGGCGCGTCGGTGAAGTGCGTCAGTCGCATGGTCTGTTTGTTAAAGATGCGACCGGTGAGCGGCCGGTTACTGCCCGTGGATTTAATCATTTCTCTGAGATATCTGAATAATGAAGCAGACGACACCTGCGTCAGTATGGCGTAATCCCGTACATTTTTTAGCATTTGGGCTAGGCAGTGGAGCCGCGCCGAAGGCGCCGGGTACATTTGGAACGCTGGCGGCTGTACCGCTTTATTTATTGCTGGAGCCGCTTTCTGCAACTATTTATGCGCTGGTGTTGCTGGTTACTTTCCTGATCGGAATCTATCTGTGTGGTAAAACCTCTGCTGACATGGGAGTGCATGATCACGGCGGTATAGTCTGGGATGAATTTGTAGGCTACTGGATTACTATGTTTCTGGCACCGGCAGGTTGGCTGTGGATTGTCTTAGGTTTCATTTTTTTCCGTTTCTTCGACATTGTTAAGCCCTGGCCAATAGGCTGGGCGGATAAACATGTCAGTGGTGGTTTGGGCATTATGCTGGATGATGTGCTGGCGGGTATCATGGCATTTGTATGTCTGCAGGCGAGTTATTACGGTTGGTTAGTATTCGGCTAGCAGGAAGGCTGTTGCCGGCTGCTTTCAGTTTAATTTCAGATAAGCATTTTAATATTGCATCAGAGTCTGCCGAACTCCGTGTGAAATGTTCCGGAACCATCCCCTGTGTTCCTCCAGCAGCCTGTCTGCTGATACTTTCAAAGTTCGACATATTCTCCGTGAGGCTGGAGTTGCAGAGATTTTTCTGTAGTTTCCCAGTCCAGCTTACTAACTGTCTTTTAAAGAGGTGGGCTGAATATGCGATACATACAAGCTGCAATAATGGCAGTTTTACTGCTGGGTCTGAGCCTGACTGCTCAGGCTGATACAAAGCGTTTTGGCTTTCTTGAGGCTCAACCGGTACTGATACAGAGTGAAATACTGTCGGTTGCTGAGCTGACGGAAAGAATACAGGCTACATCCGACGATATGCTGGGTATGAATCTGATACCGCATGCGCAGGGCTATATGTACCAGTTACAGCGCCGTGATCAGCATGGCAAAGTGCGTATTGATTTTGTCGATGCATATACCGGTGACGCCTTATCCAGATTGACAGTGCAACAGCTGTTGGCGGGTGCAAAGTATTATACGTTTTAGTAATTTGTTAGTGACGTTGGCGGTTGGCTGATACCGTACAATGAGGGGCCGGAATGAAATTTATAAGAATATTATTGTTTTCTATGCTGATGCTGCAGGGGTATTCCGCTGCGGCGATGGGATCGTTTGAAAAGCTCGACTACGAGGATTGTCGTGAACTGGTTTCCAGTGGCGAGATTCTGTCTATGGCTGAACTGATGGCGCTGGTAAAAGATATGTCTGAAGGGCGGATTATTGATACCAGTCTGTTAAAAAAAGGTGCTGTGTATATCTATGAAATGGAGATTGCCGGCACGAATGGTATGATTGAAATGCTTTACGTTGATGCCCGTACCGGCGCTATTAGCCACACCCTGGATACTGACGGGCAAAAAGGTATTTAATTAACAATCAGTATTGATATTAAGTATTTAAATTCAGCGCTTAACGTCAGTATTTATATTCAAGTGATTACCACCTAGAGGAAACGGAATGCGGATATTGCTGGCTGAGGATGATCCGGCTTTAGGCCCTGAACTGAAAGCGGCATTAGCGAAACATGGCTATGCGGTTGATCTGGCTGTGAATGGCATAGATGCTCAGGCGTTAGGTGAAGAAGATATTTATGATCTTGTCGTTCTGGATCTTGGTTTACCTGATAAATCTGGTCTGGATGTGTTGCGTCACTGGCGCAATAAAAAGAACAATATTCCGGTTTTAATTCTGACTGCACGAAGTGCCTGGCAAGAACGTGTTGATGGCTTCGAAGCCGGTGCTGATGACTATTTGTGTAAGCCTTTTCATACCGAAGAGTTGCTGGTGCGAATGACCGCTCTGTTACGCCGTGCCAATCAGCAAATCAGTTCACAGCTTGAGTCTTCTGGATTATCTCTGGATGAGAACAGCCAGTCGGTCATCCGGGATGGTGCTGAAGTTTCGTTAACGGGAACAGAGTATCGTCTGTTGCGTTATATGATGCATAACCCGGGGCGGGTATTGTCTAAGCTGCAGCTGGTTGAGCATATGTATGACGATGGTACTGAAAATGACAGTAACGTTGTTGAAGCTTATATAAAGATGTTGCGCAAAAAGATTGGTGCAGAACTGATCAAGACCAAACGTGGTCAGGGGTATGTCTTCGGAGAGCCTACTTGAGATCTATTCAGGCACGGCTAAATTTTGGCTTTGTGCTGGTTACTCTTATTTTATTCGTTGTACTGTGGCTTGGGCAGGGTTGGTTTCTGCGTCAGATGGCATATGACTTTGTATCCGCCCGTCTGGCCAGTGATGCCTATACCCTGCTGCGAGCAGTAGACATGGATATAGGCAGTGGCTGGCGGCTTGATCAGGATAAAACCTCCTCCGTATATGAACAGCCCATGTCAGGCCATTACTTTCAGGTAGCGGTTGACGATAAGTGGTTCTTTTCCCGTTCCCTGTGGGACGCCAAAATCCCTCTCAGTGAAAATCAGGATGTAGGTGAAGAGCGAATCCGTTTGCTGGAGATGAATGGCTCCCCCTGGCTGGTGTATGAAAACAAATTCATGAAACAGGGGCGGGCAATTCGTGTAGCGCTGGCGGAAGATGTCAGCTTCATTGAGGCTTCACTTGCTCAGCTGACCTGGCTGTTTGCCGGGGTTGGTGGTCTGTTGCTATTAGTATTGCTGGCTGTTCAGGTGTGGGTGATAAGACAAGGGTTGTCTTCTTTGAAGGCGGTCCGGCACGAAATTGCACAGTTGAAGTCCGGGCATATTCGTCAGTTACCCGCGGTTGAGACAAAAGAAATTGAACCACTGGTGACAGAAATAAATTATCTGGTGCAAAGTATGGAGATGCGCTTACAGCGTTCCAGAAATGCTGTTGGTAATCTTGCGCATGCTTCTAAAACGCCGCTGACTGTAATCGACAGGCAGATAGAGTCCCTGATTGAGGCTGGTTATAGCCAGGGTAAGGATATGCAAGAGCAGTCTTCCCGTTTGCGGGGCATGATGGAGCGTGAGCTTACCCGGGCCCGGATTGCCGGAGCAGCTTTACCAGGGCAGCGTATTTATATTCAGGAAGAGCTGGAGAAGCTGGTCCGTACCCTGAAAGCAATCTATCGTGAGAAAGCGATTAATTTCCAGTTAGATGTTTCAGCAACGACATACTTTCCCGGTGAGAGGGATGACTTGGTCGAACTGATGGGGAATTTGCTGGATAACGCTTCTAAGTGGGCCCGCAGTGAAATAAGTATTGTGGCACGTATGGATGACGCGAGCCTTGAGCTTATAGTTGCGGACAACGGTCCGGGTGTGGCATCTGAAGATCTGGAACGGTTAATGAATCGTGGTGAACGTCTTGACGAAGATACGGTTGGTCATGGTCTTGGCATGAGTATTATTTCAGAAATCATCCGGCAGTATCAGGGTACTTACCGATTATCCCACTCAGCGGCGTTAGGTGGTTTACAGGTGCAAGTTATCTTGCCCCGACAGTTGGATATGGATTTAGTCGAAGTATAATTTCCTCTTGAAAATTCAGTAATTTCCCCCATATTGAGAGTATCTGATATTGGATATATACAGCAGGTCGATGACTTGCTGATTATGTCGTATTCAGAGTTAGCGCTTGTTTCGTCGGGCTGATAGAATGCCCGCCTGTTTTGATTAAGGAATACTCCCTGTGTCTGTTGAATATGTTGCCTCGTCTAAGCTGCCCACCCCCTGGGGTGTATTTACCATGGTCGGTTTTGAAGACCGGGCAACGGGTAAGGAGCATATAGCGCTAACCTTTGGTGAGTTGCTGGCCGATACGCCTGTTTTGGCACGGATTCATTCTGAGTGTCTTACGGGGGATGCGTTGTTTTCGTTACGTTGTGATTGTGGTTTTCAATTGCAGGAAGCAATGAAGCGGATAGCTGAAGAAGGCAGTGGCGTGATTTTATATTTACGTCAGGAAGGTCGAGGCATTGGTTTACTGAATAAAATCAAGGCGTATAACCTTCAGGATGGCGGCGCTGATACAGTTGAAGCTAATGAGCAGTTGGGTTTCCAGGCTGATCAGCGTGATTACACTATGTGCCAGGTGATGCTGGAGCATTTGGGTATTAACAGTGTGAAGTTGATGACTAATAATCCACGCAAAGTGAAAGCGTTACAAGCCAGTGGTCTAAACGTTGATAAGCGAGTGCCGTTGCAGGTGGGTAAGAATCGTCACAACGAAGACTACCTGGCAACGAAGATGGGTAAGCTTGGCCACATGATGACTGAGCAGCACTTCCAGGAAGACCCTCAGGATAAATAAAGCTTGTTGTAGCTGTTATTCAAATTCATAAAAAAGGCCGGATAATCCGGCCTTTTTTATGTCTGAAGCATTGCTAACCCTGCGGCCAGAGCAATGGTCGGATTACTTGACGAAGGCCTTCGGTATCAAGCCCGCATTCGGCTAGCTGTTCCTGCCGGGTTGCGTGTTCAATCCAGCGGTCTGCTATGCCTAAGCTAATCAGATGTACCTGACTGTTGATGCTGTGTAAATATTCGCTGACAGCTGAGCCTGCACCACCCTGAATAGCGTGATCTTCCAGTGTGATCAGAGTGTGATGATCTGCCAGTAATGTCAGAATAATCTGCTGGTCCAGTGGTTTGACGAAGCGCATATCAATAATGCTTAGATCCATGTCCTCAGCTAATGCTTCTGCCTGGCTGAGCAACGGCCCAAAATTCAGAACGGCAACACCACTATTGCCGCGGCGAATTTCCCGGGCGGAACCTAGGGTGATCGGAGTGGCCGGTTGTGTCTGTTGTCCGGTACCACTGCCTCTTGGGTAACGAATGGCTGCTGGCCCCTGATACTGATATCCGGTTTCCAGAAGGTTAAGCAGTTCCTGTTCATCTGAGGGGGTTATGACAACCATTTCAGGAATACAGCGCAGATAGCTGATGTCATAGCAGCCTGCGTGTGTTGCGCCGTCTTCACCAACAAGACCTGCACGATCAATACAGAACAGCACATCCAGATTCTGAATCAGAACATCATGTATGAGTTGATCGTAAGCACGTTGCAGGAAAGTTGAATAAATAGCGACAACCGGCTTCATGTTGCGAAATGCCATACCGGCAGCCAGAGTTACAGCATGCTGTTCTGCTATGGCAACATCAAAGAAACGCTCTGGATATTTTTGGGAAAATTCAACCAGGCCTGAACCTTCACGCATTGCGGGAGTGATTGCTGTCAGGCGGGGGTCCTGTTCTGCTTTATCGGTTGCCCATTGACCAAAGATATTAGCAAAGGTTGGTTTACCTTTCGCTTTTGGTTTGTCTATTGGTTCTATTTTAGCAATAGCGTGATAACCAACAGGGTCTTTTTCTGCCGGAGAGAAGCCTTTTCCTTTAAGCGTCGTGATGTGTAAAAACTGTGGGCCCGCCTGATCGAGGCTGTGCTGTAAAGCGGTAATCAGGGTTGGCAGATCGTGGCCGTCAATGGGGCCTGAGTAGTTAAAGTCCAGTGCTTCGAACAGTGCTGCTGTGGTTTCACCCATATTGTCTTTAAGGTTTTTTGCCAGATAAGTTGCCAGGCCACCTTCGTTATGGGAGATCGACATATCATTATCATTCAGGATTACCAGCAAATTACTACCGGTATGCGCAGCATGATTGAGGGCTTCAAATGCCATGCCTGCGGTCATGGCGCCATCGCCGATAACGGCAACGGTATGACTGTCGATGTTTTGTAGTTTGTCTGCCAATGCCATGCCTAACGCCGCACTGATGGAAGTGCTGGAGTGTCCTGTGCCAAATGCGTCGTAAGGGCTTTCGCTCTGGCGAGGAAATGGGGCTAAACCATCCTTTTTACGGATTGTCAGTAGTGCTTCACGGCGACCTGTAAGGATCTTATGTGGATAACTTTGATGGCCAACATCCCAAACTAGGTGATCATCCGGTGTATTCAGGCAGTAATGCAGGGCGACAGTCAGCTCGACAACGCCAAGACCTGCGCCAAAATGTCCGCCGGTCTGACCGACACTGTACAGCAGAAAATGCCGTAACTCGTTTGCAAGCTCGGTAAGCTGATCAGTTGGTAAGGTACGTAATTGCTTTGGATCATCAAGCTGATCGAGCAATGGCGTAACCGGGCGTGTTGTTGGGATTTCAAAAAACATCAGCGTGGAAATCTTCTACAGCGAATTAGTATTGGCGTTCGACGATGTAATCAGCCAACCAGTGTAGTGGTTGTGCTGCATCCCCGAAGTTTTCGATACTAGCATGGGCCTGTTGGTTTAGTAGTGCCAGTTTTTGTTTTGCACCGGCCATTCCGAGCAAGGCCGGATAGGTTGGCTTATCCTGTTCGGTATCAGACCCCTGAGGTTTTCCGAGGGTTTCTGTATCGCCTTCGATATCCAGAATATCGTCCTTCACCTGGAATGCTAAGCCAATATGGCGAGCGTAAGTATTTAGCGCCAGCAGGTCTTCTGCTGTTGCCTGGCCGCTGCTTAATGCGCCCATTTCAATACTGCTACAGATCAGCGCTCCGGTTTTGTGGCGGTGCATATTCTCCAGCTGTTCCAGCGTCATTGCTTTGCCTACGTGGCTAAGGTCAATTGACTGGCCGGCAACCATACCCATTGCACCGCTACCCTGCGCCAGAGACGTAAGTATCCGGAGCTGAGTGGATGCATCGATATCATGTGTGGGGGTGCTGAGCAGCTCGAATGCCAGAGCCTGTAGGGCGTCACCAGCAAGGATTGCAGTCGCTTCATCAAACTCGATATGACAGGTAGGCTTGCCGCGTCTTAAATCATCATCATCCATGGCAGGCAAATCGTCATGTACTAAAGAATAGCTATGAATACATTCGATTGCGCAGGCTGCGGCATCAGCAGCTTGCAGGTTGCCGCCGAGTAATTGATTACCCATATAAACCAGTAGGGGACGAACACGTTTTCCGCCGTTGAACAAAGAATAACGCATTGCATCCTGTAACAGTGGCGCGGCACTCTGGTTCGCTATGTGATGCTCCAGTGCCTGTTCTACCCTGTTTCGATATCTATCCAGCTGCTGTTTCATCTCCACCGGTTATTCCTCCGGCAGCTCAAATGGCGTTTCCTGCAGTTCGCCGTTTTGTTTAATCAGCAGTTGAACCTTTTGTTCAGCATCGCTGAGCATACTTTGACAATTACGGGTAAGTTTGACGCCTTCTTCGAAGGTCTGTAAAGATTGCTCGAGGCTTAGATCGCCCTTTTCCAGTTCTTCAACCATGCTTTCCAGCTGGCCAAGTGCTGTTTCGAAATCGACGGGCTTCTTAGATGCAGGCATTAGCGAAATTCTCAAATAATCTAGCAGCTTAGTGCGTGTTGGGTTCATTTAGACTGGCATATTGTACTGTAAATAGTACGATATAGGGCAAGTAAAGCAGGGGCCTTAATCAATCGTTTGAATGTTGCCTGTTACTTGTTGTAGATTTTTATGCGGATGAAGCTAAAGTATTTGCCTGATGAGGGCGATAACACTATGTGGATTAACTTTTTCAAAGTGGATTTGAATTTATGACGCTGAGGAGTACAGAGTGGATTTAGCAACGCTCGTTGGGTTATTAGGTGCATTTGGTATCGTAGTCGCAGCGATGGTCACCGGTGGTGATGTTGGTGCTTTTGTCAACATGCCTTCGTTGTTGATCGTAATGGGCGGCAGTATTTTCGTTGTGCTTATGAAGTTTACCCTTGGCCAGTTTTTGGGCATAGGTAAAATCATGGGTAAAGCCTTTATGTTCAAGTCCATAAAGCCTGAAGATATAATTACTGAAGCAGTAGATCTGGCTGACGCAGCCCGTAAAGGTGGTTTGCTGTCGCTGGAAGATAAAACTGTCAGCAGTGACTTTATGCAGCGTGGCATACAGTTATTGGTGGACGGCCATGATCCGGATATTGTCCGTGGTCTGCTGAATAAAGAGAAAGCCCTGACCACTGAACGTCACGAGAGTGCCTGTGACATATTTAAGGCGCTGGGTGATGTCGGACCTGCAATGGGGATGATCGGAACCTTGGTTGGTCTGGTACAGATGCTTTCTAACATGAGTGATCCGAAATCGATCGGTCCGGCAATGGCGGTAGCTCTACTTACCACTTTGTATGGTGCAATGCTGGCAACGATGTTTGCTTTGCCTGTTGCGGATAAGCTGGATGGCCGTAAAGCTGAAGAAGAACTTAATCAGTCGCTCATTATTGATGGTTTGCTAGCCATTCAGGCGGGTCAAAACCCTCGGGTAATCGAGCAGATGCTGCGTAACTATCTGCCTGAGAAAAAACGGGCAGTGGCTGAAGGGTAACGCGCATGAGTGATGAAGAAGAAACGAAATGCCCCCCCTGCCCCGCGGGGTTACCGGGCTGGCTAGCAACATTTGGCGACTTAATGTCGCTCCTAATGTGCTTCTTCGTATTACTGTTGTCCTTCTCCGAAATGGATGTGCTCAAGTTTAAGCAGCTTGCCGGTTCTATGCGTGAAGCTTTTGGTGTGCAGAATCAGGTTAAAGTTGCTGATATTCCGAAAGGTACCAGCATAATCGCTCAGGAATTTAGTCCCGGGCGCCCTGAACCTACGCCGTTGAATGAAGTGCGGCAGATGACCACTGATAATGATCTTCAAACGTTGGATATACGGACCAATGAAGGTGAGTCTGAAATCAGTGAGGAAGAAAAGAGCGAAACTCAGGAAGAGCTGCAGGAACTGCTGGAACAAATTGAAGCTCAGGCGGAAGCTCAGGCTAAGCAGGATGCGGTTTCTTTTGCGGCAGCACTCCAGTCAGAAATTGGACAGGGCAGTGTAGAAGTTGAGACCGACGGCAAAAGAATTATTATCCGAGTTAAGGATAAAGGCTCCTTTAGTTCAGGTTCTGCAGAACTGAAATTTGCTTATATTCCTGTGATGGCCAAAATTCGGGATGTTTTGCTGACAGTACGTGGCAAGGTAGCAATTGAAGGACATACGGATAATATTCCTGTCTCAGGTGGCCAGTATGAGTCTAACTGGGGGTTGTCGACTGCTCGGGCGTTATCTGTAGGACATGAGTTGTTTGCAGATCCCCGAATTGATCAGTCTCGCTTTAATGTTGTTGGCTACGCGGATACCAAACCTCTGGCGCCAAACGATACGTCTTTAAATCGAAGCACTAACCGTCGTGTTGAGATTATTGTGCAGAAGGGGGCCGACCCTGAAGCGCTTGAAAAGATAAAAGCGGGGGATGCCGAAACATTCGGCCCACTGACTCCTCAGGAAGTATTCTGATAAAAAAAACCCGGTATTGACCGGGTTTTTTTATATCTGCAGTGAAGCTTATTTAGAGTTGTCCAGCATGTGCTGAATAGCTGCAGACAGCTCGCCGTCGCTACAGTCCTGGCAGTTACCCATTGGCGGCATAACATTCAGACCGCTCTTTGCTGTTGCTAGCAGGCCGTCAATACCTTTTTCTCCACGGGTTTTCCATGCTTCTACATCGCCGACTTTAGGTGCGCCAGCAACACCTGTCATGTGGCATGCCAGGCAATAAGTGTTATATACAGTTGTACCGTCACGTTCTGCAAAGGCGGCAACAGGTGTCATAAGGGCAGCAGCAGTTGCTGCAAGTAATAGTTTTTTCATTGTATTTCCTTGAGGTCTCTAATTTTTGGCTAGAGTAAAGGTGTACACAGAAATCGGTTCATGAGCTTCTATGCTAGGGTCAGTTTAGAAAGTCTGAGAGGCGTCTGTAAACAGTCAGAACGCTTTAGATGTGAATCTGTGTCAAGGAAAGCTTAAATTTTCCGGCAACCTGCCGATTAATTACGTGTGGCACCAAGTTGCATCGCGTACATTGCCTGATGATGTTGGTTATGTTCTTTGGCGTCACGGTGTTTATGCTGTGTGAAACTCTGTGTATGCAGTTGTCGGACCAGCTCTGCTGGAGCATCTGTCATTTCGAGAATTTCATTTAAGCTTAAGCCCTTACGGGTCAATTGAAGTATCTGTTGTTGCAATGAGTTCATCGTCATTGTTTTAATCCTTAGGCTAATTCTGAGTTTCAGTTTTAGCACTAAGATGTGACAAAATCATTGCAATGGTCTAATTTCATTAGGGAAAGAGTGGTATTTTCTTGAATAGGGATACTTTGTTGGTATATGTTAAAAGTCATACAATAATTGTAAGATCTGTTTAATTAACAAGAATCTGACATAGCAACGGAACGCTGTTAGCTGCTGGCTGGGGAATAACATGGATAAAAATGCAACTTCTACGACCGTTTCAAATCGGCATGATCAGTCTTCACCTGTTGGGGGGAACCCGACAAACCTGAGATCTTGCTTTGATGCGGAAGAATTAGCACAGAAACTGGGATTCGTATCGTTTTCGACCGATTTTCTGATTCGCTGTTACCGGGTGTTTGACGGTGACATCAAAGCCGCGATTATTTTTAACGTAATCTCACTGTGGGCGCTGCGTCAACGTGAAGATGAAGAGGCGAAGTAGGCGGTACCTGGTTTCTCCTGTAATAATCACTCTATTAGTATTGCTACAGGCATCCCTTACGAGACGGTGCGTCGCAAAGTAAAAAGCATGGTAGAAAATGAATGGCTGTATTTCAGCGATTCTTCCCATGTAGTGCTGAATGCTGAAAAATGGCAGCAGGTACTGGGCGATGTTATCGATCCGGAACGTTGTGTTGTAGGTTATGTACGTAGTACCGATGTTTCGCCTGATTTCGCCGGGCGTAAACGTATGGGTTCTCCGGCAGATCGCCGCGGTTGATACCTGACATATTCAAAAAGCTGCTTTTATAGCAGCTTTTTTTTCGCCTGATTTTTCTTTTCTGAAATATACGTCTACATTTCCTGAGATTTAAATGTGCTGTAATAACAAAGGGTAACTGCTCGTAAGTGTTTGAGATGGGAGAATATCTGCTGTTTTTGATGCTGAAAATCTGAGTATTACAAGCTGATCTACTCACCAAAGTGAGTAAGCTAAGTGATTGATTTTTTGACTTAAGCAGGTTTGTGTAACACATTTATATCTACAATTATTCTTGCTCAAGTTAGCAGGAGCAAAGCCGAGATAACAAAGTAGTACCCGGAAAATTGAGAGATAGCATATGACGAATGAAACCAAGGATGAGTTACAGTTGCCGGAAGAGATCTCAATTGTAAATATCGGTGAATGGAAAGATAAATTCACAGATCTTCTGGAATCATCTTCTTCGATTTCTATAAATGCTGCTGACCTGACCCGGGTCGACACTGCAGCAGTTCAGCTATTAGTTGTATTTATTAAAGAGCTGCAATCACAAAATATTGATTTTGAGTGGCTAAGCCGTTCGACAGAACTGGATAAAGTCGCTCGCCAGCTGGGATTGGCACCCATGCTGCAAATTGAGTCAGCATAAAAATAACGGATTACGGAGAAAATCATATGTCGACCATCCTCGTTGTTGATGATTCAACCTCATTGCGAAATATGGTGACCTTTACCCTGAAACAGGAAGGTTATCAGGTTGTTGAGGCCGGAAACGGTCAGGAAGCACTGACAAAAGCAAAAGGCGGCCGTTTTGATCTGGTGCTTACCGATGTGAATATGCCAATCATGGACGGCATTACGCTTTGTACAGAACTGCGTAAACTTCCGGCATTTAAATTTACCCCGGTTCTGATGCTGACAACAGAAAGCTCCGCTGACATGAAACAGCAGGGAAAAAGTGCCGGTGCTACAGGCTGGCTGGTAAAACCGTTTAATCCTGAGAAGTTGATCAGCACAATCAAACGCGTCGTACGGTGATCGCCTATGAGTATTGATCTGTCGCAGTTTATTGCAACCTTCCTGGAAGAAAGCTACGAAGGTTTAGAAGTCATGGAGTCGAGTCTGTTAGATATGGACTCTGCAGACGAAGAAACGATCAATACCATCTTCCGTGCTGCTCACTCCATTAAGGGGGGAGCCGGCACCTTCGGTTTTAATGAAGTTGCAGACTTCACTCACCGTGTAGAAACACTGTTAGATGAAATGCGCAGTGGCAAGCAGGCTGTGACAGGCCCGCTGGTTAATCTTTTGCTTGAATCCGTTGACTGTATTAAGGCGCTACTGGAATCCGTTCAGGGAGGCGCTGACGCTGATCCTGATATGCTTGCCAGCGTACAGAAAGGGCTTGAAGCTGCGTTAGGTGAAACACCTGATGAAAGCGTATTAGCAGAACCTGCGCTGGACGTCCTCAGTGAAATAATAGACGTAGCTGATCAGCCGAGTGGCTGGCTGGTTGGTTTCGATCCTCATCAGGATTTATTACAGCAGGGGCATGAACCTGCGTTTATGTTTGAAGCCCTGGCTGATTATGGTGAATTAAGCGTTAAGCCTGATTGTGATTCTCTGCCGGTATTAGCAGATCTGAATCCTGAACTTTTGTATATCAACTGGCAGGTTGAGCTGACTTCAGATTGCAGTGAGGAAGACGTTAAAGAGATTTTCGAATGGGTTGAGGACGAATGTGACCTGACAGTCAGTCAGCTGACGTCGGCCGCTGCTGTTGGCTGGTCCGTTGAGTTTATTCCGGGACAGGACATTGTTCAGACAGGTAATGAACCATCATTGATGTTGGAAACTCTGTCAGAACTGGGTGAACTATTGGTAGAGCCTGATCTGAAGAATTTGCCGGCCTGGGCTGAGCTTAATCCTGAGCTGATTTACCTGTCCTGGCAACTGACACTTGAATCTGAGTGTGCAGATGCAGAGGTATTAGAAATATTTGAGTGGGTTGAGGATGAGTGCGAAATTAGTATTGCACCGCTCAGCTCTGCTGCGCCAGACAACGTTTCTGTTAATGCCGGCGCTTTGAACGATAGAGATGCCGTACATGAAAGCGCTGTAAGTCCTGATTCAACTCCTGCTATCCCCGCTATACCTGAATCCACTGCTGATGCCCCGGTTCCTGCTGTTGCAGAACAACCTGCGGTAGCGGCCAAAGCAACTACGCCTGAAAAAACGGCTGTTGCCCGCAAGCCTAAAGCGACAGAAAGCACATCGATTCGGGTGGATACAGATAAAATTGATGCCTTGATAAACCGGGTAGGTGAGCTGGTTATTACACAGGCAATGCTGGGGCAGATTGGTCAGGAGCTGATGGACTCAACAGGTGCAGATATTGAGCGCCTGCAAAGTGGCCTTGAGCAACTGGAGCGCAATACCCGGGATTTGCAGGAAGATGTAATGCGGGTACGTATGCTACCTATCAGTTTCGTTTTTAACCGTTTCCCACGTCTGGTCCACGATGTCAGTGGTAAGCTGGGTAAGCAGGTCGATTTGGTTATTTCCGGCGAACAGACTGAAATTGATAAAACAGTTATGGAAAAAATTGGTGACCCGCTGGTACACCTGATTCGTAACTCACTGGATCATGGGCTGGAAACACCGGATGAGCGTCTGGCGGCAGGCAAAAGCGAAACCGGTACCGTACAGCTGAATGCCTACCATCAGGGGGGCGTGATTGTGATTGATATCATTGATGATGGGCGTGGTCTGAATACTGCCAGAATTCGTCAGAAGGCGTTGGAAAACGGATTGATTTCAGAAGATCAGGCGCTGACCGATCAGGAAATTGATGAGTTGATATTTAAGCCTGGTTTCTCAACAGCAGAAGAAGTCAGTGACCTGTCCGGCCGGGGTGTTGGCATGGACGTTGTACGGCGAAATATTGAGTCGCTGGGTGGCAATGTCAGTGTCCGTTCTGATCCTGGTAACGGTGCCAAATTCAGTGTCAGGTTGCCGCTAACGTTGGCGATTCTTGACGGACAGTTAGTCAGAGTTCATGACCAGACCTATATCTTGCCACTGGTATCGATTGTTGAGACTTTCCAGGCGGATAAAAAATCGCTAAGTCCCATTGCCGGTGAGAATAAGCTGCTGCATTTCCGCGACGAATATATTCCGCTTATCTCGATGCGCGCGCTATTTAAATTACCGCCCGAGCCAAAAGAAGAAGGCTTTGCCGGCAGTCTGATCGCCATTGTGGAAAACGGTGGTCAGAAAGTAGGGCTGGTTGTTGATGAGCTTTATGGTCAGCAACAGGTTGTGATTAAAAGTCTGGAAGTGAATTTTAAACCTATTGAAGGTTTTGCTGGCGCGACCATTCTTGGCGATGGCGGCGTTGCACTGATTCTGGATGTTACCGGCATTATTAAACGTGGATTAAGTGCTGAGATTGCGAATACTGCTCACAAGCGCAACAGTAACTTGCAGGCTGTGCCTAACAGGGAGAATGTCGCATGAACAGTCATGAGCAATTGGGTGATGACCTGATGTATAGCCAGGATGGCCAGCAGTATCTGAGCTTTTTACTTGAAGATGAAGAATACGGCATCGATATTCTGCGGGTTCAGGAGCTGCGAGGTTGGGCACCGGTTACCCCTATTCCTGAAATGCCTGATTATTTGCGTGGAGTATTAAATTTACGTGGTGCGATTATTCCGGTTATTGATCTGCGTTTACGCTTTGGTTTACCTGCACTTGAATATGGGCCCACCACAGTTGTCATCGTGATCAATGTGCAGAATGAAAATGGTGAACGTGTCATGGGAATTATCGTTGATGCGGTTGCCGAAACATACACACTTGCTAGCGACCAGATACAGGTTTCACCGCAAATTGGTGGTGTAATTAACTCTGAGTTTATTACTGGTCTGGTTGCTCAGGATGAAAAAATGATAGTGCTGATGGATATTGATCAGTTAATGAATTCAGGCGAGTTAGCCATTGCTGATTCTGTCGCCAGCTAGACGCGCTGTAAAGGTTTGTATAAGGAGAAAGCATGAAGATTAATGAGCCGGTCACTGATCGAGAAGTCAAACTCAGAGACGGTCAGGAGCTGGTTACCAAAACTAACCTGAAAGGCATTATAACGTATACAAATCCTGACTTCGTTGAAGTGAGTGGTTTCAGTGAAGATGAGCTGGTTGGTAAAAATCATAATCTGGTGCGCCATCCGGAGATGCCTCAAGCAGCTTTCAAAGATCTTTGGGAAACTCTTAAGCTTGGGCGTCCCTGGAGTAAGCTGGTAAAAAACCGTTGTAAGAGCGGTGATTTTTATTGGGTAAAAGCAAACGTTACACCTGTCTTTAAGAATGGCGAAATCGTTGAGTATATGTCCGTCCGGACACGGCCAACCCAGGCAGAAGTTGATAGCGCTGAAGCTCTGTATTCTAAGTTGCGTAATAAAGCGACAGATCTGCCAAATCCTGCAAACATTAAACCGACTAACCTGAAGAGCAAACTGAATCGCTATACAGGCTTTGGTCTGATTGCGGCATTGGTCGTAAATGCTGTTATCTACACTATGAAGCTGCCAGCAGAAGCGTTGATGGCAGGGCCTTTGCTGGCCTACCTTATTATGGCTTTTGGTTCGAAACTGGTACTCAATAAAGATGTTATTTCTCAGGCAGAAGATGCTCAACGGCATATGCGGGATATTTCCGAAGGTAATTACCTTGAACCTATTCCGATTGAAGAACCCGGTGAAATTGGTGAGCTGAAACGCAGTGTGAAAATGCTGGCTGTTAAGCTTGGCTTTGAAGTGAATAATGCTAAAGAAGAAGCGAAGCGGGCACAGCGGATTAAAGTTGCATTAGATAACGTTTCATCGAATGTGATGCTGGCCAATAATGAAGGCGAGATCATTTATTGTAATGATGCCGTGGTTCGGATGATGGGCAAGGCTGAAGCAGATATTCGCGAGCAGCTGCCTGATTTTGATGCTAATGCTCTGGTGGGCGCTAATTTTGATATTTTCCATGAAAACCCTGATCACCAGCGTCGTATGCTCGACTCACTGAAGTCCACATATAACAGCCAGATTGAAGTCGGCAGCAGAACCTTTACGCTGATCGCTAACCCGGTAATTGATGAACAGGGTGACCGTCTTGGAACTGTTGTTGAGTGGGCGGACGTTACCGATCAGCTGATTGCTGAAAACGAGGTTGAGCAACTGATTCAGCAAGCGTCGATGGGGCAGTTGGATAAGCGCCTGGATGTCGACGTATACAATGGCTTTATGAAAAATATTGCTGGCGGTGTTAATCAGATGCTGGATGCAGTTGTTGCACCCATGCGAGAAGTTAAAAGTGTGCTGGAAGCGCTGGCTAAAGGTGATCTGACTCAGGAAATGAACGGTGAATTCCATGGCGAATTTGCAGAGCTGAACGAGGCGCTGAATAGCTCGATTCGTAAGCTTGAACACATGGTCGGTGAAATTCGCAGTGCGGGTGCCAGTATTACCACCGGTTCATCTGAAATATCCAGCGGTAACACGACATTAAGCCAGCGTACTGAAACACAGGCTGCCAGCTTACAAGAAACTGCCGCCAGCATGGAGCAGATGACCAGCACGGTTAAACAGAATGCAGACAATGCTGATGAAGCAAGAAAACTGGCAGAGAACGCGCAGTTACTGGCTGAAAAGGGCGGTGAAATTTCTACCCGTGTTGTCACTTCTATGGGGGATATCAGTGCCAGTTCCAGCAAGATTGCCGAGATCATTGGCGTTATTGATGAGATTGCTTTCCAGACGAATTTGTTGGCACTGAATGCTGCGGTTGAGGCTGCCCGCGCGGGTGAGCAGGGTCGTGGTTTTGCGGTCGTCGCATCAGAAGTGCGTAACCTTGCACAACGTAGCGCCAGTGCGGCAAAAGAAATCAAAGAACTGATCAGCGACAGTGTCGAAAAAGTTGAAGAAGGCGGTGTATTTGTAGATGAGTCTGGCAGAGCGCTGGATGAAATTATGGGTGCGATTAAGAATGTTTCCAGCATTATCAGCGAAATTGCTTCGGCCAGCCGTGAACAGGCTATTGGTATTGAAGAAGTAAATATGGCTGTCACCCAAATGGATGAAGGTACACAGCAAAACGCCGCACTGGTGGAAGAAGTGGCAGCGGCCTCCTCTTCCATGGAAGAGCAGGCGGAACAGTTACAGCGTCTGGTGAGTGCGTTCAGGGTTAGCGGTATGAACGAGACAGTTAATACCAGCGTAAGAATGGAGCGGGTGCGTTCACTGGTTGCGGAACCGCCACAACCGGCCAGTCGTCAAACAACACGGCGGCCAGCGGTAAGAACTGCACCACCGGTTGCAGAAGTTAGTAGCGAAGAATGGGAAGAGTTCTGATTTCTGAATTAAAAATCAGGAAAGGGCGCGCTTAACCGGCGCGCTGAGTAGGCCAGGCAACCCTATTATTGAGGTTAATGGATGGCAACAACAGTAACGACAGAGCGTGAGTTCGAATTTACGGGCGTACATTTCAATAAAGCTAAACAAGAGCTTTATGATTACGCAGGAATTGCGCTGGCTGAACATAAGCAAGATATGGTTTACAACCGTCTGGTGCGCCGGTTACGTGAACTGGGCCTGGATAGCTTTGACGAGTATTTTCGCTGTCTGGATAGCTCTCCGGCAGAATTCACGCAGTTCATTAATGCTCTTACCACCAATCTCACGGCCTTCTTTCGCGAAAGGCATCACTTCGATTACGTTAAAGATCAGATTCTTCCAGCGCTGAAAAATAGCGGACAGCAACGTTTACGTGTCTGGTCAGCAGGGTGTTCACTTGGTGAAGAGCCTTACAGTCTGGCAATAAGTCTATTGGAAGCCGGTATCGATCCAGCCAGCTGCGACATTCGGATTTTGGCAACGGATATTGATTCAAAAGTGCTCGCCAGTGCCAGAACTGGGGTATATGAACAGGGTCGCGTTAAAGCGTTGCCTGAGGAAACGGTACACCGCTGGTTTCTGAAAGGTAAAAACCATAATGATGGCCGGGTGAAGGTACGTCCGGAACTTCAGCAAATGGTGACATTCAAGCACTTAAATCTGATGGATGAATGGCCGATGCAAGGGCCGTTTGATTTCATCTTTTGCCGTAACGTTATGATTTATTTTGATCAGCAAACGCAGGCGCGTTTACTGAAACGTATGGCGAATTTACTGAGGCCTGGCGGCCATTTATTTGTAGGGCACTCGGAAGCCCTTGCGCGTCATCAGAGCAATTTTGAGCTGATGGGGAAGACAATTTACAGGAAGGTAAACTGATGCTTGCAACAAAACCTGCTGCGCCCAAAGCGTTACCCGGATTCGAAGATATGCGGGCGTTCTGGGAACCGAAATGGGAATGTTATGCCATTAAAGTGCAACCCGGTGCGTTTTGTATCAGTAAGGAAAAGGTCGTACTGACAACGGTGCTGGGATCCTGTATTTCTGCCTGTATCTTTGATCCGAAGTTAAAAGTTGGTGGTATGAATCATTTCATGTTGCCAGCCAGTTCAATCGCTGATGATGGCGGACGTTCTATGCGCTATGGCTTGTTCGCAATGGAACAGCTGATAAATGGTCTGCTGCGACTGGGAAGCCGCCGCGAAAATCTGCAGGTTAAGCTGACAGGTGGTGGCGATATGATGCAGGGTATTACCAGTATAGGGCAGCAGAATATCGATTTTATTAAAGATTATGTCGCCGCAGAGCAGTTAAAAGTATTAGCGGCGGATTTTGGCGGCGATCAGGCGCGTAAAGTAGCGTACTTCCCTCAGGAAGGTCGCATGTTAGTGAATCGCATGGATCATCGTGATGATCAGCGTCTGATCGAAGAAGAGCGTTCGTACCGTCAGGATGTCGATTGTCACCTAGATGACTCTGACGTGGAACTTTTTTAATAAGGAAAGTTATTTATGCCAAAAACCAGAGTGCTGATTGTTGATGATTCTGCGGTTGTTCGCAGTGTCATTAATGAGATGTTGTCTGCCGATGCTGATATAGAAGTCGTGGGTGAAGCTGTCGACCCCTATGATGCTAGGGACAAGATTAAGCAACTGCGTCCGGATGTGCTGACGCTGGATGTGGAAATGCCAAAAATGGATGGCATTACCTTTTTACGTAATCTGATGAAACTGAATCCGATGCCGGTAGTGATGTTATCTACCCTTACTCAGGAAGGCGCGGAAGTGACGTTACAGGCACTTGAGCTGGGAGCTGTAGATTTTATTGGTAAGCCGATGGCTTCCAGCTCTGACAGCCATTTAGAAAGTTTTCAGACAGACCTTATCAGTAAGGTGAAAGCCGCAGCGAGCGCGAGTCAGAAGTTACGTTTTCGCCGTACCCGTGTTGAGCCTGCCGATCGAATTGCCGCACCGGCACTTTCTGCAAAAGGCCAGGCTAAGGATCAGTTTAGGGTGGTTGCGGTGGGCTCATCAACCGGTGGTACAGAAGCGCTGCGCGATGTGCTGATCGGTTTGCCGACGAATATGCCGCCGATTGTTGTTACTCAACATATTCCTGCCAGTTTCAGTGAGCGTTTTGCCAATCGTTTAAATACAGTATGCGATCTCACGGTTAAAGAAGCACAAGATGGTGATGTATTGGAAACCGGGCATGTATACATCGCGCCGGGTGACCAGCATTTAAAAATCAGAAAGCAGGGGCTGAGAATGATGTGCCGGCTGGATGACAGTGGTCCGGTTAACCGCCATCAGCCGTCGGTTGAGGTTTTGTTTAATTCATTAATGGAAATAGCGCCGGCCAATGTGACAGCCTTGATGTTAACGGGCATGGGGGAAGACGGAGCCAAAGCGATGAAATCACTGGCTGATGCCGGTGCGCATACCATTGTGCAGGATGAAGCATCCAGCCTGGTGTGGGGGATGCCTGGAGCCGCTGTAAAATATGGTGCAGCTAAGGATGTGGTTGCACTGCAAAATATAGCTAAACGGTTAATGCAACATCTGAACCGTTAGCTGAAGTGAGGTACTGTGTTATGTGGCAAAAGAAAACCTTAGCAGGATTAGTTATAGCTGGAGCGCTGTTACTTGCACTGGCTCAGTTGTTGCCTGTATCGCAAATTATCATCTGGGCTGCCATTGCTGCAGTGTTAACCGGTGGAGTTGGATTCTTAATAGGAAATGAGTCGCCGGCTGAGGTTAAAGCTAAAGCAGTCGTCATTCATGACGACCACGTTGATGGTGAACTGAAGCATGCAATGGAAGAGCTTTCAGAGACGCTTACCCATGAAGCAACCATTGTTAATCAGGAAATTGCCCGTGTTGATGCTCTGATTAAAGAAGCTGTTACCCTGATGTCAGACAGTTTTCACAGCCTGCATGGACTCACGAGCCAACAGTCTGATCTGACAGCACAGATTATTACCCGCACTGAAGATGAAGAAAGCCACGGCACTGCTGAAGATTTCAACATTCAGACTTTTATCAATGAAACCGGATCGATTCTGGATCAGTTCGTACAGGTAATGGTTAATGTCAGCAAAAACAGTTTGGAAACTGTGCATTACATAGACGACATGGTGGAGAAGCTGGATGGTATTTTCAGTCTGATCGAAAATGTTGAGGGGCTGGCCAGCCAGACAAATCTGTTAGCGCTGAATGCCAGCATTGAAGCCGCAAGGGCTGGTGAAGCTGGACGTGGCTTTGCGGTGGTGGCCGATGAAGTGAGAACACTGTCAGTGAATTCAGGTGACCTGAATAACAAAATTCGTGAGGAAATGGCGTCGGCACGATCCACAATTGATACCTTGCGAAGCACGGTATCAGGAATGGCTGCCACAGATCTGAGTGACACTATAGGTACCAAAGAGAAAATGACTGAAATGCTTGATTTCATGGCTCACAATGGTGAATTCATGAATTCTAAAGTAACTGAGATTTCGCAGCTCAGTAAGCAAATCGATTCAACGGTGGATAACGCCGTACGTTCACTGCAGTTTGAGGATATTGCCTCTCAGGCACTGAACTCAATGGAACATAATGTAAGTTCGCTGAATGAGATTGCGACGCTGGTGGATGAAATGACAACACCGGAAGGTAATCTTGATACAGCGGCGACCCTGCGTTGTCAGCATCGTTGTGAAGAGCTGAGGGTAACTGCCAAGACACGGAATGAAGGCCGTACTGTGGCACAGAATGATATGGATGAAGGCGAAATTGAACTGTTCTGAGTCAGGACGTTTAGTTTTCGTTGGAGTATTCATCATCTGAATTTGAACACTTAATACCTGAGGTATTCGATGTCTGTTACTGCTATCACCTCCGACGATAAGAAAACTGTTGATATCCATGTTGCTGAACAGTTTGATTATTCTGCACACCAGTCTTTTCGCGAGGCATACCGTTTCGTTGATCAGCCTGGCACTTTGTTTCGGGTTAATCTGTCAAAGGCTACTTACATGGACAGTTCGGCGCTGGGAATGATTCTGTTGCTCAAAGAACATGCTGATAGTCTGTCCGGAAAAGTTGTCCTGTTTCAGCCTAACTCAGCTGTGAATAAGATTCTTTCAATTGCTAAGTTCGATCAATTTGTCTCGATAGAAGCATAAATATGACAACTGCTGAGAAACTGCCAAGCAATCCTAATCTAGTCCTGATTGCGGATGATATGACACTCAACCAGCGCTTGCTGGAAAAGATGGTCACTAACATGGGATTGGTGGCTGAGTTTGCGTCAAACGGTTTTGAAGCGGTAGAAAAGTATCTGGCGCACAGGCCCTCGTTGATTCTCATGGATATAAATATGCCTGAGATGGGCGGCGTTGAAGCTACCAGACAAATTAAGCATTTAGCTGCTGATGACTTTATTCCTATTATTTTTGTTTCCGGTGCGGAAGGTCAGGATATTATCCGCAATGCTATAGATGCCGGCGGAGATGATTTTATTCAACGGCCTTTTCCTTTTGAGTTACTGGAAGGCAAGATCGTTGCTCTACGAAGAATCGCAGAACTCTACCAGCAAGTAGCCGAGCTCAATCAGATCAGGCAGGATGAAGTGGAAGTCGCTGAACAGCTGTTTAGTGGTGCTATTGAATCTTCAAATGTTGGTTTAGATACCATACGTATGCATAAGCAGCCGGCGACTACTTTTAGCGGCGATGTGCAGCTCACAGCTTACCGCCCCAACGGTGATCTTAATATTTTACTGGGTGATTTTACTGGTCATGGCCTGACTTCGACGCTGGGCGCACTGCCATTGGCTGAAACCTTTCGGGCTATGACCGCTAAAGGTTATGCAGCAGAAGAAGTTATTGCTCAAATTAACGCCAAGTTATTCAGATTATTGCCCACCGGACTTTTCCTTGCAGTTGCTGTAGTGACTTTGGAAGTAGATGGCACAGCAAGGATCTGGAATGGTGGTTTGCCCGACGTAATGGTGTTTAGCCATGGGGAGCTGGTAAAGCGGGTCAGTTCCAGTCACCCGCCGTTGGGGATTCTGCCGCAGGTGAATGAGTTAAGTTTTGAAATTAGCAATATTCAGCCCGAAGACCATATTCTGATGATCAGTGATGGTGTACTCGAAGCTGAGAATGCAGAAGGCGATATGTTCGGTGAAGCCCGGATGTTTGCAGCTATTACGGATCCTCAGTATCGCAATAAATATTCTCTGGTAGACAGTGTGCTTACCAGTTTGCAGCACTTCGTACGTGAATTTCCCCAAAGGGATGATATTTCGCTGATCGATATTCCTGGTAATTCAGTGCAGTCTGAACACAGTTTTACAGCGACTTCTCAGCTGGATATTAATGATAATGACAGTGATGAGCTGGATATCTGGGACTGGGGGCTGGAACTGCAGGGCCGCAGTCTGGCGCGTATTGATCCGGTAGCTCAGGCACTAAGCCGGCTGCAGGAGTCTGAAGGCGAAGGTGATCACTGGCATACCGTTTTCAGTATTCTTACCGAACTCTACGTGAATGCACTGGATCATGGTGTACTCAAACTTGAGTCCAGTTTAAAAGACTCACCGGAAGGTTTTGCGCGTTATTTCAGTGAGCGTGAACAAAGGCTGGAAACGCTGAGCTGGGGCTCTGTGTCTTTACATGTGCAGCATGCCCGGTTGGCAGCTGGTGGCAGGGTATTCATCCGTATAGAAGACAGCGGAGAAGGCTTTGACTTTCAACCATGGCTAAACCAGGAAAATACCTACAATATAGGTATTGGTGCATTGAGTGGCCGTGGCATCGAACTGGTATCAGGTCTCTGTGAGAGTGTTGAGTACAGCAACCATGGCGCGACTGTTGAAGTTGTCTATGTGTATAGCAACGCTTAAATTTTTTACTGGCTGGCGACAGCCGCTGATGCGGTTTGAGTTTCCTGGCCACTCTGGTCAGTGCTCTCAGAATTTTCAGGTTGAGTTGCTGTTATTTCCGAGGATGGAGAAACTGCCTGCTCTGCTGGCGCAGCTTCTCTGGCTTGCTCCAGCCACTCATCGAAAGTTTTACGATTCTTTTTTATCCAGCGAACAGCATGACGCTGAATATCTTCCGGTGATTTCTCGCCACGCATCATTTTCAGATTCTGTGCGCTTTCGTCTGCGGCCGGTATTTGTAACAGAGATAAAAAAGTCCGTGCTACCGGGTTGTCTGTTGCAAACTTCAGATTCATAACTGCTTTTATCTGATCTTCTGCAAAACCCAGCTCAGTAGCGGACTTTTCGCCATTCGAAGGCGCTTTGCTGTTGGTGTTTGCAGGTGTGGTACTGGTCTGGAGAACGACGCCTTCAAGAGTTTCAGGAGGCTCAACCGTTAGCCAGACGACATCTTTGCCAGGCTTAAGGATGCTGGAAATCCACTGTGGCTGCCAGGTGTAGTAGAGAATAGGCTTGCCGGATTTATGACGTTTAATAGTCGCCTTCATAAGGGCAAAGTAATCCCCTCTGTTATGGCTAACAGTCTTTTTGAGACCATATGTGTCGAGATGCCCTTCGATGATATCTTTACATCCCCAGTCAGGATTACAGCCAATTAGATCAGCTCTGCCGTCTTTATCGGTATCAAATATCGCTGCTTTTTCCGGGTCTTCGAGATCATTCAGGCTGTTTATTGCGTACTTCTCGGCAGTTTTTTTATCGATCAGATAACCTTGCTTCAGGCCGGGTATGATATTGCCGGCTTTAAAAATTTTATCGCTTCCACCTGCTTTCTGAAAAAAGTCATTGTGCAGCACATCCCACATATGAATGCTGAAATCGCCATCACCATAAGCCAGTGCCAGCAGCATAGTTGCATAACCTGTTTGCTTCGCAGGGAGAACGTTGTAGCCGAGTTCTTTCAGGCCTGCAATGGCTATTTCGCCACGAAAATGTTCTTCAGGCAGCGATGAAAATATTGGTGTAATACTGATGTCATTGCCAGGAAGCAGTTGTGGGGCTTCATCGCTGGCAGCGCTGGTTATCTGACTAAATGCCGTTAATACCCAGATACCTATAAGTGCTTTAGCGATTTTTAACATGACAACGTACCTCCTGACGCACGTACTGCTACTACCGTGTTCTGTTAAGTGCAGGGGAATGACAGAGTTTAAAATTAGCCCGGGTGTAAACCCTTTGAAAACGCTCTGTTTGAAACATTACCTCCATGTGTTCGTGAGTACGCTGCATATAAGTTCGGCTAGCCTAGCATATATGGGTTCGTGTCTGGGATGAATTTCGGGTGAATGTTGGCATTTTGGGGCTTGTTTTCAGCCTTAACTCTTACTTAACCCCAGGTGTTTTATGCTTAGTTTTTTATGGCTAAGTGCAGGAGAAATAAAGGTGAAACAACAAGCTAAATTAGTAGGGTTGGGAACAGTTGGCCTGGTAGCAGGCATTTGGGCGGGTGCTGGTGTTGCTGCTGAAAGCGAGCCGGAACTGAATATCAGTCTGGGGCTGGGTATTGGGTCTGGTGAGTCGATTTATCAGGGAATTGATGATGAGACCGATGTGCTGCCTCTGTTTGATATTGAATACGGAAATTTTTATATCTCAGGCCTTGAAGCGGGTTATACCTTTTATGAAACAGAGACGCTGAGTTTGTATGCAGCTGTTGCCGGTGATGATCTGGACGGTGAACGCACTGACAGTAAACAGTTACGTGATATGGGTGACGTAGACAGTGGTACTAACCTGGTGCTTGGCGCTGAAATGTTTACAGATATTGGTTTGTTAAGTGCGTCTGTTGCTCAGGATGTTGCTGATGAGCATAAAGGCACACAAGTGAATTTTGGTTGGGGAGTACCAGTTGAATTTGGCGATTTGACTATTTTCCCTGAAGTTAAAGCCAGTTGGGTAAGCGATAAACTGGTGAATCATTACTACGGTGTGACGACTAGCCAGGCTCGTGCAGGACGCGCTGCTTATCAGGGTGACAGTGCCTGGATTTATGGCTTTGGCGTATCCGCTGAGTATGCACTTAGCAAAGACTGGACTGTTATGGCAGCGGTTGAGTATGAAGCCTATAGTGATGAAATTACTGACAGTTCTATCGTTGATGAAGACGATTCTGTCGGTATGATGATGGGCATTCGTTACCAGTTTTAATTAACGTCCTCCCCTGACGTACTGGTATAAAAAAACGCTGCACATGCAGCGTTTTTTTAAGCCTGAATTTTATACCTCAGTGATGAGGTACTCAGGCCATTGCAGGGTAGCGATAGCACCGTCTTCAACATACTGTAATTCCAGTTGCCAGTTCAGTTTTTGACAGATTTGCTGTACCAGATGGATGCCCAGCCCAAAACTATTATCGCTGTCAGTGAGAGTAGCGCCTTCGTCATGATTTTCGATTCGCAGATACTGCTCACCGATTTCAATTTCGATACTACCTTCCTGGGTATGCTGAAAAGCATTGCGCAACAGATTGTTCAATACAATGCGTAAAGGTGTTACCGGAAGTATTTTATAACCGGAAAAAGTCTCTTGCAGGCTTAGCTCAACAGGTTTGCTTTCCAGTAAATATCCTAAATCTTCAACCAGTTCCTTAACCAGTTGGGCAGGTACTGCATTTTCCTGCTTCGGCGCGGTTTCATTTTCTCTGGATAGCCACAAGAGGGTTTCTGTCAGTTGCTGCATGCTGGCGTTGGCCCGGTTAACCCGCTCCAATGGGCGCTGCAGAGTTTGCGGCGGTTCCATGCGTGCAAGTAATTCCATATTGGCTTTTATAACGGCTATGGGCGTGCGTAATTCGTGGCTGGCGTTACGTAAAAAACGGTGTTCTTTTTCCAGTAAGTCGGCAATACGCAGAAAAGCGCTTTGTAACTGATTGGCTATCTGGTTAAGGTCATGGAAATAAAAATCCGGTACTGGTTGCTGCAATTTTTCGAAAGATAACTCTTTAGCCCATTTGGCCAGTGCGTCACTGCGACGGGTCAGACGGCGGCCATAGAGCCAGACTGCAAGAATCATCAGAAATACATAGCCGCCACCGACATACAGCCCGCTGTCGAACAGGCGATCGAATTCGTTACGTTGTTCCTGGGATAATTTATCGGCATCGAGATCTGCAACAGCATAAAGAATACGCTGATCGGGCAAACGGTGTGGATAAATAAGCAGAAAACGGGAGCCTTCCCAATCCAGGTCACCGTTAGGCGACCATTCCGTTTCAAGATACTCCCCGTCACGTAGTTCATCGAAAGGAATTATCTGATGATACAAATCCGGAGCAGCGCGCCAGTCATCAATGTAGAAGTTCAGCAGACCGGTATCCGGTAAAGTCGTCTCAGGATTATCGATATAGCGTGCTTCGAAATCCTCGATCTCGAATTGCATACTGAGCTGAACCATTTCTTCAAGACCACGGGTAATGCTGCGGTCTAAAAGCACGGTATAAATCAGAGCAGTGAAGAGCGTAAGGCTGACTATGAGCAGGCTGAATTGCCTGCGCATAGTACGTTTTCCGCGTTTAAACATCGCTTTCCCGTAATACAAATCCTTGTTGGGACAAAGTTTGAATCATTGCCTGGTCAAATGGTTTATCGACCTGCTGACGCAGGTTATACATGTGTACCTTCAGGCTGTTGGTATCCGGTGGGCTGTCCTGCCACAGGCTGTATTCCAGATCTTTACGGCTAACCGGATTAGGACTGGCGCGCATCAGGGTTTCTAGCAGTGTCCAGCAGCTGGGTGTTAGCTTCAGCGTTACATCGTCACGACTGGCATGGCGACTATCCAGGTTCAGGGTCAGGTTACCTACCTGGAGTTTACGTACCTGACCGCTGCGGCGAACTGCCAGAGAACGAATGCGCATTGTCAGCTCTTCCATGGCAAACGGCTTAACCAGATAGTCATCAGTGCCAGCCCGGAAGCCTGCTATTTTATCTTCCAGAGTATCCCTTGCCGTTAGCATAAGTATTGGCGTATCTATGCCTTGCTGGCGGAGTTTTTCGCAAAGGGTAATGCCGTCCATACGGGGCAGCATTAAATCCAGAACTAATACCTGATAACTGTTCTCAGTGGCCAGTTTCAGGCCTGACTGACCGTTATAGGCGTGATCACAGGTGATATTCTCCAGCGCCAGAAAATCAGCTGTAGAGCTGGCCAGATCAATGTCGTCTTCGACCAGCAAAATCTCAATACTAGGGTGTGTCATGAAATCAGTTCCTGAGGCTTGGCGGGAGCAGTAACCGATGCTAACTCCCGACTTTTCCGTTTTGTTGTTGCCGGTTTCAAATCTTCCCCGATCATGGTTAATGCCGGTATCAGTATCAGGGTTATCAGGGTAGCGAACAGAATACCATAGCCCATAGCGATTGCCGCAGGAATCAGGAATTGCGCTTGCTCTGAGGTTTCAAAGATCAGTGGTACCAGACCTGCGTAGGTTGTGATGGACGTCAGAAAGATAGCCCGCATCCGGCTACATCCGGCCTGAATCATTGCCAAGCGGGCGGGCATGCCGGCATTGCGTTGTTCGTTATAACGGCTAATCAGCAGCAGACTGTCGTTTACTACAACACCAGACAGAGCCAGAATTCCAAACAGTGACAGGATACTGAGAGGGATATCGTGAAGCCAGTGGCCAATTAGTGCGCCGACGACACCAAACGGAATGGCCGTCATGATCATCAGAGGCTGCAGGTATGATTTCAGCGGAATTGCCAGCAGAGCGTAAATTGCAATGAGAGCAATCAGAAAAGCGCCTTGCAGTGAGTTGCGTGTTTCGGCTTCTTCCTGAGCTTCGCCGCCGAGTTTTATTTCCACGCCAGGAAAATCCCGGCGTAACTGGCTGAAAAGCTCTGTATCCATTTCGTCCAGAATCAGTTGTGGTGAGGCAATTGCTTTATTTACATCAGCTGAGATGACGGCCACCCGACTACGGTTGACCCGGTAAATGTTAGTCGTAACGTAACGGCTGCTGATACGGGCCACACTTTCTAATGGCAGAACCTGTCCACTGGAGGTACGAATTCGGGCATCAGACAGGTTATCAATGCTTCGACGGGCATTATCCGGGTAGCGTAGTTTAACTTTTATGTCATCCTGGCCACGCTGGAAGCGCTGAACTTCAAAGCCCTGATAAGCCTGTTGGATTTGTGCGGCAATATTTTGTGCAGTAAGGCCCAGAGCTTCCCCCGCGGAGGTTAATTCTAAATCAATCTGTCCTTGGCCGGCCTTCAGGGTATTTTGAATAGCAGAGGTGCCTTCGTAGTTTTGTAAGGCAGATTCAACAGCCTGACTGGCTGCTTGCAGGGTTTGATTATCCTCGCTTCTGATTTCAATACTGATGTCATCATCACCTTCCCATGAGGTGACAAATTTTAGTTTTCTGACCGCTTCAAGCGTACCAATCCGGTCTTGCCAGCTGTCGGCAATATCCTGGGTGCTCAGTGGTCTGCTGGTCTGGCCAGACAGACCTGCTATCAGTGTTGCGCTGCTGGCGTCGGTCCAGATCGCCAAGTGTGTGACAGGTGCTTCATCCAACGCATATTGCTGCTGTAAATCACGGTTCAACTGGATGGCAGCCTGCTCGATCATCAGGGCCTGTTGCTGAACCAGTCCGAAGCCGGCATCTTCTTCCAGCTCTAACTGAACAGTAATGAAGTTACTTGGGATATCCGGGAAAAAAACCGCTTTGATTTTACCGGAAGGAACCATGCCGATAACCAGTACAAACAGACTAATGGCGATGATCACTGTGACATAGCGATATTCCAGTACCTGATGAATCAGTGGCCGGTACAGCTTTCGGGTAAAGTAGTTAAGGCCATTGCTCATAGTGCCCTGCAGTCTGCCCCAGCCCCGGCTGAGAGGATTGTTTAGGCTGGACTGCATTTTTAGATGTGCAAGGTGGGCAGGTAAAATCAGTTTGGATTCAAGTAACGAAAACGCCAGACAAAAAGCTGCAGCATAGGCGAAGAAACTGAATATTTTACCCATCTCGCCGTCGACCAGTGTCAGTGCCATGAATGCGACAATGGTAGTAAGTACCCCAAAAACAGTCGGAATAGTGACGCGTTGGGCCCCGGCAATTGTTGCTGCAACAGTTGCGCCGTGTTTCTCGCGGGACGCGTAGATACTTTCGCCAACTACTACCGCATCGTCTACAACTATCCCCAGAGCAATGATAAAGCCGAAAGTTGTCAGCTCGTTTAATGTCAGGTTAAACAGGCGGGCATCCATTAGCAGTAAGGCACCACAAAAAATAACCGGCAGGCCGATACCTACCCAGAAGGCAACTCTGACGTTAAGGAATAGCGCCAGCAACAGCATAACCAAACCAATACCCACGATACTGTTCTTCATCAGTAAGCTGAGACGGTCAGCGATATAAACGCTCTGATCATTCCAGATAACGGCTTCTATACCTGTGGGTAATTGAGGGCGAAATGCTTCTACTTCCTGCTGAACCTGTTCTGAGATCAGCATGATGTCGGAGGTGGTGTACATTTTTACATCCAGTCCGATTGTCGGCAGACCGTTATAACGGGAAAGCACCGGCGTTTGAGTATAACCGTCACTGACAGATGCCAGGTCTGCCAGCGTTATCCGCTGGCCGTCAGGAGTTTGTTTAATGAGAATTTGTTCAAATTGAGTTTGAAAATATGCCTGCTGATCGGCTTTTATGACCAGTGTGCCATCTGGGCTGAAAAGTTCACCACCGCGCTCATTCAGGGATGAGCCCTGAATGCGCGCTGCAATGTCTGCAATGCTGATACCCAGCGCCTGAAGACGGCTTTCATCAACCTGAATGGTGATTTCCGGTGTACGGTCACCGTTAGTATTCACCCGCTCAATAGCCGGGTTGTTTAAAAGCTGCTTGCGTAAACGTCGTGCGACCTCCTGCAAAGTAGCAGGGGCGGCATCGCCATATATTTGTACGCTAACGGCATCTTCCAGATAAGAGGCCTTGCTGACGACAGCCCGCTCGGCATTTTGTGGCAGAGTATTGATGCTGTCGACGCGGTTTTTTACGTCCCGGTAGAGTGTTTCCAGATCATATCCACTCATGCGTTCAATCGTGACGCTGGTACCAGAACCGTCTGAACTGCTGGTTACCTTTTTAATACCTTCGATGCCCTGCAAAGCTTCTTCAAGCTTGATTGCCAGACCTTCTTCGGCATTGGCGGCTGAACCGCTTTCGTAAACCACTGAAACTGTGACTGTATTCGGTGGTAAAGGTGGGAAAGCTTCTACGCGCAGATTCATAGCGGTCATTAGCCCTGCAATCAAAATCAGTGCCATCATCAGATTTGCAGCCACAGGATTGCGTGCAAACCAGGCTACCCAGCCTTTATCCGTATCATGAATCATTGGTCCGTCTCCGCGGTCACCTGAGCATCATCCTGTACTACCGGATAAACCCACATATTTGGCAGATAGCTGGCCAGCGGTTTTCTAACCAATTGCAGAGAGGTTGTCAGGTCGCCCCGTGGAATAAATAACTGATTGTCTTTGCTAAACAGAGCAGTGCGGTGGCTGCGTTTTAGCAGATCATCTTCTACGTACCAGATATACCCAGCGGCACTCAGAGAGGCTGTCGGGATAGCAAATAGGTCAGTTTGCTGTTTGCCGGTGATGTTGATCGCAACAAAACTGCCAATCAGTAATGGTGTACTTTGCGCCAGCGGCTGGTCGACGCTGATGATCAGTTCTCTTAATCTGGTAGTGTTGTCGATACTAGCCGCGAGTTGTTGTGCCTGGCCTTGCCAGCTGCTTTGCTTATCCTGACTGCTCAGCATTACGCTGGCCTGGCTCAGGTCATTCGGTAGCTGTTGCCATTGGCGTGCAGTCAGGCCTATACGGATTTCTGCACGATCACTGGCACGAAGTTTTGCCAGTTCACTACTGGCTTGCAGGTAGGTACCAACGCTGACATTTCTGGCGGCAACGACAGCATTAAAAGGGGCTTTAAGCTGAGTATGCTCCAGGTTATTTTGAGCCTGTTTAACAGCGGTATTAGCTGCGTGGTAGCGAGCCCGTGCCGCTGCTAACTGGGGCTTACGTAACAAAAGTGCGCTGGGTTTAGTGGTTAGCCCCGCACGTTGCCAGTCCAGCTCCGCCTGACGGCTTTGATGTTTTTCCTGCTGCAGTGCCAGGTTTGCATCAGCAAGGCTTTGCTGTGCCTGTGCCAGCGCGGCCTGATAGTCGGTAGCATCCAGCTTAAGCAATACATCTCCCTGATGAACCTGTCGGCCATTACTGAAGTCCGGATTACGCCAGATAACCCGCCCGCTGATCTGGCTGCTGAGGCTCAACTCATCGGTGGTGCGTACTTCTCCGAAGCCTCTGATTTGAGCGCTGTAGCTGCCCGGGCTCAATTCCAGAACAGATACTTTAGGTGCAGTTGCAGCCTGTTCAAACTGTTCTGCTTCAGGCTGGTTTTCGATTGCATTAGCTGTGTAAAACAGCGCGCCGCCCAGTGAAGCGACAGCCAATAAACTGATAGCGATTTTCTGAGATAGTTTATTCATAGTAATGAGTCAGACTCCCATGCCGAGGGCCAGGCCCAGCACGATACGGTTATTAAGGCGGGCTTGCTGAATCTGTAACAGTGCAATGCGGTCATCAAAGGCTTGTTGCTCTGCTGTTAACAGATTGAGGATGTCGGTGAGGCCATCTTTATAACGGCTCTGATAGTGGCTGAAGTTTGCATCAGAATGCCGGCTGGCAAGGGCCAGATAATCCTGACGCTGTTCCAGGGTGTATTCCTGAGACAGGGCTGTTTCTACTTCCTGAACGGCTGTAAGAAGTGTTTGCTGATATGCCAGGAATGCCCGTTCCGCCTGCATTTCTGCAATTTTTTTACCTGCTTCAAGACGACCTGCGTTAAATAAGGGGGCAGTCAGACTGCCGAGTAAACTCCAGGCACTACTGCCGGATAAAAGATCTGACAGGCTGTTTCGGGACTGGCTGAGACTAGCAGTCAGATTGAATCCGGGCAGTAAGGCTTTATAGGCAACGTCAGTGTTGTAGTCTGCCGCTACAATACGTTCATAGGCTGCCAGCAGATCCGGACGTGCAGCAAGTACTTCACCGGGAAGTTGTTGCAGGGGAACAGCAATTGCCAGTTCTCCCTGTGCGAGGGGTAATGGTGACTGAGGCTGGCGGCCCAGTAATACGTTCAGAGTACGTTTGGCATCAGCCTGGCTCTGTTGTCGGGCGGCAAGATCTGCTCGGGTCCGGGCGGTGCTTGCACGGGCTGCTTCCAGATCGGCCAGATTACCCAGCCCACGCTGAAATCGCTCAGTGATGCTGGCTTCAGTTTTTTGCAGACTGATTAAACGCTGTTCCACCGTGGTGATGATTCGGGCGCGCAAACTAATATCTATCCAGCGCTGGATTATTCTCGAGGTAAGTGAATTACGGGCTGCCTGATAATCCAGTTGGAGTGCTCGGGTAGTTGCTTCTGCAGAAGATGTAGCATTTGCCAGCCGCCCCCAGACATCCATTTCCCAGTTCAGATTGAGTGCCAGCGCATGGGATTCTGTGATATTGGTGTTTTTTGCTCGCTGACTGTTGAGCTGGAGGTTAACTTCAGGCTTTTCAGCAGCTGCTGTCTGGGTTGTCAGTAAGCGCTGTTCGGTCAGGCGCAGTGCCGTTTGCTGAAGTTGTTGGTTGGTTTCCAGAGCGTCACGTACCAGATCGTCCAGTGCCGGTTCGCTGACCAGTGCCAGTAGTTGATTGCCCAGGTTTTTCTGTTTGGCGTTAATCGTTGTTTCCCACTGTTCCGGTTGCAAACTATGGTGCTGCGTCAGGGGGGCTTGTTTCACTGGTGGCCCTGCACAGGCAGTGAGTAGCAGTGTGAAAGAGGCCAAAAGTACAGGAGGAGTCCTGAGTTTAGTGTTGGCAAAATCCATTAGAGTTGTCTCGAGATCCGGAGTTTGCCGAAAGCTTAGAGATAGTCAGGTAAATATGGGGTTAAAGAGGCTTAACAACCGCTTCATTTCGACGGCAAATTGCGGCATTAAGGGTATTCGAGTATATTTCAGCTGATCTGTCTTAATAATCTGGTAAGGGTTCCTTTCCCTATGAGTGCCCAGCACATCCCTCTGTACAAGCGTGTGGAACAGCATATTCTCAACGACATCGATGGTGGCCGTCTGGTGCCTGGTGATCTGATTCCATCTGAGCCTCAATTGGCTGCTCAACTGGATGTTAGTCAGGGAACCGTCAAGAAAGCGATTGATAATCTGGTGAATGAGAAACGCTTGTTTCGTCATCAGGGTAAAGGAACTTATGTTTCTACAATCGATTTTAACAACAGCCTGTTTCGGTTCTTCTCTTATGGCGATGGAACCGGCAAAGGTATACGCATCCATAAGGAAGCAGGCGAACGCGCTTTGCGCATAGCGCCAAAGCATATTTGCCAGCAGCTGGGTTACCCGGCTGAAAGTGAATTGTTGTATATTCAGCGCCAGGGGTACATACAGGAATTACCGATTCTGGTTGAACATTGCTGGTGGTGTCCGGATGTGTTGCCGGGACTGGAAAAAGGCGATGTACATATTCCTGACCTGATGTATGCAATGGTGGTGGAAAAATATAAGGTGCCGGTTGTCCGGGCAGAGGAAACTCTTACTGCTGATATTGCGGACAAGCAAACAGCACAGATATTAGGGATTCCGGAAAAATCACCGGTGGTTGTGTTAGTTCGTCATACATATAGCCGGAATGACAAGATGATCGAGTATCGTAAAACAGTCGGACGAGCCGATAAATTCAGTTATAAAGCTGAAATTCGATAGCTTTTTTGCAAATCTTTTTCTCCCCCATAAGTAACAGGTCTGCAGGTGTGATGTGATTTATACACTTGCAGATATTTCATGTAAGTACTTCTTTTTGTCTAAATCTCCTTTGTTTTTTTTGATATTTTTATTCTTTAGTTAATTGATTTTTAAAGTTTTATACGCGCCTTTTGAAGGCTTTTTATATAGCCGTCCAGCGTGTCTCTGTTTTCTTTCTTTGCTTCACTGATTTCCCCCTGCCGTAATTTTTAAGCTTGACTTATAGAGCTGACTCGTTACGATCATATAAGTCATATATATGAGTTATATGAAGATCCAGTGTCGGTAACTTATTTGTACCGATGTTTATTCCAGTCCTGAGCCGGTTATTCACTCCCTCAGGCAGGCAACCACCGGAGAGATTCGCATGTACAAGAAAATATGCGTAGCAGTAGATGGATCGGAAATGTCGCTACAGGCTGTTATCTCAGCATCTGAAATAGCGACGGCATTTAGTGCTGATTTACTGCTCTTACATGTGATTCGGCCAATGAAGATTCCCAGTGAGTTGGAACGCTATATTAAAAGTGATGATCTGGCCAAGTTGCGTTCTTCCGCTTTGGAAGAAGTAGGTAAAGAGATTATGACCAAAGCGCTGGATACTGCCCGTGAAAAAGGTGCTGAGAAAGTAACCGCAAAAGTAGTTAAGGGTGATCCTGCCGGAACTATCATTAAGCAGGCGACAAAATTCGACGCTGATCTGATCGTTGTCGGTACCCGGGGCCTGGGTAAGGTTGAAGGTGCATTAATAGGCAGTATTTCCAGAAAAATTGCCGATATATCTACAATCAGCATGCTGATTGTTAAGTAATTGCTGCGCACCCACAGAATGTGCATAAATGAAGCTGTAACTGATTGTAAAAAAAGATAAAAACCGAATGTCTGTTGGGTTTTTCAGTGCTGGACAAGCAGCCGGAAAGCCCAATAACCCGAGATACAATAACAAAGACATCGTGGTGGAAGCAGAGCGTGCTCTGAATATTACTAAGCGGTGCAAGGGTGATAACGATGCTAGAGTTTTTGCAATACCTTCCGGACGTATTTACGCCCTGGAATTTTCTGGTGCTGGTTCTCGGCACTGTTGGTGGCCTGATACTCGGTGCCACTCCCGGACTTAGCCCTACTATGGCAGTGGCTTTGCTTATTCCATTTACCTTCCATATGGAACCGGCGACGGGCCTGATTCTGCTTGGCGCAGCTTATACTGCGACGGTGGCAGGTGGTGCGGTAAGTGCGATTCTGCTGAGTATTCCCGGAGCGCCGGCGAATATAGCCACCACACTGGACGGTAATCCACTGGCTAAACAAGGAAAGGCGACTGCAGCACTCCATTACTGCTTTCTGGCTTCTTTTGTTGGCGGTGTACTGGGCGTGCTGGTACTTATCTTCTTTACACCAACCTTGTCGCAATGGGCATTAGGCTTCGGACCTTCGCATCTGTTCTGGGTAGCAATTCTGGGTGTGACAGTGATTGGCTCTCTGGGCTCAGGCTCGGTGGTTAAAGGCTTGTTTGCCGGTTTTGTCGGGCTATGGGTATCTACCATAGGGTATGACCCAGTTCTGGGTGTGGAACGTTTTAACTACAGTGAACACTTAGGTGGCGGTATCAATATTATTGCTGCGCTAGTCGGCCTGTTCGCTATCCCTCAGGTACTTTCAATGCTTACTCCGCAGGATTTACCAGGCGGTGTTACCAAGTTTGCGATGGAAGCACAAAGCATTGGTATGTCGATTCGCGATACGTTAGTACGTTGGAAGGCACTGGTTGTTGGCAGCATCATAGGTGTAGTTGTTGGCTTGATTCCAGGTGCTGGTGGACAGATAGCCGGTCTGGTTTCCTATGATCAGACGAAGAAAATGAGCCGTGATAAAGCCAAGTTTGGTAAGGGCGAGCCTGCCGGTGTTATTGCAGCCGAGTCTGCTAATAACGCTATGGTTGGTCCTTCACTGGTGCCCTTGCTGACCCTGAGTGTCCCAGGGTCACCAACGGCGGCAGTGTTGTTGGGTGGTCTGCTAATACACGGATTATTTCCTGGCCCAGCGTTGTTCGTTGACCATGGTCCGGTTGTATGGACATTCATTAACTCCCTGTTAGTTGGTCAGCTGCTGATGTGTGTATTCGGCATTATGATCAGCCGATACAGCCGCTTTGTTATGGATATTCCTGAGTACTATATGGCAGCAGCCATAACAGTATTAGCCGTTTTCGGTACTTTCAGTGTGCAAAATAGCTTCTCTGACGTGTTCGTCATGATGGGGCTGGGTATCACTATGTACTTTGCTTCAAAAATTGGTTTCAGCCCTTCACCTGTGGTGCTGGGAATCATTCTTGGACCTATTGCTGAAACTAATTTTTTACAGGGACAGATTATCGCGCAGGTAGGCGACGGTATGGTGCCGTATTTCTTCGGCGGTGCTCTGAATATTACTCTGGTTACCATCGTTGTGTTGTCTGTTGTTTACAGTGTCATCAGTGAAATGAAAGCGAAGCGGCAGCAACGTGCAGCCCAGCAGGCTGACGATGACGGCTATGTTGTCGAGAAGGAGGCCTGATCATGTTAGCTAAGCGTTTAACTGCATTGGGCGGGCTGGCACTGTCACTGTTATTACTGAGTCTGGGAACGGATGTTGAATACGGTGAAGAGGCCTATTTCTTTCCTAACTTACTGACCTATTTCCTGTTTGGTTTTGCGTTAGTGCTGTTGATTACCGACGGCGATTTAGTTAGCTGGTTAAGGGATATGGCGGATTTTCTCTGGCGTTGGATGTTTGGCATTGTCGGTCAGGGTAACCCTGCCCGCTGGCCGGATGTGGTTCGCCTGATTCCGATGTTCATCATCATCCTGCTGTATCTGTACTTTGCTGACATCGTTGGCATGTACGTGACATCTTTCTTTGCCTTCGTTTTGATTACGGTGATTTATACCCCGCTTCGGCCACGCAGCCGTTCGGTACTGAAAAACTGTTTCATCGGAGCGATATTTACCGGTGTGATTTATCTGATTTTCTCGGTGCTTCTGCAATTGCAGACACCTTCCGCCTGGTTAATTTAACCAGGTATTGCATGAACAAAAATGCTCGATACAACAATAAATACAGTCCCTGGGACGAGGAGTTATACATGCTGAACATTATCACTAAAACCCTGAGAACCTCTGCGGCAGCATTAACAGTTGCCGGCACGGTTATGCTGCCGCAGTTGGCGCAGGCTGAAACTTTTCCGGATCGTCCGGTAAGTATGGTGGTTTCGTATTCACCGGGTGGCGCGACTGATTTTCAGGCGCGTATCGTTACTATGCTGGCGGGTAAAGAAGACTATCTGGGGCAGCCTATGGTTATCCTGAACAAGCCTGGTGCCGGCGGTAAGGTTGGCTGGGATTTCTTTGCATCCAAAGCAAAGAAAAACGGTTATGAGCTGGCTGCGTATAACGTGCCGCACTTCATTGCTCAGTCAATTGTTTTTAAGACTAAATACAATATCGATAACCTGGAGCCAATTGCTAACTGGGGTGCGGATCCAGCGGTACTGATTGTGGGCAAAGACAGCCCGTTTAATACTCTGGAAGACCTGATGAATTTTGCTAAAGAGAATCCTGGCAAAGTAACTTTCTCCGGTGCAGGTCTGTATGTTGGACACCATATTGCGTATTTGCAGTTTGCTAAAGCATCCGGCCTTAAGCTGACGTATGTGCCACACAAAGGCGGTACTCCTGCGATGAAGAGCGTGATGGGTGGTCAGGTGAAAGCCGGTTTTAACAACCTGTCTGATGCATTTCGTAATCGTGACAGTGTGAAAATTCTGGCGGTGGCAGATCTGGAGCGTAATAAAGAGTTCCTGCCAGACGTCCCAACATTCATGGAACAGGGCGTTGAGGTAGATGATTCCAGCGTTAACTTCCGTGGCATCATGGCGCGCAAAGGAACACCAACAGAAGTTGTTGATTATCTGGCGCAACGTGTACCTATGATGTTTGAAGATAAAAAGACTCTGAAGAAAATGGATTCTGCCGGTTCTCCGGTACGTGTCATCCCGCGTGACCAGGTCATCACAATGTGGAAAGAGCGTGAGACCTATCTGAAAGAACTGTTAGCCGATCTGAAAAAGTAACGGCTGTCTGAGTCATCACTGATGTCGACGTAAAGTAGCATCAGTGAGAGGGCAGCATACGGCTGTATGCTGTCTGATCTACACATATAACTGAGTAATAAGAGTTATATCAATATCCCGACCAGTGGAGATTTGTTATGTCATTAACACCGGAACAAGCGGTCGCAGAATTGGTTGCCAAAGCCCGGAAGGCGCAGGCGATCTTCGACGACTATAACCAGGAGCAGGTCGACGAAGTAGTCACTGCTACAGCCTGGGCGCTGATTAATCCTGAGAATAATGCCCGGCTGGCAGAGCTGGCAGTGGAAGAGACCGGTCTGGGTAACGTCAAAGATAAAATTACCAAGAATCACCGTAAGACTTTGGGTCTGTTACGGGACCTGATGCAGGCGAAAACAGTTGGGGTCATCAGTGAAGACCCGGTAAACGGTATGGTGGAAATTGGCCGCCCGGTAGGTGTCGTAGGGGTAATTGTGCCTTCGACCAATCCTATCGCGACACCGATGAATAATATTCTTAATGCACTGAAGTGCCGTAACGCAATTATTCTGGCACCGTCGCCGAAAGGGCAGCCTTCCTGTACGCGGCTGCTTGAGCTGGTATATCAGGAATTAGACCGGGTTGGCGCACCGCGGGATCTGGTGCAACAGCTACCTACGCCGGTAAGTAAAATCCTGAGTCAGGAGATGCTGAGCCAGGTTGACCATATCGTTGCGACCGGTTCGCAAAATAATGTCCGTGCTTCATATACAAGCGGTACACCCGCTTTTGGTGTTGGTGCCGGTAACGTGGCGGTAATTGTTGATGAAACCGCAGACCTGGCCGATGCAGCGGCGAAGATTAAAGCTTCAAAAACCTTTGATAACGCCACCAGTTGTTCTTCAGAGAATTCAATTGTCATTGTGGATGCGGTGTATGACGCCATGCTGGCGGAGCTTGCCCGGGTTAATGGCGCCTTGCTTAACAGCGATGAAAAACAACAGTTACAGTCTGCTATGTGGCATGACGGACATTTAAACCGGCATGTGCTGGCTAAGCCTGTTGCCGATGTTTGTGCCGTAGCGGGGCTAAACAGAGAAGGGCTGGGCGACAGCGATTTTCTGATGGTAACAGAAACCGACACCGGTCCTGATGCGCCCTTTAGTGGCGAGAAAATGTCGCTGGTTTTAACCGTTTACCGTGCCAGTGATTATGCGGCCGCTAAAGCAAAAGCCAGTGAAATTCTGGACTACATGGGTAAAGGCCACTCGCTGGGGATTCACACGAATGATGCCAGCCGTCCGGTTGAACTGGGTGAAACTATGCCTGTTTGTCGGGTAATTGTGAACCAGGCGCACTGTTTTGCGACCGGAGGAAGCTTCGATAACGCTTTACCGTTTTCTCTGTCGATGGGCTGTGGTTCGTGGGGTGGCAACATTACCGATCAGAACGTGCATTACCGTCAGTATATGAACGTCACTCGTGTAGTGCGGACAATTCCACCCAGAGAAGTATCTGTCGAGGATATTTTCGGTGACTATAAGAGGAAGTATTTGTCATGAATAGCGCCTTATATACGCCACCGGCGGAAAGCATCCGTGCGGTTATTGAGCACTTCGCTGCCAGCCAGCCGGAACAGGTTTTTGTCCAGTTTCCGGAAACCGGAGAACAACTGACCTACGCAGAATTGTTAGCAGAACTGCGTACTTATGCGGGATATTTTGCGGCGCTGGATGTACAGCAGGGCGATACGATTTCCTTCATGATGGGGAACGGTAAAACGACCTTGCTGCTGTTTCTTGCCAGCTTATATGCCGGCTGTGTGTCATCACCTTTGAACCCGGCGGCGGGTCCTGATCAGATTGAATATGTACTGGATCATTCCGATACTAAAATCGTCTTCACTTCAGAGGCTTTTCAGGCCCAGGTTGAAGCTGCCGGCCGTCAGGTATCGCGTAATGTCAGCGTTGTCATGTGTGATGTGGATAAAGGTCCTGTATGGCCTGAAGGAACAGTTGCTTCTGAGGCTATTGAGACCGCTGTGAAGCAGAATGATGATGGTTTGCTGATGTATACATCAGGTACAACAGGACGGCCTAAAGGGGTCATACTGACGCATAAAAACCTGCTGGCAGGTGGTATGAATACAGCAGTCGCCCACGAGCTGAGTACGTCTGACCGGGCTTTATGCGTGTTGCCGTTGTGTCATATTAATGCACAGTGCGTCACCGTAATGGCGCCTTTGGCCAGCGGGGGCAGTTTAGTCATGCCGCACAGTTTCAGTGTGTCTTCTTTCTGGAGTTGGGTCGTTCATCATCAGGTTAGCTGGTTCTCAGTGGTGCCGACGATTATTTCGTATCTTATGCATAACGAGGGGCCGCTTAATGGTGATGTTCTGAAGCAAGCGCTGAAAGATGTGAAGTTTGGCCGTTCGGCATCGGCGGCACTGCCGCCGGCGTTGCATGCAGGTTTCGAAGAGAAGTTTGGCATTCCAATTGTTGAAACCATGGGGCTGACGGAAACTTCTGCGCAGATTTTGTCTAATCCTATGCCGCCTAAAGCTAATAAATACGGATCACCGGGGGTTGCCTTTGGCACCGAGATTAAGGTGATTGATAAACAGGGTAATGAACAGCCCCATGGTGAAGAAGGTGAGTTGATGGTACGTGGCGACTGTGTCATGCGCTGTTATTACAAAAATCCTGAAGCCAGTGCCGAAGCGCTGGAAAATGATGGTTGGCTACACACCGGCGATTTAGCCAGGCAAGATGAAGAGGGCTTTATTTTCATTACCGGCCGCTTAAAAGAGCTGATTATTAAAGGGGGTGAAAACATTGCCCCGCGGGAAATTGATGATGTTCTGTATTCTCATCCGAAAGTTATCGAAGCCGGTGCTGTCGGAGTAGATGATGAACATTATGGTCAGGAAGTGGTTGCTTGTGTGGTAACCCGGGAATCGGCAAATGTGTCTGCCGATGAGTTGATTGATTTTTGCCGGGATAAGCTCGGTAAGATTAAAACTCCTAAGCAAATTTTCTTCTTTGATGATTTACCCAAAGGGCCATCCGGCAAGGTGCAACGCCTGAAGTTGGTTGATCAGCTTAAGGCCCGTCAGTCTATTTAATTCAGTTTGTCCTGATAGAACCGGTTTTCCGGTTTGTCCCCTTGCAGGGTAGTGAGCCATACCCTGCATTTTTTCTACCTCTCATTTCGGGCATTGCCCGGGTCTAATTACAGCTAGTATTAGTCGGTACAAGGCATTGTCATAGCAGGGGTTTCTGTTGTGACCGGTTGCTGCCGATAGTTATTTGTCTCCCGTTTTGGGGCTGTGATACTGGCTTGAGGTGTGGTTTATGACTGTGAGTACTGTTGTTGAAAAAAGTCTGGAAACAGATGATAGCTGGATGAATGGCCAGAACCGTGATCGTGAGGATCTGGTTGCCAGCCTGGAGCACCGAGCCCGTTCGGGACAACCCATGCGAGGATTCAAGCTTAATGGTTGCGACCTGACGAATATCAGTCTGGTAAATCATCATGCCAAAGAAGGATATCAGTTACACAATGCCGATCTGTACCGGGCAACTCTTCGTGGCGCGCATTGCTTTATGCTGGACCTTTCCGGCAGTTCGTTAATGAAAGCTGATCTTACCGGTGCAAACCTGCACTGCGCTAATCTGAAAGGCTGTAATTTGCTGGGTACCCGGTTTAATCATGCCAAGCTTGAACATGTGGTTTGGGGGGACAGAGTATTACAGGAGCAACAGGCCGAGGTGGCGCCGACCGATGAAGAGCGCATGGATTTGTATCAACAGGCGGAGGAAATATACCGGCATCTGCGTAAAGTATTTGAGACCGAAGGCTTGTTCGAAAAAGCTGGTTATTTTTTTGAACGTGAAATGGTTGTGCGGCGTAAGCAAATGCCTAAATGGTCGATGCCACGGCTATTTTCTAAGCTGGTGGATTTATTTTGCGGCTATGGAGAACAACCGCTGAGGGTGATTATTTTCAGTAACATCATCATCCTGCTATTTGCCATGCTGTATTTTATTTCCGGTGTCAGTTTCGCCGGTGAGCAACTGTCTTATCAGAGCGGCTCGGGCATCAGTCAGAATACAATGGCGTTTCTGGACAGCCTCTACTTTAGCGTAGTGACGTTTACGACACTGGGTTACGGTGACATAACCCCGCTGGGGCTGTCGAGATTATTCGCAGCCTGCGAGGCATTAATGGGGAGTTTTACTCTGGCTTTGTTCGTGGTGGTATTTGTTAAGAAAATGACCCGCTAGTTATGTATTTATATGCATCAGTACGTGTTGCTTCAGGGAGTCAGTCAAACCGCTACTGACTCTCCATTGGTGCCAGTAGAGTGGTACAGTGACGGTTTGTTGTGGTGTTAGCTCAACTATTTCACCTTTATCTAACAGGTCCAGAAGTTGTTCTTTGGGCGCCAAACCCCAGCCCATTCCTAAGCGTATCCAGTCAAGAAACCCTTCTGAAGATGGCAGTTGATGTTGAGGCAGCTGATCAGCATCCAGCTGGAAGTAGTCATTCAGATACTGGTGTTGTAAGAGGTCTTTTTTATTAAAGCGGACCAGAGGCGCCTGCTGAAAGTTATCCGCAGTGACTCCTGTGGAGAAATAGGTTTGCCTGAAAGCCGGACTGGCAATACAGAAGTATTCAATGCTCCCCATGGGGGTGCTGACGCAACCATGGGCGGGTTTAGCCAGAGAGCTGATGCAGCCCATGACTTCACCACTGTGTAACAGGTGGTGGGTCTGATCCTGATCATCTACATGCAGTTGTAAGAGCACTTTATTCTGCAGACACCATGGGGCCAGTGCCTGAGGTAGCCAGGTGGCCAATGTATCGGCATTAGTGCCTATAGATAACTGTACCCAGGATTGCTGCTGTTGAGGTTCTAGTTCATGCTGTAAAGCATGCTCCAGTTGTTGCAGATTCTGCGCATATTTAAGCAGCGCCTGACCTGCCCGGGTAGGGCATATTTCCGGGGTCCGCATCAGTAAAGTCTGGCCGAGCAGCTCTTCAAGTAATTTTAGCCGTTGGGATACGGCCGATTGCGTAATACACAGCTGGTTAGCAGCTTTCTCAAAGTTGCGCTGCTGAATGACCGCGGTAAATGCAGCAAGACCTTTATTATCAATCATCTGTTATCAGCCATGTGTTATCAATTAGTGTGGTGAATGAGATCTGTATTAGAATTATTAATTATTAAGTAAAAAGTTTAATTTTACTAATTAAGATGTTTTTCGCATAGTGGCGACTTCTGATGAGTCGTTACTGTGGATTTAACTATGTTGGCATTACCGTTTTTTAAAGGCATGGGGCTGGGCGCAAGTCTGATTATTGCGATTGGTTCGCAGAATGCATTTGTATTAAGTAGCGCGTTACGTCGCCAGCATGCTCTTACGGTTGCATGGATCTGTATTGTTATCGATGCTGCTCTGATTATTTCAGGTGTTTTCGGACTGGGAGCTTTGATTCGTCAGGCACCTGTTTTACTCGACGTTGCTACCTGGGGCGGCGCTTTATTCTTACTGGTTTATGGCAGTATGGCGTTTCATCGGGCCTGGCGTCCTGAGGGGTTAAAAGCTGCTGGGGTAAAGACATTATCTTTAAAAGGCGCAGTTTTAACGACTGCTGCTTTGAGCCTGCTGAACCCTCATGTATATCTGGATACTGTCGTTTTGCTAGGCAGTATTGGTGGTCAGTTACCGGGAAAGCAGCCGTTGTGGTTTGCCCTGGGGGCTTGTTTGGCATCGTTACTCTGGTTTCTGACCCTGGTAATTGGCGGCCGTATGCTTGCGCCCTGGTTTCGCAGCGCTGCCAGCTGGCAAAAGCTGGATATTCTGGTTGGTATTACTATGTGGCTGATCGCCGCTATGTTGATTCATAAAGGACTTTCTTAAACACTACTGACACAACGTTGTCAGTAGACCTTGGGTAAGCTGCTTTTATCGTTAATAACTCATCCAAGGAGAAGAACATGAGTCACGTAGAAGTAGTTACTTTCAAATTGTTACCGGGCAAGTCTGCGCAGCAATTACTTAATACTGAAGCTGCGATGCAGGCGTTTCTGACAGAACAGCCCGGGTTCCATTACCGATCGCTTAGTTGTCATGAGCAAGGCACTGACGCTGAACAGTGGTTTGATATTGTTTACTGGGAAGATGCCGGGCAGGCGAAAACAGCAGGTGAAGCACTGATGGCTTCAGCGCTGGGTGCTGAGTTAATGGCAGCTATTGATCCGGCGACTTGCGTCGTGCGACATATGCCGACATTATGCGAGAACATGAGTTGTGAGCTGGCCGTCGAGGCATAATGCATCTCTGATCAGTTATCCACATGCCTCTGATATTTACCATTGTGTAGATTCTGAGGCTTCTTTTATTGTATTTATGAAAGCCTGATTCATGCGAAAAGCGGAACGTCTTTTTCAGTTACTTACTCTATTGCGCAGTCGGCGACGGGTTATTACCGCGCAGATGCTGGCGGAATGTCTTGAGGTGTCTGAGCGGACAATCTATCGCGATATTCAGGCGCTGAGTCTTTCCGGTGTACCAATTGAAGGTGAAGCGGGTGTTGGTTATCGGCTGAAACCAGGTTTTACGTTGCCGCCCATAATGTTTGATCAGGATGAGCTGGAAGCATTACTGCTTGGTGCCCGTATGGTGCAGCGCTGGGGCGACAGTGAGTTAGGTAAAGCGGCCACCAGTTCATTGGATAAAATCCGTGCGACGCTGCCTGATCCTGCACATGATGCGCATCTGCGTAGCAGTGAGTGGATGTTGGTTCCGGATTTTTCCCATGGCGAGAACGCACGTTTTGGTGATTTGATTCGGGCGGGTGTAAGGGAACAGAAAATTCTGCATATCGATTATCGTCGCGCTGACGGCGAACCTTCTCAAAGGCGTTTGTGGCCTCTGGGAATGGTCTACTGGGGGACTGTCTGGACCTTAGTTGGCTGGTGCGAATTGAGAAGTGATTATCGGCAGTTCAGGCTGGACCGCATCTCGCAGCTGCAGTTACTCGATGATGTTTATCCACAGCACTCTGAGATCAGTTTGCAGAATTATTTGGCCAGTATTTGTGAAGTCAGTAAAAGCCCACCGGTAAGCAAAATTTCAGACTGAATTCTTCGTTCTTATTCAGAAAGTGGTTTTTTTCGTAGATAGCGAAAGCGGGTGTTGTTTTGGCGACCAGGCCTGATTCAGGCAGCCATTCTTCCATTATCTTACTTATCCAGGGCAGTAGCTCTCCATAGCGTCCGTGCAGTTTAAAGCAAGCGTGTAAGCCACCGGGAATAATCATTTCATTAATGATGCCGCGTTTTTTCAATGGTACTGCTTTTCTCAACGGTGCTTCGATTGCCGTACAGGCAACGTATCTACACTGTTCTAATGGAATTCGTGACGGGTTTGAATGGTGCAGGCCGATTTGCACGTCAGGTGTGGTCAGAAGAGAAATATCCTGACTTGCTGCCCAGGCTGTCAGCAGTTGCCAGCTGTTGCGAATATTCCGGCCATAACCCTGATGACGAATATAGGCCACTCTGTATGCAGGGAGGTCGATAAGCTCAGGGGTTGGTAAGTGCTGATCTTGCAGACGGCAATAAGCGGCAGCGATTTCCGGGTCTTTTAAGTAAGGTTTATCTTCGGTATTAAGGTGCTTACGCCATTGTCCGGGGGCGCAGCCAAATGTTGCTCTGAAGGCGCGACTGAAGGATGACAGTGACTGAAAACCACATTTCTCTGCAATATCTACAATGGCAGTTTCAGGGCTGAACATCAGTTGGTTTGCTGCAACTTCAAGTCGGCTACGGCGAATATACTGATGCAGGCTTTCGCCAACGATCTCTGCAAAAACCCGGTGTAAGTGCTGCTCTGAATAAGCAGCAACCTGTGCCAGCTGTTTACCGTTAAGGTCAGCGGTAATGTCTTTATGTATCTGGTGCAGAACGTCATTTATACGTGCGATTTGCTGTGGTGTGGCCATTGGATGGTTTGCCTGAAGATAAACTGTCTATATAAAAATATCATAAATGGACATATATGATCTTATAAATTAACAAATCTTAGTGATAATTACTGAATATGCTGGAGTTCAAATAACTGCTCTTAATTACTTTATTTAAGAGAAAAAAGAAGGAACTCATTATGACATTATCGCAGGCAGAAAATGGTCCGGGCCTTATGGCAGCTAACCGGTTGCAGCACTTACAGGCTTCTTATCTACGGGAAATTCTGGCAGTGGCTGGTCGTAGGAATATGATCTCTTTTGCCGGTGGTTTACCGGCTGAAGCCTGTTTCCCTGTGTCTCTGATTCGGCAGTTGAGCACTGACCAGACAGCATCAGAGCTTTTACAGTACGGTGGCAGTCAGGGGCTGGATGAATTGTTAACTGTTTTACGGCAGCGTTCCCCGATGCCTGATAATCATGATGTATTGGTGACAAACGGTGCTCAGCAGGGGCTGGATCTGATCCTGCGGGCGTTTGTAAATCCTGGTGATAGGATTGCCATAGAGGCACCCTGCTATCTGGGCGCTTTACAGGCCTTTCAGCTGGCAGAAGCAGAGGTGATTTCAGTCCCTGCATTGGGTGGCGTAAGCGAAGAATACGAAGCCGACAGGTTAGCGGTGCTTGAATCATTGTTTGCACAGCAAGACATTAAGTTCTTTTATGCGATTGCTGATTTTCATAATCCAACGGGTGCCAGCTATTCCCTGAAAATGCGGCATGAGATTGTTCGTCTGTGTGAGAAATACGGGGTATTTCTGATTGAGGATGCACCTTACCGGGAGCTGCGCTTTGTGGGTAAGTCATTACCTATGTTGGCAGATTTGTCTCCGGCACGAACTTTACTGCTGCGGTCTTTTTCGAAGATTGCCTGCCCGGGGCTACGGCTTGGTTGTGTTCAGGCAGATAAAAAATTTATAGGTCAGCTGCTTAAGGTTAAGCAGGTTACCGATCTGCATACTCAGTTGCCCGGTCAGGCTTTATTGGCAGGGTTGCTATCACATCGGGAGTTCGCTGATCATCTGCAGCAACTGCGACAGGAGTATTTGCAGCGGTATATGGCAATGTCTGAGTCTGTACAGCTACATTTACCTGAATGGGTAACGCTACGTCCGGTTGAGGGTGGTATGTTTATCTGGTTGGAGCTGGATTTATCTGGATCCCGGTTGTCTGGTCAGATAGATGAGCTGCGGGTGGCAGAGCAGGCTATCGAGCAAGGAGTGACTGTAGTTCCGGGAAGTGTATTTTATCCACAGAAGCAGGTATCAGCTGCTTTCAGACTTAACTTCAGCCATGAGTCTGTTGCTAACATCGATTTAGGTATACGCCGTTTCAGCCGGGTATTGGCAATGCTTGAACGCTAAGCCGCAGTGATGTTCAGCGTTGAATTTTATAGTCCGGCTTGAGTTTGAGCTTAGATTCAGGGATGAAAATATGCCTGAATCATCTCTTCTATCAGCACACGGTGCGGGTTATCCGTCCGGTATGTCAGGTAGCAGGCCAGGGATATATTTGGTGCCTGTTCTACCTGATGTAGCCGGGCTGCATCGAGGTCTTGCTGCGCCAGACGTTGTGGGTAATATGACATTCCTCCATTGGCCATAATATAACGCAGGCCCATAGCGCTGTTCCCGGAGAAAACATGCAGGCGCTGGCTGTCTGGCAGGACTGTATTTACTTCCCGGTGATAGGCTTCTCCGAAATCGAAATCGATAAAGCGGGGGAGGTCCTGATCGCTAAAATGGCAGGGGCGCCGGGTCAGAAGAACGAGCTTTTCTGCGGGCAGCGAATAGCTGATCAGGTTAGCTTCTTTACCGGGTAAATGGCTGATAGCAACGTCTACCAGGCGGTTCTGTACGGCCTGATTCATATCTCGGTGGTAGTCAAAGTCCAGGGTCATCGGCAGTTTGCCATGTTCGGTTTCAATCCAGATAACCCAGTCGATCAGGCGCTGCTCCCAGATACTCATCTGAGCGCCCAGGCGTAATGCAATATGGTCGGTAAAACGTTCTTTCAGGTCCCTGGTAACCTGTTGCCAGGTAGTCTGCATTTGCTCTGCGTAGGGTAGTAAGTACTTACCGGCGTCACTTAACTGGCTGCCGCCAGGCCCCCGTTCAAACAGACTAACATCAAGCTGAGATTCGAGACTGCGAATCCGGGCTGATACCGCCGCCTGAGTGATATGCAGATGTTCAGCAGCGGCGTGAAATCCACCACAGCGGGCTACGGTGAGAAAAGTGTTTAGCGCATCGTTGTGCATCGTTATATTGGCCGATTAAAAAATATTATCAGATTGACAAAATCTATTCGTTTTATTTTTCAGTGTAAAGCTTCTAGAGTTTCTTCATTAATAACAAGAACGATGTATGGCACGAGTAGGTGAGAGCATGGCAGACAAAAACTATAAGGCGGGCTGGACTCGCATGGAAGATGCGACGTATGAAGAGTTCATGGCAATCATGGAGTTTGAAGATGAGTACAATACTGAGCTGGTTAACCGTTTAGTCGCTCAGCTGAAAGAGTTAGATGAACCCTGGACAGCGTATCCGGTTAACCGCTTACAGCATTCCCTGCAGTCAGCGACCCGGGCCTATGATGATAATGCCGATGAAGAGTTGGTGGTTGCCGCACTGTTACATGATATTGGTGACATTGTTGCCCCTTATAATCATGGTGAAGTTGCCGCCGCAATTCTTAAGCCTTATGTGAGTGAGAAGGTTCACTGGATAGTTCAGCATCACTGTGTTTTTCAGGGATATTATTACAATCACCACCTGGGTGGTGACCGTAACGCCCGGGAGAAGTATAAAGACAGTCCTTACTATGAAGATTGTAAATACTTCTGCCATAACTATGATCAGAATGCCTTTGATCCGGACTATCCGACTCAACCTCTGGAATTCTTCATTCCTATGTTGCAACGAATGTTTGGCCGGCATCCGGGGCATCTTGAATTGGCTGAAAAGTCAGATGACAGTGTTGGGGCTGTGGCCTGATAATATGATTAATCAGCCGGGTCGGGCAGGTATTCGATACCGGTAATTTCATACCAGACTTCATTGCCGTCCGGACGCCGGATGGCAAATTCATCGCCAATTTTTTTCTTCAGTAGCTGCTTTGCCATTGGTGCGTCCATACTAATGTAGTCGGAACGTTCGCCAATTTCGTCGGGGCCGACAATCCGATAGCGGGCGGCTTTATCTTCCTCATCAATAATATCCACCCAGGCACCGAAGTACACTGTCTGGCGATCATCAGGTATACGGTCAACTATAGTTAATACATCCAGACGCTTAGACAGGTAGCGTACCCGGCGGTCGATTTCCCGAAGTTGTTTTTTACCGTAAATATATTCGGCATTTTCGGAACGGTCACCCTGTGCAGCAGCTTCTTTAACGGACTGGGTAATTTCCGGGCGCTTTACTTTCCACAGGTACTTGAGCTCGGCGTTCATGGCTGCTGCACCGGCAGCAGTGATGTAACGGGATTTAGGTGGTGCTGGCGGACGGTAGCGGGACATGAATAAAACTCAGACAGTAAAGTTAACGTATTGATATTAGATAAAGATTTTTTAGCACTCAGAGGTAAATCAGGCTAAAGAAAATCCCCTGAGCGCCGACTAATACTAAATTGAAAATGAAACATCAGGCAAGTTGCAGATCCGACGATGCAGATTGAACGCATAGAACAACAAATAGAGACTTATACCTCGACCCTGAGCCACGCGGTTCAGAATGGTCAGGGGGCGCAGTTCTCTATGTTGTTGAGTATGATTTCTGCCAGTGAAGATCAGGCTGCCAAGAAAGTAGGCAGTGGTGCTGTATTCGAACTGCCTGCCAGTGAAGAACTAAGTTATCCGGATCCGGACAGCTTATATAACGAAGAGATTGTAGGTCGTCTGAATACGTCGGTAGGCAGCAGTAACTTTGCGGATATGGCATACGTACTTAGCCATGTTCATGCTCAGGCTATCATGCCGGAAAATCAGGCCCTGGCAGCCGATACTTATGCACGTATCGGACTGACTTCTTCCCGCAATCTGATTATCAGTGAAATCGAAGAGTCCCGCTCGCAGTTCAGTGCAGTCGCTTGATCAATCTGACTGAGTAGCAGTGTTTATGTACGCCACTGAATTTTAGATGCTTCCCCACCGGTCTCTATTTTCCACCATTCATCCGGGTCATCACCGTCGCTCCAGCCACCGGCAATACAGCGAATTTCTGTATCCATTTGCTGGTTAGCAATAGTGGCGCAGTCCAGGTCTTTTTCCCACGGGGTGCGATCGGAATCAAACCAGACGCTGGTCCAGGCTTTGCCTGATACCTTTTCGTGAATCAATACCGGTATGCCGCAATTTGTCTGGTACTGATGAACGGTGCCCTGGGAATGCTGTAGTTCTACGGCAGAGAATATTGCGCTTAGCCACTGACAAATATCTTCCAGGCTACGGCTTTTTACGTAGATTTCGATGTCCGGATGTCGTGTAGCTGTTGTATCACTCATGTTTTTTCTTCTTGCTGCTGTGTGTGGTATCAGTATTAATCACGCGGAAAATCCGCAAAAAACTCAGACAAATATAGCCGAAGGCGGCGATAATTACCCCAATAATTGCCAGAACAAGGCCCAGCAGGGCAATGAGTTCCTGGCTGACGGAGCTAAGCAGAAAGTATTCTGCAAAGTTCATCAGTAAAAAACCGATCAGAAATATACCCGCACCGGTTAGCAGAATCATCAGATTTTGTTTACCCTGATCAGCTCTGTGTACCAAAGCAAGTTTGATGCGAGTTTTCAGACGCATATCAGATAGCGTCACTACGCCGGAATACTGCGAGCCTTACATCCAGAGTCAGTTGCAGTGATGGCAGCTGTTTCAGATCGTCGCGAACATCCTGTTTGATCCGCCAACCATGAGGTGTCATTGCAAGCAGTTGCTGAATTTCGGCCTGTGAGGTCAGTTCAAAGTCGTATTTCACCTGTTGTTCGGAGATTGCTTCGAAAGCCTCTCCTAATACAGAAGATGGATCGAAACCTGACTCACGTACCTCTTTATAAATTAGCTCCCGCAGCTGACGCAGATGCTGGTCACCGGGATAAGCGATGATCAGATGAGCGCCGGCTTTTAGTGTCCGGGCGAACTCTTCTGGCATCAGCCGGCTAAAAGCGACGGTTAGTAAGTCCAGAGAGGCCTCTGCCACAGGCATGTTGGCACCTGAGGCTACCAGCCAGGTGACAGCTTTATTACGGCGACAAGCTGCCTTTACGGCATGCTTGGATATATCCAGGCCTGCCAGTTGTAATGGATTTTCCGCGGTATTTGCCTGTTCGTTAAGCAGGTATTCGTGCAGCCGGTTGGTGTAGTAGCCTTCACCGCAACCCATATCCATCATCTGAGGGCACTCAGCTGCAGACAGGGTTTTACCGACTAACTGATTAAGATGGTCAGACAGTTGCTGATAATAGCCAAGCGCAAGAAAATCAGTCCGGGCTTTAACCATCTCTGCATTATCGCCGGGATCTTTAGAGCGCTTCTGATTTGCAAGTAGCAGGTTCCAATAACCCTGACGGGCAGCATCGAAGCTGTGACCTGCGGTACAACGCAGATTTTTTTCTGTTGCTGTCAGGGGGGCCTGACAGCTTGGACAAGTCAGTGCGAGCAATGATCAGGCCTCATCAACCAGTAAGCGTGCCATGATGTTTTCGTACAGTGAAGACAGAGTATCCAGGTCTTCAGCTTTAACACGCTCATCAATTTTGTGGATGGTAGCGTTTACCGGACCCAGTTCTACAACTTGCGCACCTGTTGGCGCTATGAAGCGACCATCAGATGTACCGCCTGAAGTCGAAAGCTCTGTTTCGATGCCGGAAACAGCTTTAATTGCACTCTGGCAGGCATTAACCAGATCGCCTTCACCAGTAATGAATGGATGACCGCTGAGAATCCAGGTCAGATCGTAATCCAGACCATGAGCATCCAGAATAGCGTGGGTACGTTGTTTTATTTCAACGTCGGTCAGTTCAGTTGAGAAACGGAAATTAAACTTCGCTTCCAGGTCGCCAGGTACAACGTTGTTGGCGCCGGTGCCTGAATGGATGTTAGAAATCTGGAAACTGGTTGGCGGAAAGTATTCGTTACCTTCGTCCCACTTTTCTTCAGAAAGTGCTGCAAATGCTGGCATGGCTTTATGAATAGGGTTTTTCACCAAATGCGGATAAGCAACGTGACCCTGAACGCCTTTTACAGTGATTTCACCACTGATAGAACCACGACGACCGTTTTTAATAATGTCGCCAACTTGTGCGGTACTGGAAGGCTCACCAACAATACACCAGGTGATTTTTTCATTGCGGGCTTCCAGTGTATCGATTACCCGAGTGGTACCGTTAATGAACGGACCTTCTTCATCGCTGGTGATCAGTAAGGCGATAGATCCTTTGTGATCTGGATGATGCGCGATAAAGCGTTCCAGTGCTGTCATGAAACTGGCAATACCGCCTTTCATGTCAGCCGCGCCACGGCCACACAAGTAGCCATCTTCAATAACAGGTTCAAACGGAGGATGGCTCCACTTTTCTTCAGGACCACTGGGGACAACATCAGTGTGGCCAGCAAAACAAAATACTGGCCCTTCGGTACCACGACGGGCCCAGAAGTTGCTCACATCTTCAAACTGCATGCGTTCAATTACGAATCCCATAGCCTCCAAACGTTCAATCATCAACTCCTGGCAGCCAGCATCTTCAGGGGTGACGGAGCGGCGTGAGATTAATTCTTTAGCCAGTTCAACGGTGGGAGAGTGGGACATCGGGGATACCTAATTGGGTTTGAGACTATTGAGTTTGAAGCTATTGATCTGAAATGAGAACCCCGGTGCATGACCGGGGTTGATGATCAGAGCGAATGCGCCTGATAAAGCCAGCGATACAACTTAGTTGTGTGCGTGCAGCTCGTCGTTCAGTTCGATAGCAGTCTTGTTGGTTTTAACTTCAACGCGGCCGTTCTGAGAGTTGCGACGGAACAGCAGATCCGGCTTACCGGCTAATTCAGCCGCTTTTACAGTGCTAACTTCGTTGTTTTGGTCATCCAGTACGGTCACTTTAGAACCGGCAGTTACATACAGGCCCGCTTCTACAGTACAACGGTCGCCCAGTGGCAGGCCCAGACCTGCGTTAGCGCCCATCAGGCAGTTTTCGCCAACAGAGATAACAACATTGTTGCCACCGGATAGTGTGCCCATAGTAGAGCAACCGCCACCCAGATCAGAACCGTTACCAACAACAACACCCGCAGAGATACGGCCTTCAACCATACTTACACCCAGAGTACCGGCGTTGAAGTTGATGAAACCTTCGTGCATAACTGTAGTGCCTTCACCAACATGCGCACCCAGACGAACACGTGAAGTTGCTGCAATACGGGTACCGGCAGGTACAACGTAGTTAGCCATCTTAGGGAATTTATCCACAGAGTGAACGTCAATAATACGACCTTGTGCACGGGCTGCCAGCTGACGCTTAGGCAGGTCTGTCAGAGAGATCGCGCCTTCGTTAGTCCAGGCTACGTTTGGCAGTTTGCCGAAGATACCTGTCAGGTTTAAACCATGAGGCTGTACCAGACGGTTAGAGATCAGAGACAGTTTCAGGTAAGCGTCTGCAGTGCCCTGTGGCTCGTCATCTGTTGCCAGAATAGTCAGGATCATTGGCTGTTGAGTGCCCTTGCATACTTCAACGATTTCCGCCTGATCTTCTGCATCTACAGACAGGAACGCTGCTTCCAGATCGTTCAGCTGTTCAGCCGTCAGTTGGATATTCTGGTTACCACCTTCGTAGCCAACTTTAGCTGCAACAGCAGCAATCAGCTCGTCGGATGGGTTCAGCAATGGTTGGTTGAAGTACACTTCTAACAGTTCGCCAGTAGAAGATTGGCTGCCTACGCCCAGACCCAGTGCAAAAGTACTCATAGTTTTAACCTCAATATTTATTTTTAACTTCGGCATAACGTCCGGGCATTGCGCGTGACGTTATGTCGAGTTCTTAATGTTTAAAAGTAAGATGCGTAATCGCTGTCTTTGAATCCCAGCTTACGGCTGTCACCCAGATCAAGAACAGGTCGCTTAATCAGAGTCGGATTAGCCAGCATAACCTCTACGGCAGATGCGGCATCCAGTGTGTTCTTTACGTCGTCTTCCAACTGGCGCCAGGTAGTGCTGCGTTTATTAACCAGGCTTTCCCAGCCAAGTTCGTCGCTCCATTGCTCCAGTTGAGACTTTTCCAGACCATCCTTACGGAAGTCGTGGAATTTGAATTCGATACCCTGCGCATCTAACCAGCGCTGGGCTTTTTTCACAGTGTCACAGTTAGAAATACCGTACAGAGTGGTCATCAGTCTATTCCTGTATTGGTGCTTTAAAGAGACTCAACATATGCACGAATGCGCTGAGCAGCTTCGACACATTCTTCAATCGTGGCAACCAGTGCCATACGCACATAACCTTCGCCGGGAACCTGACCATCCACTTCACGGGACAGGTAGCGGCCTGGCAGTACAGTAACGTTTTGTTGGCCAAACAGGCCCTGGGCAAACTGGTCGTCAGCGATCGGTGTTTTTGCCCACAGATAGAAGCTGGCATCGGGTGCCTTAACATCCATTACCGGAGAAAGAATATCTACAACTGTCTGGAATTTCTCGCGATATTTATCACGATTTTCCAGTACATGAGCTTCGTCGTTCCAAGCGGCAATGCTAGCGAACTGATTAGGTATAGACATTGCGCAGCCATGATAAGTACGGTAGCTCAGCAATGGCTTAATACAGGCTGCATCACCGGCAATGAAACCGGAACGCAGACCCGGCAGATTCGAACGCTTAGACAAACTGTGGAAAACGATACAACGGCTGAAATCATGACGGCCGATAACCGCGCAGGCTTCCAGCAGGCCAACAGGAGGCTGTGCTTCGTCCAGATAAATCTCTGAGTAGCATTCATCACTGGCAAGAATAAAGTCGTACTTATCTGCCAGAGCGATGAGTTTTTTCAGTGTGTCCAGATTGGTAACTGCACCTGTCGGGTTACTTGGTGAACACAGGAACAGTAACTGGCAACGTTCCCAGACAGAGGCATCTACTGCATCAAAATCTGGGATGAAACCGTTATCGGCATTGCAGTTCAGAAAGAATGGTTCTGCACCGGCCAGATAAGCTGCACCTTCATAGATCTGATAAAACGGATTAGGCGACACAACCAGAGGTGTTGCTTCACCTTCAGGTGCACGGGCAACCGCTGCCTGAGTGAACGCGAAAATTGCTTCACGGGTACCGTTGACCGGCAGAATATTGTCCGCAGCGGTTAGGCTACCTGGCTTAAGCTTAAAGCGACGGGTGGCCCAGTCGGCGATTGTCTGACGTAGCTCTGGCAGGCCTGCAGTGGTTGGGTAGTTAGCCAGCCGGCCCATGTTTTCGGTAAAGACATCCATAACGAACTGTGGTGATGGGTGCTTAGGCTCCCCGATAGACAGTGCGATGTGCTCCAGTTCCGCCGGAGGCGTGACTGCGTTTTTCAGCGTGGTCAGTTTTTCAAATGGGTAGGGCTGGAGCTTTTGTAAATCTGGATTCATGGATGTGCCTTAAATAGATTCCCGGTACCGTCGTCTTTGGCGAACCACAAGCATCAACACTGGAAGCTGCTTTAGCACAGATGTTTTACCAGTGTTTTGCCCGTGGTCATTAAGGCTGGCAATTATAGCGGATAAGCAGGCGTATTAACTAGCAGAATACGGCACCTTTACGGGTCAGAATGTACAAAAAAATGCCAGTTCACAATTGGTTCAGCCGTGGCTACTTAATCTTCTTGCTGTCAGCTTTGTCTGGCATCCAGGGAGGCAAGAGTACAGGGTGTTTATTTATCCGCTGGTTGTCTTTGTTGTTATGGCGGAGATCTCTTACTGTGTAATACCGCATGTAGGCTCTTACTTTTCAGAGCTCTCTTTGATGAACTTTCTCTAACGTGCCTGGTTTCTTTAAGCGATTTCTGATGTTTTGCATCAGATGCTTAGTGTTATCTGTAGTGTCAGATAAGTGTGATGCAGATATTCGTGAATTACAGAGCAGCTGACTCATTAAGTATTTTTGGCTTAATACATACTGGGTGAGTTGTGCGTAAAAAGAGTTTGCAATTGCTGCAGGTTGTACCTGTTAGTAACTGCATTCATTGCAGGCTGTGAATTTCAGCCTGCGTCCTTATGTTGCTAGACTTTTCCCCTGTGTGGCAGTCCTGTACCTGTTAGCTGTCGCAGGGGATTTTTTATCAGTTAACATATCTGACTTAAGCTCGGCTTAGCTCTCTGGGCCAATGTTCACCTATAATCATGATGTTACACAAAGTTATATGTGAGAAATGACCATTATGTTTGCAGATAATCGGGTTCATCCCAGGGTGACGATTAATCTGACAGCGCAGATTGGCATGTATGGAGTTCCACTTGAGGAACAACCCGTGTTAGCAACGATTACAAATATCAGCATGGGTGGCATTACCGTTCAGGGAGAACAGGCGTTAGTCAGAAGTTTACGGCTTGATCAGGCTGAGTCACAACGTAGCAGTGAGTTTATGGTTGGCTTTTGCCTGGACGGTGAGAATATGCAGTGTCACTGCCGGCTGGTACATGTGCGCCGGTTATCGCAGGATAATTATGAGTGGGGTATGCGGTTTGTTTATCAGAGCGCTGCCGCAAAATTGCATCTGGCAGCGCTGCTTGATTGTTACTTATCGTCCTGAAGTTTTACAGACCGTGCTGTGACTGATGGCTACTGTCTTCTTTGCCCAGTAACCAAAACAGATTCTTCCGGGTATTTTCAATGACGACCAGAAGTGCCGGAATGACTAGCAGAATCAGTACAGTGCCATAGAGCAGACCGAACACAATAGAGGTTGCCATTGGAATAAGGAACTGCGCCTGCAAGGATGTCTCAAACAGAATTGGCGCCAGCCCGGCGACAGTTGTCAGTGAAGTAAGTAAAACTGCCCTTAAACGCTGGCAGGCTGCTTCAACGATAGCTTCGTGAACGTTCTTCCCCATATTCCTGAGTTTCTGGTAGAAGGTTATTAAAACAATCGAGTCATTGATAACGATTCCGGACAGGCCAAAACAACCAAATAGCGACAATATGGTGAGCGTCTGGCCGGTAAGAAAGTGACCCAGAATCGCACCGGTCAGGCCGAGTGGAATAGCCAGCATGACAGCAAAGGGCCAGCTGTATGATGAAAATACCCAGCTGAGAATAATGAAAATCAGGAACATAGCCAGTATCAGGCCAGTTTTCATATCTGCCAGGGTTTCCCGCTGATTTTTGTTTTTGCCTTCAAAGGTCGCGGTAATGCCGTATTCCGCTAAAATATCGGCTAGCTGGTTCGCGCGGAAGTCCGCAATGATTTCATTAGCATTAGCGCTGGCCTCATCAAGGTCAGCTGTCACCTTAATCGCCAACTGGCCGTCTATTCTCTGGAGGCGGTCAAGTCCCTGTTTGTCTGTAAAGCTGACGACATTTGCTAATGGCGATGTTGAGCCGTTAGGTAGAACAATAGGCAGATGCTGTAAAGCACTGAGGCGGTTACGTTCGGCATCCGGTAACACCATGCGTACTTCTACTTCATCTTCGCCACGGAAGAATACCTGAATCTGCTGACCGTCCAGCGCCGCTCTGAGCTGACGTCCGACAGACTGTAAATTCAGTCCAGCGGTTTCTCCGGCAGGGGTTAGCGCATAGATCAGCTGGGATTTTCCGAAGGGCAGGTCGTCGTCAACATTACTGATACCGCTATATTTACGCAGGGCGGACTGTACTGCCAGTGACGCCTGTTTAAGTGTTTCTACATCCTGACCGCTGAGCTTGACTTCAATCGCCTTGCCCGGCGGGCCAGAGCGACTGACGTCGATGGTGAATTTTTCAATACCTGCGGGCTGAATGATTTTTTCTCTCCAGCTCTTAATGAAAGCCTTGTTGCTGATTGCTCTGTCGTCGACAGGTGTTAGCTGAACAAAAAGTGCGCCGAACTCATCACCTTTTGTCGCCCGGCTGCTATTGCGGGAAGAGCTGCTCTGACGGTGTTTTTGTAAAGCAACCACAATCAGGCCGCCACCAAATTCGGCGTCGGTTTCTCTTAATGTTGCATCCAGATGTTGCAGGAAGTCATCTACTTTACGGGCTTCGGTACCGGCGCTGAACTGAATGTTAGCGGTCATTGTCTCGCCTTCAACCGCGGGGAAAAAGGTGAATTTAAGCTGGCCACTGGAGATAAGGCCAATACTTAGGGTTAGCACAGCTACAGCTGCGCAGATAGTCGTCCAGCGGTATGTAATAGCGGTTTCGACACTGCTTCTAAACGGTCCCTGCTTGAAGCGTTCAAAGCCGTTATCAAGTTTTTGACGTAATTTAGAGGGCTGCAAGTCGCTGGCTTTACGTAAACTGTGATGCAGGTGGCCCGGTAATATCAGGAAGCATTCAATGACTGATGCGACGATGACACAGATGACGACTGTCGGAATATCTATGAGGATGTTGCCAATGATCCCGCCAATGAGAAGTAACGGCAGAAAGGCTGCGATAGTAGTTAACGAAGATGCCATGACCGGTGCGAGCATCCGGTGAGCACCACCTATAGCTGCCTGGAGGCCGGGTTCGCCCATCTGTAAATGCGTTAAAGTGTCTTCTCCGACGACGATAGCATCATCGACAATAATACCGACGGCCATAATCATGCCGAACAGGCTGATCATATTAATGCTGCCGCCAATGCCATACATGACGGCAAGAGTTGCCATGAAAGAGACCGGAATGCCGACCGTTACCCAGAATGCGACCCGGGCGTTGAGGAACAGAAACAGGGTAGCAATAACCAGTATCAGGCCGCCGAGGCCATTTTTCAGTAACAGGTTGATGCGATCCTGAATGGGTTTCCAGCTTTCATCAAACGGAATGATCTGAACACCGTCAGGCAGCTGATTATCCTGCTCAGCCAGCCACTCCCGTAAAACGCCTGCTGCAACCAGGGTATCGCTATTTTCCGTGCGCCGCAGGTGCAGCTGAATAGCGGGTTTGCCGCGGTAAGTCAGGAATATCTGGTCGTCCTGCATGCGCCAGTCGATATCGGCAATATCCCCCAGACGGATGAGTCGGCCAGCTTCTTCTGTTAACAGAGGGAGCTGATTGAAACCTTCTACATCCCGTTGCTGATTGAGACCCCGAACTAAACGGGACCCGTCATCTTTTGCAGCGGTACCCGCTGGTATATCAAGGCTGCGCTGGCTTACCCGGCTGGCAATCTGGTCAAGGGACAGACCCAGCTCATGAAGTTTGGCGGAAGATACCTGAATGGCGATTTCTTCTTCGGGCATGCCGATGAAGTCGATTTTACTGATGCCGCGTTTAAGCAGTTCCCGCTCGTATTGTCGGGCCAGCTGGCGCAGCTCTTCCAGACTGCCCTGCTCGCTGGTGATTAGCAGACTTGCTATGTTTTCATAGCGGATAATTTGCTGAACTATAGGCGTTTCCGCTTCTTGCGGCAGGTTGCTAAGGCCGTCAATTTTTTGTTTGACGTCATCAAGAATAAAAGCTGTATCGCTATCTTCTTCAAGCTCTATACGAATAGCTGCCGCGCCCTGAGTGGCAGTGGAGTATAAGGCGTCTATGCCGCTGACAGACTTGAGTTCCCGCTCTACCGGCAGAATAATTGAACGTTCGACGTCTTCAGCTGCTGCGCCACTCCAGACGACTGCAATGTTGATGACATCCAGTTCAAAGCTGGGGAAAAACTGCGTGTTAAGTTTTTTTAGTCCCCATATACCGCTGAGAATCATCAGCAGCATTAACAGGTTGGCAGCGACTTTATGGCTGGTAAACAGCGTCGTCAGATTTTTAAGCGGGCCCTGATAGCTATTCATTATTTATTCCGCTGCCTCGACTCGCAGGCCTGATATTGCATTAGGTAGCTGGGTAACCAGAATCTGATCATCTTGCTGTAGATCAGTCGCCGTTATTAATATGCCTGCTTCGCCATTGACTGAGGTATCACCAATTCGCTGGATTGTCAGCGCTTCTAAACGGCCGTCAGTAATTCGATAGATACGGTTAGTACCGTAGAGCGCCTGTGGCGGAATAATTAAACTGCGGGCAACTGGTGGCAGTGTGAGAGTCATTGCCAGAGCACGTCCGGGTTCTAGGACCTGATCTTTCTGGCGGACTCGAAACAGCGCATCTACGCCGGGGCGGGTTGCATTTGCTTCTGCTGCCAGGCGATCCAGCGACAGGGATATATTCTTACCGTTTAACTGACCGGACGCTGGAATGGCAGTTTGCTGTTCCAGCTGACTGCGAATCTCACTCAGATATTGGTTGGGTAACTGGGCACGGATTTCCAGATCTTTGTCGCTGTACATACTGAGAATCTGGTCACCACCACGCACCCGGTCACCAGGTGCGGCATTCAGACGGGTAATCCGGCCGTCAAACGGCGCTTTAATTTCGCTGCGCTCGACATCCAGAGCTGCGCTGGCCTGTAAGGCTTTAGCCTGCAGTAGCTGGGCACTCAACTGGGCGAGACGGTTGGGATGGTCAGCAATAGCCTGACGGCGATTGTTCAGCGAAAGAGCCTGTTGCTGGCGAGTCCGTCGGGCATCATCCAGCTGATTCTGACTGGCAACCTGCTGACTGCTGAGATTTTGGTAGCGTTCAAGGGTGCGCTGGCTGATGCTCAGTAATTCCTGTTCTATTTTCAGCGCTTTCTGATCAGCAGCAAAGCGGACATTTTCAGCTTCAGTCAGTGCTTCTATGCGCAGTACTTCTGCGTTGCGCTGATCGAGCAACAGGCGTGCGTCCCGGTCATCAAGCTTTACCAGTATCTGACCTTTACTGACCCGGTTGCCTTCAGCCACCAAACGTTCGCTCACATATGCGGTTAAAGGCGCTGTCAGATTACTACTGAGCGGAGACTCAACTTTACCGAATAAGGTCAGTTGTGGCTGTCCCGGAGAAAACTCTGCTTTCTGAGTTTTTACGCGCCATATTTTTTCGTTAACTGGCTTTGCCGGAACAGCGGCTTTGTTACTGTTTAAATACAGTAAGCCGCCGATGCCGATCGCAAGAAAGAGAATCGGTAACAGAAACTTGGCCAGCGGGAATGGCTTACGGGTTGTTGGCATGTCGGCTCGTTTTTTAGTCGTCAAAAGTGATCTACTCTTTGAATCATAATACATTCTCGATAAACGAAGACAGATATCAGGAGCTGTGTTTACATTACTTTACACTCTCTGATGGCTCTTTGAGTCTTACCCTGGAGATGAATATTAGGATGGAGTCTGATGGAAACGCATTTTATAACCTTGCAGCACCGCGCTGAATATCGCATGGCATACCACCAATGGGGCGATATAAATAATCCCCGAGTATTGGTCTGTGTACATGGTTTAGCCCGTAATGGACGTGATTTTGATTTTCTTGCTGAGCAACTTAGCTGCGAGTATCGGGTTATTTGTCCGGATGTTGTTGGGCGAGGTAAGAGTGACTGGCTTCCTGAATCGCTGGCATATGATATGCCGTTATATCTGGCCGATATGCAGGAACTGTTTCAGAGGCTTCAGCTTGATAAAGTTGATTGGCTGGGGACATCCATGGGTGGGATTATAGGTATGTTACTGGCATCGTTACCGAATTCTCCAATAGAGAATTTAATATTGAATGATATTGGTAGCCGTGTACCTGGTCAGGCTTTACAGCGAATAGCGACCTACGTAGGCGATTATGAGTTTACTTCGCTGCAGGAAGTAGAGGCTTATATGCGCAAGACTTACCGGGCTTTTCATGATTTGGATGATCGCTGTTGGCGACACCTGGCTGAATACGGTCACCGCACTGATGAGGCTGGTGGGCTGTATTTACACTATGATCCGCGAATTGCTGAGGGGCTGAGGGCGACGCAGCATGAAGATATTGATCTGATGGCGGTTTGGTCTCAGGTGAATTGTCCACAATTGCTGATCTGGGGGGAAGACTCTGATTTGCTCAAAGCGGAAACAGTCAGAATAATGCAGCAACAAAACCCACAGCTGGATGTGTTAAAGGTCAGGAATACCGGGCATGCGCCGGCACTGATGATGCCTGCACAAATACAACCGGTTTATGAATGGCTGTTAAATCGGTAACAGTGTAGTTGAGGCGACACTGTGGACAACTTTTGTGATAGTTCGGTTGCTGCTGCCAGCGACTAAGCTTGCCATCATATCCTGTAAGGCAATCATCTTGCCGAAGATGCGTTCGAAGCTCAGATTTTTCACACCGTCCGGGCTGACGCCATTGCTTAACAAAAACAGTTCTTCGTTTTCTTGCTTAAGGCTGTTGAGCCTCCATGCAATGGTTTCGAGGTTCCGGGCGCTGTTATACAACTTTTGCTGATCCAGCTCATCGAGTAAAAAAAACTCATCTTTATTATTATAGGAAGCGTCCAGCATACTGATCATTCCAGCCATCAGCGCGTAAACCCTATCTCCCTGGTAGTCTTCCGTAAATGCCAGAGGGACTGCATTAATGCCGTCAAGACCATGAAGTTCAGTGAGACGTTGCGGGTTGTTGCGGTTAAACATCAGATCTACACGAGAGTCGATACTTGTATTACCGACTACCTTTGCCAGTTCTCTGGGATTCCGTTTATAGAGTTTAATTGCAAGTTGGCGGTTAAGGCGTTTCAGTTCAGTTATATGCGCGTCAGTGACACTGTCGATGTCTGTTTTAGCCAGTTGACTGATTTTGAAGCCACTGTTCTGAGTAGCGCAGCCGCTAAGCAGCAGGCTACAGGCCAGGGTGAAAATGCAAAACAGCTGTGTATAACCGCGCATAAGGTATCCGTATTCCTTTAAGGTGCGTTTTCCAGCAGCTTGAAGCGAGGCTGTGGGCCAACGGTCTTCGAGGCTACCGGTGAATCAAAGGCGATGCCGCCGCTGACCAAAGTGTCCAGGGTACTGGTTTCTATTTGCAAGCCACTGAATAAACCAAAGTCAGCACTGATACCGCTCAGGTTCCAGAAACGGCTGTTCGTTTTTACCAGTTTTTTATACTTCGGTTGAATGTTGGCATAAATTTCAATGCTTTGCAGGTCTTTACCTAATGTGAAACCAGTTATCTGGCCCACTTTGAGACCCCTGTAGTACACCGGGCTGCCGGCTTCTATAGAATCTAATGCAGGCGAAGTCAGTGTGATATTTAATCCCGGGAGGCTAACAGCAGGGGCTTTATCTATACCTTTAAAACGTGTCGCTCTGGGGGCTTTTGAGGTGTTACCGACACTTGCGACAATGTAGTTACCGCTGAGCAGGGCTTCTGGATTTTTAATGCCACGCAGGGAAATCTGGCTGCTGGTCACCCAGAAACGACTGCCTTCGCGGGCTAAAAATTCAGCTTGCTGATCAAGAATTACCCTGGCTTCTATGCGTCCGGTGGGATCAAGTAGCTTCACATTATCTACCCGTCCCATTTTTAGCCCCTGAAAGCGTAACTCTGCGCCACGTTCCAGTGTATTACCGGCCGGAAAACTGATCTGAATTGCCAGCGCGTCATATAGCCCTTGTTGTTTATTCGGGTATAAGGTGAAGCGTTGATTAAATTTAGCGGCTTTACCTTTACCTGGTTTGTTGTCAAAGGCGATACCTCCTCGAATTATGGTGTCGATTGATTCGGTTTGTAATTTTAACCCGGATAAATCCAGTTGCGCATGAATGCCGCTGGCATTCCAGAAACGACTTTTGCTGGTGATGAGGTGACGGTAGGCTTTGTCGATTAAAACCTGTACTTCGACGTTTTTACCGTCTTCTGCCAGTTGATAACCATATACTTTACCAACGGGCAATTGACGATATAACACCGGAGAGCCTGCTTTAACTGAACCTAATTGTTCGCTAACCAGCCGAATTTGCAACTTACCTGCCTGATTCTTATAGATCAGCTTGCCTTGCAGGCTGGCAGTATCAAAGTCCTGATACAGGCGAAAATTTTGATTAGGCGTGGCGTTCTTTAGCTCTTTAATCTCAGGCGTGAAGAAGCTGATACCACCTTTTATGACTGAAGTAAGTGAGCCCGTATCCAGTTTAATTCCGTCAAGACCGGCATTGACCTTAACACCGCTTATATTCCAGAAACGGCTATTGGCTTTTACTAATGCTGAATGTTCTTTAGCAATCGTGGCGTGAATGAGTACTTTTTTACCTTGTTCTATGAGTTCATAACCACGTACTTCTCCAATCGGCACCTGGCGGTACAGCACCGGGGAACCGAAATCCAGCGAGCCTAACTGATCAGCGATGATCCGGATGTCCAGACCGGGAATGCCCGGGCGTTTTGCTGGCGGTGTATTCAGCGCTTCAAAGCGAAACAGAGGAATTCCTGGCCCTGGTTGCAGTTGGATAGCATTGCCGTCGAACAACTGGCCTATCTGAGTAATGTCAAAATCTGTCTTTGGAAGCCAGAACTGGCTGCCGGCACGCAATAATGGTTTAGCCCGGGGATCAATCAGTAAATGCGCTGTTTGACTGGTAAGGTCGTCGTTGAACTGGAGCTTTTGAATCCGGCCGATGACGATTTCCTGGCTGACTACTTTTGTACCTTCTGAAAGTGGTGTACGTGCCGGAAACTTAACCGTTACGGCGACCCCGTCTTCTGCTGCTTCGTAATCACTATAGAGGGGTAATATTTTACCTGGGTCGAGTGCGCCACCATCAGCAGGTGTATAAAAGCTTATACCACCGGCAATGATAGAGGCCAGAGAATCAAACTTAATATCTATTTCGGGTAAGTCGGCTTTGATGCTGATGCCGCTAGCGTTCCAAAAGCGGGTGCCACCGTTGATCAGTTGGCGGTATTTGTCATCTATATGGAGATCAATAAATACCTGCTGCTGGTGGTCACCGAGTTTTACGTCTATTACTTCACCGACTTCGATGTCCCGATAAAACAGCTTGGAGCCGCGGTATACGGACGCTGCTGAGTCACTGCTGAGTGTCAGATATAAACCGGCTTTATCTTTGCTGGAAGGTGGAGGTTCGTTGTCAGAAATGAAGCTGCGTCTGTCTTCACCGTCACCCGGTTGAATACCTATATAGTAACCGGATAAGAGTGTTTCGAGACCACGTACACCACTGAGAGAGACCTGAGGTTTGACCAGCCAGAAACGGGTGTTTTCGTGGAGCAGGGGCTCTGCTTCACTTGCCATTTCAATAATGGCGGTTACGCCTTTAAGGTCTTCGTTAAGGCGTAATTGTTTGATTGTACCGCTGGGGAGTCCGCGAAACAGAACTTTCGTTTTTTCAGCTTCAAGTCCTTCGGCCGACTCAAACTGCACTTCGATGGTAATACCTGCATCCTGATAGCTCTGCCAGGCAAGCCAGGCTGCTATCAAGGCTGCAACGAGTGGCAGTATCCAGACAAATGATGGGCCACGGTGCTGCTTAATGACGGCTTCTGTCGCAGGGTTATTATCTGGTGTCATGATTTTGGTTGTCCGTAGGTGCGTATTTATCCCAGATTAAACGGGTATCAAAATTAAGTGCTGAAAGCATTGTTAGTAACACGACGGCGGCAAATGCTGTAGCGCCGTGGCCGGGTGAAATGCTGGCAAGGTTACCCAACTGTACCAGTGCGACCAGCACGGCAATTACAAATATATCCAGCATAGACCAGCGACCAACCCATTCTACGCCGCGATAGAGCCAGGTTTTCTGGCGAGCACTGGTTTGCCAGTGAAACTTCAGGCTGAGTAACAGTGTTAGTAATCCGAGGATTTTAAGACAGGGTATGACAATACTAGCGACTAAAACGACCAGACCAATTCCCCAGAAGCCTTTACTGAAAAGCTCAATGATACCGCCCATGATAGTGCTGGGGGCTCCACTGCCGAAGCTCTTAAAGGTCATTATTGGCAATAAGTTAGCCGGAAAGAAACAGATAATTGAGGCAATTAAAAATGCCCAGCTGCGTTGCAGTGTATGTTCCATTCGACTGTGTAACGGGGTATCACATACATGGCAATGTTTATGCTGATGTTCAAGCTTGTGCAAGGTATGACAATGGCGACAGAGCATTAAGCCCTGTTGGCGAGCAGATCTGTGGTTCCCGATATTCATAATTGGGTCTGACCTGTATTTGATCTGGTAATGTTCTGACGTTGCTTAAGCATCTGCCAGGCTTGCTGGGTATCAAACAGACTGTTGGTCAGGCAGGTAGTGAGAATGAGGCCCGCCAGGCAATACAGCCCAAGTCCTGGCTCAAGGTTGGCAATGTCTTTTAATTTGATAACGGCGATCAAAGTACCTATCAGGTAAATTTCCAGCATCCCCCAGCCGTGCAGTCGCTGATACAGATTCAGGCCCTGGCGAAGGTATCGCCCAGTCCCTTTAAGTTGCAGGCAGGCGGTAATGTATGTCAGCAAGAGAATTTGCAGGCCGGGTATCAGAACTGCAAAAATCAGGACGACTGCTGCAACTATGGCTAAGCCGCCATCATATAAGGATAATACGCTTTGCAGAATGGTTTCACTTTGTTGCTGTCCGAAAATACTCAGGCTCAATATCGGTAAGAGATTAGCAGGTAAAAACAGAATAAGACTGGTGATAGCCAGCGCCAGCCCCCGTTCGATAGGATTCAGACGGGCATGAAACAATTTGGCATGACAACGGGGACAGTTCAGTGACTGACCTTTTTGCAGACTGGCTCTGGCGATGAGCAAATCGCAATCGTGGCATGCGGTAAACGAGTTAGCTGGTGTTTTCATTATGTTATTGCATAGTACCGGTAAGAAGGCAGTGAAACAGTCTGACGGTTAACCGGCAGTTAACACTTAATTATTAGCATAATTTATTGGATGGCAGATGAATACAAACTTATTGCCCTGTGTTGAGATTGAACCTGCTGGACAGGCGGATTCAGCCGTTATCTGGTTGCATGGTCTGGGAGCGGATGGAAATGATTTCGCCGGAATAGTACCGGCGCTAAACTTACCGGAAAATGCCGCCGTACGGTTCATTTTCCCACATGCTCCGGAACGTCCAGTCACTGTAAATAATGGCTGGGTAATGCGGGCCTGGTACGACATTTTGGAAATGAATGTCAGCCGCAAGGTAGATACTGCTTCATTGCTGGAGTCAGCAGAACAGATCAGTGCTCTGATTCGTCGGGAAACTGACCGGGGGGTTCCGGCTGAACGTATTGTTCTGGCAGGGTTTTCGCAGGGTGGTGCTGTGGCGTATCAGGCGGGGTTGGCTTATCCACAACCGCTAGCAGGTATATTAGCACTATCTACTTATGTACCTTGTGAGCAAAGTCTACGAACAGCTGTGCAGCCGGATAATAAAACTTTACCGATCATGATTGCACATGGTTCACAGGACGATGTAGTGCCGATTCAACTGGGTGAAGTGGCAAAAGAATTATTAACAGAGTTAGGTTTTACGCCTGAGTGGCGAACCTATCCAATTGATCATAGTGTTAGTCTGGATGAAGTGACGATGATATCTGACTGGCTTAAAAACGTATTAAATATAACAGCTTAAGGCTGTAATCGGAAAATAACTTAAATGAATATTACTGAAAATTGTTACGTTGAATTTCATTATGAATTGTTTAATGAAAATAAAGAAGTTGTTGATAGTTCCCGGGATGTAGGCCCTTTACCTTACGTTCATGGTCAGGGAAATATAATCCCCGGGCTTGAGCAGGCGCTGGCAGATCATAAGGTTGGGGATAAGCTTACAGCCTCAATTGAACCTGATCAGGGATATGGCGATCGTGATGAAGAACGAGTTTCAATTGTGGATAAAGCATCTTTTGATGCGTTTCCAAGTATTGAAGCAGGTATGTTCTGCCAGATAGGAGACGATCCTGAGCACCCTCAACTGGTAACTATTGTTGAAATCAACGAAGAAGACGGCGAAGTTACGATCGATGCTAACCATCCGTTTGCGGGTAAAACTCTCAACTTTGAGATAGAAGTAATGGTGGTTCGTCAGGCAACAGATGCTGAATTACAAGAAGGCGTTATTGCTGACTGATCACTGAAGTGAACTAGCGAGGAAATTTAAGATGCGTTTGATACTGGCTTTACTATTACCATGGTTACAGTTTTTTACGATTGGCCGGCCAATCGCGGGCATTATCTGCCTGATTTTACAAATCAGCCTGATTGGCTGGATTCCGGCAGCTATATGGTCAGTGTATGCACTGAGCCAGTATAAGACGGACCAGAAAATTGCCGACGCCATGAATAAAGGCGGCTGAGTTTGTCAGCAGGTTTTCTGCTGAACATATCTGCATTATCCGGAGGGCGCCTGTTCAGGCGTCCTTTTTTATGGCTGTGTATTTCTGAGCTGACTGACCGTCAGACTTTTTCCTGCCATTTCAGGTCGCCGATCTGAACGTTTAACCATTCAAAGCCAATGCGGCGCGCAACTGCAGCGGCACCATCCAGACTTTTAAATTCCCGTTCACCTTTAGAACGTTGCAGATTCAGTGTCAACACTTCGTTCTGCTTGGTAATAAATTTCAGCGACCATCCACGCGCCATTGATACTGGCGCCGCCTGACAAGATTCAAAAACACCTGCCTTAAAAAGAAGCTTTATTTCTCTTTCTTGCATTGTCTTTATACCTTTGTGATTAATCAAAATTTCATTAAGTTAAGTATATATCTTATTATGAATTATTGATAATAAATAAAGATATTTTTAAGGATGTAACTCGTTGTTTTTTAAGGGATAAAAAAATATTTTATTAGGTTATTTTTTATGGAAGGGGATTTCTTGTAACTCTTTGTAATTTAAAGAGTTTATTTTTATTGGGCTTACACATTATTATTTATTAAATATTGCTTGTTTATAGGTTTTGATAATCAATAGATAATATTTGGTGTATCAAAATATAATTTTGATGATTAGTTTTATATTTATTGATGTTAGGGCGCCCTGATAGTTGTGAAAACGGCGTATGTTGAGTTTTTGATTGTCGGGATGTGATTTAGCAACGATGTGCAGGGGGGCTATGACGCTGCGGAATGGTATGGAAGTCGCGAGAGAATGCTAAAAAGGGATAAATGTAATTCTGCGAAGGGAAGTCGCAAGCTAAAATCCGGCGACTAACAGTCGCAACTATTTAGCTGCGACTAGGTTAACACAAGGTGAAGGGAGGGTTAGTCTAATCGGTCGGCAATCATTGCTTCTATTGTTGCTAGCTGTACTTGCAGTGCAGCCAGGCTGCTATCAGAATCGTCGATGACCGGAGATATGTTGATCATATCCAGTAAATCAATCAGAAAGGCCTGTTCATTCATTTTGCGAAGCTGTTCAGGCGTCCAGTGTTTTATTATTTGCGTCATGATTTACCTCACTTACCAGTAGCTGCCCGGGTCTGAGCCCGACAGTTTTATTACGAAGTACGGCGTTCCTCAGAGGGCTCGTACTTCATTAAGTTATGGGTCAGATAAGCTGGTTTTGCAAATTTGTTAAAAGCAGTCTTGCATCAGTTTTCGGAACAGATATTGAGTTATATCAATATTCACTAATACAAATGGGCGTACCATGAACTCAATGATTAATAGAGCTGATTGGGGTGATCGTATGTTTGGTATTGATCCTTATGTTTTTGAAACTTTATGGCCAAGTTTGCTGGGCATTGCTGGGATGTCATCAGTGATGATCTGGGGCTTCTTTAAAGTTCGTAAACTTATTAACGAAGACGTTAAAAAGTAGTTGAGTTTCACTTCTGCGGTTTTACAGAGACCGTCGTATAAACGCCGTATCTGAGTCATCAGTTACGGCGTTTCTGTTTCTATAAGTTGTTCAATTCCTGTCGTTGTCAGCATGAGTGCTGACGCAAATTGATTCCAATTCACCGTTACCTTCTGGCAGACTTAAACTTTAGTATGAATCTGAGTTTATCAGGGATTACTTAGTTGCGTCGGAATGATAGGAATCAGTATGCAAAGGCCTGAACCAAAAGTACGTGTTGATGATGACTACTATAGTGCCTGGTCACCGGGACTGGATGCTGAGTTACCTAAAGACTTACTGGATCAGGAAACTATTTTTTTGCCTGAGCATACTGATAGCAATTTCAGGGATGTAATGGAGTGGGTCGATCAGACTGGTATGGCTGCTGGGGACCTGGTTGCATTTCGGCCTGCTCGTTTAGCATTGCATGAACTGATTGTTCGGGTAACTGCTGATTTACAGGTAATGGAAGGTGAGACTGAAGCTGCATTAGGGATTAATTTTCGCATTATCGTCACGGATATATTTGAACATTTTATTCAACCGAAATTACCTGATATTTGCAATCAGTTCGAAACGTTGCAGCGCAGTATAGAGCAAAGTGTTAAAGGCATTTTAACTGAGCAGTTAACGGCTTCACCAGTGCAAGCGGAGCAGCAAAAATCTGGCTGGCGCCGCTGGTTACCCTGGTTAGCGGTTAAGCCCAAAACCCCACCCGTCAGACCGATAGCTGAGTCCGCACTCGAACGTGATTACCGGGTAGTGAATGGGTTTAAGCTAGCAGGCCTTGCCAGCCAGAATGATTTGACCCGGGCGGTATATCGGAGTCTGTATCAGGTATTAGGTGCTGTTGCCGGAAGGCGTGGGTATTTGGGGGCTGATCTGAATAGTCTTAGTCTGTTAGTGACCCGGCATGTCATGAACAGTTATGGCAGCCGGTGCATGGGAGAATGGATTGTTCCCTGTATTGAAGCTGCTGTGCAAACCCGGGGCTACCTGAAAGTAGAAAAAGTTACTGAGCCTCTGTTAATTAGCCTTAAAGGAGCATCGGCTGCCGGTAAAAGTTCTTTGCGTCCTATGCTGCAGAAAATTTTACGGACCCGGGGGATAAAACCCGGGAGCTATGCGACAGTCAGCCCGGATATCTGGCGACGCTTATTATTGGATTATGAAACCTTAGGTCAGGCGTATAAATATGCGGGCCGTTTCACCAGTAGTGAAGTAAATGTGGTTGATGCTAAGTTCGATCATTATGTTCGGCGCCAGGCAGATGAACAGGCATCTATTTCTCATTTGTTGGTAGACAGGTTTCGGTTCGACAGCTTTTCAAGTGAGAAGGTCTCAAAAATTTTGCATGATACCTATGCAAAGTATGTTCATACCCTACAAATGTATTTTGTTGTCACACCACCTGAAGCTACTGTTGAGCGGGGTTGGGAAAGGGGACTGCAGCGCGGACGTTATAAGGCCGTAGAAGATTTTCTCGGTCATAGTGTTGAAGCTTATGTGGGCATGCCAAAAATTTTCTGTAAATGGCTGGCCTATGATCGCCCGTTGTTCAGCTACGAGTTTTTGGATAACAGTGTTCCTAAAGGGGAGTTTCCGTTACTTATAGCCAAAGGTACGCAGAAAAGTATGTGTATATACCGGCCTTTGGGTCTGGTGAATATTCAGCGATACCAGAAGATAAATATCTACGCGACCAGACCTGAGGATGTCTATCCGGCAAATGTCGAATTGGATGTGGAGCATAACAGTCAGTTTTTACTGGAATGCTTGCGGCGAATTCCTAAGGTAACTCTTATTGATCCTGAGTCCGACACTGCTTATCTGGAGTGCCATCAAAATGAATCGCGAATCTTGGATGAGCCGTTGTATCAGCAATGCCTTGAAGACCAGGAACTGGCGGCTGTTCTTAACGTTATCAGGATGCGTTGAAGTAAAAAATAGTGTGCTTAGTGTGATCGGTTATGAGATATAGCTAAATCTTTCTTGATTTAATAATGCAAATTATTATCATTGCGATTTTATTACGTTCTTGGAAACGCAGATGAGTATTGGATTATTTTACGGCACCACTACAGGCAACACGGGTGATATCGCCGTTAAGGTTAAAGAACATCTGGACGATGTTGATTTATTTGATGTGAAAGACACGCCTGTAAGTGTTATTGCGGATTATGATCAGCTTATCTTTGCTGTTCCAACCTGGGACTACGGTGAAGTTCAGGAAGACTGGCTGGAAATCTGGGATGAGGTGGATAACCTGGACTTCACTGGCAAAACCGTCGCATTTATTGGTTTAGGCGATCAGTACGGTTATGCCGAATGGTTTGTAGATGCTATAGGTATGCTGCACGACAAGGTTGTTGCTCGCGGTGCTGAAGCTGTTGGTTACTGGCCAGTTGAAGGCTATGAGTTTGATGAATCAAAAGCCTTAACCAAAGATAAGAAGTTCTTTATTGGTCTGGCACTGGATGAAGACTGTCAGCGTGAACAGACCGATGAGCGAGTTGAAGCCTGGTGTGGTCAGGTAATGGTTGAGTTTCTCTGATTACTTTTAACGCTTATTTACTTCGTATCATTGTGTAAATACTTAGGATCGGCGAAAATGACGGCCAAATTTCAACCAGAGCCATTTCTTTTGGCCGTCATGAATTCTGATTCTACTTATGTCCAGTTCTGCTATTGCTAAAGAAGTCGATACCCGGCGTACCTTCGCTATCATTTCTCACCCTGATGCCGCCCAGCCTTTCAACGCTTAAAACCACCTTTCATTGCACACCACAATCACATCTCTACGTACTGAATTTAAAGGCTTTTTGTCTTTTTCTCGTTTCTTTGCTTTTCAATGATGTTCAAGCGTAACCTCGGAAAGTGTGTACAAACTTGAGTACAAATTCCGTTTTAGAGGCCTTTGGCGAAATTTCCATGACACAAATCTGGCTGTAGGCCTTGCTGTTACTGGTTTTGATGAAGAAAGTACCTCCTGCTTTTGGCACTTTGGTTTCGACATTACAAAAGCGGAATAAATGCGATCATCTCTAGTTTTTTGTTTATAAGCTTATGAATTTAAAGGGTTCGTCATTGTGGTTTTTGGTGTGTCATCGTTGCGAGTGTACAAACAGTGTGTACAAATTTTTCTCGTTAGGCGTGTTGATTGCTATTCATGACACAAACCGCCTTGTAGCCCTTGTTATTCATAGGTTTGAGCTGAAAAGTACCTAATAGCAACATTTGTGTTTTGATAAGGCTGATCTTCTGAACAAATCATGCATCTTTCTGACCATCAACAAGTGATGAATCAGGCGATGATAGCTTTACATTGATTTTCAGGAGAATGCAGATGACAGCAGTAGCTCACCAAGTAACCCCTTTTCTAACGTCTTACGAAGTGATGGCTCGTTACCACATTAGCTATACGACGCTTTGGCGAAGAATAAAAGATGGCAGCTTGCCGCAACCTCGTATCAACCGAAATACACGAAACAAGCTGTGGCACATTGAAGACCTAGAAGAGTATGAGAAGAAAGAGGACTGAGCCTCTTTCTTTTATTTTATTGTCCGAAACGCCAGTTGAATGGAAAGCCTGTCGGCTCGATGATGGTCTCTAGCTGTTGATACCAAACGTCGTAAGCATGACGCATTTCATCCAGGTACTGATATTGGTTGTAGATAGCATCCAACCCTTTTTTGCTGTGGCCAATCATCAACTCGGCAACTTCTTGCGTCGTGATGGCAGACATTCGCGTTCGCATCGTTCTGCGAAGATCATGCATAGACCAGTGTTCCATCTCAATACCGAGCGATCTGCGAGCCCAGATTTTCACATTGTTAGGAATAGTGGTATCAAAGCCATTTGTGGCAAGCTCTTCTTGTCCGTTCGCGGGAAACAAGTAAGTTGATTTGCTCATCTGCATCGCCAGTTCAATCAGCTCGATAGCAGGCCTAATCAATGGCCGCATGATCGGCGCTCCAATTTTCACACCTTGTTTGCGGATCTCTATGGGCACTGTCCACATTGCAGATTGCAAGTCAAAGTGATGCTTTTCAGCTTGAATGAGTTCGCCCTTGCGACCGCCCAATAGCAGAAGCAGTTTTATGTAGATGCGGTTCTTCTCAGTGATTTTTGACTCGTGCAAATAGCGCCAAAGTATCCTGATCTCGTTGTCATTTAGCACCCGAGTTCGTTTGCCTTTCTTGCCGCCGACTTTCTTTGCTGTGATCCCTGCGGCAGCGTTAATTTCCAAAATTTGTTCATCAATCAGCCAGTCATAAAACTTATGCAGCACAGACACTAGGCGCTCTGTGTTCGAAGGGGACGACTCCGAAACCTCACGAAGACAGTTTCGCAAGGACAATTCATTGATGTCAGTTAATGGGTACTTGCCAAGTCGGGGCAGCAAATATATTTCACTGCTTCGTTTTTGGTAGTGCCACGTTTTCTCCTTTAACCCTTGCTTACCGGCAGAGTCTATCCAGTCTCGAAAAATCGATTCGAAGCTTTGGTTGGCAGAATACTTGGCCCGTTCCTGCTGTAGGTAGAGCTTGGGGTTTCTGCCCTGATCAAGTACCGCCCTTAACCTATCCAGCTCATTCCTAGCTTCAGCAAGCTTCATAAGTGGGTAAGTACCTATGTCTACCCGCTGTTGCTTGCCATCAAACCGATAACGAAACTGAAAAACAATTTTGCCCTTGGGCGATACCCGAGCACTTAGCCCATCTCGGTCGGCTTTTACTACGGTTTCTTTTGCTTCTTTATTTAACCTGGCATCGAGCCAGCTAACTGATAACGCCATGTTATAAGCCCAGCCCTAGTTTTGATTTTAATGATTGTTTACGTGATTCTGCTTTGGGTTCTGGCGCTGTACTCACAGAAGTAATTTCAACTTCTGGAGCATGGCCATCCACCGGTGCAGATGACGTGGATAGATTGGGTTGGCTCATGTGAATTAATCCAAAGGTAGCCAGCATCCGCAGACGCTCAGCACGTTCCCGTGGCGGCGTCTTTTCCAATTCTTTGAGTAGTTCTGGGTGGCTCCCTGGGGGAATGTTGACGACAACTCTCATGATCATGCCCCATAAAACCAGAAGCCTCGGACGTTCGCCAAAACAGACTGTTCCGGCACGATGATCTTGCTTCGTGAAAAAATCTCCTTGGCCGCTTCCTTATAAGCCAAGGCTCCACCTCCCGCGATCAATACCAAGTCCGCATTGATGCTTTCGTCACGCATGGATTGGCGCATGGCTGTAAGAGCAACAGGCGCTACCTTTTTCATGGCAGCATTCAGATAAGGTGAAATATCGACTTTTTCTCCAAATAGCAGGACCTGCAAGTCGCCTGTTCTCATGGCTTTTTCAAGTCGATCCATTCCTACTTTGGCACCGTGATCTTCTGAAATCAGCTTATCAATGGTTTCCAGTAGCACGGACATTGCCTGAAGGCTGGTTCCTGAAGAGCTGTATCGAATTTCTCCAGCCTCAAGGGCAACCCAGTCAACAGAAAAGAAGCCGGGGTCTATGACCACGACGCGACCTTCTTCAATCAAGCCCAAATCACCGCCTGTTTGAACCATATCCATATAGGCACCGGCAGGCTGCGGCAGTACTTTGACGTCATGAACGGTGATGCTGCGCTTAGGCGTCACTTGATGGACTCCTTTTAAACGCTTCACAAGGTCAGACTTACGTTGTGGTTCATGAAACTGGGAAACCGGTAATCCAGTGACAACCAAATCGATGGACTCAGTTTCAGCCATTAACAAGGCGGCATGAAAAAGCGCCTTATAGGTTTTTGTGGTGGGATATTCCGGGTGAAGCTCTCGTTCCCAGCCTTGAAGGCGTCCAGCAGGCACACCAGCGGCCCAACGCTCGTTATCGACCGACACATACAAACAAGTTTCATCATCGCCTCCACCGATACGCTCCGGCATACGATCCGCAGGACCGGCACCCGCAGGCAGAATAATGGTTTTTGGTTCACTGCCTGATTGGCCAATTGCCAGCTTCAGGTTCGAGTAACCGATATCTACGCCTAGTACAAACATACTTATCTCCTGTGCACTCAAAGTGCTCTAACGGTTTTCAATCAACCGCGCTGGTCACGCTTGGCCATGTCCAAGTGCTCTGGCGGTTCACTCAAATGTCATTATCAGGATTCGGTGCACTGGCGGTGGGCAGAAAGGTGACAAATCCTTTCATCTATCTGCCTATTGCATTTTCGCAAAAGTATGAGAATAGGCTCTGTTTGGCGGCGAATGACTGAGCCAAAAAAATCGAGACGCCAAACGATCGTTTGCATTCTGGGTTGAACTCGCCAAACGGTTTGTAACTTCATGGCGATACGTCTTTTCAGGCATTTTTAAGTGAAATCGGGCTGTATCCCTTGTCAGATATGGGATTGCGCGAGTTGATTTATATCGAGACGCCAAATAGTGATTGTAACGGCAGTTTTACGTTTGGCGTTTCGATCCAAAAGCCAAACGGATAGTGGTTTTGGCTTTTGGGGTTAATTGGATGGGGAAATTGGTTTGGTAGAATTCGTCAATGAACAATGGAAAGCAGAGGTATCAGATTTACTTCAGCAAGAAACGGACAGGCTAAAAGCGCTGGCACGAGCTGAAGTTGATGACTTTTGGGTTGCCCATTACAAGGTTCGAGAGAATGCGCCCTTTAAAGACTGGGGGCTGCTTGGTGTCCGTATCAGAGACTTTAAGTATGGCTTTGGCATAGAGTGGTACATCAACAGTTTTCACGGTCAACGAGGCAAGCGCGTTGTCTTTAGCAAGGGACTGCGTATTTCAAAGACGAAGCTGAGATACGCATTTTTAGATTGCCAAGGTTTGGCCAAAGAATGGGAGTTAGCGCTGGCCATGGAGAAAGAAGAATTCTTCAGTGATATTCGACGCCAAGTTTATAAGCTCAACATGCTGCGTCGAAGGGTCAATGCATATTGAGGTATTTGATTTTCTAAAGCAGCCAAGAAACAGAAATGGCGTATATGATCTCCTTAAAAATCAAGGAGACTATTCTCTCCTGTTGTATAGTTGCTTGAATTTAGGTTTAACAGGAAGAGTTATGGCAAGGAACAAAAAAAATAATCGATATAGTTATGTGCAAAAGCAGGCAGAACACACAAAATTTTACAACAAAAACTTCAATAAAACTTCGAGTTTTAGCTCTGTATTCAGCGGGTCACATTTCAAAAATACATCTCTGGTTGGTGCAAAGTTCAAATATTGCAATCTTAATAATGTGAGTTTTGAAAACTGTTTTTTACAGGGAACTCATTTTAAAAAGTGTACACATGACGGCCTTAAGTTTGAAAGATGCATATTGATTTCAACTTCCTTTGAGCGTATGCAGTTACATGGTGTCGAATTTGTTGATTGTTATATTTTAAGTACTAATACTCATGCATGTAAGCAGTTTCAAAACAGCAAGGTATATAACAGTTTTCCTGATGGTGCTCAGTATCCTTCTGATTTAATGAGTATTGTTGATGTTTTGAGAGAAAATTCTTGTATAAGAAAATCCGGGGTGCTTCATAGGAAGGGCGGCAAAGTAAATACAATTGCACTGGATTTTTTGCTTGATGAATTCGGAGTTAACTACCTAATCAATAACTTAGCTAAGCTAAACACACTAGAGTCCGATTTCTATACATTGAGTTATATTTCGGCATTCTTGCGGAGGGTTGGAAATCCTGATAGCTTAGACATTACCCGGCCCACAGCAACATAGAAAATACCTACGATAACGGACGGATACCAGTCTACGGACCGATGCGGGTTGAAAGTTGAAGTCGTTAAAACGTTAGTGGAGGTGATGCCTATGGTGTTGGATTTTATGACAGTGACAGCATTTTTTGTTCTTTGTGCCTATAAACTTTTAGTAAAGCTCCTTTCTATGTCTAGCTGTGTGGTTAATTTACATTTATTTCATTACTTCACTCGCGGTAACTGGTCCCAGCGTGTTGTATAAGCGGGAGATAAATGCTCTCGCTTCATCGACCAATCTTTCTTGAGTCCTTGTCCTGCAAAGAAAACCTTTCCGGCACCGCTTTGGTTAATGGTGTCCAATACAGACATTAACTGTTGGCTATTAGAGCGGGTCGATACGTCATCGAATAGTCCTGGTTGAAACATGCCTGGATCGTAAAAGTCAGACAGCATGACGCCCGCTTTGGCATAACGAAAACCATCCTTCCATATCCGCTTGAGTAAGTGACTGGCCAGCTCGATAAAATCCCGCGTGTCGCAACTGGGTATCAACAACTCGCCCGATGCGGAGTTGCTGTATTGCGGCTCGTTGTCCTTAAAGGGGCTGGTACGTATAAACACGGTCATCACTTTGGCTTGCTGCTGTTCTTTGCGTAGCTTCTCAGTGGCGCGGGTTGCGTATTCACATACGGCCTCACGTAACAATTCAAATTGCGTTACTTTTGCGCCAAATGAACGGCTACAGATGATTTGCTTCTTAGTTGGCGGGATCTCTTCAAGTTCAATGCACGACTCACCATTGAGCTCTCTGACGGTTCTTTCTAAAACCACCGAAAACTGGTCTCTGATGGCTCTAGGAGAGGCATTGGCTAGGTCTAAGGCTGTGGTGACACCCAACGCATTTAAACGCTTAGAAAGCCGTCTACCAACGCCCCAAACATCATCAACCGGGACTAATGCGAGCAATCGACGTTGCCGATCTGGATTGGTCAGGTCTACAACGCCCTGAGTGGCTGGATACTTTTTGGCGGCATGGTTTGCCAGTTTGGCGAGTGTTTTTGTCGGTGCAATGCCTACACAGACGGTGATCCCAATCCAGTGGCCTATGCGCTCTCGCACTTGTTGTCCGAACTCGACAAGAGATATGGCAGACTCAATACCGGTTAAGTCCAAAAACGCTTCGTCAATGGAGTAAACCTCTACTCGTGGTGCCATCTCCTCCAAAGTGCGCATCACTCGACTGCTTAAATCCGCATACAGCGCATAGTTAGACGAGAATGCCAAAATGCCATGGCGCTGCATTTCAGATTTGATCTGAAAGACGGGTACGCCCATTTTAATACCGAGTAACTTAGCTTCACGTGACCGTGCAACCACGCAGCCGTCGTTATTGGACAGCACCACAACCGGCGTATATTTTAAATCAGGACGAAACAGCTTCTCACAACTGGCGTAAAAGTTGTTGCAGTCCACCAAAGCAAACACAGGCATGGGATAGTCACGACTTACGGCGCATGTTTCTCACCACATTGGTAACTACGCCAAATATCTCTAACTCTGTCCCTTCAGGAATATGGATGGGCTCATACGCTTGGTTTCTTGGGATCAGCTTGACGTACGGCCTGAGTTGAAGCTCCTTTACCGTGAGTTCACCATGGATACCAGCGATGACAATGTCACTGTGTTCTGCTTGGACAGAGCGATCAACCACCAAAATATCATCTGGGTGAATCCCGGCATCAATCATTGAATCACCTTCAACACGCACAAAGAACGTTGCAGCCGGTCGCTTGATGCACAGCTCGTTGAGGTCGAGCGTTTGCTCAACATAATCCTGCGCTGGTGAGGGAAAACCAGCAGAAACACGTTCCATGAACAATGGAATACGAAGGCGCTTGGCTTTGATGAAGGCAAGTGCGCCGCTACGGCCTATCAGCGAGACACTCATGACGAACCTCGAAAAATCATAATTAACACTGTTTGTTTATACAGTATCTAATGCTATGCTGATTTCTACAAGTAAAATTGTAGGTAAAGCAGTGGTTGTTCGAGTAAGACGCTGTGTCATGGGTGATTTCTTTTTTTGTGTTGAAAAACTAGATGTGGGTTTGCTCGCCCTCGTCAAAGCCTGCAAGGCTTGGACAATACTGCTTCTGCCTACTGCTCTTGTTTCTGTTACTGATCCTGTTACTGCTACTGGTTAACGCATGGGTCGAGTAACCGTCAGACAAGGCTTGTTGAACCCTTCGCAAAGGGTTTCAAAACAGTTAGTAAAATTCTGCTTCGTATTGAATTTACTGGCTTAAAGCGAAGTCAGGAGCACCATAAAAATGCTCAGTCGAACTCAGTTCAAGCCTTTTGCAACCGTTTGAAAAGGAGTTGGCTAAACCATACCTAAAGGGTATCGGTAAGGGTTACCTAAACGGTTTAGCTAAGACTTTCTGAAAGGATTAACCAAAGCCTTCATACATGGGTCACCCAGTAGAAAGATTAAAAAAACGCTGAGGTATCCAAGGTGCATTTTGTACAACCTGTGGCACAGTGAAATAACTCAAAGCGAACAATAGAATTGAAGAGGAACCATCAATGACAAGAGCCCCTGCGCCATTTCCGCTAGAGCGCCTCGCGGATATCCCAGAAAGACCAGAAGATTTTAGATTGCTGGAGCGCATTCCATTAACGCGTGAACCGCAGTCCTGGCCACTTGAACTTTCTGCTATGGTCGGTGATGAACAGCCAATGGTGCTGCTCGATACAGAGACAACTGGACTGTCTGCCGATGATGAGTCCATTATTGAGCTTGGTATGGTTAAGGTGCTTTACAGCCCCTCGGCTAAGCGGATTGTGTCGATTGTTGATGTGGTCAGCTTGTATGAAGATCCCGGCAAACCAATCCCCGAGCTGATCACCGAGTTAACCGGTATCACCGATGATATGGTGCAAGGCCAGCGCATTGATGATGCACTGGTAGCGAGTTGGTTATCCGATGATCCGCTGGTGGTTGCACACAATGCACAGTTTGATCGTCCTTTCTTTGAAAAGCGGTTTGCTGCATTAGGACATCTATCTTGGGCCTGTTCAGCCAGTGGAATAGATTGGAAGGCGCTGGGTTTTGAAAGTCGAAAGCTTGAGTACCTGCTGCTTCGCTTAGGTTGGTTCTATGAAGGACACCGAGCTGCAACCGATTGTTTGGCGATGGCCTGGTTGTTTCATTTGTTGCCCGAGTCCGTTGCAAACTTGTTGTCTGAAGCAGACAGGCGAACTGTGTTAGTTCGTGCGTTTGGTGCGCCGTTTGACGTAAAGGACTATTTAAAAGAGCGTGGTTACCGCTGGCATGACGGTGTTAAAGGTGCCAACAAACATTGGTGGCGCGAAATCAGCGAAGACGAGTTGCCGCAGGAACAAACTTACCTGGATGATTTGTATCATCGTGGCTCAGAACATGCCCACTATGACTACAAAGATGCCCGCAATCGATTTAAAGCTTTGTCATAGCCCCTTGCATATTTGAAAACCTCTGGAAAATGGAAAGTGAACTCATGGTTTAACCAATAAGAGGAATCTTTCCATGTACCAAGACACCTACATTGAATACTGGGGCGAAATCTTCGTCTCTGCCCGCATCATTGAATTTGGCATCACGTTCGAGCGCTTTCTTAAAGATCCATGGAAGCACTTGATGTCCTGTGGCCAAGAGTCTGCTCCAGACGCGATTGCTGAAGGGATGCTGCCATTGCTACCAGCCCAGGCAGAAGTTGCTAGGCGTGTTCGAGAGAATGAATTCCGTCAGTTGGCATTCCAGCGTGAGCTTCTATCAAGGCCAGAAAAGAAACATTCGAACAATGTCAAGCCAATTTTTATAGCCAACAAGACGACTTGTTGATACTATGAGACCTAATGAAAAAAAGTAGGTTGCTTGATGGCATTCAATCGATGGCTTCCTAGTTTTAAATGATTAGGGCTTGTCCCAGATGGATTGAGAGGCTGACAGTGCAAGACAACACTGGACTTGAAGAGCTTAGCCAAGCACAGAGAGAACGACTCGCTCATATTGATTTCACTTTGTTATTTAAAGGTGAAGCTGGGCGTAGTTATTTAACCGAGCGCTTTAGCGTAGCGCCGTCTGTGGCAACACAAGATTTTGCGCGGTACAAAGAGTTGGCTCCTAACAACGTTATGTATGACGAAAAGCGCAGAGTGCACTTGAAGACGAGCGCATTCCAGCCGTTGTTTGATTATGACGTTGTTCGAACTCTTGCGACGATAAGCCAAGGGTTTGGTGATGGCTTTCTTGGCAAGGTCAGGCCACCTATGGCTTGTGAAGCACCATTTCATCTCAATAAGCCGAAATTGGAAGTGGTAGCGGCTATTAGTGAAGCCATACATAAACGCGCTGTGATTAATATTGAGTACACCTCATTGTCGAGTGGTCATGGGAGCAGGCAAATAGTTCCTCATACCTTGATTGACAATGGCTTGAGATGGCATGTCCGAGCATTCGATAGAAAGCATAGAGAATTTAGGGATTTTGTTTTAACCAGAATAAGTGAAGTTGAGTTATTAGAGGATGAGGTTAACGACGAAGTTGAGACTCTTCAGTGGGATAAACAATGGAACCGAATCGTTGAACTAGAGCTGATACCTCATCCAAAACTAGCACATCCAGAAGCTGTATCGATGGACTACGCAATGGAAAACAATAGGTTGCGTGTAGAGATAAGAGCTGCGTTCGCTGGATATTTACTGCGATTATGGAATATCGATTGTTCAAAGAATAGTAAGAGCAATGGGCGAGAGTTCCATTTAGCACTTAAAAATCCAGAAGCACTATACGGCGTTGACAATGCTGCACTAGCTCCTGGATATAGCGAATCGTGAGATGAATTTATGAATATAAAAGAATATTTAGGCGATCTTATCGGAGGCAGTTTATTGATAACTGAATCTAGAATAATCGCAGAATCGCTACTGAAAAAACTTCCAGAAGATGAGTGGAAGTCGCTGATCGTTGAGCAAAATGTTCTTCAGAAAAAATCCGGTCAGACGGCTATTCGTTATGCCAGAACAATCCGTTGGCGTATTGAAGGCCTGGGTGATGAGTTTATGACTGATCTTTTAGCCGCGAGTGAACGCGCATATGTCCAAATGCTGATGATGTCATTACTCATTCATTCTCCGGTTGTCGCTGATTTTATGCGACTTACCTTAGCCGAGGCTCGTCGTACCTATAAACCCTCTTTAACCGCTGATGCATGGTCTGAGTTTTATGACACGAGAGTGCGGGCATATGCCGAGCTTGGCGGTTTTTCTGACTCAACTGTCAAAAAAATGGGTAACAACGCAATTAAGGCACTGGTTGATAGTGGCTACCTGAGTGATAGCAGGACAAAGAAAATACAACCTGTTTACCTAATGCCAGAAGTTAAAGACTGGTTAGTTCGTCTGGGCCGGGAAGATTTGATTGAGGTAATGGAGTGCACAATATGAAGGCTCTTCAGACCAGGCTTGATCTGATACTGGAACGAGTTGAAAGCCCTAAGTTTTTGAAAAACGATGGCTTGGGCAATGAAATTGGATTTTGGGTATTTGACTATCCAGCCAAGTATGAACTGCTTGTACGAGAGCACCTTAAGCACGTTGACGAAAAACTCAACAAGCGTGGTTACCGCTTTGTCCATCTCAATATTTTTGAAGTCTTGATAGATATGCTTGAGGAGCGAGGCCTTTTCGACCGAGCTTGCCAGCGTGAATTGCAAGTCGGTGTTGATGGCCTTCGAAAAACACTAGCCGGGCCTCTGAGCCAAGAGAAAGTGGCAAGGTATATCGCGGACAAATATAAGCCATCAGAACTTGAGTTTGTGTTGCTGTCAGGCTTAGGCAGTGCGTGGCCTCTTGTCCGAGGACATGAGTTACTTAGTGCTCTGCAAGACGTTATGGGTAGCACGCCATTAGTGCTTTTCTATCCGGGTGAATATAGCGGAAGGGATTTGCATCCTTTCGGCATGATCGAATCTAAAAACTACTATCGCGCCTTCAAGCTTGTGCCTGAAGACGGTAAAAAAAATTAAGAGCAGGGAGCCTCCCGAATGAAAATTGAACAGATTTTTTCCAAGAAGTTGACGCGTGATATTAACGGCGTTGTTAAAGCGGAACAGAAAGACAATGACAGTGTGTATGTCGAACTTGATGAGTATGTTGTTACCCGAGAGTTAGATAGACACTTTCGTGCATTTTTTGAGGCTTACGTCCCATCTGTGACGCAAAGCGGCGCATCAATGTCAGGTAAAATTGGTGTGTGGATCTCTGGCTTCTTTGGTTCGGGTAAGTCTCACTTCCTGAAAATTTTGTCTTACCTCCTCGAAAATAAATCTGTCGAAAAGGATGGACAAGGCCGCCAAGCATTTGAGTTTTTTAAAGATAAAATCAACGATGCCATGCTGTTGGCCGATATCCAAAACGCTGTTACAAAAGATACAGACGTTATTCTTTTTAACATCGATTCACGAGCCAATACGGATGACCGAGAAAATGCCATTCTTAAGGTCTTCCTCAAAGTCTTTAATGAGCGTGTAGGATACTGCGCTGATTTTCCTCATATTGCGCACTTAGAACGCGAGCTTGATAAGCGTAATCAATACATGTCTTTCAAGGACAAATTTGCTGAGTTGACCCAATCAACTTGGGAAAAGGAGCGTGACGCCTATGACTTCTATCGAGACGAACTTTCAGAAGCACTCGCTCATGCCAGTGAGCAATCATTAGAGTCTGCCAAAGCGTGGGTTGATCAGGTTGAAAACAATTTCCCGCTAGATATCCGAAACTTCTGTAAGTGGGTTAATGAATACTTAGATCGAACTGGGGATCGTAACCTTCTTTTCTTAGTCGATGAAGTCGGTCAGTTTATCGGTAAGAACACACAAATGATGTTGAAGCTTCAGACCATTACTGAAGATCTTGGCACATATTGTGGTGGCAGAGCTTGGGTCGTTGTTACCTCGCAGGCAGACATTGATGCTGCCATTGGTGGTATGGATAAGCGCGATGGCGAGGACTTCTCTAAAATTCAAGGGCGTTTTAGTACCCGCTTACAGCTGTCGAGCTCGAATACCTCGGAAGTTATTCAAAAGCGTTTGTTGTCCAAAACGGAAGAAGCTCGTACACATCTCATCGATGTCTTTGCTGAAAAGGGCGATATTCTTCGTAACCAGCTGACATTTGATAAAACGACAACCGCGTCTCTAAAGGGTTACACCGACGCTCCGTCTTTCGTGGACAACTATCCGTTTGTGCCTTATCACTACACGCTGGTTCAAAAAGTGTTTGAGTCAATTCGAACAAAAGGCGCGACGGGTAAGCACTTAGCCATGGGTGAGCGTTCATTACTTGATGCTTTCCAATCAGCTGCAAAACAGATGAAGGACTCTGGCCTTGATGTGTTAATCCCGTTTTACAGTTTCTACGCACCGATTGAAAGCTTTTTGGAGCCAGCGGTTAAGCGAACGATTGACCAAGCCTGTGAGTTGGATTCCTTAACAGAATTCGATGGCAAGATTCTAAAAACTCTTTTCTTGATCCGTTATGTGGACGTTGTCAAAAGCACACTAGACAACCTTGTGACGCTGTCAATTGATCGAATCGATGCAGATAAAATTGCGCTGCGTAAACAAATTGAAGAGAGCTTGAATCGTCTTGAGCGCCAATTGCTGATTGCGCGTAATGGTGATGAGTTTATCTTCCTGACCAACGAAGAAAAAGAGATCGAAAACGAGATCCGCCACACTGACGTTGAAATGTCAGAGGTCTCTAACAAGCTTTCAGCAATCGTATTTGACGGTATTTTGAAAGGTAATCGTGCCTATCGATACCCGATTAATAAGCAAGACTTTGCGGTGAGCCGTTTTTGCAATGGTCATCCAAAAGATGGCACCACGCTGGAAGACCTAGTCATTAAAGTCATTTCACCTTTGGATTCGCACTTTGAAAATTACTCCCACGATCAAGCGTGCATCAATCTTACGCTTGAGGCTGATGGGTGCGTGCTCGTCAAGCTGGGCGAACATAAGCGTCTTTGGGATGACCTGACAACCTTTATAAAAACTGACCGATTCTTAAAACAAAATTCAGGACAGCGACCAGAGCAAGAACACCTTCTCCGCGAAAAGCAGATGGAAAATATTGAGCGTGAAAAACGCTTAAGAACGGATTTTGAAGCTTTGTTTGCAGAGGCTGATGTTTACGCTATCGGCACAAAACTACCGAAGAAATCAGCAACGCCAAGTGCCATCGTCGAAGAAGCATACAAATACGTTATCGAAAACACCTTCGCTAAATTGAATATGCTCAAGGCAACGCCTGGTGAAGTTTTGCGTGAGCTACAGGCCGTTCTTGTTGCTGATGATATTGCTCAGATTGGACTGGATCTTCAAGCGGATGAATGTAACCCAGAAGCTACGCGTGAGGTTGAGCAGTACGTAACGCTAAAAGTCGAGCGTAATGAGCCTGTTTACTTACGTGACATCGTTGCCCGCTTCGGCAAGCGCCCGTATGGCTGGCCAGACAATGAAATCTTATTGCTCACTGCAAGGCTGGGCTTGGCTGGAAAGGTATCTTTTAGTACCCAAGGCACAGATCTGGCGTTGAAAAAAGCTTACGAACCGTTTACCAGTGTGCGTAAACGCGGCGAGATTCGTGTACATAAGATCAGGCAACATGACGAGCGTCAAATTAAAAAGGCTGCTGGTCTTGTTAAAGAGATCTTTTCAAAAACCTTTACCGGCTCTGGTGAAAAGGAGCTCTACGAGTTAGTGCGCGATGAATTACTGGCTTGGAATGAAGAGCTTAAATCATTCAGAACCAAGTCACAGACAGGCCATTTCCCAGGTAAATCTCAAATTGACGATGGTCTTGCATTGGTCGCGGGTATTCTTGAGCAAACTTCAAGCTTCGCCCTTATCGCCCGATTCTTAGAAGACGCTGATGCCCTTGAAGAGTTTGCTGAGGACTTTGAGGATCTTGATGACTTCTACAATAGCCAATTTCAAACTTGGCAAGCCCTTGCGGGCGCATTGAACGAGAAGTTTAAGGCCAATAGACCTGCGTTAGAAAAAGACAGTGAAGCATTAAAAGCGCTCACTGAATTAGAACGCATTTACAATATGTCCTCACCGTATGAGCAGCTGCGCCACATTAATCCGCTTATCGAGCAGGTGGCAAAAGTTAACTCAACATTGGTTGAAGAAAAACGCACTCATGCCTTAGAGCGTGTTGATCTGCGCATCGGACGTGTAAAAGAAGCGCTAGCTGACGCTCATGCACCGTCTGAACTACAGAACCAAGCACTGCGCCCGTTACAAATGTGCAGACAGCGCATTGAAGCAACCTCTTCAATACCACAAATTATCAGTGAGCAAACTGAAGCGGAAGGTTACGAGGACGAAGCCTATGAGTTGCTGAATGGCTTTATCGAAGATCAACGCAAAAAAGCTGAAGCTGAGCAAAGACGTCGTGAACTCGAACAGAAGAAACGCGAAGAGGAAGCAGCGAAAGCCGGTAAGGCAGCTCCAGCACCTGAGCCAGCCCCTGAACCAGTGCAGCCACAGCCGGTTGCAAAACGTACCGTAACGATTAACCCAACCGATGCCATGGCAAAGTCAGTAACAACCGGATTCATTGAAAGTGAAGCCGAAGTTGATGCCTATCTTGCCGCTTTAAGAGAGCAGCTGATTGCTGCGGTCAAAGCTGGCGACCGAGTAAGAATTAAGTAAGAGGCGACGGATAGCTATGTATCAAGCGGGTGGAACAATAAGATCATTACTCGACAAGGTTGCTGAGCAGGAATACCTGTTACCGGCCATCCAGCGAGAGTTTGTATGGCGACCAGAACAAATCTGTCGTCTATTTGATAGCCTGTTGCAAGGTTACCCGTTTGGGACCTTTCTATTCTGGAAGATAAAACCAGAGAACCGGGATAGCTATCAGTTTTATCAGTTCATGCAGCATTACCATGAGCGAGATAACTACCATTGTGAAAATGTCACTCAGTTACCGGAGCGCGAGTTCATCGCCGTCCTAGATGGACAGCAGCGGATTACTGCTTTGAATATCGGCCTACGCGGCTCATTTGCGTGGAAGCTGACAGGTAAATGGTGGAGTAATGATGACGCCTTCCCTGTGCGCAGGCTTCACTTAAATCTGTTAAGGCAGCCCGACTTAGAAACTGGGTCGATGTATGACTTTGAGTTCCTTACCGACGATAAAGCTTCTCTGGATGCTTCTGAACAATACTGGTTCCGTGTAGGCCGGATCATGGAAGAGGAAGAAGATGCACTTATCGATGAAGTTGCTGATGATGCTAGGTTGAGTTCGGAGCAACGCAAAGAGGCTCGCTCAACTCTTCGTCACTTGTATCGAACCATCCATGACAAAGACAAGATTTCGTTTTACGAAGAAAGTGATCAGAGCCTAGAACGTGTTCTGAATATATTTATCCGCATGAATAGCGGTGGTACTACCTTGTCCTACTCAGACTTACTACTTTCAATAGCAGTAGCCCAGTGGAGCTCGTTAGATGCCCGTGAAGAAATTCATGCATTAGTGGATGAGATGAACCGTGTTGGTGATGGATTCAACGTATCAAAAGATCTCGTCTTAAAAGCAGGCTTAATGCTCTCTGACATCGGTAGCGTGGGCTTTAAGGTTGAGAACTTTAACAAGGAAAACATGGCGATTCTGGAAAAGAACTGGACGCCAATTCGTGATGCGTTATTGCTCTCAATGCAGTTGCTGGCAAGTTTTGGTTTTAATGCACAAAACCTCAGAGCAACAAGTGCCATCCTCCCGTTGGCGTATTACCTGCACCACCGAAAGTTAACGGCAAGCTACCTTTCTAGGGTTGAATATGCGGTCGATAGAGAATGTATCAGAAACTGGCTCATTAGGTCCCTGTTGAAAGCGTCAGGCATCTGGGGAAGTGGTTTGGATACCCTGCTTACTATGCTTCGCTCAGACATCAAACAATCGGGTGATACAGGTTTCCCGCTAGCGAAAATTGAAGCGACCATGCAGCAGCGTGGAAAATCGTTGCGCTTTGACCCAGAGGAAATTAGTGAACTAGCCCAGTTGGATTATGGTAATCCGCGTACCTTTGCCTTGTTGACTTTGTTGTTCCCAGGATTCGATTTTTCACGACACTTTCATGTGGACCACATTTACCCCAAAGGTTTGTTTACGCGTAACAAGCTTGCAAAAGTTGGTGTCCCAGCTGAACAGCTAGATGAGCTCATCGAAGCATCTAACAAGCTGCCAAACCTTCAGCTGTTGGAAGGGACTATCAATAATCAGAAGCGGCAAAAAATGCCCCATGAATGGTATGCGCAGCAGTGGCCTGATGTGAATGCAAGACAAGCACATCTGCAATCGCAAGCCATAACATCATTACCTGAACAACTAAACCAGTTTATGGACTTTTACCGCGAGCGTCAGGAAACACTGCTTGCCCGCATTAGAACTGCATTACAACCCGCAAGCAGCGTAGAGACAGAATAAGAGGCGCAAGATCATATGAATACGAACAACATTAAAAAATACGCACCAAAAGCGCGCCGCGAATTTATGGATGCGGTAGCTAAACGATTAAACACCTTTGGTATTACCGCGAATAAAAAAGGCGAGCTACAAATTGCAGAAGCGAAACTACAAGGTTCTGTGCTTCAAATCGCCGGTAACAGTTTTGACGGAAAACTGGCTGAGCCTAGAAAACGCATAGTGGCCAGAAGCCAGAAACTTGGATATGCACAACTTATCGAACAAGTAGCTTATACCTGGTTCAACCGTCTGTGTGCTATTCGCTATATGGAAATCCATGACTATCTAGGCCACGGTTTTCGTGTTTTGTCGCACCCAGACAACCCTAAAAGCTTTGAAATTATCGACCATGCCCAAGACGCTGCGGATGAACTCGGATTAGATAGATCTCGCATTGTTGAACTCAAGCTTGCGGGCAACAAAGACGAAGAGCTGTATCGTGAACTGCTGTTGGGCCAGTGCCACAAGCTACATGAAGCGATGCCATTCTTATTTGACGCATTGGACGATGAAACTGAGCTTCTGCTACCAGATAACCTAACGCGTACAGACTCAATTCTGCGTGGATTGGTAGATGGCATCCCTGAAGAGGACTGGCAACAGGTAGAAGTTATTGGCTGGCTTTACCAGTTCTACATTTCTGAAAAGAAAGACCAGGTAATGGGCAAGGTGGTCAAGAGTGAAGACATCCCTGCCGCCACCCAGCTATTTACACCCAACTGGATTGTGAAGTACCTGGTACAAAACTCAGTCGGTCGTCAATGGCTGCAAACCTACCCAGACTCTGCCATTAAAACGCAGATGGAATACTACATTGAGCCTGCTGAACAATCTGACGAAGTTAACCAACAGCTAAAGGCTATTACGCCAGAATCTATTGAACCTGAAACCATCAAAGTACTTGACCCTGCTTGTGGTTCGGGCCACATATTGATTGAAGCCTATAACGTGTTAAAAGCCATCTACGAAGAGCGTGGTTTCCGCTCTCGTGACATTCCAAAGATGATTCTGGAGAACAACCTCTACGGCTTGGACATAGATGATCGTGCAGCGCAGCTATCTGGCTTTGCGCTGATGATGATGGCTAGAGATGACGATAAGCGTATTTTTACCCGTAACGTGCGACTTAATGTACTGTCATTGCAGGAAAGTAACCATCTTGACCTGCCGACCTTATGGAAAGCACTCAATCTATCGGGAAGTTGGCAAAGCGGCACATCACAAGGCTTGTTCTCAGATGATGATCAAGATTTAAGCTCGTTCAATGCAGACAACCGCTACCAACTGCTGAAGCGAACGTTGGCAAGATTCACTCAGGCCAAAACCTTTGGTTCTTTGATTGATGTTCCAAGCGATGAGCATGAGCAATTAAAAGAGCTACTGAACACTCTTGTAGAGCTTCAAGAGTCAGGTGACTCAATGCAAAAGCCTGCGGCGAAGCAATTGATTGAAATTGTTCATCAGGCTTTGGTTTTATCAATTCGTTACGATGCTGTTATTGCGAATCCTCCCTATATGGGCGGTAAAGGCATGAATGCAGATCTTAAAGATTTTGCAAGGAAATACTATCCAAATAGTAAATCTGATTTGTTTGCGATATTTATGGAGCGTGCTTTTAACCTTCTATCAAAGTACGGACTAAACGCACAAATAAACATGCAATCTTGGATGTTTCTATCAAGCTTCGAGACGATGCGGGAGACAATGTTTGACTCGAAAACTATATTTGATCTTTGTCATCTTGGTGCTAGAGCTTTTTCACAGATCTCAGGTGAAGTAGTACAAACGTGTGCATGGGTTATCGGTAACTACTCGATTCCAGTATATAAGGGCGATTATTTTAGATTGAATTTTGGTTCTGAAGAAGTCAAAAAAGAAAAACTTATTAATAGGGAGTGCCATTATTCACACTTGAGTCAGTCGGATTTTAGCATAATTAAAGGCAGTCCTGTTACATATTGGGTTCCAAAGAACATATTGAATCTATTTAAAGATAAATCAATTTCTGATGTCTTTGAAGTAAGAGAAGGCTTGGGGACTCGAAACGATGATAGATTCTTAAGACGCTTTTGGGAAGTCGATTACGATAAGATCAGCAGACGAGAAAATAAGGGTAAGTGGGTTAAAACAGATAAGGCGGGGACATCTCGTAGATGGTATGGGAATGCTGACTTCGTTATGAACTGGGAGAATGACGGATACGAAATTAAAAACTACAGAAACGCTGATGGTAGTTTAAAGTCTCGACCACAAAATACACAGTTCTTTTTTAAAGAAGCTGTATCGTGGAATAAAGTAGGAACAGCTACACCCTCATTCCGATTTCGTGATGAAGAGTATGCATTTAATGATGCTGCTCCATCTTTATTTGGCAATACCCAAGATTTACTAAGTGCACAATCTATGCTCCAAAGTAGTTTGTTTGAGTATCTTTTAGAGTTGCAAGGGGACACTATAAACCTTACTACTGGTGTAATTAAATCGCTTCCGGCAATTCTTATGCCGGAGGCTGCTTCAATTACTCAACAAGCAATAAATATAGCCAAAGCTGATTGGGACAGTTTAGAGGTTTCATGGGATTTTGAAGCAAGTCCATTGATAACCTATCGGGATGAGCTATTGGAAGCTAACTATCGCAAGTGGTTCGAGAAGAGTAAACAAACAACGGAAAGTATGCTTTCGTTAGAGAAGGAAAACGACCGACTCTATGAAAATATTGTTGAAGGAAAAGTCACAAATAGAACCCGAGATTTTCAAGATATTACGCTATTTAGTTCAGATTCGATTTTGAATGCTGAGAAATTTCGTTCAAATACATTTGCAGACTTGGTTAGTTATTACATTGGATGCGTTATGGGGCGCTATTCATTGGTCAAAAAAGGAATAATATCAGCCTCTTCTGTTACATATGTCAAAATATCACCTGAGGACTACGGTGCAATAGCTGTTGATGAAGATGGAATTGTCCCAATTACTGACCAATACTGGTTCAAGGACGACGCAACCAATCGTTTCCGTGAGTTTGTTCAAGTCGTTTGGGGTGATGATCATCTGCAAGAAAACTTGGATTTCGTTGCCGAATCACTATGCCTAAATGCCATTAAACCGAAGAAATCTGAATCAGCGCTGGAGACGATTCGCCGTTATTTATCGACTCAGTTCTATAAAGATCACCTGAAGACTTACAAAAAACGCCCTATTTATTGGCTGTTTAGTTCTGGTAAGCAGAAGGCTTTCGAGTGTTTGGTTTACTTACATAGGTACAACGAGGGCACGCTTTCGCGTATGCGTACCGAGTATGTCACCCCGTTACTCGGCAAATACGATGCTTATGCAGAGCAACTTGAGAAGCAGATTGAAACGGCAGACTCGACCAGTGAAGCGAACCGCTTCAAGAAAGAGTTGGATGCCTTAATCAAGAAACAGGTCGAACTACGCGAGTTTGATGACAAGCTAAAACACTACGCCGATATGCGTATTTCACTGGATCTGGATGATGGCGTGAAAGTGAATTACGGCAAGTTTGGTGATCTGTTGGCTGATGTTAAGGCCATTACCGGTTCGGCCCCGGAGGTTAACTAATGCAGATTAGCGAACTGGCACAAGGTGTCGCTGCCAAGCTCGAACAAAGCCGCATTGTGTTTTGGTACGACCCAGAGCAAAGCTTTACTGAAGAGCTTGAGCATTTAGCTAATTCTTTATCGCTTACAAAAGAATCAGGTGATAAAGCGGCAGATATAACTGCTAGGGTACTGCCAAATGATTTGACCATCCTCAATATGGGCAATGAGTCTGTATTGGCAGTGAAAAAACGCATTGAAGTAGATGAGCGTGAAGCTAAATTCCTTATCTATTTTCCAAGCGCTGAGCCAGAGCCTGATCGTGATTGGTTGCTAGACGTGCGTTTGTATAGCGAGCAGTTTTTTGCTGATCACAGCTCAATGCTGCTTAATGAATTAGGTATCCCGAAAATGGCGCTTCGCACGCACATTCGTAAGCGCCAAAGCTTTTTTGCTAATAAACAGCGCATAGCCGGTTTAAAGAAGTGGGTGACTGAGAACGAAGACGAACTGTCGTTAGACAGGAAGATGATGGCAGTGGTTGTAAAAGCTGATTCTGCGTCTTTGTCGGACATTTTGCTTGGGTTACTACGCGAATATGCGGCTTATATCGAAGATGAAAGCCTTGGTCAACCTTTATGGAGCCAACTAAGTAAGTTTGAACTTGAGACCTCACTCTGGGCATATCTGAGTGAGAGTTTTGGCTATACAGTCGAAGAGCCAACCTTCTCAGACTTCGTGTTGAAATTATTCTGTACTGAATTCTGGAGCCAAATTGAAGGTGTTGAACGCGATTGGTTGCTTAACAATGTTCTAAAAAGCGCATCAGGCCGAGCGACAGCCTTGGCGTTTATGGTGAGCTGGCGCGACAGCCGCTCTTTCGCCGCTTACTACGAAAGCATCTCTAAGGTGCTTAGCCAACAGTTGGAAATTTCGACTCGTGCAGGCCAGTACCATCCGGTTGAGCTTATCGAATGCGAAACGTTCGAAGCTGTGGAACAGGCCATAATCCGTGGTTTAGTTCGTGATTTGCTCGATAGCAGTAAAGCGCTAGACCGGGTTCAGTTTGATACGGTCTTATCAAGACGTCTTGCTAGCCACTGGACATTGTCACGTAAAGAATACTTCGCAATTTATGAAGCTATCCGCAACGCTGAAGAGTTAATGCACTTGCGAAATCGCTATGTGGACGGGTTCCACTTTGATAACGCGAAAGCAATGTACGACGCCTATACCACAGACATTTATCGTTTTGACCAGGCTTACCGTTTGTTCAATGAGCATGTGCACTCTGTATTGAGTAAAGGTGCAGATATACTGCGTCAGCTCGACGACGAAGTCGAAAGCATTTATACCAACTGGTACTTATATGAGCTTGGCCTTGCATGGGATCGTCACTTGGCCAATCAAAAATTACTTGAAAAGTGGCAGATTTCTGGCGTACCGCACCAGTATGACTTTTATGAAAAAGAAGTTCGCACACGACTGAGTCTGAAACAGACAAAACGAGTGTTTGTGATCATCTCTGATGCCCTGCGTTTTGAAATTGCGAATGAGCTTGGCGCTATCATTAACAACGAGAAGCGATTTAAGGCTGAGGTGTCTACGCAGTTGGGCGTTTTGCCGAGTTATACCCAACTTGGGATGGCAGCATTATTGCCTCATAAGGCGCTCAGTTACCAGCCAGAGCAAGGCACGGCTGTTTATGTGGATGGTATTTCTTCACAGGGTCTAGACAACCGCAACGCCATCCTACAAAAAGTAGGTGGTATGGCAGTGAGTTCTAAGGAACTGATGAGCTGGAGTAATCAGGAGGGGCGTGACAAGGTTCGAGACGTAGAAGTAGTTTATATCTATCACGATACCATTGATGCGATTGGTGATAAGGCAGCAACTGAAGAGAAAACGTTTGAAGCCTGTCGTAGTGCCATTGAAGAGCTAAAAGACCTTGTTGGCAGGGTCATCAACCGTCTAAACGGCAGCCGAGTTGTGATCACCGCTGACCATGGCTTCCTCTTCCAACAAAAAGCACTTGTAGCGGCTGATAAAACCTCGTTGAAAACCAAACCTGCTGGCGCGATAGAAGCCAAGAAACGTTATATCGTTGGTAATAACTTGCCTTCAGATGAAGCCTGTTGGAAAGGCTCAATTAACGATACCGCTCATGGCTCTAGTGATACCGAGTTCCTGCTTCCAAAAGCGGCTCAACGCTTCCACTTCGTTGGTGGTGCCAAGTTTGTGCACGGCGGAGCGATGCTACAGGAAGTCTGCGTACCGGTACTGCATGTGCGCGAGCTGCAAAAAGAACAAGCAGCAAAACATGAGAAACAACCGGTAGGTGTTGTAGCAGCCACTCAGCCCATCAAATTAGTAAACAATATCGACAAGGTCAGATTTATTCAGACAGACCCTGTAGGCGAGCGTTTTGTCGCACGGTTGTTGGATGTCTATATCGTCGATGCACAAGGTAATGAAGTATCCAGTCGTGAAACGATTAACTTTGATAGCGTGAGTAAAGTTATGGATGAGCGTACTCGCGAAGCTAGGTTAAAGCTTATTGGCTCTCAGTTCGACAGGAACGCTCAATACACATTAGTTCTTGAGAATGCGGAAATGAGAACGCGCTATAGCCAATACGCGGTAACCATTGATTTGGCATTCCAAGATGATTTTTTCTAAGGCGCTGGGGTGAGACATGACAACTGATTTTTCACAAGATCATAAAGACGAAAAAAATCAGATGCAAAGCGCCGACTTAGACGCATTGCTCAATCAATATTTTAAAGGCCGTGTCGTTCGAAAAGATCTGACAAAGCAATTGAAAGAAGGCGCTAACGTCCCTGTCTATGTGCTTGAGTATTTACTAGGCATGTATTGTGCGTCCGATGACGACGAAGTCGTAATGCAAGGCCTTGATAATGTGAAAAAAATCTTGGCTGAGAACTATGTTCGACCAGATGAAGCGGAGAAAGTGAAGTCACTGATTCGTGAACGCGGCACGTTTAAAATCATCGACAAAGTAAGCGTTAAGCTCAATCAGAAAAAAGACGTCTATGAAGCTGCGTTGTCGAACCTGGGGATCAAGGATGCCCTTGTACCGACCAAAATTGTACAAGACAACGAAAAATTATTAACTGGCGGTATCTGGTGCATTATTACCGTCCAGTATTTCTTTGAGGAAGGTCAGAAGACATCACCTTTCTCCATTATGAGTTTAAAACCGATACAAATGCCGTCCATGAACATGGATGAGGTGTTTTCAACCAGAAGACATTTTAGTACCGATCAGTGGATGGATGTGTTGCTTCGTTCCGTGGGTATGGAGCCAACCAACTTAGAGCATCGGGTGAAATGGCATCTTATCACTCGCATGATCCCATTCGTTGAAAACAACTACAACGTGTGTGAGCTCGGACCAAGAGGGACAGGTAAAAGCCATGTCTACAAGGAGTGCTCACCAAACTCATTGCTTGTCTCGGGCGGACAAACAACTGTGGCGAACTTGTTCTATAACATGAGCTCGCGCCAAGTTGGGTTGGTCGGAATGTGGGATGTTGTCGCATTTGATGAAGTAGCAGGTATTAACTTTAAAGACAAAGACGGCGTCCAAATAATGAAAGATTATATGGCGTCAGGGTCTTTTGCCCGTGGTCGTGATTCAATCGAAGCGAAGGCTTCCATGGTATTCGTCGGTAACATCAATCAAAGCGTTGAGACACTGGTGAAGACCAGTCATCTGTTGGCACCTTTTCCTGATGCCATGATTGACACTGCTTTTTTTGACCGTTTCCATTCCTATATTCCTGGATGGGAAATACCGAAGATGCGTCCTGAGTTTTTCACCAATAGTTACGGATTAATCACAGACTATCTTGCTGAATACATGCGTGAAATGCGCAAAAGAAGTTTTGCGGATGCTATCGATAAGTTTTTCAAACTCGGTAATAACCTTAATCAGCGTGATGTGATTGCTGTGCGGAGAACTGTTTCGGGCTTGTTAAAGCTATTACACCCCGACGCACAGTACACAAAAGATGATGTAAGAGCCTGCCTGACCTATGCGCTGGAAACTAGACGTAGAGTCAAAGAGCAATTGAAAAAGCTTGGCGGAATGGAATTTTTTGATGTGCACTTTAGCTACATCGATAACGAGTCATTAGAAGAATTCTTCGTCAATGTACCGGAACAAGGTGGCAGCAAGCTAATTCCTGAGGGCTTACCTCGCGCTGGTGTTGTGCACTTGGTTACTCAGGGAAGCACTGGGCAGCTTGGGTTATATCGCTATGAAACCCAGATGATGGCTGGTTCTGGTAAACACTCAGTGTCTGGGCTTGGTTCGAATACCGCAGCGAAAGAAGCTGTGCGTGTTGGGTTTGATTATTTCAAAGGTAACCTGAATAGAATCAGTGCGTCGGCGAAGTTTTCTGATCATGAGTATCACCTCCATGTTGTTGAGCTCCACAATACGGGGCCAAGTACAAAGTCATCGCTCGCTGCATTAATTGCGTTCTGTTCAATTCTGATGAACCGACCGATTCAAGAGCAGATGGTTGTTTTGGGTGAGATGACTTTAGGTGGTGTCGTCAACCCTGTTCAAGATCTTGCAGGCAGTCTTCAGTTAGCTATGGACAGTGGCGCAAAGCGTATTTTGCTCCCAATGGCCTCAGCCTCAGATATTCCAACGGTTCCTGCTGAGTTGTTCTCAAAATTCCAGATCAGCTTTTATGCAGACCCCGTCGATGCTGTGTTTAAGGCGCTTGGGGTTAATTGATTAGGTGTCCTTTGACGCGCCATTTTATGGAGTAATTACAGGTATGTTTACCAAAGCTCGTTTCTTTAAATGTGCATTGCAGGTAAATCCGGCAGGATACATAAAATATCGTGGGCAACAGCAGACCATCACGGAAGATGAATATAACCAAAATCTGCTTGCGGCATCACTGGAAGCGGGCATAGAGGTCATTGGATTAGCTGATCATGGTTCAGTAGATGGTGTTGATAAAATCCGCAATCTTTTTGTTGAGAATGGGATTGTTGTTTTCCCCGGCTTTGAAATTGCGTCAAGTGAGAAAATTCACTTTGTTTGTCTGTTTGATGAAAACAGAACTTCGCAAGAACTTGAACGGATTTTGGGGCGTCTAGATTTACTTGATCCAGAGGATGGTATTTTGCCGACCAACCTCACAGCAATTCAGCTGATTGATAAAGTGAATGAGATAGGTGGATTTATCTTTGCAGCACACTGCATAAATGATGATGGTGTGCTCAGTCGAAAGATGAACCATGTATGGAAACATGAAGGGTTGATGGCAGCTCAGATACCAGGCGACAAGTCGATTGAAGATCTTAAAGGAATAGAGAATGATTTCTACCGTAAGGTCTTCCTCAACAAAGATCCTAACTATAAGCGCGAGCGCGAAATGGCTGCTATTAACTCCTCAGACGTTGCAAAACCAGAGGATATCAAAGCATCGGGTGCTTCTTGTTTGATTAAAATGACCAACCCTTGCTTTGCTTCCTTTAAGCAAGCCTTTTTAGATGCAGGTTCGAGGGTTCGTTTGAACTCAGATAAGCCAGAAAGCTATGCTTCGGCAATTGAGCGTATTCGATTTGTTGGTGGCTATCTGGATAGCGTCGATATTGAACTATCGGACCATCTCAATGCTGTGATTGGTGGTCGTGGAACTGGTAAGTCAACCTTGTTGGAATGTATTCGCTATGCTTTCGGATTAGAACCTAAAACACCTAACGCAATCAAACAGCACAAAAGTGTCATTGATACTAACCTTGGGAAAGAACGAGGTTTAGTTGAAATTACGTTGCGTTCATCAGTTATGCACGGTCGCAGATTCAAAGTAAGCCGAAAACACGGTAGTGATCCGGTAGTGGTTGACTCCCAAGGAAATATATCCCCCTATCTTCCGACGGATCTTTTGCCTGGTATAGAGCTTTACGGGCAAAACGAAATCTATGAAATGACACGAGATGAACAAAGTCGTAATCAGCTCATCGAACGTTTTCTTGAGGGCGAACATGAAAAGTTTGATGCAGATATCGCTGACGTTTTAGCAAAGTTAAAAGATAATCGAGAATCCATCGAGCGAGTCCTAGGTCAGAAAGATGACATTGAAGCAGAGGTCGAGCGCTTACCTAAGTTATTGGATCAGGCAAAACAGTATCAAGCATTAGGTATAGATGAAAAGCTGGAGCTTATTCCTAAACTTGAAAAAGAAAAACAGTTGAATGATCAGATTGGTAAGGATGTTGCAAGCGTCCAGCTGGCTATCGATGCGCTCAAAAACAGTTTGCCAGATACTTTGTATTTAAGTGATACCAATTTTGATGGCTTACCTCATGCTGAGCTCTTGAAGCAGCAGCGTGAAGTTTTGAATGCCCTGAAAACGGGCGTTCAACAGACATTAGTACAGTTAGAACAGCTAACTTTAAATGCAAATCAACAGTTGTTACCGGTCAAGCAATCTTTATCAGAAAAGCAGCAACTTGAAGAGCAAAAACTTGAGTTGGCTTTTAAGGATATACCTGCAAGCCAGGGTAAAACTGGCCGACAAATTGGTGCTGAATATCAGACTCTGTTAAAACAAATTGAGCAGATACGCCCTAAACAAACCACCTTGCAAGATCGCCAGACACAAATTGACGAATTGTACAACTCGCGAAAGAAGCTGCTTCTGGAGTTAGAACAACACACAAGTGCGCGTGCGAGTAGTATTACTAAATCTGTTAAAAGGTTAACAAGAAAACTGGAGCAGAAGGTACGGCTTACACTACAGCCAGAAGGTGGCCGCCAAGAACTTGTGAATTTTCTGACTGAGTGCAATTTAGAGGGGGTTGGGCCTAAACGTCTCGCCTGGGTATTAGAAGGTAACTTCTCTCCAAGCAGTTTAGCCTCGACTATCCGTCAAGGAGAGTCGGAGCTAGGACGAAAGTTTGGCATATCAGGAACTGTTGTTTCAGCTTTAATTCGTCTTCCAGAAGTAAAAATAATGGAAATGGAAGAATTGCAGTTACCGGATACCATGGCGATTGAGTTAAATGTGACTCATGGAGAACGAGAAGCTGTATTTAGGTCAATTGATGAATTATCGACGGGACAGCAGTGTACTGCTGTTTTGCACTTATTGCTGTTGGATAATCAAGACCCATTAATCCTTGATCAACCTGAAGATAATTTGGATAACGCATTTATAGCTGAGAGGATAGTCGCAGAACTACGTAGGGCTAAACTGAGTCGTCAGTTTCTATTTGCAACACATAATGCCAATATTCCGGTTTTCGGTGATGCTGAATGGATTGGCGTTTTGAGCGTAGAAGATAATAAAGGGCTAATTCTTCCAGAACAACAAGGTGCGATCGATGTTCCCAATGTTCAGGCTTTAGCCGCAGATATATTAGAGGGCGGGAAAAGTGCATTCAATCAGCGTCGTGAGAAATATGGATTCGTGTAAAGCACTATCTTGGTATTAATCACTAAGAATCAGGCTCCGCACCCTTTTGAAACCGTGAAATTAGCTCGTATGTTATTCTTCTACATGAATTATCAATCTATCTAGCCATCAAGCTCAGAGTTGAACCTTCACACTATCGTGTCGGAGGTTCACTATGTTCAAAAACCTATTTTTTCAAACCAAAGCACTACCAGAGCTGTCATCTCAACTCGATGCGGAAATTCCACGCTACCCGCCATTCCTGAAGGGGTTGCCAGCTGCGTCCCCCGAGGATTTGCAGTCCACACAAGACGAGCTAATTGCCAAACTGCGCCAGGTACTTGGCTTTAACCTGCGTGACTTTCAAAGGCTGATTCAGCCCTGCATTGATCATCTGGCGTCCTATGTTCACTTGTTGCCAGCTTCTGAGCATCATCATCACAGTGGTGCTGGTGGTTTATTACGTCATTCGTTGGAAGTTGCTTTCTGGGCGGCACAAGCTGCTGAAGGGATCATCTTTGTTGCCAGTGGCACACCGGTTGAGAAAAAAGAGCTAGAGCCAAGGTGGCGTGTTGCAGCGGCTCTTGGCGGTTTGTTCCATGATATTGGTAAGCCAGTTTCAGACTTGTCCATCACAGACGAAGATGGACGCTATCAGTGGAACCCTTTTTTAGAAACCTTATCCCAGTGGACCACAAATAACAGCATTGAACGCTATTTCATTCGCTGGCGCGACGGACGGTGCAAGCGGCACGAGCAATTTTCAATTCTAGTGTTAAACCGGGTGATGACACCTGAGTTGCTCGCCTGGTTAACCCAGCCGGGTCCTGAAATTTTGCAAGCCATGCTGGAGGCAATTGGCAATACCGATCCCGAGCATGTCCTGTCTAAATTGGTTATTGAAGCTGACCAAACCAGTGTCCAGCGAGACCTGAAAGCTCAACGAATTTCCGTTGACGACAATGCCCTTGGTGTCCCAGTCGAACGCTATCTACTTGATGCCATGAGGCGATTACTTGCCAGTTCCCAGTGGCTGGTCAATCAGCGAGACGCCAGAGTCTGGTTACGAAAATCGAATCAATCAACCAATCTTTACCTGGCTTGGAAAAGCGCGGCTAAGGACATCATTGAGCTGTTGGCCAAAGACAAGATACCGGGCATCCCAAGAGATCCCGATACCCTTGCGGACATCCTTATTGAGCGAGGATTGGCCACTAAATCCGCCTCAAATGAGCGATACGAAAGCCTTGCCCCTGAAGTGCTGATCAAAGACGACAAGCCAATCTGGCTACCCATGCTGCATATATCTGAGGCCGATTTATTGTTCAGCTCGAATGTACCAAGTAGCGTGAGACTGTTTAGCAAATCTGAGTGGGAAGCAACACAGCAAACACAAGTAGAACCTCAGCGTCGTTCCAGTGAACATCCAGATTTGCCTGAAGCGTCATCATCAATCGAACACGGCAATTCGTCTGAGTCGCCATCGACAAACTCGTCCGAACAAGATGATGAACTTCGTCTTGCTAGTGATGTTAATAACCCCCAGGCAAATGAAAATGCTCCAGGTGATGGATGTGAAAAGCCTAACAACTCATATGATGGCGCTATCTCAAATAACGTAAATCAGCACGATGCAGAGGCATTGAATCTCCCTGAATCTTTGGCGTGGCTCCCAGAGGCCAGCAGTGTGTTGGTTATGGTTGGTGAACAGATACTGATCCACTATCCCGATGCCGTAAGACCTTGGTGTGCCCCCCGAAAACTGCTTGCTGAACTAAGTCGATTAGATTGGCTTGAACTAGATCCCGCAAACCCGACACGTAAGGCCAGAACTGTGACTACGAATGATGGCGTTCAGGAGCAAGGGTTACTGCTGAAAGTATCGATTTCTAAAGGGCTAATTGCACTGATTGACCTTTCCAAACAAGACGCAGAGTCAGTGGAACCAATTCAGAACGAAGAGGCTTCACAGCGTCCGAGTCGAACTGAGACAGCCAATGCCCAAGCAAAAGAGCCCGCCACAAGAGCGGAGCGTAAGCAAAAGCCGATTGCGCCCAATGCGAACTCAAGTACAGACCCCAAACACGCGCAGCGGCAACAGATGGTTAGTTTTGTGAAAGATTTGCCCATCTTACTGACCGATGGCGATTACCCAGACGTGGATCATAGTGCCGATGGTATTCGCGTCACGATTCAAACCTTACGCCAAGTCGCCAATGCACATGGCATTCCAGCCGGGCAGCTGCTTCGGGGGATCTCGGCCAGTGACCAATGCCAGTTTGATGAGGGGGAAACGGTTCTGTTTACCGCTCACGCTAAGCGTTAATCCATTTGAAATTAAGCGGATTGCAAACGGTTATTTTGCGGAGCATGAATGAAAGAAAACGCATACGAGATGCCCTGGCGCACGAACTATGAAACCATGGCAGCAGCAGGTTGGCTAGTTGGGGCAACTGGGGCAATTGCAGCAGAAATACTCACTGAGTTACCACCTGAGCCATTTTGGTGGATGACAGGGATTTCCTCGGGCATGGCGTTGTATCGCCTGCCTGAGGCTTACCGTCTTTATAAGTTGCAGAAGGGGCTAAAAGGCAAACCTTTGGCTTTTATGGAGCTTTCGCATTTACAAAAGGTGATGGCAAAACATCCTGATGAATTGTGGTTAGGTTATGGCTTTGAGTGGGACCAACGTCATGCTCAACGCGCTTATGAAATATTAAAGCGGGATAAGCAAACCTTGCTTAACCAAGGTCACGGCAAACAAATGGGTTCGACCTGGATTCATGGTGTTGAGCCCAAAGAAGAAGATGTGTACCAGCCAGTTGGTCACACTGAGGGGCACACCTTAATTGTCGGCACGACCGGTGCCGGGAAAACCCGATGCTTTGATGCGATGATCACTCAGGCCATTTTGCGTAATGAAGCCGTGATTATTATTGACCCTAAGGGAGACAAGGAACTTAAGGATAATGCACAGCGAGCCTGTATTGCCGCCGGTAGTCCTGAGCGCTTTGTGTATTTTCATCCGGGTTTTCCAGAGCATTCAGTACGTCTTAATCCCCTGAGAAACTTTAACCGGGGTACTGAAATTGCCAGCCGAATTGCGGCATTAATCCCCTCTGAAACCGGTGCTGATCCATTTAAAGCCTTTGGCCAAATGGCACTGAATAACATAGTGCAAGGTTTGTTGCTTACGTCACAACGTCCTGATCTGAAAACACTGAGGCGTTTTTTGGAAGGTGGCCCAGAAGGCTTGGTAGTAAAAGCCGTCACAGCCTGGGGGGAGCAGGTGTATCCCAATTTTAGTGTGGAGATCAAGCGCTTTACCGAAAAGGCCAATACCTTGGCTAAACAAGCCATGGCGATGCTGCTTTTCTACTACGAACGCATTCAGCCCGTTGCCGCCAATACTGATTTGGAGGGCCTTTTGAGTATGTTTGAGCATGACAGAACCCACTATTCAAAGATGGTGGCCTCATTGATGCCGGTGCTCAATATGCTCACCTCAAGTGAACTAGGTCCATTGCTATCACCGATTGCAAACGATGTGGATGACAGCCGGTTAATTACGGATTCTGGCCGTATTATCAACAATGCCCAAGTGGCGTATATCGGCTTGGATTCATTGACCGACGCCATGGTTGGCAGCGCCATTGGTTCGTTGCTTTTATCCGATCTCACCGCCGTGGCCGGTGACCGCTATAACTATGGTGTTGAAAATCGTCCCGTAAATATCTTCATCGATGAGGCTGCTGAAGTCGTCAACGATCCCTTCATTCAACTGCTCAACAAAGGCCGTGGCGCAAAAATGCGTTGTGTGATTGCTACTCAGACCTTTGCTGACTTTGCAGCTCGAACAGGCAGTGAAGCTAAGGCTCGCCAGGTGTTAGGTAACATCAACAACTTGATAGCCCTTCGGGTGATGGACGCCGAAACACAGCAGTACATTACCGACAATCTGCCTAAGACTCGGTTGCAGTACATCATGCAAACTCAAGGTATGTCGTCCAACTCGGACAGCCCCGCGTTGTTTACCGGCAATCATGGCGAACGCTTGATGGAGGAAGAAGGCGATATGTTTCCACCGCAGTTATTAGGCCAGCTTCCCAACCTGGAGTACATCGCCAAGCTTTCAGGTGGCCGCGTGATCAAAGGCCGCATTCCTATTTTAACCAGCTCTACACAGGCAGCATAAGGAGTCTGTATGCATCATTCTGTCTGTCTGAAAATGACAACACTTACCAGTAAAGAAATGCTCGCTCAGTGGCAGCAACATAACCCCCAGTTCAAGGAAACCTTAAGACTGCTTGAAACCGACTGGCCTCATGCTTTGGCCTCGGTGTATTGCTTGGCGGACTACTTAACGGATGCGTTCACGTTAGATGGCCATTCCATCTTTGATTTGTGTCTGTGTAATGGCTTGGGCAGTTATGAAGAAGTCAGTTGTGATGATGACAGTGTACGCCTGTGGCATTTCATTGAGGCACTGACCTGGACTGCCGCCAGTGCTTTAACGGGGATTCGCCTGCGTGATCCTGACCATTTCGAGTGGGCCGCCGTGGATGGTGTGTATTTCTACTCCTGGATTCGTAATCGTCCAAATCGAATGGGGTATCTGGCTGAAGGACGCATCGATGTGCGTTATGTCAGTGGCCATACGACGACAAAGCGGCTTCAACAAGTGATTAAAGCCCGGATTCTGACGCCAACCGTTGCAGCCATGCTGGCGCGAGTAGAAGAGGATGTTTGGCATGAGCAAGCATAAGTCGGTTTGGCTGCTGTGTCTGGCACTGATGCTGGAGATTATTGCCATTGGCGTGTTAGTGCCCGGTGATTGGACTGGCCGGGTTATTAATAAAGAGAAGCAGATGATTCAAAACCAATTGGGCGCACAAACAAGCTATTGGATTGGTCAAACTAGCCATGGCTGGTATCAGTCATGGATTGTGGATACACAGATGGAGCAATCTGTGCGTGATTTTCTAATCCCCACTGAAGAGCAACGACTGCGCTCTAAAGGGATGGAGAACATGGGAGGCTTTTGGTTTGTGTGGGTAGAAGACCGTATTCAGGCATTTTTTGATGTGTTGTACCAAGTGTTCACTCGATTTGCTTTGCTGATGGTCTGGTTGCCCTTTGCGCTTATTCTCATGTTACCGGCGCTGTGGGACGGCTTGATGACCTGGAAGATTAAGAAGACAACCTTTGATTTTTCGAGCCCTATCATTCACCGCTACAGCATGATTATCCTGGGCTCAGGTGTCATTTTGCTGTTTATGGGATTGTTCGCCCCGCTGGCCATTCCTCCTGTGGTGTTACCGTCGCTGATCATCGGTTTGGCATTGATGGCGGGGTTGGCGTTAAGTCACTTGCAGAAGAAGATTTAGTTTACATTTTAGTCTCGGGTTAACAAGCTGTAGGTAGGTTGACAAATTTTAAAATTAGCATATTATTGTCCATGGTATCTAATCCTATTGCTTTACTACCTGAGGTAACAAATTTGAACACACCGATGACACTAAACCCTAATTTTAAAGAAAGTCAGCTGATTGAAGTTGCTCAACTTTTAGCAGATGTTCGAGCAGATGTTGTAGATTTACACAACAGAGATTTGGGTGACACCAATAAATCATTGGGCATAAGGTCCTACGAGTGTTGTTGTACACATTTAGTAAGGAAGTCACTTGAAGTTGATTGGCTAAAGATACTGACCCCGAAAGGGAGGTTTACGTTTAGTATCGCTGACGTTCCAGTTCGTTTCTGGAAAGGTCAGCCTGACAAACTCCCATCAGGGAAACTGATACGTTCCCACGAAGCTATGATGCAAATGGAGTTATTTTCAACACAAGATAGTCCGTCAGAGATCATTTGGTTTTTTGTTCTGAGCACTGATCAAACTAAATGTGTAGATCGCGCCTTTTTCGTTGGTTATAGCGATGTTGGTGAAATTGTAGTCAACTGGGAAGTGCCAATGAATTCTAAGGTTACGTTAATAACAGATACTGATGAGAATGTTTCTCATGGTGTTGAACTTGAATCGGCTGTTTCTAAAATCAAAATTAAGAAAAAGTCGAAAAATGCAGTAAATCATGAATAACGAATTTTTTGGTGAAAAACTAAGACTGGCGAGATTGATGGCCGGAATTACTCAACAAGAACTTGGTGAGTTAGTTGCGGTCAGTCGTCAGTTTATACATCAGCTTGAAGCAGGTGTTAAACCACCTGCTGAAGACCTGCTTTTGGCATTGGCTGAAGTATTAAAAGTGAAAAGTGATTTCTTTTTTAAGAAACCACAAAATGATGTTAAGTATGAGCAATGCCACTTTCGCAAGCGCAAAACAACACCAGTTGGACTTGCAAATCGAGTTTTGGCTCTCGGCACCATTTTTGAACTATTAGTTGAGATTATTGAAGATCATCTTGAGTTGCCTGTTGCCAATTTTATTGATTTTGAAGAATCAGATCTGAGTGCGGAGGCTATCGAAAGAGCAGCGGAGCAATGTCGTATTAACTGGGGTCTGGGTTTGGATGCACCAGTTACAAACATGGTAAGAGTACTGGAGAATAATGGCGCTGTAATCACTTGCTTTGATGGTGTTTCAGATAAAGTTGATGCGTTATCAATGAATCGAAAAAGACCCATCATAGTAAGAAATAATGCGAAGGAAAGCTGCTGTAGAATGCGCTTTGATTTGGCGCATGAATGTGGCCATTTGGTTTTGCATCAAGGTGTAGAAACTGGGTGTGCTAAAACAGAAAGAGAAGCTGATGCTTTTGCAAGTGCGTTTCTTTTTCCACGTAAGGCTTTTCTGAAAGAGTTTCCTCAATGTGTGGGACCTGTTCGAATCAGGTGGGAGAAAATCTTTGCATTGAAACTTAGATGGCGTGTTAGTGCGAGAGCAATAATTTATCGAGCTAATTATCTTGGGTTAATTTCGTCGCAACAGTACAGAACCGCCAATGTTTATTTGAATAAATCGGGTCAATCGAAAACAGAAGACTTAGATGATCAAATACCAATGGAACAGCCAGAGCTTTTATCAGCTGCAATAGATCAGCTCAACGAGCATTTGGGTATTTCGATTTTTGATATTGCAAACGATTTAGGTGTTTCAGAGCAGATAGTTGCTCAGTTAACCAGTTACGATTTGACTAAGCAAATCAATAAGTCAAATGTCAGAAATATCAATTTCTAAGACAACCACCTCCCTAAAACAGATGAACTAGCGCTCGGTAGTTCAAAACCTTCAAGAATTCGATATCTACCTGACCACAGCCCTGAGTTATTTCGGGGCATTCTTCACTTCTCAATTCAAACAACGAGGAGTGACTATGGAACCTGTGAGTATTCCATCCTATATCGATGACCCGCCGCACTTCCTGCTTTGGAGTGCCGATGAGATGGCTCCCATTCTGTTGGGGCTAGTGATCGGCATTTTTACCGGTAATGCCTTGGTTTTATGCCTGTTGGGGTTGGTGACAACCAAGCTCTATCGGCGTTTTCGTGATGGTCGCCCAGATGGTTTTATTCTTCACGCCATCTACTGGGCTGGACTGTTGCCAACCAAAGCCAAGACGATCCCTAACCCATTTATCAGGAGCTATCTGCCGTGAAGTTCGACGTGTTTTTAAAATCATGGCAAGGCACGCAATTAGAGAACCGATGGCAACGGTTTCTGATTGCAGTGCTGGTGCTATCTAACTTGCTGCTTGCGGTTGCGGCATTTTCTCGCAATACCGTAGTGGCCATTCAACCACCAACCTTGTCTGAAACGGCTGAAGTGTCACGAAACCAAGCCACTCAACCTTACCTTGAATCCTGGGGACTCTACCTGGCTGAGCTTATGGGCAACGTGACGCCGGGTAATGTGTCTTTCATCCGGGTTGCCATTGAGCCGCTACTTTCTCCAGCAGTGTACCAGCAAGTGGTCGATGCACTGGAGATTCAGGCAAGACAAATCCGCGAAGACCGGGTCACGCTCAAATTCCAACCAAGACAAGTGGAGTATGAGTATGAAACCGGCCATGTCTTTGTGACCGGTTATTCCTTGGTTTCTGGACCATCTGGAGATGAACAGCGCCAAACTCGCACCTATGAGTTTGACATCGATATTGAGCAATACCGTCCAAAACTTAACTGGATGGATACGTATGAGGGGCAAGCTAGAACGAAGCGAGTTCGTGAAAAGTTGACCCAAGAGCATAACCGGAGGGTGAATGATGCGAACCAAAATTAGTCGATGGTTGACACCAAGCTTAATCGCAATGAGCTTAAGTGGCGTCCTGTTATCTCAAGCGTCGTATGCAGACGTGGAATTGCCAATTGTGCCAGCCAGTGTGATGATGCAGTCTGCTACTGCAAATCCACCGGTTCTAAGCAATACGGGTTCAACGGATGCACCAACAACACTACTGATGACACCGGGGGTTAATGAACTGATCCCTGTAGCACTTGGGCATCTGAACCGGATTGTGACGCCGTTTGAATCGCCTCAGGTGAGAACAACCAGTGATGCTCAGACGCAAATCAAGGGGAATGTTGTATATGTGGCCACGGACAAAGAATCACCGGTTTCACTTTACATCACTCCGCCTAGTCAGGAAGCGCCCGCATTATCAGTCACCTTAGTACCTCGTCGTATTCCACCGCGTGAAATCACCTTAGCTATTGATGGCCAGCAGTGGCCTATTAAGGGCGTCGTGAACCGAAAAGCCGCCACTTGGGAAACGGCTCAGCCATACGTCGATAGCTTACGTGATTTACTCAGACGCCTTGCACTAAATGAGTTACCACAAGGCTATGACATCCGTTTGGCCTCTCTGGGTGATACAAGCCCGAAATGTTTTCAGCCGGGCATAAAGTTTGGTTTTAAGCAGGGGCAAATTGTGACGGGACATTACTTCACAGCCTATGTAGGACTGGTTGAAAGCTTTGCCGATGAGCCGATAGAAGCCAGTGAAATAGCCTGTCATGCACCAGATATAGTGGCAAGCGCCTACTGGCCTCGCAATATCTTGTTGCCGGGTGAAAAGACTGAGTTGTATGTGGTTGTTCGCAATCATCGTGAAGAACCAGTGGAAAGTCAGCGACCTTCGCTTCTTGTGGGAGGTAAGTAACGATGAAAGCACAATGGGAACAAATGAGCCCGAACATGAAGCGGGCTCTATCGGTTGCTGGTATTGCTGGTGGTCTCATCCTTATGGTGATGGTGTTTTCACCTAATCCTGACGATGGCTCAAGCAGTCGGAACCGGCAGGAAACGATCCGGCACATTCTTACGGATACCAATACTCGTGATGTTGGGGTCGATAGTTTGGCTGCGAACGTAAAACTACTCAGTGAACGCAATGAACAGTTACGTCGTGAAGTTGAGCGCTTGCGTCGTGACGTCGATTCAGGACGGCTAAGCCCAGGTTCGCCTTCTATACCAAGTGAGGTCAATGCGGAGCTGGCCCGCCTTAGAGCGGAACTTGATGATGTTCGCGCAGGAGGTGATGCAGCAGTTGAAGGCACAAATAGCCGTTTTGAAGTGCCTTTATCTGCCATGGAATTACCCAAAGACGAAAAGCCTCTGCCGTCTAACCCAGACGACTATTTTGCCAATGCGCCGCTGCCTGATCCGCTCTATCAGCAGCCAGCCAATGGCCAAGGTACACGAGCACGAGATGTTCCATTGCCGCCAATCACGATTCGTATGATTGAGCCTGAAGTGGTTGCTGAACCAGATGTTGTTGTGCAAGAAGCGCCGCCTTTGTATCTACCGGCGGGCAGCATCATCTCAGGTACTTTGATCACCGGTTTGGATGCACCTACTCACGAGTCCGCAAGACGCGAGCCTTTTCCTGCATTGCTGAAGATTCAAAAGGAAGCCATTTTACCCAACCGATTTAGAGCGGATATCAAAGAGTGTTTCTTGATCGCCGCAGGTTACGGTGATTTGAGCTCTGAGCGTGCTTATTTGCGAGGCGAGACCATTTCATGTGTGAGAGAAGATGGTGGCGTCATTGAAACGCGACTGGATTCTTATGCCGTGGGTGAAGACGGCAAAGCCGGTATTCGTGGCCGATTAGTGTCGAAACAAGGCCAGCTGGTGGCCAAATCGATGATGGCCGGATTCCTTCAGGGCTTGGCTGGCGCATTTGATGTGAATCCTGTACCAACGATTCAGACGGGTAATGCCGGTGATACTCAGCTGTACCAGCAAGTCATGAGCCAAGAAGCATTACAAGGCGCTGCGATTAAAGGCACAGGTAAAGCATTGGATCGAGTGGCCAAGTTCTATTTGGACATGGCTGAAAATATGTTCCCAGTCATAGAGGTAGACGCTGCAAGGAAAATTGAAGTCATAGTCACTCGTGGGGCCTCGTTGTCATTGGCCACTTCACAAGGGGTAGGTGCAAGAAGATGAAAAAATCCTGCATGTTGCTAACCGATCGAAGTCCGCTTCAGACAATAAGATGTGTATCCAGAGGAGAGTTAACCATGACGACATCAATGCAGAACAACCTAAAGCACCAGTCAAAACAGTGGTCTAAAGCTGGATTACTTTTATTGGCAGTCGGCTCAACCTTATTGTCTGGCTGTAGTTCATTGGGTCTTGGGAGTAGTGAATATGGATGCCCAGGTATGCCTGACGGTGTGCGCTGTTTATCCGCTCGTGAAGTCTATGAGCTTACCAGTAATGGCGCTGCACCCAAGACGATTGATGCTGTGGCGACTCGAATTGGTTCTCCCTCTGGGTATTCACAATCTGATTTAGAGACAGGACTGCTGAGCCATCCAGCATTACCTGAGACGCAGCAATCTGCACCTATTCGCATTCCTTCCAGGGTGATGCGAATTTGGATTGCGCCTTGGGAGGATGACCGTGGAGATCTGAATTTATCCAGCTACGTGTTTACCGAAATTGAACCGCGCCGGTGGGATATTGGGGTGTCAGCACCTCGAACGGTTTCGCCAGTGCTACGTCCACTTCAGACTCAAAGCGATTCTGCCTCAGCGGGAGCTGATGGTAAGCGCGATAACTTGAGTATCTACGGAGAAACTAACGAATGACAAATGCAGTTCGCACCATTCAAACTCAGCGCCTAATGACCATTGGTGCGCTTGGTTTAATGGCGTTAATGATTTCGGAGCCCTCATTTGCGGGCACCGGTGGTGATGCTTTCACTGATGTGTGGGATACCCTAAAAGATTGGACCCAAGGTACTTTGGGACGGATCGTAGCTGGAGCCATGGTTCTGGTGGGTATTGTGGGCGGTATCGCTCGCCAAAGCTTGATGGCCTTTGCCTTGGGCATTGGTGGCGGTATGGGTCTCTACAACACACCAACAGTCGTTGAAAGTGTTATGTCTGCAACTTTACCTGTCGTTGCCAGCACTCAAGAAGTCATTGGCACAACAGTTCCAGCAATCAGCGCCGTTTTACTGGGCACCTGAATGTGAGCCACAGTAGGCAGTTCACTTAAGGCAATCAAACTTAGGTCTACACAACATCGGGTTATTGGTGATGTTGTGTAGACCTTTTCATTTCAACAACGCCGCATTAGCGGGTTTGGTTTACAATATTTGGCATATTAATACCTAAAGTGTTAAAATCACTGTCACAATAAACTATATGGTTTATACTGTTCGTGATATTCATACTTTGGGTGTTAAAATGTCATCTAAGATAAACTGGCTTGTTGCTCATACTTCTCCTGGTGCGCTAGTACTTCAGCAATGGCTGACTGAAAACGGTGTGAGCTATTCCTTGGCTCAAAAGTACGCGCAGAACGGTTGGCTAAAGAAGCTGTGTTCTGGCGTGTATTATCGTCCAGATGCGCAGGGCGATAGAAAGCCAACTTGGGTTGATGCCATTCAAGCATTAGATGTGCAATTGGGCGTTTCAGTTCATTTGGCTGGATTGAGCAGCTTAACTCACCAAGGACTGAGTCACTATTTACAGCTGAACAAAGAGCAAGTTTGGATTTGCGTTAAAAATAAGTCGTCCTTACCAAAATGGTTTCGTGAATTCCCTTATCAGAATTGGTTTTACTGTGGAAACCATAAGCTTGAAGTGAGTCCCGAGAAAGATTTGAAAAGGATCACGGTTAAAGAGAAAGAGCTCACTGTCAGCTGTGCAGAACTTGCTGCCTATGAAGTGGTAGACGCGATTGGGAAGCTGATTTCATTTGAGCATGTCGCAGAATTATTTCAGGGTTTAGTCAATCTTAGCCCTAGAAAAGTACAAGATATTCTTGAACGAAGCAGCTCTGTTCAGGCAAACCGAATATTTCTATTTCTGGGTCGATACTACGATCACCAGTGGGTCAATCGCATAGATGAAACAAGAATTGAATTGGGTGCAGGAAAGCGGCAGGTTGTCGAAAAGGGACGTTTTGATGAGCGATATCAAATCACAGTGCCAGAGATATTAAGCGTCAAAAAAGGTGAACAACATAATGGATAAAGATAGCCCATATTACAAACAGGTTTCCTTGCTCATAAGAATGCTTCCTGTGGTAGCAACAGAGACGGTTTTTGCACTTAAAGGTGGCACCGCCATTAATTTATTTGTGAGAGATTTTCCTCGGTTATCTGTAGATATTGATCTTGCTTATCTTCCACTTGAACCAAGAGATGAGGCTTTGATTAATGTCAGGGCTGCATTGCAGCGCATTACAGACAGAATCAATACTCAACCAGATATCAGAGCGGCATTTCAGGATAATAAAGCTGATGAACTGAGAATAGTTGTATCAAGTCCGGTTGCGACGATCAAAATTGAAGTGTCGCCCGTCGCCAGAGGTACATTGCATAGTGCAGAAGTAATGCCAGTTCAAGAGTCTGTTGAAGACGAGTTTGGTTATGCTGAGATTCAGGTAGTCAGTCTTCCCGATCTGTATGGTGGGAAATTGTGTGCTGCAATGGATCGCCAACATCCTCGCGACTTATTCGATGTGCGTATGTTACTGGGCAGTGAAGGGATTTCGAGAGAGATTTTGGTGGGTTTTTTAACCTATACATTAAGTCACCCTCGGCCTATTAATGAAGTCATGTCGCCAAACTGGCAGCCTCTGAATGAGAAATTTCAGGCAGAATTTGACGGAATGACTTTTGAAAAAGTTGAATGCGAAGACTTAGCCTCTGTTAGGCCCATGATGTTAATTGAACTGCAAAAACATTTCACAGAAAGGGATCATGCTTTCCTTATGTCATTCAAAAGAGGGCAACCTGACTGGGCATTTTTTGACTATCCTAATGCAGCAGACTTGCCAGCGATTCGTTGGAAGTTGCAGAACATAAACAAATTGGCAAAGAATCAAGCAAAACATCAAGAGCAATTAGATAAATTGAAGCAAGTACTTGATGATTGGCTTGTTAACGCAAACGCTGAGTAATTCGTTTATAACAAACCTCAACGAGCTATAAGACCCCTAGTTAGTTTGCGATTTCTTCAATCTATCTAACCGAGTCCACATAGGTGTAAAAAACGGGCTCAGCTAAACCGGTTGGCTAGTAACGGCGCTTCTGTCATCGCTAGTAGGCGATAAAAGTGTTATGTCTGCAACCTTACCTGCTATTGCCAGTACTCAAGAAGTTATTGGCACAACCGTTCCAGCAATCAGCGACGTTTTACTGGACACCTGATAACAATAAAAAACCCCAAGCGGCCAGATATCTGACGGCTTGGGCGTCATCCTACCCCGTACCCGTTTATCATGACGGCGTTTCAGTTATAAGTAGCCAAAGTAAAGTTGTTTGGGTTCTTTTCATTGTCTTGGCTTCATGAGAGTTATGTGATGTACAAAATGGTACTTATGGGTTATAAATTTACCCAGAGGGTGTGAAAAATACCTTACTATAAAAACCTTTATTTGTTCGATGGTGCGCAATTAATAAGGCCTTTAAATCGAAGGTTGTTGGCACGATGCTTGATATTTAGGATGAACAACTTATTCGATCAAAGGACGAAACATGGCGTTATTAAGATACGCAAACTTAGGAATTCACAGGCCAGACATCCTGCTTAGTAAAGCAGTGAGTGGTCTTGGTGACTTTTATAAGTATTTAGACACCACTCGAAAATACCTAGAAAGTACGAAGGCTGTTAAAGCGATAGCTTGGGAAAAGCTGGACGATGCTCAAAGTGGAGTATGGATACAATTAGTTGAGCCTGCCGATAACTGCGGTGATTTCGAAAAGAACTTAAAGCTCTTTTTAGATGAAAGTACCGACACGGTATACGAAGCAAGCCCCGCTAGATGGAAAGCCGTGGGTAGTGCCGCTAGAGAATGCCCAAATTGTAGAAGTCACGGTAAACCTAAAATGGCTTATGCAACTGAGGAGCACGCGGACGAAATTGCGAGTGAATTAGGCAATGGGCTGTCGTCGTATGAGTGTCCAGACGGTTATGGTTGGCATTTGACTGGGAAATCACAAAGCAATGTTGGATTCAATAAATCCAACGCAATTTCAGTCCTAGACAGAAATGTAGAGAATGACAGCTTGTTATTGGATCGTTTACCTGACCACGACTATTTGGTTATTCGTCCAAACACATACCAGTTAAAGTGTCAGATTAATGCATTACAAAGCTTACAAGACACCCCTTCTATTCACCATCTTCCGCTATTGAGGCTGTTTGAAGGCAAGGATCATGCTAAATGGCCGAATGTTCCTTATGATGAGCACTTATTTAACGATGACTACTACGTTCTTACCGATGGAGCAAGAGAGGGAACATCTCAGCAGCGTGAGTTTGTAAATATTGCACTCAATACACCAGACTTTGCCTTCCTTGAAGGCCCCCCAGGATCTGGCAAAACTACAGCCATTTGCGAACTGATTCTTCAATTAATAAAGCGAGGTAAGCGGATCTTACTTTGTGCATCAACACACGTTGCTGTTGACAATGTTCTTGAGCGAATGATGTCTGAAGAAAATATTTATCGCGACATGGTGTTACCTGTACGGATTGGAGATAAATCAAGCGTTTCTCAAAAGGCAAAGCCATGGCAATTGGAAGAGTTTGTTAAAACTGAACGCACAAGATTGCTAAAACATCTTCAGCAACAACCGCACATTTCAGTTAGTCAGAAGTTACTTAAAAGTAAGGTCGGTGAAGGTAAACATATTGTTGAGCGTCTTGTTCTTGAAGCGGCGAATTTAGTTTGCGGGACAACTATTGGTTTGCTTCAGCACCCTGATATCAAAAATAAACAATCAACATCGCCAATCTTCGATGTGATGATTATTGATGAAGCATCAAAAACAACTTTTCAAGAGTTTTTGGTGCCAGCGGTACTTGCCAAGCGTTGGATCATGGTGGGAGACCCAAAACAGCTTTCACCTTATGTTGATGATGAAGCTACCGAAGTAAATTTGCAGCCATGTTTACAGGATAGTTATCAGCGAGAAGCATGCGCAGATATTTTCTCTGCTCGACAAATCAATATTCAGAAACGAGAAGTATCCTTGGTTTGCACTGACGATGAAAAGACAATTGAATTTTATCATCAGCAAGCAAAGGCCAAAAATGTATTGGTCGCATCATCTAAAGGTCCGAAGACAGATCTCCCTTACGCATCAGTAGTCCTTGGTTCGTCAGCGTTCATCGCTCAGAATGCTAATCACCTTCCCCTGGATATGACGACCATAAGGGGGCTGCCTGCGTTACCGAAAAAGTTAGAAATGCGACTTTCAGCGCATTCGAGATTAACTCGTACAAAAATCAAGACCGAGTCCGATAGCTGGGAATCCCAGTTAGCGTGGCGACTGGCTCGTATGTACGAACAGCGCCTAAATACAGAATCTAACGGAAGTTCTAAAACTGTTAATAAGTTAGAGGAAGATATCAAAGCGCTACTACCATTTGACTCAGAAAAAGATACGTTCACTGCAATAGACAGGGTACGTAGGATCGCACTGCCTTCTATCCTTGAATCACTGCAAGTTGGATTTGAACGAACAGAGTATCAGAAACAAGGCACCGCTCTGTCTGATGGACTTCCAGCCAGTGTTTTGGAACAACGACAAATACGGCTTAGTTACCAGCACAGAATGCATCCAGACATTGCCGAGTTTTCCCGAGTACATATATACCATGAAAAAGCACTGCAAAGTCCTGATGGCCAAGCTGAAAAGCGGGACTGGGGATACCGAAGCGGCTCACATCGTTGTATATGGCACGATGTTAAAGGTCGAAAAGGCAAAGAAGGTGAAATCACCGCTGAAGTAGAAGAAATATTAAAAGAATTAAGTCGCTTTGATTCTTGGGCAAAATCAAACCCAAATGTTGAGAAAAACCAACAAAAGCCTTGGGAAGTTGCTGTTTTGGCATTCTATCGGGCTCAAGAGCGAGCTATACGTCGAGCTTTACGAAAGTGGACGGGAAATCATCACGGAGTAAGGCATTTCTATCGAGGTGAAAAATCCTCACCGTATATTGATATTCAGATATGTACCGTAGACCGTTTTCAGGGGCATGAGGCTGATTTTGTCATGCTTAGTTTCGCAAATAACCATCCCACGAGTTTTCTTGAAAGCCCAAATCGCTTGAATGTGGCAATTACGAGGGCCAAGCATCAGCTCATTGTGTACGGAAACCGCCCTGCAATGCAAAAGGCATCGGGTGTGTTAGGTACTTTTGCCAGCAATTCTTACTGGTCTACAACAATCGAGACTGAATCACAGGAGGCACTATGAGCCAGGACATCATACTAAAACGAGAAATTAAGACTGAAAGTTGGCTCATACAGGGTGAAATCGCGCTGGCAGATAGCCGTCCAGAAATTAACTGCGTGCTGCAATTCCTTCAAGATTATCCGAATGCGAGTTCTGCTGAGTGCTCCGAGCATTTATTTGGGGACAAAATCGGACGTCGTGTCGTTGCTGATAGGTTACTAAACATATGTCGATTATATGGGCTTGCTGAGTCTAATCGAGACCAATACAGGCTCACTGAATCAGGACTGATTGCTCTTGAGAAAGATCAAATCCTAGTGCCAGAAGATGGGTGTTGGAGCCTTTGCGTTTGTCATGAGCCTTTGTTGCCTCATCCACTTCTTGCTATTGAAGCGCACACAGAGCCTAGTGCAGCGTCGATCGGACTTGGAAAAAACAGAAATGAGCTAAATGAAAGAGCAAAGCGACTCGTTGAGGTTTCTCAACTAGTCAAAGACGTTCATGGACTGAAGGTTGAACCAATAGGTGGAGGTTCGGAAGTACGCGTTGACAAAATTGAACTCAAAGGTGAGCGCATCTCACCTCAAGGAAAACCGTATTACATCGAGTGGAATGTGACTGATGGCAATGTCGATGTGAAGCGCGGAAAGGATCTTATATTTTCACGTCGGGTTGAACCAATCAGTCGTCAGCAAGTTTTGAAAGTACTTCTGCATAGTGAGGGCTTGCTTGAACAATGGGATGAGCAAACGGAAATCTTGTCAGTGGTTTTCGAAAATATTACTGAATCTGAGCGAATCAATATGAAGCGCTCGGTAAGTGTAAAAAGACCATCTGTTCACAAGTTGGGCTCGTTTGATGCGATGAAGTTACACAATATTTCTATATCAGCATTGACTGAATTGGATGCTAAAAAGTGGGCTGAATGGAGATTAGAGAAAAATATCAATATGTATGCCACTAATAGCAAGTACCAAGTTTGGAGAGAAAAAGCACTCGAACCTTTTAAAAGTTGGAATTTCACACTACCTGATAGGGCTGAGTTGGCAAATCAGTTTTGGACTGAAGAAGACCAGCAAAATCAGCATACCTGGCATGTCATTGCAGCCCATGATTGGAACCTATAAGGAATAATAGTGATGAATCTAATTGAAAAGTTTACTAAGACTGAAACTAAGATTGTTGATCAATCAAATACCAAGTTGCCCCCTGTGCTTTTGCCTGTTTTACCTAAACAGGTATCTGATCCGCAACCTATTAATAGCTCTTTGTTCTGCAATGAGCTGCAATCAAGAGTTGTCGAATTAATCGATAATGCTGAGCACTCGGTTATTCTTAGTACGTTTTTACTTGCTGATGAGAATGTCGAATCTGCTGTCCTAAAAGCTGCAAAGCGCAAAGTTCGTGTGTACATACTATTGGCATGTGAGACTCGTCTTGATGGCGATGTGCCTGACGATGACTTTGGTAAGAAGTGTCTTGTGCAGCATAAGGAAATGTTAAACAAATTGTCTGGACATGTTCACTTTGCATCTGCGCCGCATTTCCACGCAAAAGCCGTTGTTATAGACGCATTACATGAAACTGGTAATGCTAAAGGGTTGCTTTTAACGGCAAACCTTACAGAAGAAGCACTTTTACGAAATGAAGAGCTGGGGGTCGCGCTTTCACGCCATCAAATAGCTGAGATCGTGAATGTGTTCCGTTGGGCAATCTTCGAGAGTGCGCAGCACCATATGACAAGCCGTGGTGAATTCTCAGCATATAAGTCGCCGGGCAATGTCAGATATCCAAGGGAATTAGCTGAAATACTGGTCACATCGAGTGAAGACGCTCGAATTAGGGAACACGCATTAGCGTTGATAAATCAAGCGGAAAATGAACTCATCATATCGAGTTTTGGATGGCAAGAGGACCATCAGCTTGTAAAAGCAATATGTGAACGTGCGAAGTCGGGGCTAAAAGTCACCATTCTATCTCGCCAAAGACCCGCAGCCATGCCAGCGTTGTTGGCTATGAAACAGGCTGGTGCATCGGTGATGTGTTTTAAATGGCTACATGCCAAAGCGATTGTAGTAGATGGAATGCATGGCATGGTGATGTCGGCCAATTTTCAAGCGCATGGTATGGATCAAGGCTTTGAGTTAGGCGTAAAACTCACCGGTACTCAGGTAAAAGAGCTGATGAACTGCTTAGATATGTTTTTAACTAATAGCCACAATGAATTGAGCATCGACATGAGTCTAGGGATGATTTCTGGTGGTTTTGAAGCTTGGGAAAATAATACATTCAAGAGGTACTCAGTCAGCGAAGTAGACATTGTTGAGTTATCACCTATAAAAGCAGATTGTTTGTCTGATATGGATAAGCACCCAAAAATACCCAATGCAAACTGGCGGGAAAAAACATCGCACAAGATTGAGTATAAATGGCGTATAGAGCCGCCAGTTATCACTAACGCCAGTCCAGAGTATTTCAAACCTTTAACGGCTAAGGATGAAACTTCTAAGAAGCAGGATTCAGGATCGCCTAGAGAGAGTTATGAGCCAAAGGTTGTTCGACTGACAAAAAAACAGTTAGCTATTACAGTTCGTCAAGAATACGAACTTGCCATGGCAAAAAGGCTGAAGCAAAGTGAATTGCCAAACGCCCGAATTGTATTGGAGGCGTAACTTTGGATAACAAAAACACACTGCTTTGTTGGCACTCAAAAAGAGCTGGGGTTGAGGTATTAGACGAAGCGTTAAAGCGGCTTAAGAATCGTAAAGTTTATGTTGGCAAAGTAATTGTTCTTACTCAGTCAGCTGGGGATAACAGTCTGTACAAAGAGCATGAATTTGGCGATATACAGATTACCTTTCGAACTGTAGCTATCGAGAACCCAGCTGATCACAACGAAATTTATCACGCAATAGAGTCTGAGATTATTCCAGAGCTAAAGCTTGAACAGAATCTTCATATCAATGTATCGCCGGGAACTCCGGCGATGCATGCGGTTTGGTTGATTCTTCATGCTCGGGGGCATTTTCCACGCGAAACAATCCTCTGGTCATCACAATATAACCCCGATACCAAAAGAACCAGCATTGCCAAAGTTGATTTCAGTGTAAATACGTATTTGGCAGAGATCTCTGCTATTTCAAGTTCAGAGGGCGGTTACGCCCTTTACGATTTAGACCCTAAATCAAAAGCAAGGCAGGATGCATTACAAACGTTAAAGCAGTTCTCTTGTGTTCCCAAAGCTCCGTTACTTGTACTGGGTGAACGTGGTACAGGGAAAACGAGGCTAATTGAAACCGTTGTCGGTAAGGTAAAGCAAAAGCAGGTTGTTACGCTTGCATGTGGAGGACTAGATTCTCAAGTGGTTGATAGTATGTTGTTTGGCCACGTAAAAGGTGCCTTCACTGGGGCGGAAAAGGATCGCAATGGACTTTTGAAAGAAGCAAATGGAAAAGTTTTGTTTTTGGATGAGATTCAAGATTTACCAACTTCGGTTCAGCGAAAGCTGGTTCGAGTGCTTCAAGATAACCATCACAGTTTTCGCCCTGTTGGAAGTGACACTGAGGAAGCATCTGACTTCGAGCTAGTTTGTGCGAGTAATAAATCACTTGAGCAATTGGCAACGATACTCGATGCTGATTTCTTTGATCGTGTATCCATGCTCACAATAACAATACCTCCACTTCGTGCATGCAGAGAAGATATTCTGTCGGATTGGCAAAGAATCTGGCAGGAAGTTAATGTTAACCCCAATCTGCCTGCGGAAGCTCCGGTGTCAAATGAATTAATCCAGTTTTTTAACTCGGCATATTTACCAGGTAACTTACGTGACCTAAAAAAACTGGCATACATGTCTTGTGCGTTTTTGAGCTCTCAAACTACAGAGTCGGCAATCTCTAGCTCATTAGCTGCGTTGGGCGAGCCTGTTATCCAGGAAGATAGTCCTGACACAAGGTTTGCATTTGGTGATTTATCCAAGACAACTAAGGATGAGTTAACGAAAGCGTTTCATAAGGAATTTGCAACAGCTGCCAAAAAGCAATTCGGTACATGGGTTAAAGCCGCGGAAGCATTGAAGGTGGATCAAAAAACTTTGCAAAAGTATATGAGAGACAATTGAGTTATTTTAGTGTGTGATTGTTTTCATTAAGATTTGGTGTTGGTGCTGCTTAGCAAGACGACAAATTCTTCAATCTATCTAACCGAGTCCACATAGGACAACTGCATAGACTGGAGCCTCGATTTACATTAACGAGGACTCCTCATGCGAAAACTATCTCCAATTATTCTGGCGCTTGCGCTGTCTCCATTGGTTCAAGCTGAACCTGTGTCTGAAGTGTCGCCCGTTGGCAAAATTGACGGCATGGTTTCTTTACCTGTCACGGGTATGAAAGCGGTCGAAAGCAATGGCCGTATTGTTTTCATGTCAGACAGTGGCCGGTTCGTCATTGATGGCACGCTCTATGATGCCTGGTCGAAAAAGCCGCTTACCAGCCTTGAAGAAATTCGTGAATCGGGTAACACGCTGGACTTAAGTCGCCTTGGCTTAAAAATGGATGATTTGAACCCACTGACTTTAGGCGAAGGCAAAAAGAAAGTGGTGGTCTTTGTTGACCCACGATGCCCGCACTGCCATGAGCTTTTGAAACAAGCTTTACCGCTAACCAAAGAATACACCTTCCAAATACTCCCTGTGCCAGTGCTTGGTCCTGATTCAGAGCGTCAGGTTCGACAGCTTGGCTGTGCGCGTGACAAGAAAGCGGCCACCGATGCATTGCTCAATGGCCTGATTGGTAACCTAGAACAGGATGATGCCTGCAACTTAGAGCCAATGCAGCGTACCTTGGTGACGGCTCAAATCCTGGGCATTCAAGGCGTGCCTTTCATCGTCGCCAATGATGGTCGCATCAGCCGAGGCCGTCCTTATGATCTTTCTGCTTGGTTGGAGGGGCGTTAATGAAAGCCTCTCTGTATTCAGGGCAACGCGCTTCTGAGCTGTTGCCAGTATTGGCCTATTCCGACGATGAGCAACTGTTTTTCATGGAAGACCAGAGTGTTGGCTTTGGTTTTCTATGTGACCCATTGCCGGGTGGTGATGAGTCTGTTGCAGACAGGGTTAATGTTCTACTTAACAACGACTGGCCAAAAGACACTTTGCTGCAATTTGGCCTGTACGCCTCGCCTGATATTCAAACCGACCTTCAGCGCATGATGGGCTTGCGGCATCGTCAATCCGATCCATTGCTCAGGGCGTCGATACGCAAACGTGCGGATTTCCTCGATGGCGGCACGGTTCAACCGATAGAAGAATCGACCCAGACTCAGGTACGCAACTTTCAACTGATCGTCACCTGCAAATTGCCTCTGGAAAGTCCTATACCGACGGAGCGTGAGTTGAGTCGAGCATCCGCGCTTCGGGCTTCTTTCTCGCAAGCGCTGGCAACGGTTGGTTTTCGCGTTACTGAGATGACTGACCGAAACTGGCTCGCGGCATTAAGTTCGCAGCTTAACTGGGGAAAAGATGCTTCCTGGCGTAATCCATCACCAATCCGCAGTGAGGCAGATAAGCCACTTCGAGAGCAAGTGTTGGATTATGACCGGGCTATCAAAGTGGATAGTCAAGGTCTGATGCTGGGTGATTACCGAGTTAAAACCTTATCGTTTAAGCGCTTGCCTGAGCGGATCTGGTTTGGTCATGCCGCAAGTTTTGCGGGCGATATGATGACGGGCAGTCGCGGTTTACGCGGCAGCTTTTTGCTAAATGTCACCATTGACTTTCCCTCAGCTGAGGCGATGCGATCTCGTTTAGAGACGAAGCGTCAATGGGCGGTCAATCAGGCCTATGGCCCGATGCTCAAGTTTGTGCCGGTGCTTGCAGCCAAGAAAAAGGGGTTTGATGTTCTTTTTGAAGCTTTGCAAGAAGGTGATCGTCCTATTCGGGCAAATATGACCTTAACGCTGTTTTCACCAACGGAAGAGGCGTCCATCAGCTCTGTTTCAAATGCTCGAACTTACTTTAAAGAACTCGGATTTGAGCTGATGGAAGACAAGTACTTCTGTTTGCCCATTTTCCTGAATGCCTTGCCATTTGGTGCTGACCGACAGGCGATGAACGACTTGTTTCGATTCAAGACTATGGCGACACGGCATGTGATCCCTCTGTTGCCTTTGTTTGCGGATTGGAAAGGCACGGGTACGCCAGTGATTAACTTTGTTTCCCGTAATGGCCAGATCATGAGTGTATCCCTTTATGACTCGGGCAGTAATTACAACTGTTGCATAGCGGCGCAATCGGGATCGGGCAAGTCTTTCCTGGTGAACGAAATCATCTCTTCCTACTTATCAGAAGGCGGGCAATGCTGGGTGATTGATGTTGGCCGCTCTTATGAAAAGCTGTGTGAAGTCTATGACGGTGAGTTCTTACAGTTCGGGCGGGACAGTGGCATTTGCTTAAATCCGTTTGAAATTGTTGAGGACTATGACGAAGAAGCGGATGTACTGGTTGGGTTATTGGCCGCAATGGCCGCACCTACGCAGTCATTAACCGATTTTCAGATGGCCAACCTAAAGCGTCAGACCCGTGAACTGTGGGAGAAAAAAGGTCGTGCCATGTTGGTTGATGATGTGGCAGAGGCCTTGAAAAATCACGAAGACCGACGTGTGCAAGACGTGGGTGAGCAGCTCTATCCGTTTACGACACAGGGCGAATATGGCCGTTTCTTTAATGGTCACAACAATATTCGCTTCAAAAACCGTTTCACCGTTCTGGAGTTGGAAGAGCTCAAGGGGCGTAAGCATCTACAACAAGTAGTGTTGCTTCAGCTTATCTACCAAATCCAACAGGAGATGTACTTAGGTGAGCGGGATCGTCGCAAGATTGTGTTTATTGACGAAGCCTGGGATCTGCTGACTCAAGGTGATGTCGGTAAGTTCATCGAGACGGGTTACCGTCGATTTCGAAAATATGGTGGCAGTGCTGTAACGGTAACGCAATCGGTCAACGATTTGTATGACAGCCCTACAGGTAAAGCCATCGCTGAAAACTCGGCCAATATGTACCTGCTTGGCCAAAAAGCTGAAACCATCAACGCACTCAAAAAAGAAGGTCGCTTGCCACTAGGTGAAGGCGGCTATGAATACCTGAAAACGGTTCATACCGTCACTGGTGTCTATTCCGAAATTTTCTTTATTACCGAGATGGGCACCGGGATTGGCCGCCTCATCGTCGATCCGTTTCACAAGCTGTTGTACTCGTCCCGTGCAGAAGATGTAAACGCGATTAAGCAGTTAACGCGCAAAGGCCTTTCTGTTGCTGATGCCATTTCCGAGCTGTTAAAGGAGCGAGGCTATGAATAAGTTCACGCTTTGGCCATTTATGGCCTCTATTACTTTGTCTGTTGCTGGTAGCGGTTTAATGACCAGCTGGCTCTTAATGAAAACACTCGAACCCATCCACAGCCAGTTGGCGTTAAGTACGCCCATTGCAGTCGTGGATTTTGGGGAGGCGGTGTTGTCACTGGGCCCCAATGCCAGCGAACAAGACATCGAATCCAGGTTGCTTCAGACCAATCAGCAAATTGAAAAGCTAAAAGCAGCCGGTTTTATCGTGCTGGATGCCCAAGCGGTGGTGGGTGCTGATGATTCCATATTTGTGCCAGTTGGCTCAAAGGAGGTGTCTCATGCAGATACTCCGTAAAAGAATGCCTTGGCGGCCATATCTCATTCGGTTGACCGTTCTTGCGTTAATCATGGCCTTGGTAGGCACCTACGCCATGATGCGCTACCGAATAGGTATTGATACCCAGCAAGAGCGCTGCCTGCCTGATACCACGGTGTATCTGATTGACCTATGGAATAAAGAGCCCGTTAAGGATGGTTTGTATGCCTTCCACTCAAAAGGACTCGCTCCGTTATATAACGACGGTACTCGGATGCTGAAACGCCTAACAGGGATGCCAGGGGATGAAGTCAAGGTGACCCCTGAGCATGTGCTGGTGAATGGTGCTGAAGTCTCTACCGGCATGGCATTAGCCCAGCGTCTTGGTGTGGCGGAATCACAATTTAGCCGCTCATTGACGCTGCAAGAAAACGAATATTGGTTTTCCGGTGAGGCCGCAACGAGTTTCGACTCCCGTTATTGGAATGCCGTTAAGCGCGAGCAGATTGTCGGTCGCGCTTGGCCACTTTGGTAGGAGGTGGATGATGAGAAGACTATGCCTCTTATTCTTGTTGGTTGCTCAATTGTCTTGGGTTCAAGTGTCCTGGGCACAAGAGCCTTTTCCGTTGTCTGACGAGGACAAAAAGATCGTCGAAATGAGCCGCAGCATTTTACAAAGTGCTGTGGATGGCTCATCTGAATTTATTGAGCCTTTTGCACCGGTTGAACAACCTGTGTCGCTCAAACACAGCGATGAATGGTTGATATTTGCGTCGTCCTCATTGGGTGATTCCTCACTGAAGCAGCTATTTAAAGAGGCCAGTGCTACCGGCGCTATTGTGTTGTTTCGGGGAATTCCTGAAGGAAAGACCTTGGGGGCGGCTATCCGTGATTGGCATACGCTGATGGTGGGACTTGATCCTGTTCCTCAGGTTCGAATCGATCCGAAAGCCTTTGTGCACTGGCGGGTGACTAGCGTGCCTGCCATTTTCCGCATAGAAGATGACAAGGTGACTGCAAGTGCACTAGGGGTTTACAGCAAGGACTGGTTGCAGCGTCAAATTGAAACAGGCAATACCGGTTCATTGGGTCAACGCGGTCCTATTCATTCCATTTTAGAACCGGATTTGATGCAAGTGGCGATGCAGCGTTTACAGTCGCTTGACCTGGGCGCGTTAAAGAAAAAAGCCATTGAGCGTTTCTGGTCTCGCCAAACTTTCACTGACTTACCCAAAGCCACGCAGTATCGGATAAGAATGGTTGATCCAACCATCGTCATGAAGCGGCCACTATTGGATGCCAATGGCCGAACATTGATCCCAGCAGGAACGCGTATTAACCCGCTAAAAGCCTTGCCATTTACTCAGCAGCTCGTGGTGTTTAATGCGTCGAACGCTGAAGAAGTGGACGCAGTAGCGCATTGGCTTGAGGGCCAAGATAGGACGCTGCGCCGCATTACGCTTATCACCACGCAGCTCGACCGTGCTCAAGGTTGGAATAGCCTCAATGCGCTCGAAAAGACATTGGACAGTCCGGTTTATCTTCTCAATGCCTCGCTAAAGCAGCGCTTTGATTTGCAAGTCACCCCATCGTTTGTTCAAGCAAAGGGACTCGCGTTTGAAATAGAAGAAATTCCAGCAAAGGAGCTTGTTCATGAAAAAGCTCAATAATACGTATCGTCTGATGCGGACTCTCGTTGTCATGTTTGTCCTAAGCGCCTCTATTCCTGCAAAAGCCGAATTGACTTGCCCAGACGCGGGGTTATTGTCCGGCAAGTTGCTGACGGATGTTTGCTGGTCATGCATTTTTCCTATCCGGGTTGCCGGTCTTCCTCTTGGCTCTGGCAATGTCCCAAGCGGCGCATCAAATAAGTCATTTTGCTTATGTGAAGACAACTTAGGCGTGCCAAGGCCAGGTATTGTTACCAGTATGTGGGAGCCAGCGCGTTTGATTGAACTGGTCAGAACGCCAGGTTGCTCGCCTTCCCTGGGAGGGATTCGTTTACCGTTAGGTGATAGGCGACTGCAAGGTGGTCATGGCGAGGGTGAATACGATACCGGTGATCTCGCTTTCTACCATTACCATTATTATGCCTTTCCGCTTTTGGTCATGCTCGATTTGTTCATGGATGGCAATTGCAATGCCGATGGTTACATGGACTTTGACTTGATGTATTTGTCGGAATTGGACCCAACATGGCTGAACGATGAACTGGCCTTTTTTACTCAGCCTGAAGCGGCTGCCGTTGCCAATCCATTGGCTATATCTGCTTGTACCGCTGACGCTGCTTCATCAACGCTTGGTAAACCCATCGATCAGTTGTTTTGGTGTGCTGGCAGTTGGGGCCATCTCTATCCCTTATCTGGCCACACCTTAGCCTTTGGCTCATTAGCAGAAAACACCAGCCATTTAGCGGCGCGTGCAATCGCGGCTCAACACAGGCGTGGTCTTGCAAGACGAACAATGGGGAACAGTGCGCTATGCCGACCTGTTATCGAACCCATGCTGCCGAAATCCCAATACAAGATGAGTATGTTCTTCCCTGTACCGGAAACTGAAAGTGCGCATGTCATCGGTGAAAGCACCATGAAATGGGGAGAGTGGCGAACAATACCTGGTGCCGGTGAAGATGCGCTCTACATTTTGTGGCGCTGGCAAGACTGCTGTAACTCGGGAGGTTAAATATGAAACCAACACTTTTTACCCGAGTTTTAGCGGGTGTTTTATCAATCACTATGGCGTGCTTGCCCTTACATGGTGTGGCCGCTGATGTGCAGCGCCAATCCGGCCTAAGCGGACAACAAGAAGGTAAGCAATTACTGCAAAATTGGACGATGCCCGCACTTAACGGCAATACATTGTTGGTGCCGAGTGGCAGTGGTAATGAGTCCATTAACTTGCAAGAGCTTTTCCCTGGTATGGATCAGGGCTCATTGGATGTCTTAACGGGCGTTTATGGCTCTGATGCCAGTATGAATCAATTGGGGACGCAGCGCCAAGAGAGCATGGCATCCGAAAGTGGCGCTACGAGTGAGGCGTTTCGCTCGCTACAGCAAATCAAAGACAGGTCTCGGCCAGACATGGTCAATGATCCGCTTTGGGCATTAACCGATGCGGTTCAAACTGACCCCAATCTATTAACCCAAAGCTTCCCAGGCTGTGAGTCTCAAGGTGAAGGCAGCCCAAACTACCAGCAATGTGACAGGCTCAATACAGCGGTTAACAGCTGCACTATTACTCACGATTACACGGCTGGCATCATTGAGCATGTTTTAGGACCAATGAACCTTCGCTCTTGTGGTGAGGGATGTCTTGAAGTTTGGATTGGACGAATTGGCGACAACTACTGGAGTGGCCGTTGTAAAGTGTTTGAACAGGCTATCACTCTCAAAGTCGTGAACCCCGATGCGATTACTTCAGCCGTTCTTGAGTACGCCAAATGGGATGACTACATGCAAGTGTGGCTTGGCGATCAGAAAGTCTGGTCTGGGCCGAACAATAACTTTCCACCAGAAACGGCAGGTCGCTGCGAGCTCAGTACCAGTTGGGAGCGCAATCCAAATACCGATCTCACTGCCAAGCTAAAAGCGGTAGAGCCCGGTTTAGAAGTGCCGGTAAAAATTCGCGTATCGGTTACGGGTAGTGGTGAGGGGTATGCACGCATCAAGGTGCGCTTTGATCCAACCAAGGTGGTGATGAATGATAGTTGGTCGCCGCAATCCTGTATCGAACAAGCAGCGGATATCCCGGCTAAGTTTTCAGACTACAGCATTCAATGCACGGATCAGCCGTCTTCAACCAACGGATGTACGGTGGTCAATGGTGTTTCAGTTTGTGAATCCTACTTTGCCCCAAGCCAAGTGGCTGGCATATCGCCTTTGTGTCGGCGTGTACAAGTCAGTGTGGATGATGAAAGCTATAAGGGGATTGAAAATCAGGCCTGCCAAGTGCTTGAAGCAAATCCTTCCTGTGGATTCATGTCGTCAGAATGTGCCGAGACCAATGATAAAGGTGAATGCATTCGTTTTACCGATACCTATGACTGTGGATTGCAAACCAGCGATCCAAAGTGCGTGGTATCTAATCTTATGCCGAGTAGTTTTGAGGCCTGTGAGCCTACTCAGACGATTACGCCATTCACTGAAATCAAGCATGTACCGGATTACCAGGTGTGCGAAAAGATCAGCACGCTTACTCAGTGTCAGTTAGAGCGACGTGTATCCGCTGAAACCCATCAACAAAGCTGGTCCATTGAGCGCGGTTGCTTTAGCTCTGAAACGCTCAGCTTTGTTCCACAGCACAGCAACACCATGCAAACTGGAAACGCGACGCTGAGTATTTTTGATAATCAAAATACTGAGATAAAAATCACCGAGTCGCCATCCAAGGCAAATGGTTGGAAAACGACACTCTCATTGACGGGCAATAAGGAGACGGTGACTGAGACGAAACCGTCTATTAAATACCCTGAAATGACCTGTCCAAAAGGAACTTTGGTTGGTTCATTGTGTAAGGTCGTTAATGGGTCGATTATTTCGTGGCATGAACCTCAGGAAATCACTCGTTCCAGATGCGAGTCCGGCTGGAACAAAGTCGATTTCGATACTTGCAGCCGAGAAGTTCAGAAGTGTTTGGCTCCTGCGAAACTGAGTGCTTCCTTGACCTTCTCCGGCAAGTACTTAGAGCAAGACGTTGTTCATCAATCAAGTGATCCGGGCATAGACCAATGCTTGATGCAAACGGATCAGTTTACTGCCGTGCAGTGGCAGTGTTTGGATACGGGCACAAAACGAATCGACGGGTTAACGGTTGGTAGTGGCGAGTTGGCCAATCTTGGGAGCCTTTATCCAGCGGTTGTTTCGTCTCCTGCTCATTTAACCAGTCGCGGCAGCTCTGATGGACTGGGACTCTCATGCTGGAGGGCAAGAGCAACCTACAATGCTTCGACTGCTCATCCAGAGTTCAACATGGGCAGCTCAGAAAGCTGGGTAGATGCCAATGGTAATACGCAAACCATCGTCAATAACGGACAAAACACGACCACCAATACGTGTGCCGCGCTAGAGCAAAACCCAGCCTGCCAGTACGTCAGAACCGAATGCACTGAAGGCGGGGCTGGTCATGAAGGCTTCTGCTATATCCAAAGTTTGGTGTATGACTGCGGACAAAGCGTTGAAGTGCAAAATGCACGAATGGAAACTCAATTCAACTGTGAGGGCCCAGTTCGCTGTATGGGCACAGATTGTTTAGAGCCAGAGTCAATCAAGCAGGCTAACTTTGCAGAGGCCGCTGCGATGCTCAATGCTGCGCAGTTTATGACCAATGATATGTCATGTACGGGAGCTGATGGCCAAGATAACGTCGAGTGTACGGTCTTTAAAGGTAATGCTGGCCAGTGCAAAAAAGCCGTTGGTGGCATAGTGGATTGCTGTGAAAAGCCAAGTGGCGTGTCGTTATCGGATTACATCACGATGATAGTGGCGGTTAACAAGCTTGATACGGCAGTCATGGCCATGAATCCGTCTTCGGCAATCTATGGTTCGTGGAATACGCTTAGAGAGCCAATCACGAGCACTTGGAGTGCGGTTAAAGAGCCTTTTGTGTCTGCATGGGACTCTCTCATGGGGGCTGGGCCATCAACGGCTGCTGGCGCTGGAGCGGAGCAAGCTGCGACTGGCTTCATGCAGGTGTTGACCAACAAAACGGCTGAATGGGTAGGTACGACCTTTGGTTCGGGGGCGCAATCGGCACTGTTTAGCAACGTTGGTGGCGCGGTTGGAGCCGATGGTGTCGTATCTGGTGGTAACTTTGCGCTGGGTGGCGCTGCGGGCGCTGTTCTGAGTACGGTTATGACGGCCTACATGATTTATTCAGTCACCATGATCCTCATTCAGCTTATCTGGAAATGTGAGCAGAGTGAGTTTGAGATGAACGCTAAGCGGGTATTGAAGAGTTGCCACTATGTGGGCTCTTACTGCAAGTCTAAGTTCTTAGGTGCCTGTGTTGAGAAACGGCAATCATATTGCTGCTTTACTTCGCCACTTTCACGGATCATTCAAGAACAAGTGCGTCCTCAATTGGGCCTTGGCTGGGGCAGTGCGAAGTCTCCAGACTGTGAAGGATTGACCGCGAGTCAGTTAAACCAGGTAGATTGGAGCCAAGTCAATCTGGATGAATGGATAGGTATCTTATCGATAACAGGCAACCTACCCGAAGTACCGTCACTGGATCTGGAACGACTCACAGGCTCAGGAAGTACGCTAAACGTGGATGGAAACCGTCAAAGTGCCGCAGACAGAGCTATTGAAAGGCTAAACGGAATGGATACCCAGAAACTGCGTCAGGAGGCGACGGAAGAAATTTCGGGGAATAATTGATTTGATAATTCACCATATCCGTGTGTTCTAAATTGTTGTTTGGTTCGGGATGGCCTGAAATACAGCTTATACGTTGGCGGTGATGACAGCCAAGTTTAAAAAGTATCTTTGAATTGATGCTGTTGAGTAGTTTAGTGGCTGCAGCCAAGCTACTATCGAGCAGAGATATGCCCTAAGAAATATCAATTTCGAAGCGTGAATTCTATGTCGAGAGACTAATTCGTTATATAGTGACTTAACTAGATAGTAAGAACCAAAGACAAAAGGAGATCGCTTGGCCAGTAGACCCATTTTCATCGCGCAAGAAGCATTTCCGTATGTAAAAGTCGAAGAGATCGACTTTAAATGGCATCCTGGCTTGTCGGTTACGCAAAAGAAAAATTCGATTAAATCTCTCCATGAAGCTGCAAGCGAACGCGACGCTCAACTGTCCCTTTTAGAGATCTCCACTAAGAGCGATGACCCCCTTGGCGTGAATTTAAGCGCGTTCAATTTGTCCGTTACGATGGCTGATGGTCGATCTGTCCCCGTTGAAAATATATTTCAGTCATCCAAGGTGTTTGAACGGGGAGGGCCATTCAAAGATCTTCTCAATGTCTCGCCAAAGGAGGCTAAAAGAGACCCGAGACTCTTAGAGAGCGGTGATTTAGTTGGTTTCATCAGTAAAAATCGCCTGTGGCCGTTGCAGCCCGTAACCATTTTTTATGATTGGATTTATATCAATACGTTGCGATCGAATAAAAAATTGGCCGAACAAGTCGCGACCTTTAACGCATTCACCGATATCGAGTTTAACCCCAAAAAAAGCATAAATTGCCAGGCCCGATCTGCTGCGCTTTTTGTCTCCTTACAACAAAAAAATCTGTTGGACACGGTGCTGGCCTCACCGGATGTTTTTATCGAAACCTTCTCAAAAAATGTATCTAAAGCCGATCCCAAGCAAAGCCGGCTGTTCTGAGGTTGATCTATGAACGACGTCATCGAAACAGTGCTAAACGCAGTGTTGAGAAAAATTCCCTCTAAAGAGGCGGCTGAAGATTTTGTTATCTCTGAGCTTTCTGTTGCGAATACCGGATTTCTCGAGGTTAAAAATTTCGCTAATTTGAGTGGAGTGAAGCTCGCTGCTGATCCGGCTTCGATGAACCTGAATAAGGCGAGTCTCATGCTCATGGAGTTGCTTGTACCCTTGGGTAACTATCAGTCAACGATTCCGATCAGGTTAGCTGTCATCGACCAGGTTATGAATATCTACGGTATCGGAAAGTACTCTAAAACCGACGAAAGAAATCTAATTAAAGCATTTTGTGTAGAACGGGGCATTGAGGAGCTGCTTCACTTTACCACTGTGGAGAACCTTCAAAGCGTTCTAGATCTCGGATTGAATAGCAAAAGCTATAACGGGGAGATTTTCAAACACCACAAATCTAACGATATGAACCGATTCGATGGTCGTGAACATATGATTTCACTATCCATTTCGTATCCTAACGACCTTATGTTTTACAAATATCGGATGGCTGAACCAAGCCAGAGTTGGGTTGTACTGAGCCTACCATCGAGAATTTTGTGGGAATTGGAATGTCTTTTCTGCTATCGAAACGCTGCAACGAAGGAAATATCTTCGCTGCCGGATGAGTCGTTGTCGGGAGTCAAGGCGCTTGAAAAGATGTTTACGTTTGAAGGCGGAGGCCCGGGGCCAGAGTACCCTTCTGACTCCCAGGCCGAAGTCTTAGTGATGAGTCACATTCCTAGCGAATATATCGACAATATCTACGTCCAGAGTATTGATGATGTCGATTCGAGGTACAGAAGTGTGGTGACTGCTGATGGTTTCTACTTCAACAGGCGAAGTGCTGTAGTGTAAAGAGGGTAGGTGATATGTCTTTGTTTCCATCGTTTTATAAAAAAAAGAGTGCGCTGAACAGCCTGCAAGAACGCGAGCGAAAAGGTAGAGAGCTGTTTCAAAAAGCGCTTAGATTCAATCAGGTTGGGAATCAAACCGAAGCTATCCGATTGTTTACGGAGTCAATCGAGGTTAACCCGCTTCATGCATCGGTATTTCTAAATCGCGGGGCCTGTTTCATGATTCAAGAGCGATCTCTTGAAGCTAAAGATGACTTCAATAAAGTAATAGAGATGGAGCTATCCGGTGAGTCTGTGGACGAAGAGAACTGTTCTGTGGGTGCAAAAGTAAATTTAGCCAAGTTAGGGCGCTTTCTTTCCTTCGAAGAAGAGCACGGTGAAACAGTTAGAGGCCAAATGCGAGATGACGGCATTGATCATTTTTCTAGACGATATGCAGAAGTGCTCTTTGAAAACTTCTTGCTTGAAGATGCCGATTCGGCGACCCAATTCATTTCTGAGGAACTCAGCGAGCTAGCCGAGATGGGTGGAGTTCATCAGGAATTTGCGCTTAATTGTGGGATTGATCACTCTGTTTATTCGAATATCACAACAGACTTTGATACGAACAAGGCCTTTGTATTTTTTAAGAGCGTCTTATGTTGCCTGAGCCGCGATCACGAACAGATGTTTGAAGCGCGCAAGCAAGTGCTACTGAACTTAAAAGAGTTGTCCGAGTCGCGCGAGAACCATACAGCGGGGCTTTTTGATATCAAGATCGACGACCGTTTACAAGCTGAACTTTACAGTGCGGTAAGAGAGTGCAGAACGCTGGCAAACAACCTGATTTTTGGTGCTAGCCAAGATGACATTGCAGAATTTCAATCTGCCGTGATGAGAGCGTTTGAACTGGCGATCCCTATCTATGAAGACATGGCGAGTAAAAACCTTGGTGAAATCAATGCGCTGGTAATCATCGTTGGATTTTATCTGATCGATTTGGCAGATAGTTCATTTAAGGACTCTTCAGAGTTTACTGATCTCGAGATTGAGAACACATGTGACACGTTCTTGACTGCATCTGGTGTACCCCAGGGTAAAGTCGACTCCTCTAGATTCACAAAAAATGTACGTTTAACTATTCGTTGGCTCGAGAGTCAGCAGTAAATTTCAATTTTTTCGGGGTGGTGAAAATATGTTCAACTTATTTAAAAAGACTGTTAAAGCGGAAAAACTACGAAATCTTGGCGATTTATTCTTAAGGGACAGTGAAGTATGGATCGTCGCGATTGTTAAAGGGGGAACCCCCATCTACGTCAACAAAGGGACCAAGCAAATCTTTGAGGTCGATCGTGATGGTGACGAAAAGTTAGATGGTCGAGTTTGTAACTTTATCTTCTCTGGGAATGGTTCATCTGAAGAGGTTCAAGTTTTTGTCGCTTTTGATGATGGTGACTCCTATGGAACCTTCATGATGGGTCAGGCCAATGAAAGTCGTTTAGGCTTCGTTTGTAACGATATATATAAGTCACTCTCGGCTCAGTTTTCTAAACAAGTTTTTTCGAAACCACAGTATAAAACGCAGTATGAATATGTATTCAAAATGTATCGTCGAGATGGTCGTGTATTCCTCGTTAATTCATCACAAACTAAAGCTATGATCATCACGGATGATGAGTTTAAACACGGCAAGGCAGACACTATGAAGGGCCTGTTTTTTGGCTGATAGGGCCTCGCTCATCGAGACGGCCAAGAATTGCTCCTTTCTAAAAGGATGAGCTGACATCCACTCAGATTCTTATTTGGGGTGGGTGGGGTCACATAAGAGGCCATCCTTTTTGCTTACAGGAATAGTTACTTTACTGCTAACTAAATATCGAGCCGCAAGTTTTCTTGTATTTCATCTATCAGTGTTTTTGGTACATCCCATTCCTCAGCAAGCTGACGCCAAGTTGATACGTGCTCAATCGTTGCATCAATAATATCGTCGATTTTCTTCTTGTTAAAAACTGGGCTAAGTTTCTCTAAACTATAGAAATCACTTCGTGTAAAGTTATCTCGTTTACCATTCAAGCTCATCCAATGGCTGTTCACCCATTTACTGCCTGGTTTATAGCTATAAGCTAAATCATAAGCTGGTGCGAGAGACCATTTGTCTTTTTTCAGAATAAAGGCAAAGTTCTTTGAGTGGTCGTCATGATTTCGAGCAATAATATTGAACGTCATACGCTTGAATAGCTGCTCAGCTTCAACAGCAGAAAGCCTCAACTGTCTGGCAATGCCAAATAACTCTGCGTAAGAAAATGCCCCCGGTTTTTTATAATCAACGTGGGCAAGCCCGTTTAGCGTTTGTACGTGTACCTTGCTGTTTTTAATTCGATCAAACCGTTGTGTAATAAAGTGGCGTCGATTGCCTTCATTGAGTAAGCTGCATGGCATCATATCGACACCGCATTTGTTAGCCATTAAATGATAAACAAACTCCATTGCTCCATAGCCTAATGGGTCACCGAAGGTTTCTTGATTTTTGTTGTGTTCACTAACGCCGTCAAATTTCATCAAATAATGAGTAAAACCACTTGGCACTTTGGCTTGGCCGGAGCGAACTTGAGTAAAATCTTCATTAAATGCTAATACGGCTTTCGGTCGTGCTCCTCCCGCACTCATGCCAACAGATAATAAAGACATCATTGCCTCTCTATCGTCTTGGCCATTTTGTTTGAGTTCTACTTCAAAATTACCTCGTGAATCTAAGATTTCTTGTGCAATTGAAACGAGCGATTGGATTTCTACTTGTTGTGAAGCATTTAAACTTCGTAACTTTGTAGCTGGCGCATACTCAAGAGCTCCCATGCCTCGCTTTCCCGTATATTGGAGGCGTTGCAGTGGTGTAATGTCACCCGGTGAACGACCTTGACCTGCAACCCATGCGTTGAGAACTGCGTTACCAAAATCATCAGGTAAGGAGTCAGCGATTAAGCCTGGTAGTCCTTTAAAGGTATTGAAATCCAGTTCAGGAAAGCTATAAATGCGATTCGATAATGGCATTTTGATCGGGGACAGCTCGACACCTTTTTTTATGAAGCCTGGATCATATTCAAATGACCCAAGTCCCTTTTCAGTGTCAAAACTCACTGCACCAACAACATCGTCTTGGTATGTTATTGTAATGACTTCCATTACCATTCTGGTATTTCCTCATCTTTGTTACTGCGCTGGCCAGAGGCTCTCTGCCTTTTCTTTCCTTGCAGTTTGGCCAGCTGTAAGGGAGAAATTTCTTGTTTAGGGAGAAATAGATCAATCTGCTGCGTGAGGTCTAATGCCATTAATATCGCAATCATGATGTCGAGCTGAACTTTTCCCTTTTCTGCATTCAAAACCGTTTTGCGGGCAATGCCAGCAAGATCCGCAACTTCAGATTGTGTTAGGTCTCGATTTAGTCGCGCTTGCTTCAATCTGTCGCCGATCTCTTCTGCTAATGCTGTAGCTGTCACGCCTTTCACTATAAAGTCCTACTTTGGTTACACTATGCTAGCTATTCCTACTTAATGTTCTTAATTTAGGACTTTAATTCGATATTGTCAAGTAGTGATTTCAGTGTCCTTAATTGGTTACATTAAGTAGCTTTTTGTCTGTTAGAGTAACCATTTAGGGACTTTATGTGATTTGTAGGAAGCCCCTTCGAGAGGGGCTGGTTGATGGGAGCCTAGTTGGCGGGGGTATCTGTTTCCTCTACAGTGATATCGTCATCGGTTGAAGGCACCGCTTGCTCAACTTCTGCTTCTTTACCCTTAGCTTGGGCTGATTTTCGTGCTCGAATTTCGATATCAATTATGCGTCGAGCCAGTTTGATGATGCGCTGTTGCCATGCGTAGTTGCCATCAACACGTTGCTTGTTGCTAAGCACGCTGGACAACCAGAGTGTGTCCATTGAAATCATCAATGCATCGAGTTTGCGAACTAAGCCGACAAACTGGCCAACCTGGGGCGAGCTTATTTTGGCGTTGAAGGTTATCGGGTCGGTGTAGTCAGGTACTTCATCGATGCCATTGGACTCCATCAGTTTGTCCAAACGAGCTTGTTCGTTGTCTACCGCTTTAGCACAATCCTCGATCAACTGGCTAATGATTTGTTCCACTTCATCAATTTCGTTCTCATCGCCAATGATGCGCAAGATGACATCGATTCCGTAAAGCGCACTGACCGTCCGTTTAAAAACACGGTCAACGACACGTTGCGCCTGTAAGCTATTAATTGTGAATGATTGTTCAAAGATGGGTTTAGAGTAATTAGGTTTTGCTTGGGCCATAAGTTTGCTCCTGATATGACAATAATCAGTCCCTAGCCTAATCCTCTGTGAGGTAATGGCCTTTCAGCTAGGTGGAAGAATTGAGCATCTTTCTAACTATCCTGTCTGGATAAGACGGTTACACTGACTATCAAATATTGCTGATCTGTTTCAGTGATATCTGCGCCTGAGAGCATGAGCTCAAAGGAAGCCCGCCGCTGAGTATTCTCAGTGGTACTAAGAGGTAGCTAGCCTCCTTAAACAAATAGCCTGCATGTTTTTACATGCGCAACCATGCGTTCCTTACGGTTCGCCTTTTCACCACCCAACTGGGGGAGTTTTCCCCAGTTGGGGGTGACTCCTTCACAACCAAATTAAGGAGTCACCAATGGAATATATCTTCGGATTTATTATCCAAATCGCAGGCATTATGTTGCTTGCAAAACTGAGCTGGTCGCTTTTGCGATTACTTGCTCGTCAAAGCGTGCGCCCGTTTCGATTTGTACTTACTCAAATCAAGCGATTGCTCACACCAACATCAAAACGTCGTCCAATGGCAGTGCCTAAAGCTCCTGGTATGCCCCGTTTGACATCTGCGTTTTACAAAGAGCCACATCAGTACGACATGGCTTTACTCGAAATACCAACCTATCTGCGTCGTCAGTCTTCTTTGCCCAGTCGGGTAGAAGCAACTGTGTGCACAGAGTTCAACTAAGACGAGGAGAACATCATGAAAAACCAAGTAACACTCATAGGCTACGTTGGCTCTGAGCCAGAGACGCGAGCCTATCCATCAGGTGATTTAGTGACCAGCATTTCACTGGCCACTTCTGAGAAATGGCGCGACCGTCAATCCAATGAGCTCAAAGAGCATACGGAATGGCATCGGGTCGTTTTTCGAGATCGTGGTGGATTTAAGTTAGGGCTAAGAGCAAAAGATTTGATCCAAAAAGGAGCGAAGCTTTTTGTTCAAGGGCCTCAGCGCACGCGCTCATGGGAGAAAGATGGCATTAAGCATCGATTGACCGAAGTGGACGCGGACGAGTTTCTGCTTCTTGATAGTGTGAACAAAGCATCTGAGCCATCACCGGCGGATGATGCGAGCTCCCAAGCTAATTGGGCACAAACTTATCCTGAACCAGATTTTTAACCGAGCGATAACGCTTTAACCCAGCCGGGAGTACTTTCCCGTCAGGGGCAGACTCCCACTTTGATTGTCGGAGTCCATAATGGAAAAACCAAAGCTAATCCAACGCTTTGCTGAGCGCTTTAGTGTCGATCCAAACAAGTTGTTCGATACCCTAAAAGCAACAGCATTCAAGCAACGTGACGGTAGTGCACCGACCAATGAGCAGATGATGGCGCTCTTGGTGGTTGCAGATCAGTACGGTTTGAACCCTTTCACCAAAGAGATTTTTGCGTTCCCTGATAAACAAGCTGGGATTATCCCAGTGGTAGGTGTCGATGGATGGTCTCGCATCATCAATCAACACGACCAGTTTGATGGCATGGAGTTCAAGACTTCAGAAAACAAAGTCTCACTGGATGGCGCGAAAGAATGCCCTGAATGGATGGAATGCATCATCTATCGGCGCGACCGTTCGCACCCAGTCAAAATCACTGAGTATCTGGATGAAGTCTATCGACCGCCTTTTGAAGGTAACGGCAAAAATGGCCCTTACCGTGTAGATGGTCCATGGCAGACGCACACTAAGCGAATGCTAAGACATAAATCCATGATCCAGTGTTCCCGCATTGCGTTTGGCTTTGTGGGAATTTTCGATCAAGACGAAGCGGAGCGAATTATCGAAGGCCAAGCAACACACGTTGTTGAGCCATCAGTGATTCCACCCGAGCAAGTTGATGATCGAACCCGAGGGCTTGTTTACAAGCTTATCGAGCGGGCGGAAGCTTCAAACGCTTGGAATAGTGCATTGGAATATGCCAATGAACATTTTCAAGGTGTTGAACTGACGTTTGCGAAACAAGAAATATTTAATGCACAGCAACAAGCAGCCAAAGCGCTCACACAGCCTTTAGCTTCTTAGCGCCACGCATTCATTTTACTAACCCTGGCGGGATTATTCTCCCGTCAGGGGGAAGGTCTCGTCTTTTTTTTGGAGATCTTCCATGACTAAATCAGCCTCACTTTTTCGCTTGGTATTGGTTGTTGCCCTTGTCTTAGGTTCGATTCAAGCCGGTAAAGCGGCAATTGATTCGGTTCAAGCAAGTGTTGTTCAGCACCAAACAGCGTTAGAACAAGCTGCAAAGTAACCACTTAACCCTGAAGGGGAGTTCTCTCCTTCAGGGGAGTCTCCCCTCAAAGGAGGCAATATGAAGGTTATCGACCTATCACAACGTACTCCTGCATGGCACCAGTGGCGCATTGCAGGGGTTACGGCATCTGAAGCCCCAATTATTATGGGGCGTTCACCCTACAAAACCCCTTGGCGATTATGGGCAGAAAAAACTGGATTCGTATTACCGGAAGACCTGTCGAATAATCCAAATGTGCTTCGCGGTATACGGTTGGAGCCTCAAGCAAGGCGAGCATTTGAGAATGCGCATAATGACTTTCTTCTGCCGTTATGTGCAGAAGCCGATCATAACGCAATCTTTCGAGCCAGCTTTGATGGCATCAACGATGCGGGCGAACCCGTTGAACTGAAATGTCCTTGCCAGTCAGTTTTTGAGGATGTGCAAGCTCACCGAGAACAAAGCGAGACGTACCAGTTGTATTGGGTACAAGTACAGCATCAAATACTGGTCGCCAATAGCACGCGTGGTTGGTTGGTATTCTATTTTGAGGATCAACTGATTGAGTTTGAAATACAACGAGACGCGGCGTTCTTAACTGAATTGCAAGAAACGGCGCTTCAGTTTTGGGAGTTAGTACAGACCAAAAAAGAACCGTCAAAATGCCCTGAGCAAGATTGTTTTGTTCCCAAGGGTGAAGCCCAATACCGTTGGACATCGCTGTCTCGACAGTATTGCTCAGCACATGCCGAAGTGGTTCGACTGGAAAATCACATCAAATCTTTGAAAGAAGAAATGCGAGACGCTCAGTCGAAATTAGTCGCTATGATGGGTAACTACGCTCATGCCGATTATGCTGGGGTCAAACTCAGCCGCTACATGATGGCGGGCACGGTGGACTATAAGCAATTGGCCACCGATAAATTAGGCGAACTGGACGAACAGGTTTTAGCTGCTTACCGAAAATCGCCACAAGAGCGGTTGCGTATCAGCACCAATAAGCCAGAGCAGCCCGCTGAAACACCAATCAAAATCAGCCTTGAGCAAGAGAACTTGGTTCTGCCAGGTGACTCGCCTAGCTCATTTTACTTTTAACGTTCACTTGGAGCCGATTTCGGCTCCTTTCTAATGCGCTTACATCGAGTGCATCAGAAAGCAGTTTCACTCGTAGCCAATGCTGGGTACGAATGATAGAGCGAGCTGAACTCTTATATACACAGCCATACCACAATCAACACACCACCCGACGGGGACTTCATTCCCTGTTGGGGCATGGGGCCTCGTCAAAACAGATGAGGTTTACCATGACTGAACAATCCCCATTTTTGGTTCAAGTGAATCAAGCGTTTAATGTCCCGGCTCCGGATGCTTTCGTTCTGGAAGGATTTGGTGCCGACACTACCCATCCAAACATTCCCGTTCGCAAGGACGAGTACGTTTTTAGAAAAGAAGACTTACGTGACGTATTGGCGTTCTTGTCTAACCCAGACGGTGACGGTTTGTATATTACTGGCCCCACTGGATGCGGTAAGACCTCGCTAATTTGCCAAGTTGCTTCTCGATTGAATTGGCCTGTTCAGCAAATTACTGCGCACGGTCGATTGGAGTTGTCCGATCTTATCGGTCACCACACGCTGGTTAATGGCAACATGACCTTTGTGTATGGACCGCTGGCACTGGCTGTAAAGCATGGCCATTTGCTGATCATTAATGAAATGGATCTTGCTGAGCCTGCTGAACTGGCTGGGCTCAATGACATTTTGGAAGGTGCCCCGTTGGTCATCGCACAAAATGGCGGTGAGATCATCATGCCACATAACAAGTTTCGTTTTATCGCTACCGGCAACAGTGCGGGCAGCGGTGATCAAACGGGCTTGTATCAAGGTGTGCTCCAACAGAATTTGGCTTTTCTTGATCGCTTTAGAATCATTGAAGCGACCTATGCAGAGCCTTCTGTAGAGGAAGCCATTCTGGAGAATGTTGCGCCGGGCTTGCCAGAAGTCTTTCGCCAAAAAATGGTGAAAGTGGCTGGTGACATTCGTCGTCTTTTTATTGGGGGCGCGGATGGCGGTGCAGAGCTTAGTATCACCATGTCCACTCGGACCTTGGTGCGCTGGGCAAAGTTAACACTTGCTTTTAAAGGTGCTCCTAACGCAGTGGAGTATGCACTGGTTCGGTCTTTGACAGCTCGTGCTGAGTTGGAGCAACGTGAAGCCATTCACCGTATTGCCGCTGATGTCTTCGGTGACCACTGGGAGGATTGATGATGGAAAAGTGCTTTGCTCTTTACCGTTACAGTCATTCTGATGGGACAGCCAAAGAATGGGCCATTTACGTTGGATCAGATACCCAGGAGATTGAAGTTCGGTTTGGAAAAGCCGGTCAATTGTCGCAGCAGCGATTGATTGATTCGACTGATCCTAACGCTGAAGCAGACCGACGAATCAATGAGAAAATCAACAAGGGTTATCGATTGGTTGGACAAGTCGGCATTGATCATCAAGGGCGGCCATTTGAACTCTCAAATGCGCTAGATAGTGTCGCGTGCGCCAATAACGTCAGTTGGGAGTTTCGTACTCGCAAGGACGTCAATGGCCAAGTCTCGCTGGCGCAAAAAGCGTTGTTCGATATGGCAAAGCTGCTTGAAGCCTATGGTTTGGCTGTTATTGATGATAACCAGGTCAGGATTGGAGAATGGTCATTAGGGTTTTGCAAAAGCGGATTACCTAGTACCAATCAAATCAGCATAGTGTCAGGTGAAGGCGCTGGCATTGTTAACACTGATGATGGCCCGTGGCCATTGTTGCTGTTACTGGCCTTTAAGCGTCAATTACCACCACTGTGTTCGCTCACAGTAGCGAGTCCTGAAGGGATAGAAGTATCCGACCAACTGAAGTTGGAAAAAGATGTATTGCGGTTGCTAGGCAGTGATTTAGAGCGGGTTCGCCCGATTGCTGAAGCACTGGACTTAATGCCTGCGAAAATCGATCTCAACCAATCGTCGCCTGATTCGCAAAATTACTATTTTTGATAGTGATGTTGCCATTAGCGTGTCAACTACTACCACCCAAACGGGGGCCATTGCTCCTGTTGGGAGTGGTGCGTCCCCATCTCGCATGAGGATGCACTATGAGTATTCAAACCCTCGACAAACTTTTGATTTGTCACATCGACTGTTCCATCTGGAGCGGTAGAAAAAAACTAAGGCCTGAAGATTTCAGATTAGCCAATGGCAGCCAACTTCCACCGAAGGATGTTGCCAGCTTAGGGAGTAAAAAAATTTGCGACCCAGAGGCATTGGCGAACTTTGAAAGGCTTAAGAAAGAAGCGCAGCGCTTGTGTGAGCAAGTCGGTGTGCGGTTTTTAGGTGGCTATGCCGTCCCTGAAGACCGAATTGATCAGATTGTTCCAGAGCTTGACCGGATCGGTCAGGAGTTTGCGCAGTGCAAGCAGTTGTTCTTGGACAACTATGATCAGGTGACGTTTGACTGGGTTGCAAAACACCCGGAATTTGCAGATGCAATCCGGCGTGCGCTGTCACCCATTGAAGATGTGGAACAACGGCTTCAGTTCGATTATGCCATCTATCGAATGCAACCGGCTGAACAAGCTGGTGGCTTAGATGACAAGGTCAATGGCATGGGACACACCCTCTTTAGGGAGGTGGCTCGTGATGCCAATGAACTGTTTGAGCGTTCAGTTGCAGGTAAGAATCAAATCAGCCAGCGAGCCCTTAATCCTCTGAAGCGGTTAAGAGACAAGTTGGATGGTTTGTCATTCCTGGATCATCGAGTCCAGCCGATGGTCGAAGCGATGGACAATTTATTTGTTCGTCTGCCGAAGACCGGCCCTGTGACAGACAATCTCTATCACGAACTGATGGCGACCATTTTAATTTTGTCTGATCCAGACAAGATGAGAATGCACGGTGAAGGTCAATTGGATATCAGACAACTGATGCCCAAACCTGAACCTAAACCCGCACAGCCAGTATCTGCTCAGCCAGATAACTTACGTGCAATACCACAACCAACCGTCAGACCAAACCTTGGTTCGACTGTACCAAACTCATTTTATTTTTAACGTCCTTGAGGGCATGTTGCCCTGAAGGGCGCATGTCCTCTGAACTATGTAAGAGGAAATTATGCAATCAACCATCCATAACCCCAGCCAACTGAAGCAGTTTGAAGCACATTTTCGTGGTGTGACTGATGCGGTTGAAAGTGAATCGATACCAGAAGTGGCGTGTTGTCGAACGTTAGTACAACGGTCGTACTCAACACATAGTGTCGTGATCCCCAAGAACCCTGTTTTGATCGCAGATGCGGACGCACAAGGAGCTTGGGTAACGGCCATGGTATTTGTTCCAAACATGGCATTGCAGCAAACCGCTTTTGAGCGGGCCTGGCTGCAATATCAACACGAGGTGTCTACTCAGTTACAAGACCAGTACGGTCTGACATTGGATGACATCCTGAGTTTAGACCAGCTTAAAACGTCATTTGAGCAGCACGAGAGTCCAGCTCAATTGGTGGCTTGGTTAGGTCAAAAATACGATCTGGATAAGCTAAAAGCACAGGTTTAAACACTCACATTCCCAGCGGGGAAGCGCTCCCGCTGAGGGAGTATTCCCCCTAATGATTAGGAGACTCCCATGAATCATCCATTAAAAAACGCACTGCCAATCGTTGCCGCAGCTTATGGCGAAAAGTTTGGTGTGAAGGTGCTTATTCAAGGACAAGATGCGTTTACCGATGGTGAGCGGATTGTGATCCCAACAGCAAACCCAGACGACCCACACTATCAACAGATAGCTTGGGGTTATCTGGCTCATGAAGCGGCGCATATTCGGCATACTAATTTTGACATGGTGCAGAAGGCGTCGTCCAAACCGATCCGTAAGGCACTTCTCAATATCATTGAGGACGTTCGCATTGAAAACGAATTGGCAAAGGATTACCCCGGAACCCGGCGCAGTATTTCGCAAGTGATTGAGTACATGGTGGACACTCAGCAAATGTGTGTACCTGAACAGCTTGAGCCTGCATCTAACTTGCAAGCATGGTTGTTGTTTCGCTTGAGATGCCACTTTCTGGGTCAGAAAGCGCTGACGCCATTGTACCAAGCGGTTGATGAAAGAGTGAGACAACTCTTTCCTGCCGCAGCGATGAGCCGGTTAAGCGCCATGCTGACAGCAGTGCCTAGCTTAGGCTCTACAGGTGAAGTGCTGAAACTTGTCGATGCCATCGTTGCCATGTTGGAAGACGAATCTCGTCCACCACAGGATGAGTCGGATGCTGATAGCGGTAATGACATTGGACAAGATGCGAGTAATGACAGCAATAGCAGTAGTGACAGTCAAACCCCAGAAACAGACTCGTCTGCAACAGGGGATGCTGCTGAAACGGGGGATTCAGATAACTCTGATCAAGCTGACAATTTGCGACAAGCCTTAGAGGCCAGTGCCGCTCAGTTTGAACCCGATACCTTTGCACAAGTGGCAGAAGTGTTGTCGGAACAAGCTGAAGGACATCAGGGTGTCACTCCACTCAGTTTGCCCCAAGCAGAGCAAGCTATGTTGGGTGATGAGGCCATCTTGACCTTATCGGCGTCTGAGTCCGCTCAAATTCGAGCCCGACTTAGGGGCATGGTTCAGTCCAGTCAGGACAATCGGAATCATGCCAAAAGGCACGGTCTTCGAGTTGCAACCCATCGTCTTGCCGCTTCACAAGCAGGTGAGTCGAGATTGTTTATTCAAAGGCAACCTCGCATTGCGCCTAATGCTGCTGTGCACTTGCTGGTCGATATATCGGGTTCAATGGGTAAACCCATTGGCGAAGGTAATCGAAAGTACTTTCATGTTGCCAATGAAGCCGCTTTGGCTTTGGCCATGGCACTGGAAGGCATACCGGGTGTTGTACCTGCGGTCAGTTATTTTCCTGGTATTCATCAGGAAGTTTCTATCGCGTTATTGCCCAAGCAATCGGTTCGACATCGGGCCGCCTGTTTTGACCAAAAACCACGAGGTTGTACGCCTATGGCACAAGCGATGTGGTTTGCGGCAAACAGTTTGTTAGCGCAAAAACAGAAGCGAAAGCTAATGATAGTGCTAACGGATGGTGACCCAGATGACTGGGCTGCCACGCATGACATTGTTGACCGGTGCAGACGCAGTGGCTTTGAGCTGCTGGGGATCGGGATTCAAACACGCAGTGTTGAGAAATTCTTTCCTCAAAGCATCGTGATTAACGACGTCAAAGATCTGAATCGTGAGTTATTCGAAGTAACACAACAACTGTTAATTCAGTAACCACATCAATTTTACCACCCTGCGGGGACGATTCCGTCCCCGCAGGGCATGGGTTCGTCTCCGCTTTTTTTTGGGAGACTCCTATGAAAAACAAAAAGTTCTTAGCTGGCGAAGAAGCCGGTACTTACATCGTTCCTGAGCAAGTGACTGAAGCGGATATCTTAGATATGGCGCTCAAGCTTGCCCGTGGTCGATTGAGTAAAGGTCGAAAAATTGAACAGCCATCGTCGGCGTTCTCATACCTGCAAACACTGATGCACGAGTATGAGCACGAAGTCTTTGGCGCACTGTTTCTTGATACAAAGCATCGCGTCATTCGATTTGAAGAGCTGTTCAAAGGCACTTTAGATGCGGCGAGCGTGTATCCAAGGGAAGTAACAAAACGAGCGCTAGAACTTAATGCGGCAGCAGTGATATTGGTTCATAACCATCCATCGGGTGATCCTGAACCCAGTGAAGCTGATAAACGCATCACTCATCGACTCCGTGACGCCTTGTCACTTGTTGATATTCGAACGCTTGACCATGTCGTGGTCGCATCCGAGGGCTGCGTTTCGCTTGCCGAACGCGGTTATCTTTAATGAATGGGCGCATTGCCTATTCTCCTTCATCACAAAAGCAGTCCTATCAGCACACGTCATCACAGCTCGAATTTCTATTTGAGTTTGATGATGCCCCAGTCACTTGGTCTGACACGGAAGTCTGGCAGTTACGCGAAGGCATTCTATTGGATGCGATCCGTGTATTGCTGGACGGTCGTGTCAGTACTCGATTGCGAAAGGATGTGTTGTCGTGGATTCAAAATGACGAATTAACGCCATTTTGCTTTCGTGTTTGCGCAATGGCTGCCGTTGTCGATCCTGATGTGCTTCGTGATTCCATCATGTGGCTATTAAGACGACATGGTATCCAGCTTGACTAACGTTCCTGTATTAACCAAACGGCTCAATTCAGGACCCAAGCTGACTTTTATCACTTGTGGTAGGAGTCGGCTTTTTACTTAAGGAGGTTATATGGCGATACCTTTACAGATTGACACAGTAAGGCCATATCTTAATGGCCAATGGCTTCAAATACTTGCGGCATTGGTGCCAGAACTTGATGCCGCTATTGCTCGAAAAGGCCGTCATGTGGCTTGCCCTATTCATGGCGGTCGTGATGGCTTTAGGCTGTTCAAAGATGCTGAATATACCGGAGGTGGCGTTTGTAACACCTGCGGGATCTTTCATGATGGTTTTGAACTGTTGTCTTGGATTAATGGATGGAACTTTGCTCAGTCTATTGAAGCAATCGGTCAAGTTCTAGGTATTCAACCCGGACAAGTACCAACTCGGGTAATACCGAGTAACGCTGTTGACTGGAAGACTAAAAAGCAGGAAGAGGACAAAGCGATTATCCATCGCTTGAATCAAACCTGGGGAGAAACGTTTTCTCTTGCAGATACTCGTGCGCAACCAGTTTGGAACTACATGCATCGTCGTGGCATTGTTACGCGGGTACGTCCTGAATGGGATTCGGTGCTGAGGTTTCATCCAAACTTGCCTTACCATGATGAAGATGGTCTGTTTATCGATAGCTACCCAGCGCTGCTAGGTAAAATCGTTACTCAGCAAGGGCGTTCGGCCACGTTTCATCGGATCTACCTTAGTGAAGATGGATTCAAAGCGCCGGTTGAAAAGCCTAAAAAGATGATGCCAATACCCAGTGACAGAACAATCACTGGTGGTGCCATTCCGATAGGTGAGCCTGGTGAGGTACTAGGTGTTTCTGAAGGCATCGAAACTGCTTTAGCGGTTACCAGAGCAACGGGGCAAACATGTTGGTCGGTTGTGAATGCAACGCTACTGGCTAGGTTTGAACCACCAAGTAATGTGAAAATGCTGTACATCTGGGCAGATCATGATCTCTCTGAGACCGGCCTGAATGCAGCGAATGAACTCAAGAAAAAAGCCTGGCAGAAAGGCATTCTGACACAAGTCCTGATCCCTCCGATACCAACGTCACTCGGTGTGAAAAGTTGGGATTGGAATGATGTGCTGAATGTTTACGGTGCCATGGGCTTTCCTAAAGTTCATATCTAATTGAAGGGGCTTCGGCCCCTTTTGACTAATCTGTCAAAACTCAAACTGATGAGTCTAGATTACCGAAGATGTTGGTTCGTTTTTTGATTTTTATCAATCTAAAAAGTAAGGAATTTATTGCAATCGACCCAGTCATTATATAATTTAGATAAATTATATAATGTGTCCGTCAAATGCTGGAGTTCCAGAATGAACGAATACGAGATTTTTGCGCAAATAAAGAGTGCACTCAGTGATGCCCCTCGCAATCAATACACTTCTGAGCTGCATCTGCAAATGATCAAATATGCTGATGAGTTGAAGAACATCACAGCCAAAGAGTTTTGTGAGGGAGTTGGCCTGCGAGGTAGTTTCGGTACGGAATTCAGCAAGATGCGGAATCTGACTCAGCGCTTGAAAGCGGCGGGGTTGGATACTGCAAAAATTTGAGAAATCAAGCAAGCCCATTTGATTTTCAGAAACGGAAATAAGAACAACTATTCATAGGAGACTTTAATGGCGGACTCTGAGCAAACCACAACGACCCCCGAGGCCATGAGGGATTCAGTGATCAGCATGGCGGTTGAGTCCTGGCGCTTTGGCCGGGTGTTTGACCGTCTGCTGATGAAACTCGATGCTGGGGAACAGAACCGGTACAAGAGCCAGTTCCGCTGGTTTATCAAAAAGGTCGAAGAAGCCCTTGAGCAAGCGGATCTGCGAATCGTCAACGTCGAAGGGCATCCCTTCGATCCCGGCATGGCCGCCACTCCGCTGAATATCGAAGAGTTCGATACTAAGGATGCCTTGATGGTCGATCAGATGCTCGAGCCGATCATTATGGGGAAAGAAGGTTTAGTTAAGACAGGAACGGTCACTTTGAGGAAGGTGGAACTATGAAAAATTTCGTTGGCATTGACCTGGGTACAACAAACAGCGCGATCTGCTCCTATGACGGTTCCGAAACCCGCATCTGGAAGAGTCCTGAACAGAATGATGTTACGCCATCAGCTATTTATATTGATCGTCGTGGCAATAAATATGTTGGTAAGCGGGCTTACGATTCTGCACCGCATAGCCCAGACAACTCAGCGATGCTATTCAAGCGTGTAATGGGAACAAGTACGCCAATTCAGTTATCTGCAGTAAATCTTACCAAGACTCCCGAGGAATGTTCAGCTGAAGTACTAAAAGTGTTGTTCGGCTACTTGCCAGAAGAAATTAGAAATGATCCTGATACGGGGACTGTAATAACTGTTCCGGCAGCATTTAACCAGATGCAGAAAGACGCAACAATGCAGGCTGCTAGTATGGCCGGGATCGGGAAAGTTGCACTTATGCAGGAACCCGTAGCTGCAGTAATGAGTGTCATGCGTGCCCGTAATACAGATGGAATGTTTCTAATTTATGATTTGGGTGGCGGCACGCTCGATATTGCCATTGCAGAAAGTATTGGAGGAAGGGTAAATCTTCTTGCTCATGGTGGCATAGCTATGTGCGGTGGTCGGGACTTCGATCGAGTATTAGTCGATAATGTTGTTCGTCCTTGGTTACTTGAAAAGTTTGACCTCCCAGAAGACTTTTCTGTAAATCCTAGTTATAAATCTCTCATTAGACTGGCTACCTGGGCTACCGAGCGCGCAAAAATTGAACTTTCAGCGCGCGAGGAAGTTGTTATTAGTCTCTCAGAAACTGAAACACGAGTTAGAGATCTGAGCGGAGATGAAATCTATCTCGATATCCAATTAAAACGTGAAACTTACGATAATTTGATTGCAGAGCGCGTAGCTGAATCGGTCAACTCAGCTCGCGAGGCTTTAAATAAAGCTGGGCTATCTCCTCATGACCTTGAGAGAATTGTGTTTGTGGGTGGCCCAACCAATTACAAGCCTTTGAGAGATAAGGTTGCTTATGAGCTTGGAATACCTGGAAATACCGATGTGAATCCAATGACAGCCGTGGCCGAAGGAGCTAGTCTTTTCGCTGAATCTATAGACTGGGGTTCCCAGAACCGATCGCGAAAAAGCACCCGAGGTCAAATCTCCTCCGGTGGAGGATTGGAACTATCTTTCAATTACATTGCTCGTACTCCGAATGTTAAAGCGAAGATAGCAGTGCAGCTCGCTGGGCAAGCAGCATCTGGTTCAGAGTTTCAGGTCGACTGCGTCGACACTGGTTGGACCTCAGGCCGCCTGCCTCTCAAGCATGGCGCAACCATCGACGTCACCCTGACAAAAGCTGGTGACAACACTTTCAAGGTATTTGTTTTCGATTCTGTAGGCGGACCCATTGCTCTGCAACAGGACAATATCGTCATTACCCGAACCGCTGCCTCAGTGGATGCAATTCCAGCCTCTCACTCGGTTGGCATTGAAGTATTGGAGAAACTTGGCGGTCGCCCCGTTCTCGACTATCTGGTTCGCTCGGGTGACTCGCTGCCCAAGAAGGGCAAAAAGGTATTCAAGGCCGCTGAGTCGCTCAAATCCGGTGCCTCGGGATCGCTCAACCTGAAACTCTGGGAAGGCGAAATCGAAGACCCCATTACCGACAACCGCCCCATCGGGGTGTTGAAGATTTCCGGCTCCGACTTCGATGACGGCGTGATTCCCGCCGGTGCCGATCTGGAATGCGAATATGAGATCCTGGACTCCGGCAACATCAACATTGAGGTCTCCGTACCTTGCATCGGCGGCACCTTCCACTCCGGTAAGAACTTCTATTCCCGCCAAGAGGGACAGCTCGACTACACCGCCGCGGCCGTCATGGTTTTCGAGGAAGGCGAAAGAACGCTGAATCGCATCGACGAAATCAACGAGGTGGTGGACAACCCGAAGCTGGAACAAGCGCGGCAGAAGCTTGAATCTGCTGTCTCGCTCGATCCAGAGGAAGCTGAGACCGAGAAGTCCCAAGAGGCCATGGAAAAGGTTCTCGAGGCAAGGAAACTTCTTGCCCAGGTCCGAAAGGAGCATCTGAAGGAAATCCGGCAGATTGACCTCGATGGTGTCGTTTCCTTCTTTGATGAGTATATCCGCCAACATGCCCGTCCATCAGAGGCGTCGGCTTTTGACAATCTGGCAAAGACTGCACAGCGCTCAATCGACCGAAATGACAAAGACTTTGAGCACCACCTTGATGAGCTGAAAGGCAAAAACTTCGAGATCCTATGGCGGCAGGATTGGTTCGTGGTCGAGCGGTTCAAATCGATGGTCAACTCGCCCCACCTGTTTGCCGACAAGCACCGTTTCGAGGAACTCGCCCAGATCGGCACGCAACTCATGCGCTCCGATGACATTGAAAAACTTCGCGCCGTTGTCGCCCAGCTTTCGATGATTCAGATCGGCGGCGGCCCAGACAACGAGATGTTCGATGTAGCCAACATTATCAGGGGATGATTTATGGAGAACGACTTATGGCTGCCTAAAGGGTACGAGTTGCCGGATGGTTCGAAAATCCGGTCACGCCTCTATTCCGGCGACGAGTGGCAGATTTTTGATACCAATGGCTCCAACAATATTCTGGTCACGCGCCCGGAGCTGATGCGGAAGTGGAATGATTGCGGTTTTCTCGACGAATCCCTGTTCACAGAGGTCTCGTCTGGAACTGAATCTTTCCGGAGCCTGAGTAGCCATAAGAAGTACTCCCTTACTCCAGTAGAAAATGGCAAGTCACCCGAAAGCAAGGTTGATGCACTGGCCTTTGCTTTCGCCCTCAAAGAGTCTCGGAAGCTATCGCAGGATGCCTCATTTCAAGATGCTGTTTATGTGGAGCAGTACTCCAGACTGCTCCCAACCTGGACGCTGAAACCTCACGTCGATGATCAAGTGGTTTTGGGTACCTGGATCACCGGAGGGGTCGTCATCTCCACAGAGTCCTTCAGGCGTTTGACCACTTTGAAAGGGTGGATGCCTGCTGGCGATCTGGCCGAAATCGTAAAGGCCGCGGGGTTTACCGTACCAGCTGATGCGGGCCTACTGGCCAAGCGCAAGCCCGCCTCTCAAGCTAAGAGCGACGCGAAGGCCGCTATTGCCAAGGAGGCAACCGAACCTGAACAGCCGCAAACGCCTGAAGAATCAGCCGAGGCCAAGGTTTTCAAACTTCCAGGACGGCCGCAGCTCGAGGAGTTTTTTAACGAACACGTCATCGACATAATCTTCAATGCCGAGAAATACCAGGCTTTGGGCATCGATTTTCCTTCCGCCATTGTTCTGCACGGGCCGCCAGGTTGTGGCAAGACTTTTGCCGTGGAGCGGCTTGTCGAGTTTATCGATTGGCCCAGCTACTCGATTGATTCCAACAGCGTCGGCAGCCCCTACATTCACGAAACCAGCAAGAAGATCTCCGAGGTTTTTGACAAGGCAATTGATGGGGCTCCATCCGTCGTCGTGATCGACGAGATGGAATCTTTCCTGTCGGATAGGCGCTCCGGCAGCTCGTCCGGATTGCATCACGTCGAGGAGGTAGCGGAATTCCTTCGGCGGATTCCGGAGGCCATCAAAAACAAGGTACTGATAATCGCTATGACAAATCTGATCGAGATGATCGATCCGGCCATTCTGCGTCGCGGACGTTTCGACCACATCATCGAGGTGGGCATGCCGTCGCGGGAAGAAGTGGCATCGCTGGTGAACTCACTTTTGAGCAAACTACCGAAGGCCGACGGCCTTAACGTGGACAAGATCCTCGATGCTCTCACGGGCAAGGCGCTCTCCGATTCGGCTTTTGTCATACGCGAGGCCGCACGACTTGCTGCCAAGGCCGGGAAGACAGAACTCGATCAAACCAGCATTGAGGCAGCATTGAACAGCCTTCCTAAAGACCAAGAGAAAAAAAACAGACGCATCGGATTCGTCTGGGACGACAAGTAACCGGAGGGGAGCATGGACCTTTTACAAAATCCTTTTCACATTCTAAGTGCCAGCCCCCGCGATAACCGTCGACGGATCATGGAGTTGGCTGATGAACGCAGCCTTTTGCTCGACTCAAGTGAGTGCATGGAGGCACGTTCGGAGTTGACCAACCCCCGGAAAAGGCTCTCCGCTGAAGTCGCGTGGCTGCCAGGTATTGGGCCGAAACGAGCCGGAGAGCTGTTGTCGATCATCGAATCCTCGCCAACGGATTTGCTTGCGGTCGGTAATCTGTCGTCAATTGCTCGGGCAAACCTGCTTGCGGCAGGCATCGCTCGCTTGCCTGAACACAATGCGGATGACGTTGCGGAGTGGATTCTTGAGATTGCCTGGGCTTTTGAGGACCTCGACCCCGATGAACTGAGTGTGATCATCAACGAAGAACGGATTGTTTCCGGCTTTCCGGAGGTGTCGGACCTCTCAGCCGTTGAAGCTGAAATTCAGGAACGGCGGAGACACTATCGCAAGGTCATCAAGTCGGCCCTTGACAACCTTTCCCCAAAAGAACTCGTGGAAGCAGTTACAGTTACCGTCGAATCCGCAACTGATGATGGAGAGGAACACGGCCCTATTCTAATAGCCGACCTCGTCGATTCGTATGAGGTCGAAGCGCAGGGATTCCTTGATAAGGAAGAAGGAAACATAATAGCCCTCGTGGGAAAACTGCGAGCCGCCGTCGATGCGGAACAGTCAGATTCTACCTTGGCCCCCATGGTGAACCAGCTAATCCAGATCGTAAAAAACTGGGATACTGTTGCTCAGCCGATTCAGGTTAGCACGAAGAGCCGAGGGCTCGATCACGACGCGAGTCACCGCGTTGCAAACCTCGTTCGCAGTTTGGCAATCCATATGTTTAACGAGCACGGAAAGCTCGATTTCTCGCAGCAACTCACGAATATGCTGCAGGAAGTGTTCGCGGAGGTTGCCGAGGTTGCCGAACGTACCGCTGAGGATGCAGATGCTCTTGCTGAGATTGCCGAAGAACAGCTTCGCTATGTCGAAGGTTTGGTAAACAAGGCTGAAGAGTGGCGAAGGGAAATAACCTATGAGGCGGAAGTCGGAGCCATTTTCAAGGATAAGCTTCGTATTTCCCCCGAAGGCATTGAGTGGAAAGGTCGCCGCTGGGATTTAGATTCTATCACTCGCGTTCGATGGGGTGGCACCAAGCATTCTGTAAACGGTATTCCAACTGGAACTACGTACAGTATCGTTTTCGGTAACAGCTCAAATTACACCTCAATTGAGCTAAAGAAAGAAGCTACCTACTCAAATTTTATTGACCGTCTATGGAAGGCAGTAGGTGTTCGCTTGTTAACAGAGTACCTACAGGGACTTCGAGAGGGGAAAAAGTATCGTTTCGGCTCTACCATCATGAGTGATCATGGTATGGAGCTGGAAAGGAAAAAACTTTTTGGCAGCAACGAGCGCATCTTTTGCCGTTGGAGCGAACTGGTGGTTTGGAATGGCGCCGGTGTTTTCTGTATAGGAAAAAAAGATGATAAGAAGCTGGCTGCAGCGTTCTCCTACCAAGAAGAGGACAACATTCATGTCTTAGAGGCAGTTATTCGAATGTTTTGGAAACAGGGTGGCGATAGGCTAAGTAGCCTCTTGGGGGAATAAAATTTATGGATGAAAAAGACAACAAACGCGGATTTTCTGGGCTCTCCGATCTGACCTCGGACACCCGGACTGTCCCACATGCTCAACGCCAAACCAGCCCACAGCCATCAGCGCCACAAAAATCAGTGTTCGCCTTGCTGGAGCTGACCAAGTGGCCAACTCTTCCGGCTCCATGGTCGAGCGTTGACAGCGGCGAGACCTGGATCTGGGGAGATTTCTTCCTGACCTTCCAGAAAAAGCCAAAGAACGTTCTTGACCTCACCATGGAAATGCAGGGGAAGAAAGCCGAGTACCGGGGGATGACCTATCACTACGCCATGTCGGTTTTCTACCGCATCGACAGGAATCCTCATGGACCATCGCACCGACCGATCATGACCATTGCCCTCGAGCAGGCCGATATGGGCATGCTGGCCAAAATGCTCGGCAGCGAAGCTGGCGAGCTCCTTCAAGCCGAGGGTGGCAGCAAAATGGGACCGCTGATGATTGGTCTCTTTACCGGCGAGACACGATTGAACCTTGGTGATTATGAAGGCGACACAAGCCCACAGTCGGTCAAGCGGAGGTTTTTCGAAATCCTGGGTCGGCAGTTGGGAGTAAGCGGCCAGCCAAAGATTATAGGCGACCTGGCGCAGGCGCATGGGCATCCGGATACGGGACTGCCCGCCAAAAAGAAAAACTCCGGATGCGCCCCTGTGATTCTTTTGTGCATTGGCATTGGTGGCCTGGGCGCTTGGGGGCTGACGTTCATATGAGGGAGCTCGGCATGGCGGTTTTGCGAGGCCCATATATTGGCTTGAGGATTTGAAATGAATGACAAGAAGGGATTTTCCAGATTATCGGATCTGACTTCAGATGTAGAACCCACATCTGAGAAGGATACAAGTCATACACCTATCCAGGAAAGAGGTGCATCTGGAATAAACCATGAGCATGCCTCCAGGAAACTGCCTGGTGAGGATAGTGATTCTTTTGCAAGAGAATCGGCGAAGGCAGGTTCTGGCAGTTTTTTTTCTGGGATAGTGAAGTTATTGCTGGCTATCCCTTGGCAACTTTATCTTGTGGGTGGTGTTGCAGGCTATTTCTATTTTCAAAGCGGAATTGAAGACAGAGAAATTAGTTCATTTCAAAGCGAAATTAGCTATTACCTCTCGAGAAATAACAACTCGAACAGTGTCCCTTCACTCATGCCAGGGGTTCTCCCTGTTGATCTTGGAGCAAGAACTGTCGACAGGATGCTTTTCCGGATAAAGGACGATTACAAGCCGAAATCTGCTGGAGACGTTTCTTATGTCGTGGGGTTTAATTGTTCAGATGAGGTAGTCGGCTCATATTCAGACGGAGCTTCCGGCTATCAGAAAAGTTGTGACATCTATGTTATCGATGTCCGTAGCCACACCTGGAGTTATGTCGGGAACTTCACCGGCTCCGAACCACCGAAGTCAAAAAAAGGCAGCGGGAGTAGAACGGGATCGCATCCAGCTCAGGACTATCTGAGAAGGGCTGGTGTTATGTGATTGGGGAATTTGTTCAAAGCTCGACATTAATTCAGGCTCTTTCTGGCATTGGCAACGGTGTCCGCAGCGCTTGGGAAGTGACCGTTTTATGAGTGAAATTGGAAGGTTTGACGTGCATGGCTGGTGATAACGATAATGATAAAAAAGGCTTTTCTGGTCTTTCAGACTTGGCGTCCGAGGTCAGTGACATCAATGAGCCCATAAAGCCGGAGCCAAAAACGGAGGCTAAGCCATCAACGCCTAAGCAACCACCCCAGCCCCAGCGGGACACTACGACTTCCGAACCCGAGCAAAAATCTACAAGCTCTCCTCCGCCTGTCGAAACAGTAAACACTGGCAATAACGAGGGCGGCTCTGGCGGCAAATGGATTCTTGGCATTATCAGTGTCATCTTTGTGATCTGGCTGATTAATAATGCAGAGCAGAGCAACAAAAAGCCTTCATATACTCAGCCATCGTCGTCACAGAGCTACGGTTCCCCGAAGAGCACACCGGCTCCGGTTACTCAAACGCAAAGCACCAGCCAAAGTGCCGGGCTGCAATATACAAAGCCTTCGGTCGGCTCCAATAACGTACTGTCCGTACCGGAAATTCGCTGGTGTATCCGCGAAGGCATTCGTATTGAAGCGATGCGCGACATCATTGATAACAATACGGGCATCGATGAGTTCAACCAAATCGTCAACGATTACAACAGCCGCTGCGGGAGCTACCGTTATCGCGAGGGTTCCCAGTCTCGAGCTGAACGTGATGTGGAAGCCTACAGAACCCAGATTGTCTCGGAAGCCATTCGGGAGGCCAGACAGTTGGGACGTTCCTATCAACCATCCTATCCATCTGTTTCACCAGGAGTATCGACCAGCACCGCTCCCAAGAAGCCCAATGCCCAATTCACTAGGGAGGCTCAACAGATCTTAACCGATCTTGGCTACGAACCCGGACCAGTCGATGGTGATTATGGCCGCCGGACTGCGGACTCGGTGAAGGCTTTTCAGCGTGATGCAGGTATCACCCAGGATGGTTGGATCGACCAGGATCTTCTTTCCGTGTTGAGGCGAGTTACCAGCCAGCGTTCCAGCTCGCCTCCGAGAGTTGAATCGAGACCAGCGAAAGAAACAAGAAGGTCAAGTGGAATCCCTGCTAATGCAAGTATTGATTACACCGGCCGCAAGTGGGTTTGCGATAGTGGCTATCGCCCTGAAGGTGATAAGTGTGTGAAATTCTATGTCCCACTTAACGCAAGCGTCGACTACACCGGCCGTAAATGGGTTTGCGACAGTGGTTATCAGCAGGTAGGTAACGAGTGCGTAAAACTTAAAGTTCCTGCGAATGCCAGTATTGATTACACCGGCCGCAAGTGGGTTTGCGATAGTGGCTATCGCCCTGAAGGTGATAAGTGTGTGAAGTTCTATGTCCCCCTGAACGCAAGCGTCGACTACACCGGCCGTAAATGGGTTTGCGATAGTGGCTATCGACCTGAAGGCGACAAATGTGTGAAATTTTCCGTTCCGGCGAATGCCAGCGTTGACTATACAGGTCGCAAATGGGTCTGTGATAGTGGCTACCGACCGGAGGGAGATAGATGCGTCAAGTTTTTCGTTCCTGCAAATGCCAGTGTTGATTACACTGGCCGCAAATGGATCTGTGACAGCGGCTATCAACGTGCAGGTGACAAATGCGTTTCCATTTTCGGGCAATAATTCATGCCTTGGACTTCGGAACACACTAAATGGCTGGTTGACACCGGCGAACGAACGACTGAAGACCGCCGACGGCAAGGAGGTCGAGGTCTGGGAGTTCCGTCATGAGAACGACGAGGCAGTGCTCTCCGCATGGGCGAAACACTTCCGCAATCATATTGCTTTGACGGCGAAATAGATTGTTGGCACAGAGGGCGCAAGTGCTCTCGCGGGGAGTATCTATACCTTTCTTAATTGAAGTTGCAGCGTTGTTGACAGGCACTCACAAACCTCATGACATAGTGTATCTATGTTCACGAAGTGCTCAGAGGCTTTGTTCGTTGGTCGCCTACCTGCAACTCCAAGTTGTTTGGGTATAAATACCATAAAGTTTCTGACCCCAAAGCTGCACTAGGTCCCAGCATACGCGCTGGCGATTTCGGCGAAGTGCTGGTAGCCGATTTTCTTGAATATCTATTCGGCTACTGGGTTCCACGCACTCGCTATAGTGACAAAACCATCCGAAACGAGTCGACAAAAGGCAGTCACATCGGCTTTCATATCGTCAAGGATGGCAAAGCATCTTCGAAGGATAGGCTGGAGATCTTTGAAGCGAAGGCGCAATTCTCAGGAAAGAAGGCCAAGGCGAGACTTCAAGATGTGTAGTCAGAAACACACACGATTCCTTCATCTATCTGGCCAATCACTCTTACGGGGATCTTTAGCATGTTAGCTCAATGAAATTTTCTGGAGCTGACAATGAGAACCCCTTTGTTACCTTGGTTTATCCTGTGGGTGACCATCCCAATCATTATTTTCTTTCTATTCATCTTGCCCGCCCATGCCAGTGATGGTCCATTCTATCAGCGTGGTCAGGAAGGCTGGTTTTGGTATCAGGTCATTCCTGAACCAACGGAGGCTGAAGAGCTTATAAAGCCGGAACTTGGTTCCGTTGAGCCCAGTCAGGACGAGCTAAAGCCCTTCAGTGCTGCCTGGTTTCGTGAGCACATGCAGTCGTTCATGGACAAGGCAATTGATGAGCCGACGAATGAGAACGTCAGAGCCTATCTGTATCTCCAGCGCGTCATGATGGATAAGGGCTCACAGTTTGCTGATGTTAGTCAGCAGGTGGTCATGGGCGATCCTGTCTTGGATGAAATCAGTCGCAGACCCTTGGCTACCTATGCTGCCAATCGGATGGATCGAGAAGCTGGCTCTCAACGAGATATTGCTTTAGGTGAAGTAGCAAAACGGGCTGGCTTGTTCTTCTTCTATCGTTCGGATTGCCCTTACTGCCATGCTCAAGCGCCTATCATCGAATCCATGGCTTTGAACTACGGTTTCGAGGTGTTTGCTATTGCTGTCGATGGCTTGCCTTTACCCGGTGGAGAGTTTCCCAATTACAAGATCGATTCAGGACAAGCACAATCGTTGTCCGTTACGACTGTTCCAGCGGTCTTTTTAGTAGACCCGCCTAATGTCATCACTCCGATTGGCCAGGGCGCAATGAGCCTTGATGAGCTCAATAATCGAATCATTCTTGCAGCCCATCAAGCCGGTTGGATTGACGATCAAACTTACTATGCCACCAGACCTGTTCAACCGGGCGTGTCACTCGCGATGTCAGCCCAAGAGCTTAACGAAAAGATATTACAGGACCCTGAGTTCCTTGTTCGCTATCTGCGTGCACAAGGAGGGTTATAACGATGAAAAAAGTATTTCAAGTATCGCTAATCGCGTGTGCGATTGGTTTTTCGTCTATGAGCCAAGCAAGTTTGCAACAGGAGATGAACCAGTTGTTTGGTTCAATGACCAACAGCACTGCGCCTGGTGTATTCGAGAGTCAACGACGTGGCGTTATATCTGGAGGAAGTGTTGTTGTTCGTAACAGGATCATGAATGAGAACCTCGTCTCCATGGTGCCACCGTCATTCCAAGCCGGTTGTGGCGGCATTGATATGTTCGCTGGAAGTTTGTCATTTGTTAACGCGGATCAGTTTGTTCAATTACTTCGCTCTGTTGCTGCAAACGCCAAGGGATATGCATTCCAATTGGCGCTCAGTGCTATGTGTGAGAAATGCTCCCAGCACATGGAGACACTACAAAAGAAAATCCAGCAGTTGAACGAGTATTTCGGCAATTCCTGTCAAATGGCTCAGGGAGTCGTGAACGATACCCTGGCTGCTTTTGGTAAAAAGGGGCAAACAGAAGCCAGCATGTTGAGCTCACTTAAAGGGGCTGGAGACGTTTTTACCAGTTGGAGTGAATCCAACGGTAAGAACCCTTACGAGAATGCTTCAAGTGTCGCGGCATCTGATGTGAACAAAACGATTAAAGGTAATTTGGTCTGGCGAGCACTGAAACGTCATTCGGCATCAAGCTGGTTTGCATCGGGGGATGACCGTTTTCTTGAAGCAGTTATGTCTGTGACGGGTTCGATCATTGTTGGTGATTTAGCGAATGCCGCTGATGGCCAAGGTAAAGCCCCAAAACTGACCAGACTGAATGGCAATAAAGTGACTATTGAGCATCTAATTCATGGTGGTAACGTCGCTATGTACCGATGTGACACAGTGACACAAGACGGCTGTCTGAATCCGACAATCACTAACGTGACCCTAACCGGGTTATCAACCCAGGTAGAAAATTTACTGCTTGGTACAGGTTCTAGTAACGGCATTATTTTTAAGTTTGCTCGAAATACTGGGGCAGCTAGCACCACCGAAAAGGCTTTTATGACCTCGGCTCCTGCGAGCATTGGCGGCATGATTCGAACACTTTCTGCATTAAATGAAGGGGCCGCTAGGTCGTTTGCTTCAAGAGCGGCACCATTTATTGCTGTTGAGATGGCCCGAGCATTGGTTGAAGACATGCTCAATGCTGCTAGAAGCACCTCTGGTGTGGAAGATCATGCCTATGCGAAGTTGTTAACTGAAGACCTTGAACGTGCTCGTCGCCAAATAAATGAGGAATACGCTGCGTTACAGCGAAGATACGGTTCAGAGCAAGAATTGCTGGCGCATTTTAATCAGGTGATTCAGACCATTCGCAAACAGCGTTATTACACCGTTAAATCTACGGCGCTGGGGGAATAGATAATGTGGGAGATCTATTCCATCGGGGATTCGGCTTTTTTAGAAAAGGTCCTGAATGCTGTCGCGATGATCACTGGTACAGGCGACTTTACTTCAATGGTTCGGATTGGCTTGCTCATTGGGGTATTGATGGTCTCTGTTCAGGCCTTAATGCAAGGTGGTCGTGGGATTAACTTTCAACACGTCTTAGTCTCATGGCTAGTCTTTGCAACCATGTTTGGGCCCAGTACCCGAGTGAGCATTGAGGATGCGTACACGGGACAAGTTCGAGTGGTTGATAATGTGCCCATCGGTGTTGCTGCCGCAGGCAGTACGATTTCGACTGTTGGCTTTCAAATCACGCGATTGTTTGAAACGGCGTTCTCAACTCCCGCCATGACGGAATACGGCTTTGCATCCAGTTTACAGTCACTGATTAAAGTGAGAAAACAGGTGATGGATCGCTCTGGGTTGGGTGATGCAAATCGTGTCGGCGGTTCGGACATAGAGCAATCGTGGTTTAACTACATCAAAGAATGCACCTTGATTGGCATCGATATTAGCCAAAAAAACCTCGATCAGGTGCTGAGTGATCCTAATCCGATGACTGCGATTAGGTTTGATTCGCGCATTTATGGCACTCGAATTATGCTCAGTGGTAGCAGTAGCGATCTGGACTGCACCGATGCCTACAGCCAACTGAAACTCATGACAGAATCAACCTTCATTCCAAGGCTTAAACAGGTTCTGTCGGCCTCATTGGGGACTTCGTCAGCCACGGACACTGATGACGTGATCCGAAATGCACTGAATAACCTTGGTTTGGCTTCGGTTAACACCCAAGAGTACATGACCGCGTCAGTGCTTTTGCCTATTTATGAGCAAAGCGTGACGGGCAAGTATATGGATGATCAAGCTTTCACCGCAGCCGTTATGGTTAACCAAGCGATTGAGCAGCGCAATACACAATGGGCGGCGGAGCAGACCCTGTTCCAAAGTATCGTTCGTCCGATGATGACGTTTTTTGAGGGTTTCATTTACGCCATCACCCCTTTGATGGCCTTTGTGATAGCCCTTGGCCAAATCGGGATGCGAATGGCTGGGAAGTACTTGTTAATCCTGCTTTGGATTCAACTTTGGATGCCTGTCATGGCCATCATTAACCTATATATCCATTTAACTGTTGCTGGGAAAATGTCGGCGCTTGATGCCTTTGCAGGTACAGAAGTGCCATCTTTTGCTGGGATGATGCAGATGGATTCAGTGCTGCAAACCTGGATAGCTACTGGCGGCATGTTGGCGTCGAGTGTTCCGGCGATTTCGCTCATGCTCGTGTATGGCTCAGCAATAACCGCTACCCACTTGGCTGGACGTCTTCAAAACGGTGATGCAATTGATGAAAAGATGGCAAGTCCAGATGTCGCGAAAAATGCCCCGGTAATGCAATCACAGTCAATGTTCCAAAATTCAGCCCTTACGGGTTCTGCTATGACCGGCGCGTCAAACCTACTAAGCAGTTTCTCTGTCGGAAACGCGGTGGGTTCAATGGTCGGCTCTGCAAAAGAATCCATGACTCAGGCAACCCAAGCCTTTAGTCGTCAGGTTGGGAATACTATGAGTCGAACTTTTGGTGAAAAGCTAAGTTACGACAACCTGTCTTCGGTTGGACGTCAGATCGGCTCATCTAACTCCGCATCTAGCGCCGTTGTTAATCAGGTTACTGATGACCTGCAAACTCGGTATGGTTTTGGAGACGATAAAAAAGATGCTGTACGTGGCTTGGTATCGGGCGTGCTATCGGGAGGCCTAAGGGTCGGTGGCGATGGAACCATTACTAATCCCGGTGAGAAAGAAGTTGCTGATAAGGGCTTTCTTGGAAGGCTTCTTGGTACTGGCGGCAATGATTCTCCACAGGGCAACTTGCCAGGAGTCGATAAGCCAGACTCATCTCGTGTACCAAAACTATCAAGGGTACGAGCAGGGCTGGATTTAGGTGGTAACTTTAGTGGCCAAGTTGAGTCGTCAGAAGGCAGTTCTCGATCTACGACCGCAAATACGCTCACTGGGGAGATGCAAAGCTTGGCATCAAGTGATTCACGACGTGCTGAGTATCGCGATGCGATGGTTAAGGACCTTTCAGACTCAAGACGTTCTGGCGTTGAAATGTCGTTGTCTAACCAAGACTATCAGTCACTTCAGAGTTCAGCACAAGACGTTGTCACGGCATCAAATCGCTTTAGTGAGCTTGATCAGGCCAGCTACAGTCTATCAGGACAAAGAAATACTGATGGTGCGACGTTAACCCGATTAGCGGCGGACAATCCTGAAGTCATGGATTATTTAGGTCGCTATATGAACCAGCATGTTGAAGCAGGTAACCGTTTACGTGAAAACCTTCCAATGTATCAGCGCTTGCTACCTGATGATAATCAGGCGTATGTAGCGGCAGCTATGGAGTCTTTAACATATAGCAACTCTTCAACGCCCGCTGAACGCGACAATGATTATCAAGCTGCAATGACGGTTATGGCCATGGCTACCGGAGCCGATTTACGATCAATTCAGCCGCGCTCAAATGAAGGCTTGTCATCAACTGCACCTACTTTTGGTGGTACTCAAAGCCAAGTTGAATCGGGTGTATTGGGCGGCTACGAGGATGCAGCAACAGTTCAAACTCAGTTCAACGCAGCTCAATCGGCTTACCAAACCAATCTGTCTGGTATAGATGGACAGTTGAATGCGCATCAGCAGCAAGCTCAGCAGGCCGTAGCTACTGACACAAGTACCTATCAATCTGGACTAAACAGTGAAGCTGGATCTCAGTGGCGATCACGCATTATGGCTGATGATAGCGGAGTTTCTGGTGCTGAAATGTTCTTCAACAGCGCCAGTGCTATTGGTGATTTCAGTGGCAAGCATACTGATGCAGCACTGCATACCTTGAATCACTTTGGCGAAGACTATGAGAGTTACAAAGAACAAGCGCTTGAAGATCCTGGCTCACGAGGTTTCTTGCACAATGCTACGGTGGCTAGCAAATCAACCTGGGATGGCTTAAAAGCCGCCGTTGATGCAGGAACCTCTTTGGAAAACCCTTTGACGGCGTTTAATGATGCATACAGTGGATCGAGTTCGCAGTATGCCTCCGAAGTAAACTGGGGCACTAAGTCTGAAGCCATGTTGGCTGGGGCATTCGGTGCGGCAGTTAACAATCGATATGGTGAGTTCTTAGAACAGTATGCCGATGATTTTAAACAGGAAGCATACAGCGAAGGGCAGAGAATGGGATTGACCCCGATTCAAAGTCAAGTGTTCGCTCAAGCTTTCAATGAAGGTTTGGCGGGGCGCGTTTTCAACTCTGAAGACTCATCGAGTTGGTCGCCTGAAATGCTTGGCCTAAGGGAACAAATGCTAAATGAGTATCGTCAAAAGGATGAGAGTGGCGCTTACATCCCCGACAGTGTGTCCGAAGAAGATAAAGCATTTGTGGATAAGCAGATTGCAGTGATCTCAAATGCATCCCTTGCGGGAGATTATGCTCAGAACAACTTGATCGATATTAGGGCCTATAACCAGGCATCAGGAAGGAACTAAAAACAGAAGGTAGCCAGCTTGTGGTGGGCTGGCTATTTTTTTGGCTTTTTGGGATACCTAGGATAAAAGCCATCAAAAAACGAATGGAGCTTATACCAATACCATTTTTCTTCAATGCTCAAAGTTCTACCCGAATCTTTAACTTGGCTGCTCAAGAATCTAATTCCAGTACAAATAGCTAAGAAAAAGAGTCCCAAACCAACAATTGTCCAACTCGCTTGCCAATATGCGATTGCTACAAGCATAGTAATGATGGCTATAAGTCCGATGGGATTACAGGTCGCTTTGAATCCCAAGTAGCTGAAAAAAACGACGGTGCAGAACAGAAATGGCAAAGCCGCTAACTTGGCAGATGCCGTTAATATTTCTGATGGAAAAAAATGAGCCGCAGCCAAAGTCGCCAGAAAAAGCCCCAGTGATATAACCCAGCAGCGTGCTGGTAAAGATTTAAGTAAGCTTGTCATCTTAGTACTCTCAAAGTGCACGGGCGGTGCACAATCAAATCATGTATCAGCATGTTAGTTCTCATAAAGTGCTCTAGTGGTTTGCTCGGCCATAATCTCGCACACAGGACATTTAAGCTGAATGCGCTGTTGAGATACCGTCAAATACAGACTACCGCATCGACACCGGTGTAAGGATGCAAGCTGTGATCTTAAATCACGAGCTAGAACCCAACCTTCATTGATGGTCAGTTTTTTCCAGGGGATCTCAGCTGGAAGATCTGCCTCTTCTCTTGCAACCAAGTACGCATCGTAAGCCTTCATCAAAGCATCGATATTTAATTTCTTGTAGACATTATCACCACCAATATTGACATAAAGCGCCATCAGCAGGGAGCCTTCAACTAGGGCTCTTCTGCTTTTAACGATGGCATCAGATTCTGGCAATTGACCAGGACAAGGTGACTTGCCAGTCACTTCTTTGTGCAGCCTTCTGATAATGTGGATTGGCAAACCTGTATCGAGCGCGATAATGGTCGTTCGAAATCCGTACTTAATAAGCAGCGAGGCTCGGGTAAACAGCTCACTTTTGGACAGGTTATCAATCATGCATCCCCCTTGTTGTTTAGGGTTGATAATAAATAAGCGATTCTTGGGATACCTGTGCCTTTGCTCTTCACCATCTCAATCAGTTGGCTTTGGTTACCCCTTGGTTGAAACAGCATGAATGATGAGGTCGCCACTCGTTGCAGGTCGTCAACACCGGCATTAATCAGTGCATCCACCACGTCGCGTGTAAGTCCAAAGCGCAAGACCGCCTCTTGCGGATCAATTCGCGCTAATTCACGTGCTGCGTGTAGGTACGCCAAATTTAATTGATAGAAGTCTTGTTGATTGGTTGTCATTGACGGACCTCCAGTTCATGTAAAATATTGCGATAGATAGAAAGCACTCTTTGCCCATACCAGCGTGCACGTTCTTCGTTCCAACTGTGATAGCGGCCTATGCCAAGCTCTAAATCGTTTGGTGAAGACTTGATTGCTTCGGCCAAAATACTGGAGCCGACAGTAAGGTTGGTGATGGGGTCTAGCAGTTCGGCTGCTGAGCTCACTCGATGCCCATGCCAATGCAAATTGATTTGCATAAGGCCAATATCGAGCTGGTATTTTTCACTCTCTTGAAGTGCCTGGTTTAACAGTTGCTCCGCTTCTGTCTTAGATTTGGCGTAGGTTGCGTTTGAACCATTGCGAATTGCGTATGGCCATGGACTGGTCATGTTAAGACCTCGATGTGAGGCCGACTCAGCCAAGGCAACGGCGTAGAGCATGACTGGATCAATACCAACACTTTGTGCTACTTTTTCCCACTGATAGCCCGGAAACGCATAGACTGAAGTGCTTGCGGACATGGCTATCACTAGGGCAACGGTTTTTGCTTTAATCGTTTTCATTTTTGTCCTCTAATTGATTTCCGAGAAGCGCCTGAATGGCTTTCGGGCTTATTCTTTTCAAAGGCACTGCGCTAAAATTGGCGATGCCTCTCGTGTAAACTTGTGCCGCTTTTGACCAGTCACCCACGGCAACAGGCGCTTGTATATCAAATCCTTTTTGCTGGTTGTGATGGTCTGCAATACCCTGTAATAGCCTTGGGTATTCACCCACTTCGTCCCGCAGCAAGTAAGCCTGGTAGCGTGTTAAAAACTCTTTTTGCTTAAAGGGGTATTCCCTGTCATCAACCTTGCAGAGTTCAACCCATCCACCCATATCTGAAATCACGCGGTGAATAAGCGCATCGTCAAACATCACGGATGTCCAAGCGCCAACCTGACGAACAGCCTTGTCAACTTTGTTCCAAGCAACCATGGCTCTTGAACCCGAGTTGCCATCGATATGCTTGATGACGTCAGCGGGCTTTGGAAAAAATTGCCCAGTATCCGGTGATTGAATATGCCGAGTCAGACCGATTCGCACTTCTTCAATGCTATAAGCACGAAGGGCTTCAAATGCGATGGATAGCAATTGCGGTGATACGCTTTTGCCATACATGGCCCAAGCGGCTCCCCAAACCTCAGCAAACTCGCGTTTATCAACCTCCTGCACTTGAACGAACCTCCCGAATACCTGGTCCGGCCCAACTTTCAGCGATGCGACGATTGCTTTCTTCAATATTCAACTGGTGATTGCTGCCTTTTAGGCTCGTCGGTGTTTGCTGTGCTTCATCAATGCGAACGTACTCGTCTTCCCATTGCCGGTTTAAAAGCCAGTTATGTGGCATAGGGGTCTTAGTCCGATCCTGATATTGCAATCGGTTTTCACGTTGCTCTTTCCAGCGTGTTAGCACTTCCAAGGCGAGTTCATGGTCTTCATTGAGGCCCATGCGTAGCCATTCTTCTTTGGCTTTCGCTTTCTTTTCTTTGCGTATTTGCACATCCCAGAAGTCTTCAAACTGTATGTGGGCAACAGTTTTTACTGTTGATTTATTGCTTCTCTCAGAGTCATCCGACCGTTGAGAGTCCCTTACCGGGTTGCCATCAGGCATAAACAATGATGAAAATTCTTCTGGAAGCCGAGCTTGGAAAGCGGCAAGTGACTTCAAAAGCGATGCCATACCAACGAAGTCGGCAGGTACATCTTTAAGCAACCGAAAGGCTGCCTTACCTTGGTTTGGGTTTTCGATTGGGTTGTGCTTCAGAAAGCTCCGAATCAAAGTCCAACCGGATTCCTCGCAACGAATCAGGAACTTATCTTGTTCTAACTCACTTAAAGCCTTAGCAACTTGTTGCTCATCCCAGTTCAAGTCAGAAGCAACGTAACCAATCGGCAACCGAAAGCAGCCAAGCAAATTACAATGTGGGCATGTAAGCAAATACAGTCCTAGCAACTTCGCAGAGTCACTCCAGGACAAAACGTTTTGCTTTAGCCAAAAGCGGGTGTAGACCTTGCCATAATCACGCATGGAGGTCCTCGCTTCTGTGTTTACGTAAAATGCTGACCATTACTTGCCCTTAATCCTACTGGTTACTGGCTTTCAGCTCGCTTGGGCATTCGGGGTAGATGTCCGGTCTTAACTGAGATCGGGTTACCTGTCCTTGCGTAGCTTGTTCGATGGGTAAAACGAATTCAGCGGGAACACGTCCTGATTTATTCAACCAAAACCAGACGTTTTGCTGTTTTGAGTTGATGGCTCGCGCTAATGCTGATTGCCCGCCGACCAAGTCAATGGCACGGCGGAGATGTTTTTGTGTCGTGTTGAACACTTCCATACCGTCTCCTGTTACAATAAAAACTGTTACAAGATTGAATGTTACAGTTTAAACTGTAGATAAGTCAACAGTTAAAATTGTTGAAAGGCTACAGTTTTATTTGTAGAATACGGGCTTATGAAAACTTTATCCGAACGACTAAACCATGCCTTGCAGCTTACTGGGGTGACTCAGTCTGAGTTGGCTCGTCGCATTGGTATCAAACAGCAGTCGATCAGCCAGATTTGCTCTGGTAAATCGGCTAGGTCTCGTTACACCATGCAGATCGCGGAGGCGCTTCGCGTGAATGCTCATTGGCTCGCCACAGGTGATGGCGAGATTGGCTTGGGGGTCGGTAATGTAGAAGTCGGGCCTGATATTAAGGGAAGAATTCCTCTCATTAACTGGGTTCAGGCCGGTGATTGGACTGAAATAGCGGAGGGATTTGCCCATGAAGATGCTGAGGAGTGGCGTGAAGTCACTGGGAAAGCACATGAGGGTTGTTTCGCACTTCGCGTAAAAGGCGACAGTATGGAAAATCCAAGCGGAAAAAAATCCATACCTGAGGGAGCAGTGATCGTTGTTGATCCTGAGTTACCGTACTCTTCAGGTTCATTGGTTGTTGCGCGTTTGGATGATTCGAAAGAAGCAACCTTTAAGCAGTTGGTTATTGATGGTGAACAGAAGTATCTAAAACCTTTGAACCCGCAATACCCGGCAATACCGATCAACGGCAACTGCACCATCATCGGTGTAGTACGACAAGCTATCATCGATTTCTGGTAGCGAAGGAATTTGTGGTTTAGCCACAGTTGTTCATGAGCTGAAGAAGCAACGATTGCAAACAGCTACAACTGAGCATTGGCGCACGCTGAGAGTAAATGGTAACCGATTAGATAACCATTGATTGTTTATAAAGTCAAGATCAGCGAAAATAGCGGCCAATTACGATTAACACGACGGATTTGACAAGCGAAGAACTGAAAAGAGAGTACTTCCAAAAGTGTGTACAAATCCGTGTACAAACTAAAAGAATTTATACATGGCAAACCAAGATTTTCTCAATGAAATCAATAAGCGAAGGACCTTTGCTATCATCTCCCACCCTGATGCCGGTAAAACCACTATCACCGAAAAACTGCTGTTATTCGGAAACCTGATTCAGAAAGCCGGTACGGTAAAAGGCAAAAAGGCTGATCGTCATGCGACGTCAGACTGGATGAGTATGGAGCAGGAGCGGGGGATCTCGGTTACTTCTTCCGTTATGCAGTTTCCGCATAATGGCCGTATCGTTAATCTGCTGGATACACCGGGTCACGAAGACTTCTCGGAAGATACCTATCGCACACTGACCGCTGTGGATTCCGCGCTGATGGTTGTGGATGGTGCTAAAGGTGTCGAGGACCGGACCATCAAGCTGATGGAGGTTTGTCGTTTACGTGACACGCCGATTCTTTCTTTCGTCAACAAAATGGATCGGGATATTCGTGATCCTATTGATTTGCTGGATGAGATCGAAGACGTTCTGAAAATTGCGGCAGCTCCTATTACCTGGCCTATCAGCATGGGTAAGGATTTCCGTGGGGTGTATAACCTCTATACTGATACCATTCATGTATTCACGCCTGGCCAGGGAAGTATTATTCCTGATGACATTCAGGTCAGTGGTCTTGAGTCGGACGAAGCCCGTGAATTATTGGGCGATTTATATGACGATTTCCTTGAAGAAGTAGAGTTAGTTCGTGGTGCGAGCCATGAGTTCGAGCTTGAAGAATACCTCGCTGGTCGTCAGACCCCGGTTTATTTTGGTACGGCGCTGTCTAACTTCGGCGTGCGTGAAATGCTGGACGGTTTTGTTGATTTTGCTCCATCACCTGCGCCGCGCGCTTCGCTAACACGAGAAGTTGAAGCTGATGAAGAAAAGTTCTCCGGATTCGTCTTTAAGATCCAGGCGAACATGGATCCTAAACATCGTGACCGTATTGCTTTCATGCGGGTCTGCTCCGGTCGTTACTCGAAGGGCATGAAGATGCGCCATGTGCGTATCAAAAAGGATGTGAAAATTGCTGATGCGGTGACTTTCCTTGCGGGTGACCGTTCTAATGTGGAAGAAGCCTGGTCTGGCGATATTATTGGTTTACATAACCACGGTACGATTCAGATCGGTGATACTTTCACTGAGGGTGAAGAGCTGAAATTTACGGGTATTCCACATTTTGCACCGGAAATGTTCCGTCGGGTCCGAGCTACAGATCCTATGAAAATGAAGCAGCTGCAGAAAGGTTTGCAGCAGCTCTCAGAAGAAGGTGCGGTTCAGTTATTTCAGCCGATCAATAAAAATGATCTGATTCTTGGTGCGGTTGGTCAGCTTCAGTTTGAGGTTGTTGTTTATCGCCTTAAAGATGAATACAAGGTGGAATGCATTTATGAACCGATCAGTGTGGCGACTGCCCGTTGGGTTGAGTGTGATGACGATCGGAAGCTGGAAGAATTCCGTCGTAAAGGTGGGGATAATCTGGCACTGGATGGTGGTGGGTTGTTAACCTATCTGGCGCCGACCCGGGTTAACCTGAGTTTGACTGAAGAGCGTTGGCCAGATTTACAGTTCCGTGCAACTCGCGAGCATTAATCTTCACGATTCAAAAAGACCGCTGTAGTTAAAGATTACAGCGGTTTTTTTATGTCTCGAGTTCGGCTTATGATGAAGTGAATAGTTTCAGTCGCTTTGTGAGTAAACTTTTGAATCGGATTTTTAAATAGGTAAGGCATGTGGAAATAATCGACAGTCATTGTCATCTGGATTTTCCGGTATTGCAGTCGCAATTAGCCGATGTGCTGTTACGAGCAAAAAGTGCAGGAGTAAATTGTTTTGTGGTACCGGGTGTAAATCACGCTAACTGGGCAAGGGTTCTTGAGTTAAGCCGGCAGCATATAAATATTTATGCCGCGTTAGGCGTTCATCCTTGCTTTCTTGATACTGATAGCGAAAGCTCATTGGTGGAGTTAACTGATTATTTTGCTAAGAACGCTGATGACATTGTTGCTGTTGGTGAAATTGGGCTGGATTTATATGAGTCTGATAAGGACTCTGTGCGTCAGCTAAGCATTCTTAACCGGCAACTACAGTTAGCAGCTGATTTTAATAAGCCGGTTATTCTGCATGTACGTAAAGCGCATGACCTGATGTTAAAACAGCTGAGACGAATTAAGCTTGAGCGGGGTGGTGTCGTACATGCCTTTAGTGGCAGCCTGCAACAGGCTGAAGAATACATCAAACTGGGATTTAAGTTAGGTGTAGGCGGCAGTATTACTTATGAAAGAGCTAAAAAATTACGCCGGACTTTTGCGCAGTTACCTCTGGCGTCTTTAGTGTTGGAAACGGACTCTCCGGATATGCCCCTGTGCGGTTATCAGGGGGAAATTAATTATCCAGAGCGTGCGGCATTAGTTGCGGCTTCGCTGGCAGATTTGCGGAATATATCATTGGCAGAAGTTGCTGAAATTACTTCCGAAAACAGCCAGGCTATTTTTAATATCTGAAATTAGTAGCGCGTTTTTGTTCGTTCTCGAAAGTTCTATTGCCCGGAATGAGAGGCTTAGCTTTGGTCTGGCGATTAAGAGAGTTGATTTGTTGTTCGATTAAAGTTTTAAATTAATCAGGCGTTAGCATATTTATTTGCTGTGTATTTTCCTGCGGATACAAGACTGGAATGAGTCGGAAAGCTATGCGGTAAAGTGGCCAGAGGAAGGCAGAAAAGGAAGACAGTTACTTATTGCATGGATGCAGTGTCACGAGTGAGGTTCAGTGGAAGCACTATGGATGTGTTTCTTAGACGAAATCTAACAAGTGTTGTATCGCAAGGGGTGTATTGATGGGAAGTATGCAGACAGTCATACCCAAAATTTTGGTTATTGATGATGTCCATGCCAACCTGAAGGCAATGCGAGTGCTGTTAAAAGATATTACGGCTGAAGTTGTTACCGCAGATTCAGGCAATAATGGTTTGGCGCTGGCCTTGGAAGAGCATGTTACGTTAATTCTCTTAGACGTGAATATGCCAGGTATGGATGGTTTTGAAGTTGCTCAGCTACTGAGTGAAATGGAAGAAACCCGGAATATTCCAATTATTTTCATTACTGCTTTTCAGCATGATGAGGAAAAACGATTGCAGGGCTATAACGCCGGCGCAATTGATTACATCCAAAAACCGGTTAATCCCGATATTCTTTTGTCGAAAATTCATGTTTTCCTGAAAATGTGGTCTCTACGGTTTGGGCTGGAGCAGGAGATTTCCCGCCGGCGTAAAGTTGAGAAAGAAATCGAATATCTTGCGCAGCATGATGCGCTGACTCATCTGCCAAATCGTCGCCAGTTACATATTGAAATTGAGCGAATGATTGACCGAACCTCCCGGACTAAAGAAAAATTTGCAGTATTGTTTCTTGATCTTGATGGCTTCAAGAGAATTAATGATGAGCTGGGCCACGAAGCGGGCGATGCCTTTCTGAAAGATGTTGCTAAACGGTTTCGCAGCCAGATTCGCAGTTTTGATGTTATCGCCCGTTACGGTGGTGATGAGTTTATTGTTTTATTGTCGGATTTATCGGATTCACTGGCATTAACTAATCGTCTAAAACAGCTGACGGCTCAGGCTCAGCAGCCTTTTTTTTGGGAAGGTAATGACTTAAAGGCTGGTGTCAGTATTGGTGTGTCGGTATTTCCTGATCATGGCCGGGATGGTGATACGTTGATTAAGCGGGCTGATGCCGCTATGTATCTGGCTAAAGATGCCGGCCGTAATACTTTTCGTTTTTATACTGATGCACTCAACAACAGTTTACAGCGTCGGCTGTTGTTAGAACGGCATATTCAGGATTCTCTCAACAATGAAGAGTTGGAAGTTTATTATCAGCCAATCGTTAATGCTTCAGATGGCGTGCCAGTTGGCGCAGAATCTCTATTGCGCTGGAACAACCAGGCGTTAGGGGTGGTATCGCCTGCAGAGTTTATACCGGTGGCTGAAAGCTGTGGAATGATTCATCAGCTGGGTATTTGGGTATTGCGTCAGTCGGTAGCAACTATGCAGCGTTGCCCCGGGATTGCTTTCAGTGTTAATGCTTCTGCATTGCAGTTTAATGATAATAATCTGTGTGCTGAGCTGGTAAGTCTTTTGGAGAGTGGATCGCTTGCGGCAGATAAAACTGCAATAGAAATTACAGAAGGTTTACTGTTATCGAATACAGATGATGTTGATGCCAGGCTGGAACAGATTCGTGAAATGGGCATAGGTTTGTCGATTGATGATTTTGGTACAGGCTATTCAGCATTAGGGTATCTGAAGCGTTGTCCGGTTAATCGGATTAAAATTGACCGGACTTTTGTGGCAGGAATACCGGAAGATATGGAAAGTGTTGCACTGGTCCAGGCTATTATCGCGATGGGCCATGCATTAGGCTTAGAGGTGATTGCTGAAGGAGTGGAAACTGAGCAGCAATGGCATTTTCTCAGAGATGAAGGTTGTGACATGGCGCAGGGGTATTATTTCTCTCTGCCCTTGCCGCAAAAGGAATTTATTGAATATTTGCAGTGCAATCGTTAACAGTTGTGTGGCAGTAGTAGCGTGCAGTGGCCCGGCAAACAATAAGAAAAGCATTTATTAAGACGGATCTGAATATCATGACGATTAAGCGGCTAATACTGGCAACGTTTATAACAATGTTGCTGTTCTCCATCAGCCTGGTAGCGGTGGTTTTTCTTGTTTTTAATAATCAGAAAGAACTGATTCAAAGCTATGACAACCGATATAAATCTTACTTGCTGGCTGATCAGCTGCGACAAAGCTCTGATGATTTAACACGCTTCGCCAGAACCTATGCCGTTACCGGCGATGAGCGTTATCTGAAATATTACCATGATGTCTTAGATATTCGTGACGGCAAGAAACCGCGACCGGAAGCCTACGAGCGTATTTACTGGGATTTCTTTGCCGCCAGAGATGTTGCCCCCCGTCGCGATGGGAATACTGAATCTCTGCACAATCTGATGGAAAAAGCGGGCTTTGATAAGACTGAACTGGCCAAACTGGCTCAGGCCGAAATTAATTCTAATGGTTTGGTCCGTACCGAAGAGATAGCCATGCATGCAATCCTTGGCCAATACGAGGATGGACAAGGCAACTTTACGATACAGGCTGAGCCTGATCCCCAACTGGCAGCACAGCTATTGCACAACAGGGATTATCACTTAGAAAAAGAGCGGATTATGCGGCCGCTTGATGAATTCTTTGTGATGTTGGACACGCGTACTTCCGGGGAGGTGGCGAGCTACCTGGGGCGCAGTGATGTTTTGTTGCTGGTTCTGAAAGTCATGGCAGTTGCTCTACTCTTATTATCATTAGGGCTCGCCTGGTTATTAGTACGTATTGTCTTGAAACCGCTGGGTGGTGAGCCGGTTAAGATGAATCAGATTGCTAATTCAATATCGAGTGGCAATCTTGACTTGAGCTTTGATGATAAAGCCGTGGATGGCAGCGTTTACCATGCATTGCAACTGATGACCGAAAATCTACGCGAAACCAGTGAAGCTAGTAAACAGCGTGCCTGGCTGCAGGAAGGCGTGGTATCTGTCAGTGAAGTCTTACGCCAGGAGCGGGATATTGACGTTATGTCTGAAGTGGCATTGCGGGTGTTAGCCCGATACGTAGATGCGCAGGCGGGCAGTATGTATTTGTGGCGTGATGATGAGTTGGATGATGGTCAGGGAGTGCTGGAGCGTGTTGCTGTATTTGCTCATCTGGATATTGGCCGGGAAAACCGTCGTTACCATTTGAAGCAGGGGTTAATCGGCCAGGCCGCCGCTGAAAATGACATTGTTATTGTTGATGATGTACCAATGGGGTATCTGACTCTGGCGTCAGGCTGTGGTCAGGCTGAGCCGCATAGCATAGTGTTGGTGCCTTTCTCTTTTCGCAGTGAGCTTAGAGGCGTGATTGAGCTAGGTTTTCTGAATAAAATTGATATTTCTGTTAAGGAACTGCTAGAGGCATTGCGTGAGCCGCTCGGTATTGCTTTTGAAAATGTAACGACCCGTAATACTCTGAGTGTGGCTTTAAAAGATTCTCAAAACCTTTCTGAAGAGCTGCAAACTCAGCAGGAAGAACTTCGCATAATGAATGAGTCGTTACGTTCTAAAAGTAGCGATCTGGAAGCGCAAAAAATTGCTCTTGAGCAATCCCAGAAAGATATTCAGGCTAAAGCGACAGAGCTTGAACAGACCAGCCGCTATAAGTCAGAGTTTTTGGCGAATATGTCTCATGAGCTGCGTACCCCGCTAAATAGTTTGCTGATTTTAGCGCGTTCGCTTGCCGGTAATGACGAAGGGAATCTATCACTGGATGAAGTTGAATCTGCCGAAGTTATTCAGGATAGCGGTAAGCATTTGCTGAACCTGATAAATGACATTCTCGATCTTTCTAAGGTTGAAGCTGGAAAGATGCTGGCTAGCGATGAAGACATTGAACTGACCCGGCTGATTCGCAGTTTAAACCACCGCTTTACACCAATGGCGACAGATAAAGGTATTGGCTTTTCTATTACCCGTGAAGCCGGTGTGCCGGAAAACTTCGTCAGTGATTATGTTCGTTTGGAGCAGATACTGACTAACCTGATAGGCAACGGCATTAAATTTACCAATGAAGGAGTTGTGAGTGTCCGGTTTAGCTTGCAGCCCAAAGCTGCTGGCGGCAACTGGCTGGCTATCGCAGTGTCGGACAGCGGTGTTGGTATTGCGGAAAATCAGCAGGAGAAAGTGTTCATGGCTTTCCAGCAGGCTGACGGATCAACTACCCGTGAATTTGGTGGTACAGGTCTTGGCTTGTCGATCAGTAAAGAATTAGCGCATTTGTTAGATGGCGAGATAGATTTGCAAAGCATACCTGGCCAGGGTAGTACGTTTACATTGCGCATTCCTGAGCGTAAAACCGTCATGCAGGTTAAAGCGGCGCTCAAACCTAAAGTAGCGGCAACTTCTGCGGCTTTATTTGAGTCTGCTGATCTGATCCAGCCTTCTTTGAATGCAGTGGCTGATCTGGGAGAAGATGACCGACATTGCCTGGATGAAGACCGGCCTTTATTCCTGATTGTTGAAGATGATTCTAAGTTTGCCAGAATCCTGTATCAGACCTGTCATCAGCAAGGTGTTCAGGCACTGGTGGCAGGTGATGGTGAAACCGGACTGATGCTGGCGAAGCAGTATCCAATAACGGGTATTGTGATGGATTACATGTTGCCGGGAATGGATGGTGACGATGTTATTAGCCAGTTACGAGCCGATGAAGCAACCCGGCATATTCCGGTGCATGTTATGAGCGCTCTGGATAACCTGGCTGATCTGAGTCAGCGCGGGGCTGACAGTCAATTGGTTAAGCCGGTCACAAAAGAGCAGATCGTAGATGTACTGCATCAAATGTATGGTGCCAGTCAGGCACAGAAATCACGTTTATTAATTGTTGAAGATGATGCAGCGGGAAGTCTGGCGTTGCAACGTCTGTTGAAGCAGGATCAGCTTGAGCTTGAGCTGGATTTTGTGCACACCGGTAATGGTGCTTTGGATGCAGTTTCCCGGCAAAAATATGTGGCTATCATTCTGGATTTAGGTTTGCCGGACATGACCGGGTTTGAGGTATTGAGATCCTTGAGTGATCTGCCTCAGGAGGTATTGCCTCAAATTATTGTGCATACCGGTAAAGAGCTGACCAATGATGAATATCTGGAGCTGAGTCAGTACACCGATAAAATAGTGATTAAATCAGCGCGATCTCCTGAGCGCCTACTTAGTGAAGTGTATCAGTTCGTGAACGATGTTAATTCTGAAGAACATGCTGCGGTCAGTGCTGTGGTGTCAGCGCCTGTAGAAGGCGACCTGGAAGTTGTTGATGAAGCAGATAAACAGGTAGATCTTCATGGCCGTACCGCTTTGCTGGTTGATGATGATATGCGTAATACTTTTGCGCTGGCAAAAATTTTACGTAAGCAAAAAATGACTGTGCATATTGCTCCCAGTGGTCAGAAAGCGCTGGAATTACTTGATGATGTTGGTGATATAGAAGTCGTGCTTATGGATATCATGATGCCTGAAATGGATGGCTATGAAACCATAGCCAGAATTCGTAAAAATGATCAGCATATTAAGTTGCCTATTATCGCCTTAACAGCAAATGCTATGCCTGGTGATAGGGAAAAATGCCTGCAAGCAGGTGCGGACGATTATGTATCTAAACCTGTTGATATTCAGGGGTTGATGTCGCGTATGCAGCAGTTGCTATGAAGCACTCTGCTGTTTGTAATATGTCAGAACAAGATACTTTTGTTGAAAAAACGATAATGGACGTGTCGCATCAGTCGCTTGAATTACATGAGTTGGATTTGCTGCTGGAAGCGCTTTATCGCTTTTGTGATTATGATCTGCGCCAATACGGGCGAAGATCTTTAATGCGATTAATTCAGAATATTCTTGCAGAGTATGGTTTACATCATGTGTCTGATCTAATTCCTATGGTGGCGCATGATATGTCCTTCCGAAGGACCGTCATTGACCGTTTAACCGTGAGCTATTCTGTCATGTATCGTGATCCAGAGCTGTTTAAGCGGCTAAGGGATGATGTCTTTCTGTATTTACAAAGTTTTCCACGGTTATCAGTCTGGGTTGCCGGTTGTGCAGATGGTGAGGAAGTGTATTCTCTGGCGATCTTGCTGGCCGAAGCCGGCTTACTGGAAAGAACTCAGCTGTACGCTACAGATATTAGCCCTAAAGCACTTGAGAATGCCCGCTCCGGTATTTTGCAGCGCCCTCTGGATGATGATGTCATTCAGCGCTATCAGGCTTCAGGCGGCACTGATGACCTGAAGCGTTACTTTTCTTCTTTCAATGGTCAGCTTCAGATCGATAGTGATATTTTGCAGCGAATAGCTTTTGAAAAACATGATTTGGTACAGCAGCCCAGCCATGTTTCTGCGCATCTTATTTTATGTCGAAATGTATTTATCTATTTTGACCACAGGCTGAAAAATAAAGTATTGGCGAAGCTGGGGGATGCCCTGATGGTTAATGGCTTTTTAGCCATAGGTGTAGAAGAAAGTATTAGCTTGTGTGAAGACTATGGCCGGTTCGATATTTTAAGCCGTAAAGCAGGGCTCTACAGGAAGAAGCTTGGCTACTAAAAATACGTATCAGATAACCGACTGCTGAATGTTCAGCAGTCGGTTTGCCAGATGTGCTTAGTTATCACTCATATCGTCAAATGGATTATCGATTTTCAGGTCTACCGGATTCGCGTAACCAGGTAACTGAATTTCGCTGTCGGTCATTGTTAAATCTTCACCCGTCAGAACGTTGTGATCATAACGGTAAATAGGTTTACTCAGACCTTTGATGGAATGCTCGTCATAGTCTTTAGCGTTGGTCAGTGTCTCGGCAAGCTTGTCCTTGTAACGGGACATCGCTTCTTTTCCGTGACGTTTGGTAAGCATTGCTTCAGTGACCTTTGGTGAAAGCATAACCGCGCTGGCATTATTACCACCAAAACCTTTTGAGTTAAGGATGACCGAGTCCATTCCGTCAGTACCGACCTGCATGTGCTGATTGCTCAGGTGCAGATTAGTGGCGTGAATGTCATCAGCAAACTCAGGTGTAGTGACGATACCCGGAATAATACCGTGTTCCCAAACCCCCAGGGATAAGTTCAGCTGATCGCCCCCAGCAGTGCCTTGCGAATGCCCCAGATAACACTTCATCGCTGCTACCTTCCAGGCTGGAATGTTGAATGCTTTGGCTGTTTCGTTGATAACGTGGGATTCAGTTACCCGGTTTTGCGGGGTGCTGGTGCCATGCGCCTGAACAAAGCTGCGCTGACGGAGGGATTCTTCGCCCAGCATGCTGCTAACCAGAGAGGCCGCTTTACCCATTGTAATGTAGTTGCCGATACCCGGTGCCGAAATTGATTTCTTATGGCCATCAGCATTCACGAATACTTCTGGAATTGAGCCGTGAATCTGTGCACCCAGTTCCAATGCTAAATCGTCGCTCATCAATAATGTGAACTGACAGGATTCAGCAATGGTGAAACCACAGTTATTACCGAACGGGCGACAAGCTTTACGATAATCATCTTTGCTCAGTGCAGATAACTTATCGAGGGCTAAAAGTGCTTTGTCTTCAGCCAGCGCACCCATCGCCCGGAAGCCTTCAATTATTTCTGGTGTTACCGGGGCGTCGCTTCCGCCAACCAGTACAACTTTACGGCGGCCGCTGCGAATATCGTTCACTGCGCTGCGCAGGTTATACAAATAAGTTGCGCAGGCGCCCAGTGCTCCTCCGGTGACACCAACACTGCCAAGAATATAGGCATTAATAAAGTCGGCTGGCATTTGTGCGTAGCCCAGCGGCATATTCTTTGATGTAGTACGTTTACCAATAGACGGAAATTTAACCAGACCACCAAATCCAAGGTCATCCATCTGACCGATGGAGTTACTGGCATATACGCCTATCTGGTCAGGTGCGACACTGTCAGCAATAAGGTCCCAGGGGATACCTGCTGAGTTTAACGCGTCAGACGCGCCAAAAACTGTCATTTGGAGATTACGCGGATGGTTGCGTGACTGATACAAGGTGCCTGGTTTGAATCCTGTCGGCAGCTGGCCAGCAGTGCGTACCTGTGCGCCGCGGGTATCTGGCAGAATTGTACTCAGTTCACCACTAAAGGTTACTTCAACCTGATTCGCATTTAATTCTTTAACCTGCCAGTTCTCAGGTATTTGTTGAGGCATCTGACGTTTGCGCAACGTAAAAGTAACGGCTTCAGCACTGCTTAGCTTTGCAGGCTGATTAAAAACGACATTGTTTACGTCGAAGCAATCATTTTCGATGTGACGAATCAGGGTATTGTCTTTTACCTGATCAGCCAAACTTTCAGCTAACTCTGTTACCGGGCGCTGTTTACCCTCTGAATCGACATAATGTCCGTTCTCAAAGCCAGCCAGTCCCATAAGTGTTGCCAGATCTAGTAAAGTCTCAGCGCGACTTGTCTCATCTAGTTCGTCGAGAATAAGACGACGGTAACCATGGTGAAAGGAACTGCGACCGGCCGGACTGATGCCGCCGAAACCTACAATAACCGGGAGTTGAGACAAGGGACTTTCCTCGGAACAGAATCTTACGAATATATTAACGACCGATTCTATAAGTTGTAACACTGACTGACTAGGGGATAGAGTGGGGAATTTTCATAAACTCAGTAAATATTCATATTAGCTGACTATAATTTTCATCATTCCAGTGTAAGTGTGTGTGATTTGTTAATCGCATGGAAGTTTGGGGAGATAGGCGCTGAATTTTTTGCATCAGTTGTAGTCAGAGCCTGTGGCGTCGCCGGTAGAACCGGCAGTGAAAGAATTTTGAGGTGAATCTATGAAGAAATTAACTGTCCTTGCCTGTGCGTTGGTACTGTCTGGATGTCAAACCCTGGATCCTTATACGCAAGAGCAGAAAACAGGAAACGCGACTAAAGGTGCGGGCATCGGTGCACTGGCCGGTGCCGTATTAGGTGCGGCTGTTTCCAGTAAAAAAGACCGTACTAAAGGTGCAATTACCGGGGCACTGGTTGGCGGTGCTGTGGGCGGTGGTGTTGGTTACTATATGGATCAGCAAGAGATGTTATTACGTCAGGAGCTGGAAGGGACTGGTGTACGGGTTGAGCGGGTCGGTGATGAAATTCGCCTGATCATGCCGGGGAATATTACCTTTGCTACTGATTCGTATAATGTCGCTCCGGGTTTTAATGGCGTGTTGGGCTCTGTGGGCAAGGTGCTGGTTAAGTTCGATAAAACAATCGTGAATGTGGACGGCTTTACTGATAGCACCGGTTCTGCAGAATACAACCAGGAACTTTCAGAGCGTCGGGCAGCTTCGGTTGCTCAGCATCTTGCTAGTACCGGTGTTTCAGATCTGCGATTGCAGGCGCGTGGCTACGGTGAACGTTATCCGGTTGCGAGTAATGATACAGCCACAGGACGTTCTCAGAATCGTCGGGTAGAAGTACAGATTCGTGGTACTCAGCAATAAGTTTTAAGATTGTAAGTCTGCAAATGCCGGGAAGCTTTAATTAGCCCCGGCATTTTTGTATCTGATTATGCATAAACTGTCAGTCGTTAATGGGTAATGACTACATCGTCTGGTTGAATATTGTAAGTGCTGCCTTCCTGAGTGAGGCGGCCAACAGCGAAGAAAGGTTGTACTTCAGTAACTGTAATGCTGCTTTGTGTATTGGTTAGCTGAACGTTCTCGCCTATGCCATTGGTATAGAAGCTGGATTTCCGGTAGACGCTTAGACGATCTCCGACGTTAATGCCTGACTGTGAGCCGGCATTAAACCATATGAACGTGCCATCTGTACGGGTGATACTGGCAGCAAAAGGTTTGCACCTAAGCTCAGTTTGCAGATCATCTGTGATCTGATTAATGAGCATTTGGGTTTGCATTCCATAATCCTGCTTCCAGAAAGCAGCGCTGGCGAAACCAACTTTTGCTTCTGGCTCCAGATTCCAGCGTCCGGCAACGACGTATTGTTTGCTGAAGAGTAAGGCACCACTGAAGCCGTCATGGATGAAAATATCGACGACCAGATTACGTAAATGGCGCTTGCTGCGGTAATCCTGGCGGTTATAAAAGTCGACTAAAATGTTGCGTTTAAGCGCGATGGTATCTGGGTCATGCATCGTCATATCACGAATGACACCAGATACAACGTATTGCACATCTAATTGCTGGATTTCCTGAAGGACAGTAGTAATAGCACCTGCAGACAGTTGTCGGGATGGTGCTGTCTGGATACTAGGGTGCATAGTGAGTAACCCTGCGTTGCGTGCAGTCAGCTGGGTTTTTTCATTGATGTTATTGGTAAGTTGGGCGCTGAATTCAGATTGGATGTTTTCCAGTGACCCCAGAATAGCCTGTGTTGGTGCTAGTAATGGGAAAGCAGTTACAGCCAGTGACTTCATGTAGCCTTGGCTACGTATTCCGCCACGGCAGTCTGCTTCGTATTCTACTTCAGCCCGAATTCTTACATGTAAGGTCTGATTACGGATAGCTTCATCAAGAATTTCGATGTCATTGACCTGACCAAGTGTCTTAATTTGCATGTTATCAATACTGAGAACACCGTCAGTTACTTTTTGTGTGCTGCTGACAAATACGCTGGCTTGTAGAGCTGCCTGCTGAGATGCATTGCGAATGGCGTTTTGTCTGGCGGAGTCTAGATCACCGTCAAAAATCATTGACTGGCCCTGGGCTTCGATAGTGATGGCCGTTGTCAGAGCTGAAAATGATAAAAGTAATGTGGCACAAATCAGGCGTAACAGATTAAACATAAGCGTCAGGTCACCGATACAATACATATGTGGGTAGAGAATATGCTATTCAGGTGGATAAGATAGCATCCTCAGCAGAAAATTATGGTAATTTAGTCTGGAATTAATCCAGATGGTTGCAATGGAGTAAATTTTGAAACTCAGCCCTGTAATTCAGTGCTGTAGCTACAAGTGTTCTTTTGCAGTTTTCTGAAAGCGTATAATGGCAGATGTGATCAGCTGATGAAATATTTACGACAACTGGGAATTAGTCTTGTTTTTATTGGGCTTGCTGGCTGTGCGCAGAACCAGTCTCTGACGAAGGTGCAGCTTGAGAGTATTAGCCCGGAAGCCGCCCAAACGCTGCGTGAAACCCAAACGGAAGCCGTTCAGGCTGAGCGCGAAGCATTGACGCGTGAAGTGATTATGGTTGATGCGGTATCCACTGGTACCGATGCAATGAGTGAGGTGGTTGCTCAGATGGCGGTTCAGATTGATACCGGACTGGCTAAGAACCGTGTTAAGAAGTTGCCTATCGCTATTTTGCCTTTTAAAAATCTGGATGCAAAAACAACGCCGGCAGGGCTTGGTGAGCGACTCAGTGAAAACATGATTTTTCAGATGCAGCAGCATGGCTATAATCTGGTGGATTATCGGGCTGTGAGTTTGAATACGACACTTAAGAATCCTTTGTCCCGGGATAACCTTTCTTCTATTCGTAACCGTTTCCGGATTCATTATGTTTTGACCGGGACGTATGCGCGCCATCCTGATGGTCTGGTTATTAATGCCCGTGTGCTGGATACCACGACCCGCCAAATTATGGCGACAGGTCAGTCACATGTCTCAGTTGCCCGGTTAGAAGGTGAGATCCCCGGATATGATCCGCTGGCAAGCGATGCAGCCGGCTTGATTATTGAAAATGGTCAGGGGAGAGCGCAATGATTGCTTTTGTGGGAAAGCTACAGCGGATTTTATTGGTTGCTCTGTTTACTGTGTCGTTAGCGGGTTGCGAAACTTTTGTTGAATCTACAAAAGACATTGTTAGTGCGTTGCCGGATTTACCTCCACGGGTTGATGATAAGCCTTTACCACCTGAATGGGTTCAGGTAACTGGGTACGCACCAATCAGTTTGCAGTCGGGCCTTAATCGACAGCATAAAATTTTAAATGCAATTAAAGCTTCTAAACTGGATGCATACCGGGAGTTGACAGCCGTCGTTCATGGCCAACATTTGGCGGGTACGACATCTGTGCAGGATATGGTTTTGCAAAGTAATACTTTTCAGGGAGCCGTGGCAGGTATTATTCGGGGAGCCCGGGTAGTGAAAAGCTATCCTATACAGGATGATGTTTATGCAACCATTCTGGAAGTGGATCTCAATCAGTTACAACGCGCCTGGCGTGATAGTCAGTAATTTTGATTACTAATAAAAAAGGGCATGATGAGATGCCCTTTTTTTGTGTCCTGTGTTGTTACTCAGGCTTTTTTATTTTATCAAATGCAGCGAGTTGTTCAGGCGTTGCTTTCTGTTGGTGGTTGGCTTTCCATTCGGCATAAGGCATGCCGTATACCTGTTCGCAGGCATCTTCATAGCTGATATCTACGTTCTGTTCGTCGGCTGCTGCTTTATACCATTTAGACAGGCAGTTGCGGCAAAAGCCTGCCAGTATCATCAGATCAATATTCTGAACATCTTTGCGGCCGTCCAGATGTTTAACCAGACGACGGAAGGCTGCTGCTTCCAGCTCAGTTTGTTGTTGCTTATCCATGTTTATTCCTTACTTCGGCCTGCAGTGTCGGGCAGGCAGGGTTATTGTTCGGCTTGAATATGTTCGTCCAGTTGTTGACATATATCTTTTTGCAGGGCGTCGCACAACGCATTATCTGTGAGTGGGTTGCCATGTATATCGCTAATAAAGAAGTAATCCTCTACGCGTTCGCCGATGCTAACAATCTTAGCGTTGCGTACAGATATTCCATGAGTCATGAAAATACGCCCCAACCGGGCAAGTAATCCCGGCCGGTCCGGGGTCATGACTTCCAAAGTCGTCAGTTGCTTATCAGTATCATTGATAATGTTAACTCTGGTGGGGTTGGCAAAAAGCTTCAGCTGACGAGGCGTGCGGCGGTGAATAATGTTTGGGTATTCTTCCGGGTTGTTAAGTGCAGTTACCAGGCTTTGTTGAATATATTCCAGATGCGCAGCGTTGTCTGTCAGTGGTTGGTTGTCAGCAGCAAGTACGGTGTAAGTATTTAGTGTTTGTTGGTTGTTATCGGCAACCATGATACGTGCATCCTGAATGTTCAGGTTTAGCTGATCCAGTGCTGAAGCGGCAGCAGCAAACAGGTTAGGCTGATCGCGCATGTAAATGAACACTTCAGTGGCGCCTTCAAAGGAACGTCGAGATGTCTCATGCATTTTTACCAGAGGTAAGTCTGAATCGCCGTGCTCAAGAATGGCACGGGTTTGCCAGGCAATATTCGGGGCCTGTTCGCGTAAGAAGTATTCGTCGCCAAGGTGTTCCCAGAAACTGAGCACTTCCATTCCCCCGCAACCATTGCGTTGCAGTTGCACCATGGCTTCGTGCTGAGTCTGTTCAATACGATCTTCTTTGTTTATCGGGTTTTCCAGCCCGCGCTGCAGAGCGATCTTAGTATCTGAATATAGCTGACGAAGCAGTGCAGCACGCCAGCTATTCCAAAGAGTATGGTTGGTGGCGTTGATATCTGCCACTGTCAGTATATAAAGATGATCCAAGTGATCCAGGTCCCTCACTTGCTTAGCAAAATGCTGAATAATGTCTGGATCCGAGATATCTTTTCGCTGTGCAGTCATAGACATCAGCAGATGATTACGCACCAGCCAGGTCACTAAGTGGGTATCCCATTTACCCAGATGGTGGCGTTCGCAGAAAAGCTTTACGTCCTCAGCACCCAGTTCAGAGTGATCACCGCCGCGGCCTTTGCCAATGTCGTGATATAAGCCGGCAATATATATCAGTTCAATTTTGGGGATCTGGTTAATGATCCGGTGTGCAATCGGAAACTGTTCGCTGTTATCTGTATGGCGGAACTGACGAAGCTTCTGCACTACTTTCAGGGTGTGAGCATCAACCGTATATATGTGGAACAGATCATGTTGCATCTGGCCGATGATTTCGCCAAATTCGGGTAGATAGCGGCCCAGAATGCCGAACCGGTTCATGCGCTTCAGTTCAGTTGATACTTTAAGGTTGCCGCGCAGTAATTCCATGAATAGGGATATATTGCGGATGTCTTTACGGAAATCATCATCAATACGGTGCCGGTTATTCAGAATAAGGCGGATGGTCGAGGCGCGTACACCTTTGATCTCTTCGTTTTCAGCGAGCAATACGAATAGCTCCATCATTGCGAAGGGGTGGTGTTCGAAGACGCTGGGGTAAGCTGCTTTTATATAGCCGTTATGCAGATTGAAACGCTTATTCAGCGGTTCGATTATCTGTTCTTCACCGACGCTTAGTATCACTTCATCAAAATACTGTAGCAGCATGTTGTTGAATTCAGACATGGTTTTTGCAACACGGTAGTACTTAACCATGAACTGCTCAACGGCGAGTGCGCCGTCCTGGTTTTTATATCCAAATAAGTCTGCAAGCGTGCGCTGGTGGTCGAAAAGCAGGCGATCTTCACGGCGTTTGCAGTGCATGTGCAGAGCGTAACGTACTGTCCAAAGATAGCGTTCACCTTTTTCCAGAGTGTCTAACTCTGACTCGGTGACAAAACCGTGATCTACAAGGTCATGTATGAAGGTTGTACCAAAGTGTCTTTTTGCTACCCAGCCAATCGTTTGTAAGTCTCTGAGGCCGCCAGGAGATGCTTTGAGGTTTGGTTCAAGGTTATATTCAGTATCGTTGGTTTTATCGTGACGACTTTTTTGCTCATCGATTTTGGCGAGGAAGAATTCTTTATCACTCCAGGCGCCTGAAGTGACGCGATGGAAGATTCTGTCATGCAGGTTTTGGTTGCCTGTGATTAATCGTGATTCAATCAGGTTGGTCGCTATCGTGATGTCTTTTACGGCTTCCTGATAGCATTCTTCGAGGGTTCTTACGCTGGAGCCGATATCAAGGTTGATATCCCAGAGAAGGGTAAGAAAACCACTGATGCTGGCTTGCATTTGTTCGTCTTCAACTGCATCAAGAAGAATAAGTAAGTCTACATCTGAATGGGGGTGTAATTCTCCCCGGCCGTAGCCACCTACCGCAATAAGGGCGAAGCCGTTGTTATCTGGCCATTCAAAAAGGTTCCAGGCTTGTAATAGTAATTGGTCGACCAGCCAGGCACGGCCATAAATAAGCTTGCGGATGTCCTCGCCCTGAATAAAACGTTCATCCATCAGCGCCTGAGCGTTCTTCAGTGTTTGTTTGAATGCAACGATTGGTGATGCAGCTGTTGCCAGTTCAGCGCTGAATTCGGCTGCTGAGAATAGCGTTTCATCAGCAGCGAAAAGGGTGTCGGACATTTTGGAGCCTGTTTCAGGTTTACATTTAGAAGTTTTCTTCCTGACGTCTAGTCAGTACTTCATAGCCATCTGCAGTGACCAGAATAGTGTGTTCCCATTGAGCAGAAAGACGCTTATCAACAGTTTCAACTGTCCAGCCGTCTCGCTTAAGTAGCTTAACGTGGCGTTTACCCGCGTTGATCATTGGCTCAATCGTGAAGATCATGCCTTCTTCCAGAGTTACCCCAGTGCCTGCTTTGCCATAATGCAGGACCTGAGGATCTTCATGAAAGCCTTCGCCGATACCATGGCCACAGTATTCGCGAACCACGGAGTAGTGATTGGATTCTGCGAATTGTTGAATGATATGGCCTATGTCACCAAGTTGTGCACCTGGCTTTACAAGTTCCATTGCTTTGTACAGACACTCCTGAGTGATAGCCGCTAGTCGTTCAGCGTGAGGCTGGGCTTTGCCAACAAAAAACATTTTGCTGGTATCGCCATGATAGCCGTCTTTAATGACAGTGATGTCGATATTGATCATATCGCCATTTTTAAGTGCTTTGTCATTTGGAATACCATGACAAACAACATGGTTCACTGAAGTGCAGATGGATTTCGGGAAACCGTGATAGTTAAGCGGAGCGGGGATGGCCTGTTGCTCATTAACAATGTAATCATGACAGATTTGATTGATTTCATTAGTGGTAACCCCTGGTTTTACGTGAGGTTCAATCATTTCTAAAACTTCCGCCGCCAGGCGTCCGGCCACTCGCATTTTATCGATGGCGTCGGCTGTCTTAATTACTATGCTCATATTTACCCTTAAACTGTATGTGCTGGGACGGTGTTGAGAGTTATTGTCGGCAAGCGCCTGCTGCATACTCTCTTATATAGTCTGAGCGGGGCATTGTAGCGAATTAAGCCTCTAAGAACAAAACAAGCACTTCAAAATATGCTTATATTATGGTATAAATCCGCCCGCAAATTTACGTAGCTGTCTCCGGTGATCCCGGTGCTGCCCGTGAATTATAAATAATCCACACATGTACCGACACATTGCCTTGGGTGCCGCTTGCGGTTGGGGGATGGGGTGCATGGAGGTTTAACCCTAACATTAGGAATTTGAAAAATGGCACAAGTTACAATGCGTGACCTGCTGAAAGCAGGTGTTCACTTCGGTCACCAGACCCGTTACTGGAACCCTAAAATGGGTAAGTACATCTTTGGTGCTCGCAACAAAATTCATATCATCAACCTGGAGCACACTCTGCCTGCTCTGAATGGTGCTCTGGATGTTGTTAAAGGTATGGCTGGTAACAAGAACAAGATTCTGTTCGTTGGTACTAAACGTGCTGCAAGTAAGTGCATCAAAGAAGAAGCTAGCCGCTCTGGTATGCCGTACGTAAACCACCGTTGGTTGGGTGGTATGCTGACTAACTATAAGACTATCCGTCAGTCTATCCGTCGCTTCCGCGACCTGGAAGGACAAAGCCAGGATGGTACTTTTGCTCAGCTGACTAAGAAAGAAGCTCTGATGCGTCAGCGCGAAATGGAAAAGCTGGAACGTTCAATCGGTGGTATCAAGGACATGGGTGGTCTTCCAGACGCACTGTTTGTTGTTGATGTTGATCACGAACGTATCGCTATTAACGAAGCAAACAAGTTGGGTATCCCTGTTATTGGTATCGTTGATACTAACAGCAACCCAGATGGCGTTGACTACGTTATTCCAGGTAACGATGATGCTTTGCGTGCGATTCAGATCTACGTAAAAGCTGTTGCTGACGCTTGCTCTGACGGTAACGAAGATGTTGCTGCCGAAAAAGGCGAGTTCGTTGAAGTTGAAGAGCCGAATGCAGCTGCTGAGTAATCAGGCTGTAAGCGATCTGGGTATTTAGTATTCGGATTCGCGAGAGGGGAGCGGTAAGCTCCCCTTTTTTCAATGTGAATTTTAAAGTTTGTGTACGAGGTACAACAAAATGGCAAGCTTCTCCGCTAAGCAGGTAAAAGAACTGCGTGATCGTACCGGTCTGGGTATGATGGAGTGTAAGAAAGCATTGGCTGCTGCCGATGGTGACGTTGATAAGGCAATTGAAGAGCTGCGTAAAGCATCTGGCATGAAGGCTGCTAAAAAAGCTGGCCGTACTGCTGCTGAAGGCGTTGTGGTTGTTCAGGTTGCTGAAGACAACAGCTTTGCAATTGCTGTTGAAATTAACTCTGAAACAGATTTCGCTGCGCGTGATGAGAACTTCGCTGCTTTTTGTCAGACTGTTCTGGCTAAAGCATTTGCTGAAAAGCAAACAGATGTTGAAGCTCTGATGGCTGGTGAACTGACAGAAGTGCGTGACGCCCTAGTTCAGAAAATCGGTGAGAATATTGGCGTTCGTCGCATTTTGCTGGTTGAAGGTGATGTGGTTTCTGCATACGTTCACGGTACTGGTAACCTGGCAGCTCTGGTTGCACTGAACGGCGGTAACGCTGAACTGGCTAAAGACATCGCTATGCATGTTACTGCTGTTAACCCACAAGTGGTTAGCAAAGAAGATATGCCTGAAGATGTTGTAACCAAAGAAAAAGAAATTATCCTGGCTCAGCCGGATATGGCGAGCAAGCCTGCTGAAATTGCTGAGAAGATGGTTGTTGGTCGTATCAACAAATTCTTGGCTGAGAATAGTTTGGTTGAGCAGCCGTTCGTTAAAAACCCTGATCTGAAAGTTGGTCAGTTGGTTAAAGATGCAGGCGCAAGCGTTGCTTCTTTCGTGCGTATTGCAGTAGGTGAAGGTATTGAAGTCGAGAAGAAAGACTTCGCTGATGAGGTTGCTGAGCAACTGAAAGGCTAATACCTGCCTTCTAATGGATTGCTCATTTTTACAGGTGCGCAATCCATTTCTTTCTTGTTACACTGCTTCTAACTTCAGTCTTGGTGGAGACGCAATCAATGTCGGCCTCGAGTCAGCCTTCCAAAAAATTTAAACGTATTCTCTTAAAACTCAGCGGCGAAGCCCTAATGGGCGATGAGAACTTCGGTATTGATCCGCAAGTTTTGAATCGAATGGCGCTGGAAATTGGCCAGCTGGTAGGTATTGGTGTTCAAGTAGGTATAGTTATCGGTGGTGGTAACCTGTTTCGTGGTGCTGCACTGAGCGCTGCCGGTTTAGATCGGGTAACTGGCGACCATATGGGGATGCTGGCTACCGTGATGAATGCTTTGGCTATGCGGGATGCGCTTGAGCGTTCGAACATCAAAACACGTGTTATGTCGGCGATTCCGATGACGGGTGTAGTTGATGATTATGATTTCCGTAACGCTGTTCGTTATCTGAATCAGGGCGATGTTGTGATTTTCTCGGCAGGAACCGGTAACCCGTTTTTTACGACCGACTCTGCGGCGTGCTTGCGTGGTATCGAAATCGGTGCTGATGTTGTGATTAAGGCAACTAAAGTTGATGGAGTTTATACGTCTGACCCGGTGAAAAATCCGACAGCAAGACGCTATCGTCATCTGAGCTTTGATGAGGCGATTGAACAGCAGTTGGGCGTAATGGATTTGACGGCTATATGTCTGAGTCGTGATCATGATATGCCATTGCGCGTTTTTAATATGAATAAGCCTGGTGCCCTGGCAAATCTGATTGTTGGTGGCGATGAAGGCACCGTGATCGATAATAATGAGACGGTAGGAGATAAGTATGCTGAATGAAATTGCTCAGGATGCTCAAGAGCGGATGCAGAAAAGCCTGGAAGTGTTGGCTAATAACCTGAAAAAAATTCGTACAGGCCGTGCGCATCCAAGTATTCTGGAAACTGTAATGGTGTCTTATTATGGTTCTGATGTGCCGCTGAGTCAGGTGGCTAACATCTCTGTAGAAGATGGTCGGACATTGTCTATTTCTCCGTGGGAAAATAATCTTGCTCCGGATATTGAAAAAGCGATTATGAAGTCTGATTTAGGTTTGAATCCGTCTTCTGCTGGTGCTGTGATTCGTGTGCCGATGCCAATGCTGACTGAAGAGACGCGCAAAGGTTATATTCGTCAGGCGCGCCAGGAAGCTGAAAAAGGTCGCGTGTCAGTGCGTAACGTACGCCGTGATGCGAATGGTGACCTTAAAGACCTTCTGAAAGAGAAGGAAATTACTGAAGATGATCTGCGTCGTGGTGAAGATCAGATTCAGAAATTGACAGATAAATTTATAGCTGATGTTGATAAGTTTCTTGAAGAGAAAGAAGCTGACTTGATGGAAATCTGATAGGGATATGCCCGGTTTTATTTTGAATAAATCCGGGCGATTTTTTTGATGGCAGAAAAACTTCATCTTAACCTTCCCGAAGGGAAGTCCGCCCCCCGGCATATTGCAATTATTATGGATGGCAATAACCGTTGGGCTAAAAAGCATAAGCGTGTCAGCCTTTCAGGGCATAAGGCGGGTGTTGCCAGTGTTCGCAGTGTCATTGAAGGGTGTGTAGAGCTTGGTGTTGAAGCTTTGACGCTATTTGCATTTAGTAGTGAAAATTGGCAGCGGCCTGCGCTCGAAGTCAAAGGTTTGATGGAGCTGTTTGCGTGGGCGCTTGATCGTGAAGTAGGCAAGCTTGATAAGCACAATATCCGCCTGCGTATTATTGGCGATAAGTCACGGTTTAATAAGAATTTACAAGATAAAATTGCCAAGGCTGAAGCTCAAACTGCCGATAATACCGGGCTTGCGTTGAATATAGCGGCTAATTATGGTGGTCGTTGGGATATTGCCCAGGCTTGTCAGCAGCTTGCGAAAGCATGTGTAGATGGGCAACTTAATCCGGCTGATATTACAGAGTCAATGTTGGGTGAGTATATTAGTCTGGCTGATATTGCAGTACCTGATTTGTGTATCAGAACGGCTGGTGAGCAGCGTGTTAGTAATTTTCTGATATGGCAAATGGCATATAGCGAGTACTACTTTAGTGACTTGTTATGGCCTGATTTTGATAAGCATGCATTGGTTCATGCTATCGAAAGTTACTTGGGCCGAGAACGTCGATTCGGTAAAACCAGCGAACAACTAGAGTCTGAGAATGCTTAAACAACGATTGATTACTGCCCTGATTTTAGCTCCGTGTGCATTAGCCGGGCTGTTTTTTCTTTCGTTAGATCTATTTAAACTCTTTACTTGTGTCATTGTTTTATTTGCTGCCTGGGAGTGGGCCGATCTTTCTGGTGTGCCTGCTGCCAGTGCGCGTGTTGCATACTCTTCGTTTGTGGCTGCTTGTATTGCTTTAGTGGACTACAGTCTGACAGTTCCTCAATTTCAGGACTTTATGCTACCCACCGTCCTGTTCTGGATAATGGCATTATTCTGGGTTTTCCGTTTTCCTGCAGTCCGTGGCTGGCATTCCAGTTGGCAGCGTTTAATCATTGGTTTGCTTGTGCTGGTGCCTAGTTGGATGGCGTTAGTGAGCATTCGTCAGCATCCTGATGGCAGCGTATTTATGTTAATGCTGTTGTTACTTGTGTGGGGTGCTGATATTGGTGCTTATTTTGCCGGTAAAACCTGGGGGCGTAAAAAGCTGGCGCCAAAAGTGAGTCCAGGTAAAACAATGGCTGGCTTTTGGGGTGGTATCGGCAGTTGTGTGATTATTGCAATAGGTTTTGTTATTTATCTTGAGCTTTCAATGTTAGATGGTTTTTATCTGATTGTGCTATCGATAATCGCAGGGTTAGCTTCAGTATTAGGTGACTTATTTGAAAGTATGCTGAAGCGCCAGCGGGGTATCAAAGATAGTAGCAAGTTGTTGCCTGGGCATGGTGGTGTACTGGATCGTATCGATAGCATTACTGCTGCAGCACCTATGTTTGTTCTGGGTGTGCATGTGCTGACGACTGTTTAAATCAGGGAGTCAGGGTGATGGAGTTTTTTACGACTATTCTTGCCATGCTTGTCACTCTTGGAATTCTGGTGACCATTCATGAGTATGGGCATTTTTGGGTTGCAAGACGTTGTGGTATTAAAGTAATTCGTTTTTCTGTTGGTTTCGGTAGGCCTCTGGTTCGGTGGCGAGATAAACAAGATACTGAGTATGTCATTGCTGCTATTCCGCTGGGTGGCTATGTTTCAATGCTTGATGAGCGGGAAGCTGACGTACCTGAAAATCTAAAGTCTCAGGCATTCAACCGTAAAACTGTATATCAGCGTTTTGCTGTGGTTGCTGCGGGTCCGCTGGTAAATCTTATTTTTCCTGTTTTTATTTATTGGGCTTTGTTTCTTTCCGGAACGAATGAGGTCGTTCCTGTTATTGGTGCCGTTAAATCTGACAGTATTGCTGAAGTGGCCGGTATTCGTCCTGGAGGTGAGGTTATAGCTGTCGATGGTTACAACACACCGACCTGGGATGACATTAATTTAAGACTGGCTGCGCGTATTGGCGATGAAGCAATAATTCCTGTTGAGATTCGTTATGAGGCTCAGCTAAATAGTAAAATATATAACTTAAATTTGCAGAACTGGCAGTTTGACCTTGAAACTGAGAGCCCGCTGCATTCTGTTGGTATTGATGCTTTCCGGCCTGCAGTGCCAGTTATAATTGGACGTGTGGAATCGGCGGGTCAGGCAGAATTGAGTGGGTTAAAGATTGGCGACGAAATTTTAAGTGCTAATGGCAAGCCTGTCGGGCAGTGGGAGAGTTTTGTTGCTTTCATTCAAAAAAATGCAGGGCGTGAGTTAGAACTTGAAATTTTGCGGAACGGTCAGTCTATGTTGCTGTCCATTATCCCGGCAGAAAAACGTTGGGATAACGGCGAGATTACCGGGTATATCGGTGCAGGTGTTCAGCCCGTAGAGTGGCCTGAGAACATGCGCAGAGTCGTTCAGTATGGTGTGTTTGAGTCGGCAGAGCATGCGATCCGTAAAACCTGGCAGATGATTACGCTGACCCTTGATTCTATTTGGAAAATGCTTGAAGGAATCTTGTCGGTAAAAAACTTGAGTGGACCGATAACCATTGCTAAAGTGGCAGCTGCCTCGGCGGCATCGGGTATCGAAACCTTTGCCAGCTTTCTTGCATATCTGAGTATTAGTCTGGGAATATTGAATTTGCTCCCAATTCCAATGTTGGATGGAGGGCATCTTGTGTATTACTGCGTAGAGATGATTCGGGGCCGGCCAGTGTCTGAAAAAATACAGGCAATAGGGTTAAGGCTGGGAATGGCTGTATTGTTTACTTTGATGGGTGTCGCAATCTTTAATGATCTGATGCGGCTTTAATTACCAAAATAACGACGAAAAGAAGTGGTTCATGAAACGCAGATTCGGAGTTCTGTTTTCCCTGGCTTTGCTTGCATTTGGTTCGCAGGCAGAAACATTCAAAGTAGAAGATATTCGCCTTGAGGGTATTCAACGGGTAGAGCCAGGTTTAGCTCTGCGTTACTTCTCAATAGCATCCGGTGAAGAAGTGGATAGCACAGAGTTAGCCAGTGCTACACGTCGCTTATTTAAAACTGGTTATTTTGAAGATATTCAGCTTGAACGTGATGGTAACGTTCTGATTCTTCGGGTAAAGGAACGTCCAGCGGTTAGCCTTATTCGTCTTGAAGGTAATAGTGTTATTGACGATGAGGCTTTGCTGGCTGGGCTGGAGCAAACAGGTTTAAAAGAAGGTGACGTGTTTAAACGTGCCACTCTTGATCAGATTCGTCAGGATTTATTGCGGTTATATGTAGGGCGAGGCCGGTACGGTGCTGATATTGAAACTGACGTCGAACCATTAACGGGTAACCGGGTTGCTCTTAATATAAATGTAACCGAAGGTAAAGTTGCTACAATTCAGCACATTAATATCGTTGGAAATACAGTATTTGAAGAAGAAGATCTGACCGACTTATTCAGTTTGAAATTGCCAGGCTTCTGGTCGTTTATTACAGATAGTGGTCGTTATGCCCGTGAGAAATTGGCAGGTGATTTAGAGAGATTACGTTCGTATTATCTTGATAGGGGTTATGTGAATTTTAATATAGATTCCACACAAGTTTCCGTATCTCCAGATAAGAAGCATATATTTATCAGTATTAATGTTACTGAAGGCGATCAATACAGTGTTAGCAGCGTTGATGTAACTGGTGATTTGGTTGTTCCAAAAGAAACCTTAATGTCTGCTCTAACAGTTGAAGGTGGCCAAGTGTTCTCTCGTGAGAATGTAACAACTTCTCAAACAGCGTTAGAGCGTAAACTTGGAGATAAAGGTTATTTATTTGCAAATGTAACGCCAGTTCCTGAGCTTAATGAAGAAGATAAGACGGTGTCTCTGCGTTATTTTGTTGCTCCGGGTAAGCGAACTTACGTACGTCGGATTAATATTACCGGTAATACGGCAACTTCTGATGAAGCTGCACGGAGAACAATTACTCAGATGGAAGGTGCTATAGCATCATCTGAGAAAATTGAAACGTCAAAAGGACGCATAGAGCAGACAGGGTATTTCAAATCAGTAGATGTTAATACTGCACCTGTACCTGGAACAGATGATCAGGTAGATCTGAATTATGTTCTTGAAGAACAGAATTCTGGAAGTTTAACTGCAGGTATAGGCTTTTCAAGAACATCTGGGTTGATCTTAAATTTAGGAATTCAGCAAGATAATTTTCTTGGTTCAGGTAAGCAAGTAGGGATGCGTATTGAAAAATCAGATGTACGTAAAGAAATAAGCTTCAATTATCTTGATCCTTACTACACTGTTGACGGGGTTAGTCGTGGCTTCGATGTGTATATTCGAGAAAGAAATTTTACGAATAGTAATACCAGTAATTATCTAACAGACGAACTGGGTGCCAGAGTTAATTTTGGTTATCCTATTGATGATTTTCAGAGAATTAACTTTAGCTTGGGCGCGGAGCAAGTTAAGCTGAAAACAAATGGTACTAATACTGCTCAGGAAGTCTTTAATTTTATAGCTAAGGAAGGAAGTAGCTACACTAACTTTATTACTTCTTTACGCTGGACAGAGAATAAGCTTAATCGCCGGGTATTTCCTACTCGGGGAACATATCAGAGTGCTGAACTTGAGTTGGCAGTTCCAGGAAGTGATCTTACCTATCACTCAGAAAAGTATGAATTTAAATGGTACAAACCATTAGATAATGTAGAAGACTGGGTTTTTTCCACAAGAGGTCGATTAGCTTATGCGGGCTCATTAGGCGGGAATGATTATCCGTTTTATAGGAATTATTTTAGTGGTGGGTTGAGTTCTGTTCGAGGATTTAAAACTAATACGTTAGGGCCTAGAGATTCTAAAGATAAAGCTTTTGGCGGTAATGTTCAGACTGATGCTAGCGTTGAGTTAATTGTACCGGTCCCTTTTATTAAGGATACTTCTTCTATTCGTGCGCTAGTGTTTTTGGATATAGGTAATGTTTTTCAAACCGAATGTTTAGCAGGAAGTACAAATTGTCAGTCAGGGATTAAGTTTGATGAACTGCGTTATTCAACGGGTGTTGGCTTTAGTTGGATTACGCCTGTAGGTCCACTTTCATTTGCTTTAGCTAAGCCGCTGAATTCTAAATCTGGTGATGATGAGCAAACATTTGAGTTTGCACTTGGACGGACTTTCTAAGGAGAACATGTGTGAATATTTTTAAAGGTATTAGCTTTTTTGTAGCGATTATTTTGAGTACATCAGTGTTCGCCGATAAAGTTGCAACATTAAGTGTTCAACAAGCATTACTAAGTAGCCAAGCTGCTGAGGCTTTTCGACAGAAAATGGATGAAGAGTTTAGGCCGCAAGCTGCACAGTTAGCTGAACTTGAAAAACAGGTAAAGCAGATGCAGGGTGAGTTACAAAATGCTCAGGCTGCTGGTGCTAGTCAAGCTGATTTGCAACAGAAAAATTTGCAGTTTCAAAAGTTAGTGACTGAATATCAGCGTCAGGGTCAGGAAGTACAACTACAGCAGCGTGAACGTGAACAGGCTTTTTTGAAAAAAATGCGCCCGCGCCTTGATGTGGTAATTCGTGATTTGATTGAAAAGGGGGATTATGATGTTGTGCTTAATAAGCAATCCACAATTTATGCGAAGCCCGAGTTGGATATTACTGAGCAAGTCGTTGATCTGCTGAATAAACAATAAGTTGGTAATTTCGGGTTTGCAGTATTCACTAGAACAGTTAGCTGATTATCTTGGAGCAACCCTGGAAGGGGACGAAGTTGAGATAAAAGGTTTAGCAAGCTTAGAACTTGCTAATGAGCAGCAGTTAACGTTTTTTCATAGCGCTAAGCCGCGTTATATTCAGCAATTAAAAAACTGCCGGGCTGGTGCCGTATTGATCAGAAATGAGCATAAAGAGATGGTGAGTGTTGCTCGTCTGATTGTTGAAGATCCTTATATTGCTTATGCTCGGGTTAGCCAGTTATTTAGTGGTTCTGATGTTGAGGCTGAGGCTGTGATTTCAGCCAGTGCAGTTATCGCAAATACTGCGGTTGTTGGTACTAATGTTAATATTGGACCCAATGTTGTAGTAGGAGATAATTGTAAAATTGCTGATGATGTTCATATTGGCGCGAATGTAGTGTTGGGCTCTGATTGTGTAATTGGGAAGCGATCGGTACTTCAAGCTAATGTAACATTTTACGATGATGTACAGCTTGGCGATGATTGCCGTATTCATAGTGGTGCAGTGCTTGGTGCTGATGGTTTTGGGTTCGCGCACACGGAAGGAAGTTGGCTGAAAATCTATCAGCTTGGTGGTGTGAGAGTTGGAAGTCAGGTTGAAATTGGCGCCGGTACTACCATCGATCGCGGTGCACTTGATCATACCTATATCGGTGATGGTGTTATCATTGATAATCAGGTTCAGATTGCTCACAACGTTGTTATAGGTAATCGAACAGCTATAGCGGGCTGTACGGCTATAGCTGGTAGCACTCATGTAGGTGAAGCTTGCACCATTGCCGGTGCCTGTGGCATTACAGGGCATTTAGAAATAGCCGCAGGATCACACGTTACGGCTATGTCACTTGTTAGTAAGAGCATCGATGCAGCGGGTGCTTATTCATCAGGCACAGTTGCTGAGCCACATCAGCAATGGAAGCGAAATGTTGTGCGTTTTCGTCAGCTTGATGAAATGTCACGCCGATTGAAAAAATTAGAAACAGAATTTAAGCAATACAAAGTGAAGGTTGATCCGAATGATGGATGTTAATGAGATCCGTAAATATTTACCCCACCGTTATCCGTTTTTATTAGTCGACAGGGTGGTTGAGCTAGTACCAGGGGAATCCATCGTTGCTTATAAAAATGTTACGATAAATGAGCCTTTTTTTAATGGCCATTTTCCGGATCATCCGGTAATGCCTGGCGTTTTGGTTGTCGAAGCTATGGCTCAGGCAGCAGGTATTCTTGGTTTTAAAACCATGGATAAGACGCCGCAGGACGGTTCGATATATTATTTTGTAGGGTCTGATAAGCTGCGATTTAAGCGACCGGTAGTGCCAGGCGATCAGTTACAGCTTGAAGCCAATATTATTTCTGAAAAGCGTGGCATTTGGAAATTTGATGTAAAAGCGACTGTGAATGGTGAACTTGTAAGTTCAGCAACTATCCTCTGTGCTGACAGAAAGGTCTGAGATTGATTCATCCACAAGCTATAGTTGAACCTGGCGCTAAGCTCGCTGCAGATGTTGAAGTAGGTCCCTGGACCTACATTGGTGCAGATGTTGAGATTGGTGCTGGTTGTCGCATTGGACCTCATGCGGTTATTAAAGGCCCCACAAAAATGGGCCAAAACAATCGCGTCTTTCAGTTTTCAAGCATTGGTGAAGACTGTCAGGACAAGAAGTATCAGGGTGAACCAACTGAGTTAATCATCGGCGATGATAATGTGTTTCGTGAAGGCTGCACAATTCATCGGGGTACTATTCAGGATAATAGTATTACAAAAATTGGTGATGACAATTTATTCATGGCAAATGTCCATGTTGCACATGACTGTATAGTTGGCAGTCATAATATTGTTGCTAACAACGCAGCGATTGCCGGACATGTTCATATTGGAGATCACATCATCCTAGGTGGATTTACTGCTGTTCACCAGTTTTGTCATATTGGTTCACATAGTATGTGTGGCGCAGGGACCGTGGTTTTACAGGATATTCCTGCCTTTGTTATGTGCAATGGCAATTCAGCAAAACCACATGGTATTAATTCAGTAGGTTTACGCCGTAAAGGTTACAGCGATGATGCGATTCGTAGTATTAAGCGTGCCTATAAACTGATATATCGCAGTGGTCTGAAGCTGGATGAAGCATTGGATGAATTGCAGGTAATGGTTAAAGATTGTGCTGAAGTACAGCTGATCATCGACTCTCTTAAATCTTCTGAACGTGGCATTATTCGCTAATCACTTCTAAGGCCGGACGTATGAAAGTAGCTGTCGTTGCCGGTGAGGCGTCAGGAGATATTCTTGGCGCTGGTCTGATTAAGGCATTACGTCAATCTGTACCTGATCTTGAGGTTTGTGGCATTGGTGGAGAGCTGATGCAGGCAGAAGGGTGTCGTTCTTTATATCCAATGGAACGTCTGTCTGTAATGGGGCTGGTAGAGGTTCTGGGACGTTTACGGGAGTTGCTCGGGATACGCAAGCAGCTTACCCAGCAGTTGATCGATTGGCAGCCAGATGTTTTTATCGGTATCGATGCGCCTGATTTTACGCTGAACTTGGAAGGTAAGCTGCGAGACGCAGGTATACCTACCGTTCATTATGTCAGTCCGTCTGTGTGGGCCTGGCGAAGTAAGCGGGTTTTCAAAATTCTAAAAACAACAGATCTTATGTTGACGCTGTTGCCTTTTGAAGCACGCTTTTATGAACAGCATGATATGCCGGTTAAGTTTGTTGGTCATCCATTGGCTAATATGATTGAGCTTGAGCCGTCTATATTAGACGCGCGTCAACAAATAAAAATCCCTGCAAACGATACGCTGATAGCCCTTATGCCTGGTAGTCGCGGAGGTGAGCTAAAATATCTTGCGCAGCCTTTTCTGGATACAGCGCGATGGCTGTATCAGAGAAACCCGGAATTACAGTTTATCCTTCCTGCTGCCAGCCAGGCGCGTTTTGATTCATTGAAAGAGTTAATTGAGTCTGATTACAGCGACTTGCCTGTCCGGTTGCATTTGAAAGAGTCCCGCCTGATTATGCAAGCTTCTAATGCTGTTTTAATGGCATCAGGTACGGTTACGTTAGAAGCTATGCTTTTGAAAAAGCCGATGGTTGTCGCCTATAAAATGGCATCGCTGACGTATCAAATATTGTCACGTTTAGTAAAAACACCGTATATCTCTCTGCCTAATTTGTTAGCGGGTGAAAAATTAGTGCCTGAAGTGCTTCAGAATGATGTGCGGCCTGAGGTTTTGGGGCCTTTAGTTGAAGAAGCTTTGCTTGATAGTAAACAGCAAGGACCTGTAACGCAGCGTTTTCATCAGCTGCACATTCAGCTTCGTCAGAATGCGGATGAACAGGCAGCTGAATCGGTATTACAGCTTGTTGCTGATAAGAGAGGGCGCTTGCATGCAGATTCAGGGATTTGATTTTCGGGGTCAGCAGTTAGTGGCAGGTGTTGATGAAGTTGGACGAGGTCCTTTAGTTGGACGGGTTGTTGCCGCTGCCGTTATTTTAGATCCCAGTAAGCCTATTGCAGGACTGACAGATTCAAAAAAACTTACCGAAAAAAAGCGTGAAGCTTTATATCCTTTAATTCAGGAGCGTGCTCTTGCCTGGTCTATCGCCTGGGCAGAGGTGGCAGAAATCGATGAGTTAAATATCCTGCATGCTTCAATGCTGGCAATGAGTCGTGCAGTTAATCAACTGACCCCTGCTCCGGAATATGCATTAATAGATGGTAACCGTTGTCCTCCAGGGTTGGTTTGCCCGTCAGAAGCAATAGTGAAGGGTGACTTAAAAGAGCCTTCCATAAGTGCTGCATCAATATTGGCAAAGGTATACAGGGATCGGGAAATGAAAGCTCTGGATGTTGAGTATCCTGACTATGGATTTGCTCAGCATAAAGGTTACCCTACACCGTTGCATCTTGAGAGGCTTAAAAAGTATGGCCCGATCTCAGAGCATCGTCGCAGTTTTAAGCCTGTGGCCCGTTTACTTGAACAACATTCAGTTTAATTAATTTGGTTAACTTATGAATAACGCTCCCGGTTTTGTCCATCTGCGTCTGCACAGTGAATTTTCATTGGTAGATGGTCTGGTTCGTATTAAAGAACTGATGGGGGCCGCAAAAAAACAGCAGATACCTGCAATAGCACTTACTGATCAGACAAACTTTTTTGGTCTGATTAAGTTTTTCAAAGCCGCAACAGGTGCTGGCGTTAAACCTATATTTGGTTCAGATGTCTGGGTTGTAAATAGTCTTGAAGATGATGAAGCGCATCGCTTAACGCTATTGGCCATGAATGAGGAAGGCTACCGTAATCTTACCGAGCTGATTTCATTAGCCTATGAGAAAGGTCAGAATGTTTTACATGACCGGGCGGTGATTCTTAAAGAGTGGATTGCGGCGCAACCGGAAGGATTGCTTGCGCTTTCCGGCGCTAAAGAAGGTGAAATTGGCAAAGCGTTGCTGGCCAACAGTGATCAGACGGATGTTTTATTGGCGCAGTGGCAGGCGATTTTTCCACAGCGGTTTTATCTGGAAATTCAACGAACCGATCGCACTAATGATGAAGAGTGTGTGCATGCTTCTGTAAAATTAGCGCAACGTAGCGGCTGTCCCTTAGTTGCTACTAATGAGGTTATGTTTGTCAGTCCTACGGATTTTGACGCGCATGAGGCTCGGGTATGTATTAACCAGAGCCGCACACTGGAAGACCCTACTCGTCCGAAAGACTACAGTGAAAATCAGTATCTGAAATCCGCTGAAGAGATGCAGGCGTTATTTGCAGATATTCCTTCGGCCATTGCTAATACCATTGAAATTGCCAAACGCTGTAATTTACAGCTGGATCTCGGGACATATTATTTACCTAAGTATCCGATTCCTGATGGCATGACCATGGATGAATTCTTTGCTGATGTATCCTGGAAGGGTCTTGAAGACCGCCTTGAGATATTGCTGGATAAAGAAGCTGAGGATTACGCCGAACAGCGAAAAGCATACGAAGACCGGATGAACTTTGAGTTAGATATTATCACTCAAATGGGTTTTCCCGGTTATTTCCTTATCGTAATGGACTTTATCCAATGGGGTAAAGACAACGGCGTACCCGTTGGGCCTGGACGTGGTTCGGGTGCAGGTTCGTTAGTTGCCTATGCGCAGAAAATTACCGATCTCGATCCGCTGGAATATGACCTCCTTTTTGAGCGATTCCTGAATCCTGAGCGGGTATCAATGCCGGATTTTGATATCGACTTCTGTATGGATAACCGAGATAAGGTTATTGATTATGTAGCTGAAACATACGGTCGGGACGCGGTATCTCAGATTGTAACTTTTGGTACTATGGCTGCAAAAGCGGTTGTCAGAGACGTAGCCCGGGTACAGGGTAAGGCCTTTGGTTTAGCAGATAAACTGTCAAAGCTCATACCTTTTGAAATAGGTATGACACTCAGTAGGGCTATGGAAGAAGAGCCTATGATGCGTGAGTTCGTTGATTCCAGCGAAGAAGCGCAAGAAATCATGGACATGGCCTACAAGCTTGAGGGTGTCACCCGAAACGTAGGTAAGCATGCCGGCGGGGTGGTTATTGCGCCAACCAAGCTAACCGATTTTTCCGCGACTTATTGCGATGAGCATGGTCACGGGCTTGTTACACAGTTTGATAAAGGTGATGTTGAAGAAGCCGGGTTGGTTAAGTTCGACTTCTTAGGTCTGCGTACGCTCACTATTATCGACTGGGCTGTTAAAACTATTGATGGGATTAGAGCGAAAACAGGCGAAGAGCCTCTTGATATTGCTTTAATCGATCTGGAAGATTCTACTACTTTCGATTTGCTTCAATCAGCTGAGACAACTGCTGTATTCCAGTTGGAGTCCAGCGGAATGAAGGACCTGGTAAACCGGCTTAAGCCAAGCCGGTTTGAGGATATAGTGGCACTGGTGGCACTATTCCGACCAGGGCCATTGCAATCGGGCATGGTAGATGACTTTATTAACCGTAAGCACGGTTTGGCTGAATTGGCTTATCCCCATGCTGATTATCAGTTAGAAAGTCTCCAGCCGGTATTGGAACCTACCTACGGCATTATCCTGTATCAGGAACAGGTAATGCAGATTGCTCAGGTGATGGCAGGTTATACCCTTGGCGGCGCAGATATGCTGCGTCGGGCAATGGGTAAGAAAAAGCCTGAAGAAATGGCGAAGCAGCGGGTCTCTTTTCTTGAAGGTTGCGAAACAAATAATATTGACCGGGATTTGGCGGGTAATATTTTTGATCTGGTGGAAAAGTTTGCCGGTTATGGTTTTAACAAATCACACTCTGCTGCATATGCACTGGTGTCTTATCAGACAGCCTGGCTAAAAGCACATTATCCTGCACCCTTTATGGCGGCTGTATTATCTTCAGATATGCAGAATACCGAGAAAGTGGTGATCTTCATTGAAGAATGCCGCTCGATGGAGTTGCCGCTGGTACTGCCGGACGTTAACTGTGGAGAATATCTGTTCACGGTAAATGACGCGGGTGAAATTGTCTATGGTCTGGGAGCTGTTAAGGGTGTTGGTGAAGGACCAATTGAGTCGATTGTAGAAGGAAGAAAGGAAGGGCCGTTTAAAGATATCTTTGATTTCTGTAAACGTGTTGGCAGCAAAAAAATTAATAAACGGGTGATGGAAGCACTGGTGCGATGTGGTGCTTTAGATAAGCTTGGTCCGGACCGTGCTCAGTTGTGGGCAGCGATTCCTGAAGCGTTAAAAGCAGCAGATCAGAGTGAGCGTAATCAGAACGCAGGTATGTTTGACTTGTTTGGCGATATGGAGGCTGAGGATCCCCGCGATCCATATGCTGATTATATAAAGCTGCGTTGCTGGACCGATAAAGAACGTCTGCAGGGCGAGAAAGATACGCTTGGTCTGTATGTGACGGGTCATCCTATAGATGAATATGAAGCTGAGCTGCCAAATATTATTTCCAAACGGATTGTTGAGCTACAGCCTGCCAGAGGCCAGCAGCAAAAAATGCTGGGTCTGGTGGTTGATATACGGATGAAGAAAACCAAAAAAGGTGATCCGTTGTGCTTTATTACACTTGATGACCGTACTTCCCGTATAGAGATTACCCTGTTCGGTGATAGTTTTGACGAACATCGTCACTTACTGAATAAAGATGCAATTTTATTGGTTGAAGGTGAAATTGCGCATGATGAATATTCAGGTCGTACTAAAGTTAGGGCGAATAAAGTTATTAATATCACTCAGGCACGTGCCCGTTATGCTTCGCATATTCAGGTAAACTGCCAAGCCGAACAGCTAAAAGAGCGTCAGCTCAAAGTATTGGAGCAGGTTTTAGAGTCCTCTAAAGGCGCTGCGGCGGTGAGTGTTGCATTACAGTACAGCAGAGAAGACGCATCGGCCCGTGTTTATCTTGGTGATAACTGGAAAATCGAGCCCACTGACGAAGTGTTACTTAAACTTAAAGATCAGTTTGGCGGCGATGCTGTGTCTATTTGTTATTAAATAACCGCTAAGTGTGGACTGATACTGGTTCTTGATTCCATGTGCGGGTACACTTAGCAGAATTTTTTTCCGTTACCGGGACGCGCCCGGCAGCGACTTAGAAACAAACGGAATACGTTAAGCATGAATCCCAATTATCTGGATTTTGAACAGCCAATTGCTGACTTGGAAGCGAAGATTGAAGAGCTGCGTCTGGTCGGTAATGACAACGAACTGAATATTGAAGAAGAAATCAGCAAGTTACAGGCGAAAAGCAGTAGCTTAACTGAGTCTTTATTTTCTGACTTGAGCGAATGGCAAGTTTCACAGCTGGCGCGTCATCCTAAGCGCCCGTATTCGCTTGATTATGTAAAACACATCTTTGATGATTTTGAAGAACTGCATGGTGATCGCCATTATGCGGATGACCAGGCCCTAATTGGTGGGATTGCGCGCCTTGATGGTCGTCCTGTTATGATCGTTGGTCATCAAAAAGGTCGTGAAGTTAAAGAGAAAGTACGTCGTAACTTCGGCATGCCGCGTCCTGAAGGCTACCGCAAAGCGCTGCGTTTGATGGAAATGGCAGAGCGCTTCAAAATGCCTGTACTGACGTTCATTGATACACCGGGTGCTTATCCGGGTATTGGTGCGGAAGAACGCGGTCAGAGTGAAGCCATTGCCTTCAATCTGGCAGTTATGTCGCGACTGAAAACGCCTATTATCTCCACTGTTATTGGTGAGGGTGGCTCCGGTGGTGCTCTGGCTATCGGTGTTTGTGATGAGTTATTGATGCTGCGGTATTCAACCTATTCTGTGATTTCTCCTGAGGGTTGTGCATCTATTCTTTGGAAGAGTGCTGACCGTGCTCCTGATGCTGCTAAAGCAATGGGTCTGACATCTGACCGCTTGTTTGGGTTAGGTCTGGTTGATCAGATTGTTGATGAGCCATTAGGTGGTGCACATCGTGATCACGGTTTAATGGCTGCAAACCTTAAAAAGCACTTGTTAGATACCTTGGTACGTTATGACGAATTCAACACAGAAGAGTTGTTGGAGCGTCGTTACGAGCGTCTGATGGCTTATGGTGTTGATCAGTAAGCGACTCGCTGAATTAAGAAGAACCGCCGGAATTTCCGGCGGTTTTTTTGTTTTAGGGTGCTGGCTTTGAGTATTGGTTTTAGTGCGCAGGTTTTAGAGTACTATTTAGATAATTAAGCAGAGTAGATATTATCGTAATGAGTGGTGTATCTGTGGATGATTTATCACAACGCTTTCAAAGACAGCTGACTAAGGTTTCAGGTATTCAACGCTGGATTATTGCTCTGAGTGGCGGTCTGGATTCGATGGTTTTGCTGGAGCTGGCAGCCCGCTTTTTACCAGCAAAGCAAGTAACCGTTTTGCATGTAAATCATCAGTTGCAGTCTGAGGCTGGCGAGTGGCAGCTGTTTTGTGCACAGCAGGCTGAGCAACGTGGTCTGACTTTTCGTGCTGAGAAGGTTCAGCTTGAGGGTGGGAGTGTCGAAACTGCTGCTCGTAATGCGCGATATTCTGTTTTCGAAGATAAGATGTCTTCTGATGTTTGCTTAATGATGGCGCATCATGCTGATGATCAGGCCGAAACTTTGCTGTTCCGTTTGCTTCGGGGAGCTGGCGTCAGAGGTATGGCAGCTATGGCCGTCCAACGCAAACTGAATAATGGTAAGCTGCTGCGACCTTTGCTGGGATGTTCACGTTCTGAGCTGAAAAGCTGGGCAATTCGGGAAGGTTTAAGCTGGGTAGAAGATCCCAGTAATTCAGATACTCAGTACGACCGTAATTATTTGCGTCAGCAAGTGTTGCCATTACTCGCTAAACGATGGCCGCGGGTGAATGAGCGTCTCAATGCTACAGCTTGTCATCTTGCAGATGCTGAAGCGCTTCTTGAAGAACTTGCTCAGGCCGACCTGGAGGCCTGCTTGGCATCAGCTAATACCTTGTCTCTTACTGAACTCAAATTGCTGTCCGGGCGCCGTCAGGTCAATGCTCTGCGGTACTGGTCTCGTCAGTTTGGCCTGATGTTGTCAGAGGGGCAAGTAGATAGTTTACGTGTTATGGCAGAGGCTGCTGCTGATTCACAGCCTGAATTGCTGTTAGGTGATACAGTTATTCGTCGTTACCGTTCCAAGCTATACATTGATCCAGTGACTGAAAGTTTACGGTGGCAGGAGTGCTTGATTGATGTGTTGGCGTCAGGTCTTTCGCATGGCGGTGTTTTGACGCTCAAGTCTGATGCCGGTAAGGATTTAGACTCATGGCTGATGGGCGTGGACATTCGTAGCCGGCAGGAAGGTGATAAATGTCATCCTTTAGGTCGGCCGGGTAAATCATTAAAGCATTTGTTTCAGGAGGCCGGAGTGCCTCCCTGGCAGCGTGATAACTGGCCTGTATGCATCAGGGCTGGAGAGATAGTTGCTATACCTGGAATCTGTATTTGCCAGAGTTGGTGTGACGGTGAAAATAAGCCGCCTTTCTGGCTAGATTGGCAACCGTCTGCATTGTTTGCTGTGGGTGATTCTGGTACCCTGTAGCCCCATCTTATGTTGCTGTTTTATTCAGACTGAATCTCACCAATAGATACCTGTTTCGGCCGGTATTTTTTATTGCGTGGAGAAAATATTCCGTAATGGAATGTGTGATAAAGCAGCGTTATCCAAGTTTATGACCATATACAGGTTCCACATGACGCGTTATATCTTCGTCACTGGCGGTGTTGTTTCTTCGTTGGGGAAAGGCATTGCATCCGCTTCACTTGCAGCAATTCTTGAGGCGCGGGGGCTTAAAGTCACCATGCTCAAGCTGGACCCTTATATTAACGTCGATCCGGGCACGATGAGCCCTATTCAGCACGGTGAAGTATTTGTCACTGAAGATGGCGCTGAAACTGATCTGGATCTGGGCCACTATGAGCGTTTTATCCGTACAACTATGGGTAAGCGTAATAACTTCACTGCGGGCCGGGTTTATCAGCACGTGTTACGCAAAGAACGTCGCGGCGACTATCTGGGTGGAACAGTTCAGGTTATCCCGCATATTACCGATGAGATTAAACGCCGTGTCATTGATGGTGCCGGCGATGCTGATATCGCGTTGGTAGAAATTGGCGGTACGGTCGGTGACATTGAGTCGCAGCCGTTCATGGAAGCTGTGCGTCAGTTGCGTGTTGAACTGGGCTTTAATCGTGCCATGTTCATGCATTTGACCTTAGTGCCTTATATCAGAACGGCTGGTGAGATTAAAACTAAGCCCTCACAGCACTCTGTAAAAGAGTTACGTTCGATTGGTATTCAGCCAGACATTCTTGTTTGTCGCTCAGAAGTTGCTATCCCTGCCAGCTCGCGTCGTAAATTGTCTTTGTTTACTAACGTAGAAGAGCGCGCAGTTATTTCTTTACCAGACGCAGACTGTATCTACAAAATTCCGCGTTTGTTAAGTGAGCAGAAACTGGATCAAATCGTTGTAGAGCGTTTTAACCTTGATTGTTCAGCCGCTGATCTGAGCGAGTGGGACCGGGTTGCTGATGCCAAGCTGAATCCGCACCGTGAAGTGACCATCGCGATGGTCGGTAAATACATGGAGTTGCTGGATGCGTATAAGTCGCTGATCGAAGCAATTTCTCACGCCGGCATTGAGTTGCGTACTAAAGTAAATATTAAGTATATCGATTCAGAACATGTTGAACGTGATGGTGTAGAGCTTCTGTCAGATGTTTCTGCAATTCTGGTACCCGGTGGCTTTGGTGAGCGTGGCGTAGAAGGCAAAATTGCTGCAGTAAAATATGCCCGTGAAAATAAAGTACCGTACCTGGGTATCTGTTTAGGTATGCAAGTCGCAGTAATTGAATATGCCCGTCATGTTGCGGGTATAGCCGATGCAAGCAGTACAGAATTTGATTCTGAAGCTAAGAATCCACTGATTGGTTTGATTACAGAGTGGATGACAGAAGAAGGTGTGACTGAGCTGCGTGGCAATGCTGATGATCTGGGCGGTACTATGCGTCTGGGGGCTCAGGTTTGTCATCTGACTGAAGGTACAACATCAGCGACTGCGTATGGTGCTACTGAAGTTAAAGAGCGCCATCGCCATCGCTACGAAGTTAACAACAACTACGTTTCACAATTGGAAGAAGCTGGTTTAGTAATTGCGGGCCGGTCTGTAGACGGTGAGTTGGTCGAGGTTGTGGAAGTGCCGGATCATCCCTGGTTCGTTGCTTGTCAGTTCCATCCTGAGTTCACATCTACGCCGCGTGACGGTCATGGTTTGTTCCGTGGATTTATTGAAGCTGCCTTAACTCAGGCAGATCTGGAAAAGTAATATCTAAGTAATATTGGAGTTCAATTAATGGCAACAATTGCTGATATCAAAGCTCGTGAAGTGCTTGATTCCCGTGGTAACCCAACCGTTGAAGCGGATGTAATTCTTAGCACTGGTCAGCAGGCGTCTGCCTGTGCACCTTCCGGTGCGTCTACAGGTTCACGCGAAGCGCTGGAACTGCGTGATGGCGATAAGTCCCGTTACCTGGGGAAAGGCGTACTGAAAGCGGTTGCTGCTATTAACGGTGAGATCCGTAATAGCCTGGTAGGCATGGATGTTACTGATCAGCGTGCGCTGGACAATAAAATGCTCGAGCTGGACGGTACTGAGAACAAAGCTAAATTGGGTGCAAATGCTATCCTGGCGGTGTCTCTGGCGGCTGCTAAAGCAGCAGCTATTAGCAAGAATGTTGAGTTGTATGAACATATAGCTGATCTGAACGGTACTGCTGGTCAGTTCTCTATGCCTGTACCAATGATGAATATTCTGAACGGCGGTGAACACGCTGATAACAATGTTGATATCCAGGAGTTCATGGTTCAGCCGGTTACGACGGATAATTTTGCTGATGCACTGCGTTGTGGCGCGGAAATTTTCCATGCGCTGAAAGCTGTGCTGAAAGCACGTGGTCTGAATACTGCTGTCGGTGATGAAGGTGGTTTCGCACCTAACCTGGGTTCTAACGAAGAAGCGCTGGTTGTCATTAAAGAAGCTGTAGCAAATGCCGGATACGAGTTGGGCAAAGATGTTACTCTGGCGCTGGACTGCGCTGCATCTGAATTCTACAAAGACGGCAAGTATGATCTTTCCGGTGAAGGTAAGGTATTTGATTCCGAAGGTTTCGGTGACTACCTGGCTAACCTGACCGAAAATTATCCGATCGTTTCTGTTGAAGATGGTCTGGATGAGTCTGATTGGGACGGTTGGGCAAGCCTAACCCGTAAGATTGGTGATAAAGTACAGCTGGTCGGTGATGATCTGTTTGTAACTAACACTAAGATTCTGTCCCGCGGTATTGAACAAAACATTGGTAATTCAATCCTGATTAAGTTCAATCAGATTGGTTCTTTGTCTGAAACTCTGGATGCCATTACGATGGCGAAAGATGCAGGCTTTACCGTTGTTATTTCGCACCGTTCCGGTGAAACTGAAGATACAACTATTGCTGACCTGGCAGTAGGTACAGCAGCAGGCCAGATCAAAACTGGTTCACTGTGTCGTTCTGACCGTGTTGCTAAATATAACCGTCTGTTACGTATTGCTGAACAGTTGGGTGATAAAGCCGTATATAACGGTTTGAAAGAGATTAAAGGTCAGGCATAACACTGACTGAGTTTTAAAAACAAGGGGGCGGAATGCCTCCTTTTTTAACTGAGGATCGGCGTCGATATTTTATGTTTCGCTGGCTTGTTTGGATTTTAATTATTGCCGTCACCGGCCTGCAGTATCGCCTTTGGTTTGGTGAGGCGAATTTGCGTGAAGTTTGGGCGCTGCAATATGAAATTCAGAATCAGCAAACTGAAAATGATCAATTAGTCGAGCGTAATCATCGTCTTCAGGCTGAAGTAAAAGATCTTAAAAAAGGTCTTGCTGCGTTGGAAGAGCGTGCCCGTAATGACTTAGGTATGGTGCGTGAAGATGAGACTTTTTTTCAGTTAATCCCCGGCAAGACATCATTGCCTGATGATGCTCCCTGATAGTTTTATTCCCTGGATATATCAATGACCACAGCGTTTCCAACAGAACTGAATTATGCCTACGGTGAGCCGCAAGCGACGGCGGTGATTCGTCAGCATCCTGAGGATTTCCAGGTAACTGAAAACCTGGCATTTGAGCCAGATGGCGCAGGTGATCATGTTTATTTGTATATTCGTAAAACGGGTGAGAATACTGATTGGGTTGCCCGGCAGTTGGCGAATTTTTGTCAGGTAAGCCCGCGTGAAGTTGGTTATGCAGGTAAGAAAGACCGACACGCAATAACAGAACAATGGTTTAGTGTACATATGCCAGGCCGGTCACCACTTACCTGGTCTTTGTTTGGAGGTGACTCCATTCAGGTTCTAAAGGCAACAAAGCATGGTCGTAAACTGCGTCTGGGCAGCTTGACGGGTAATCGCTTTGCCATTCGCTTGCGTAATGTTACTGATGCTGATGCTGTTATTCAGCGTTGTGAACTGGTACGTCAGGGGGTTCCAAATTACTTTGGCGAGCAGCGTTTCGGTCATCACGGTGGCAATCTCGTTAAAGGTGCTGCCTTGATCAAAGGCGAGTATAAAGAGCGACAGAAGCATAAGAAAGGGATGTATATCTCGGCAGTGCGCTCTTTCCTGTTTAATCAGGTGGTTTCTGCTCGTTATGCAAATGCAATCACACCGATGACGGGTGATGTTCTTATGCATCAGGGGAGCCAGAGTTGTTTTGTGTTTGATGCCCAAGATGCAACGATTACAGAACGTTTAGAAAATCTGGAAGTTCATCTGACAGCTCCAATGTGGGGGCGTGGGCGTTCTATCTGTACCGATCAGGCATTTGAGTGGGAAATTGCACAGTTGGATGCTTATCAGGAGTTGCAGTCCGGCCTGGAGAATTTGGGGCTTAATCAGGAGCGGCGTGCGTTACGTTTATTGCCGCAGCAGCTCGAAGTGACTAAGGAAGCAGACGATCAGTTATTACTAAGCTTTGATCTGAGCGTTGGTTCGTTTGCAACCAGTGTGTTACGGGAAATTTGTCAGGTAGAAAACGCGCAGCGTGGAGAGTTTTGATGCGAATTTTACTGTCTAATGATGATGGTGTGTATGCCCCGGGTTTGGAGATGTTAGCAACAACTCTGGCAGAAAGTTTTAGTATTGACGTTGTTGCTCCTGACAGAAACCGTAGTGGTGCCAGTAATGCACTGACACTTGACCGGCCTTTAGAGGCCCATCAGCATCACAATGGTTTTTACAGTCTTAATGGTACGCCAACGGATTGTGTTCATCTGGGAATTTCAGGTGTGCTTTGCGAGAAGCCTGATATTGTTATTTCAGGTATAAACGCTGGCGCGAATCTAGGCGACGATGTTATCTATTCAGGTACTGTAGCTGCTGCTATTGAGGGTCGTTATCTGAATCTTCCCCCGATTGCTGTTTCTATGCTGGGAAGTCATCCAGATAATTATCAGGCTGCAGCCATTATTATTCAGCAGCTACTGGCTGATATTCATAGCTTGAATCTGGCGCCCCGTACAGTTTTAAATATCAATGTGCCAGATAGGCCGTTAGAAGATATTAAGGGCATGCAACTGGTAAGGTTGGGGCATCGGGTACTCGCTGATACTCCTGTAGAATCTGTTGATCCGAGAGGTACGAAGCGCTATTGGATTGCAGGTGCCGGTGCAGCAGCAGACTGTGGCCCTGGTACGGATTTTTATGCGGTTCAGGAGGGCTATGTAGCCATTACTCCGCTGAATGTTGATATGACTCAGTATTCAGGAATGGATAACTTAAGCCATTGGCTGGAAAATCTGAGTGACTGATTATTAGTATGTGGTTTGCTGTTTATTTGATGGTAAAGAACAGAGTGTCTAAGGAGTTGTTTTGAATAAATTACAGTTGCAGGGAATCGGTATGACCTCGCAACGCACCCGCAGCCGTTTAGTGCAGCGGTTGCAGGATCAGGGCATTATTGATCCGCAGGTGCTGGATGTGATGGCAAGTACTCCCCGACATATTTTTATTGATGAAGCTCTGTCACACAGAGCTTACGAAGATACAGCTTTGCCAATAGGTTTTAACCAAACAATTTCTCAGCCTTATATAGTCGCTAAAATGACTGAGTTACTGTTAGCTGAAGGGGCTTTGAAAAAAGTTTTAGAGGTTGGTACAGGATCTGGGTATCAGACAACTGTGTTGGCTCAGCTGGTTGATCAGGTGTATAGCGTGGAGCGTATTCGTCCATTGCAGGAAAAAGCCCGTAAGCGTTTACAGTTACTGTCTTTACGTAATGTGAACTTACGGCATACTGATGGCGGCATGGGATGGGCTGAAAGAGGGCCGTTTGATGGTATTTTAGTTACTGCTGCACCTGAACAGGTTCCAGCAGAATTGCTTCAGCAATTGGCAATTGGTGGCCGTTTGGTAATTCCGGTTGGTGGTCGCCAGCAGGAATTAAAGTTGGTTATTCGTGAGTCTGAGACAGATTTTACGACAGAAGTACTTGAAGCAGTTAAGTTTGTACCGCTCTTAAGTGGTACAGTGCGTTAAAGTATGTTGAATTAAGATATTAAGTTCAAATAGTTAGCTAAAAGATTTGCAGTGGCAGGAAGGAAATAGTGTCAGCACGGATTAAGTTGTTCTTAAAAGGTATGCTCATGGGAGCTGCAGATGCTGTGCCAGGTGTTTCTGGTGGCACTATTGCGTTTATTACCGGCATCTATGAGGAGCTGATTAACAGTATTAAATCCGTTGATATGGATGCTGCCCGGTTATTTCTGTCAGGAAGTTTTAAAGATTTCTGGAAACACATAAACGGCAGTTTTTTGTTGGTATTGATACTCGGAATTGTGACGAGTATTGCTACAGTTGCTGGCAGTGTATTGTATTTGCTTGATACCTACCCAGTGATGCTGTGGGCTTTTTTCTTCGGATTAATTCTCGCGTCTTGCTGGTTGATTATGAGCCAAATTGACACCTGGAATATGTGGCTGACATTGATCTTTGTTGTCGGCGCTATGTTTGCGTATTTAGTGACATCCATTACCCCTACTGAAATAGAGCCTACTTCGCTGGCGGTATTTCTATCTGGTATGGTGGCCATATGTGCGATGATTTTGCCAGGTGTTTCAGGCAGTTTCATCCTGTTAGTTATTGGCATGTACACGCCAATTTTAAGCGCGGTTAAAGCATTTGATGTCCAGCTGCTAGGGTTGTTTCTTGCTGGTTGCGTTGTTGGTATCAGTGGTTTTTCCCGGGTTCTGAGCTGGATGTTTGTGCACTATAAAATGGCAACGCTGGCGGTGCTGGCTGGCTTTATGCTTGGTTCGCTGAATAAAATCTGGCCATGGAAATATACAACAGCATACGCCATTAATCGTCATGGCGAGCAAGTACCACTTGCACAGGATAATGTATTACCTTTGAGTTACCAGGCGCTGACAGGAGAGCCGTCGTATTTATATGCGAGCCTTGCGCTGATGGTATTGGGTGGGGCTATTGTGCTGTTGATGGAGCGCGGTTTATCTTCACAAAGGTAACGCTTGGGAGTCTTGTGTATGGCTGGAATGTTCAACCAACAATTATTTGCAATGATGCTTCTGTCGTTGTTGGTAATGACTGGTTGTTCCAGCAATAGCGCTTATGCGCCTATCAGTGATTTATCCGCAGCTGACAAGCGTAGAGCAAACACCAGTGCACTGCGAAGCACTAATGCCAGTGGTTACACAGTGCGCCGAGGTGATACCTTATATGGTATCGCATTCAAATACGGGCTTGATTACCGCCAACTGGCCCGCGCGAATAATATTGATGGCTCTTATGCTATTTATCCCGGTCAAAAACTTTCTCTGAAAACGTCTTCGGTTGCCCGTGGTTCTGACGCGGCACCTTTAGCAGACCGGACTACTACAAAACCTCAAAAAACTGCTAAACCTGTTAAAACACAGCCACGTGCAACGCAAAAAACAGCATCTAAAGTAAAAAATACCCAAAATGAGACTAAAGTTAAAAAGCCTGTGAAAAAGCCTGCTACGGCGGGCAAGAGCGTAGCTTTAGCGGCAAACCGGAAGCTGCAATGGCGCTGGCCAACCAAAGGCAGGATTGTACAGGGCTATAGCAGCAGTGGTAAGGTTAATAAAGGTATCAACTTTTTGGGTGAGCGGGGAGAGTCTGTTTTTGCGGCTGAATCCGGCAAAGTTGTATATGTCGGTAGTGGGCTCTTGGGTTACGGTAACTTGGTGATAATTAACCATAATCAGACCTATTTGAGCGCTTACGGGCACAATAGCAAAATTCTTGTAAGGGAGAATGATGTTGTAAATATCGGTGATAAGATCGCCGAGATTGGCAGTAGCGGTGCCACCCGTAACATGCTGCATTTTGAGATACGCCGGAATGGGAGTCCGGTCGATCCAAAGAAGTACTTGCCCAAAAGAAGATAGCCTGGACACACAGTTAATGGAACTATTTGAGGTGGGTCGATGGAAAATATTGAAAATAGCGAGCAAGATACAGCCACAGTAACCCCTGATCGTGAAGAGAGCGCTAAGCCTAAATTCATGAATAGTGGTCGTGGTAAAGGCAGTATGGCGCATAATGATTTATTAAACGCCAAAACCCTGGATGCAACACAACTCTATCTTAATGAGATTGGTTTTTCGCCGTTGTTGTCTGCTGAAGAAGAAGTGTATTACTCTCGGCGGTCTCTTAAAGGCGATGAAGCATCGCGTAAGCGAATGATCGAAAGCAACCTAAGGCTGGTTGTTAAAATCGCCCGACGTTATATAAATCGGGGCCTGACACTTCTGGATCTTATTGAAGAGGGTAACCTCGGGCTGATCAGAGCAGTGGAAAAGTTTGATCCCGAGCGTGGCTTCAGGTTTTCAACCTATGCTACCTGGTGGATACGTCAGACGATTGAACGGGCGATTATGAATCAGACCCGAACAATACGCCTTCCTATTCATGTGGTTAAAGAACTGAACGTGTATTTACGGGCTGCCCGTGAATTGGCTCAGAAGCTTGATCATGAGCCTTCAGTAGAAGAAATTGCCAAAGCTGTTGATAAGCCGGTAGAGAATGTTGAACGAATGTTTGGCCTTAACGAGCGTGTGACTTCGGTTGATACACCGGTAGGCAAAGATTCCGACAAAATGCTGCTGGAAACAATTCCGGATGAAGAAAGTTCTGATCCGGAAACCCTGTTACAGAATTCCAATATCAGCGGTAATCTTAATCAATGGCTGGATATGCTGCCGGAGAAGCATTCTGAAGTATTATCCAGACGATTCGGCTTACGTGGCTTTGAAATGAGTACGCTTGAAGAAGTTGGCCGTGAAATAGGTTTGACCCGTGAAAGAGTAAGGCAAATTCAGGTTGAAGCTTTACGTAAGTTACGTGAAATTGTTGAACGTAATGGGCTCAGCGGAGAAGATTTGTTACGTTAATTGTTCATCAACGCCTGAAGCATGTTTAAGAATCGCTAGCTTAAATGTGCTTTAGTTCCCTGGTGGTTGGTGTAACTTAAGCGTGACTAAAAGACGTGATTTAAAGGACGCGACTTAAAAAGCGCGTAAAAAACGGGACTTAAGTTTTGAGCTTAAGTCCCGTTTTTTTTGTGCTAATTACTTAGCAGTAGTGTGGCGTGATACTTAGTCTCGCTCAACAGCTAGTGCCGTGCCCATTCCGCCGCCAATGCATAATGTAGCCAGGCCTTTTTTGGCGTCACGACGTTGCATTTCATGTAGCAGGCTAACAAATACTCGACAGCCTGAAGCGCCAATCGGGTGGCCCAGTGCGATAGCGCCACCGTTTACATTGACAATCTCAGTGTTCCATCCCAGATCTTTATTTACCGACATAGCCTGAGCTGCGAAGGCTTCATTGGCCTCAACCAGTTCCAGATCACTGATATTCCAACCGGCTTTTTCAAGTGCTTTCTGAGTCGCACAAATCGGACCGGTACCCATAATAGATGGGTCGACACCAGCGCTTGCATAAGATTTGATACGTGCGAGTACAGGTAGGCCAAGCTCTGTCGCTTTTTCAGCGGAGCAAAGCATAACAGCGGCGGCACCGTCGTTAATAGTTGAAGAGTTACCTGCGGTTACTGACCCATCTTTTTTGAAGGCCGGACGTAACTTACCTAAAGCTTCAGCAGTTACACCTGCACGTGGTTGCTCATCGGTGTCAAATACAATGTCATCGCCACGGCGCTGTGGGATCACGACAGGTACGATTTCGTCTGCGAACTTGCCTGCAGCCTGGGCAGCTTCTGCTTTGTTCTGAGAAAAGGCTGCGAATGCATCCTGCTCTTCACGGGTGAAGCCGTATTTTTCAACGATATTTTCAGTAGTGATACCCATGTGATAGTCGTTAAACGCATCCCACAGGCCGTCCTTGATCATAGTGTCGACCATTTTCCAGTCACCCATGCGGGCGCCGTTTCGGGAGTTTGGCAAAACGTGAGCAGATGAGCTCATGTTTTCCTGGCCACCCGCAATGATTACGTCGGCATCGCCGCAGCGTATTGCCTGGGTTGCCAGCTGAATGGCTTTAAGGCCTGAACCACATACTTTGTTGATTGTCAGTGCAGAAACTTCAACGGGTAAACCTGCGTTTACACCAGCCTGGCGAGCGGGGTTTTGTCCACAGCCTGCGGCCAGTACCTGGCCCATGATGACTTCTTCTACCTGGCTGCCATCAATGCCTGATTTTTCTAACAGGCTTTTGATTACAGTTGCTCCAAGGTCGCTGGCTGCAACCGAGGCAAGGGCTCCGTTAAAACTACCAATTGCCGTACGGCTTGCAGCTACAACTACTACGTCACGCATAATATTCCCTCTTGCTTATCAAAACTCGGCTTTAGGATAAGGGATTCTGATGACTGTTTTATTGCATTGAGAGCAGAGAAAACAGTGTTATCTCAGAGATTATCCGGCAGCACTATTTTATTTTGTGCACTGCAGTAAAACATAGGCGGAATTGATCTGCAACGCAGTATTCCGAAGGGTGTTTTGCAATTTACGGATAATCAAAGGTTTAGTAGATAGTACTCAGGAGCGAATCTGCCAGTGCGATAAGCATAGAGGAAGAGGAGCGCGTTATTGAAGGTGCATGAAAGTGATGATGTAAAAAGTAAAGCGGGAGCGTACCTCCCGCTAAGATAATATCTACAGGTCAATAACATAATTATCGATCAGTCTTGCTTTGCCAAGATAAGCGGCAGCTACCAATACTAATTCTTTATCATCCGGCTGAGCTGGCTGTAAATCATAGCGGCGGCAAATATTGAAGTAATCTGGTTTAAAGCCTGCAGCTTCAAGCTGTTGCTGGGCATTCGCCTGTACTTCTGAATAGTCGCGCTGACCTGCTTCAAGCTTCCCGATGGCTTCGCGAATAGTACGGTTCAGCAAAGGTGCAATTTGCATTTCAGCTTCATTTAGATAGCTGTTTCGTGAGCTGAGAGCCAGACCGTTTTCAGCCCGCGCAATAGGGGCACCCTGAATTTCCACGGGTAAAAACAGGTCTTCTGTCATTCGGCGAATAACCATCAGTTGCTGGAAATCTTTTTCACCAAAGATTGCAACGTCAGGACGCACAATACCAAATAGTTTGCAGACAACAGTTGCTATGCCACGAAAGAAGATTGGACGGGTAACACCGCAGTGTAATTGCGAAATACCCGGAACTTCAACCAGAGTCTGGATAACCTGGCCATTTGGATACATGTCTTCTAGCTGAGGCGCAAATAAATAGTCGCAATCCGCATTAATCAGTTTTTCCTGATCGTCCTGCAAAGTGCGGGGGTAGGTATCAAGATCTTCATTTACACCGAACTGGAGAGGGTTAACGAAGATGCTGGCGACGGTAATATCAGCATTACGGTTCGCCTGATGAATTAGTTGGATATGACCTTCATGAAGGTTACCCATGGTTGGAACGAAAGCGATGCGCTTTTTTGCAGCACGCTCATTTCCCAGAACTGTTTGCAGTTCTGCAATGCTGTGTATAGTTTGCATAATCTGAAATCCGAATTATGAGCCGGATAGTTCCCGGCTCTGGCGTGGTAGCCGTTATTCGAAGCCGTGTTCCGGCCCAGGAAAGTTGCCTTCTTTGACAGCATCGGCATATGCCTTAAAGGCATTGGAAATACTGTCAGCTTCCTGCATAAAATTTTTCACGAAACGGGCTTTCTTACCCGGAGTGATACCTAGCATGTCGTGCATAACCAGTACCTGTCCATCAGTATCAGCACCTGCGCCTATGCCAATGACAGGGATACTCACAGCTTGGGTAACAGCTCGGGCCAGTTCGCTTGGCACGCATTCCAGTAACAAAAGGCTGGCACCAGCCTGCTCCAGGCGACGGGCGTCATCAAGGATTAGTTGTGCAGCGTCGTCATTACGTCCTTGCACCTTATAACCACCGAGGACGTTAACCGTTTGTGGTGTTAAGCCAAGATGGGCGCATACGGGGACGCCTCGCTGTACCAGCAGCTCTATGGTTTCGTCGAGCCAGGCAGCGCCCTCAAGCTTGACGATGTGTGCACCTGCCTGCATTAATGCGGCTGCGCTTTCCATTGCCTGGGCTGGAGTGCCATAACTCATGAATGGCATATCCGCCATGATCATTGCGTTCTGGCTTCCTGCGCGAACGGCAGAGGTATGATAGGCGATTTCTTCAACGCTAACGGGCAGAGTGCTGTCATTGCCCTGGAGGACCATTCCTAAGGAATCACCTACCAGTAACACTTCAACACCCGCATCGCTGATTTGCTTGGCAAAACAGGCATCGTACGCAGTCAGAACCGCGAACTTCTCACCGGCCTGCTTTCGGGTAAATAGTGTGTGTAGGGTAACCTTGCTCATAAGTCTAACCTGATTTCTATGACTCTCAGGCGGGGATTATACCTATGCGACAGGGGATTAACTATTCCTTATGTTGCAACTGCGGAATAAAAACCTAGCAAATAAGTATAAGCCGTAAGCTTACTGATCGATGGCCTCAAGAGTACCTATTGGACAGCTTTTCAGAAGTTCTGCTATCCGAGTGCCGTCCGGCAGGGCGATATGAGGTGCCAGTTCTGCCAGAGGGTAAAGTACAAAACTGCGTTCTGTCATAAAGGCATGAGGTACGGTCAGGCGCTCATTCTGAATAGTCTGCTCGCCATATAGAAGCAAGTCTAAATCCAGCGTGCGGGGGCCCCAGTGCTGGATTCTTACCCGTTGATGAGCCTGCTCGATAGCCTGCAAAGCATCCAGAAGTGCCAGAGGTTCTAAGGTGGTTTCAAAGCAGGCAACAGCATTGATGTAATCTGGTTGACCCGGAGGACCAACAGGATCACTGCGATAAAGGTGTGAGCTGGCGTGTGCGCGACAGTTAGGCAGTGCTGCTAATTCTTCCAGTGCATTGCTGACCTGGCTACGAGGGTCTTCAAGATTACTGCCGAGTCCGATGTAGCAAAGTTGCCAGTTGTTCGTATCAGTCATTTTGAGGCTGCTGCTTTGGCTTAGAAGGGCGACGGCGACGGCGACGGCGCTTTGGAGCCTCGTCAGTATTTGCTTCACGATTCATTTCGATACGGTTACCCGGATTGCTATCCTGATAACGTGTCCACCATTCACCCAGACCATCGAGTTTTTCACCACTGTTTTCACGCAGTACCAGTAAATCGTAAGCTGCCCGGAAGCGCGGATGCTCCATCAGGCGGTCTGCGCGTTTACCCTGGCGACGGGAAAGGCGTAATTGTAATTCCCAGATTTCTCTTATAGGTGTAGAGAAACGCCGTGGAATCGCAGTTTGACGAACTTGTGCAGCAATTACCTGGTTTGCTGCTTCATGCAAGGCAGGTAAGGGGTGCATGCCATCTTCGTCCTGAAGGCGTTGCATACGCTGAGTCATCGGATACCAGAGAAGTGCTGCGAACAAAAAAGCTGGTGTAACGCTTTTGTTTTGCTGTAGGCGTCTGTCGGTATTGCTCAATGCATTTAGCACTAGAGTTTCAACCGGCATGTCCTGTGGGTTCTTCAGGCTGGCTGCGGTTTGCTGGAATAGCTGTTCGAACAGGCCGTAATGACGGGTTTGTTCAAATGAAGCGACGCCATGGCCGGACTGGAATATTTTCAGCGCTTCGTCAAACATTCGGGCAGGGGCAATGTCTTTTAATAGCGGTGCCAGACGTTTGATTGGTTCAGCGCTTGCTGGTTCAATGTCAAAATCAAGTTTTGCAGCAAAACGGGCAGCGCGAAGCATTCTTACCGGGTCTTCACGGTAACGGGCATCTGGCTCGCCTATCATGCGCAGAACTTTGTTTTTCAGATCAGAATAACCGCCGGCAAAGTCATAGATACTGTGATCCCGTGGGCAATAGTACAGAGCGTTTACAGTAAAGTCCCGGCGCAGAGCATCGTCTTCAATTGTGCCGTAGACATTATCCCGAACGATCATGCCACTGTCATTTTGACGGCCATGTTCGCCATCAATATTTTCCTGTTTGCTGTCATGGCTGGCGCGAAAAGTAGCGACTTCAATTAAATCACGGCCGAAGCGAACATGCAGAAGCTTAAAGCGACGGCCGATCAGGCGCGAGCGACGGAACAGTTCGTGAGCTTTTTCCGGGTGTGCGTTAGTTGCCACGTCAAAGTCTTTTGGGCGTTTATTCAAGAGGAGATCGCGAATGCAACCACCTACAAGATAGCCTTCATAACCTTCATCCTGAAGATGATAGACAACTTTCATTGCCGCGTCGTTTAAGTGCCGACGTGGAATATTATGTTCATCCTGATGAATAACAAGTTGCTCTTTTTCGGATGAGTGAGCAGGAGTGTATTGGTCGTTCACGGCGTCAGTCGTCGAGGCAGGTTGAGAGGCCACAGCAGGCTGATCATTGTGCCGACGTTTACCGGAGGCATTGCGCAGAAAGAAGAAAATTGCTGCGATGCTAATGACAAGTATAACGAGTACGCTTATTTCCATGCTGAAGTGTTACTTATGCAGGCCTGATTAAAACGCGCATCTTATCATGAATTTATGTGTAAGCGCGCTTCTGACTGCTAGCGAATTAGGATATTTATTGTTCAGGTAAAATACGTGGGGTTTTGCGCTGTAACACGCAGATGGCCGCGTATAGAAAAGCAACGGAAATGCATACAACAATTGAAATTTTTTAAGTAATAAAGGTCTTCAGAATGAAGGAGATGGGTAAAGCTGACCGCTTAGTTAGACAACAACGCTAGTGTTAGCTTGTTGTTTTTATTTCTAAGCACTGATTTCGGGACCGTTGTAAAAAGGCGTCAATTTCAGCGATCAGCTTTAAGCCTCATTATTATTTTTATTCGAGGCGGTTTACTTAGGTCACTCACAATCTGGGTTTTATTTTTATTATGATTATGTGTGTTAAGTATTCTTTTTCTTGTTGATCTAATTATTGCAGGTGGCGTGCCACTTTTTGTAACTATATGTTTTTAAAAGTTTTTGTGTTTTTCGAACACTTGTTTGTTACCATTTTGTAACATTTAGACTTGAAAAAGTGTTACCTCTCTACACGTTTTGTGACTTTATGGTGGGGTGAAAGGTAACACTTTTGTAACCATTGCCAGTAACACATGTGTTACCGGCAATTTAAATCGATCAGGCTTTTTTAGGTTTACGTGGAATGCCAAGTTTCTGACGACGTTCCCACAGGCATTTACGGCTAATGCCTAATTTTTTTGCTAATGCTGTTTCACTCATACCTTCTTGGTTATCGAGCACAAAGCGCTGAAAATAATCATCAAGTGACAGGTTCTGCTGATCTTGGCGGTTACTATCATTAGCAGCTGAGTTAATTGCCGTTGGCATGCTGTTTTTGTGGGTTGCTACAAAATTAGTTTCCAGCGATGCCAGTGAGTCGACTTCTAGGTCGAGGCCAAGTAAGTCAGTGTCTATGAAGTCGCCATCAGCCAGAATGACTGCGCGTTCTACAGCGTTTTGTAATTCACGTACATTGCCTGGCCAACGGTAGTGCAGCATGGTCTGGCTAGCGTGGTGAGAGAATTTTAAATTGGACTTGTTATTTTTACTGCCGCTGTTGCGTAGAAATTGCTGAGCAATATCGAGAATATCCTGACCACGATCTTTCAGTGGTGGCATATGTAACTCCATTACATAAAGACGGTAGTACAGGTCTTCACGAAACAGGCCCTGCTTGGCCATTGCTTTCAGATTTCTGTGGGTTGCAGCAACAAGGCGAACGTCAACTTGCTTGGAGTTGACCGCACCTACTCGACGTATTTCGCCTTCCTGAAGAAAACGTAATAAACGCGCCTGAGCTTCCAAAGGCAGTTCACCTATTTCATCAAGAAACAATGTGCCGCCATTGGCTGCTTCAATTAAACCGCTACGGCTGGTGTCAGCACCAGTGAAGGCACCTTTTTCGTGACCGAACAGCTCAGACTCAATTAATGTGTCAGGTATAGATGCACAGTTTACCGAAATCATCGGTGCATTTGCGCGGGGGCTTTGCTGATGGATTTCCCGTGCAGTGAGTTCTTTACCCGTTCCTGATTCACCTTGTATCAAAACAGTTGCGTTGGTTTTTGCTACTTTACTTAACCGTTTGAATAGTTCCAGCATGGGAGCGCTGTTACCGGTTATAGTGTTTTGTGAAGGTTGGGGTTCAGAGTCTTTGCTTTCAGAGTTTGATGGCTTAGCTGTTCGTTGCAGAATATTTGCAACGGAGGCTAGCATCTCTTCGTGGTCGAATGGTTTAGCGATGTAATCAACGGCACCAAGTTTCATGGCGTCTACAGCAGAGCGTAAGCTTGCATAGCTGGTCATGATTAATACCGGAACCTGGTTTGCGAGTGTGATCAGATCAGTTCCGGGTGCGCCTGGTAATCGCAGGTCACTGATGATCAGGTCGAATGATTCCAGGTTGTTTTCGCTGGTTGCCTGATCGACTGATGCCGCATCGGCGACATCATAGTCATTTTTTTCGAGCAGTCGTCGTAATGCAGAGCGGATAATGCTCTCATCTTCAACTATCAGAATACGGCTCATCTGGTTTACCTTTTTGCCTGTGTCTTGAGTTCCTGCATGGAATTACGCACTGCTTTCCGTGGCAGGAATAGGTAAGGTGATAACCACCTGTGTGCCTTTATTCTGTTTGTTGTTGGCGGGGCTAACGATATTAATACTACCATAATGCTCAATGATGATGTTATAGACCAAAGATAGTCCAAGACCTGTACCTTTATCCGGATCTTTGGTGGTAAAAAACGGTTCGAATATTTTTGCCTGGTGTTCTGCTGAGATACCACTGCCCTGATCCGTCACACGGATAACGATAGAACCTTCTTCATAAGCTGCATCAATACAAATCTCATCCTGCTCACCAGAGGCATCGCTGGCATTGTTCAGTAGATTAACAAACACTTGAAGTAATCTCTGTGGATCACCACTGATTAGCATGTCTGTCGGTGTTTCATTCATGAAGCTGATTTGTTTACTGCGGGTATCCAGTGAAACCAAATGGATGGCTTCACCTATCAGTTCATGCAGATTTAACGATGAGTGTGCTTCCTGTTCTTCTCCTTGTCCGGTATGTGCAAAGCGGACCAGAGACTGCACTATGCGGGTAATACGCTTGGTTTGAGTCAATATTTGCTGTCCGGTTTCAAGTACTGGTTCACTGTCAGTTTCCAGTTTTAAGTTCTGCGCTAGGCAGGCAATACCTGTTACCGGGTTACCTACTTCATGGGCAACACCTGCAGCGAAGCGGCCGATTGATGCAAGGCGTTCACTGTGAGATAGCTTATTAACTAACGTTTGATGTTCTGTTTCGTCTTCGACCAGAATAACTGCTGAGTCAGTGTCATGCGCGAGGCTGGCTTTGTGCAGACTAAACCAGTGTTCGTGGTTATCGAATATTAAACGCTGGGATAACAGGTGAGCGCCTTCTTCAAGGGCGAAGTTGTGCAACAAGTCTGCCCAGGGATTTGGCAGTTCATCCAGAGTTTTACCTAATACCTGAGAGTGCGGCAGTTCAGTCAGTAGCTCCATCTCTGCATTCCAGAGAATAATTTTCCCCTGGTCGTCAAGAGAACAGGCTCCAATAGGCAGCTTTTGAAGGGTGCTGCGGTGGTGGCGACGAAGGTTGTCCAATTCAGCAGCCAGGCCGGTTAGCTTGGCGTGGTAGGTTTCCAGCTGGTTTTCCAGCAAGTTTACGTCGCGGGTTTTAAAGGTGTCGGAAACCTGGCTGCTGGCGGGTCGGAGTAAAGAGGCAGCTTCAATAGGACCAAGCAGACCACTGAGGTTATTTTCAATCTGCACATGTAAGCGCAACAAGTTAACGGGTGAAAGTCTGTTATTGGCCAGGTCGAGTTCATGCAAGGCAGCATTTACTTCCCGATAAGCAGCGGATCGTCCTAATCGTGGGGTAAGCAGATTGATGTACTGATCACTGTCTTTAATGGTTAGTTGAGGCGCTGATAGCTGCTGCGGCGCTGAAACCAGACAAGCGCTGGCAGCCTGGAACTCTTCCGGTGAGTTATCCAGCAATACCGAGAGTAAGACAAAAACAAAAATATTGGCGACCAACGAATACATAGCTGCCTGATGCCACTCACGTATCTCTGGATAAGAGAGCAAGAAACTGCTGCTGTCGAAGCCGTTAAACAGTGGTGCCAACATAGTCACCAGCCAGATACTCATGCCTGCAATCACACCGCCAATGAAGCCAATACGGTTTGCTGATGCCCAGAAAAGTGTTGCGATAACACCGGGCAGAAATTGTAAAAAAGCAATGAAGGCAATAGTACCCAGTAAGTGCAGGTCGTGTTGTTTACCTATGTTGATGTAAAAAAAGTAGCTGCCAAGCATCAGAGTAATGATCAGACTGCGGCGTAACCAGAGTAACCAGGAATAAAAACGTTGGGTTTTTGGCGCGGGTAATAACGGCAGAATCAGATGGTTTTGTAGCATTGAAGCCATAGATACTGTCGCGACAATAATGATTCCGCTGGCAGCCGCCAGGCCGCCAATAAATGCCAGCATGGTGAGGAATTCAGACTGAATGCCAATACCCAAATGCAGAATCAAAAATTCTGGATCGTTGGCTAACTGCAGTTTCATGCCAGCCCAAAGAATAGGGGGGATTGCGAGTGCCAGTAGTAACAAATACAAAGGCACGCCCCAGCTGGCTTTATAAAGGCTTTCTGAAGATGTGTTTTCCGTGAAAATCATATGGAACATATGTGGCATCACAATGGCTGCTGCAAAAAAGCTCAGAAGCATGGTGCGCCAAGTATCGCTGTCCAGTGGTGTGTAGAAGGTTTCTAACACCACAGGTTGTAACTCAAACCATTCATTGAGGCCGGTTGGTCCGCCAAGAATGTCAAAGAACGCATAGAGACCAATGCCGCCCAGGGCAATTAACTTGAACAATGAGCTGGTAGCCATCGCAACTACCAGGCCCGCATGGCGGTGTTTCAATGAAGGGTAACGGGCACCGAAGAGAATAGAGAACAGTGCGATGATGCTGCAAAAGCCCAGTGCAATTCTGTTTGAAGAAAAGTTACTGCTGAGAATATGCAGGGAGTCCGCGACAGCCTGAATTTGAATTGAAATTAGCGGTAGGGTCGCAATCACCGTCATCAGTGCAGTCAGTGTGCCTGCTCCGGCAGAGCGAAACCTGAAAGCAAATAAATCAGCTAATGAACTTAGCTGATTCTTGCGGGTTATTCGCAGTATCGGAATGAGAATAAGTGGTGCGAGAAAGAAGGCCGCACTGGCGCCAAGATAAGAAGCCAGAAAGCTATAGCCGGATTGCTGAGCAAGCCCGAATGTTCCATAAAACGTCCAGGCGCTTGCATAGATGCCCAGTGACAGAACATACGTAAGAGGGTGGCGAATAATACGGCGTGGAATCCAGCCCCGTTCGGTGATGTAAGCAGCGCCAAATAATAATGTCAGGAACGTGATACCGGCAATCAGCAGGTCGTTAAAGTTAAAACTCATTACGGCGATAGTTCCTTTCCAATAGCACAGCAATAATGATTAACACGGCCCAGAGAATGAAAGGTCTGTACCAGGGGGTGTCATGTTCCTGCCACCATTCCATCAGGGCTGGGGAGAGTAAGTACACGCCAACGACGAATACCAGCATTAATCGGTATAACTGCATATCAGTCTCTCTTTGCCTGCCGGGTTTTAGGGTAAAGCAGGCTGCGGTTCAGGGTTGCCAGATAATTGTAGATTGTGCCGGAACCTGGTTAATCTGCCAGTGTTGGATGGCCCAGGCAAGGATATCTTCTTTATTACTGTCTGCCAGGTCAGTTGGTGGCTGCTGGCCAAGAAAGTTAAGTGCCGCCAGTAATTGAGGCACTGGCTCATCGTCTAAAGCCTGAGCGAATGTTTGCTTGCTGAGTTTTTGGCCTTGTAGATTTCCCGCAACAGGTATGTGTGCGTATGCGGGGATAGGTAAATTGAGGCGTCGTTGCAGCTGTAATTGTTTGGGGGTTGAATCAAGAAGATCAGAGCCGCGTACTATGTGACTTATCTGCTGTACGGCATCGTCCAGTACAACGGCTAGCTGATAGGCAAAAAAACCATCCCGACGATAAAGGACAAAGTCTTCGCTGCAAAAGGCTGGTTGTTGTCCCTGAATACGATCTTTGAATTGGGCATCAACTGGATTTGTTGCTGCAGGTACGAAGCAACGTATTGCACAGCCGTTGGTTTCAGCAGGCAAGTGTTCCCGGCAATAGTTATCGTAAAGGTTGCTGCCACTGCGCTGGCGCAATTGCTGTCTTGAACAGTTGCAATAATAAGCATTCTGATTTGTGATCAGCTGCTCCAGACTTTCCCGGTAAAAATTATGCCGCTTACTTTGATATATAACTTCGCCGTCCCAGGTAAAGCCAAAGTTTTCCAGGCAATGCAAAATGGCAGTGCTGGCGCCGGCTATTTCTCTTGGGGGGTCCAGGTCTTCAATACGAACAAGCCATTTGCCTTGGTGATGTCGAGCATCAAGATAGCTAGCCAGGGCGGCAAGCAGGGAACCAAAGTGCAGGGGGCCAGTGGGTGAGGGCGCAAAACGTCCGATATAGGTCATAAACGCTCGTGGCCGGCGGAAGCCGGCCACAGAGGGAATCAGATGCCCAATTGTTTTTCTTTGATCTCTGCAAGTGTTTTGCAGTCGATACAAAGTGTCGCAGTTGGACGGGCTTCCAAACGGCGGATGCCAATCTCAACGCCACAGGCATTACAGTAACCGTAGTCATCTTCATCGATGGTATCCATGGCTTTGCCGATCTTATTGATCAGCTTACGCTCACGGTCACGGGTACGTAATTCCAGGCTAAATTCTTCTTCCTGGCTGGCGCGGTCACTAGGGTCGGCGAAGTTGGTCGCATCTTCTTGCAGATGATTGACCGTACGATCTACCTCTTCCATAAGTTCCTGCTTCCAGGCAAGAAGGATATTCCTGAAATGATCCTTTTGCGGCTCATTCATATATTCTTCGCCTTCCACAATTGGGTAAGGTTCGAAGTGTGTAAACTGTGTGTCTTGATTGGGCATATCTCTGCCTCGCTTCTCGCTACCTACGCCGGCGGTAATAATCCTGATTTCTACCGGCACTTAATAATGTGATTACGCAAATATAAACACAAGAATCAGAAGGGAGCTGACGTTACCAGAACCTTTCGGCTTAGGCCAGCCCTTACGACGAAAAATCATCTTAACGACATATAATTGTAGATTCATATTGATATCAAAGCGTTGCTGATTTCTCACACTGGGTACTTTGTAGGCCTTAACAGTTGCAGGCTGAAGCGAAAAGTTCGCTTTCAGATAGCATAATCCCCCTGTTTTATGATCACACTAAGGTATACTGCGCAGCATTCTTTTAGCCTGTTTATTGATGAGATTTTTCAGATGAGCCAGTGGTCGGACCGAGTCCGCGATATTGAGTCTTTTAAAGTAATGGAACTGCTTAAGCGCGCTAAGCAGCTGGATGCGCTAGGGCACGACGTAGTGCACATGGAAGCAGGGGAGCCTGACTTTGCTACAGCAGGTCCGATAGCAGAGGCCGGTATCACTGCAATTCAGAATGGCCATACTCAATACACCCCTTCTGGTGGGATTCCGGAGCTACGTCATTTAATAGCAGAGCATTACGCAAATACCTACGGTCTGGATATTTCTCCTGAACGGGTACTGGTTACCTGTGGAGCTTCTGGCGCATTGCTTATGGTGTTCTCTTTATTAGCGAATCCGGGTCAGAAGTTTATGATGGCTGATCCCGGCTATCCATGTAACCGTCAGTTCTTACGGCTGGTCGAAGCGCGGGGGCAACTGGTGCCGGTAACCGCTGAAGATAATTTTCAGTTAACACCGGAACTGATAGAGCAGCACTGGCAAGCAGATACCGCAGGGATCCTGCTGGCATCACCTGCCAACCCAACTGGCAGCGTAGTACACCGGGACGAAATGGAGCTGATCTCGCAAACAGTGAAAACACTGGGCGGACATAGGGTCGTGGACGAGTTATATCACGGACTGACATACGGCTGTAATGCACCGTCGATCCTTGAAGTGGATGCAGATGCTTTCGTACTCAATAGTTTTTCTAAGTATTTCGGTATGACTGGCTGGCGCCTTGGATGGACAGTAGTACCTGAAAACGCCGTAGCCGATATGGAAAAACTGGCGCAGAACCTGTTTATTTCACCACCTACTATTGCGCAACATGCCGCCTTAGCTGCATTTAAGCCGGAAACTTTAAGTATTCTTGAGCAACGTCGCCATGCGTTTAAAGAACGTCGTGATGTCTTAGTAGAAGGTTTGCGTGCGTTAGGCTTTGTTATTCCGCTAATGCCTGAAGGCGCTTTTTATGTGTATGCCGATGCATCTCGCTTTACCGATGATACTTTCTCGTTCTGCTGGGATTTGCTGGAAGAAGAGCATGTGGCGGTAACACCAGGTGTTGATTTTGGTACTCACCGGGCCAATGAGTTTATCCGTTTTTCTTATACAACCAGTGTTGAACAGATCGAAAAAGCGCTGGAGCGACTTGCACGGCGGTTACAGTCATGAAACTGGACAACATGCTCGAAGGGCGGCTTATTAAACGTTATAAGCGCTTCTTAGCGGATATTGAATTGGATAATGGTCGTGAATTGACGGTGCATTGTCCAAATACAGGTTCGATGAAAAACTGTGCTGATCCGGGCAGCCGGGTATGGATTCAGGATTCAGGCAATCTGAAGCGTAAGTACGTTTTTGGCTGGGAACTGGTTGAAGTCGAAGAACGTTATCTGGCGTGTATTAATACCGGCCGGGCTAATCATCTGGTACGTGAAGCAATTGAATCTGGCGTTATTGAAACGCTGCAGAACTATGGAACATTGCGTACAGAAGTTAAGTATGGTGCTGAGAACAGCCGTATTGATTTATTACTTCAGGATGAACACCGGGCTGACTGCTATGTGGAAGTAAAGAATGTAACGCTTTATGAAGGTGATGGACTGGGTACATTTCCGGATGCTGTGACCACCCGGGGAGCCAAGCACTTAAGGGAGTTAATGGCTATGGTGGCTGAAGGTCATCGGGCAGTGTTGCTATTTTGTGTGCCGCATACTGGGATCGAAAGAGTTATGCCAGCAGATCATATTGATCCTGAATACGGGCAGTTACTGCGTGAAGCGGTTAATGCCGGTGTGGAAGTGATTGCTTATGGTGCGCATATTTCAGCCGACGAAGTAAAGCTGGTGCAGCAATTACCGGTCATACTTTGATTCTGCATGTTAGCGAGATGCATTAGTCTTTATTAAATTAGCCTTATCTAATATTATTGCGCCTTTGTATTCTGTTAAGTGAAACAGTGCTTACTGATATCGCTACAAAGGGGCAATGAATGACCGCGATGATTATACCGGCACTGGCCGGTGGTTTACTGATTGGCATATGTGCGGTGTTGATGATGGCCTGGCTGGGACGTATCGCGGGTATTAGCGGTATTCTCTGGCAGGCTGTTAGCCAACCTTCACTTCTTCCCGGCGCCATTTGGCGTATTTTCTTTTTGGCAGGTCTCTTACTGGGCGCATGGCTAGTGCACCAGTTAATGGGACAGGCATTGCCTGCAGTTCCTGAATCAGACACCTGGGTAATTATACTCGCCGGTCTGTTGGTTGGTTTTGGTGCACGGCTGGGTGCAGGTTGTACCAGCGGTCACGGAGTTTGTGGCATTGGCAGGTTGTCTAAGCGTTCACTGGTCGCGACAGTTGTCTTTGTTCTGGCAGCCATGTTGACGGTATTTATTATTTCGGTAATGGGGCACGTATTATGAGAGTGCTTACTATGACGTGTTTTACCGAAGCGTCCTTAGCTTTGTTCTGTGGGGCGCTTTTTGGTGCCGGGCTGGCGCTCTCCGGAATGACGGACCCGGCCAATATTATAGGCTTTCTGGATATTAGCGGAGACTGGAATCCACAGTTGGTATTTGTGCTGGCGGCAGCAGTAGGTACTTCTGTAGCAGGTTTTTACGGATTGCAAAAACGTTCTAAGCCCGTGTTTGCGCAACAGTTCCACTGGCCTGACGCAGCGTATATCGATTCGCGGCTAGTAAGTGGCGCAGTATTATTCGGAATAGGTTGGGGGCTTTATGGTTATTGCCCCGGACCAGCGCTTGCTGCACTGGTATATGGACAATCTCATACTGTTATCTTTGTTGTTTCGATGTTGGTGGGTATGCTGGCTTTTCAATTGCTACCAAAGCCACAAGCAAAGCCATAAAAAAAACAGCGTAACGTTAGAGTGGCGGGATACATAGCTGGCCATCGATAATATCAAACTCTACCGGCTCCAGTGATACACCATTACAGGGGCCGGCAATACATAACCCGGAATCTATGACAAATAATGCACCGTGAGTGGCACACTGAATAAATTGTTTTTGCGGCTCAAGAAATGTGTCTGGCATCCATTCCAGCGGGACACCGCGGTGTGGACAGCGGTTTTCATAAACATAGAGTGCATTGTTTTTTCGTACCGCAAAAACGCCCCGGCCATCGATTTCAAAGCTTTTACTTTGCTCTTCTGTAATCTCATTGGCGGCGCACAGCTGTCGCATGTTGAATTCTCCGTCGAAAATTGTGTCTATCTTATCGCGTGAGTGACAGGCTGGACAAAGGTAATGTTTGCTCAGAACATATTCAGGCAACAATTTACACAATATTGGGGTCTGATAAACTCTCGTTTTATTTTTTGCTGCGTCTTTCAGGTAATCTTTTCAGATGCAGGATCTTTAGTTCTTTTTTCAGGATTTTTATTAGTTTATGGCCAAAAAAGCAGCGGCAAAGCGTAAGTCGCGAAATACTAAGTCTAAAGCGACGAAGCCTTCCTGGTTACGGCGGCTTTTTTGGCTGATGTTTAAATTGGGTCTGCTTGCCAGTGTCTTTGCGGGCATTGGCCTGGTTTACCTGGATATTCAGATTCGGGACAAGTTTGAGGGTAAGCGCTGGGCGTTGCCGGCGAAAGTATATGCCCGCCCGCTGGAGTTATACCCGGGCCAGGTGTTGAGTCGCGAAAGTCTTAAGCTGGAGTTGAAAGGGCTTGGGTATAAGTTTCAGGCACGGGCCAGTCAGCCCGGTACCGTTGAGTGGGCCAGCAAGCGTGCACGGATTTATTCCCGTGGTTTTGATTTTGTCGATGGTCTTGAGCCAAGCCGACGTTTGCTGGTGGACTTTGCGGGTGGTTCCGTCAGTCGTATCCGCGATGATGCTGGCCGCAGTGTTAATTTAGCGCGTCTTGAGCCTATTCAGATCGGTGGTATTTACCCTAAATCGAATGAAGATCGTGACTTGCTACAGATTGAGCAAGCACCGCCATATCTGGTGGAAGCACTTGTGGCTATTGAAGATCGAGATTATTACTCCCATTACGGTGTATCGCCAAAAGGTATTGCCCGGGCAATGTGGGTCAACCTGAAGGCCGGTCGCATTGTTCAGGGTGGTAGTACGCTGACCCAACAATTGGTTAAAAATTTCTACTTAACTTCTGACCGTTCATTCGTACGTAAACTGTTGGAAATCCCGATGGCGTTTTTATTGGATCGCCATTACAGCAAAGATGAAATACTCGAAGCCTATTTGAATGAGGTTTATCTGGGGCAGAAGGGCAGTCGTTCTATTCATGGTTTTGGCCTGGCGAGTCAGTACTTCTTTGCTCAACCGATTCAGGAGTTAAAGCTGCATCAGGTTGCGTTGTTAGCCGCAATGGTTAAGGGACCTTCCTATTATGATCCGCGCCGTAACCCTGCCCGGGCGAAAAAGCGCCGTGATCTTGTACTGAAGGTGTTAGAAAATGAAGGTGCAATAACTGCTAAGCAGCGTCATCAGGCCGCTCAACAGCCTTTGAGTGTAGTGAAGCAAAAGAGCCTGCATCGCGGAGCGTATCCGGCCTATCTGGATCTGGTGAAGCGCCAGCTTCGTGAAGAATATCCAGATGAAGTCCTGAGCAGTGATGGCTTACGAATTTTCACTGCACTGGATCCGGTTGTACAGGCGAATGCTGAGCAGAGCCTGGTTTCCAGCGTGAAGAAGCTGACAAAGAAATACGGTAAAAAAGTCGCCAAATTGCAGGGCAGTATGGTGGTTAGCAATCCGTATAGCGGCGAAGTACTGGCAGTTGTTGGCGGTAAGAATACCCGCTATCAGGGCTTTAACCGGGCAATAGATGCGATTCGTCCGGTAGGCTCTCTGATCAAACCAGCGGTGTATCTGACGGCGCTGGAAAAAGGCTACACCCTGGCATCATTGCTCGAAGATGAACCACTTACTGTCGATTTGCCTGATGGCTCCTGGACACCGAAAAATTATGACCGTAAGAGTCATGGTGACGTACCGTTGTATTACTCGTTGGCTAAATCGTACAACCAGTCCACGGTGCGACTGGGAATGGATGTTGGTGTTGATGAAGTACTGGACACCTTACGTCGGTTAGGTTTTGACCGCGATATACCGGCCTATCCTTCTCTGTTTTTGGGGGCGACTGCTATGTCGCCAATAGAAGTTGCGCAGATCTATCAGACAATTGCAGGTAATGGTTTCCAGTTACCACTACGTGCAATCCGGATGGTTGCGGATGCCGAAAATCAGGAGCTTTCCCGGTACTCGCTGGTGGTGCAGCAAACGGTTAATGCCGGACCGATGTATCAATTACAGTTTGCTTTGCAGCAAGTAGCGCACATAGGAACAGCCCGTTCAGCGTATGCCAGCTTGCCGCAGAGTCTGAATCTGGCCGGTAAAACAGGTACTACAAATGACCAGCGCGACAGTTGGTTTGCTGGTTTTACCGGTGATCGTTTGGCAGTTGTTTGGTTGGGTGCTGACGATAACAGCACTTTACCGTTAACTGGCAGCAGCGGTGCATTGAAAACCTGGGTTGAGCTGATGAAGCGAGAGCGGCCGCAACCTTTGGTTCTGGACCAGCCATCAGCAGTCGAATATCTATGGGTGGATGAATTAACCGGACTGGGGTCGGCGGAAGAATGTGGCGGTGTACAGTTACCGTTTCTGCTGGAGAACGAGCCTCAGGAATATATTCCATGCGCCGCAGCTTATGCACCTGGCTATGTGGCAGATGAACCACTGGACTGGTTTAAAAACTGGTTTAGGTAGATATGTTTGTCTTGCTTAGTGATTTGTCCGTTGCTAAGACGGTTCTTAGCAAGTGTGTTACTTAGAAACTAAGATTTATGCCGGGTGGGACGCAATGTCTAGCCCGGTTCATTTTACTGCTTATTAAGCATTTTTCCGCTCATCGCTTTTGCCAGGCAAAATATTCCCCACAGGACACAAAATGTATGACTGGTGATGGCGTACAGCAACACCATACTTATGCCTGTCGGGCTGTCTGAAAATCCCAGCCATAACAAACCACTTCCCCCGGCAATAATGCAGGTAGCAATAAGACTGCCGTTAAGTGCCAGACGAAGGTGATAACGCGCCAGCAGGGAATTACTTTTAGTACTTCGACAGTTCAGCCAGACCAAGACTCCCAGCGCAATTCCTGGCAGCGCCAGCAAATGCACCAGATAAAGCAGTGCTCCAAAACTGGCAAGTTGCTCTCCGGAATTTTTGGCTGGCTGCATCCGTACATCCTCTCTTTTTTTGACGGTCATTCCCTGACGACTTCTCTGCGTTTCATCACTGACAGTAATCACTATGCACTGTTGTAACCCATAAGTTTTTTTAAGCACTTGATCATGGTCAAGGTGGCTGAGGTTGCGCAATAGGAGAATGCTGACTCGTAGTGGTTACTGGGGCTAATGAACTGTTTTCAGTGTGTTAGTTAAAGGTGCAAAGGGTGGAGATACCTTTATGAATGAAACATTTACAAAATCAATGGCGAGGAACATCTTCTTTGGCGGAAGTCTGTTCTTCTTTTTGCTGTTGGTCGGTTTATCTGCGGATACCGTGCAACGGCTGCCCGAAAGGGATAACCGCGAAAACCTGACGCCGCAGGTGGTGCTGGGTAAGAAAGTCTGGGAAGACAATAATTGTATTGGTTGTCATACCTTGTTGGGTGAGGGCGCTTACTTTGCACCGGAGCTGGGCAATGTGTATGTCCGTTACGGTAATAGTAAAGAAGCAATTAAAGGCTTTATTAAAAGCCGTCCTGTTGATGGTATCCCTGGGCGTCGCAGCATGCCGCAATTCAACATGTCTGAAGAAGAGCTGGAAGCAGTTGCTGAGTTCCTCAAGTACATGTCAGAGATAGACACCAATGGCTGGCCACCTAATGTTCAAGGGTAAGGGACGATTATGAAGTATCAATCTCAAATGGTAGCCAAACCGTACTTTATAGCGGCAATTGGCTTATTTGTCGGACAGATCCTGTTCGGCGTGATTATGGGGATGCAATATGTAGTCGGTGACTTCCTGTTTCCGGAAATACCGTTCAACGTTGCCCGTATGGTCCATACGAATTTACTGATTGTTTGGTTGTTATTTGGCTTTATGGGTTCCACTTATTACATGGTGCCTGAAGAGTCGCAAACCGAACTGTACTCTCCAAAGCTGGCGATGTTGCTGTTCTGGGTATTTCTGGTAGCGGGTGCGCTGACTATCATCGGCTATCTGGCTGTCCCTTATGCCACTCTCGCACATATGACGGGGAATGAATTGTTGCCAACAATGGGACGGGAGTTCCTTGAGCAGCCGACAATTACCAAGATCGGTATTGTACTGGTGGCGCTGGGCTTCCTGTTCAATATTGGCATGACGCTGTTACGTGGCCGTAAAACCGTTATCACTATGGTGCTGTTTTTAGGCCTGGTAGGTCTGGCTGTGTTCTTCCTGTTCTCTTTCTATAACCCTGAAAACCCTGTGCTGGATAAGATGTTCTGGTGGTGGGTTGTTCACTTGTGGGTTGAAGGTGTTTGGGAACTGATTCTGGGTGCAATTCTGGCATTCACCCTGATCAAGGTTACTGGCGTTGACCGTGAGGTTATTGAGAAATGGTTGTATGTCATCATTGCGATGGCGCTGATCACCGGCTTGCTGGGTACTGGTCACCACTATTTCTTCATTGGTCTGCCTGAGTACTGGCTGTGGATCGGTTCTGTGTTCTCTGCAATGGAACCTGTACCGTTCTTCATGATGACATTGTTTGCCTTCAATATGGTGAATAAGCGTCGCCGTCAGCACCCTAACCGTGTTGCAGTTCTCTGGGCATTGGGTACTGGTGTTATGGCATTCCTGGGGGCTGGTGTATGGGGCTTCCTGCACACGCTGGCACCGGTTAACTATTACACTCACGGCTCACAGATTACTGCAGCCCATGGTCATATGGCCTTCTATGGCGCATACGTAATGATTGTGCTGACTATGATCTCTTACGCGATGCCTATGCTGAATGGCCGTGAAGCGGCGAACAGCATTAAGTCTCAGGTTACTGAAATGTGGGGCTTCTGGCTGATGACTGTATCTATGGTCTTCATCACGCTGTTCCTGACGGGTGCAGGTATCCTGCAGGTTTATCTGCAACGCTTCAGCGATGCGCCACTGCCATTCATGATTGTTCAGGACAAGATCGAACTCTTCTACTGGCTGCGTGAAGCTGCAGGTCTGGTATTCCTGCTGGGTCTGATCGTGTACATCATCAGCTTCTTTGTTAAAGGCGAAGAAGCGCGCCTGAAGCCTGCTGAGCAGACTGTCATTGAGTGAGTTGTCACTAAGAAAGTTGTATCCCTCCCCGTTCGCGGGGAGGGCATTTTTCATAGAAGTGAAGTTATGAAACAGCCAAGCCAACGCATAAGAACTCTGACCCGCAGCGCATTTTTTGCGCTGTTTCTGGTTGCGCCGGTGCTGGATGTTTTTCGTTATGACCTGACTGCCGGGCATTTTGTTATTTTTACCTACCCATTGAGTCTGGGGCTGGAATCGATCCAGGGTAACGATGCGGCGGTGCAGATTCTTCTGCGGGTGCTGTTGCCAGCGGTGATACTGATTACTGCCGGTATCTGGATTGCTTACCGCTTTGGAAGGCTTTACTGCGGTTGGCTCTGTCCGCATTTTTCTGTGGTTGAACTGATTAACGGCCGAATGCAGAAGCTGCTGGGCCGACCTACCATCTGGGAAGCGGGGTCAAAACCTCACAGTATTTCTTCCTGGTTAATTCTTGTCACTGTTGCGGTGCTCATTGCCTTTATCTGGGCCATCGGGTTGCTGGGGTATTTGCTACCTCCGTTGACGCTTTATAGCGATTTATTAAGCGGTGAGCTGGGGTTTACCAGTTGGCTGTTTTTAGGCGTGGCCACCACGCTATTTTCGATTGATTTTCTATTTGCGCGGCATCTGTTCTGTAAATTTGGCTGTGCGTTAGGGGTGTTTCAAAGTCTGGTTTGGATGATGAACCCCAAAGCGCTTATGGTCAGTTTTGACGCGCAGCGTGCTGCCCTGTGTAAAGACTGCGATAAAGCCTGTGATAAAGCTTGCCCGATGCGTTTGCCGGCTCGCAGTATTAAGCGCAAGAAGTTTACCTGCACTCAGTGCAGTGAATGTATTCAGGCCTGTAATGAGGTTCAGAAAGATAATCCGGATGGCAGTTTGCTGCACTGGGGAAATGGTGATCCCCGACGCAGTGCGGATGCCGATAAAATTATTCCCAGCGTTGATATAGGGGCCCGGAAATGAACGCGCAGGCTGAAATTCAGATGAAGCAGTTGCCCGGAGATTTTGCCATTTGGCTGTTTATTCTTGCCGAACTGAGTGTGTTCGCGCTGTTCTTTATTTTGTATGCGATTACCCGGGCACGTTTTCCTGAAATGTTTGCAGAAGGCCAGGCGCAGTTGAATGTACTGGCGGGTGTGGGCAATACGCTGGCATTGCTAACTAGCAGCTGGTTTGTGGTGCGTGCGCAACAGAAAGTACATGCAGGTCAGAAGGGCGGTAATGTTTTTCTGACACTGGCGCTGGTCTCTGCCTGTGTATATCTGTGGATTAAAAGTGCGGAGTACCAGCATTCAGTTGCGCTGGGATTTGACCTCAGCACTAACGATTTTTACTTTTTTTACTACGGCCTGACAGCTTTTCATATGTTCCACGTCATTCTGGGCATGCTGATTTTAATGTTACTGATGCTGCAAAACTGGCGAGGGAAGTACCGTAGTGGGCGTATGAACGAGTTCGAAAGCGGAGCCTGTTACTGGCACATGGTGGATCTTCTCTGGTTAGTCCTCTTTCCTTTGGTATACATCTTATGAGCGAATCACGTTTGTCGGACTGTATCTGGATATTATTGATTTTGGTCACGGTCGCCATGGCATATTTCGGCGAGAATAGTGTAGTTACCTTTGTAGCAGTTGTGCTGATTCTGTCTGCCAGTGCGGTTAAAGCATTTTGTGTTGTGGATTACTTCATGGGGTTGAGAAAAGCCCCGCGGGTATGGCGTTTTATGTTACTGGCATACGCTCCGGTGATTGGGGTGATTGTGAGTGTGACTTATCTGTTTTGAGCAAAAGCTCAGATCGCTTCGCGGCGAATGACGGCGTTCGCCGTATGGAGAAATATGTGATGAATAATCTGACAACAATTGATACTTCGGCAGCGGGATCTACTGCTTTTTATCAGCCACAGGGCAACGAAGAAGCGTTGTTTATGCACGCTTATGAGCATCAGTTGCCGGTATTGCTGAAAGGGCCTACAGGATGCGGAAAAACCCGTTTTATCAGCTATATGGCTGATAAACTTGGTCTGCCGCTACATACAGTCGCCTGTCATGATGACTTGAGCGCGTCTGATCTGGTTGGTCGTCATCTGATTGGTGATGGCGACACGATCTGGAGTGATGGCCCCCTGACCCGGGCGGTGCGTGAAGGCGGTATCTGTTATCTGGATGAAGTGGTCGAAGCCCGAAAAGATACCACAGTAGTGATTCACCCGCTGACGGATGACCGTCGGATTCTGCCGATTGACCGTACCGGAGAAGTGCTGGAAGCACCGGATAACTTCATGCTGATCGTGTCGTATAACCCTGGATATCAGAATGTGCTCAAAGGGATGAAGCCAAGCACCCGGCAACGTTTCCTTTCGATGAGTTTTGACTATTTACCCTCGGCTGAAGAGGCCGCCGTTATTGTCCATGAGACCGGGGTTGATCAGACTATTGCCGACCGTTTAGTAGCGCTTGCTAACAGTCTGCGTGAACTGAAAGATCAGGATCTTGAAGAAGGCGCGAGCACCCGCTTGCTGATGTATACCGCGACGCTGATTGCTGCCGGTTTTGAGCCATTACAGGCATGCCGTGCGGGAATGATTGAGCCTCTGACCGATGATGCACAAACCATTGTTGGCCTGATGGAGCTGGTACAGGCAACTTTCGGCACCGAGTGAAATACATAGTAATTGCTACGTGAAGAGGCAGTAATGGAAGAGCGGGTTGGTCAGGTATGGGACAGGTGGATCACTAAACTGGCGTATCAGGGGTATCCTGAGGCGGCAGTTCAGCTGGATGATGTTAAAGCTGCGTTGGGTGTCTTCTACCGTGGCTTAGGCGGTGACAGTGGTCTGACGATCAGTGCTACGACACCGACATTGCACCGTGCCCGCCGTAACTGGCTGCACCGGGTCGCCGGCACCGGCAGTAAAGTAGAGCTGGCCTGGTATGACGAACGTTGTCTTTACCTGCCACAACGTCTGGATGTTTATCCACAGGCAGATCTGAACCGGGAACTGTATTTCTGGCTGGCGGCGCTGGCTGGTACACCAGCGTCTGCCGACGTACACCGAGGCATGAACTGGCTGGTGGATAATCAGCAACGCTGCTTACAGACTTTATCCTTGTATCCCGGCTTAAAACCCCGTTATCAGCGCTTAGTGGAGGCCTTTATAGCACGTCGTGATCCGGCTGAACTGAAACATGGCGGTCAGGCTGCTGTGTTGTCGGTAGTCTATCAGGCATTACGTGACCCTGGTTCTGTCACTCAGTTACCTGCTGATGACTTTGCGCCCGATCCGGTGCCGCTGTGGTTGCATCCTAATCCACCTCGCGCGGAAGGTCTGCATAGTGAAGATAATGGCAAAGACCGGGATTCTTCTCAGGGGCAAAGTAAGGAAGGTGAACAGCGCCGCCGTCAGGCTGAGCGGGTAGAAAAACCGGAAGAAAATGGCACAACGCTGGGGGTACGGCATGAGGCGGATTTGTTCTCATATGCAGAGTTTTGCCAGATGGACCGCGGTTGTGATGATGAAGACGATCTGGATCAGGCTGAGTCGATCGCCAATGATATCGATAGAATGGCGGTCACCCAGGACAGCACACCAGTTGCCAGCCGTATCAAGTTTGATTTAGACCTGCCTTCTGCACTGGAAGATGATATTCCGCTGGGCGAGGGGATCCGTTACCCGGAATGGGATTATAAGCGTCAGGTTTTGTTACCGGATTACAGTTGTATTGTGCCGATGGAGAGCCGTAATGCTAAGGCATGTGATTTACCGGGACACCTGCAAACCACAGCCCGGCGGCTGCGTCGTCAGTTTGAAATGCTGACCAACCGTTCAGTTCGTTTGCGTAGTCAGTACGACGGTGACGAACTGGATATTGACGCTTATCTCCAGCACCGTAGCGCACGGGCCACCGGTCGAGGTGATGACGGTCGTTTGTATAGCCAGAAGCGGCAGTTGCAGCGGGATTTGTCATGCCTGCTGCTGGCCGATTTATCATTATCCACAGATGCCTGGGTTGGTACCCGTAACCCCGGCGAGGACTGTCAGGTTATTGATGTGATCCGTGACAGCTTGTACCTGTTTTCTGAAAGTTTGCATGCCAGTGAAGATCAGTTTGCCATTCACGGATTTTCATCCCGCCGGCGGGAGCATGTGCGCTTTAATTGTTTGAAAGACTTTGGTGAAACCTACAATGACAGTGTTCGGGGTCGTATTGCGGATATCTCGCCGGGATTTTATACCCGGATGGGGGCTGCGATCCGTCACGCTTCAGCCCTGTTAGCGAAACAGCCTGCAGAGAAAAAGTTGCTGTTGATTGTTACTGACGGTAAGCCCAATGACCTTGACCGCTATGAAGGGCGGCACGGCATTGAAGATACCCGTAAAGCTATTCAGGAGGCTCGCTGTCAGGGGCTGGTACCTTTCTGTATCACTATTGATGAGCAGGCTAATCAGTACCTGCCATATCTGTTTGGTCGGCAGGGATATACTTTTATCCACAGAGCCACCGAACTGCCTAAGAAACTTCCGCAGCTGTATCTGAAACTTACCGGTAAATTACTGGAACACTGATCGACTGCTATGTGCAGATTGATATACATCAAGGCGTCAGTCTGCGTGCCTGTTTAGGCTGATGTGAAAAGAGTGTTTTTTGTTTTCGTGCGCTCATAGACGAGCTTGCATATCAGATCTTTGCCAGGGGGCCGGCCAATGGATTTTCTGCCAATCTTTTATAATCTTCAGGATCAGCGCTGTCTGTTAGTAGGAGGCGGTGACGTCGCGCTGCGTAAGGCCAGTCTATTAGTGAGCGCGGGTGCCAGGCTGTGTGTCGTCGCACCGCAGTTATGTCCGGATCTGGAATCTCTTGTTCAGCAACAGGGCGGAGAGCATTGTCCGGCAGAATACTGTTCAGCGCACCTGAAAGGGGTAGTACTGGTCATTTCAGCCATCGAAGACCAGCACGTTGATGAACAGGTTTCAGCCGATGCAAAACAGCTCGGTCTGCCTGTTAACGTAGTGGATAAACCGGCCCTGAGTAACTTTATTATTCCTGCCGTCATTGACCGCTCTCCGATCGTAATGGCGGTATCCAGTGGTGGTCAGTCACCGGTGCTGGCCCGTCTGTTACGGGGCAAGCTGGAATCTATGATTCCTGCCAGCTACGGGCGGTTGGGGCAGCTAGCCGGTCGTTTCCGGGAGCAAGTAAAAGCCCGCTTCAGCACGCTTAATCAGCGTAGGGTCTTCTGGGAATCTGTTTTACAGGGACCGGTGGCAGAAATGATGTTCGCCGGCAAAGACCGGCAAGCAGAAAGTTTGCTGGAACAGGCATTGGAAAATGCAGATACGGGACGTTCAGATACCGGTGAAGTCTATCTGGTGGGGGGCGGTCCGGGGGATCCTGATCTACTGACTTTTAAAGCACTGCGCCTGATGCAACAGGCAGATGTCGTTGTCTATGACCGGCTGGTATCCCATCGGGTGCTGGATTTGTGTCGCCGGGATGCTGACCGTGTTTTCGTAGGTAAAACCTGCAATCAGCACGTTATTTCTCAGCAGGAAATCAATGATTTACTGGTTAAACTGGCAAAAGAAGGTAAGCGGGTATTACGCCTTAAGGGTGGTGATCCGTTTATTTTTGGTCGTGGCGGTGAAGAAATTGATCAACTGATGTCGGAAGACATTCCTTTTCAGGTGGTGCCAGGCATTACTTCGGCTTCCGGTTGTGCAGCCTACGCCGGTATTCCGCTAACCCATCAGAGTTATGCCCAGTCAGTGCGCTTTTTGACCGGTCACTTAAAAGATGGGCACTGTGATTTGCCCTGGTCAGAACTGGTTCGTGAGCATCAGACGCTGGTGGTTTATATGGGACTGCTGAGTTTGTCGCAGATCTGTGAGCAATTAATGCGTCATGGAATGTCCCCGCGCATGCCTATCGCACTAGTGGAAAACGGTACCTTACCAGAGCAACGTATTCTTACCGGTAGTCTTATGGATATTGTCGATCAGGCCGCTGTGACTGATTTTCAGCCGCCGGCACTGATTATCATTGGTAAAGTGGTTTCCTTGCGTGACAAGCTTGATTGGTATAGCCAGCGTTAGTTTTTACAGTAAGCGATGAGGCGTAAAGGTAACTGGTCGCTATTGGTGTATCAAAATACTGATAAATGACGTCTTATTTTTAGCGCAGTCTTACTTTGCTGCGCTATCTCCTCAATTCCAAGAAGCCTCTTCTCCATTCATTTTGTAAGGTTTTTATTGCCTAATCATGACTACTTGATTTTTATCAATGTGGCTCAGAAAGCTGCTGCATACACTGGCAATGTCTTTCAATCACAGTCAGAAGGAATGTGATATGAGCTTGCCTGAAACAGAATATTCTTCGTCCTCTAAGGGGAATATACCTCGCAACCCTAAGAGTAATGCTTGTGTATATCTGGTGGGTGCTGGTCCGGGCGATCCTGATTTACTGACTGTGAAAGCGCAGCGCCTGATTCATCAGGCCGATGCGGTGGTATATGACCGTCTAGTCTCTGAAGAAATCATCGCTCAGATTCCGGCAGGCGTTGCCAAAATTTATGTCGGTAAAGCCACTGGTCGTCATTCCATGCCGCAGGATGAAATCAATCAGTTGCTGGTCAAGCTGGCAAAAGGCTACCGGCATATTGTTCGCCTGAAAGGTGGAGATCCGTTTATTTTTGGCCGTGGTAGTGAAGAAGCTGAAGTACTCACCAAACATAACGTCCGTTTTGAGATAGTTCCCGGTATTACTTCAGCCATGGCCTGTGCGGCCTATGCGGGTATTCCACTTACCCACCGTGGTGTGGCAGACGGAGTGCACATTGTGACCGGACATCGCCAGAACGATCAGGGCCTTGAATTGGATCTTGGTGCCTTCAGTGACAGCCGCTGCACACTGGCCGTGTACATGGGGCTGGCGAATCTGACACCTATCGTCAATGCGGTGCTGGCCGCTGGCCGTTCGGCTTCTACACCGGTCGCGGTCATTGAAAAAGGCACCACGCCTGAACAACGCCGGGTTATTACTGATCTGGCACATCTGGTGGCTGATACCAAGGCGGCAGGTGTTGCTCCTCCAGCCATGGTTGTTATCGGGGATGTGGTCAATTTGGCCAACACGCTGGACTGGTTTGAACCGGCCAGTGATCAGTTACAGCAACAATCTCTGAGCCAGATGTAATCCACCGGATGTCAAAAAGGGAGATGTGAAGAATATGAAGTATTTAGCTGTTCTGACTATCTGCTTTTGCACTCTTAACCTGGCGCAGGCTGGTTCACTGACTGACAGTAATCAGTCTGTCACTCTTTCTGCTGAACGGCAGACAGAGCTGACTCATTTGCTCCGACACGATTGTGGATCTTGCCACGGTATGACCCTCAAAGGTGGTTTAGGCCCGGCGCTAACTCCGGATGTCCTGAACAATAAGCCTGAAGAATATTTGTTTCATGTCATCAGCTTTGGCCGTAAAGGAACGCCGATGCCACCCTGGCAGGGCATTCTCAGTAATGACGATATCCGCTGGCTGGTTGATGTACTTAAGGAAGGTGTTGATTCATGAATATTAAGAACTGGCGCCGGCATGCACTTAGCTGCTGTGTACTCCCTTTGTTAATCGGTTTCACGACTGCGGGCTACGCTGCCCGTGGTACCGGTGATCTGGGCGTTATTATCGAACGCGCTACTGGCAGTGTTCAGGTGGTTGAGCATACGAGCGGTTCTCAGCTTTATCAAATCGAAGGCCTGGGTGATTTATCCCACGCCTCTATCGTTTTTTCCCGTGATGAACGTTTCGCTTACGTGTTTGGCCGTGACGGTGGCTTAACTAAGTTGGATATTCTCAGTGGAGAAATCGATAAGCGGGTGCTGCAGGGTGGCAACAGCATAGGCGGAGCCATTTCTGAAGATGGCACGCTGGTGGCGGTCTCTAACTATGAGCCGGGCGGTGTCAAAATTTTTAATGCCCAGACCCTGGAACTGGTTGCCGATATTCCGGCAGTCGGGGCTAACAATGTGCAGTCAAAAGTTGTCGGGCTGGTAGATGCACCTGATAACCGCTTTGTCTTCAGCCTCTATGAGTCCGATGAAATATGGATTGCCGATGTGTCTGATCCGGCCACACCTGACATTACTAAGTTTACTGATATTGGCCGTCAGCCATATGACGCACTGATCACTCCGGATGGCCGGTATTACATTGCCGGTTTGTTCGGAGAGGACGGCATGGCGCTGGTCGATCTGTGGTATCCGGAGAAAGGCGTACGGCGGATTCTGGATAATTACGGCCGCGGTGAAGAGAAATTACCTGTGTATAAGATGCCCCATCTTGAAGGCTGGGCGATTGCCGGGGATTACGCTTTTGTACCGGCGGTTGGCCATAACCAGGTAATTGTAGTTGACCGTAAGAGCTGGCAGCAGACGGGCAGTATACCGGTTCACGGCCAGCCTATTTTTGTAATGGCCCGGCCAGGTGGACGACATATGTGGGTAAATTTTGCATACCCCAATAACGATACTCTACAAATTATTGACACCGAAACTCAGGAAATTGTTAAGACCCTGAAGCCCGGTAAAGCGGTGCTGCATATGGAGTTCACGCCAAAGGGAGACAAAGTTTGGACCTCAGTACGGGATGACGATCAGGTGCAGATTTACGATACCAGGAGTTTTGAGAAGCTTGATCAGTTACCTGTTGAAAAACCGTCCGGCATCTTCTTTACCAACCGTGCACACACCATAGGTCTATGATCATGAGTAGCCTGGAACAACGATTACTGAACAACTATCAGCGTAACTTCCCACTGGTACCTCAGCCCTATGAACAACTGGCTGGCGAGCTGGGATCGGACAGTCAGACTGTCCGCGATTTGCTGGCGGAGTTACTGATGCGGGGCAAGGTCAGCCGGGTTGGTCCCGTATTTAAACCCCGTATGCTTGGCAGCAGCACGCTGGCGGCCATGAGTGTGCCCCAGGAGATGCTGACCGAGGTAGCCACACTGGTGAATGGTTACCCGGAAGTGAACCATAACTATGAGCGTGAGCACCGGCTGAATCTGTGGTTTGTTGCTGTGGCGGCAGATCAGGAAAAGCTGGAACAGGTGCTTAGCGATATTGAATCCCGCAGTGGTTATGAGGTGATGAGCCTGCCTCTGCTGAAGGAATACCACATTGATCTGGGTTTCCGGATGGATGCCGGCGACAAACAAAAGGTCGCCAGTAACACTGAGCAGAACAATACGGACTGCAGTTTTGATCCGGCTCTGCACGGCTCACTGATTGCGGCAATACAGACCGGCCTGCCGCTGACAGAACGGCCTTACCTGACAGTCGGAGAACAGCTGGACTTATCAGAAGAGACGGTCATTGAAACCCTTTCTGAAATGCAGTCTGCGGGTATTATCCGCCGTCTTGGTGTCATTGTCCGCCATCATGAACTGGGATACCGGGCCAATGCCATGCTCGTGTGGGACGTGCCGGATGATCAGGTAGATGCACTGGGCCAGCAGCTAAGTGCTGAGCAAAAAGTCACCCTCTGTTATCAGCGTCCGAGAATCAAGCCACGCTGGCCTTATAACTTGTTTAGCATGATTCACGGGAAAAGCCGCGATGAAGTAATGGCTTACGTAGATGATTTGGTGGATAAGCTGGCACTGAAAGATACCCCTTATGAAGTACTGTTTTCACTGCAACGATTTAAGCAGTGTGGCGCGAAATACATTGTTCAGGAAAATGTTCCGCAACAGGCGGTAATGCGATGAACGAATTGAGTACAACGGCTTCTGCCGATGCACTGGACGCGCTGGATAAACGCATCATCAATACCTTGCAGCGCAGTTTTCCGGTTTGTGAGCACCCCTTTGCGGTTGTAGCTGAAGAACTTGGCACGACCGAAAACGAGCTGATCAGCCGTTTGACCCGGTTACGTGAAGACAAAATCCTGACCCGCTTCGGCCCGCTGTATAACGCCGATCGCTTTGGCGGAGCGGTGAGCTTATGTGCCATTGCCGTTCCGAAGGACAGGTTTGATGTGGTTGCCGAACAGGTAAATGCCTTTCCACAGGTAGCACACAATTACGAGCGGGATCATGAACTGAATATGTGGTTTGTAGCGGCAACTGAGAGCTGGCAGGAACTGGAAGAGACACTGGCCGCTATCGAAGCTGAAACCGGCCTGACAGTCAGGAATATGCCTAAATTACACGAATTTTATGTGGGGCTGTATTTTGAAATCTGATGAGCAGTTACAGGTACTGGACCGCGAAATTATTTTACTGACCCAGGCGGGACTTCCTCTGGTAGCAGAACCTTATCAACAGGTTGCTGAACAACTGGGTATAGAGACTGATTTGCTGATGCAGCGGATGAGAATCATGCAGGAAGACGGCCGGATCAGACGTATCGGAGCGGTACCGAATCATTATCGGCTGGGATATACCGGTAACGGTATGTCGGTATGGGATGTGCCTGATGAGCAGGTACATACGTTAGGGGAAATGATAGGTGGGCTGGACTACGTCAGTCACTGTTATCACCGCCCACGTTTTATGCCCGACTGGCCATATAACCTGTTTGCCATGGTACATGGTCACAGCCGCGATGAAGTGCGTGAAAAAGCACAAAAGATAGCTGAATTACTGGGAGAACACTGCCGTGCCAGAGACGTTCTTTTCAGTAGCCGAATATTGAAGAAAACCGGAATCCGCATTGGAGGCTGAATTATGTTTCGTATCTCTCAGTACATGCAGGAGCTTATAAATCCGACCCCTGTCGGGCCTAAACGTAATCCTCCGGGGCCGGTGGTTATCTGGAATTTAGTACGTCGCTGTAATCTTGCCTGTAAACATTGTTATTCCATTTCTGCCGACGTTGATTTCCCCGGTGAGCTTTCTACCACACAGGTCGTCGATGTGATGAAGGACCTGCGCAGTTTTAAAGTGCCGGTACTGATTCTTTCCGGTGGTGAGCCCATGTTGCGTCCGGATATTCTGGATATTTCCCATCAGGCCAAAGCCATGGGGTTTTATGTGGCACTGTCCACCAACGGTACCTTGATTGATGAATCTAATATTCAGGCACTGGCGGATGTTGGTTATGACTATCTGGGGATAAGTATTGATGGTGTGCGGGAAACCCACGATGAGTTTCGCCAGAAGCAGGGCGCTTTTGACGCGTCATTCAAAGGCCTGCAACTGTGCCGTGAAGCCGGCATTAAAGTCGGTATGCGGTTTTCAATTACGCAGGACAATTCCCACGAACTGCCTTATCTGCTTGATGTGATGGATCAGGAGAAGGTTGATAAGTTTTATCTGTCTCACCTGAACTATGGAGGGCGGGGCAACCGTCATAGGGGACATGATGCCGTACATCAGATTACCCGTGAAACACTGGACCTGCTGTTTGAGCGTTGCTGGGAAGATGTAAAAGCGGGCCGTAATCGTGAGTTTGTTACCGGCAATAATGATGCCGATGGTGTGTACTTTCTTCACTGGGTACAGCGGAATTTTCCTGACCGTTATGACCATATGCGCGCCAAACTGGCGCAATGGGGAGGCAACTCTTCCGGCGTGAATGTGGCGAACATTGATAACCTGGGTAATGTGCATCCGGATACATTCTGGTGGAATTACAATCTGGGTAATGTGCTGGAACGGCCATTTTCGGAGATATGGCAGGATACCAGTGATCCTCTGATGGCGGGCTTTAAAGCTGAACAACGAACATTAGGAGGGCGTTGTGGTGTGTGCAGCTATAAAGATGTTTGTGGCGGAAACACCCGGGTAAGAGCATTTCAGACGACCGGTGATCCCTGGTGGGAAGACCCTGCCTGTTATCTGGATGATCAGGAACTAGGCATCAACCTTGCCGATTATGAAACAGAAAAACCCGTCAAAATGGATCTGAATGTACGGAGGATTCGTTTTGCCAGTTAAGTGCCTTTCTGTATTGCTGCCGCTTTTGATCAGTGGTCTGGTGACGGCAGCTGAGCCACAGCAAGAACAATTGTTCCAACAACACTGCGCGGCCTGTCATGGGGCTGATCGGCTGGGTTTAATCGGTCCGGCACTGTTACCGGAAAACTTAAAGCGGGTACGTAAAAAAGCAGCTATCAGCTCGGTGACTAACGGGTTGCCAGCTACTCAGATGCCTGCGTTTGGCGAGGTTCTGAGCATAGCAGAAATTGCCAGTCTGACGGACTACATTTATACCCCGCTGGAAGAAGTGCCGCAGTGGACTGAGCAGGCGATAAAAGACAGTCATGTAATTCATAAGCCGGAGCTGGTAACTGGTGATGCCAGTACTGCAAAACCAGTGTATGACGCTGATCCGCTGAACGTATTTCTGGTGGTAGAGGCAGGCGATCATCATGTGTCGGTACTGGATGGCGATACGTTTGAGCCGATTCACCGCTTTAAATCCCGTTATGCACTGCATGGCGGGCCGAAATACACTTCGGACGGGCGATATGTGTATTTTGCCTCCCGGGATGGCTGGGTGACGAAATATGACATGTATAACCTGGAAGTGGTGGCAGAAGTCCGTGCCGGTATAAATGCCCGCAACGTTGCTGTTTCCGGAGATGATCGCTATGTGTTGGTGGGGAATTACCTGCCGCATACGCTGGTGGTGTTGGATGCTACTGACCTGAGTCTTGTAAAGATTATTCCGGTGTCCGGTGAGCAGGGGGAGAGCTCCAGAGTAAGCGCCGTATATGCTGCGCCGCCTCGACAGAGTTTTATTGCGGCTTTGAAAGACTTTAAGGAAGTTTGGGAAATCAGTTATGCCTCTGAAACACCCTTGCAGGTGACCCGCATTGGGTTGGATGATTATCTGGATGACTTCTTTTTTGACCAGCAATACGACCATATTATGGGTGCAGCCCGGAATGCAAAGAATGGTCAGGTATTTAATCTGAACCTGCAGCAAAAAGCCGCTGATCTTGATTTGACCGGCATGCCGCATCTGGGATCAGGCATTACCTGGCCGTATAAAGATACTGTTGTGCTGGCGACGCCAAACCTGAAGGAGCATACCGTTACTTTTATTGATACGCAGAACTGGAAAACTATCAAAAAAATCGATACTCAGGGACCAGGCTTTTTCATGCGCAGTCATGAGAACTCGCCTTATGCCTGGGTCGATGTGTTTGTAGGGCCCGATAAAGATGTGATGCACGTGATTGATAAGGCGACGTTAGAGATTGTTAAAACCCTTAAGCCTGAGCCGGGCAAAACATCCGGGCATATAGAGTTCACTAAAGATGGCCGCTATGCATTGCTCAGTATCTGGGAAATGGATGGCGCGATAATTGTTTATGATGCCGAAACACTGGAGGAAATAAAACGATTACCTATGAAAAAGCCGGTCGGTAAATATAACGTTTATAACAAAATAACCCGTTCATCCGGTACCAGTCATTAGAAAATTTGCGAATGAACTCAGTGTGCTTGCTGTAAGGCTCTCGTAAGTACACTGTTTTTGTTCGCACCTTCTTCTTTAAATAGATACGCATTTAAGCGTAGGTTTGTTTGCGTCTGTATTTTCTTTGTAAAATTGCTTTTTTGTTTTCAAGAAATTGATTTTTAAGCACTTTGTTTTTATAAGTTAATCTTGAACTCCTCTTTTTTGAAAGATTCACTGTTTAATTTAATTACAAAATACATTTTGTGATAATAAAAACTAATGCGTGATTTTTATTTTATATAAATTTCTTGATCCAGATAAATATGATGCTATTTAAAATAATCATATTGAAACTTTTTTATATAAATTGACCATTGTCAGTTTTTTTATTGCCAACATGATTAATAGTGCATCCAGTATAAGTTATTTAGCCAAACGAAAACGTAAATAACCGCTGGAGATGTGGTCGATGAAAACATTAAAGTATGGACTATCCACAATTGGCCTGGCTATTGGTATGGCAACAGGTGGATTTTCTATGTCTGCTGTTGCAGCTGAACCTACCTTATCTGAAGCAGACTTTGCGAAAGCACAGTTACAGTACTTCCAGCGTTGTGCTGGTTGTCATGGTGTGCTGCGCAAGGGCGCAACAGGTAAGAATCTGGAGCCAAAGGAAACACGTAAAAAAGGCCAGGAGCGCCTGGAAAAAATTATCGCCTATGGTACTGAGGGCGGTATGAATAATTTCGACGATATTTTCTCTGAAGAAGATATTGCTAATCTGGCAACATTTATTCAGATGGAGCCACCGGTTCCACCAGAAATGTCTTTAGAGCAAATGCGTTCGCATACTAAAGAGTTTGTTGCCCCTAAAGATTATCCAACTAAGCCAATGCATGATCGCAACTGGGAAAACTTCTTTGTTGTTATCGAGCGTGATGCGGGCACAGCGGCAATCATCGATGGCGACACTAAAGAAGTGATTACCCATATCGATACAGGTTATGCAGTACACGTAATCAAAGGTACTGAGCACCACAAAATTGATCACGCAGAAGATATTGGTCGTTTTTGGTACACCATTGGCCGTGACGGCAAGGTTAACAAGATCGATCTATGGCAAACCCCTGACAAGATGCTAGTTGCCGAAACTAAGATGGCTTATGACGCACGTGATATTGCTGTTTCAGGCGATGGTAAATACGTTGTTGCTGGTGGTTACTGGCCTGCGCATTTTGTAATCATGGATGCGGTTACATTAAACCCATTAAAAGTTATTACTACGCGTGGTTATAACACTAAAGGTGAGTTTGTTAACGAAGCGCGTGTAGCTGCCGTTTACACTTCTCCAAATAAATCTGAGTTTACTGTTGCTGTTAAAGAAACAGGTCAGATGTTGCAAGTTGATTACAGCGATTTAGATAACTTAACAATTACTTCAATTGCCTCTTCAGAATTCTTGCATGACGGTTTTTACGATCCTACAGGCCGTTACTTCCAAATTGCAGCTAACGCATCAAACAAGATGGTAATTGTTGATACTGAAACAGGTAAGTTAGAAGCTCAAATTGATGTTGATTCACTTCCTCACCCTGGCCCTGGTGCTAACTGGAACGATAAAGACTGCGGCCCTGTGGGCGGCACAACTCACTTAGGTACTGGTTTAGTATCTGTTTGGGGTAATGATCCGGCTGGTCACGCAGATAGTGCATGGAAACTTTGCTACGAAGTTGAGACTGATGGTGCTGGTGCATTCATCCGTACTCATCCAACGTCACAATACGTTTGGGCTGACCAAATTAAGCACCCTGAGCCAGAAATTCAGCAATCAGTACAGGTATTTGATAAAGATACCCGTGAGATTGTTAAGACTATCCGTGTAACTGAAGAGCCAGGTAAGGCGGCACTTCACATGGAGTTTAACGCTGACGGTACTGAAGTTTGGGTGTCTGTCTGGAACCGTAAAGATGCGAAGAACCCTACAGGTGAAATCGTGGTTTACGATGCGAAAACTCTCGAAGAGAAGACGCGTATTAAAGGCCTCACTACACCAACAGGTAAGTTCAACGTTTATAACCGTATGAACCATAAAACCTAGTCAACATTGAGTGATTAATGTGGCAGGCATAACGGGTGTTATGCCTGCTTTTTGTTCGCTTTGATTATAGTTGAAGAGTTGATCATGGATAAAAATACATCAAGCAAGCAAGGCTTCTGGTCCCGTCGTCGGATACTGGGGGTTACCGCTGCCGGTGCTTTAGTATTTTTTGTTGTTGGGATTATTTTCTGGGGCGGTTTCAATACCGCTATGGAAGCCACCAATAGCACTGAATTCTGCATTGGCTGCCATGAAATGAAAAATAACGTTTACGAAGAATATAAACCAACTATCCATTACACCAATCGTACCGGCGTTCGCGCAGGCTGCCCTGATTGTCACGTTCCCCGACCCTGGGTTCATAAAATTATCCGCAAAATTAAGGCATCCAGAGAATTGTTTTATTGGGCTACCGGCAAGATCGATACGCCTGAGAAATTTGATGAACATCGTCTGGGTCTTGCAAAAAGCGTTTGGGGAGCCATGAAAAATACTGATTCAAGAGAGTGCCGTAACTGCCACAACTTTGAGTCAATGAACCCAGAATTCCAAAAACCACGTGCACGTAAGCAACATCTTAATTCCTTTGAAACAGGTCAAACCTGTATTGATTGTCATAAAGGTATAGCGCATCACGATGTTCGTGATCAGTTGAATGACGAAGAATTAGAAGCATTAGAAGCGCCGAATCCTAAGTTTATCAAACCAATACCAAAGGAATATTTAGAAGGATTGGCACGTGCAGAAGCTAAAGAAGCAGCTGTTGTTGCTAAACAAAAAGCTGATACAGAAGCGATTGTTAAGCGCGCCGTTGATGCGGCTAAGGCTGAAGCAAAAGCGGAAGCCGAAAGTAAGGAGGCAGCGGTAAGCACAAATTCACCTGCACAGAGCAGTAATATCAATGTCGATTGGAATAAGGCTGGAACAACCGATATTACGGTTTTCTACCCTGGTACCGCTTCTATGGAATGGGTTCTTGGTCGTAAGCATGGTGGCAAGCGTGCCTTTACTAAAGGTGATCGTTGTGTCGAGTGTCATGATAAAGAGACAGCTGCAATCGGTGACCTGATTGTTAGCGGTGAAAGTAAAAAGGTTGAAGAACCTAATCTAATTCCGGGTAAGCGCGGCAGTATTCCGGTAGAAATTAATACTACTTATGATGATGAAAATCTGTACCTGCGCTTTAGCTGGACAGATGGTGATCATGCTCCTGCCCCTTTTGTTGAAGGCGGTAAAATGGATCCTGAAAACCCAATGAAACTGGCGTTTATGCTGGCTACTGATGAGGTTGAATATGCAGACCGTGCCGGTTGTTGGGGTACCTGTCATGCCGATGCTGATGAAATGCCTTTTGCACCGGAAGATCAGGTACTTAAAGATTCTGAATTGGCAGCACGTTTAGATCTGAGTTCAGGTGTGACTAAGTACCTGAAAGAATCCCGTAGCAAAATTGAGCTTAAGGGACGTAAAGGTAAAGCGTTAGGCGGCTGGGATAAGTTGAAAGCTGAAGGTGATATCACTGCTGCAATGGCTGCTAATCAGTATATGGATCTGGTGCGTTACAAGTCAGGTTCAGACGAAACTGAAGATGGTCAGATTCTTGCCGAACGGTCTATGCATGGCGGCCAGGGCGCTGAAGTGGAAGCGTCTATGAAAGCTGGTACATGGTCTGTGGTCATTAAACGTAAACTGAAGTCTGATAAACCAGGTGATGTAAATATTGAGCCAGGTAAACAGTATAACTTTGGTTTCGCAATTCACGATGATTTTACTGGTGGACGTTACCATCACGTATCGCTGGGCTATAAATTGGCACTGGATGATGCCGAAGCAGAGATTAATGCGGTTAAGCAGTAACAAATAACCGCTTCTACTAGGATAAGAGGGCTTGTGCTTACAAGCCCCTTATTTTTCTAAAAATGCTGTTTCTTATGAAATTAGCTCTTTCAAATCTGAATTTTGTTATACGAAAGCATCGGTCTTTGACATGTGTCGGGGTAACAGGTGTGTTCTGGCTGCTATTATTTGCAGATAACCATTGAACATATAATTGCCCGAGAGCCCGATAATCATGATTGAAGAAATTGCTGCAGAGGTCAGACAGCATCTGTTACTTTCATCGCTATCTGATCAGGCGTTTGCTGAATTAATCAGCCATTGCCGGATTGTGCACCTTGGACATAACGAAAGTCTGTTTCATCAGGGCAGCGATGCCCATAGTTTTTATATTGTCCTGAAGGGTAGGGTTAAGCTATTTAGAGTATCTCCGGATGGCCAGACTAAAGTCATTGAAGTGGTCAGCCCAGGGCAAGCCTTTGCTGAAGCCTTGATGTTTCTTGATCAGCATAGGTATCCTTTGAACGCTGAAGGTATGGAGCCGGGAGATGTGCTACTAATTCCTCGTCAGTACTATAAAAAGTTGCTACTGGCTGAGCCTGAGTGTGCAATGCGTTTACTCGGCAGCATGGCGCTGAAGCTACATCGACGTATTAATGAAATTGAAACCTTGACGTTACAGAACACCCGCCATCGTCTGGGACATTATCTTTCTAACCTGGCACCTGATCAGACAGCGCAGAGCTGCAAATTTGATTTACCAATGGCGAAGCAACTGATTGCTTCGCAACTGGGTATGCAACCTGAGACTTTTTCCCGTCTGATTAAAGAAATGAAGAGTGCTGGCATTATTTCCGTACATGGGGCGGAAATCTGTGTACATGACTTATCGCGTTTGAGGGCCTTTGGGCACTAGCTGAATGTGTCGCTGCCGGTATAATGGTCATATATATAGAGCTTTTAGTCCGGCTCAGGTTATTACCAGCAGATAAGGATTTTTCATGTCACCGATTAAACTTGCCGCTCTGGCTTTCAGCGTTTTGCTGACCGGTTGTGCGACTTCAAATTTTGTACCGGTTGTAGAAGAACGTGGTCAGAGTTCAGTGGGAGAAACCCGTTCGGCATCTGATTCCCGTCAGGGTGTGATCGTGACACCGGTTGATCCTACTCAGCCAATCGGTTCTGTTACTCGGGTAGATACCAGTGGTCAGATCCAGTCCCGTTCGCTGGACAGTCAGCCGGTTAAGCCTGATGTGCTGCCTACACAGGCTACAAAGCCTATTAAAACCTCCGCTTCTCTGACACAGGCGCCGCCGCGTAATCCTGCTGTTATTGCATTGTTAAAAACTGCTTCTCAGCAACAACAGCAAGGATCACTGAGTTCTGCCCAGTCGAGTCTGGAGCGTGCTCAGCGGATTGCACCACGGGATCCTCAGGTGTATTACCAGCTGGCAGATGTTCGCTGGAGGCAGGGGCAATTCCTGCAAGCAGAGCAATTAGCATTGAAAGGTGTTGCGGTTGCAGGTGGTCAGCCGAAAGTTGAACGTCGTTTATGGCTACTGATAGCGGATATTCGTCGGGAAGGTGGCGATAGCAGTGGCGCTAAAAAAGCTCGCGAGAGAGCCGGACAGCTGTAACATTTGATGATGAATTAAAAGAGGCGCATTAGCGCCTCTTTTTTTATGTATGCAGTTTTTGTGAAAGGTTCTGCATAAGAGCTCTTCACAAGAGCTTAATTTAAGAGCTTTGTTTAAGGCTCGAGCTGAATGATATCCAGATCATTCGCGAAGATAATATCACCGTTATACTGCTTACGAATTTCAGCTTCGGTTTGCGCTTCTTTACCCAGGCTTCGGTTCATACGGTGCGAAATGACCAGTTTTTCGGGTTTGGTTTCTCCGGCAATTTTACCTATGTCGCTTGGCAGCATATGGAGTCTGGCTGCTACGCCGAATGCACTTTCCGGGACGGCGTTGTGGGCAACAATAATGTCGCTGCCTTTAGCCAGAGTACTGAAGGTATCGTACTGGTTGCTCATATCACCAGTGAAACTGATACTACAGCCGGCAATGTTAACTCGCCAGGCCGTTGCTGCAATGGGGCCGTGATTGACAGGAATTGCTTGCAGGCTGATATCATCATTTAATGCATAGTTGCTGATTTCTAGCGGCGTTAGTGGAACATCCGTGGTCTGGATTTTGTAAGCACTGCGCTGGTCTGGTTCAACAAAATTTTGCAGGTATGAATAGCTGCCTTGTGGGCCAAAGTTTCTACGTATGAATGTTGATGTTGATGGCATCACCCGGTTACCGGCCGGGCCGTAAATCAGTAAATCGCTGCGTCGTGGTGTAAAGAATGAGGCTTTAATAAAGGCTGGAAGGTCGGCGCTGTGATCGACATGTAAGTGGCTAAACAGAATAGCATCAAGATCTTCGATTTTAGCACCGCTTTTTTCGAAGTTAATCCCACTGCCTGCACCTGTGTCGAGCAAGATTCTGGCGCGGTTGTCGAGCTTAATAAGATAACTGCTGGAGGCGCGGTTATCAGTGAATTCAGGGCCGCCGGAGCCTAGCACTTGCAAGCTCACACGATCGGCGTCGCATTGATGACTGGCTTGCACAAAGCTGGCTGTTGTCAGAAGGGTTGAAGCAAAGATCAGACGTTGCAATGAGGTAAACATGGTTGGCCCTCTTCCGTGAAAAAGGGCCAAGATGCCGTAAGCCGGTACTTATTGCAAGCGGTCCAGCAGGGCTGGGATTTCATTAATATTATTAAGAACATGATCAGCATGTTCGCCCAGCAGTTCAGCTGTGCTGGTACCGGTTAATACACCAATAGCCATGCCTGCTTCAGCGTTGCGTGCCATTTCGATGTCATGAAGGTTATCGCCGACAACAATTACTTCTTCAGGTTTGAGGCCTGTCTCTGCACAGAAACCCATTACCATACCTGCGCCAGGCTTGATGCCGTGACCGGTGTCGTAACCGCAGATAAAGTCTAATTTATCCAATACATTGAAGCGACCCAGCGAGCTGTAAATACCTTGCTCACTGTCGCTGGTAGCAATACCCAGCTTTAGCCCCATAGCGCGGAATGTGTTGAAGAGCATACCAAGATCCGTAACCGGTACACTGTGTTCAGTACTGCCTTCCTGAAAGATAGTGTTCAATTCATTTACCAGCTCATCACTTATCGGACGGTTGATAAATGGCGCCCAATGTTCGGCAATTTCACGGTTACTTGCCGCAGCCAGTACTGAACCACCGAGAATGATGTTTTGTTCTACATCATAGCCGGTCGCTTCCAGCATTTTTGCTGCAACTAACTCATCACCATCCGCCATCTTTTTAGATGCCTCATGAATCAATGGTAACCAAGAAGCCATGAAGTCGATGAGTGTACCGTCTTTATCGAAGAGTAAACCTTTGTAATGGGTCATAGTCATTTTCTTATAGAACTGTGTGTGAATAACGGATCACTGCGACGGTTTCGTGTCGGGCGTGGCAGTGGGTATTTTCTTATCTACCTGGGAGCTGATCAGCTCCTCCTGAGGTGTTTGGGTCGTTTGACGGCGTAACCGGCTGGCACGTAACTCACCGGCACGGTCGAGAATAGGATAGGCAACCGATGCCAGATGCGAATTGATGCGCTTAATATCACGAAGAATATCGAGAAAGAGTGCGCTGTCGGTCGCTGGCGAATTCACTTGCTCACGCAAGCGGCGCTGGTGAGCGTTAATGGCGTTGTTTTCCATTTCGCGAATAGCTGTTTTTTGCTCGAGTAATTCACGGGCATTACCGACCCGGCCATTCATTAACACGGTAAAAGCAAGTTTCATATTGTTCTGCGTTGCCGCGTGCAGTTCTTCAATCGCTCGCATATCGGCCGTTGCGAACTGAATGTTCTGGCTGAGAGTGCGGGATATCAGATCGGCGAGACTGCTTTCAACAATGTCACCCAAGTGTTCCAAGTTAGTGGTAAACGACATGTACTGATTGCAGCGGCGGCGGTTCTTTTTTCCCAGATCCCGGCGGCTTAGCTCGGTCAGATAGTGTTTGATCTTCTCGTGATATTCATCGACCAGATCATCTGACTGAGTGATCTTCTTCAGTGTACTGTTGTCCCGTTGCTGAAGGGCTTCAATACTCTTATTTACCATGTTATCCAACAGGTCTCCCATGCGAAGTACCTCACGCATGGCATTGGACAGAGCTATGGCCGGGTTATCCAGTGCTGAGCGGTCCAGGTAACGAGGTTTGACACTATTCGCGTCTTCTTCACGTTCTGGCAATAACCTGGTAACCAGTTTGGCTGCCGGATTTACTAACGGCAGGAACAGTACCGCAAGGCCCAGGTTGAAGAACATGTGGAAGTTTACCAATTGGCGTGCCGGTGATTCGCCTAATTCTGGCAGCCATGCCGTTACGATATTCAGTAATGGCAGCATGATCAGCACACCGACGGTGCGGAAGATCAGATTCCCCAGTGGTGGACGGCGTATTGCTGGGTCAGCGCGCATAGTCGAAAGAATAGCAGGTAGCGCACCACCTAGGTTTGCACCAAGGATTAAGACAAAACCAACATGCAGTGGCAGTGATCCGGAGGCGCCTAAAGCAACAACTAACAGGACGGTTGCCAGGCTTGAATGTGCCAGGAAGCTGATCAGTGCGCCGATCAAAATCGCCAGGACAGGCTCATCAGCCAGTGATGATAGCAAGAACTGAATAGTCGATGAGTCCCGCATAGGGGACGACGCGGTCACAATGAGCTGTAATGCCAGCAGCATCAGGCCGAGGCCCAGAATGATCTGTCCCAGATGTTTCTGACGTTCACTGCGGGCATTAAAATATAAGCAGACGCCTGCAAAGATTAAGACGGGTTTGAGCAGGCTGAGATCCATCGACAGGGCTTGGGCAACCAGGGTGGTGCCAATGTCAGCGCCAAGCAATAAAGCCAGTGCAGGTGCGGCAGAAAGGCCCTGAGCGGCAAATGAACTGGCAAGTAACGCAGTTGCTGTGCTGCTTTGTAACATACAGGTTACGGCGATACCGACACCAAAAGCTTTGAAGCGGTTGCTCATACTGCGGCCGAGATGACGCCGCAGTTTACCGCCATAAGCGCTGATTATACTGGTCTTAACCATGGTTAGTCCCCAAAGAAGCAGGGCTACGCCACCTAGTAGGTTGATCAGAACTGTTGTGCCGACCGCTGTATGCATTATGCCATTACCATGTTGAGTCGATTGTCTCCTGCCGGGCGTGCCGGTAGTCAGATAAATAATAGATAGTCTCTGTATCTCCCGGGAGATACAGAGTCAGTTTGCCTGAGTTTTCCCGCAGGAAAGATCAGTTTCCTGCCGATTCCATCCGGCGTGTGCTGAGGACTTTTTCCAGCCAACCCAGTTCCATTTCCGGTACGGAAGAAAGCAGCAGGTCGGTGTAGTCATCAAAAGGTGGTGACAGCACGCTGTCTTTGTCGCCGAATCGCATCAGCTTGCCCTGATACATCACGGCGATGGCGTCAGAGATTGCCCGGACAGTGGCGATATCGTGCGTGATGAACAGATATGCAATGTTATGTTGCTTCTGTAAGCGTAGCAGTAGACGGAGGATTTCATCGGCAACCAGAGGGTCCAGCGCCGAGGTTACTTCGTCACAGATGATCATTTTAGGCTTGGCTGCCAGGGCGCGGGCAATACAAACTCGCTGCTTCTGACCACCGGAAAGTTCCGCGGGGTAGCGGTCCATATATTCTTCGCCAAGTTCGATCTGTTCGAGTAGTTCGACGGTCTGTTTGCGAAGCTCTGCACCGCTCACACCAAAGTAAAAGCCTAAGGGCCGACCGACAATCTGGCCAATGGTATGACGTGGATTCATTGCTACGTCTGCCATCTGATAGATCATCTGCAGTTCACGTAACTGCTCTTTGCTACGTGACTTAAGCGCTGCCGGTAATGTTTCGCCGTCGAACTCAATACTGCCTGACATCGGCGGTAACAGGCCTGTTACTACTCGTGCCAGGGTTGACTTACCTGAGCCGGATTCACCGACAATTGATAAAGTCTGACCAGGCTTCAGGAACATAGTGACATCGTGCAGAATCTTATTCTTGCCGTCGTATGCTGCGTCGATCTGATTGATCTTCAGGATCGGTTCCTGATCACAGGGGGCAGCCTGATCTTTCTCAATACCACGAACACTTACCAGATCTTGTGTATAAGTCTGCTGCGGATTATTGATGATCTGGTCGGTACTGCCGTATTCAACGGTTTTACCGTGTCGGAGTACCATGATGTCATCGGAAATCTGCGCCACAACTGCAAGATCGTGAGTGATATACAGTGCAGCCGTTCCTGTATCAGCGATGGCATGCTTGATGGTTGCCAGTACGTCAATCTGGGTGGTTACATCCAGCGCAGTGGTTGGCTCATCAAATACAATCAGGTCAGGCTTGGAACACAGTGCCATAACTGTCATAGCACGTTGTAACTGACCCCCGGATACCTGGTGCGGATAACGGTCGCCAAAGTTATCAGGGTCAGGCAGGCCTAACTTGTGATACAGCGTATTAGCATAGCTTTCTGCTTCATCGCGGCTCATCAGCTTATGTTCCAGCGCCGACTCAATGATTTGATCACCGAGACGGTGGGCTGGATTGAAAGCGGCTGCCGCAGATTGCGCAACATAAGCCACCCGTGCACCGCGTACTTGCCGTATCTGGCCGTGATTGTGAGCCAGAATATTCTCACCGTTTAACCAGACTTCGCCACCGCTAATGTGACAGCCGCCACGGCCATAAGCCAGGCTGGATAAACCAATGGTTGATTTACCGGCACCGGATTCACCGATTAGTCCCAGTACTTTTCCTTTCTCTAAAGAGAAAGAGACACCTTCAACAATGGTGATGGTTTTTGCTGGCTGGCCTGGTGTATGACTGGTGACAGAAATCTGCAGGTTTTTGACGTCGAGTAAAGTGCTCATTCCCGGCCTCCTTTCAAACTACTGGTACGGCTTAGAATTGAATCCACAACGAGATTAATACTGATAGTGAGTGTGGCAATCGCTGCCGCAGGAATCAGTGCTGCAGGAATACCAAAGACAATACCGTCTTTATTTTCCTTAACCATACTTCCCCAATCGGCTTCCGGTGGCTGAACACCAAGACCCAGAAAACTAAGGGTACTCAGGAACAGAACGGCGAAAGCAAAACGCAAACCGAATTCAGCAAACAGTGGCGATAGCGCGTTTGGCAGGATCTCACGGAAAATAATCCACAGGTTGCCTTCACCACGTAAACGGGCCGCTTCAACATAATCCATTACTACGATATCGACGGCCACAGCACGAGACAGACGGAATACCCGAGTCGAGTCCAGAACTCCCATGATGAGGACCAGAAACAGCATGTTTGCTGGCAATACTGACAGTACAACTAATGCAAAGATCAGTGTTGGAATTGACATCATCAGATCGTTCATACGGCTTAATATCTGGTCGGTATGGCCACCGCTAACGGCTGCCAAAAATCCCAGAAATGTACCCATGAAAAAGGATAACAGAGTCGCAGCACCGGCAATAAAAAAGGTGTTACGTGCCCCGTAAATCAAACGGGAAAGAATATCCCGTCCTAACTGGTCAGTACCCAGTGGAAATTCAAGAGACATTGGTAACCATACGTCACCAACAATCTCTACTTGAGAGTAGGGCGCTACCCAAGGAGCAAAAATAGCTGAGAGGGCGAATACCACCAGGCTTACTAAGCCAATCCGGGCACCCCAGGATAAGTGGCTGAGAAAACTTTTCAGCCAGTGTGGCTTATGTGGAGCAGCCTGAGCTGCGCCAGCGCCGGATAAATCAGAAGCAGTTGAGTTCATTATTTTTATTCCTGGCCTCTTATTTTGGATGACGCAGACGTGGGTTTGCAATGATCGACATAACGTCGGCAAACACATTAAGCAGGATATAAATCGCTGCGAAAATAAGACCTGTGGCCTGTACAACAGGAACGTCTCGCTTAGTTACGTGGTCAACCAATAATTGTCCCATACCCGGATAGACGAAGATAATTTCAACGATAACAACGCCGACTACCAGATACGCCAGGTTCAGTACTACAACAGTAATGATTGGCGAAATAGCATTTGGAAAGGCGTGGTGGAAAATAATCTTGAATGGACTGATGCCTTTTAGTTCAGCAGTTTCTATGTATGCACTGGACATCACATTGAGAATAGCCGCACGGGTCATTCGCATCATGTGTGCTAATACAACCAGCGTCAGGGTAGCGCAGGGTAAAGCAATGGCGGTCAGTTTTTCGCCAAGTGACATACCTTCATAAACCAGTGAGCTGGAAGGTAACCAGCCAAAGTTAACTGCGAATACTAGAATCAGTAAGTAGCCGATAAAAAACTCGGGAAGAGATATCGCTGTAATTGTCGTAATAGAAATAAGTTTATCGACAATACCGTTTCGAAAGTGAACCGCAACCATGCCTAGAATTACCGCCAGCGGTACGGCAATAATTGCAGTAGTCGCAGCCAAAAACAGTGTGTTGCCCAGACGTCCGCCGATCATAGCGCCGATGTCGCGACCACTGCTCAGGGAGTTACCCAGGTCACCTTGTAAAATACCACCCAGCCAGGATAAATAACGCTCCAGTGGAGGTGTGTTAAGACCCATGTCAGCCCGTAGGTTAGCCAGGGCTTCCGGGGTGGCGCTTTGACCAAGAATACTCTGCGCAACGTCGCCAGGCAGCATTTCAGTGCCGGCAAAAATCAGTGCAGAGATGGCCAGTAAAAGCCCAAGGCCAAGCGCAATGCGCTTGACCACCAGGGCTGTCAGAGAGTTAGACGCAAGAGCCATTGTTTAAACCAACCAGCAACGGATCAGGGAGTAACCATTGGACATTTCACCGGAAGGGTCGCGAACATAGCCGCCAACCTTTTTGGATACGCCATCAATGAAGTCGTTGAAGAACGGAATCATTGCTCCTCCGTCATCGCGAACCATACGGCCCATATCGCTGTATATCTGCTTACGGTTTGTACGGTCAGTCTCAACACGCGCCTGAGATAACAACTTATCAAATTCAGGGCGACGCCAGTTAGTGTCATTCCAGTCAGCATCTGATTTGTATGCTACGGCATACATTTCATCCTGGGTGTTACGGCCACTCCAATAGGATGTACAGAAAGGCTGTGCATTCCAGACGTTAGACCAGTAACCGTCAGCAGGCTCACGCTTAACTTCAACCTTGATGCCTGCTTTAGCAGCTTGCTGGCTAAACAGAATTGAAGCATCTACTGCGCCGGCGAAAGCTGCATCAGAGGTACGCAGAACAACCGGGCCAGTGTGGCCAGATTTCTTGTAATGGTATGCCGCTTTATCCAGATCCTGAGTACGCTGTTCAATTGAATCATCAAACAGGTCGTATGCTTTGTTGATTGGGAAATCGTTACCAACAGAACCGTAACCTTGCAGAATACGTGACACCATGTCTTCACGGTTGATCGCATATTTCAGTGCCAGACGCAGGTCCAGGTTATCGAAAGGTGCAGTGTCAGCATGCATCAGGAATGGGTAGTGACCCTTACCTGAAGTGTTTTCAATCGTAATGTTTGGCAGGCGTGCCATTAATTTAGCCGTTTTTGCAGCTACTACGTTTGCAATATGAATGTTGCCAGACTGCAGGGCAGACATACGGGCAGTCTGGTCGTTCATTACGCGTATTTCGACAGTGTCAGCGTGACCAACTTTATCGTTCCAGTAGTCTTTGAATTTCTCACCAACGTGACGGATACCCGGCTCGTTTACAGTAACTACATATGGTCCGGTACCGATACCAGCATTGGGATCGTCGAAACCGCCACCTGGCTGAATTGTAAGGTGGTAGTCGGACATCAGATATGGCAAGTCAGCATTGCCTTCTTTCAGTTCCAGGATTACCTGATACTTACCGTTAGCTTTAATGCTTTCGATATCACGCATGATACCCAGCGCACCTGACTTAGTGTCTTCGCCTGAGTGACGCTGTAGTGTTTTCACTACGTCGTCAGAATCCATTTCTTTTCCGTTGTGGAACAGCACGCCTTTCCGCAGAGTGAAGGTCCAGGTTTTAGCGCCGTTGGACGGCTCCCAAGAAGTTGCCAGATGAGGAACAGGCTCGCCGGCAGGGGTAATGTCGACCAGGGTTTCACCCCAGGTACGCAGGAAGCTGTAAGGTACTTTGGATGCGTTCAGAGCCGGATCAAGAACGTCAGTGGAGCTGCCGCCTTTCAGGCCAGCAATCAGGTGACCGCCTTTTTTTGGTGTTTCTGCAGCCAGAACACCCTGACTTAAAAGCGTGGAAGCCAATGGTGCTGCTACACCAATAGCTGCTGCATGGCCCATGAATTCGCGACGGCTCAGTCGGCCTTTTGCCGCTTCAATAGCCAACTTATTTAAATCGTGTGACATGTCTACCTCGTTTTATTATTCAGTTAAGTAGCCGGTGGTCACCGGTATGCGTAAGCAGGTTTGGCATCTATATATTCCGGATAAGCTGATGTTGCGTAGCTACGGTCTCGGGATAATCTCACGGCGCCAAACCTGTTTAGCGAAATATTTATTCTTATCCTGAACAGCTAAGTTTTGGCTGTTATTTCAGGTGCCCTCAATAGTGGCAAATTAAAGATAGTCTAAAAAGCGAGAATTTCGGAACAAAAGCTTTAGTTTTTCTAAAGAGTTCTGTCATTTTAATGTAACAGTAAGGTGTTAATTCAAAGCTATTTTATGGATCTAATGTATTTATAATCAAGTGGTTAGTGTTATTAAGGAATTGTTACAAAAATATAATATTTTGATGTCGGTCAAAGTTATGAAAAATAATTTTTCAGAAAATCTAATAAAATTATTGCACTGTGATTGTCGTTGAGGAGTGCCTGAGTTACATTCTAGGCATATGTTCTTTTATCCGTTCTTGCTCACCGTGAAGCGTTTTGGTTCTGCTTTTTGATGAATTAAGTCGCCGGATATTCAGTTTTAAGATAATTTTCGTTGGGAGAGAGCTCGCATGCAGCGGCCGAAAAAACCCATGCCACCTCTGAATGCATTGCGCGCATTTGAAGCCGCAGCACGTTTACAGAGTTTAACTAAAGCTTCTGAAGAATTATTTGTTACTCAGGGGGCGGTGAGTCAGCAAGTAAAGTTGCTTGAAGAGTATCTTGGTGCCCCACTGTTTACCCGTAAATCCCGGAAATTACAGTTGACTGATCTGGGACGTTCCTATGTGCCCGTGCTTACGCAGGCATTCAGTAATATGCGGGCCAGTACGCAGGAGCTTTTTGATACATCGCATCAGCCGGTATTACAAATCAAGTCCGGTACTACGTTTGCACAGCGCTGGCTGGTTGAGCGTTTACCTAAGTTTATGGCGCAGTATCCTGAATACCGGGTACGTTTGAAAACTTCAGTCTGGCCGAATGGTGAAGGTGTTGATGGTGTTGATCTTGAAATTTGCCATGGCTATGGTGATTTTTCGGGATCACTGGTACAGCGCATTATTAAAGAACAATGGCAGGTAGTGGCAAGCCCAGGGTTTATGGAAAGGTATCCCGGCAGTCATCAGCTGGATCAGTTAATCGAAATGCCGCTGATCAGCATCATGGGTTATCGGGAAGGCTGGCATAGCTGGTTTGGTGAGCAGGGGTTAGTTGAATTGCAACCAATGACCAGTTTTGAAAGTGATAACACGACTATGGCGATAGATATGGCCGAGTCAGGGGTTGGAGCACTACTGGGGCTAAGTGGGCATTTGTATGAGCCGTTGCAAAGTGGCCGGCTGATTAAAGCTAATGAGTACGAAATGGAAGCGGAGTGCGGGCATTATCTGGTTCTGCCAAACCGCCCTATGACGGCCAAAGTTGATAATTTCTGTCGCTGGATGCTCGAAGAGTTAGAAGAGCATCCCTGCAAAGATAATCTCGATTGGAATCTGAGTTTGTAACTTTCAATTTGAAATTTCTAAGTGATAAAAAATCCCGGTAAGGACCGGGATTTTTTATGCATGATAACTTCGAACTACACTGGCTGAAGAATAGATTCGACTGTCCAGTCTGTTTCAATACCCATAATAGCTGCCATTGTTGGAGCTACCTGTACTGAGGTGGCAAACTCGACTTCTAGCTGTGGCACGTTAGGGCCTGCGAAGATGCAGAACCGGTTGTCTTCAGGAGTCCCCGGACGCATGCCGTGGTTAGACTTGTATTTAGAGGCTCCACGAATGGCTCCTGTACCCATTACATCTGCTTCAAAGCTGACATATTCACCTTCAGGGCAAGTAAAGGCGATCAGAGTATCGTGAAGGTCTGCGGGTATGAAGTCTTTCGACATGACTTCCATACCTTGTTTCAGCAACTGTTCTGTGACGGTCGCGGCTTCTTCCGCTGAACGTGGTGCAACCATTAATACACTGCCTTCACTGGACCAGCGACAGCCTTCGGGTAGCAGCAAGTCGCAGCGTACAGCGTCAGGCATAGAAGTATGACCGTGATCACTCATGATGGCGAAATTGTACTTATCCAACGTGCCGTTATTGCGCAGTTGTGTCATCAGCGCGCCAACCTGCGCGTCTGCAGTACGTAAAGACAGTTCTGTTTGCGGGTGCTCAGTGCCGTACTGGTGCAAATAGTAATCGGTAATGCCTACTTCCAGCATAATCAGATCAGGTGCATCAGCACCCGCCAGAGTGGCAGCAACCTGCATCAACTGATAGTCAGCCAGCATACCCAGACTAAGTGTTTGTTCCCGGTCGGCAATCGGATCGACCATATCGTCAATGCTCATGCCAAGACGTTGCAGACGGTTATCCGGATCCAGGTTCTTATTGGTGAGGCTCCACTGCTCATTCGCCGGATGCGGTTCATTATCACGGCCGCGGCTCATTACATCATTTACCCACCATGGCTTGATAAACAGATTGCAGTCTTCCGGACGCACCATGCCATAGCCAACGTTTATAACATCACCGCCGGCTTTACGGGCAAAGCCTGCAAGGGTTTCGCCACGAACGTCATAAGGGTTAGACCAGCGGAATACGTCGCCATCCCAAATTTTGTTGCCGTAGACACCATGTTCAGCTGGCGGTCGGCCAATGATCATAGATGTTCGGCCGGGGAATGATGTTCCGCAAATCTCCGGTGTCAGTTCTTTTACCTGACAGCCCTGTTTGGCCAAAGCATCCAGGTGAGGCAGCTGAGCGCGCATCTGTTCAAATTTACCGGCGCTGATGCCGTCAATCATGATGAGAATGAGTTTATTCATAATGGTGCTTCTGAGTTCTCAAGGTTGCACTTATCTTATTTTCGCTAAGCATCCAGCAAAATGGTTTCGGAATAAAGTCAGAAAAGTGAATCTTTATCATTAGAGATAGTAATGTTTGCGGTTGCGCAGTATGGGCAGTTTAGCCGTAAAAGCATTCAGTTTTGTTTCAGACTGCATATTTAGCATGGACATCAATAAAAATGCGCTGTGGAAATGGATCCGAATTTAGGTATTGGTGATGACGTAATAACAGTGCGGAGGAGTATATATGCAGACGAATGAAACTGCTTTCGTCGGGGTAGGGTTAAGACAGGCACATTATCAGGCTGTTATTGATCAGGCTCCGTCGCTGGGGTGGTTTGAAGTGCATAGCGAAAATTATTTTAATCCCGGCGGGCCGAATCATTATTTTTTGCAATGTGTCAGGGATCATTACCCGCTTTCGCTTCATGGCGTAGGTATGTCTGTTGGATCGACAGATCCATTGGATATGAATTACCTGGCTTCGTTAAAGCAGTTAATCGACCGTTATGAGCCTTTTCTGGTTTCAGACCATATTTCCTGGAGTCGGCATAACGGAGAGTATTTTCCGGATTTATATCCGTTACCTTTCACCGCCGATGTTATTCAGCATCTTGTATCGCGTATTCAACAGGTGCAGGAATATTTGGGTAGAAAGCTGATTCTGGAAAACGTTTCAAGCTATGTGACTTTCGCTGAGTCAGAAATGTCGGAGTGGGATTTTCTAAATGAAGTGACTGCCAGAAGTGGCTGTCAGTTATTGCTGGATGTAAACAATGTTGCCGTGAATAGCTGTAACCATGGTTTTGCCGCAACAGATTTCATTGCCGGAATAAGCCCCTGCAGTGTGGCTGAAATACATCTTTCAGGTGCGGCGCACAAAATTATTAATCAGCAGCCTTTTATTATCGATAGTCATGATGCAGAAGTGGCCGATTCAGTATGGTCATTATACCAGCAGGCGATTGAGCGATTTGGTGTCGTACCAAGCCTGATTGAGTGGGATAGCCAAATGCCAGATCTGCAGGTATTAGTCGATCAGGCTGCGATTGCTTCAGAAATATTGGGAGAGTGCGTGCATGCTGGCTGAACTGCAAAGTAATTTCATTACTACGTTAAAGCAGCGGGAGCTCACAGACTTTGCTTCTGAACTGGTTTCTACCGAAGTCTCTGCGGCTGAGCGTATGCATATTTATGCAAATCATCTGGGGCTGACATTGCGTGAGTTACTAACTGCTGCATATCCCATACTAGCTGTTCAGTTGGGTGAGGCTGAGTTTACCCGTTTATGTGTCAGCTACTACCGGCAAAGACCAATGGAAAAGCCAGAGGCGTGGCATTTTGGTGAGGGCTTCGCAGAGGCTATGCAGGAAGATGCTGCATTGGTATCAGAAATTCCTTTAATTGATCTGGCTCGTATTGAGAGGGCATCACAGTGTTGTTTTTATGCTGCCGAACTGACGCCATTAGCTGCTGATGCTTTAGCCGGGCTGGATGTTGAGGCCTTATGTAAAGTGCGTTTTGAGTTGTTGCCGAGTGTTCAGTTATTAAATGTAGCCTCTCAGGCGCTTGGTTACTGGCGACAGGCACAAAATGTTCAGCTCCCGGCCAGGCTTGTGTTACCTGAACAGCGTTCAAGATTGCTAATACAGCGTTTACCCAGCGGTGAGGTTGGTGTAATCGAGCTGGCTCCTGCAGTGTTTTTGTTTATTGAGCTATTGGCAGCAGGTTCCGATTTTATAACGGCTTATGAAGAGGTGTTGAATCACTTCGCGGACTTCTCCGTTCAGGAGACATATCAATACTGCTTAACTGCAGATGTTTTTTCTAATCAGTCCGGCTGAGGTTACTTGCCATCAGACTGAATATTCAACAGGAGTCAGGATTATGAAAGATAAAAATAAACTCGCCTTGGCATTACTCTCTGCAGTTGCACTTCAGGGTTGCGCAACTGTCGAGGCCCGGTAGGGCAGTCAGACAGCTGTAACGCAGCCTGTACAGTCGGGCAGTAAAGATACGCAGAAGGCTGCCAGTACCGGTAACAGGGCTAATTACGAAAAATGTTACGGTATTGCTAAGGCTGGAGAAAACGATTGCCGTTCCAATGGGTTGAGTTGCTCTGGACATTCAACCCGGGATGGTCAGGCGAATGCCTGGATTCTGGTGCCACAGGGGCTGTGCAATAAAATTGCTGGCGGGCGTAAAGGTTAGTTTCTGAAGCAATAAAAAAGGAGGATCATAGATCCTCCTTTTTTATTGCTGATGTCTAATGATTAGCAGGTTATACGCGGCGGTTACCCATAACAAATAATGGCAGACCAGCGGTGAGGCAGGCACTGAAAAATATTGTGCTTTGCATACCTGTCAGCAACGCTCCCTGACTAAACAGAGTTAAGCCAGCTGCTATAAGAATGCTGCCAGACCATAACATTGGACGGTTATGAGGCTGGTCTTGACGAACAGCTGCAAAAATCAGCAAGGCGGCAGCGGCAGCGGCAATAAACTGAGCGTATTGTTCACCGTATTGCATGCGTCGCAGTAATTCGAAGAATGCAAATAAGCCAATCAGCCAGCGCCCCCAGGCTGGCTTTGACCATACCTTGCGCATACTGGTTGCAATTGCTGCTGTTGCTAACAGAGGTATAGCAGCAAAATAAGCAAGGTTTTCCAGCATTTGACGCAGTGTATAAAGGTCTCCGTTCTGGTTGTTTATCAATAGCTGCGCAATAGCGGAAAGCGCAATAAATAAACTACAGAGAGCCAGAACTTTATGGTTAATTTCAGCATCGTCATCACTGGTCTGACGATGTTGCCAGACCGATGAATACCCGCTGCTAATAGCCAATAGCAATAATGCAACAGAAGTCATTTTTTTATAGCTTAGCGAAAACGCGGCCGGCAGCTTCGATTGTCGCTTCGATATCAGCTTCGCTGTGCGCCGCTGATAAGAAACCGGCTTCGAAAGCTGAAGGTGCCAGGTAGATACCTTCTTCCAGCATGCCGTGGAAGAAGCGGTTGAATTTGTCAGTATCGCACTTCATGACATCCGCAAAGCAGGAAACACTTTCCTGCTCAGTGAAGAACAGACCAAACATTCCGCCCACGTAATTCGTAGTGAAAGGTACGTTATGGCGAAGGGCCATGCTTTCCAGGCCTTCAGCCAGTAGTTCTGTTTTGGCTGAAAGACGCTCATGGAAGCCTTCTTCCTGTAACGCGTTTAGCATGGTCAGGCCAGCTGCCATGGCGATAGGGTTGCCAGACAAAGTACCTGCCTGATAAACCGGGCCAAGTGGAGCAATCTGTTCCATGATTTCACGTTTACCGCCAAAGGCACCCACTGGCAGACCGCCGCCGATAACTTTACCCATGGTTGTCAGGTCTGGAGTAACACCGTAATAGCCCTGAGCACCGGTCAGTGAAACCCGGAATCCGGTCATTACTTCATCAAGAATCAGGACTGTGCCATGTTCGTCGCATACATCGCGCAGGCCTTGCAGGAAGCCGTCAACTGGTGGAATGCAGTTCATGTTACCGGCAACCGGCTCAACAATGATGCAGGCAATCTGATCACCGGCAGCAGCGAAGGCTTCACGAACATTGTCGATATCGTTGTATGTCAGCGTAATAGTGTGTTCAGCCAGTGCTGCTGGTACGCCCGGAGAGTTTGGTTCGCCCAGTGTCAACGCACCAGAACCTGCTTTAACCAGCAGGGAGTCAGAGTGGCCATGGTAGCAGCCTTCGAACTTAACGATTTTGTCACGGCCGGTATAACCCCGGGCCAGACGAATCGCGCTCATAGTCGCTTCGGTGCCGGAGTTAACCATTCGTACCAGGTCCATACCCGGCATCATTTCACAGACTTTATCCGCCATATCAATTTCGATAGCAGTTGGCGCACCAAAGCCCAGACCACTGTCGATCATACCGCGTACGGCATTCAATACGTCCGGGTTGGCATGTCCCAGAATCATTGGGCCCCATGAGCCAACGTAATCGATATATTGCTTGTCGTCTTCGTCAAACAGGTAAGCACCTTCACCACGCTTGAAGAAAATAGGTGTGCCGCCGACACCTTTAAAAGCACGTACCGGTGAGTTTACACCGCCTGGGATGTGGTTTTGAGCTGCCTGGAACAGGGATTCTGAGCGTGACATATCTGTTTCTCTATTCGGATGCCTTACCTGGGGTAGGGCCTGTTATATATGGAATCTCAGACCCGTAACCGGGCTAACCGTTACGGATCGTCTGTTAAGTCGTTTTAACGAAAAAGCTGTTGAAAGCTTTGTGCCCGGGCGGTTATGTCTTCAGCGCTGAATAAACTATGTACTACAGCTAGCATATCCGCTCCGGCGTTAATGATCTGATGTGCATTATCCACAGTAATACCGCCTATCGCTACTACCGGAACAGGGAGGTTTTGCTTTGCGTCATGAAGAAGGTGCATTGGCGCAGGTTTAGCATTCGGTTTAGTCTTTGACGCAAAGAAAGCACCAAAGGCAACGTAGTCTGCATCATAGCTGCATGCCTGTTCTGCAAGCTGTAAATCGTCGTGACAGGTAATGCCTATAATGGCATTCGGACCGAGAATATTGCGGGTGTCAGCATGGTTACCATCACCTTGCCCAAGATGCACACCATCTGCTGAAATTGCTTGTGCCAGCTCAATGTCATCGTTGATCAGTAGCAGACTGTCATACTGATGGCAAAGATCTAACAGGGCTGCAGCTTGCTGTTGGCGCTGTTTTGCGCCTGTTGATTTATCGCGATACTGAATTATGCCGCAACCGCCCCGTAATGCTGCTTCTACCTGAAAAAGCATGCTATTCAGGTTAGGCATAAGTTGACTGTCGGTAATACCGTAAAGCCCTTGCAGGCGGGGATCGGAAGCGCGGCTATTCATGGGGTTTCCTGTGACTGATGATTACATATCTGAAGCAGCAGGCATGATACTCCAGTTATGTAATGATGTTCAGGCGGACTGCTTGTAAAATGTCATTAAAAGGGCTGATGTCGATTATCAGTTGTGCAGTTTCTGCGTATAGATATGCTCTATCTGTTCACGGGTGATGATGCCTGAAATTTGCTGATTAATATTGCAAACATAGAGAGCATCAAGCTGGTCATGATTCATTTTATCTAATGCTTCTTTTAGGCTAGCTTTAATGCTTAGAGCGGCGACATCTTTACGTAAAGCAGGAATTTCCATTAGGTCTATATCTTGACCGGTCTCTTCAGAATGTTCGTGGATATAAGCTTCTAGGTCTGCAGGAAGTAGAATGCTGTCAGGTGAGTCATTACCGAGTAACAGCCATTGGGGTTTTTCCTGCAAAGCATTTTTAGCGGCTGTTAGGTTGCAGTTAATAGATAGCTGAACGGTGCTTTGTAAGACGCTGCTCACACCTATGCGGGAGAGTGCAAGACTAAGAGGTTCGTGCCGGTAATCTAAACCCTGATTCTGTAAGGTCGCCAGGAATATAGAGGGTAGTTTAAAGACATAACGAACAGTTGTAGTTGCAACCACGATAGCCAGCATGCCGGGGAAGATAATATTCGGATTAGCTGTTAATTCCAGTAGGGCAATTAAGGCTGCTAACGGTGCGTTAAGCACAGCTCCCATCATTGCCCCCATACCCAGCATTGCATACAGGCCTACTTCAGAATGTTCCGGGCCAGTCATACCTGCAGTGAGCAATGCGAAAGCAGCACCAGTAATAGCACCGATAAAAAAGGTTGGGCCTATTAAGCCGCCGGGAATGCCGAGACCTAATACAATTGGCGTAAGTAAGCACTTAGTAATCAGCATGCCGAGCAATAATGCTAAGGTAAAGTTCCCCTGCAATGTTTCGCTTATCGTGTCATAGCCGATGCCCATTACCTGTGGATAAAACAGTGCTGCCAGGCCAGTTAATACGCCAGCGAGTAATAGTCGCGAGGTCATTGGCCATGCAGCACTCTTTTGGCTATATAACATCAAACGCATAAAACCGGCAGCGACCAGAGCGATGATAAATCCGAGCAGAATCACCAGTGGGATTTCGTTTAGTGACTGGATTTGTAATGCCGGAATGTTGAAGTCTGCGTCATGTCCGTACACTGATTTTACCAGCAGAGCAGCTGTCACTGATGAGACCAGTACAGGGGTAAAACCGATAACTGTGTACTCCAGCAGAATAACCTCCATCGCAAAAATAACGCCGGCCAAAGGCGTGTTGAAAGCAGCGGAAATTGCCGCTGCAACGCCGCAGCCAACTAATAGGCGTAAAGAGTTATTAGGTAAATGCAGTACTTGCCCTAACAAACTGCTGCAGGCTGCTCCAAGATGTGCTGCCGGACCTTCGCGGCCGACAGAATGACCGCTGAGAATTGCGACAGAGGCAGATACAAACTGTAACCACATGTTCTTTGCAGGCAGATGTCCCTGATGATAAGTCAGCCGCTCCATTACATGGACAATGCCGACTTTGCGGGTTGCTGGCGCCAGTTTGTAAAAAATACCGGCGAGTATTATTGAGCCGAGTACCGGCAGGGCGAAATGTAGCCAGCGGGGCAGATCTTCAAAATTCTCAGTATTGCCGCCGGGTAGCCACTCAGAAAGCGGTAGCTCGATTGCCAGGCGAAATGCCAGAATCAGCATGCCGGTGACTAGGCCGGAAAAGATCCCCAGCAATACGAGTTGCGGGAGGGCTTCGGCATGAGCAAGCCGGTGGCGAAAATGTTCGAAGGAAAAAATGTTTTTCAGCATTATACGATAGTAAAGGTTAGCGAGGGTTTGTATCATGTAACACTGTATCAAACCGTGACGTGTATTGTGAGGCTAAAGTGGTAAAAGTAGGTATTGTCGGCGGCACCGGTTACACCGGTGTAGAGTTGCTTAGATTATTGGCGAACCATTCTCAGGTAAAAGTTGAAGTTATTACTTCCCGATCTGAAGAAGGTGTTCGCGTTGATGATATGTACCCGAACCTGCGTGGTCACTATGATTTACGCTTTTCTGTGCCGGACGTATCGACACTGAGTCAGTGTGATGTGGTTTTCTTCGCGACGCCGCACGGTGTAGCAATGAAAATGGCGCCGGAGCTGATGGCTAACGGTGTGAAAGTGATTGATCTGGGTGCGGATTTCCGGATTAAGGATCTTGAGCTTTGGTCGCAGTGGTACGGAATGGAGCACACGTCTCCTGAAGCGGCTGCTATGGCTGTGTATGGTTTGCCTGAAGTAAATCGTGAAGCGATTAAATCTGCTCAGCTGATTGCCTGCCCGGGTTGTTACCCAACAGCGGCTCAGCTGGGGTATCTGCCATTGATTGAAAACAAGTTGATTGATCATCGCCGTCTGATTGCCGACTGTAAGTCTGGTGTCAGTGGTGCAGGTCGAGGTGCAAGTGTTGGTGCACTGATGTGTGAAACCAGCGAAAGCATGAAAGCATACGGAGTGTCGGGTCACCGCCACTTACCAGAAATTAAACAGCAGCTGAGTGAAGCTGCAGGCCGTCCGGTTGGTTTGACATTTGTACCACACCTGACGCCAATGATTCGTGGTATTCATGCAACGCTATACGGCACCCTGAAAGACCCTGTTGATGGTTTGCAGGAGCTGTTTGAGGAGCGTTATGCCAACGAGCCTTTCGTTGATGTGATGCCGGCGGGTAGCCATCCGGAAACGCGCAGTGTTAAGGGCGCAAATATTTGCCGGATCAGTGTGTTCCGTCCGCAGAATGATGACACTGTTGTTGTGCTGTCTGCCATTGATAACCTTGTAAAAGGCGCAGCAGGTCAGGCTATTCAGAATATGAACATCATGTTTGGTATCGCGGAAGATGAAGGTCTGCGCGCTGTTGGAATGATGCCATAATAGATAAAGGGTTTGTGCCAGTAAGTCTGAGGTCAGTGAAAATACTTGACCTCTTTACTGGGTTAAGCGGATAATGCCGGTCAGATTAGAAAGGTCTGTAATCAGATCTGTGAAAGTAAGAGGGTGGGGTAGTTATGTCAGAATCAATGTATCAGGAACCAACAATGGCTTTCACTGATTCGGCGGCATCTAAGGTGAAAAGCCTTATTCAGGAAGAGCAAAATGACGACCTGAAACTGCGCGTGTACATTACCGGTGGCGGCTGTGCTGGATTCTCTTATGGTTTTACGTTTGATGATGCAATGGCTGAAGATGATACGGCAATCATAAATGATGGCGTAACTATGGTTGTTGATTCGATGAGCTTCCAGTATCTGGCTGGTGCTGAAGTAGACTATAAAGAAGGTTTAGCGGGTTCTCAGTTTGTAATTAATAATCCAAATGCAACGACTACCTGTGGCTGTGGGTCATCTTTTTCGATCTGATATGCTTCTGTGAATTCCAAAAAAAACCGCGACTTAGTTCGCTGTTTTTTTTGTCTGTTTAATCGCCTGTTTTATCAGACTGGATAGACGGAGCCTAATATACGATAGCCTGATGCACCGGTAACTGCAGGCATATTGCCAGGCATGTTATCCAGCGTTTGTTTTGCTAGCCATGCAAAAGCTACCGCTTCAACCCAATCGGGGTGAAGATCCAATTCAGTTGTTGTACCGACAGTAAAGCCGGGTAAAAGCGCCTGAATTCTCTGTAATAAATACTGGTTATGACTACCACCGCCACAGAGATACACTTCAGCTTTATCCAGATTGTGAGACTTAATTGCAAGCGCGATGCTGGTGGCAGTCAGTTCGGCAAGCGTCGTCTGTATATCAGTATTGTTTGGCGCCTGATCAAGCAGGGTCAGCATGCGTTGAATCCATAAAAGATTAAACTGCTCACGGCCGGTGCTTTTAGGAGGTGCTTCATGGAAAAAAGGCAGTGATAGCATTTGTTCAAGAAGTTGTGGAATTATTGTTCCCTGCGCTGCCCAATCACCGTTTTTATCATAGTTAAGCTGCTGGTGTTCTTTTATCCAGCTATCGAGTAAGACATTGCCTGGCCCGGTATCGTAGCCAAGAACATCTGCTTGAGGGTCCGCGGGTAAAATGGTCAGGTTGGCCATGCCGCCTATGTTAACAATCACTCGATTGGTTTTGCTGCTACGGAACAACGCGTTATGAAAAGCAGGAACCAGAGGTGCTCCCTGGCCGCCGGCAGCCATGTCCCTGCGCCTGAAATCAGCGACAGTCATTATACCGGTGTGTTCTGTTATGGTATTGGGGTCGCCACTTTGCAGGGTGAAGTTGTGTTCCGGGCGATGGCGAATAGTCTGGCCGTGACTGCCAATTGCATGTACGTCAGATTTATCGAGATGACATGTAGCTAACAGGTTGTTCGTTGCTGTTGCAAAGGCTTTTCCCAGTTCGAGATCCAGTATGCCAAGGCGGTCGATTTCATTATCGCCGGGAGCAAGTAAACTGCGGATTTGTTGATTTAAAAATTCTGGGAGCTGTTCGCTATGGCAACCAATAAGCTGGAATTGAGGATCAAAGCGAACAGCAACAGCATCGATACCATCTAAGCTGGTGCCGGACATTAAACCAATATAAACGGGTGCCGGCATAGCTTATACCTGATGATGTTAGCTAAAACTTAGTTTGCTGTAGATGCCAGCTGGGTTGCTTTATAGCTTTCCAGTTTAGCGACAACGTCTGCTGCGACTTTGTTAAATAGCTTGCGCTCCGATTTAGGGACCGGATTGGCTTGCGGTAATTTAACTGTCTGGGAGTTCTTATGTACGCCGTTTACACGGAATTCATAATGCAGGTGTGGGCCAGAAGATAAACCGGTTGATCCTACGTAGCCAATAACCTGACCTTGCTTAACCCGTTTGCCTACTCGCTGGCCTTTTTTGAATTTCGACATATGCGCATATAAAGTTGTGATGTTACCGCCATGCTGAACAATTACAGCATTACCATAACCACCCTTTTTGCCACGCCAGATTATCTTACCGTCACCGGAGGACTTAATTGGTGTGCCTGTACGTGCAGCATAATCGGTACCGCGGTGTGGGCGGGTGGTTTTCAGTACGGGATGCTTACGCTTTAAATTAAAGCGGGAGCTGATGCGTGCAAAATCAATAGGCGTACGTAAAAAGGCCTTTCGCATACTTTTACCGTCTGGGGTGTAATAGCTGCTCTTGCCTTTGCTGTCAGTAAAACGCAGGGCAGTAAAAGTGTCGCCACGGTTAGTGAACTGAGCAGATAGTATGTTGCCTTCGCCAATCATCTTACCGTCGAGGAATTTCTCTTCATAAACAATGTTGAATGAATCACCTTTACGGATATCCAATGCAAAGTCGATGTCCCAGCCAAAAATAGCGGCCAGTTCCATAATCATACGGTTAGAGAGACCTGCCTGTTGAGCATCAAGAAACAGGGAGTTGTTAATTGTACCGTTTACAAAACGCTGAAGTGTTTCAGGTTTGCGGGTATGTTCTTCAAGGATATAGCTGTCTTCGGTTTTACTGATGACAGCAGTATCTAACTGACTCTTAATATGACGCAGTTGAACAAGCTGGTCATTTTTAATCAGGAAGCTAAGTGTTTGGCCTGGATATATACGTGTCAGCGCTTTGGTGTCTTTAACAGCGTTAGTTACTCGGTAAACATCAGTAGCTGTCAGGCCCGCTTTGAGAAAAATACCAGAAAGGCTGTCACCATTGCTGACTTTGAAGTCCTTCCATTCATCTTCAAGTGGAATATTCTCAACGACCATGCGCACAGGTTTATCAGCGTCGTCGGAAAGTTGTTCGATATCTGCTGAACCAGCAGCTGGAGGCGTTGTTGCAGTTTCAACCAGAGCTAACTGAAGTTCAGTCTGAGTTGCGTTAACGGCAATGTCGTTATCTTCTAGGATATCAGTAACAGCACTGGCGGTATCTTCGTTAATAGTTACCGGTAGTGATTGTGTCTGTTGAGCATTACTCTCTGGTAGTAAAACCAGTGTCGTGCCGATGACCAGAGTACAAATGGCAGCGGCAGCCAAATGTGTGGTAGGAAAAAACTTAGCAATGTGTTGAACTGTACTCAAAGTCCCATGCTCCCCTTATATAACGCAGTCTGCCGGTAGTATATCTAATGAAATGCATATTGGCTAAACCTCGGATTCCATATTGGTGAAAAAGTTCGTCTTTTAGTCATAATTCTACGGGTTTGGGGAATTTATGACGGGAATTAAGTTGTCTGCAACGAAACCTGAGGTAAAATAGCCGCCCTAAATTTATCTAATGCAACCGGAAGAAAGCGGCAATGACAGAAAAAACGTTGTTACAGGATCTAAATGCGCGAGGCCTAATTGCGCAGATGACCAGCGAAGATGAGCTGGAAAAGCACCTGGCAGAAGGTTCTGTTACGCTTTATTGCGGCTTCGATCCAACTGCAGATAGTCTGCATATTGGTAGTCTTGTTCCTTTATTAGCACTTAAACGCTTTCAGCAGGCTGGACATAAGCCGCTGGCGTTGGTCGGTGGCGCAACAGGTTTGATTGGCGATCCAAGCTTTAAAGCTCAGGAACGTAAATTGAATGATGATCAGACAGTAGGTAACTGGGTCGAAAAGCTAAAAGCCCAAGTAAGCCAGTTTATCGATTTCGATTCTGCGCAGAACCCGGCTGAAGTTGTGAATAACCTGGACTGGACTAAAGATATGGACATTCTGACATTCCTGCGGGATGTCGGTAAGCATTTCTCTGTTAATCAGATGATTGCTAAAGAGTCAGTTAAGCAGCGTATAGATCGTGAAGGCGAAGGCATCTCCTTTACTGAGTTCACCTATATGATTCTGCAGTCCTATGATTTTCAACAGTTGAATAAGTCTCACAGCTGTACGTTACAGATAGGTGGTTCTGATCAGTGGGGTAACATTACCGGTGGTACTGAATTAACCCGTCGAATGAATGGTAATAAAGCCTATGGTTTGACCCTGCCTCTGATAACTAAGTCAGACGGTACTAAGTTTGGTAAAACTGAAAGCGGTACTATCTGGTTATCAGCTAATAAAACCTCTCCTTATGCTTTCTATCAGTTCTGGCTGCAGACAGCAGATGCTGATGCTTACCGCTTCCTTAAATACTTCACTTTCTTAGCAGTTGAAGATATTGATCGTATTGAAGCGGAAGATGCGGCTGCCCAGGGTCGTCCACAGGCGCAAGGCATTTTGGCTGAAGAAGTGACGCGGCTTGTTCATGGTGAAGCAGGATTGATTGCAGCCAAACGTATTACCGATGCTTTATTTAGTGGTGATCTGTCTGATCTGACTCAAGAAGAGTTTGTGCAATTAGCTCAAGATGGATTGCCTTCATCTAGTTTGGAAGAAGTGATGGCTTTTGAATTGATCACTCAGCGGTTGGCGGAAGTTGGTATGGGAACTGGGAAGCAGATTAAAGATGCCTTGCAGCGGAGTGCGGTGATTGTAAATGGTAAAGCTGTAGGGATGGACGATAATGCAAACGCAGATGCTATTTTTAGTAAGGAAAATGCATTCCATGGAAAGTACTTTATGGTGAAGCTAGGGAAGAAAAAGCATCATTTATTCCTAAACTACAGTAGTGCTGTGTAAGACAGGTAACATTACAAAAAAACGCAGCTTATATAGCTGCGTTTTTTTATGCCTGTCGTTAGCAGTATATGTAGCGATCAACTTAGCTATAAAAGCCGGAGTTTTTGCAGCGCAAAAACTAATTACAATTATTGTTAAAAAGGCTGTTGACTCTTTTCAGTTGGTCCCTATAATACGCCCCCACATTGAGACGCAAGACAGCGGCAACGCAGACAGCAGACACAATGAGAAACAAAGTAACTCACTGATAAACAGCTTGTTTTGAAGTTCGAGTGAAATGCTTCGACCGGAACGAAAGCTTGTTTTTCCGGTTTTGAAACATTCTGCGGAATGATTCAAAATCTTCTGAAAATAAGCGTTGACTTCCACCGGGTGTTGAGTAGAATACGCACCTCGCTTGAGACGACAGCAGCCACGGTCAACACCGACTGCTGAGACGGATTAAGCAACGCTCTTTAACAATTTGATCAGATAATTCGTGTGGGCGCTTGTTGAGATGAAGCACAAAAGCTTTATCAAAGATAAGCAACCTAGTGAATTCATTTATGAGATTTACAAAGTTAGTTTAACTTTGAGCTAGATTTAAGACACTGTTTACAGTGTCGAAATTAAACTGAAGAGTTTGATCATGGCTCAGATTGAACGCTGGCGGCAGGCTTAACACATGCAAGTCGAGCGGTAACAGGGGTAGCTTGCTACCCGCTGACGAGCGGCGGACGGGTGAGTAACGCGTACGAATCTGCCTAGTAGTGGGGGATAGCCCAGAGAAATTTGGATTAATACCGCATACGCCCTACGGGGGAAAGCAGGGGACCTTCGGGCCTTGCGCTATTAGATGAGCGTGCGTCGGATTAGCTAGTTGGTGGGGTAATGGCCTACCAAGGCGACGATCCGTAGCTGGTCTGAGAGGATGATCAGCCACACTGGGACTGAGACACGGCCCAGACTCCTACGGGAGGCAGCAGTGGGGAATATTGCACAATGGGCGCAAGCCTGATGCAGCCATGCCGCGTGTGTGAAGAAGGCCTTAGGGTTGTAAAGCACTTTCAGCAGTGAGGAAAGGTTAGTAGTTAATAACTGCTAGCTGTGACGTTAACTGCAGAAGAAGGACCGGCTAACTCCGTGCCAGCAGCCGCGGTAATACGGAGGGTCCGAGCGTTAATCGGAATTACTGGGCGTAAAGCGCGCGTAGGTGGTTATTTAAGTCAGATGTGAAAGCCCTGGGCTCAACCTAGGAACTGCACCTGATACTGGATAACTAGAGTACAGAAGAGGGTAGTGGAATTTCCTGTGTAGCGGTGAAATGCGTAGATATAGGAAGGAACACCAGTGGCGAAGGCGACTACCTGGTCTGATACTGACACTGAGGTGCGAAAGCGTGGGGAGCAAACAGGATTAGATACCCTGGTAGTCCACGCCGTAAACGATGTCTACTAGCCGTTGGGACACTTGATGTCTTAGTGGCGCAGCTAACGCACTAAGTAGACCGCCTGGGGAGTACGGCCGCAAGGTTAAAACTCAAATGAATTGACGGGGGCCCGCACAAGCGGTGGAGCATGTGGTTTAATTCGACGCAACGCGAAGAACCTTACCTACTCTTGAAATCCTGCGAAGTCGGAAGAGATTCTGATGTGCCTTCGGGAACGCAGTGACAGGTGCTGCATGGCTGTCGTCAGCTCGTGTTGTGAAATGTTGGGTTAAGTCCCGTAACGAGCGCAACCCTTGTCCTTATTTGCCAGCACTTCGGGTGGGAACTCTAAGGAGACTGCCGGTGACAAACCGGAGGAAGGTGGGGACGACGTCAAGTCATCATGGCCCTTACGAGTAGGGCTACACACGTGCTACAATGGCCGGTACAGAGGGCTGCAATCCTGCGAGGGGGAGCTAATCTCACAAAACCGGTCGTAGTCCGGATTGGAGTCTGCAACTCGACTCCATGAAGTCGGAATCGCTAGTAATCGTGAATCAGAATGTCACGGTGAATACGTTCCCGGGCCTTGTACACACCGCCCGTCACACCATGGGAGTGGATTGCACCAGAAGTAGCTAGCTTAACCTTCGGGAGGGCGGTTACCACGGTGTGGTTCATGACTGGGGTGAAGTCGTAACAAGGTAGCCCTAGGGGAACCTGGGGCTGGATCACCTCCTTAAACGATAGCGGATTCTCAGCAAGCGTTCACACGAATTATCTGATCAGTTGTAGAGTAAGTACTGGGGCTATAGCTCAGCTGGGAGAGCGCCTGCTTTGCACGCAGGAGGTCTGCGGTTCGATCCCGCATAGCTCCACCATTTCTCATGCCTTGAGAGTGGTTAGTACTTAAGATTTGTATTTGAGAATACAAAAGCTAATACATGAAAATCATGTGTATTACCTTTTGTCTTTTTTTAGACAGAACGCTCTTTAACAATTTAAATCCTGTAAAAAACGAGAATTAAGAAGTAAAAAATGTACAAGCGCTAATCCGGCGTAAATGTATCGTTACTTCAGCGTTATTTACTTTGTATAAAGTAGATGGCTATGAAGTTTTATCAGTCACTTTGAATCAGACCCTTTTGGGTTATATGGTCAAGTGACTAAGCGTGCACGGTGGATGCCTTGGCAGTCAGAGGCGATGAAGGACGTGGTAACCTGCGATAAGGTTTGGGGAGTCGGTAAACAGGCTTTGATCCAAACATTTCCGAATGGGGAAACCCACCCAGTGTAAGCTGGGTATCTCTTGAGTGAATACATAGCTCTTGAGAGGCGAACTCGGGGAACTGAAACATCTAAGTACCCGAAGGAAAAGAAATCAACCGAGATTCCCCTAGTAGCGGCGAGCGAACGGGGACCAGCCCTTAAGCTGTGTTGTAGTTAGTAGAACGCTCTGGAAAGTGCGGCCGTAGTGGGTGATAGCCCCGTATACGAAAACTTATACACAGTGAAATCGAGTAGGACGGGACACGTGATATCCTGTCTGAACATGGGGGGACCATCCTCCAAGGCTAAATACTCCTGACTGACCGATAGTGAACCAGTACCGTGAGGGAAAGGCGAAAAGAACCCCTGTGAGGGGAGTGAAATAGAACCTGAAACCGTGTACGTACAAGCAGTGGGAGCGGACTTGTTCCGTGACTGCGTACCTTTTGTATAATGGGTCAGCGACTTAATTTCAGTAGCAAGGTTAACCGTTTAGGGGAGCCGTAGGGAAACCGAGTCTTAATAGGGCGTGTAGTTGCTGGGATTAGACCCGAAACCGAGCGATCTATCCATGGGCAGGTTGAAGGTTGAGTAACATCAACTGGAGGACCGAACCGACTGTCGTTGAAAAGCCAGCGGATGACTTGTGGATCGGAGTGAAAGGCTAATCAAGCTCGGAGATAGCTGGTTCTCCTCGAAAGCTATTTAGGTAGCGCCTCATATCTCACCTACGGGGGTAGAGCACTGTTTCGGCTAGGGGGTCATCCCGACTTACCAACCCGATGCAAACTCCGAATACCGTAGAGTGCAATTATGGGAGACACACTGCGGGTGCTAACGTCCGTTGTGGAAAGGGAAACAACCCAGACCGTCAGCTAAGGTCCCAAAGTTATGGTTAAGTGGGAAACGATGTGGGAAGGCTCAGACAGCTAGGAGGTTGGCTTAGAAGCAGCCACCCTTTAAAGAAAGCGTAATAGCTCACTAGTCGAGTCGGCCTGCGCGGAAGATATAACGGGGCTCAAACCATACACCGAAGCTACGGACGCAACTTGTTTGCGTGGTAGAGGAGCGTTCTGTAAGCCGTTGAAGGGAAAGCTGTAAGGCATCCTGGAGGTATCAGAAGTGCGAATGCTGACATGAGTAACGATAAGGGGGGTGAAAAACCTCCCCGCCGGAAGACCAAGGGTTCCTATCCAATGCTAATCAGGGTAGGGTGAGTCGACCCCTAAGGCGAGGCCGAAAGGCGTAGTCGATGGGAAACAGGTTAATATTCCTGTACTTCTTGTTATTGCGATGGAGTGACGGAGAAGGCTAGGCCATCACGGCGTTGGTTGTCCGTGTTTAAGGCTGTAGGCTGGGGAATTAGGAAAATCCGGTTCCCTAAGGCTGAGAGTCGATGACGAGTCCTCTTTTGGACGAAGTGGTTGATGCCATGCTTCCAGGAAAAACTTCTAAGCTTCAGATAACAAGAAATCGTACCCCAAACCGACACAGGTGGTCAGGTAGAGAATACCAAGGCGCTTGAGAGAACTCGGGTGAAGGAACTAGGCAAAATGGTACCGTAACTTCGGGAGAAGGTACGCCCCTGACGGTGATGAGACTTGCTCTCTAAGCTGTTGGGGGTCGAAGATACTAGGTGGCTGCGACTGTTTATTAAAAACACAGCACTCTGCAAACACGAAAGTGGACGTATAGGGTGTGACGCCTGCCCGGTGCTTGAAGGTTAATTGATGGGGTTAGCTTCGGCGAAGCTCTTGATCGAAGCCCAAGTAAACGGCGGCCGTAACTATAACGGTCCTAAGGTAGCGAAATTCCTTGTCGGGTAAGTTCCGACCTGCACGAATGGCGTAACGATGGCCACACTGTCTCCACCCGAGACTCAGTGAAATTGAAATTGCGGTTAAGATGCCGTATATCCGCGGCTAGACGGAAAGACCCCGTGAACCTTTACTATAGCTTCGCAGTGGACTTTGATATTACTTGTGTAGGATAGCTGGGAGGCTTTGAAACTTGGACGCTAGTTCGAGTGGAGCCAATCTTGAAATACCAGCCTGGTACTATTGAGGTTCTAACGCAGGTCCCTTATCGGGATCGCGGACATTGTGTGGTGGGTAGTTTGACTGGGGCGGTCTCCTCCTAAAGAGTAACGGAGGAGTACGAAGGTGCGCTCAGCATGGTCGGAAATCATGCATCGAGTATAAAGGCATAAGCGCGCTTGACTGCGAGACTGACACGTCGAGCAGGTACGAAAGTAGGTCTTAGTGATCCGGTGGTTCTGTATGGAAGGGCCATCGCTCAACGGATAAAAGGTACTCCGGGGATAACAGGCTGATACCGCCCAAGAGTTCACATCGACGGCGGTGTTTGGCACCTCGATGTCGGCTCATCACATCCTGGGGCTGAAGCCGGTCCCAAGGGTATGGCTGTTCGCCATTTAAAGTGGTACGCGAGCTGGGTTTAGAACGTCGTGAGACAGTTCGGTCCCTATCTGCCGTGGACGTTTGAGATTTGAGAAGAGTTGCTCCTAGTACGAGAGGACCGGAGTGAACGAACCTCTGGTGTTCGGGTTGTCATGCCAATGGCATTGCCCGGTAGCTATGTTCGGACAGGATAACCGCTGAAAGCATCTAAGCGGGAAGCCCCCTTCAAGATGAGATCTCACTGGGACCTTGAGTCCCCTGAAGAGCCGTTCAAGACCAGGACGTTGATAGGCTGGGTGTGTAAGCGTTGTGAGGCGTTGAGCTAACCAGTACTAATTGCTCGTGAGGCTTGACCATATAACGCCAAAAGCGTTTGGTTGTGTGATTACACAACACGGATCAAGTGATTGATGAAGATACATTGCTGCAAAGCATGTTGGATTAGAGTTTGTACATCATCTTAAGACTCGGATTAGCCTGAAGAAGGCATACAGGATTTTTATTGTTACAGTTTTTTGCTTGGCGACCATAGCGAGATGGAACCACCCGATCCCTTACCGAACTCGGAAGTGAAACGTCTTAGCGCCGATGGTAGTGTGGGGATTCCCCATGTGAGAGTAGGTCATCGCCAAGCACCTATTTAAGAAACCCTGCTACGTTGTAGCAGGGTTTTTTTTTCGTCTGCAGAAAAGGTCGGCCATCGGCTGCTCAAGGTCACCTGTTTAAGAAACCCTGCCAGGCTGCAGTATCAGGCTCTATCGTGTGCAGAAAAGCTCGGTCATCGGTTGTTCAAGTTCACTCGTGCAAGAAGACCTGCCATGTTGCAGTATCAGGTTCTATCGTCTGCCGGAAAGCCGGGTCACCAGCTGTTTAATAATACCTATTTAAGATCTTCTGCCAGGTTGCAATATGAGAGCTCTGTCGTCCGAAGGAGAAGCCCGTTATCGGTCGCTACAGGCTGTTTGATTAGGAGTCCTTAGACATTTTGTTATTGAAGTTTTAACTAGGCTGAAAATTGATGGGTTACGGATTTTGTGGCGGTAAAAGGTGATGAAATATATAGGTTAGCTAGGATGTATTGAGAAATTGTGTAAGTGAGATTTTCTGTATAAGAATAAAGTTGAGACATCTGTGCGTTATGTATTGGCAGGTGTCTCAGTGGGAGCGGTTGATTGAAAGTTAGTCGCGATAAATAGTTTTAATCAGGTGAAAGCCAAATTTTGTTTTCACCGGGCCGTGTATTTTTAGAAGCGGCTTCTTAAAAACTACATCATCGAATGGCTTAGCCATTTGACCTTTTTTGAATTCGCCTAAGTCCCCGCCACGCTTTCCCGAAGGGCAAATGGAGTACTTTTTGGCGAGCTTTGCAAAGTCCCCGCCTTTTTCTAGTTGTTGTAAGATCTTTTCGGCTTCAGGCTTTGTCTTAACAAGAATATGGACTGCGGATGCTTTCATTATTTAGCTTTCTGATTGATTGTATTGAGTTAACGAGACTATAGACTGTGTATAAGTATTTTACCTGAAATGATTTTATTCAGGGATGTACAAGGAGGACTTATGGGGTTTAATTTTCCAAATGAGCTAAAAGTTGATGATGAAATAAATTTGGTTGTGCTTTCCTTAGCTGACGCTAAAGACTTGCATACGCTTATTCTACGGAATCATGCTTATCTTTCTAAATATTTAGCCTGGGCTGAAAAAATTAGTGATCTGGCCTCTACGGAGGACTTTATTCGACTACGTGTTGCTGTACCAGGTCTCATTTCAGGCTGGTATAAGGTTTATGTGAATAATCAGCTATGTGGCATTTTTGGCGCTAAGTCAGTTATCGATAACAGGGCCGAATTAGGTTGCTTCATTGCAGAAGATTATCAGGGGCAGGGGATTATTAATCGTTGTATGCTGTTTTTCACTGAGTATCTCTCAAGAGAGTTTCAGGTCTCGATGATAGAGTGGCGTTGTTTAGCTGATAATAAAGCGAGTATTAAAGTTGTTGAGCGTTTTGGAGCTGTATTGGATGATGTCGAAGTAGGTACTATTGCAGGTAGCGATGAAATGCAGCGTTTATGTGTTTATCGTAAACAGATAGCTAAAGTTTAGTTTGTGGTATCAAGATAACCGTAGTAGCTAGGCATACGAGTGCGGTAAATCTGGTCTCTATATGCAGCAACCTGATTCCATATGGTATCAATAAGATAGGGGTTCTGAACGGCAAATTGATGGCTAAAAATAAGGTAATAGTGCTTTTCTGCGAGAGGTATTTTAACTTTTTCAAAATGTTTCTTTTGTGTTTTTTGAAGATAAGCGTCAGCAATGGCTTCCTGGTCAACGACTCCTTCAACACGTTCTGCGTCTAGCATTTCAAATAGTTGTGATGTACTGCTGCCTTCAATTACATCAACACCTGCTTTCTTGATATCAGCGACGATTGAATAATTCAGTTTAGCGGCAAGGCTTCCTGTTAGTTTTTCAAAGCTGTTGCCATTCCACTCGAGCTTGCTACTTACAGGTCGATATAATACGTATGAGAGGGTATCCATTCGCCTTGTTGTATCTACTTTACCGTCGTTCATTGGGTAGACGCCAAACTCCCTGCGTGACTCTTTATATGAAAAGATAAAGGCTGCGTCTAAATCTCCTCTTTTCAGGCTTTGTAGTACCCTTTGGCCGGGCATACGCTGGTAATTAATATTCAGATTGAGCACTGCTGATACGTGATTGATTAAATCAACAGAGATGCCTGGGGGTGACGAAAGTTGCTCACCCTTACCCAGAAAATAAGGAAACGAGTCGACATTGTTAAAGCCGATTTGAATGGTTTTTTGTGCTGTTGCAAATGCAGAGCACAGTAAGCAGATCAGAAAGATGACTGTCTGTTTAAGCATTATTACCTCTTAATGTTGAGAGGAGTTACTTAAACTCTATCCTTGAGGTGTGAGCTTTTTATTACATCCGGCATTTTAATGCCTGAGGTATCCTATAACAGATTATGATATATGCCTAATCATGGATTTCCTTTTGACTCTGAAGCCACTACAGGCTTTAGAATCGGCTTGTTTATTCTCTGGTAGGGGATCTGTCTACCTGATTTCTGCGTATTTTGAATGGGAAATACAATGTCTCAGAGTTCTTCTGAAATGCAGGCCTGGTGGTTTTTACTTTTGGCCTGGCTAGTTGCGCTGGTCGCAACCTTTAGCGCGATTTTTATTGGTGAAGTAATGGGACAGATGCCCTGTACTTTGTGTTGGTATCAGCGAATTTGTATGTTTCCACTTGTGTTTATATTGGGGCACGGGAGCTTCAAATCTGATCCGAAGGCAGCGGTTTATGCTTTACCGCTTGTCCTGCTCGGCGCTGCCTTTGCGCTTTATCATTCGCTCATGTATGCGGGTATCGTTATGGCTGAGATTGTACCTTGCGGTTCAGGTACATCCTGTAGTGGCAGTTCTATGACGATTCTCGGCGGTTTGCCATTGCCTTATCTGGCACTGGTAAGCTTTGTTGGAATTACATGTTTGCTTTTACGGGTTCTTAGGAAAAATAAATCATGAGTCGTTCTAAAATTGTTGTTTTTGCATCTGTATTGGTGGTGTTTGCCTTTGGGCTAGCAGGGTATATGTGGCAAAAAAGTCAAATTAATTCCGTTGAGGTGGTAGCAAATTCTGGTTCGTTGGAGCGCCCTTATTCGCCAGTATTAGGTCCTGCTGATGCCAAGGTCACTATCGTCGAATTTTTTGATCCTGCCTGTGAAGCTTGTCGGGCATTTTATCCCTTTGTGAAAAAGATCATGGCTGAATATCCACAAGATATTCGTCTGGTGCTACGTTATACCACTTTCCATGAAGGATCTGACGAGGTAGTGCGCATTTTAGAGGCTGCTCGTAAGCAAGGGCTTTTTAAGTCTGTACTGGAAGAAGTGCTCAAACGACAGCCGGAATGGGCCGTTCATGGTCAGCCTGATATCAATAAGGCGTGGGCGGCGGCAGAATTTGCCGGGCTGGATATTGAAAAGGCTGAAAAAGATGCTCAAGCAATTACAGTGACTTCTTTACTTAAGCAAGAAGCTGCAGATGTTAAGGCGATGAATGTTGAGAAGACTCCAACGTTCTTTGTGAATGGTAAAGTACTACCCAGCTTTGGAGCTCAGCAGTTGTATGATCTTGTGATTGCTGAAGTAAAGCGTTAAATTTTGTACGTTGCCGGATTGTGGGGCCGGCAGCGCTTATCATTATGCGTCCTGTGCAGAAAGAATATAGTTATTTTGTAGCGAGTTTTGGTATCATAGCGGCCTCTGATCGGGGCGGCCGTATGCCGTCATATCCAGAGCATGTTCTTCAGTGCCAGATATAGGCTGTGAACGAATTTTAATGTTGCTCCGGCCACTGTGTGCCTGCTTTCCCCGTCATCAATCAGAATTTTTTATTACTGCTTTCTGGCTGCAGCCTATATTCTTTGAATATGGGCTGCGCAGTATTTTCAGACAGCAATAAGTAAACTTACAGCTTAAGCCAAAGAGAACGCAGGTATTTATTGATGAGCAATGTGACAGTAAGCATCATTATGGGATCACGGTCTGACTGGCCGACCATGGAGCTGGCAACTATACCCCTGAAGGAACTTGGGGTGGAGTTTGAAACTCAGGTTGTTTCTGCTCATCGTACACCAGACCGTCTGCATCAGTTTGCAAGCGAAGCGCATACTCGCGGTATTCAGGTCATTATTGCCGGTGCCGGCGGTGCTGCTCACCTTGCGGGTATGGCTGCTGCAATGACACATTTACCTGTTATTGCTGTACCGGTTGCCAGTAAATACATGAAAGGTATGGATAGCCTGATGTCTATGGTACAGATGCCTAAAGGCGTGGCTGTTGCCTGTCAGGCGATCGGTGAAGCTGGCGGTTATAACGCCGGTTTGATGGCTGCGCAGATGTTAGCTTTACAGGATGAAGCCCTGAGTGAGCGTTTGCAGGCATGGCGTAAGAATCAGACTGACAGTGTGCCACTGGAGGTGTGTTAATGCATATTGCAATAGTAGGCTGCGGACAGCTGGCGCGAATGATGGCGCTTGCTGGCTGGCCAATGGGGTATCGATTTACCTTTCTGGCCGGTGCCGGTGAGAATACCACCTGTGTGCAGGGGTTGGGTGATATTGTTGATCTAACCGACGATATGAAAGGTAATGCTCTTTTTAATGCATTGGGTGAGCCTGATGTAGTTACCGTTGAGCGTGAGCATGTAGATACGGTATTACTTAAAACGCTTGTACCTCACTGTGCTGTCTATCCTCAGCCAGAAGCGATCGAAGTCTGCCAGCATCGTGGTCGTGAGAAAACCTTCCTGAATAATCTGGGCATTCCGACAGCTAGTTTCCGGGTTGCTAATAGTACTGAAGAATTGCAGGCGGCCGTTGATGAGATGGGTGCTCCTGTACTGATCAAGTCATGCGAAGAAGGTTATGATGGTCGTGGCCAGTGGTTGATTGAAAATCCACAGCAATTAACTGATTTACTAAGCAGCGATACTGTTTTGCCGGAAGTTGTTGTTGAAGGTTTTGTGAAGTTTGAGCGTGAGGTGTCTCTGGTTGCAGCCCGTTCGCCGAACGGAGATATCAGCTGTTATCCGTTGGCAGAGAATCATCACAGCGGCGGTATTCTGCTGAGTTCTGTTGCGCCGGCTCCCGAGCTGACTGATGAAATGACTGCTCAGGCTAAAGAGATTGCTGATGCCGTTTTCAACGAACTAAATTATGTTGGCGTATTGGCAATTGAGTTGTTTGTGAGTGAAGGGAAGCTTATTGTTAATGAGTTAGCTCCACGGGTGCATAACAGTGGCCACTGGACTCAGATTGCCGGTATTTGCACACAGTTTGAAAATCATATGCGAGCGATTACTTCTGTTGGTTTGGGTACAACTGAGCCAGATGGTTATTCTGCGATGGTAAATCTTCTTGGCTGTGATCCTACCGATGAGATGGTGGATATGAGTAACGTACAACTACATAAGTACAATAAAACTCTGCGACCTAACCGTAAGGTTGGTCATCTGAACCTGCGTCACAACACTCTTAATGAGCTTCAGGTGCAGGTTGAGACTTTTAAACAGGAACTTTACGGTTAAGTACTTCTAACTATTTATTCGATAAGAGCCCGGTCGCTGATGTCAGCCACCGGGCTTTTTTATTGGAAGTGATTATTTAGCTATTAGGAATGAGTTTTAGACAGACAAAGTACTGGCTTAGTCAGGGAAGGTGTTGCTGTTAATGTGATGTTAAAGGCAAAACGCCTGCTTCATGGAAGGTTTAGCGAAGCAAGCGTGTGTGGAGAATTTCAGTTCTGAATGCTTTACTCAGTGTCCTGAGTGTCAGTTTTATTTTCCTCAGTTTTATTTTCCTCAGTTTCTTTTTCGGTTGGTTTTTCATCGTTTTGTCCATCGCAGGAACCGCAGCAGCTCATAGTTTTTCCTTTGTATTAATTCAACATTGTAGTGATGCTTCAATGTAACTTTCCGGTTATGAAATGCATTTGATATTCGTCAATCGAGCGTGTTTTGAGAGGCCATCTATATGATTGAACTACAACCCGGAATTGAACATTTAATTGGCCAGTCTTTAATAGGCATTTTATTGCGTTGAATTAACGTCGTTAGAAGGCGTAGTTCGCACCAAAGGTTTTCCCGATGAGTTTAAAATTTAAGCAGTCATGGCTTCGAGCGTTTTTTCTTTATGGTTACCGTAAAGTCATGATGACTTGAGAGTCTGGATGGGCTCAGAGTAAGTGAAGTTATGAGCTTCTGGCCTAATTTGAGGTTTTCGTCATCTGATAGTTTTTTCTATGGCGCTTAAGTATAGGCTGTTCTATCAGATAATAACTTATAGCAGCAAGCGCAATGCCAATCGATAGAGCTGTTATTAATGAGGTTTGCCAGCTGGCATCAAGGTTTCTCATAATATGTATTACAGGGTAGTGCCAAAGATAAAGTCCATAAGACATTTTCCCGAGCCACGCTAATATGCTGCTGCCCATCCATGTAGGGGCGGCGAGAATGATCATGGCAGCGCCGATTTCAGTGAGACTGAATCCGAATAATGTAGTTGATTCCATACGCCAGCGAAAATAAGCCATTGCCAAGCTGGTTAGCATAAAGCCAATAATAGTGACGAGTTTGTTCTTGATGGGGTTGATAGTAGTTAGCAATGCACCAAATATCAGGCCGCTGCAATGTGTGTCAGCTCTATCGTAAATATCACGCCAGTCTTGAAGCCAATAGTGTTCTTGCCATCTCCAGAGAGTCGCGGCAATCCACATGAAAGAAAGAGTGAGTCTAATATGTTCTTTAGGGAGTTTTAAGATCAAGGCTAAAATGAGGGGCCATAGTAAATAGAAGTGCATTTCTACTGAAAGGCTCCAGGTATGGCTTAGCACTTCAAGGGGAATATCAAAAGCCCGAGCGTAATCTGCCAGATAAAGACCCGATAAAACAATATCTTGGTAGTGTTGTGTAGTTTTATATTGTGGATACAGTATTGGTGCAAGAAGAGCATAAACTGTTATCAATAAAAGTAGAGCGGGATATAACCGCCACAATCGTCTTGTATAAAAGCGACAGTAGTTGATCTGATTTGTTTTCTGCCTTTCATCCACAAGGAGTTTTGTTATGAGGTATCCGGACAGGACGAAGAAAATATCTACGCCAAGAAAGCCGCCGCTAAGTTGAGGAACTTTAGCATGAAATGCTACAACCAAGATTGCGGCGATAGCACGCAAACCATCTAGCTTGGGATCGTAGTGCATGATGTAGTTAGCGAGTTCATGGAGGTCTTTCTATTCCTTAAGCTATTTCGTTTATCCTTAAATGTAGTGCCTTGCGGGTACTAAAACCAACTAACTACTTAGAAAGCAGTGGGTCTTCCGTGACTAGAGCTAGGAGCTGAATGGTCTTATCAGTAAAGAGTGAGTCGGATGCTCTAAAGAAAGTTTGTAGGGATAAAAATGGTGGGCGTTCCGGGACTCGAATCCATGACCTGTGCGGGTTTATAAAGAGTGAGTCGGATGCTCTAAAGAAAATCTGTAGGGATAAAAATGGTGGGCCTTCCGGGACTCGAACCCGTGACCTGTGCGGGTTTATAAAGAGTGAGTCGGATGCTTTAATAAAATCTGTGGGGTTAAAAATGGTGGGCCTTCCGGGACTCGAACCCAGGACCTGCCGATTATGAGTCGGATGCTCTAACCAACTGAGCTAAAGGCCCCCACAAGAGGGTGCCCATAATACCACAAGGTAAAATGGGCACAAGAGTTTGATTTAACTACTTTTAATGATCGTCCAGGAAACCGCGCAGATGATCAGAGCGGCTTGGGTGGCGCAGCTTACGAAGTGCTTTCGCTTCGATCTGACGAATACGCTCACGAGTTACATCAAACTGCTTACCTACTTCTTCCAGTGTGTGATCGGTATTCATGTTAATACCGAAACGCATACGAAGAACTTTGGCTTCACGAGCTGTCAGGCCGGCAAGAACTTCTTTAGTTGCTTCACGAAGACCTTCGCCTGTGGCTGAGTCTACCGGAGAGTCGATAGTTACATCTTCAATGAAATCACCCAGGCTCGAATCTTCATCGTCGCCAATTGGAGTTTCCATAGAGATAGGCTCTTTAGCAATCTTCAGAACTTTACGGATCTTATCTTCAGGCATATCCATACGTTCAGCCAGTTCTTCAGGTGTAGGTTCACGACCCATTTCCTGTAGCATCTGACGAGAGATACGGTTTAGCTTGTTGATAGTCTCGATCATATGAACAGGAATACGAATTGTACGTGCCTGGTCAGCGATAGAGCGGGTGATTGCTTGTCGAATCCACCATGTTGCATAAGTAGAGAATTTGTAACCGCGACGGTATTCAAATTTATCTACTGCCTTCATCAAACCGATGTTGCCTTCCTGGATCAGATCCAGGAATTGTAAGCCACGGTTGGTATACTTCTTGGCAATCGAAATTACCAGACGAAGGTTTGCTTCAACCATTTCTTTCTTAGCGCGACGAGCACGAGCTTCACCAATCGACATGCGACGGTTAACGTCTTTCATTTCGTTCAGCGTTAAGTGGAGCTCGCCTTCGATCTGAATCAGTTTCTTCTGAGCACGCTTAAGTTCGATTTCGTGACGCTTCAGAGCCGGCGCGAAAGCGTTATCTGAATTAATCAGGTTCTGAAGCCATTCTGGGTTGGTTTCATTGCCTGGGAATTCTTTTATAAACTGACGACGAGGCATCTTTGCACGCTGAGTGCAGATCTGCATGATCGCACGTTCCTGACGACGAATACGGTCTATTGCGCTGCGCACATTATCAACCAGCATGTCATAGTAACGAGGTGACAGTTTAATAGGCGAGAAAGCGTCGGTAAGCTCTTTAAAGGCTTTAGAAGCGGCTTTGCTGTCGCGCCCCTGGCTTTCTGCGGCTTTCAGATACGTAATGTAAGTGCTACGAACCAGGTCAAAGCGTCGTTTTGCTTCTTCAGGGTCTGGGCCGCGCTCTTTTTCTTCTTCGTCATCGTCATCGCTGTCAGCTGCTGGCTGAGGTGCCGCTGTCGGAATCTCGTTACCTTCATCAGGATCGATATAACCGCTGAAAATATCACTCAGTCGGCCTTCTTCTTCTAATGTGGCGTCGTAAGCACCGAGAATCGCTTCAACTGACCCAGGGAACGCAGCCAGGCCAGCCATAACTTCACGGAGGCCTTCTTCGATGCGCTTAGCGATTTCTATTTCGCCCTGGCGAGTCAGCAGTTCAACTGTACCCATTTCTCGCATATACATACGAACAGGGTCAGTGGTGCGGCCTGCATCGGATTCTACTGCAGCCAGTGCGGCAACTGCTTCGTCGTCTGCTTCTTCCGCGGAATCGCCTTCGGTCATCAGCAGGGTATCGGCATCTGGTGCTTCTTGAGATACTTTGATGCCCATGTCGTTGATCATGCGAATAATGTCTTCGACCTGATCCGGATCGGCAATATCTTCTGGCAGGTGGTCATTGACTTCGGCGTATGTAAGGTAGCCTTGCTCCTTACCGCGTGCGATCAGTTCCTTGAGGCGTGACTGCTGCTGGGAGGTGTCTGACATAAGTGCCCTTCATGATGATGACAGAGTGAAAAATTAGCCCGACATTATAGCGACAGACCGTTGTAAATACTACTGATAAGCACTGTTGGATCGTGCCAATGTGGTTAAAATGTTTACTCTTTTTGCTGTTTAATTCAGGCAACAGAAAGACTTTACCTGAGTTATTGATTAAGCATAGTAAATAGATGGGGGTAATGCCTAATACTTCAAGGGCTTAGCGGCTGGCTCTGCTGCTATGTTGTTGCAATAACAGTTGGTTCAGGCGCTTATTATCTTCAGGCGAGCGTTGATTGAGAGATTTTAGTTCATCTATCTGCTGATCAATACTGCGTTCCTGTAAACGCTGTAAGGAATCGCTCAAAACATTTTGTGCATTATCTGTGTTTTGAATCGGTTCCAGGTGGGATATCTCGTTGAGCGTACCAAGATAGCCTGCCAGATCCGTCTCGGACTCCCAGTCAACAAATAGCATGCCAAGTGTCGCATCAGGTGTCTGGCGCAAGTATTCGACAAGCTTGAAGAGTAGTTGCTCCGTTCGACTATTGCTGTTGGCCAGAAAACTGAGTTCACAGCCATTAGCCAGGTGCGGTGCATGTAACAAAATTGATATAGCGCTGCTTGCTGGTGTAATGCGTATATTCAGATCTTGTGGCGGCCTGAATTCAGGCTTTTCCTGGCGAAAGTTCTTGTTTTTAAACTTCCCCTTTCCTGATTTGCCCTTACGCTTGAAGCCATTGTTCTTCTGGCTGTTACCATCGCCATAGCCTGAGTAATCATTGTCGTAATAACCACCGCCCTGATCGTATTCTGGCTGTGGATAGTCGTCGTAGTCTGAAGCAGGTTCGTATTCAGTTGTCTGATATGTTGGCTGAGGTGATGCTTTCGTGGCTTCCTGGAGGTTGCTGATGCTGTTTAGCTGTTCAAAACTGAGACCCGTGAGCTCACTTATTTTATCTTGCATCATTTGCTGCAAAATACTTGGTTGCATCAGCTGAATCATGGGTAGTGCCTGATTACTAAAGCTGGCCCGGCCGTCGAGACTGTTAAGGTCTGCGTCTTCTCCAAGGGTGCGGAAGAAAAAGTCTGATAATGGCAGAGCTTCAGTCAGGCGTTTTTCAAATTTCTCAGTGCCTTCCTGGCGTACCAGGCTGTCCGGGTCTTCGCCTTCCGGCAGAAAGAGAAAGCGTGCCTGTTTGCCGTCAGAAATGACAGGTAAGGTGGTTTCTAATGCCCGGCTTGCTGCTTTTCGGCCAGCCTGATCGCCGTCAAAGCAGAAGATGACTTCATCGACCATTTTGAAAAGGCGTTCGAGGTGTTGTGCGGAAGTGGCTGTGCCAAGTGTAGCAACGGCATAGCTAATGCCATATTGAGCCAGCCCTACAACATCCATATAGCCTTCGACAATAATCAGTTTGTTGAGATGCTGATTGAATTTTCGGGCTTCATACAGGCCGTAAAGCTCGCGACCTTTATGGAAGGTCTCTGTTTCTGGGGAGTTAAGGTATTTAGGTTTTTCATCACCTAGTACACGTCCGCCGAAAGCGATAACTCTGCCGCGCATATCCTTGATTGGAAACATAATGCGATCACGGAAGCGGTCGTAATAGCGATCACTCTCTTCCTTGTGGATAAGCATTCCTGCCTGTTCAAGGCGAGGCTTGTCTGCTTCAGTCTGGCTTAGTTTTTTGAGGAGATTGTCCCAGCCAGGTGGTGCATAACCTATACCGAACAGGGCAGCAATTTTTCCGGTTAAACCGCGTCCTTTCAGGTACTCTACAGCTTTCGCTTTCTGACTGTGTTGCTTTAATTGTTCCTGATAAAAGCTGGAAGCTTCTTCTAGCAAGGCAAAGATATCTTTGCGACGTAATTCACGTTGATGGTCGACTCTGGACTCATCGCGCGGAACTTCAACGCCGGCCAGTTTGGCAAGCTCTTCCACAGCTTCAGGGAAGCTAAGCCTGTCATGCTCCATAATGAATCCCAAGGCGTTACCGCCAGCACCGCAGCCAAAACAGTAATAGAACTGTTTTTCGTTATTAACGGTGAAGGAAGGGGATTTTTCATTATGGAAAGGGCACAGGCCAGAATAATTTTTGCCGGTGCGTTTGAGTTTTACCCGCGACTCAACAATATCCAGCACGTTAATGCGGGCAAGCAGGTCATCAATAAAAGATTGCGGGATTTTTCCGGCCATAAGACATTCGCCTGGGTAACCAATTACCGGTTATGTTAGCGGTTAAGGAAATGCTTGTCAGTATGGCTGAGTTGCCAGTTGATACTGGCAATATATTCTCAGGATGTCAGACGGGTTTTAACCAGTTGACTAATGGGGCCCATATCGGCGCGGCCCTGTACCTGAGGTTTAACCAGTGCCATTACTTTACCCATATCTTGCATACTTTGTGCCTGGGAGTCAGTGACAGCCTGATCAATGATGCTGATAAGTTCAGCTTCTGAAAGTGCCTGAGGCAGAAACTCTTTGATAACAACGAGTTCCTGCTTCTCAATATCGGCCAAATCATTTCGGTCAGCCGCTTCAAACTGGCTGATCGAATCGCGACGCTGCTTTTGCATTTTATCCAGCGTGGCGAGAATACGGGTATCGTCAGGTGTAATCCGCTCATCAACTTCGATGCGCTTGATTTCGGCAAGAATCATTCGGATGGTTGTCAGGCGTTCTTTTGCCTTAGCACGCATTGCTGTTTTCATCTCATCACTGATGCGTTGCTTCAGGTCAGACATAGTAGCTCCGATAGAATTCTTTAGACTGTTCGATGGGATAATCAGGTCATTAGCAAATGCTCAGGACCTGATTTGATCAGTTAGTCGCCAGGCGACGAACCCGTCAATGATTAGTACAGACGTACGCGACGCTGGTTTTCGCGCTGAACTTTTTTCAGGTGGCGCTTTACAGCAGCAGCAGCCTTACGCTTACGAACGGAAGTTGGCTTCTCGTAAAATTCACGACGACGCACTTCAGCCAAAACACCTGCTTTTTCGCAAGAACGCTTGAAACGACGCAGAGCTACGTCAAATGGCTCGTTTTCTTTAACTTTAACTGCTGGCATATTTAATACCTTACCTTCCTTAAAAAATTTAATCTGATTAGTCTGAGTTTAGACTCAGCTGGCCAATAAGGGCGAACATTCTATTCTGATGCAATGGCACTGTAAAGGCTAAATGCGATGAAATCTTCTCTAAATTGAAGCATAATGGCGCCGCTTTTTCTGCCACTTGGGCAAAGTCCGCGGCATCTTACAGTAAAGTCCGCATAAGAGCAGGCTGAATTTGATATTTTTTAGTCTGAAAAGCATTTTTTTAGCATTTTTTAACTTGTGGAAGCCAGCATGCGTGTATTGGGTATTGAAACTTCATGTGATGAAACCGGCGTAGCGATCTACGACACCGATAAAGGTTTATTAGGTGATGCGTTATACAGTCAGGTGGCAATGCATGCTGAATATGGTGGTGTCGTACCTGAACTGGCTTCCCGTGATCACGTCAGAAAGTTATTACCACTAGTGCGTGAGACTCTGCAGCAGGCAGACACAACCCCACAGCAGTTAGATGCTGTTGCCTATACTGCCGGCCCCGGGCTTATTGGTGCGTTGATGGTAGGTGCTGCTACAGGCAGAGCTATGGCTCTGGGCTGGGGTATTCCGGCGCTTGGTGTGCATCATATGGAAGGGCATTTGTTAGCGCCAATGTTAGAAGATACGCCTCCGGCGTTTCCGTTTGTGGCGTTATTGGTGTCCGGAGGGCACACTCAGCTCGTTCGGGTTGATGCGATTGGTGAATATAGTTTACTGGGTGAGTCATTAGATGATGCAGCCGGAGAAGCTTTTGATAAAGCTGCCAAGATGCTTGGACTAGCATATCCAGGTGGCCCGGAGGTTGCGCGGATGGCTGAACTGGGTGATCGCAGCCGTTTTCGGTTTCCGCGCCCTATGACTGATCGTCCTGGTTTAGATATGAGCTTTAGTGGATTAAAAACCTTCACACTTAACACCAGTAACAAGCTGCGGGTAGAAGGTGAGTTGTCTGAGCAGGATAAATATGATGTAGCTGCAGCGTTCGAAGAGGCTGTTGTTGAGACGCTGGCGATCAAGTGTCGTAGGGCATTACAACAAACAGGCTTTAAGCAATTAGTGATTGCCGGCGGTGTCAGTGCAAATCAACGTTTGCGTCGTAAACTGGGTGATATGGTAGCGAAAGAAAAAGCTGAGCTTTTTTATGCCCGGCCACGCTTTTGTACCGATAACGGAGCAATGATTGCTTTTGCGGGTGCTCAGCGTTTATTGGCTGGCCAGAAGAGTGATCTGACAATTTTAGCGCAGCCACGTTGGCCGCTGGATACATTGCCAGGGCTTTAAAACAGGCTTCCAGTAGTTATTTATAAGCGCTTATTCTTTTGAGAAACTGGCTGATATTCTGATGATGACTGGCAAACAGGATGCAGGATATCAGTAAGCTTAGCGTTAGCCATTGAGGTACGAGTAGCCAGGTAAATAAAGGGGTTAGTAAGGCCATGCCCAGTGCTGCAAGTGCTGATATTTTTAGCAGCCAGATTAGCAGCAACCAGCATGTTACCTGGGCCAGACCCAGCTGCCAGTCCAGAGCCAGGCAGGCGCCCACGGTAGTCGCGACGCCTTTGCCGCCTTTAAACTGCAGAAACACCGACCATATATGACCGCTAAGTACAGCGAGTACAGCGAGTGCCAGCCATAAAGGGGCAATAGCATTATCTTGCAGTATGAATTGTGCAACGCAGATTGCGATGAGTCCTTTGCACATGTCACCTGCCAGAGTTATTACTGCGGCCGCTTTATTACCGACTCTTAATACATTAGTGGCGCCAGGATTACCGGAGCCTTTTTGACGGGGGTCGTTGATGTTCATATAACGGCAGACGATCACTGCCGTGGGAATGGAACCCAGCAAATAGGCGGCCAGCAAAATTGCTATGTTGATGGCTGTATCAGGGCTGTTCATGTTAGGAACCGATAGTCAGATCTAATCTTATATACCGCTAATTGTGTAAAGATACAAATGGGTAACGATTAGTTTTAGCTAAGTTTTCTGCTTTAAAGGTTTTTAAGTACAGGTTTTCCGTCGGCAATGAGGCGTTTTAAATAAAAAGCTGACGATGCCGGACCTGTAAAAAGTTACTTTGTTAATAAATAAATGCGTTTTGAATGTATAGGTTTAAGGCGGAAATAAGCAAGCTTCTGTCGGGCAGACGTAATAGACTGCCGGTATAACAGTATTGACATCCTGATGCGCTATGTTAAGTATCAGGTAATAGAATATGTGCTGCTTTGCAGTGCTTTTTAAATCGACTTATCAACAGGTTACAAAGTAGTAATGGATATTGTTTATATTAAACAGCTGGAAATTGAAACGGTTATTGGTATCTATGACTGGGAACGTGAAATTCGTCAGCGCGTAGTGCTGGATATTGAAATGGGATCTGACATCTTGGCAGCGGCTGCTAGCGAAAATATTGATAATACACTGTGTTATAAGACAATTTCAGAGCGTTTGATCGATTTTATTGCCAATAGCGAGTTTCAGCTGATTGAAACCATGGCTGAAGAAGTGACCAAAATTCTGATGAATGAGTTTGGTGTTCGCTGGGTTCGGCTGCAGTTAGGTAAGCCGGGAGCCGTTCCTGCGGCAGAAGATGTAGGCATTATCATTGAGCGTGGAGAACGTTTTTAATGGCAAAAGTATTCGTCAGTATCGGCAGTAATCAGGATCGTGAGCATAATATTTGCGGCGGGCTGGATGCATTAAACGCTACTTTCAGTGAACTGCGTTTGTCGCCGGTCTATGAAAGTGATGCTGTCGGTTTTGATGGTGCGCCGTTTTATAATCTCGTAGGTGAATTCTTAACTGAGCTTGAGCTGCCAGCGTTGAATGCTGTGCTTAAAGATATTGAAGATCAGCATGGACGTTGTCGTAAGAGTGACAGCCTGGGGCGTACACTGGATATCGATATTCTTACTTACGATAACCTGATAGGCGATTTTTCCGGTATTCAGCTGCCGCGTGCTGAAGTGTTGATTAATGCTTTTGTTTTAAGGCCTTTAGCTGAGTTGGCGACGAAAGCACGCCATCCTGAGTCCGGAGAGACTTATCAGGATTTATGGCGCGATTTTGATAAAGAAAAACAGCCGTTAGTCGCGATAGACTTTAGCTGGCAAGATCAAAAGATTTCAGTTGCAGAAATAACAGCTGACTGATTATCAGGGAATATTCCGTTTATTAAGGAGTGACGCTTTGGAACTGACAACTATCATTAGCATTGTTGTGACTGTAATTATCATAGGTTACATCATTGCTGTGTATAACAGTCTGGTGAGTCTGCGTAACCGGCATCAAAATGCTTTTTCACAAATTGATGTACAGTTAAAGCGTCGCTATGACCTGATACCTAATCTGGTTGAAACCGCTAAAGGTTATCTTAAACATGAGCGTGAGACGCTGGAAGCAGTTATCAGTGCCCGTAATCAGGCGCGAGCAGGCCTGGAGAGTGCTATGGCCAGTGCACAGAGCGCTGGAGCGCTTCAGCAGTTAGGTGTTGCTGAATCTGGTTTACAGGCGGCTATGGGCAAGTTTAATCTGGTTGTTGAGGATTACCCCGAATTGAAAGCTGATGCTCAGATGCAGCAGCTGAGTGAAGAATTAACCTCAACAGAAAATCGTGTTGCGTTTGCCCGTCAGGGATTTAACGATGCGGTTATTGAATATAATGAATATAAGCAAAGCTTTCCGCCGATTTTATTAGCCGGCGTTTTTGGACATAAAGCGGATGCCAGCCTGTTGGAAATGGCTGACAGAGAGCAAATCCAGCAAGCGCCATCGGTCAGTTTCTGATACTGATCTGAGATGAATTTTTATGAAGCGCAGGCACAAGCCAGTAAGCGAAGTTATTGGCTGATTTTCCTGTTTGCCTGCGTTACTTTCCTGTTAATCGGTTTAACTACTCTCTTTGTTATCACCTGGCTATGGTTTGATGACGGCGGTTATTACGACCCTCAAATTAACTTGTTAGATTCCTTTACTTATGAACGGCTGGGCTGGGTTGCCGGGGGGATTTGTGCAGGGTTATTGGTAACAGCTCTGTTGAAATGGCTGGAAGTTTCCAGGGGTGGCGCTGCTATTGCTGAATCTATGGGGGCTTCTCCTGTTTTAACCGAAACTGATAATTTACTGGAGCGGCGTTTGTTGAACGTTGTTGCTGAGATGTCGATAGCAGCGGGCGTGCCTGTGCCACCTGTATATATCATGCAGGAAGAGAGAGGTATTAATGCTTTTGCTGCCGGGTTAAAGATTACGGATGCTGTTATCTGTGTCAGCCAGGGGGCACTTGATCATTTGGACCGTGATGAATTACAGGGTGTGGTGGCCCATGAAATGAGCCATATATTCAATGGTGATATGCGCCTGAATATACGCTTGCTTGTTGTTCTGCATGGGCTGATGTGTATTGGTGAAATAGGCAGAGACCTGCTTTTTAGCCGTACCTCTGGCAGAAGTAAACCCATAGGCTTAGGGCTATTTTTGATAGGTTGGATAGGTACTTTGGGCGGCAGTCTGATTAAGTCTGCTGTGGGCCGTCAGCGAGAGTATTTAGCCGATGCTGCTGCTGTTAAGTTTACCCGTAATCCGGCCGGTATTGCCGGGGCATTAAAAGCGATAGGCAGTATTAAAGCCAGTAGCCGTATCAACAGTAGGGGTGGCCATGAAGCCAGTCATTTTTTCTTTGCCAGTATTGAAGGGCTTGCCGCGGTCTGGATGGCGACTCATCCACCGTTGAGGAAACGGATTCTGGCCATAGAGCCCGGTTGGGATGGGCGTTTCTCTGAAGTGCGCTGGCAACAGGCTGTGAGCGATGCGAATACGTATAAACAGGAAGAGTCATCTGGGGATGATCGTAAAGAGGCAAAGCTGGAGTTTGTTGCCAATCTTGTTTTTGGCGGGCCGCTATTTGGATTGGTAAGTATTGATGACATCGAATATGTCAGGGCAGAAGAGCTGCCTGAGGAGCTTTATGATAGCGCTCAGGATAGCGTTGCATGCCGAGCTATAATGTTGTCCTTGCTATTGTCTGCAGACAAGGCGCTTCGTAATAAGCAGTACCAGATGATTGTCAGTTGTGATTCTGTTTTAGCAGAGTTGGTGCGCGTACTTGAGAATAAGACCAAAGGGTTATCCCGCGGCGCTTATCTTCCCTGGGTGTTACTTGCAATGCCAGCATTAAAACAGCAGTCGGCTAAGCAATATCGGGTATATAAACGTTTGTTAATGCAGTTAATCCATGCGGATCAGAGAATTGATTTATTTGAATGGTGTTTATATAAATTACTGAGCCATTACTGCGATGGTCATTTTGGTATTGGCAGTCAAAGAAAGGCCGCTGTCTACTCTGTTGATGAGCGAATGCATGCTTTTCAGCGGGTTGCATCGATGCTTGTGTGGCATGGCAGAGATTCTTGCAGTACAGATGAAGAGCTGGCGCGGAACTTTAATCTGGCGACTAATACGGCAGGGTTTTATAACAGTGCTTTGCTAAGTCAGAAGCAGTGCGAAGAAGAACCGCTCAGTTTATTCAGTGAAGCAGTCGGTATATTGGCTGCGGCTGAGCCTTTGCTGAAAGCTCGCTACCTGAAAGGATTAGTTCGCTGCGCACAAAAGGATGGCCGGATATCTATTGTTGAACGAGAGCTGTTAACCGCTGTTGCTGCGGTGATGGAAAGTCCGCTGATAGGATTGGATGCTGATCTGTAACAGTCAAAACTAGGCGTCTGAATGGTGTCGGCAAACTTCCAGTTGTCTGGCTCTTATTGCTTCGCCTAAAGCTTTGCCTTTAAAACCTTCAGCCATTATTTTTTTGGGTTTAATGCTTGCCAACTGTGTTAATAATTCAGGGAGTTTTTGGTCGGCGATCAATTCCGGTGCCGCGTTAAGAATCCTGCACGCTTCAAAAATCGCTGAGAGCTTTTCAGGCCTTCTCATCAGGTCAAGATCCAGAATTAATTGCAGTTTCTGTTGTGCGGACAGTTGCGGATAACTAATGATATCTGCTGCTCCACGGAATACCTGCAAGGCTAAATCCCTGAATGTGTTCGGCAGTCTCTGACGTATACTAAAGGCTTTTATTGATTCGGCACTACCAGCACACTTAAGTAATAGTAATGCGCAGCGAACTTCAGCTGAAGCGTTAGCGTTTAACAGTGTTAACTGTGCAGGTTGAATGTTTAATTCGGGGAAAAGCTTACTGTTAGCGTGACTGTCTTCAAGTACCTGAATAAAGGTTTGTGGCGTTTGTTCACCCAGGGCCCGTTGCATTTCCTGCCAGACTCTTTCAGGGGTGAGAAAGCTGAGTTCATCGCTGTTTGCCAGCTGTTGCATCAGGGTCAGTGTTTCAGGTGCAAGTGTAAAGCCCAGGTGCGCGTAACGGGCCGCAAATCGTGCAACGCGTAAGACTCTGAGTGGGTCTTCAGCGAAAGCGGGGGATACGTGACGCAGAATGCGCTGCTGTAAATCCTGCTGGCCATGAAAAGGATCGATGATCTTGCCGTTAGAGTCTTCGGCCATGGCATTAATGGTTAAGTCTCGTCGCAGTAAATCTTCTTCTAGTGTGACATCCTTGCTGGCGTGGTATTGAAAGCCTGTATAACCTTTGCCTGACTTTCGTTCTGTACGCGCCAGGGCGTATTCTTCACCGGTGTCCTTGTGGATAAATACCGGAAAGTCCTGACCTACCTGGCTAAAGCCTTTTTGTAGCATGATGTCTGCAGATGCACCCACAACGACCCAGTCACGATCGTAAATCGGGTAACCAAGGAGTTTATCGCGGACGGCGCCACCTACCAGATAGATTTGCATGCTTATGTTTGCGGTGCGCTGCACATTTCCGGTTTGTTAGCCTGCCAGAGCTGATAGCCGCCATCCAGGCTGTATACCTGATCAAAACCCTGAGTAATGAGTAATTGTGCTGCAGACTGGCTGCTGTGGCCATGGTAACAGCAGACAATGACCGGCTGGTCCATATCCGCTTCAGCAATAAAGCTGTGTAGGTTTTCGTTGCTAAGGCGGCTGGCGTTCTGAATGTGTCCTGCTTCAAAGCTTTGCGGGTCACGAATGTCGACAATCGTTGCGCCGTCTTCAATCAGGGCAACGGCCTGTTCAATATTGATACACTGATAGGTGTCCATAGATTTACTCCTGTTGTTTCCGGCTTGGAACGCAGAATAGTTGCTGGTCTTCCAAACGCATAGCTGTAAGGGTATTACCCCAGACGCAACCTGTATCGAGTGCAAATACGTTGTGATGGTCAGCTTTGCCTTCTAGTGCTGCCCAGTGACCAAATATGATACGGTGCTTGTCTATGGTTTTACCCGGATGTTCAAACCAGGGTAGAAAACCTTCAGGCTGACAGCTAAGAGAACCTTTGGCTATGAAGTCGAGCTTGCCTTTATCACTGCAAAACCGCATTCGCGTAAAGTAGTTAGTAATCATACGAATGCGTTCCCAACCCTGGATTGATTTTTTCCAGCGGTCGGGTTTGTTGCCATACATATTACGGAAGAACTCGATAGCCAGGGTGCTCTTCAGTATCTGCTCAACTTCAAGAGCGTAGCTTCGGGCCTTTTTTAACGACCAGTTAGGTGGAATTCCCGCGTGGACCATTGTGTATTCCAGTTCAGCATCATGGATTAACAGAGGCTGTTGGCGTAGCCAGTCCATTAGTTCATTACGGTCTGGTGCATTGAGTATTTCATCAAAGGTATCGCTACGGCGCTGCGTAGTCGTGCCATAGTGGATCGCTAATAAATGCAGGTCATGATTGCCGAGTACAATCTTAGCTCTGTTACCAAGTGTTTTAAGAAAACGTAATGTTTCTAGTGACTTAGGGCCACGGTTTACTAAGTCACCGGCGATCCATAACTGATCATCATTGCCGAAGTTAATGACTTCTAACAGTTCCGTCAGTTCATCGAAACAGCCCTGGATATCACCAATTGCGTAGTTGGTCATAGCAGTACTTATCAGTGGAGAGCGTTTGGCTGTGCCAGAGTGAAGGGCGCAATTTCGGCATTAAACGTCTGACCGTCTTCTGCCTTCATTTCATAATGCCCCTGCATGCTGCCAACGTTAGTCGCTAATACTGTGCCGCTGGTATAACTGTAGCTTTCAGTTGGATCAATGACTGGCTGTTCACCGACAACACCTTCGCCTTTAACTTCCTGAACCTGTTCGTCCCCGTCAACAATTAACCAGCGGCGATTAAGCAGCTGAACCGGCTGAGTCGCATGGTTGGTGATTGTAATATGGTAGGAAAAGACAAAGCGCTTTTTATCAGGATCAGATTGCTCCGGAAGATAAGATGTCTCAACGTTGATAGCGATACTTTCTTGTTCTAATGCGGCAATCATCTGCTTAATCGCTCTGTTTTGTGCTGATGAAATCACTGATGCGGATAAAATCCTGCAAGCTGAGACGTTCAGGGCGAAGGCCCGGATCGATATCGAGAGCTTGAATATCATCGGCGCTGATCAGCGGTTTCAGATTATTTCGTAAGGTTTTGCGGCGCTGACCAAAAGCGGTTCTGACGACCACTTCCAGTTTACCAATATCCTGTACCGGGTGTGGGACTTTTTTGTATGGTACAAGTCTGACAATCGCCGAGTCTACTTTAGGTGCTGGGTCGAAAGCTTCCGGTGGCACGATGAACAGGGGTTCAACGTGGCAATAGTATTGCGCCATAATACCCAGGCGGCCATAGGCACTGTCACCTGGTTTAGCTGCTAAACGGTCTACTACCTCTTTCTGTAACATAAAATGCATGTCTTCGATTTGCTCGGCATATGTCAGCAAGTGGAAGATCAGTGGTGTAGATATGTTGTATGGCAGGTTACCAACAACACGTAGTTGTTGTGGTGCCTGGTATAACGAGGCGAAATCAAACTTCAGTGCATCGGCTTCGTGAATGTTGAACTTGTCTGCATAACTGAAGAATTTAGTACGCAAAACAGGAATCAGATCCCGGTCTAGCTCAACAACATTCAGTTGCTGACATTCTGGCAGTAATTCTTCAGTAATTGCACCAAGCCCAGGTCCAATCTCTACCAGATGCTGGTTTTCCTGCGGAGCAATGGAGCGAATGATCCGGCGTATTATGCCCTGATCCTGCAGGAAATTCTGACCAAAGCGTTTACGGGCTTTATGGCCGACAGGTTTCTTACTCATGAATTACTTTCCGTTGGATATATCTGTGAATCGCTGAACGCTTTGTTCAGCGATTCTGATTACTATGGCTGGCCATTTCTGCGGCGCAGTCGATCGCTGTAAGTAAGCTACCAGTATCAGCTTTACCGCTACCGGCAAGGTCTAAAGCAGTGCCATGGTCGACAGATGTACGAATAATCGGTAGGCCCAGTGTGATATTTACGGCGTTGCCAAAGCCTTTGTATTTTAGAACAGGTAACCCCTGATCGTGATACATAGCGAGCACTGCATCTGTGTTTTGCAGATATTTGTCCGTGAACAATGTATCTGCAGGTAGTGGACCGGTAAGGTTTATACCTTGTGCACGTAACTCGTCCAGGGCTGGTTCTATTATATCTATCTCTTCCCGGCCCATGTGGCCACCTTCACCTGCGTGGGGGTTTAATCCGGCAACAAGAATGCGGGGGTGTGATAAACCAAAGCGTTGTTGCAAATCCTGATGCAACACTTGAATAACTTCATGCAATAAAGGTGCTGTAATAGCGCCAGGGACATCAACTAATGGTAAGTGAGTAGTAGCCAGCGCGACTCTTAGCCCTTCAGTGGCAAGCATCATAACAACTTTGTCGCTGCCAGTCAGTGCTTCTAAAAACTCAGTGTGGCCGCTAAAGGGAATACCTGCATCGTTGATAATCCCTTTATGAACAGGAGCCGTGATAATCGCATCGAACTCTTTGCTCAGGCAGCCTTTGGTTGCATGAGTTAGGGTAGCTAAAACGTATTCAGCGTTTTGCTTATTTAACTGGCCAGGCTGTACCTCAGTCATACAGTTAACAGGGTCTACCCATAAGCATCCAGCTGGTGTGCTTCGAGCTTCTTCAGTGTCGTTGTATAGACGTATTTCCAGAGGTAAATTGAGTAGCTTTGCACGCTCAGCAAGTATCTGAGGATCAGCGATAGCAATTAACTGGTGCTGGTGGCCTTGCTGAGCTATCTGAATACATAAATCCGGGCCGATACCTGAAGGTTCGCCCGGAGTCAGTGCTAGCTTGAACGTTGGTAACAGCATTACTTCAGCTCAATATAAGCTCTGGCACGTATTTCCCGTAACCAGTTTTGTAATTCTTCGTTGTACTTACGTTCACGAATACTGGCGCGGGCCTGATTAACCAGCATTTCTTCGCCAATATCTTGTTCGCGACGATCGGTTACTTCAAGAATGTGCCAACCAAAGCGGGTTTCAAATGGAATGCTCACTTCACCAACTGGTGTCTTCTGCATGGCCTGTTCGAACTCAGGTACCATCTGTCCTGACTGGGTCCAGCCCAGATCTCCGCCTTCAGTCCCGCTACCCGGATCATCACTATATTCTTTAGCCAGCTCCGCGAATGGCTCGCCTAACGCCAGACGGTTATACAGAGATTTTATTTCCCGTAATGTTTGAGCTTTAGAGCGAATTTCGGTTGGTTTAAGCAGAATGTGACGCACTTGAGTCTGCTCAACCATCTGCACGTTACCTTGCTGGGTATCGTTCACTTTTAGAATGTGGAAGCCGCCAGGAGTTCGAATAGGTGTAGTTACCTGGCCTTTATTTAGTAGCTGGATAGCCTGGGCAAATGCGGGAGGCAGTTCAGCCGCTTTTTTCCAACCTAACTGGCCGCCTTTCAGGGCATTGTTGCCGGCAGAGCGAGTCAGAGCTAAATCCGCAAAGTCTGCACCGTTTTGTAATTCAGTACTGATTTCGGTGGCGGTTTTTTCAGCTTGCTGAATACTCGCAGCGTCAGCCTGCGGTGGAATAGCTACCAGAATATGGCTCAAATTATATCTTTGTGAAGCGGCCTGTTTGCCCTGATCTGAAGACAGAAAGTTATCGACTTCTTGTTGAGATACGTTAATTCGGCTGTTAACCAACTGACGTTGCGTCTCAGTGATAAGTAGTTCCTGACGAATCTGATTACGTACTTTTGCGTAGTCCTGACCTTCAGCTATGAGGGTTTCGCGAAACTGTGCCAAACTCAGACCAGATTGACCGGCAATGCGGTTTAGTGCCGCGTTAAGCTCATTATCACTGACCCGAATGCCGCGTTCGTCGGCTAACTGCATCTGTACATGGTCTATGATCAGGCGGTTAAGTACTTGCTTGCGTAATGCTTCAGCAGGAGGTTGGGCGGAATTGTTACGGGCCAGACGTCTCAGGATTATGTTTTCACGGGCTGTTAGCTCGCTTTGCATGATGATGTCGTCATTGACGATAGCAATGACTCGGTCCAGAGAGGTGGCTGCAAAGGCGGAAACTGATGCGCTAAGCGCAATAGCTGCCAGTGCTGGCTTGATGAGCTTAGCCCTCAAAGGGCCCATATACTTAATAGTCATTTTGTTTTTCACGTTCTTCAAAACCGGTAATGTTATTGAATAAGCCACTGCCACCTTGGCCGAAAGCGCCTAACCCTTTAAGAACAAACTGCAAATAGATACCGCTGTCGCGTTGAGTACTGCCGCTGGGTAAATACTCTCTGGCTGCAATGCGCACTTTCCAACAGCAGTCGGAGTATTCAGCACCTAAGAGTGCCTCAGGGGTCGTTTTGTTCCGAATGTCTTCTTGCCAGCGTCCTAAAACACTCCAGTGTTTAGCGACCGGCCAGATAAATGACAGATCTGCCTGCTCCCGTGTGTCTTCTCTTTCGCGGAAGTTCAGGCTGATAACTTTATTAATGCTTGGAGAGTAACTGAATTTAAGATTATTTTCGATTAAACGGTAGTCACTGGCGTCCAGTTCACTGTCATTGCTGATACGAAAAGCATCTGTGACATTCCAGCTGGCTTCGACAGCAAGATTGGAACGATTACTGGTTGATGGAGCAGTGGTGCTAGCCAGTTGTACTTTTCGGTCTGCAAAGTAATGTGCCTGTGCGATGCCCATTCGGGCTACTTCACTGCCGTTAGCCCGATAAAATCCTGAGCTGAGGCCCAGAGTTGCCTGTTGAGCGTCGCCAATTTTGTCATAGCCACTGAAGCGGTTTTCCCTGAACAGCGAGCTGTAAGTGAAGCTGTATTCTGAGGTATCAAAATTTGGAATAGCGTCCTGGTTCTCTTCAGGTACGTAAAGAGCGAACAGGCGTGGTTCCAGAGTCTGGATCATGCCTGCGTCATTGACTGTTCGCTCGAAGCTCAGACCACTGTCGACACTAAACACGCCGACTGTGCGGTTGACGCTGCTAGGCTGCCCGTTTACCTGGTCATCCAGGCTGTACTGGGAAGCCCAGAGAGTTGCTTTGGGCGTGACGTGCGCCCATGGCCAGCGGAACGGCAAGCTGATAGAAGGCTGCAAATGCGCGCGCTGGCCGTTTACCCGGTTAATACCAGTAAGGTTGGCATTGTCGCGCTCAAACGATGTGAAATCAGCAAGATAGCTGAGTTCTGTATCTGTATTTTCAATCAAGTCATACTGGCTACCACTTAAAGTAACTTGTGGTAGTTTCCTGTAAGGACGGGTTGCCGTAGTTATGGTCTGGTAAGAATGTGCTCTGGCTGTAAGTGTCCAATTGTTTTGAGAATAGCTCGCTTCTGCTAACTGATCGAGGTGATCCTGACGATTTACAGTCAGTCCGGTATTCAAGTCGTTGAAGTAATTGTTATCACTGACGCGTGTGTAATCAACATTGGAGCGCCAACCGTTGAAGTTACCTCGGTGCTGTGCATCAACTAACCAACGGTCCCGGTTAGCTTTGCGGTCATCTGCAAGGAAAGCTGTACTCAATACGTTATGGCTGTAGGCATTCATATATCGCAGTTCATTATCTAATGACAGGCCTCGGCTGCTGTATAGATGAGGTGTCAAAGTATCGTCAATGTTGGGAGCGATATTGAAATAGTAGGGCGTTGCCAGTTCTAAGCCGTCCCCATCGGAATACCCTATAGTTGGATACAAGAATCCGGAACGGCGTTTGTCATCGATAGGAAACGTGAAATACGGATAGTAAAAAACCGGGACGTCACCTATACGAAGCGTAGCATGCTTAGCGGTGCCGAAGCCTTCTTCCGGGTTCAGAATCACTTCGTCAGCATTGATTTTCCAGCTTTCATCACCCGGAGGGCATTTAGTATACGAGGTGTCCTGAAGATCGATACGTGTGTCAGGTAAACGGGTAATACTTACTGCGGTTCCACGAATATGTTGCTGATGCATGACATACTGAGCGGCTTCGAAGCGGGTTTCTTTCGTAGACATATTGGCTTGAGCGTTATCACTAACAATTAATAGTCCCGGTTCTCGGTAGACAACATTACCTTGTAATGTAGCCAGATTATTTGCTTCGTATAATGTGGCCCTATCACTGTGGATACTCCGGTTACCTTGCTGTACGTGGATATCACCTAATAAAGTTGAAACTTCGCCAATCTTTGTTTGTGACTGGTCTGCGTTAATGGTGATTTCTTCTTTACCAGCGATTACCTGTGGATATTCAGGTTCTATGTAGCGACCACACTGGCCACCTTCTCCTTTTTGCCAGTCCAGGTCTTGTGCTGCAATGTACTGGTTAGAGTGAGTAACACTGCTTGTTTGGACGTTATTAGCTGCATTTTGACCGGTAGAATTTGGTTGGCTTACTTGTGCTGTTTGTCCGGAGTTTTGGGAATTTGGTTCTGCACATTGCCATTCACCGTTTGCCAGGCCTGTACATTGCCATGCATTGTTCGATGTCGTTTTAACAACATTAGTGGTTATTGGGGCAGTAGAGCTAGCCGGAGAAACATTAATACTTTCTTTGCTGTCAGCGGATGCTGAGGTGTTTAATGGTCGGCTTGGAACGTTAACAGCAGGAGTGTCAGCTGCTACAGGAGTGTCTGAGCCGGTACATTGCCATTCACCGTTTGCTAAAGTCTGACATTGCCAGGAGTCGGCCGGGGCTGCATAAAGGGAAGGCGACACAACGGCAGCAACTGCCAATGTGAGTAAATATGAAGATTGTCTTTTAAAGGGCATCCAGCTTATCCATTCTACAGCGGAAGTATGTGCTTCGATTTTGTTTATCGCCAAACCGTTATTTCGAGTAATATACGCACTAAAGCGCTGAATGATAAAACATTACGGCGCATCTATGCTAGAGGATTAAAGTTATGGGACAACGATTGGCCGGGTTACGCGCCTGGGTGGTCGAGATTTGCGCTGCATCAGATATTGATCTGGCGTCTGACTGGCAATGTGAACCGGTATCGGGTGATGCCAGCTTTCGCCGTTATTTTCGACTAATCAGTGGCACAGAAAGCTGGATCCTGATGGATGCACCTCCTGAAAAAGAGGCTAGTCTGCCTTTTGTTAAAATCGCCGACAGTTGGTATAGCCAGGGCATAAAAGTCCCGCAAGTGGTTGCTGCTGACTTATCGCTTGGATATATGTTGCTCAGTGATCTGGGTGATGAGCAGTATCTGCAGCAGTTAAATGATACCTCAGCTGATGATTTATATACCCGTGCTCTGGATGAATTATTATTGATTCAGTCCGCGACTGATGTTGCCGGATTCCCTTTGCCTGAATATGACGCGGCATTATTGCAGCGCGAAATGGAATTGTTCCATGATTGGTTCCTGGAAGATTTATTAGGCATCACACTCACGCCGGGTGTTGAGCATTTGTGGAAAGATGTTTGCACACTTTTAATTAGTAGTGCCCATTCCCAGCCTCAAGTGGCAGTACATCGCGATTATCACAGCCGAAATCTGATGCTGTGCGGTGACTCACTGGGAGTTATTGACTTCCAGGATGCAGTTATTGGTCCGGTTACCTATGATTTAGTGTCGTTATTACGAGACTGTTATATCGCCTGGCCAGATCTGAATGTATACGGTTGGGTTGACCAGTATGCGGCTCAGTTAGAGACAGCGGGTGTGCTGAAGAGTTTTGATCGAACCGAGTTTTATTATTGGTTTGATCTGATGGGTGTGCAGCGTCACTTAAAAGCCAGCGGTATTTTCGCGCGTCTTAAATTACGTGATGGTAAGGATGGTTATCTGGCGGATATTCCTCGCACACTGAATTACATTATTCGTGTATGTTCGCGTTATCAGGACTTACTGACTTTTGCTGCCTGGCTGACCGATGTCGTTGTGCCTGCGATGTATGAGTCTGAGCATTTTGACGCAGCTCTGTTAGATAAATGGTTTAAATAATGCGGGCGATGATTCTGGCAGCAGGTTTGGGAACCAGGATGCGGCCACTTACCCTGACAACGCCAAAGCCGTTAATTAAGGTAGCGGGTAAAGCGCTTGTTGAATATCACATCGAACGGTTAGTGAAAGGTGGTATCACTGAGTTAGTCATTAACCATGCATGGTTGGGTGAGCAGCTTGAAGCAACGTTAGGTGATGGTGAACCTTATGGTGCTGAAATAGTCTATTCGCCGGAATCAGATGCCTTAGAAACCGGTGGGGGTATTTTTAAAGCGTTGCCACTTGTTTCACCTGCCGGAGAGGATTTTGCGGTTATTAATGGTGATGTGTTTTGCGATTATCCAACCGAAAGTCTGCAAGTTGCGCAGTCAGCGTTACTTAAATCCGGTTCATTGGCTCATCTGGTGATGGTGGATAATCCTGAACATAACCCAGGCGGGGACTTTGCTCTGACAGGTGGTCGTATTGTCGAGGCAGAAAGTGACCGGTTAACTTTTAGTGGTATCAGTGTGTTATCGCCACAGCTGTTTGCTCAATGCCAGCCCGGCAAGTTTGCACTGGCTCCGTTGCTTCGTGAGGCAATGAGTCAGAGGCTGGTTAGTGGTGAACATTATACCGGTTATTGGCGGGATATAGGCACCATTGAGCGGTTGCAGGCTGTTGAAAATGATTTGTTAAGCCACTCATGATGGTATAAGTAGCGATAGGGTGCTGTGTTGTTGATATTCCGGTACTTTGAGCTTTTTGATTTTTGTTTATTTTAGGATCTGTCTAATGGCATTTGATGCACAGCGTTCTGGTGAAAGTATCGGACAAGTAATTCGTAACAACAGTACTGCTCTTGTGATTGGCGGATTGATTGGTCTGATGTCTGGCGGGCTGTTTGGCTTACTGTTAGGTGGCGCGATAGGTATTGCAATTTCAAAAGGCCTGAAAAGTGTGCTGGGTAAGGCTCTGAATCCACAAGATGCTTTTTTTAAAGCGACTTTTTCTGTAATGGGTAAGCTTGCAAAAGCAGATGGAAGGGTTAGTCAGGAAGAAATTCAGTATGCCCGCGATGTTATGGGGCGAATGGGACTGAGTAGCGAACGCCAGAAACAGGCAATTGAGCTATTTACCCAAGGTAAAGAAGAGCATTTCGAAATTGCCGATGTATTGCGACCATTAAGCGCGCTGATTCGTTACCGGATCCCATTAAAACTTATGTTTGTAGAGATTCAGCTTCAGGCGGCAATGGCTGATGGACAAGTGAGTGAAGCTGAGCTGGCAATTATTCGTGAAGTTTGCAGTTTGCTACATATGTCGCAGGCTGAAATGGCTGCGCTGATGGCCAGAATGCAGTCACAATTCTCCTATCAGCAGCATAGTTATCAGTCTCATCAGTTTAACTCCGTTTCCGAGGCTACACTGCTAAAAGAGGCATATGGTGTTTTGGGTGTTGAGGAGAGTGTGAGTGATGCGGAGCTGAAGAAAGCTTATCGTCGACTGATGAGTCAGCACCATCCTGATAAGCTGGTGGCTAAAGGGCTACCTGAGGAAATGATGCAGCTGGCTAAGGAAAAAACTCAGGAAATTCAGTCAGCCTATGATCGTATCAGACAGTCACGTAAAAACTGAGTTAGCTGCCGGGCATGAGCTGCATTGCTTCCTTCGCTTCTGTCCGGCCTCTGGCTGTTCTGGCAAAATCAGCATCAATGACATGTGTTTTTAGTATGCCTCTGACTTTCTTAGCCAGCCACTGTTGTTCACGTTTACTGTCATCAGGGCGCTGATTAATTTTAATTTGCTGGTAGTCAGGCAGTTTATTGCGGCGACTGATACGCAAACGTTGCTTCGCCATCGTTTTACTTAGCTCGCTGTCTTCAAAGTAAAGATCCAGAACCGTTTCTGAATCGAGCAATGCAATTAATTCGTTTAACCGCGGAGCTTCCGGGTCGGCGGGTTGGCGCGGATCAATCATTAGCAGGCGAATATTCTGATCATCCTGAGCCTGGGAAATATATGCCGCAGCCCAGGCCGCTCCGGTACCTACGCCAATTATGATCTGGCGGTTCTGCTCTCTTTCACTGAGTACTGTGCTCGCAGCTGAGGTGATTCTGGAAAGTTTATCGATATAAGGCTCTTCTGCTTCTGGTTTTTCTTCAGCCATAGTCTCACTCATGGCATCGTCCTGCATAGCTTCAGTAGCCATTGATTCGCCTGATGTGGCGGTAGAGTCAGCCCCAGAATCTGTATTACTGGTTGTATCTGCCGGTGACTTCGCCTGCATATCTCTGGTGGGTATTGGAAATGGATTCGGGTCGGGTAAAGCAACAGACAGAGTAGCCCAGCCCTGATCGCTTAAATATATGCGTAATGGTCGGATGATGTCTGGCCAGTCGGGTGTAGACATACTGCCTGGAAACAGCATTATGCCGCCGTAGGATTCAGCGCTTCCGCTTGGCATGTATAGACTTAACTGAGTTTCTTTATTTGTTTCCAGCCAGATAACTTCTGTATCCGGTGACTGCGATTTAGCCAGAGCGGCGGCGCGTTGTGCTGCAGGGTTGGGAATACTGCGGGGTAGTTTTGTTGTTTCGGTCATACCATCTGCCGGCTGCATCATGCCGGAAGTCTCCTCCATATTAACCGTGTCACCCTGGTTTTTATCCTCAGCAGCTGAAGATAAAGTAAACAGGGCGCAGCCGGAAAAGAAGAGTGCGTATGTCAGAAGCTTAAGCTTCGCTGGCAGGAGCCAGTTTCTGTAACTATCAGTTGTCTGCAAGGGATGCTTTCGTATTGTGTTTAGATGTTCCGACAGTACAATAGGCGCCATTATTATTTCAAGAGTTGCTATTGCCATGGCCGATTTTAAGATTGCTCCTTCTATATTATCAGCAGATTTTGCCCGTTTGGGAGAAGAAGTTGAAAATGTACTCGCTGCGGGTGCAGATTATGTACATTTTGATGTGATGGACAATCACTATGTGCCAAACCTGACGATTGGGCCAATGGTGTGTAAGGCGTTACGTGATTACGGTATTCAGGCGCCGATTGATGTGCATCTGATGGTTCGTCCGGTAGATCGCTTAATTGGCGACTTTATTGATGCCGGCGCGAGTATCATTACTTTCCATCCGGAAGGTTCTGACCACATTGACCGTTCACTGCAGATGATCCGTGACGGTGGTTGCAAGTCTGGTCTGGTATTTAACCCGGCAACCCCACTGCACTATCTTGATCATGTGATGGATAAGGTGGATATGATCCTGCTGATGTCGGTTAACCCGGGCTTTGGCGGTCAGAAATTTATCCCTGCAACGCTGGATAAGCTGCGTCAGGTTCGTGAACGTATTGATGCCAGTGGTTATGACATCCGTCTGGAAGTGGACGGTGGTGTAGGCATCGGTAATATCCGTGAAATCGCAGCGGCTGGTGCGGATACCTTTGTTGCCGGTTCAGCTATTTTTAATACCGATGATTATCAGGCAACGATTACTAAAATGCGTGAAGAGCTAGCGCAGGCGTAAGGCGGTGATGAAATCCCTGTTTGCCGGACAGCTACCGGCGCTGGTGCTATTTGATTTTGATGGCACGCTGATGGACTGTCTGCCAGACCTGGCAGCAGGGATTGATCGGATGCTGGCAGATCTTGGGCGGCCACCCGCCGGTGAAGAAAAAGTCAGTCACTGGGTTGGTAATGGCGCGGTGATACTGGTTCGCCGAGCACTGCTAGACAGGTATGATATAAGCGGTACTGAGCCTGATATCGTATCTGAACAGGCACTGGCACTGTTTCTCAGCCATTATGGCGAGGTGAGTGGTCAGCAGAGCCGTTTGTACCCGGGTGTGGATATCTGTCTTGAAAGGCTTGCTGCACTAAATATTCCGATGGCTCTGGTGACTAATAAACCATTGCCGTTTACAGAGCATCTGTTGCAACAGTTCGACTTGAGTAAGTATTTTCAGCTGGTGCTTGGTGGTGATTGCCTGCCGGAAAAGAAACCTCATCCTTTACCTTTGTTGCACGCGATGCAGACCTTTGATGTGCAGCCGTCACAAACGCTAATGGTCGGTGACTCCTCGAACGATATACTGGCGGCGAAGGCTGCAGGCTGCCCTGTCGTGGCGGTCAGTTATGGTTTTAATCATGGTGAGTCAGTGGCAAAGCAGCAGCCGGATCTTATTCTCGACACTCTGGCTGACTTGTCAGACTAACTTTTTAAACTGGCTATTCTTTCGAAGTCTTCTCTGGCCTGTACGGCTTACCCGAATATTCTATCTGTCTCTTCTCGGAGCTTATTGTATGCAGTTTAGCGCGATACCTACCAATGTGATTACCGGTTTTCTTGGCGTGGGGAAAACCACTGCGATTCAGCATTTGTTGGCTAATAAGCCTGAAAATGAGCGCTGGGCGGTATTGGTTAACGAGTTCGGTGAAGTAGGTATTGATGCCAGCATGATGGGGGAAGACTCAGAAAGCGGTATTTATATGCGGGAAGTGCCTGGTGGCTGTATGTGCTGTACAGCAGGTTTGCCAATGCAAATGGCATTGAATCAGCTGATTCAGCGGGCGAAACCGGACCGTTTACTTATCGAACCGACGGGGCTAGGTCATCCTCAGGAAGTGCTTGCCAGCCTGCGCAGTGCTGAGTACAGCGAAGTGATTCAGTTACAGGCGACTATAACACTGGTAGATGCCCGTAAACTGTCTGATCCTGAATATGTAACCGATGATACCTATCAGCAGCAGATTCAGGTTGCAGATTGTATCGTCGCTCATAAAGCTGATCTTTATAACGCAGATGAGCTTCAGCAGTTAGAACGCTATCTGGAGCAACAACAGATTACTGACCGGCCTGTGTATTCAGTAGCTCATGGCCAGTTACAGCTGCAATGGCTTGATGAAGCCTGTCAGTGGCAGGCAGAGCCTGTGACAGAAACGCATCATTCACATGGTCATAGTGATGTTTTTGCAGCTGCGCCGGATATGCCGGAACAGGGGTATTTGCGTAAAGATAATAAAGGCGATGGATATTTCAGCAGTGGCTGGGTTTTTCAGCCGGACTTCGAATTTGATTTTGTTGCCCTTGAGTCTATTTTAATGGGCATTGACGCTGAAAGGGTGAAGGGCGTCTTCATCACCGATGAAGGTGTTTTTGCCTTTAACATCGTGGATGGTCTGATGAGCAGCACAGCACTGGATGAGGTTTACGACAGCCGGATAGAAGTCATTGGCCGTAATCCTGCTGCATGGCAAACACTGGAAACTGATTTACTGGCCGCCAGTGAGAGGCTTTAGTACTGAACAGGATTTCTGTGCATAAATCCTGAATATTGCTCAGTCTGTTACCGACCATGAAATATCCATTTCACTCAGGGCGCTCAGGTATTCCTCCAGGCTGATCAGTCCGGTGCAGGGCTGAGCACCTCGCTGCGATACCTGATTAGCAATCAGCTTACGGGTCAGTAATATTGCGGGCATACAGGGAATGTATGGGCCATCGCCAGACCGTGCAGTCAGTTCAAAGCATATTTCTTTATCATTACCATAATGATCTGTACCACTCATCAGCATATGAAAGCCACTGTTAGCCGTTCCCAGCCAATCAAACAGGAAAGACAAACGTAATAGCGTTGCAGCTGAACTGCTCAGGTCTTTGATTAGCCCGGTTCTTACACCCCAGGAAAGCAGCCACAGACTTATATGAATGAGAGGGATTTCAAGACCGGCATAAAAACGCATATTTTTCAGGCCAGGGTAACGGGTTGGAAATATTGCCAAATCAGGAATGTCGCAGTTGCCCAATAAACGCCAGCCTAACTGGGGGTATTTTCTGGCACTGAGTCCTTGCCAGCCGTAAATGGTGTCTGTTTTTCCTGCGGTAAGTGTTTCGACAGGCTTGCCGGTATAACCCAGAATTGATGCAGTAGTAGCCAGTCCTCTGGTCGTTTTCTGGGCAGTAGTTATGCCGTAGTCGAGACTCTCAAGATGGCCAAATTCTGGTAAGTATTTATCTACAATTGCGGATGTCAGTCCGGGTACAGAGCTGGCGCCGCTGACGATAAGTACATTGTTGTCCTGAGCTGTTTTATTCAGCGTTGTGATGTTGCTGACAAATTCCCGCCCATCGGCCAGATCGATGTAATGAGCTCCATACTCAATACAAGCCTGAGCGACGCCGTAGCCCTGTCTCTGGAACGGTCCGGATGTGTGAATGACAATATCAGGCTGAAGATGTCGTAAGTGCTCTGTCAAAGGTTTGCGGATGTCTAACTGATACCCTTGAGCTATCGGGCTGATCTGCAGTTCTGCAGCCAGTGTATCTGCCTTTTCCTTTGAGCGGCCGGCAATTGTCAGTTGGATATCTGTTTCTCTGGCAAGGGTCTGGCTGATGAAACGGCCGAAGTTACCGTAACCACCGATGATCAGTACATGTTTCATGGGTTGAGTATTTCCTCTGTTCAGGTTGTATCCGGTAGTTTGTTTATGGTGAATTCACCATCGTACTGATAAAGCTTTCCCCACCAGGGATGGGTGATATACATACGCATGGCAAAACGGTTGTCGTCCAACGCCCACTCTTCCGCATGACCTTTGCCTATCAGCCAGGTAATGGGTAAAGAAATTCTGATCTTGCCCAAACAAACCATGTAACCCTGATGGTTCAGTTTTATTTTCTGATTTTCCCACGTATAGCTTAACAACCAACCAATATGACGGGACATTCTCTCAATAACGAGATTATCTTTTATAGGTTCCATCGCTGACGTGAACCGGTAGCAGGCTCGGTTTTTAAATTTGAAGGTGCGCTCAAAACGGAAATGGTTGTTATATGGAGAACTGTGAAAGTCGACGGTAATGGGGACATTGGTTTCACAGTGAGGCGGAATACTTTTTAACCACCAAAATATACGTGCACAGCGTTTTAGTGGCCATGCACACCAGACATTAATGGTGCCGGTTACCTGTGTATGATCATCAGTATAGGGTCTGTTCAGGTAATGCTTGTGCATAACCGTCGGAAGCTCGTGCCAGTGCGGAGCAAAAATGCTGCTAAAAACAGGTTGCTTGTTATCAGTATTCATACGGGTTTGAGTACCATCAGAAAAAAGATTACCAGAATGCTGATAAATGCAGGGACCCCCAGTGCTATCCACCAGTGAAATAGTGTTTGGTAATGGGATGGCAGAGGACTGTGGGTGGTATTAGCAACAATCAGTAGCTGTTTCAGTTGTATCTGAATCCAGACCACTGGTAGCCAGCAAAGACCGATCAGTAAATACAGCAGATAACTTATAACTAACCATTTCGAATCCCAGCGGTAGCCAGCCAGAAAAATCAGCCAGATACCGGACAGGGGCTGGAAAACAGCTGCGGGAAGTGTAAAGAGGTAATCCGCCAGTACAGTATTGCGGGCGACAAACAGTTTTCCCTGAGAGTCTTTACAGAAATAACTGCGGAACATGAAAAAGGCAATACCTGCGCCGGTACCAAATAATACAGCGGCACTGAGGATATGCAGCGTTTTCACGGTGAGGTAAAGAGACATCGTATAACTGATCCTTCAGTTAAAGTCTTAGTGATCACTCTAGCAGATTACTGAAGCATATAAATGATATGACACAGACTCTGTAAAACGTAAGGTGATGTTGTGAAGTGTATTCCAGAGATGTTCAGGTGTTTAATCTAATTTTGAACAGTATTCGGGAAAATAGCCTGAAACGTCTGTTTAAGAGGCTTTCGGCGTGTTTTTCGTTGTCGCAAAGCGTCACCTTTTTGCCTTTTTGCGGCACGGCATTATTGCTTTGAGCTCTAATCTTCTATGAGCCTAGCAGTCTTATCCGTGTTGCTCTGAATAGGGTCCTTCGCAGGCGCTCCAATGTCTAATAGCGGCGAAGCGTCTAGGCTCTCGGCGTCCATCATACTGGCGATACGCTGCAGTGAAGACAAAATCTGAGTCTGTTCCCAGCTCTCAAGGCTCTCTAATCGGTCTATAAACGCCTCGTGTAGCAAGGGTGGCGCTGTTCCCAATACTTGGTTACCTTGTTCGGTAAGACGTGCGTTAACGATACGTCTGTCACTGGCGCTGCGGACCCGTTCCACCAGTTGTCGATCTTCAAGCCGGTTGAGGATTGTTGTAACGGTCGCCTGGCTGAGGGAAACGTCAACGGAAAGGCGTCTGACGGTGACATCGCCAAGATTTTTGATGGCCCTTAAAACCATTACCTGAGGAATTGTCAGACCACAGCTTTTTGAGACACGTTTAGACTGCAAATCAGTTGCACGGATAATCCGGCGTAATGCAATCAGAATTTCTTGCCAGCGTGTTGATTCATTCATTATTAATTTCAATTAGTTAGTAAGGATGACATAAAGTAATGGACTCATTATATGACAAAACGAATAAAGGTTTGAACTCTAAATATTAGAGTTGTAAGATGAATTTCAGGCAAATATAAAACAATAACATTAGCCCGATTTTTGGGACGGAGATATCATGAAAACACTGTTAGCAGCTGTACCATTGGTAATTGCAAGTTCACTGACACATGCGGCCGACTGCGGCACAGTTACAATCGCAGAAATGAACTGGGCTTCAGCGGAATTTGCCGCTAACCTGGATAAAATTATTCTTGAAGAAGGTTATGGATGTAGCGTTGAGTTAATCCCAGGATCAACTGTAACCTCCTTTGCTTCCATGGAATCCAAAGGCCAGCCGGACATTGCTCCTGAATTGTGGGCAAACGCATTCTTTGACCGTATCGATGCAGCTGTAGAGAAAGGTGATATTGTTCGTGGTCCTCGTCTGATTACCGATGCTGCTGAAGGCTGGTTTATTTCTAAGGCTATTGCTGATGCTCATCCAGAAATCAAGACTGTTCAGGATGTACTGGATAATCCTCAGTTATTCCCAAGTAAAGAAGATCCAAATGTAGGTCAGTTTATGACTTGTCCTGCTGGTTGGGCGTGTCAGATTGCGTCTAACAACCTGGCTAAGCCGTCTGCATATGACTTTGGCAAGCATAACTTCACTGTAGTTGACCCAGGTTCAGCTGCGGGTCTGGATGGCTCAATTGCTAAGTCTTATGACCGTGAAGAAGCTTGGTTTGGTTATTACTGGCAGCCAACAGTGCCAATTACCAAGTATGAGCTGAAGAAGCTGGACTTTGGTGTTGAGTTTGATAAAAAGCACTGGGATGAGTGTCTGGTTAACGAAACCTGCGCTGAACCACAGAAATCTGATTACACACCTTCTGATGTAATGACAGTTGTTGTCTCTAAGTTTGCTAATGCTCACCCAGAAGAAATGAAGTATCTGAATACCCGTTCTTATGATTCAAACATGGCGGGTCAGGTAATCGTTTATATGGATGATAACCAGGCAAATGGTGAAGACGGTGCATATTTCTTCCTGAAAAACTTCGAAGATGTATGGACTCAATGGGTACCTGCAGACGTAGCTGAAAAAGTTAAAGCTTCACTGTAATACCGCGCGACTGAGTTACATATAATAAGAATCGTAGGCAGGGCCACAGTGGATAACCTTTTAAATATCCACTGTACCTTCGGTACCCTGCCTTCCTGATAAGGAGCAAAAAATGAGCTGGTCTGACTTCCCGAGTATGTCGAGGGGCGATTTGCGCAGCATGCGCAAAGCTATCGACGATAGCTTCCGTGAGTTCACCCAGGCTTACGGTGAATCTCTTGAGGCCTTTTTCGATCCCCTATTAACTTTACTTGTCTGGAGCGAAAAAGTTCTTCTCAATTCTCCATGGCCTCTGGTCATTATCGCGATAGCTGGTCTGGCTTATTTAGGTAGCCGCAGCTGGAAGCTGGTAGTAGGCGTCATTGTTGCTTTCAGTGTTATCGGTTATCTAGGTATGTGGGAAGATACGATGAGTACGCTGAGTATCATCACCGTATGTACTGTCACTGCGATAGCTGTCGGTATTCCTCTGGGTATTCTTATGGCGCGCTCTAATAAAGTGCAAGCTATTGTGACCCCTATACTCGATATCATGCAGACTATGCCAAGCTTCGTATATCTGATTCCGGTCGTAATGTTGCTGGGTATCGGTAAAGTGCCAGGCCTGATTGCGGTAATCATTTATGCATTGCCACCAATCGTACGTCTGACCAACCTGGGTATTCGTCACGTAGACCCGGATGTTGTCGAGGCGGCTAACGCTTACGGTTGTACCTCTTGGCAGAAGCTGAAAAATGTTCAGATTCCACTGGCCTTGCCATCTATTTTTGCCGGTGTGAACCAAACCATCATGATGGCACTGTCTATGGTTGTAATCGCTTCCATGATCGGTGTTAAAGGTTTAGGTCAGCCTGTACTGAAGGCTATCACAAACCAGTATTTCTCTATGGGCTTATTGAATGGTCTTGCGATCGTAGCCATAGCTATTATTTTTGACCGGGTTTCGCAGCAATACGGTTTACGTATTCAGAAACATCGCGAAGGAGGTCACGGTGTCTGATAAAGAAGTTAAAATTCGTATTGAAGGGCTGTCGAAAATATTCGGCTCAAACCCTAAGTCGGTTGTACCTTTAGTACAACAAGGTATCAGCAAGCCAGACCTGTTATCACAGCATAAACATGTACTGGGTCTGGATAACATTAATATGGACCTGCATGATCATTCTATAGAAGTGATCATGGGATTGTCTGGCTCAGGTAAGTCGACGCTGATTCGTCACATTAACCGTCTTATCGATCCGACAGTTGGTAACATCATTATTGACGGCGAAAACGTCTGCGAAATGAATGAAAGCCAACTGCGTGAATTCCGTCAGACAAAAACGGCAATGGTATTCCAGAAGTTTGCTTTGTTGCCGCACCGTACAGTTATTGAAAATGTTAAATTTGGTTTGCAGATGCAGAAGAAAGACTCTGCATTTATTACTGAAAAGTCACATTACTGGCTGGAACGTGTTGGTCTGAAAGGTTTTGAAAAGCATTATCCGGCACAGTTGTCCGGCGGTATGCAGCAGCGTGTTGGTCTGGCACGAGCGCTGGCTTGTGATGCTGATATTCTGATGATGGATGAAGCATTCTCTGCACTGGATCCACTGATTCGTTCTGATATGCAGGATATTCTGCTTGAACTGCAAGTCGAGCTGAAGAAGACAATCGTCTTCATCACCCATGACTTGGACGAAGCGTTGAAGATCGGTGACCGGATTGCCATTCTGAATGATGGTCGTCTGGTTCAGCAGGGGCCTGCTCAGGACATTCTGATGAACCCTGCTGATGACTATGTGGAACGTTTCGTTGCTGACGTAAACCGTACCCGCGTATTGTTGGCTAAGTCGATCATGTCTGCTCAGGTGCCTTCTGATATTAATCACAGTGATACGGTGGTTGTTGGACAGGATGATACTGTTCAGGAAGTATTGCATCAGATGTTGACCGAAGATGCGCTGCAAGTAGTAGTTGCGGATGAAGACGGACAGCATGTTGGCAGTATCGATACTGATACGCTTGCTGAAGCTGTAAGTCATCAGGCTGATGAAGAAAAAGTTACCAGCTAACTGGCTGTAACAGATAAAAAGGCTGCCCCTGGGGCGGCCTTTTTTATGTGTGGAAATAACAGATTAATTGCTTTCGAGCATTATCGGCTTACTGCTGGTGGCAAGTTTGTCGGCTAACCATTGTTGCAATAATTCAGTGTTACGGTTAGTTATTCGGGAAGGTTCGCAGAGTAAGACATATCCGTAACCGTTCAGACCATGCTCGAAAGGGCTGACTAACAAACCGTTGTCCAGCTCGTTGCGCATTAGTTCATCGGCTAACATCCAGCCCTGACCATCAATCGCTGCCTGTACCCTTACATTCGCATCACTTAAAGTGCGGCGGGGATTAGTTAGGCTATCGTCCTCTTCACCATACCATTCACTCCAGAAGTCCTGAGTACGATCTTCGCATAACAGCGTTATATCACTCCATGGTGGTTGCAGCATTGCCTCGCGTGGCAGTTTTACCTGTGCGTTATAACCGAGCTTTTCTAATAGTGCGGGGCTGCAAACCGGGAACATCGGCATTGCTGCTTGCATGATTCTGTCAGGTGCAGAGCCTTTTTTATTGGGGCTCCAGCGTAGTGCCATATCGACATCTGGCAGTTTGAAGTCGGCTGAATTTACCGTGTGCTGGAGAACGATAGATACATCAGGATAGCGCTCATTAAAACCAGCAATATTCGCTGATAACCAGCGAACCGCAACATAAGTGGTAACGGCAACAGTAACCTGGCTGTTGTGATTACTGTTCAGAGATTCAAAGCTTTGCCGTAATTCGGTGAAAACCAGTTGAGTACTTTTTAGTAAACTCTGGCCAGCTTCTGTCAGATACACCTGACGGGTAGCTCGGCGAAACAGGGGGCAGTTCAGATGATCCTCTAATTTACGAATCTGATAGCTGACTGCTCCTTTGGTCAGACATAACTCATCAGCAGCCAAGCTGAAGCTAAGATGCCGGGCAGCGGCTTCAAATACCTTTAATGCATCCAGTGGCGGTAAGTCGTGTTTCATAAAATCGCGTCTTAACGGTTTAATTAAATTGAACCATATAACAAATTTTTCGGTTTGTCAGTGATCACTTTCTTAGCGAATATCAGGGTAAGAAAAATAAACAAACCATCTGCAGAATTGAAATGAAATCTTCGGCTCAGCAGATACTTTAAGAATAAGAAGGATTTGTTGTATGAGTGAAGAAATTAAAAGCCACGCCAAAGTTGTTGTCATTGGTGGTGGCATTGCTGGTTGTTCAACGTTGTACCATCTGACCCAGGAAGGCTGGACAGATGTAGTACTGGTGGAGCGTGATGAGCTTACCTCCGGTTCAACTTGGCATGCTGCAGCACAGGTCACCCAGTTTGGTGGTAACCAGACTATGATTGGTCTGAAGCGTCACAGTATAGATCTTTACCGGAAATTAGCTGCAGATCCTGAACATCCGATTTCTTACCATATCACTGGTGGCATGCGCACCGCTTATACCCAGGACCAGATTGATACCTATAAACATTACGTTGGTATGGCTAAAAGCATGGGCGTAGAAATGGAATTCATTGACGCTGCTGAAGCGGGTCGTCGTCATCCGTTAATTAAAACTGACGGCTTGTTAGGCGCCTGGTGGGATCCGCTGGATGGCGATATTGATCCGGCTGGTTTGACGTTTGCGCTGGCGCGTAAAGCCCGTGAAGCCGGTGCCAAGGTATACCGCTTTAACCCGGTTGAAGATATTACCCGTAAGCCGAATGGCGAATTCATTGTCCATACTGCCAAAGGTGATATTACCTGCGAGATGGTAGTGAATGCTACCGGTTACCGGGTGAATGAGGTGGGCCGTATGCTGGGGGTTGAGCATCCGGTAACGTCTATGGAGCATATGTACTTTCTGACTGACACTATTCCTGAGCTTGAAGTAATGGATAAGCGGGTGCCTATTATTCGTGACCCGGGCGATGATTTTTATTCCCGTCAGGAAAAGAACGGTTTGTTAGTCGGAGTGTATGAGCAAGGCTGTAAAACCTTTGGTATGCGTGGCATTGATCCGCACTTCACGCAGGCACTTTGCCCGTCTGATCTGGATCGCTGTCTGGATAATATGGAGCGAATCTTCGAGCGGATGCCATGCCTGACCGAAACCGGCATTCATACCGTTGTGAACGGGCCGATCACTTATACGATCGACGGTATGCCGCTGATTGGGCCAGTACCAGGCGTGCCAAATGCGTTTTGTGCGATTGGTTTGCGGGCCGGGATTGGTGAAGGTGGTGGCCACGGTAAGATTCTGGCTGAACTGATGGTACACGGTGAAAGTGAATGGGATGCCTGGTGCTTAGATCCACGGCGCTTTACCCAGTACGCTAATACCGAACATACCTGTATTAAAGCGATTGAAGACTACCAGAACGAATTCCATTATCACCTGCCGCACGAGCATCGTCCGGGAGCCCGTCTGGCACGGACCACACCGTTATATCCGGTGCTGGATACAAAGAATGCTGCCTGGGGTGTCGTCAATGGCTGGGAACGAGCACTGTTCTTCAAGCCAGATGCTGATTTTGTAGACGAGCATGGCTATCGCTTTACACCGACTCAAAAGGTTGTAGCTCAGGAAATCGCTAATGTGCGAGAGAATGTTGGCCTGATGGAAGTCTCCGGTTTTAACCGTTATGAGATCAAAGGTGAGGGTGCAACCGCATTCCTGGACCGTATGGTTTGCGGCAATTTGCCGAAAAAAGTCGGCAAAGTTGGCCTGTGTTATCTGCTGAATGAAAAAGGTCATGTACTGGCTGAAGCTACCATTGCCAAACTTGATGAAGAGCATTACTGGTACGGTTCTGCAGCAGCGGCTGAATGGCATGACCGGGACTGGCTGAATGCCTATAAACCAGACACTGTCAGCCTGACAGAAATGACTAGCAGCCATACCATATTGGTGGTGGCAGGACCTAAGTCCCGTGAGTTACTGCAATCTCTGTCGCCACGTTGTGACTGGTCAAAAGAAGCAATGCCATGGATGAGTGTTCAGGAGAAAACGCTGGGTCACGCTAAGATGATGGCCATGAGTGTGAGCTTCTCGGGTGAGCTGGCGTACGAACTACATATTCCGAATGAACAGCTGTATCTTGCCTGGAAATTGATTACTGAAGCGGGCGATCCGTTTGGTCTGGGCTTGTTTGGTTTGTATGCCACAGAGTCAATGCGTCTTGAGAAAGGCTATCGTCACTGGAAAGCCGACCTGATCTATGAACGCAATCCGCTGGAGTCCTGTCTTGACCGTTTCGTCAATCTCAATAAGCCAGATTTTGTAGGCAAAACAGCGTTACTGGAAGAGCAGGCAAGAGGCCCGAAAAAGCTGTTTGTCAGTCTTGAAGTGGATAGTGAAATTGCACCGGCACACTCTGGTGATTCTATCTACTGCGGTGATAAATTGATCGGTTCAGTGACGTCTGGTGGCTATGGACACCGTGTAGAAAAGAACCTTGCCTATGCTTTTGTTGATCCTGAATTTGTGGAGATAGGTACTGAACTGAGTATTGATCTGCTGGGTGAAATGCGCCCGGTTAAAGTCATAGAACCCGGTCAGTATGATCCGGAAAATGCTTTAGTGCGGGGGTAATAAGCATGACTGAAGAAACCACTAAGGTAAAACGCAGAGGGCGTGGAGGCCCCCGGGCCCGGGATATTATGCGGGCTAAACGTAGTGCGCCGCCGACAATAAATCCTTGTCCGCCAGGGCCTGCTGGTGGCCAGTATAAACCGCTAACCGATGAGCAGATCGAAACTATCTACCAGAGTGCGTTACGCATTCTGGAAGAAATCGGCATGGGGGAGTCCCCTCAGGCACTGATTGATCAGGCCTGTTCAAAAGGCGCATTTATGAATGATTTAGGGCGGCTTTGCTTCCCTAAAGCTATGGTTGAAGAACAGATTGCCGGTGCCTGTAAAACTTTCACTTATTATGGGCGTAATCCTAAGCATGACTTTACTGTAGGTGGTGACAGTGTGTACTTCGGTACTGGTGGTGCTGCGGTGCAGACGCTTGATATCGACAGTGGCGAATACCGGCCATCCACGCTGGATGATCTGTATGATTTCACCCGGCTGATGGACACTTTGAATAATGTCAGCTGGTTCACTCGGTGCTGTGTCGCAACAGATGTGCCGGATAACTATGATCTGGATGTAAATACTGCTTATGCCCTGTTGGTCGGTACTGAAAAACCGGTGGGTACCAGTTTCACCTTGGCGGAGCATGTTGACCCTATTATCGATATGTTCGATATGGCGATGGGCGGCGAAGGTAAGTTCCGTGAAAGGCCATTCTGTAAGGCACATATCAGTCCGGTTATTTCTCCATTGCGCTATGGTGAAGATGCTGTCGATGTGGCGATGGCCTGTATGCGCAGAGGCGTGCCGATTAACAATATAGTAGCGGCGCAATCTGGTGCGACGTCCCCGGCGACGCTGGCGGGTATGCTTAGCTCGACGTTAGCAGAAACTTTGGCAGCGCTGATCATGGTGAATGTGTTTGAGCCGGGTTATCCGATGATCTTTTCGAACTGGCCACTGGTGATTGATCTGCGGACCGGATCGTTCTGTGGCGGTGGTGGTGAAATTACCTTGTTGAATGCTGCCTCGGCACAGTTGTCTAACTATCTGGGTTTACCATCAGGTGCTGCTTCCAGCATGAGTGACGCTAAGGCGGTAGATGCGCAGATGGGCGTCGAAAAAGCGCTTTCCGCTGTGTCCGTCGGCTTGTCCGGTTGTAATATGGTGTATGAGTCAGCGGGTATGACAGCCAGTTTACTGGGAGCATCGTTTGAGTCATTCCTGATTGATGATGAGATGATTTCCCATGTATACCGGGTGCTTAGGGGTGTGGAAGTGAATGAGGAAACGCTGGGATTCGATGCAATTCGTGAAGCTGTGACTGGAGAAGGGCATTTCCTTGGGGGGGATCACACTCTGGCGGCCATGCAGCGGGATTACTTCTATCCAAGTGATTTATCTGACCGACAAGAACCGAGAACCTGGCAGGAAATGGGGGGGCAGGATATGTGGCAGCGAGCCAATCTGAAAGCTAAACAGGTACTTGCTACGCATCGGCCAAACTATTTAGATGCGGAAACCGATGCGGCCATCCGGGCTAAATACAATATTCAGTTAACTGTTTAAAAAGTGCTTGTCTGAAAGACGCTTGTCAAAAAAGAGGTTTGTCTGAACAGATGCTTCAATCCACTGTATCTCCAGCAAGTGCAGTGTGTTTAGTCATTGAGCAGCCTTAGGGCTGCTCTTTTTTATTAAAGGCAGTGATTAAGTTTGTGTGTCTAAGGCTGTATTTTCGAGCTTTGAGTTCGGTGATTATCTTTAATCAGGTGCCGTAAGCTGCAGTAATTTGCCACTGTCTGTCAGCAGATACAGGCTGCCATCTCTGGCTGTCTGGATATAACGTAGCCGCTCATTGAGTTCTCCGAGCAGTTCATGCTCTTGACCGGGTTGATCACCGTTCATTTCTACCCAGCGCAAATGACGAGCTTTCAGAGTTGTACTGAGTAAGTCACCCTGCAGTTCAGGGAACATATTGCCGTAATAGACCGTGATGGAAGACGGTGCAATAGACGGCGTCCAGTTCACTAGCGGTTGCTCCATGCCCGGGCGCTCACGGTAAGGAGTAATACTCAGGCCTGAATAATCGACGCCGTACGTAATTACTGGCCAGCCATAGTTATTACCGGACTGAATAATGTTAATTTCGTCGCCGCCTTTGGGACCATGCTCATTGGCAAATATTTTCTGGCGTACAGGATCATAAACTAATCCCTGTGTATTTCGGTGCCCGTAAGAATAAATTTCCGGGGCGGTGTCTGGCTGATTAATAAAGGGGTTATCATCGGGCACCTGACCGCTTTCATCCAACCGGATAATTTTGCCTAGTAAACTGGTTTTATCCTGTGCCTGTTCCAGATACTTATAGCCATCGCCAATACTCAGTAAGAGTGTATTGTCAGGCAAAAAGGCGATTCTGCCGGCAAAATGCAAACCACTGCTTTTTTCAGGCCGGGCACTGAAAATAACCTGCTGATCCACCAGCTTATTGCCTTCAAGCTTTGCGCGCATCAGCCGTAACTGGTTGTTGCGCTGAGTACCGTGGGAGTAGCTGAGGTACAGCCAACTGTTCTCGCTAAACTGTGGATGTAGCTTTATATCCAGTAATCCTCCCTGGCCTGCATCTAAAACATCAGGAACACCATCAATACTGTGTATTTGGTCAGCATTTATTCTCACTAACCTGCCGTTGCGTTCAGTTACTAGCAGTTGATCATCTGGCAACTCTGCCAGTGACCAGGGGCGATCCAGCTGAGCAGTAATTTCTGTGATCTGGAATGACGGTTGGCTGACAGCGAATGGGCTAACGCTCAGTAACAGACTGAAGAACAGGGCAGAGCAGAGTGTCCGAATATGCATAGTGTTGCCTTTGCGGAAAGTTATCAGTTCATACAAGGGTCATTAGGACTATAGTGATCAGACTCGTTAATCTGCAAATCATTCCCTGTATTCTGGATGAGACTTTTTATAGGTAAATTGAGCTGATAGGCGACTATTGAGGATTTTTCCATTGAATTAATTGTTGGAGCACCGTATATATTCACGCGTTTATTGTTTCTGAGTGAAGAGAGCAGGGTATGCAGCAAGATGTACCGCAGTACGGGGTAGAAGACACGTCATTTCAGGCGGCCGGAGGGCAGGAGGGGGTCTTCCAGTTGGTGGATGAGTTCTATCAACAGATGGATACTCTGGTTGAAGCTCAGATTATTCGCGCCATGCATCCGGAAGATATGAGCAGCTCTGCAGATAAACTGGCGTGTTTTTTATGTGGCTGGCTGGGTGGTCCGAAGTTATACCGGGAGAAATACGGCTCAATTCATATTCCTCAGGCTCACAAACCTTTTGATATAGGCTGTGATGAGCGTGATGCCTGGTTGCTGTGCATGCGTAAAGCGCTGGAAAAACAGCCTTACGCTGAAACCTTTAAAACTTATTTGCTCGAACAGCTATGGCGACCTGCCGAGCGGAGCCGTACACGCGATTAGCGATGAGTTACTCAAAGTGGGCGATGCTGGCTGTTGTAAACCGCTGTATTAACTATTGTTGTTGTAAGATGTAAAGACTGTGCTGGTTTAAGCTTACTATAGATAGCAGGGCTTATGCCGATCTGGCCACAAACACAACACAACCGGAAGTGATGGTATGTCATTACGAAACCTGGACAGCAATGGAAATCAGGCACTGACTTTCAGTATTGGTGATAGCCTGTATGGCATTAATGTCGGCAATATTCTCAGTTTTTCCGATACATTCAACGAAATTCAATATGCGGGTGGTCGTGAAGCCGAAGGTTTTGTGGGCTATCTGGATTTCCGCAATACCTTAGTGCCTGTGTTTGAGTGCGCAACTACGCTGGGGCACCGCCGTGAGCGGGATGACCTGATGAGCCTTGTCGATGAAATAGCCGGCTATCAGAAAGCTCATGTAGATTGGGTGTCTGCGTTAGAGCAATCGATTACGTCCGGTGAGCCGTTTAATCTTGCCCGTGATCCTAAAATATGTGATTTCGGCAAGTGGTATTACAGTTTTAAAACTAAGGATGAAAGCCTGCGTTCGTTGCTGGATAAGATTGAAGAGCCGCATGTACGGATTCATTCAATGGCGGATATCCTGTTGGATATGGCTGCAGCAGGCCAGGTTGATGAAGCCATTGCTAAGTTAAGAATTGAAAAACAAACCACATTACGGGTTTTGCTCAGAACGTTGGATTACATCAGTGAGTTTTTGAAAAATGGTATTCACCCGGTGGTGTTACATCTTACCCGTGAAGGTCAGGATACATGGTTCTCATTAGTACTGGATAATATTGGCGACGTGATTGATTATAATATTGATGCGATGGAAGCCATTGTCCGGGAAAATAGCCGGGAACCGCTGGAAGGTTTTATTCGTGATCCATCGGGTCTTAGCTTTATGCTGTTATCACTGGAAAAGTTACATCAGCATTTGAATGAAGAAGTAGAAGTAGAAGTAGAGGCCCCCGCCGCTTAAGTTTTTACTGCAACAGAAAAAGCTCTTATTTGTAAAGAGCTTTTTTGTATTTGTTAGTTATGTAAGTTACCTGTAGTCATAATTTCCGTACTACAGTGCTCATAAACAGCTGGCTGCAATTGCCAGAATCGCAAACCATGACAGTAGGTATACTGGGGTACGTAAGTATGGAATACCCAGAATATATACCACTGCATGTCCCAGCCGCGCCCAGAAGAACAAGCTTACCCACATAGCGACTTCGGAAACATCTGCCTGAAGTCCAATCGCAGCAAACACCACCGCAATGAAGGCTGGCATGGTTTCAACCATGTTCAGATGAGCCCGTTGTGCCCGCTCAGCCCAGAGTGGTTGCTGGGGAGCTTGTTGTGGATAACCTTCAGGATAATTATTCAGGAATGTTGGAATGCCCCAGACCACTGCACGGGCAAGAATGTAAGGTGTCCACAATAGCAATGTCAGGGCACCGCTGAGCAGTAAATAGGTATATATCTGTTGCATGGTTATTGCCTCATCAATGATTATTTTTGAGCCGTTATCGGCTTTGTTTCTGATGGGGTAATGATGGTCCGGCAAGAGCGGACTAACCATGATCAAATAAGCAAAATTCTTGACCGATCATTCTTTTAAGCGGTTATTCGACTATTTTTCTATCTTTTTCTTTGCAGCCTTTCAGGCGCCGTATATGTATTTCCAGTTCCGATTCTAAGTTAGCAGCGGAGTTTTCTCTGTGAATTTCTCCCCCGTGAGGATTGACAGACTGAGTGTCTTGGTGACAATATTCAAAATATATTAAAAATATATCTATATTATTCGGTTTGTGTCCGTTTGATATTTTCCAAATAGCTTGTGAAGGGTACGCCATGACATACCGCAATAATCTGCCGGCTGATTATAAAAATCAGCTGCCTTGCTTCGGCACGTTCGACATCATCGTAGTGGGCGGTGGCCCGGCGGGCATTGCGGCAGCTGTCAGTGCCAGTGAGCTGGGAAACAGGGTTTTGTTGATTGAGCAACTGGGCTTTCTTGGTGGTGCGGCTGTATCCGGTATGTCCGGCACTATCTGTGGGCTGTATATGACAGTCGCTGATCCGCTGGTAGCGAAGCCTGAGCAGATTATTTTTGGTTTTGCGGAGCGCTTTCGAGATGCGTTATATCAGGCTGGTGGCTTAACAGATCCGCAAATCTACGGCAAAACCTGGGTAGCTACCCATGACTGCGGGACTTACAAACGGGTCGCAACAGATATGACACGGCAAGCCGGTGTAACTGTGCTTTATCACACTCAGATGATTGATGTGATTACTGAAGACGATGCCTTTAAAGGCATGGTGCTGAATACCAAGTCCGGTTTTACCCGAGTGAATGCAAAAAAAGCCATTGATGCCAGCGGCGATGCCGACGTTGTATACAAGATGGGACTACAAACGAGCAAAGGTAATGATGGTGTCATCCAGAATCCGACCATGATGTTCAAGGTCGGTAATGTGAATATGCAGCAATATCTTGCTTACTGGGGGCAGGATACGATTTCGCCGCCGAAAGTTGTCAGCATGCTTGAAGCGGAGGAAGACTTACTGCGCAAAAAGGTCTGGCTGTTCCCAACAGTTAATCCGGGTGAGTTGCTGGTAAATGCCACTAAGGTTACCGGCTTTGATGGCCGGGCGCTCGACGTGACTAATCCTGTTGATCATTCCGAAGCTGAACAATTCTCGATTTATCAGGCACAGAATTTCTTTAAATTCATGCGTGAAAACATACCGGGCTGTGAAAACGCTTACTTCATTGATTACGCTACAGAAGTGGGTGTCCGCCAGACACGTTCTATTGATGGTGTTGCGCGTTTAATGAATGACGATGTCATCAGTAAACGTAAGCGCAAAGACAGTATTGCCAAAACTTCCTGGCCAATTGAATTGCACTACGGTGCAAAGCCAAAGACCGAATGGCTGGTCGATGATTACTACGATGTACCTTTCCACACTCTGGTGCCGAAAAGCGGCCAGGATGTGATCGTTGCCGGGCGTTGCCTGAGCAGTGAACATGAAGCATTAGCAAGCTGCCGGGTGACAGCGCAGTGCTTCGAATACGGACGGGCTGCAGCTTTTGCTGCAGACCTTTCTATTAAGGAAGATCTGGCTTTTCAGAAGATGGAAGCCGCTCAAATTGTTGCACTCATGCAGTAATTTTCTGGACGCCGCAATGCTTCGGCATACTTTGCTGTTCAGTTTTGAGCAGTGCAGTTGTTTGCGGCTTTTTAAATATTAACAGGACAAAAATAATGAAGACTGTTGAAACTAACCGGCAGATGCAAATTGTCAGTCTGGCGGTGATTCTTCTGGCGGCGTTGCCTTTGGTAATGTATCCAGATGCATCAAAAGAGGTGATCAAAGACACTATTTTTAAGTGGATGACCAGCACTTTTGATTTTGCTTTTCTGGCGATTGGCCTGGCAGCCCTGATTTTTCTGCTGACGCTGGCGTTTTCCCGGCATGGAAATATCAAGCTGAGCCGTGATAAAGATGCACCGGCAGAGTTCTCCAAAGGTTCCTGGGCAACCATGGTATTTCTGGCGGGTATAGCGTCCGGATTGATGCTGTGGGCAGGTACAGAATGGGGTTATCACTACGCCTGGACACCTTTTGGTCTGGAAGCTAAGACTGACCAGATGTACACCGTCGGTCAGGCTTATGGTCTGTTCCACTGGGGGCCAACGGCTTGGGCGCTTTACTGCGTACCTACGATAGCTATTGCTTACGTTTATTACGTTCGGAAAGTACATACTTACGGTATCAGTGAAGCTTGCCGGGGTGCTTTAGGCAGCCTGGTTGATGGCCCGCTGGGGACTTTGCTCAACTACCTGTTCATCTTTGGTGTACTGGGTGCCGCGGCAACGTCGCTGGGATTAGGCACACCAATGATCAGTGGTGCCTTTGCTGAAGTGTTTGGCTTTGAACGCAGCACCTATCTGGATGTCAGCATCATTCTTGCCTGTACCGCTATCTTCACTGTATCCAGTGGTTTAGGTCTGGATAAAGGCATTAAGAACCTGTCGAACTTTGCGACCACTATTTCGATTGCTGTCGTCATTTATGTCTTTGTGGTTGGTCCGACTAACTTCATTCTTGGTCTGGGCATGGACTCGATTGGTTATGCTGTTAGTAACTACATCACTATGAGTACCTGGACAGATAAAATTTCCGGCAGCGGTTTCCCACAGGCGTGGACAGTTTTCTACTGGGCGTGGTGGGTGTCTTATGCACCGTTCATGGGAATGTTCGTGGCACGTATTTCACGTGGTCGTACGATCCGTGAAGTTATTCTTGGCATGCTGACCTGGGGCACTTTAGGTTGCGCTATCTTTTACATCGTACTGGGCGGTTACAGTATAGACCTGCAGGTCAATGGCGGTGTGGATTTCCAAGCTGTTGTTAACAGCTCTGGCCCTGCAGTTGCCATTATTGAGTTATTTAAAACTTTACCGCTGGCCAGTCTGGTGCTGATCGCAGTAGGTATTTCCGGCATTGTTATGCTGGCAACTACCTTTGACTCTGCGGCTTACACTATGGCCTGTGCCAGTACCAAAGAACTGGATGAAGGCCAAGAGCCGGCGCGTAATAACCGTCTGTTCTGGTGTTTCGCCATCGCGGTAATGCCGGTGATTCTGTTGTTCCTGGGTGGTCTTAAGACGATGCAGACAGCAGCAGTCATTACTGGTCTGCCTATCATGTTTATTCTAATCTTTATGATGTACACCACGTGGAAGTACATCCGTGAGGACAATCCATAATGACCCAACCGGTTGTCGAGTCAATTGACATCTATGGTATCGGTCCCGATGGCGAGAAGGTCTCTTGGTCTTCTTTTCTTGGGCCAATGTACGAGGCGATGATTGTCGTCGAGTTGACCTTTGATAATGGTCTGGTCGGCGTTGCCGGCTCGACCGTGTATACCGAACATGAATTCGATCGTAGTGTGGTCGAAAGTGCATCTCTGATGGCACCTTTCCTACTGGGGAAAGGTCTGTTCGATATACCCAAGATCTATGCCGAGTGTATGTCCCGGTATGTGCCGCTGAAGAATGTCGCGACCTCGTTGTTCGATATTGCCATGCACGATGCCAAGGGAAAGCTGCTTAATCTGCCAATCTATAAAATGCTTGGTCAGGCACAGTCCCGGGTACGGGCATACGCTTCCAGTCCTCTGTTAGAGGATAATCAGCAATACATAGAGTACTGCCACCAGATGCTGGCGCAGGGTTTCAATGCTATTAAAATCCATCCGCGCTGTGTCTTCCAGGAAGATTATTCCCTGGTAAAAGTACTGCAGGAAGAATTTGCTGATCAGGACATAGGCTGGAGTCTGGATGTTGATGCCAACTACAACCGGCAGCAGGCGTTGAGAATGGGGCGCCTGCTGGATAAATACGAGTGGGACTTCTTTGAAGAGCCGCTCAGCGATACCGACTTTGAAGGCTATCGTTACCTCTCTGAAAATCTGGATATTGATATCGTGGCTGGCGGTAACGCGGTGCCTAATCTGCAACTGATTAATCAGGCGCTACAGCGCGGCAGTTGGGACCGGGTTCGTTTTGATTTCACTACCATCGGTGGCTTTACCAACGGTGGTCGGGTAATGGCGCTGAGTCAGGCATATGGTCTCAAGGCTGAAGTTCAGTCCTGGGGCTATACCCTGACACAGGCGGCTAACCTGCACATGATGCTATCCAATGCGAACTGTGAATACTTTGAACAGGCCGCTCCATATGAAAAATATGAAGTGGGTGCTAAACAGGTATTCAGACCCGACAGTGAAGGCTTTATTAACCCGACAGAATTACCGGGCTTAGGTGTTGAACTGGACTGGGATGTGCTTGACCCGCTGGTGTATTTCCACCGGCGATTCAGCCGTTAGTAGAGCCGCTACTTAGCGACTCAATTGTGAGATCAGAAAACCCGGTTGCCGTGCAGGTACCGGGTTTTATGCGCGTGTTGAAAAATGTCTGTCAGAATTGAAAATATTCAGGTGCTTTGTCTGCAGGATCCGCAGGCGGATTATGTGCGTTTTGAAGGTAGCTACCAGAATGTGCTGGTAATTGTGCATGGGGATAATGGCCTCTACGGCATCGGTGAGAGCGATTCGCCGCCGGCGATCATAAAGGCATTGATTGATGCGCCCGCCTATAACCATTTGTCCTGTGGTCTGGCCGGGTTGCTGAAAGGTGAGTACCTGGATGACCCGATCCGTTTGTGGCACAAGATGTTCAAACATACCAGTTGGCACGGTCGTCACGGAGTGGCGATTCATGCCATCAGTGCGCTGGATATTGCCCTGTGGGATTTGTATGCCCGCTCCGAAGACAAACCTTTGCTGGAGTATTTCGGCCCGCAGCAGCATCGGCGGTTACCGGCCTATGCCACGGTATATCCCATGAAGGAACAGCCGGATAGCTTTAAAATCCAGATCGGCGAATTCCTCAGTCAGGGATTCCGGCGGATCAAAATCTGTGTGGAACCCTGGTGGTACAACTATGATCTGGCGTGTTCAAATTTGAGGGAGCTACGGGAGTTCATTGGTCCGGATATTGAACTGATGCTGGATGTGGCGCTGGAATTCCAGCACTACGCCCAGTTAGAACCCTTTATAGATTTGCTGGAAGAGCTGGATGTGAAGTGGCTGGAAGCGCCTTTTCCACTGGATAATCTTTCAGATCATCAGCGCCTTAAACAACGTACCAGTTTACCATTAGGTATAGGGGATCTTGGGCTGACTACAGTGCGTGAGTATCAACCCTGGCTGGATGCTGGCGTTGTTGATATTGCCCAGCCGGATATCACCATGTTCGGCGGTGTTAGTGAAGCGATGAAATTGCAGAATACCCTTGCTGATACCGGTAGTCGAATCATCCCCCACGGCTATAACACGGATATTACTATTGCAGTGAACACGCACTTTTTGGCGGCACAGGAAGCCTGTGAACCGCTGGAGTTTTCCACCAGTCCTTCGGTATTACGCAGGCAGCTGGCACTGAATCCCCATCAATTGGATGACGACGGTATGATCGCTGTGCGGGCAGAGTTACCGGGGCTCGGTGTTGATCTGAATTGGGCGCTGATAAAAGCCTGCACCCTGAACAGCCAGTGACTGCGGGGTTTTAGTTGGAAGCTGGGCGTAGTAGGGCAGTATCAGCTTTTGAGGGCGGGAAAAAGGCTTTGACCCAGTCGCAGAATACCCGGCCACTGGCATTACGCTCGTTGTCCGCGGGGCTGAGCAGATAGTAGTTTTCTTCCATTGGCATATTGATATCGAAAGGCTTGACCAGTTCGCCGCTGGCCAGCAGGTCTGCACACACCAGTGGATGTCCCAGTGCGATACCCAGCCCGCGCCGGGCCATGTCCATCGACACTACAAAAGTTGAAGTAGAGTGAACTGGCTGGCTCCCCTGCGTATCGCAATCGGCATAGCTGAGCCAGTTTTCCCAGCGGTCTGCAGATCCCTGGGTTTCCCAGCGGGTGAATGCGAGGATATCTGCCGGTGTTTTTAGCTGAGCGGCTATTTCCGGTGTGCAGATCGGAAAACAGGTCTGGCGGGGAAAGGCGTACAGCTCATCGACTTGCCAATCACCTTTGCCGAAGCGAATTTCCACATGATCATCTTCACCTAACCCGTAATCCCGTTGCCAGATCATGGTGGTCAGGCTGGTCTGAATCTCAGGATGACGCTGATAAAAATCAGACAGTCTGGGGGATAGCCAGAAAGTGATAAAGGCGATGTTAGCCCGCACAGTAATGGCTAGCTGGTGACCCTTACCGGTAAATAGTTCTGTGCCCTGGCGCAACATCTCGAAAGCTTGCTGCACCCAGGGCAAGTACAGGCGTCCGGCTTCACTCAGCTCAAGACTGCGTACCCGGCGAATAAACAGTGACTCACCAAGATAATTTTCCAGCAGTTTAACCTGCTGGCTTACAGATGACTGGGTGACATGCAGCTCACTGGCTGCCTGAGTAAAGCTTAGGTGTCGGGCAGCAGATTCAAAGGAACGTAACCATTGCACCGGGGGCAGTTTATTCACAGTGTTTTCCTGGATTTAGTTATGACCAAGTTATGCATAAGTTTAAATAATGTGATAACAGCAAATTCATCGTTTGTCACTTTTCGGTGGCTGTTTTCTACTGTAGGTATAAAAACTATAACGCGATGAAGAGTTCTCTATGTCTGACTATCAAGCGACTAATGCTGCATCCTCCGGTATTAGTGTTCCAAAGAAAAATCTGAAAGCCCTGATGCGCCGCAGCGATAAACCAGGCCTTATCTGGCTGGCACAGTGGGCTGCTTTTCTGCTGATTACCGGCTATGGGGTATACCTGAGTATCGGTACTGTCTGGCACTGGCCTGCCATGTTTCTCTACGGCATCTTCCTGACGGTACCCAGCTATGCGCTATCCCATGAATGTGCCCATGGCTCTGCCTTCCGCACCCGTGGTTTGAATGAAGCTTTGCTGTGGATATCTTCAGTGTTGTATTACGAAGAGCCTAATCATCGCCGCTTTGCTCACGCCCGACACCACACCTATACCTGGATTGAAGGTAAAGATGCCCAAATGCCATTTGCCACGCCAATGAACTTCAAAGGCTGGTTGTTGGAGATTACCGGCTGGGCATTGTACGTCTACGAAACCCGTCTGTTTATTCGCAATGCACTAGGCAAGTTCGATGCTGAAGTACTGGATTACACACCGGCATCAGAGCTGGGCAAACTGAAGTGGGGAGCGCGTATCTGTCTGGCTATATATGCGGCACTGATCGGTATGGCAGCAGTGGGTATTATGTGGCCGCTGTGGTTCATCATCATTCCCCGTTTATTAGGCGCCCCGGTAATGCTGCTGTTCACCCTGATTCAGCATGTAGAAATGCAGGAGAATGATGTGAATATCTGTAAATCTACCCGCTCTTTTAGCAGCAACTGGCTGGGCCGTTTTCTCTACATGAATATGAACTTTCATATTGAACATCATCTTTATCCGATGGTGCCTTTCCATCAGTTAGAAAGCCTTAATGCTGAGATTAAAGATCAGATACCGCAACCTGATCCGGGTTTTATCCGTACCAATCTGGAAGTGCTGCAGGTGGTATGGCGTCGTTCTATGGGTGGCTCAACTCAGGCTGCAAGTATTCGTCAGGCGCCACATATGATCAATACACCAGAAGTACAGGAAATGTCCTGATACTGCGTTGGGCAAAGTTGAAAAAACAACGCCAATAATTGCAAAAAACGATAACAAAATAATGCTGCGAGGAATTCTTATGACTAACTGGGTGCTGGCCTGTGACACGGCTGAAATAGATGAAGAAGATCTGATTCGCTTTGATCATGAAGATAAAACCTATGCCATTTACAACACAGACAATGGTTTTTTCGCCACTGCCGGTTACTGCACTCATGAAGTGCAGCATCTTGAAGATGGTCTGGTAATTGGCAATGTAATTGAATGCCCGTTGCATCAGGGCCGCTTTGAAATTTCTTCCGGAAAAGCGCTGAGTGCACCGGTATGTGAAGATTTGGTTACCTTCCCGGTCAAGGTGGAAGGTGATCAGGTTTACATTCAGATCGTCTGAGGATTATCAGCATGGCAGAACTGAAAGTAGGTACACTGATTATTGGTGCTGGTCAGGCGGGGGCCCGAGCTGCCTTTGCACTGCGGGAAAAAGGCTATAGCGATTCGGTCTGTATTATCGGAGAAGAAGCGTTACCTCCTTATGAGCGGCCACCCTTATCAAAAGCGGTACTGCGTGACGAGAAAGGTTTATCCGATATTTTGGTGAGGGATTTACCTGCTTATGATAGTCACAATATTCAGTTAATGCTGGGCAGCCGGGTAGAGAAAATACTACCTGAAGCGCAGAAAGTGCAATTGGGTGATGGTCTGATGATCGGTTATGACAAACTGATTCTGGCCACTGGAGGTCGTCCTCGGCAGTTGCCCGATAAAGTAATGCCTGGTGTGCATTATCTGCGCAGCCACGGCGATGCTATACAGCTTAGTGCTGAGCTTAAGCAGTATAAAAAACTAGCCGTTATTGGCGGTGGCTTCATCGGTCTGGAAGTTGCAGCCAGTGCCCGCCAAATGGGTCTGGAAGTGTGTGTCATTGAAGCGGCACCAAGAGTCTTACAGCGCAGCTTGCCTGAAAAAATTGCGGCAGACGTAGTCGCATTGCATGAAGCGAAAGGTGTGACATTCCACTGTAGCGCCCGCATACATGGCTTTGTTGGTGATGACCGTCTTAGTGGTATTCAGCTCGAAGATCAGTTGATTGATGCCGATGTCGCAGTAGTAGGCATTGGCCTGATACCGAATACCGAGCTGGCAGAGGTTGCTGGTCTGGCGGTGGATAATGGCATTTGTACCGACGCTCAGGGCCGTACCGGCAATCCAAATATCTATGCAGTTGGCGATTGTGCCAACAGCTACCATTCATATTATCAGCGCTCGATCCGTATGGAGTCCTGGCAGAATGCCAATCTTCAGGGGGAGGCTGTTGCTGCTGCAATCTGTGGTGAATCAACTGATAACAGCGCGGTGCCCTGGCTTTGGTCTGATCAGTATGACTGGTCATTCCAGGTGGCAGGAATGTTCGATAGTCAGGCGCAACTCATAAGCCGCGGCTCTGCGGAAGAAGGCAAGCTTATCTACTTTATCCACAGTGACGGTGTACTGACTGGAGTTGTCGGCTGGGGTAAGGGTACTTCCATTGCGAAGGATGTCAGGGTAGGGCAAATGCTATTGCAACAGGGTAAAAATCCGCCTTTTGAAATGCTGGCAGATGAAAATGTATCGCTAAAGAAATTGCTGAAGCTTTGATCTTTGTAAGCTTGACGATCTGAAAAACCATAACAAAAACAATTAAGAGCTATAAAAAATGAACAAAGCATCCGATTACGATACCGGCATAGCTGCCAAGCCACAGCCAATGACGCTGGAACAGGCAGCTTGGATAACGCCGCCAACTCAACTGACCGATACCGAAGCTATGCTGGATATGCCACGGCTGCGACGTTACCGGCAAGAACGCTTACGTGAGCAGATTAAACTGCACAATTTAGGCGGTGTGTTGCTTACTGATCCACTGTCGATCCGTTATGCCACAGGCGTACGTAACTGTGCTCTGTTTCAAACTCATATCCATGCCGGATATCTGTTTGTACCGGCAGAAGGTCCAGTCGTGTATTTTGATTCATCGCCGGGTCGTTATACCGGCAATCAGCTGGAAACCATCGATATTATTCGTGATGACTTACTTCCTATCAGTCATATGTTTGCTGGTAGCCGCCATGAAGAATGGTGCCGTAAATGGGCGTTACAGATTAAAGAACTGATGGATCAGTATGGTGGTGGAAATCCTCGCATAGGTCTGGAAAAAGCCGGTACTGAAGGCACTGTTGCATTTCAAAGTGTAGGGCTGGAAGTATTAGATGCGAGTTCAGCGATGGCTATGGCCCGGAAAATTAAAAGTGCAGAAGAGATTCTATGCATGAATCAAACCATTGCCGTGGCAGAAGACGGGATGACCCGGATGCGCAATGCGTTAGTTAATGGCATCAGCGAAGTGCAGCTGTGGTCGCATATGTGGCAGGCGAATATCGAAGGTGGCGGTGAGTGGATCGAATACCGTCTGCTGGCATCCGGTGAGCGAACTAATCCGTGGCAACAGGAGGCCGGTTCGCGGATGATTCGCGCCGGTGATCTGGTGTGTTTTGACTGCGGTATGATTGGCCCGTTTGGCTACGGTGCGGATATTTCCCGCGCCTTCCATTGTGGTCCGGGTAAACCGACCGCGCATCAGAAAATGCTTTATTCCCAAGCCTGGGAAGAGATTCAGCACAACACGGAACTGATGCGGCCAGGCGCGGATTTCAACGACATCATTGCGAACCGTTATATCCAGCCTGAGGCAATTGGCCAGCAAACCTATCCGGCACTGTGTCACGGGCTTGGTATGGGAGATGAATGGCCGGTGGTCTATTACCCGGCAGATGATCAATTCCATTTTGACGGTCAGCTTGAAGCCGGCATGGTGATTTGCGTGGAAAGCTATGTGGGAGAAGTTGGCGGTAATGAAGGTATCAAACTTGAGAACCAGGTGCTGGTGACTGAGTCAGGTCCGATCACATTGTCCCGTTATCCCTTTGAAGACAATCTTCTGAATCGCGAATTTTAAGCCTGCTGAGGAACCAGTAATGAAAAAAATATATACCTATGGCGGCGAATTCGGCCTGCGAAACTGGACGGCTGGGGATCTTGCTGCTCACAAAGGCGGTGCCAAACTTACGCAGGTAACTGCAGTTAATGCTGAAGAGGCTGCTGCGGCTGAAGCAGCGGGCATCGATATGATTAGCATCGTTGCTGATGATCTTGCCGTGACCCGTACGGCAGCCCCACATACCTTCATTACCGCTGCGCTACAGCTGACTGATTATTATCAGGAAGAAGCGGTTATCAACGGTGCGTTTAAGGCAATGGAAGGTGGTGCCGATGCAGTCTATACCATCCGTAATCTGGAGATGGTCAGCAAGCTGGCCAGCTTTGATATGCCGGTAATGGGGCATGCCGGGCTAATTCCCCGTAAATCTACCTGGATTGGCGGCTTGCGTGCCTTTGGCCGTACCGCGGAAGAAGCCATGGAATTGTACCGACAGTTTAAGCGCCTCGAGGACGCGGGTGCCTGGGCAGTTGAAGTTGAAGTCGTACCCACAGAAGTGCTGGCGGCGATCAACATGAAAACCAAACTTGTAACCACTTCTATAGGCGCAGGCTCCGGTGGCGATGTAATGTTCCTGTTTACTGATGACATTGTGGGTGAAACGGAAAATCCGCCGCGGCATGTACGTACATACCGTAACTTCTTCGAGATCCGCGAACAGATGCGTCGTGAACGAATTGCAGCGCTCAAAGAGTTCCGGGCGGATGTAGAGGAAGGCACATTTCCGGGGATTGCTGAGTCAGTTGAGATGAATGCCGTTGAGTTAGATAAATTCCTTGAAGAAATGGATAAACAGCCTTAACTGGTTGTTTTTCCAAATATCCTAAAATGGCTACCGACTGGGATGAAACCGCTGGGTATTATGTCGATTTTCGATATAATCCCAGCATGCAAACATCTCTGGAAAAAAAGACCAAGGCTGAGCTTGCGGCTGAGCTGTTGGAAGCTGCCATCATCAGCTGTGACCTGGAACCCGGTTCAGTCATGACTGAAACCGAGGTCAGCGAATACCTGAATCTGGGTCGCACGCCGGTCCGGGAAGCACTGACCCGACTGGCAAATGAAAACCTGGTGCGGTTGTCCCGGGCGGGTGTGGTGATTCCTGAGCTGAATCCCATGACGATGCTTAAGCTGCTTGAACCCCGCGGCATGATGGAACGGCTGTGTATTGAAAAAGCCATTGAGCGGATGGTCGATGCTGACCGTGCCCGTATCACACCGGTGATCGAAGCCCTGCACGCACTGGATAACAGTGACCGTAAAGGATTCATGGCACAACTTCGGGAAATTCATAATATTCTGGCGGACTCCTCCAAGAACGAATTTATCCTAGACTCGATTAAATCGACCCAGGGCCTGTCCCGTCGCTTTTGGTATTACTACGCCAGTAATGAAGACCAGGCCTACTGCACTGATCTGTATGTCCGTCAGATGCAGGCATTACTGACTGGCGATGAAACCATTTCAATGGCGTGCTCTGCCGAGCTGATGCAGTATCTGCAGAATTTTGCCCGGCAGCAGCTGGAACAATTCCGGTAAACAGCCGACAGTGAGTATTCGGAAGGGCCGTTCTGTATCAGGAACGGCCCTTTTTTATGGAGGGCTGATGTTGGCAGCTAGCAGCTATAAAGAGTCATGCTGTTACTGTTAGTGGTTATTCCTGTTCTGTCTTGGTCCTGATCTGCAAGGCTGGTTAGCTGAGACTATGCTTTAAGTATCAAATCATTGGTGCTGAACGGGTACATGTCATGTCTGTAAGAAATCTTATCTGTATTCTGTTGGGATGTTTTTTGCTGGCAGTGGCCGGCTGTACTGCGACGGGAACTACTTCAGCAGATAAACGCGCCACCATTGAACAAATGCACAATCAGGTATTAAGGGATATTTATGCCGTTAGCCCCGGAGCCCGCTCACATGTGGCGGAGTCACCGGGCTATGCGGTATTCAGTAATACCCAGCTGAAACTGTTTCTGGTGGCTGCCGGTGGTGGTTTTGGCGTTGCTAAATCCGCTGGGCGGCCCACCTATATGAAGATGGGAGAGGCTGGTGTCGGACTTGGATTAGGCGTTAAAGACTTCCGTGCTCTGTTTGTATTCCACACGCCAAAAGCTTATCGGGACTTTGTTGAAAAAGGTTTTGTGTTCAGTGCGGAGGCTGATGCCGCTGCAAAAGCGTCTTATACCGGTGGTCAGGCTGGTGGCGGTATTCCGTTAGGGGACATGACGTTGTATCAGGTAACAGATACCGGTCTGGCATTACAGGCCACATTAAAAGGCACCAAGTTCTGGCGTGATAACGAATTGAACTGATTACTGCATTGAATGTAATTTCGTACCTGCCGCTGAGACAGGTACGGAACATAGTGGTTAGTTCTGGCGGTTAAGGAACAGGTCGGTCAGGCTAAGAATATCAATGATAGTTCCTTCACCACGGGCAACACGGACAATCTGATCTTTAATTCTGATCAGCTCATAATGTGCACGGTCATAATCGGGTAAGCGGCGGCGTAAGCTTTCGGGAACAGGTTCGCTCAGGGCTCGCAGCTCATGATCCAGTACATCACCTTGTTGCAATTTCCGCTGCCAGCCCGGTGGCAGGTTGCCACCTCTGGCGAGTTTCTTTTGCAGGCCTTTTGGTAAGCTTTTATAAGTACGGGCATCATAACCGTAATGATCACCGTAATAGTCACGGATAATGTCTGCTTCATTTCGGGTGAAGCCGTATATTTTGGCTTCGTCATAACTTTCCGTATTACCACTATTAGCAGACTTATTGTGTTTGGCTGCTTTGTGCTGGTGTTTAGTTTTGTCTTTGCCAACACCCTCAGGCTTGGCCGCCTGGCTGGCGGGTGCCATTAAAAGTGCGGCGATACAGAGGCTGCAGACCATGGTTAATTTTTTTAGCATAATATTGACCATTAATTCGTGGCAATACGCATATATAGCTGATAGCAGGTGACTGTTAGCTGAAGCACGTTTTTAACGTATTGCGTGAGCGGTGATTTGATTATAGAAGTACTTAGGGGATAGCAATATTGATAGACACTGATAAAGCCAAAGGGTTTAGTGTGTTTGAGCGCAGCACACAAATGATTCTGCCAGTTGTATTAGCTGATCAATATATGATGTTAAGTGCGATTTAAGAACTGTCTCTCAGCGCGTTAATAAATCAGACAGGATAATAATATCGAGAATAGTTCCGTCGCCTTTAGATACCCTAACGATCTGGTTTCTGATTTTGATGAGTTCATAGCGAGCACGATCGTAATCAGGTAACCGCTGTCTTAATCTGTATGGGATTGGCTCTCTCAGGTTTCTGTAGCTGTAATGAAGAACATCTCCCCGGCGAAGTTTTCTTTGCCATCCTGGGGGAAGTTTCCCACCGCGCTTAAGCTTCTTCTTCAAGCCTCTTGGTAAACTCTTATAAGTACCGTAGTAACCATATTGCTTGCGAGAAAAATGGTTATCAAAGCGTTTAGCACTGTAAGTCTGGAGTTTGTAACTCGGGTACTTATAAGTCCGGTGCTTGAAAGCTTGGTGCCTATAAGCCCTGTGTTTGTAGGCTTTATTTGAATATGATTCGTTAGAGTAGAACCCTGTCCATGCAGGTCTTTCTGCATAACTGGCAGGAGATGTCAGAAGTGTTGTGATAGCCACACAGCAGGCAACTATGTACTTATTCATCATAGTATTCACCTTTTATAGTGTAGGTTAGTTATAACGTATTTATTGTGACTGTTAGCTGAAGCACGTTGAAGTATTGTTATATAGACAAGGTTGGCAGAGCTTAGGTTCAAACGCTGATTTTTAAATGAACAGGATTAAACACTTTTGTTGTACCAGTGGATTTCGCAAATAAATATTAGCGATAAAAAGAGAAACAATATGCAAACAGATTACTTGCTGGCGCCCTTGATTGATGTCGCCCGCCAGGCGGGAGATGCCATTATGGGCGTCTATCAGGAAATGCTCATTGATGACGGTATTCAGGCGGATATTAAGCAGGATGGTTCTCCTGTTACGCGTGCGGATCAGGCAGCGGAAGACCTGATTTTGCCTGTGTTAAAACTAGTTGCACCGGAAGTAACCGTTATCTCTGAAGAAAATGCGAGTAGCCATGTTATTCGGGCGCCTGAGCGATTTTTTCTGGTTGATCCGTTAGATGGCACCAAAGAGTTTTTGAAAAAAGATGGCAAAGGCTCATTCACTGTAAATATAGCCCTGATAGATAACGGCGTACCTGTATTAGGGGTAGTGTATGCCCCGGCGCTGGGACGGATTTTTTATGGCAACGAGAACGGAGCATTTGAAGAAAATGCACAAGGTTGTGTGCGTCTGAATCCCAGGGATGTACCTGCTACTGGGCCGGTGGCCGTTGCGAGTGTCTCTCATCGTGATGAGCTGACCAATGAATGGCTGAAACAGCAGCAAATTGATCACACGGTTGCGATAGGTTCGTCGCTTAAGTTTTGTTTACTGGCAGCGGGGGAGGCAGATGTATATCCGCGTTTTGGTCCAACGATGGAGTGGGATACCGGTGCGGGAGATGCTGTACTGCGGGCTGCTGGTGGACAGGTGAATTTGCCGGAAGGTGGAGCATTTCCATATGGGAAGGCGGAGTATAGGAATGGAGCGTTTATAGCCGTTGGGCGGTACAGCGTTAAGTAGTGGTTGGCTTTGTAGTTTGTATTGGCTGATAGTCCAGTGTATTTCTTGGCTAGGGTGCTGAGTTCTCTATTGGGATGGTCTTTTCACTTATGCGACTCAATATTTTTAAACGACACTTTCTTTTATGAGCTTATTCTTAATAATTTTAAGACCGCCCCACTGCTTGTCAGGTGATTCGCTGCGAGTGGGGTTGTCTGCGCGTTTCGTTCTTAAATGACGCTGTTCTCTTTATTAGAACTTAGTAGGCACGCTAAGTGCTCTCAACCAGTACATCAGGCTTACCTATCACTCACTGTGGTACTCTATTTCACAGAAGAGGAAGCGGGGTGCCTGCGCCAGGAAGGTGCTTTGTTATGGCAAAAGACTAGACCTGCTCCTAGTAATAGTTTGTATGATCTCTACACTCGTGCTGTTTAGCGTTTTTTTGGTTTACTGAGCTTTACTTGGGCGAAGTTTGCCGGTCATTCTCAGCCCGTCACGAATATTCAGGCCCATTAATGATAAGTTTATGGCGCCGGCAAGAAGTTCGAATGCCTGAACGATGTAAAACTGTGGATTAAATGTTCCTGTTGCAGCCCACTGATTCAGAAAAATTGCACAAGGTAGCAGAATCAGTAATCCGTTAGCGGCAATGAATGGCATGCGTTTTTGCTTATTACTGATCAGCCGGCCTTGTCTGTTTTTTGCACTGTTAAAGCCTGAAATACCCGTTATCGCCAATGCCGGGATCAGGAAGAACAAGCCGGGTGTAACGATTAAGTTTTTTACTGTAGCAATAGATTCTTTTGAACCGAAAAGCTCAACCAGTATAGTTGCAGTAAAAAACGTAGAGATACAAAGCGTTGCGACAACAGCGGCTACAAGATGGATTTTAATCTTCACTGTATTAGTCTCCTGAAATTTTGACAATGTGTTGTCAATATATAGGTTTTGGTAATTTATGACAACATGTTGTCATTGATAAAGAGTTAGATAATGAAGCACACCGCGGAAGGACATTTGTTAACTAGCATTATTTTGCAAACATTTAAGTTGAATGGTTTGTTGGTGTTGGAAGGAGATCAACTGGTTAAAGACGTAGGGCTGACAAGCGCACGCTGGAAGGTTCTGGGTGCCTTATCCAGTGGACCAGGATCAATGACGGTACCAGATATTGCCCGGATCATGGGGCAGTCGAGACAAGCGGTACAGCGGCTTTCGAATGAGATGGTTAAAGATGGTCTACTGGTTACTCAACCTAATCCGGATCACCAGCGGGCGAAATTATTAACACTTACAGAAGCCGGGGTGGATGCATATGCTCAGGCTATGGAAAAGCAGATTCCCTGGGTTAATTCACTTGCCAGTGATCTGACTGAGGCTGATTTGGAGCAGGTTTCAGTTGTGCTACAAAAGTTGATGGGGCGGTTGGAGAAGTAGTTTTTCTGATGTGTTCTTCTTCAACTGAGGCCGATATTTTATAAGTTTTGATAGTTCAGCGTTTTTCTTGATTAGGGTGCTGAATTTTTATTTGTGATGCTTTTTTCTAACACGACTCAACACCTTTAAACGACTTAAGCTTGTCAAAGAGAGCTCTTAAGAATCTAAACGCCGCCTCACTGCTTGCCTTGCTCTTAGTTACGAAAGGGCCGCGTTCCCTTCGCGTTTCTCCCTTGAATGGCTCCGCAAAACCTCAGTCGCCGCTGATCATTCAACGTCTGCAATGCTCGCTTGGGAAGAAGGGGAAGCTGGAAAGCCTGAGTTAAGTGGTGGTTTTTAGAAATAGGCTGAAGCATATTCCGTTTTCAGTAATCGGGTATTTTCTGCTGTGGCTGCCTCATAAGAGTATTAATGTATAGAAGAAACCGTAGATATCAGCAAGAGGTGAGAAGGATAAAGAAAAGGCAGGGAGAGGATGCTGGATGCGGCGACTATTACCCTGATTAGCTGTTGGGAGTACTCAAAAGTCTGCTTTTAAAATCAATCGCCAGAAAGACCAGTTTTGTATCATAACCAGGTACTTCATAGGCCCGGTTTTTTGCTCTCATAGTTAATGGTTTTAGCAAATAGAACGGATATAGTAGGGCAATGGATATTAATACGATACAGACTTTCCTCGAGCTTGCCTCAACTGGTAATTTTAGCCGTGTAGCTGAGCGTTTACACATTACGCAGTCTACTGTCAGTGCCCGGATTAAGGTGCTTGAAGAGAGAGTTAACCGCAAGCTGTTCGAACGGACATCTATAGGTGTTCATCTCACGCCTGCTGGTCAGAGATTTCATAATTATGCGGTGTCGATACAGCAGTTGTGGCAACAAGGACAGCAAGACCTGGCATTGCCTGACGGTTTTGACGGCATGATTGGATTTGGTGTCCATATGAACTTATGGAAGCGTGCTTTTCCTGGCTGGATTAACTGGATGCGTATGCATTGTCCATCGTTGGGGATAACTGTTGAAATGGATTACTCTGAGCGTCTTACTGAAAAGGTTTCTCAGGGATTACTGGATGTTGCGCTCACACTTATGCCGAGAGTACTTCCCGGATTGCACATCGAACAGTTTATGGATGACAAGCTGATTATGGTGTCTCATGAACCCAAAACGTTTGATGAGTGCAACAATCTGGACTACCTGTATATCGACTGGAGTTATGGGTACCGTGAAGAGCATCGGCAAAAATTACCGCACCTTCATAGCGCTACAATTAATTTAGGACTTCCTGAGGCTGCTCTTGAGTACCTGCTGGAAAATTCAGGCTACGCGTACTTATCGTTAGCTGATGTGCAGGAATACCTTGATGATAAACGCTTATTTGCCGTGGCAGGAGCACCTTCGCTGAACCGTCCGGTCTATCTGATTTATCCAGAGAAACCCGTCGATAAGGAACAGCTGGACATTGCTGTAAATGGATTGCGAGCAATACTGATTAAAGCGTAGCTATTTTGATTTGAAATAGCTGACTGTCAGATTTTAAGTGTCATGTCTTTTACAGTCAGTATAGGGCGTTTCACCGGTGTTTCTTATCGAGTAAAGCCTGTTTTAGTGATCCGCACCCGGGCAATCTAAACTGTCCGGGCGCGTTACTGTTATTAAACCTGAGCGATCAGCTCCACTTCTACTGCTGCGCCGCTGGGCAGGCTGCTTACCCCAACGGCCGCACGCGCATGTTGACCTTTATCGCCGAATAAACTTTCCAGCAGATCTGAGGCACCGTTTACGACGTGAGGATGCGCTTCAAAATCCTCACCGGCATTCACAAAGGCTGTCAGTTTTACAATCTTTTTCACGTTTGCCAGATCGCCTGTTATGGACTGTAAAACACTCAGAAGTCGCAAGGTGCAAAGCTGGGCTGCTGCATATCCGTCTTCAACGGACAGGTCGACGCCTAACTTTCCTTTGTAGCGAATCTGGCTTCCGTCTTTAGGTGTCTGGCCTGACAGAAAGATAAGGTCGCCAACCTGAACCCCCGGAACATAGTTAGCAGCGGGCTCTGGTGGTTTGGGTAATTCCAGCGCCAGTTCCTGTAAACGCTCATTGATACTGCTCATACAAAGGCTCCTCTGTTAAATAACCGTCCGCCTTCTGGGGTATGAGCAGGCTCAATTCCCAGTTGCTTCAGGCATGCATACATCAGCGCCTGATTACTGGTTACTACAGGCTTTTGAATGGCTGCCTCTATGGCTGGAATCGCTTCCAGTGCCCGATAATCAGTACAGGAAATAACAACGCCCTGTGCATCCGGATGGTCCGCCCTGAGGGCCATCTCATAAGCATCATCAGGCGTTAGAGCCCCCTGTTCAAGGCTGTTCAGATTTTTGCTAAAACCGACCTGGCTGACCACCTCAATGTCACTCTGGCGAATGAAGTCAACAGACTCATCGGCGAGTTCTCTTACGTAGGGGGAGGTGAATGCAACACGCTCAAGTCCGAGCGATTTTATTGCAGCTATAAGCGCTCCGGCGGTGGTGACAGAAGGGCATCCAGACATCGTTTGGATATCATCACCAAAAGTTTTATCAAATGCGGGCCCGTCGGACAGTGTTGCTGATGTACAGCCGTAAGCAATAACATCGACCTGTGCATCGACGAGTAACTGCACTTGCTGCTCCAGTGACTGACGGGCAAAGCGGCGCATTTCGTTTGAGTCAGGAATGACGCTGACATCATATCCACCACTGCGCGTTACATGTAATGTCACCCCGGGAGGCGTGAGCATCCAGCAGTCCGGTTCAGCATTGGTGTTAGATGAAGGCACGATCAGGCCAATACGCTTGCAACGCGCGTTAGCACCAATACCTGGTATGGCTGCTGAGAGTATCTTAGTCATTATTCTCCACCTCGCCATCAAGTGCTTGTCTCAGGTCAGCGATCAGATCATCAATGTGCTCAAGGCCAACGGATACACGCAGTAAGTCACGCGGGGTTGGTGAATCAGCACCTTCCATAGACGCTCTATGCTCTATCACCGTGTCGGGGCTGCCAAAGGAAATGGCCTGGCGGATTAACTGTGTACGGGCAGCAACTATTTTTGCTGCAGCTTCACCACCCTTTACCTGGAAAGAGAGCATACCGCCAAAACCGTTCTGCATTTGCCGGCGGGCGATATCATGACCAGCATGTGACTCCAGGCCGGGATAGCGCACCAGAGTAACCTTCTCATGTGTGCTCAAAAACCGTGCGAGCTTAAGTGCACTGGCTGATGCTGCTTTGACCCGTAGCGATAAAGTGCGCATACCGCGTAGCAGTAACCACGTCTCAAACGTTCCTAATACGCCGCCGTAATCATTACGAATGCCCTGAATCGCTTTCAGCAATTCTTCCTGACCCGGAGCAACAACCAGTGCACCGGCTATCAGATCACCGTGACCGTTGAGGTATTTGCTACCCGAATGCAATACCACATCAGCACCGTGAGCAATTGGCTGGGTCAGTATCGGTGTGGCTACCGTATTATCAATTGCAACCAGAGCGCCAGCCGCATGAGCCGCCGCTGAAATAGCTGCTATATCAGAGACCTCCCAGGTTGGATTACTGGGTGTTTCCATCCAGACAAGCTTTGTTCTTCCCGGGAGGAGGGCATTAGACACGCTTTCACTGTCGTAGCTTGATAAAAATGAGGCTTCTAAGCCCCAGCGTTTGCCATGCTGGTTCAGCCATTGACGCAAGCCTGAATAGACGTTTTTTGGCAATATCACATGATCGCCTGGATTGAGGGTGTGAAACACTGCTGTCATTGCCGACATGCCGGAGGCAAATAACAGACAACCAGCGCCGCCTTCAAGCTGATTAATGAGCGCCTCTGGCTGGAGGTAGGTAGGATTATCATCCCGTGAAAAAATTCGCCCGGTGCGATCCAGCTGTTCTGGATCTCGCAGGAAGGATGTTGACGGACGGATAGGCGCCGCCATTGCGTCAGTTTCCCGGTCAACCCAGCTCAGGGCAGTTGCTGTAAGGGTTTCAGGGTTCGTTATTTTGTTCATTGTCCTGCTCCCGTTTGCCGCTTTCGGGCTTCCGTAGGGCTAAAGTCACCTTTGCTGTCGACAACAAGTCCATACTGTTTTTCAGCGTTCTCACGATCAACCAGGCCTGAAAGTACATCATTAACAATGGCAGCCGGGTCCCGTTCCAACGGATTACCGTAGCCACCGCCGCCTGGGGTAAAGACAATCAGTTTTTCTCCCGCAGGGATCATTTGTTCACCTTTTGGTTTCAGATTTTCACCTGAAGTAAGTGCTAATGAACCTGCAATGCCTTCCTTTCCCTGTTCACGGCCGCGGGCTGGGTGATGAATGCGATCGACTGCAGCAAACAGCGATATTGGCGCATTTTCACTGCTGGATAGTTCTAAGACCTGACCCAGTCCACCACGTTGCTTACCTGCACCGCCGGAGTTCTCGCGATATTCACGGCGCCAGATAATCAGTGGTGAAACACTTTCAGTAATCTCTACTAAGGAGCCCATCACCCCGCTGGGGAAAGATGTAGCAGATAAGCCGTCTTTTGTCGGGCGTGCGCCCGTGCCGCCATTGTGGACCAGCTCAGTGGCAAATTTAGTACTGCCCAAACCGCTTTCAACAGAATAGCCACCGCGTAAAGGCAGGTCCCATAAGCAACAGGTGCCTTCCGCAGGAACCGTACCGGGAATCACCTGATGTAAACAGCCAAACATCACGTCAGGCAGCAACTGGCCAACGACGTGCCGCATGGCGACGGGCACAGGGAATTGAGCATTCAAAATGCTGTCCTCAGGCGCCATAATTTTCATTGGTTCAATAGAACCATGATTATTAGGTACTTCAGGGGCTATCGCGCATTTCAGGGCAAAACAGGTATAGGCACTGGCATAATTTAACGGGCAGTTAATGCCATATCGGGATAGCCCGGATGTACCTGTGAAATCAACTTCAAGGTCACCACCGGCAATGGTGAGTTTAGCGACCAGGTCCAGCGGTTTATCGTAGCCATCTACGCGCATCTCAAAGTTGTAGATACCATCGGTTAGCTGACGGATACGTTCCTGCGTACTGCTGCGGGATGTATCGACGATATAGTCAGATATCTCTGCAATGGTCGCGATACCAAAATCGCCCATACATTCAGACAGACGCCGACTACCACACTCGACACATGCGATCAGCGCATAGATATCACCTTCCACTTCTATCGGTACCCGGGAGTTGGCTTTAAGGATCGTCATGAATGTCTGATCTAATTTACCGGCATCAATCAGCTTGAAGATCGGCACGTACAAACCTTCATCCAGCACATCAGTACCATCAGGGCCAAAACCTAAACCGCCAATATCTGCAAGGTGGCTGGTACATGACGTAAAGCCAATCAGATTGCCCTCATGAAAGCAGGGGCGTACCAACATGAAGTCGTTCAGGTGTCCGGCAGCTTTCCAGGGGTCATTCGTCAGGTAGACGTCTTCCGGATGCATCTCGTCCAGTGAAAAATGTGCCAGGAAATGCCCAACTGATTCAGCCATCGTATTGATATGTCCGGGAGTACCCGTTACTGCCTGAGCAATCATGCGCCCCTGTATATCAAAGATACCCGCGGATAAATCACCTGACTCCCGTACGATTGGGTTAAAGGCGGTACGCATAAGCGTTTGTGCCTGCTCTTCAACAATTGCGATTAAACGATTCCAGAGAATCTGCTTATCAATATCTGACAGAGATGAGGTAGTCATTATTTCGCCTCCAGAATCAGGTTGGATTGTGAGTCGATATACGCTCGGTAGGCGCTGGTAACAAATGTAGTGGTCTGCGGTTCAGCAACCATGGCAGGGCCTTCAAAATACGCACCGGGTGATAAATCAGGTCGCCAATACACGGGCACATCTTCGTATTGCTTCGTACTAGGTAAGAAGCCTTTACGGCTGGCGTTAGGCGTCGCCGGATACACTTCTGAGTTAGGAACGATATCTTCAGCCAGTTTTTTGGCGCTAGATACAACCGTTGACCAGGACAGTATTTCAATGTCCCGTTCTGGAATCGTACGGCCATATAGATTGCTGTAATACGCTTCATAAGTCGTTTTAATCAGCGTGTTATCTTCATTTGTTAAATCGCGGTTGGGTAACGGAATTTCGATTTCATGTCCCTGCCCGATATAGCGCATATACGCGGTACGTGTTTCAGTAAGCGGCTCTTCAGGTGCACCATTACGCACGATTTCAAAGGCTTCTTCACCGATCTGACTGAGCACGTGATTGGCTTCTGATGCATTAAAGTTATCCAGGGTCATGTAACGACTCTGAACCACTTCATAGGCCATCGGCGCCCACAAAAAACCCACCGCAGACCCCACACCTGAATTCGCAGGCACAATCACACGTTGTATATTTAACTTTTCAGCCAGACGAACCGCATGAAGTGGTCCTGCGCCACCAAAAGCAATCATCGTGCATTGAGTCAGATCGGCGCCGTGCTCAACACTGTGAATACGTGCAGCATTGGCCATGTTTTCTTCAACCATTTCACCAATACCGAATGCGGCTTCATGCATGGGTACATTCAGCTTATGCGCAATACCGTAGGTCACGCTTGCCTCAGCAGCGGCGATGTCCAATTGCATCTTACCTTCGGCAAAATCCTGAGGATCAATTTTACCCAGCAATACATTAGCATCGGTCACCGTTGCTCGCTCCCCGCCGTGACCATAACAGGCGGGCCCCGGTGTAGAACCCGCACTTTCAGGGCCAATAGCAAGGCGACCCATGCTATCTACATGGGCAATAGACCCTCCACCTGCACCTATTTCGATCATTTCAACCACCGGAATACGCACTGGCATACCGCTGCCTTTTTGGAAACGGGCAGCGCGGGCTATTTCAAAATTCCGTGCAGTCTGAGGCTCGTAATCATCGATCAGACAAATCTTTGCTGTAGTTCCGCCCATATCAAACGAAACAACATTTCTTTCCTGTACGTTAGCGGCGATCCTGCTGGCTAATACTGCGCCGCCACTTGGACCTGACTCAACCAGCCGAATAGGAAAACGAATCGCTGACTCCAGGGTTGTCATACCACCGCCGGAGGTCATTAAAAATAGCGGTGAGCGAAAACCACTCTCGTGTAATGCCATCTTCAGTGCTTTTAAGTAGCGCGCCATAATGGGTTGAACGTAGGCATTACAGGCGGTTGTCATTAACCGTTCGTACTCACGAACTTCAGGACAGACTTCACTAGATAAAGAAATTTCAGCCTTGCAGCCAGCTTCAATTAAAATATCCCGAACAGCCTCTTCATGAGCGGGGTTGGCATAGCTATGCAGCAAGCCAATGGCGATAGATTCAATATTGTTTTTTTCAATGTCATTAACCAGAGACAGCACTGCTTCGCGGTTCAGCTCAAGTAACACCCGGCCCCGTACATCCATTCGTTCTGGTACGGTGAAACGAAGCTCCCGGGGAATTAGCTGTACCGGTTTATCGATCATCAAATCATATTGATCAAAGCGGTTTTCATAGGCTATTTCTAATGAATCACGGAAGCCTTGGGTCGTGATCAGCGCTGTTTTAGCGCCTTTGCGCTCAATCAGCGCGTTCGTCGCCAGCGTAGTTCCATGAATAAAGACATCAACCTGCTCAGGTGTTACAGATGCCTTTTCGAGAACAACATTCACACCGTTCAGGATACCTTTTTCCGGGTTCAATACGTCCGTTGGTACTTTTGCTGTCACAAGGCCAGCGGGTGTTTCAAGTACGATATCGGTGAATGTGCCACCGATATCTGCTGCCAGACGTATTTGGTTTTTATTTTGTGTCATAGACTGCTCTCCAGTAAGAGACGCTAGTCTGTTTAAAAATTTGAAAAAGAAAAAACAAAACGTTTTTCTGACGCTATCGAAAATTTTAATAGCGGGTTTTGGTCGTTTGAATTTGGGTTGGAATGAGGTTTGGGATGGGTCTGAAAGAGCTTTTATTTTTAGGTTTTACTGAGGGAATTATTGTATTGGTTGGCTTGTAAGGGGGGACTTTAGTTTGGCTAGTTGCTAGTCCGCTTTCTTTCTTAATTGCTGTGTTTAATTTGTATTTTTGATGATTTTTTTCGACTTCGTCGATTTAAGACTTTTGTAACCACACAAAAGTCTTAAAAATCTAAAAGTGGCCCCACTGCTTGCCTTGCTCTTAGTTACGAAAGGGCCGGGTTCCCTGCGCGTTTCCCATTGAATGGCACCGCAAAAACTCGACCGCTACGCGCTCTCAAACAGTTCATCCGGCTTATCTGTTACTCCCTGCAATACTCGGCTGCGCAGAAGGGGGGAGGTTGGGTGCCAGCGTCAGAAATGTGCTTTATCAAGGGTAAAATACAAGACTTGAGTCTATGGTCAATATAAACGGCTAAAGGCAATGTTTGATCTCGATGCTAGTAGTGCAGCGGCGTTGAGTTTGTTAAGAATTAGTTAGTAACAGATAGTTGCCGTTACAAAAGTTTTGACTCGACGAAGTCGAAAAAGCTCATCACAAATATCAGAACCGATAAAGTAATCGCTATCACTAATACACATCTTTGCTAAATAATTACTAAATTGCTAAATTGTACGGATATACCGTACAACTGGTGAATATATGGATTCTGTAAGTGTTAACCGTTTCAGGGACAATCTTAAAAGTCTTGTGGAACAAGTGGTGGATAACCACGAGCCGATAAAGGTGACTCGTCGTGCTGGAGAAGACTTCGTGGTCATAAGTGCTGATGACTGGGAGCGAGAGCAGGAAACATTATATGTGCTGCAAAACTCCTCTTTAATGCAGCAAATTTCGGAATCTGTAAAGACACATCAGGCCGGTGCTGGGTATAAGCCAACGGAAGGGCAATTAGATGAGATCACTGGTCTTTGAAGGAAATACCTGGACTGCGTACGAACGGATTCGGGAGCAGGACAAAAAACTGCATAAAGCGATTTGTAAGCATCTGAAAGAAATGTTGCGCGGTGATCCTGCTATCGGTTCAGGTAAACCAGAGCAGTTGAAACATAATCTAAGTGGTTTCTGGTCTCGCCGTATTTCACAGAAAGATCGCCTTATCTATAAATTCGATGATGAATACATTTATATATTCGCACTAGGCGGCCACTACGATCAGAAATAAAATACAAAAGTGGCCGATCCTCCCTCTAGCATTTATCGACACAAAGCTTGCCGTATGGCACGGCTTCATGATTCCCCTTCTGCGCAGCCGAGCATTGCAGGCATTGAATGAACAGCAGCGCAAACTGTTTGAAGGAGCGGAGCGACTGAGTTTTTGCGATGCCATTCAAAGGCGAAACGCGCAGGGAATCCGGCGTAGCCGGACAAGCGGGGGGGCGGCGTTTAGATTGTTAAGACTTTTGCGCCGTTATAAAAGTCTTGACTCGACGAAGTCGAAAAAGATCATCCCAAGTAAAGAATCAGCACATAAACAAAGAAAAACTCACAATAAATAGATTGTCCGTAGAAACAAACAGACACAAAAAAAGCAGCCAATGAGGACTGCTTTCTAGTCTAAATAAACACTTACTGATTATTATCCGGATGATCCGTCAGATCCCACTCATAGCCAATTGCATTTGGCTCTTCCAGACAAATCACCATATATAACAAAGCTTCTTCGTTACTGCGGTTAATGATGCAGTGGTTTTGATCTGCCTGATAATAAGCGGTATCGCCTTCTTCCATATCCCGGTTATCGCTACCGGAAATAACAGTCACCTTACCTTTATGGGCGGTGAGAATCTCCCGGGTGCCACGGAAATGGGGCTTGGAATTCAGGGTTGCTGCTGGCGCCAGACGTAAACGGTAGAACTCAGTTGTCGAGTTCGGTGGCGTGAGCATTTGTACGAAGCCGTTTTCATCATCGCGCATGACGTTGTCGTCGGCGTCGTGGGCAACCACTTCAATACTTGGCTGGGTCCAGGGTTCTTCAACCAGTTCGGCAATAGAAATATTCAGTGCCTGAGCGACACGACAGGTAACCGCCAGGGTTGGGTTGGCTTTGCCGCGTTCAATCTGACTTAGCATTGAACGGCTGACACCTGACTGTTCGGCCAGCTGTTCCAGCGTCCACTGATTATCTTTGCGGTATTGTTTGAGCCTGTCTGCAAGGCTTTTCAGGTTTATTTCCGACATCTTTTCTATGCGCTGATTTACGAAGGAGCCCAATGCTACGCGTATTTGCGGATTTTTTCCATATGTCGCTTTTAGGATAATGGAAAAAAATCTTGCATAGTGTATTTTTGCAGGTAAAGTATTCAGGAAATTTTTCCAATATAAGAGAAGTGGCAATGAAAGCACTGGTTAAATCGAAGGCTGAAGTAGGTCTTTGGATGGAGCAGGTACCGATGCCTAAAATCGGTATTAACGATGTTCTGGTCAAAGTACACCGTACTGCGATTTGTGGTACTGACCTGCATATCTACAATTGGGATGAATGGGCGCAAAAGACCATTCCTGTTCCGATGACAATTGGCCATGAGTTTGTTGGCGAGATTGTTGATGTAGGCTCCAACGTAGTGGATTTTTATCCTGGCCAGCTGGTTTCCGGTGAAGGGCATGTTGTGTGCGGCCGTTGCCGTAACTGTATGTCTGGCAAACGCCACTTCTGTAACCATACTTCAGGTATCGGTGTGAACCGCACCGGTGCTTTCGCTGAATATATTGCCGTACCAATGGCTAACGTTTGGGTTCACCGCCCGGATATTGATAAAGACATCGCGGCTATCTTCGATCCGTTTGGTAACGCAACTCACACTGCACTGCAGTGGCCATTATTGGGTGAGGATGTACTGATCACCGGTGCGGGTCCGATTGGTTGTATGGCGGCGGCGGTTTGTAAGCATGCCGGCGCACGTAACATTGTCGTGACTGACCACAATCCGTTCCGTCTGGATCTTGCCCGTAAGCTGGGTGCGACCCGCCTGGTGAATATCATGGATGAGAAGCTTGATGATATTCAGAAAGAGCTGGGCATGGTTGAAGGTTTTGATGTTGGTCTGGAAATGTCCGGTAGCCCGGCGGCGCTGAATGACATGATCGCCAACATGAACCACGGCGGTAAGATTTCTGTACTGGGTATTCCGAATCAGGATACGCACATTGACTGGAACCGGGTGATCTTCAGCATGCTGACGATTAAAGGTATTTACGGTCGTGAGATGTATGACACCTGGTACAAAATGTCGATGATGGTGGAAACCGGTCTGGACCTGAGCTCGGTCATTACTCACCGTATGCACTTTACAGAATTTCAACAAGGCTTTGACGCAATGCTCAGCGGTCAGGCGGGTAAAGTTATCCTGAACTGGGAGGATTAATCAATGCAGGCTAATACAAGACAACATTACGCGGATCAGTTAACGGCGATTCGTGAAGCAGGTTTATATAAGAACGAACGGGTTATTGCCGGTGCGCAGAACGCTAACGTACCCCTGCAGGATGGCTCTCAGGTACTTAACCTGTGTGCCAATAACTACCTGGGGCTGGCACAGCATCCTGAGGTTAACCGGGCAGCTCGCGAAGGTCTGGAAGAGTTTGGTTACGGCATGGCGTCAGTGCGCTTTATTTGCGGTACCCAAACTATTCATAAACAGCTGGAAGATAAGCTGACTGAGTTTCTGGGTACGGAAGATACGATTCTGTATCCGTCCTGTTTCGATGCTAATGGCGGTCTGTTCGAGACCATTCTGACCGATGCCGATGCGGTTATTTCTGACTCACTGAACCACGCCAGCATTATTGACGGTGTGCGTCTGTGTAAGGCTAAGCGTTACCGTTATGCCAACAACAATATGCAGCAGTTGGAAGAAGCGCTACAGCAGGCGGATGCCGACGGCGCGCGTATTAAGCTGATCACCACTGACGGTGTGTTCTCTATGGACGGCTATGTCGCTCAGCTGGATAAAATTTGTGACTTAGCGGACAAGTACGGTGCCATGGTGCATGTGGATGATTGTCATGCCACAGGTTTTGTAGGTGAAAACGGTCGCGGCAGCCATGAACACTGCGGTGTAATTGGTCGTATCGACATTCTTACCGGCACGCTGGGTAAAGCCCTTGGCGGCGCCAGTGGTGGTTATACCAGCGCCCGTAAAGAGATTGTTGAGTTGTTACGTCAGCGTTCTCGCCCTTATCTGTTCTCTAACACTGTTGCGCCGCCGGTTGTGGCCGGTGCGATTAAGGCGCTGGATCTGGTCAGTGAATCTGCGGAAATCCGTGAACAGCTGAAAGAAAACACGCTGTATTACCGTAAGAAGCTGAAAGAAGCTGGTTTTGAAATTCTGCCGGGTGACCATCCGATCGTGCCTATTATGTTGTACGACGCGAAGGTTGCTGCTGAGTTTGCTGAGCGGGCCTTAAAGCACGGTATTTATGTGATTGCGTTCTCTTATCCTGTTGTTCCGCAGGGCAAGGCACGTATTCGTACTCAGGTATCAGCTGGGCATAGCCGTGCGGATATCGATCGTGTAATGGATGCTTTCCGCAAAGTAATGCAGGAAATGAATTTATAGTGCTTATTAGTAGTACTTAGTTAGCAGTGCTTATAAGTAGCACTTAGTTAGCACTGCTTATTCGTAGAACATGTTTGTTTCAAAGACTTTGGTCCCCTTTAGATCAGACTTTTGTCCGATTTCCAAAGCAGCGCTGCCCAGCCCTAAAAAGCCTTGCCCGGGCAGCGTGCACAAGTTATCTGGATTACCTGCCGGATAACAAAACTTTGTGCCCTCGCGTTCTCCACAGTGATGTAGCCTGATCTGTGGAGGGCGCAATTTTTTCGCTTTCTTTCCCCCTTATTTGCCATTCCCATTACCTTAAGTATTAGCTCAGTTGGCTTTGTACTCTGATATATGAAGGTTATTAGCTGGTAGGTTTTATTCTGCAGTGCAGAGGATAAAACAACCGTTTGATGCTAAGTTTATTTGGTTGACGCGATTCAGTCAGCATCAGGGATGTGTTGCTGTTCTGGCCTTCTGGCTTGTGTTTTAAGGCTAAGAGACGCGTCTTTGCTGATTATAAAAATAATGCCGGTTGTTGGCATGACCGGCAAAAATACTTATGAAAGGGATGTCTGGCATGAAAAGAATTTCTATGGATGTGGTGGATATCAAGCCACATTACGATGTGATTGTTATCGGCTCAGGTTATGGAGGGAGTATCTGTGCTTCGCGCTTATCCCGAGCCGGTAAAAGCGTATGTTTACTTGAGCGGGGTAAGGAGATTCTGCCGGGTGATTTTCCTGATACAGAGATCGAGGCGCTTAAGGAACTTCAGTTTGATACTCCGCATGGCAAGATAGGTTCGCCAACCGGGCTGTACAATATTCATGTTAATGCAGAACAGAACGTTGTCGTTGGATGCGGCTTAGGCGGCACTTCGCTGATTAATGCCAATGTTTCCCTGCTACCGGATGATAATGTTTTTAGTGACCCTGCCTGGCCCCAGCAGATAAGAGTGCCGCAGAATGACTTACTGAATGAGGGCGTACAGCGTGCCCGTGAAATGCTCAAACCTGCAGTCTATCCCGATAACAATTCCGAGAACTATCCTGATTTAGCCAAGACCCGTGCGCATCAGAAAAGTGCCGCCGCAATGGCGCAGACATTTTATAAAACGCCGATTAATGTCAATTTTACTGACACCGGTGACAGCGGTAATCATGTTGGCGTTGAGCAACCTGCCTGCAATAACTGCGGGGACTGTGTCTCCGGTTGTAATACCGGCGCAAAAAACACCACTCAGATGAATTACTTACCAGATGCCTGGAATCACGGCACTGAAATATTTTGTGAAGTGCTGGTCAGCCATGTGACTAAGAGCGGCGCTAACTGGCAGGTTCATTATCGTTTGCCGGAAACGGGCAGAGCTGCTTTTGATGCAGCCCTGTTAACTGTTAGTGCTGATATTGTGGTGGTGGCAGCAGGCACGCTCGGCAGTAATGAAATTATGCTGCGCTCTAAAGCTAATGGTTTAAGTGTTTCGGATCATCTGGGTAAAGGCTTTACCGGTAATGGTGATGTACTTGGATTTGGATATAACTGCGATGAAAAAATTCAGGGGATTGGGTTTGGTGATCTTAATCCCGCGGATATGCAGCCTGTTGGCCCCTGTATTACCAGTGTTATTGATATGCGCCAGAGTGATGATCGCTCTCAGCGGATGGTAATAGAAGAAGGCAGTATTCCCGGGGCAATGGGGCGGTTAATGATTCCTGCGATGGCCGCCGCGGATGATTTGATTGGCGAAGATGCTGACCACGATGAAAACCTGTCTGAAATTATGCGTAAATCCGCAAGAAAATGGCAAAGCCGTTTACAGGGGCCTTATCGTGGTGCAGCCAACCGGATGCAAACTTACCTGATAATGAGCCATGACAGCGGTACAGGGCAAGCCAGCCTTGCTGAAGACCGGCTGCGAATCAGCTGGCCAGGACTAGGCCAGGAGGCGGTTTTTGCACACGCCAATGAAAATTTACGTAAAGCTAGTGCGGCGCTGAACGGTAACTATATTGAAAACCCGGTCTGGACACCCTTATTTAATAAGAGCCTGGTGACTGTACATCCTCTGGGGGGCTGTAATATGGCGGATGATGCTGCCTCCGGCGTTGTTGATCATAAAGGGAGGGTGTTCTCCGGACAGGCCGGTGATGCTGTGCATAAAGGTTTGTATATTTCTGATGGAGCCGTTTTGCCAACCTCACTGGCAGTCAATCCGTTGCTGACGATTTCTGCAATAACCGAGCGTTGCTGTGCATTAATGGCGGAAGATTACGGCTTCAGTATTAATTATCAGCTTCCTTCCCAGTCTGACCGTCAGGCCAGAACGCTGAAGCTGGGTATTGAGTTTACTGAGAAAATGCGTGGTTTTATGGCGCGGGTTGATACGGATTCCGCTGATCATAACGCTGACTCCGGGGCTATGTATCAACAGGCTTATCAGAAAGCTTATGAGAAAGGAGAGGCCGCCGGTCATACTCTGGAGTTCACCCTGACAATTCGTGTCAGCGACTTATCCGCTTTGCTGGATAGCTCTTCACTAGATAATGACGGGCATACTGCCGGCATTATTGGCAGCGTTGAAGCACCTTTGTTGTCAGCACACACCCTGAATGTCAGCGGTGGTAAGTTTCAGTTGTTTGTCGACTATCCTGAAACACCTGATACCCGGCGAATGGTGTATCAGATGCAGATGTATAATTCTGAGAGCAGTTATTACTTTTCGGCGTATAAAGTTATAAAAAATAATCCGGATCCAAGAGATATCTGGCCGGATACATCAACTCTTTATGTCACTGTTTATGAGGGGAATGATGCGCAGGGAACTGTTGTTGCCAGAGGTATTATGCATATTAATCCCGCAGACTTTGCCGTACAAATGACCACTATGAAGGTGCTCAATGCGGATAATGTGCAGCAAAAACTGTCAGCCCTTGCTGGTTTTGGTAAGCACTTTTCCGGGGTTCTCTGGGACAGCTACGGCGGTGTTTTCAGTAAAGAACAGCGCTTTAATCCTGCAGCACCTCCACGACAAAAGCGTCAGTTAAATGCACCCGCCCCACAGTTGGAATATCTGCAGACCGATGATGGCGTTAATTTGCGCCTGAGCCGTTATCAGGCCGGGTCAAAAGGGCCTGTGATGCTGGTGCATGGCTTAGGTGTCAGCTCCGGTATTTTTTCTACAGACCTTATTAAAACGAACCTGGTTGAATATCTCTGCAGTCATGATTATGACGTCTGGTTGCTGGATTTCCGGGTCAGTATTGATCTGCCAGCCGCTGAGCAACAGTCAACCGGGGATCAGGTAGCTAAGTATGATTTTCCTGCTGCTGTTGAGCGCATTCGTTTACGTACAGGGGCCGAAACTGTTCAGGCGGTTGTGCATTGTTGGGGGGCTTCGACATTCTTTATGTCGATGCTGGCGGGGCTTGAGGGGGTTCGTTCTATAGTTTGCTCCCAGATCGCAAACGATGTTGTGGTGCCGCTGACAACTCAGATTAAAACAGGTCTGTATTTACCCGGCGTACTAAACACATTTGGTGTCGATTCACTGACTGCGTATGTAGACAGTCATGCTGACTGGCGTGAGCGGATTTGGGATAAGGCTTTGTCGGTTAATGCGTTACAACAGGCGCAGGGCAGTTGTAACAGTGCGGTGTGTCACCGGGTCACTTTTAACTATGCCTCGTTATATAAACATCAACAGCTGAATGACCTGTTACACGATAATCTTCATGAGTTGTTTGGTGAAGCGAATATTAGTGCCTTTGAACATCTGGCGGCAGTTTGCCGGACCGGTTATATCACCGATGCAGACGGGGAGGATGTGTACCGTCCGCATATCGAACGGCTTAATCTGCCTATCTGTTTTATTCATGGTGAGGATAACGAATGTTATCTGCCTGAAAGCACTAAGCAAACATATCAGAATCTTTGCCAGCAATTTGGTGAGCAACAGTACAGCCGGCATGTGATTGCCGGATACGGCCACATTGACTGTATTTTTGGGCGGAATGCTGTGGATGATGTTTATCCACTGATGGTTAAGCATTTAGATAAAACTGCCTGAAATATACATCCGTGAGATGGGGCGGATGTTTATCAGAGGCATCAACCCAGATTCAACGTGAAGAACAAAAGTGAGCAGCTTAATGGTTCAGGTTAACTGCACAGATGAATAGCGAGGCTTTTAAGATACAGGCAGGTAAGTGAACAGGTCACGCAGAACAAGAAATATCAATTGCTTATCAGGAGGATGACATGCAAGAAGATATGCACTATTACGGTACTTATGCTCTGGCCAGAGCAGCGGGATTACCCGTTAAGCAGGCGCAAGTGATTGCGTATGCAGCGCAGTATGTAGATGACTCGACAGACAATGACAGCGAAGTACATAAAGACGGCGGCATGTTTGAGACAGTTGCTACTGCGCACACTAATGCTGAAGCAATCGGTAATGCGGTGGCTGATCAGACCGAACAGCGTAAAGTGTGGATGCCGTTCCACTTTTTCCCGGGAGGGGAAGGAGAGACGATATCAGAGAAGCTTCTTTGCACAAAAGATGGCCCGCTGGCTCAGGAAATGGTCGCTAACCATCTGCAGCATGCGTTAAAGAATCAGACTGAATATGCATTAACATTGCTGGGAATTACCGCCCATGTATATGCAGATACGTTTTCCCATTATGGTTTTTCCGGGGTTAGCTCTGGGAAGAATAAAGTCGACAGTCAGTCATTCGAACTGGATGTGAAGGACCCTCAGGTTAAAGCCTATATTATGGGTAAAATGTCTGGTTTTTTTAGTAAGTACGCACCCAACTTTTTAATCCAGAATTACCGCCGCTTTGCCAGTGATGGCGCCAGTGTTGCAACCGGAGCGCTGGGCCACGGTGCTGTGGGTACATACCCCGACAGGCCTTTTCTACGCTGGCGTTTCAATTATAAATTGGAGAACGCGGATTCCGGATGGCGCAATAATAAAGCCACTTTTCTGGAAGGTTGTGAAAAGTTACATGCTTTATTTAGCAATTATGCAAAGCAGTCCGGAAGTGATGATGCGGGCCGGGAATTCAGTGAGATTCGTGACACAGTTGCCGGAATTCTCGCGCTAGAAGCCGCTAAAGATGGCCGGATTGATGCCTGGAAGGGTGCTGTTCTGAATGGGGATTTATTTCAGCCTGATGCGAATGAAGCGCTGCACTACGATCCCTATCACTGGCGTGAGCAGCGGCAAGATTTTGAACACCTGTCGAAATCAGCTGAAGTAATAAAGACAGATGTTTATCGCTTTCATCAGGCGGCTGCTTATCACCGTAACTATACGTTAAAGCAGCTATTGCCCAGGCATGGCATTCTGGTGTTGTGATCAGACTGTAAATTCCGGCAGGTAGCCATTTACCTGCCGCTTGTCTATTTGGATAGAAAGATAGGTCAATAGCTAGATGTCTAGCTAGCTAGACAGCTTGGCAGCAGTTCAGCTAAACCGACCTCGGAATTCCTTTGGTGTTAACCCTGTGGTTTTTATAAAGATCTTACGGAAGGCGCTGGTGTCTTCGTAGCCGACCTGATCGGCGATTGCTTCTATCGTATCTGAGCCGGCTTCCAGTAAGTCGCAGGCTTTCTGAATTCTGAGCCGCTGCAGGTATTGCATTGGCTTTAGCCCGGCGGCTTTAACGAAGCGGCGCAAAAACGTGCGTTCACTGAGGTGCACCATGTCTGGTAGTTCACTGATACTGATGTGCTGCTGAAAATTCGCCTGCAAATGGTGTTGGGTTTTCAGAATCAGCCGGTCACCATGATCCAGTTTAGGGTTAAAGCTCTGATAATAGCGCTGTTCCCGGGCACCGGTATCAATTATCAGATACTTGCCCAACTGGCGCATGATCTTTGGCTGGGTGAACTGTGCCACCAGTTCCAGCCCTAAATCCATCCAGGCCATCAGGCCGCCGGCGGTAATGATATCGCCGTCATTAATCAGAATTTTATTAATATCCAGTTTTACCTGCGGGTAATCTGCAGTGAAGCGATCTTCCAAATCCCAGTGTGTTGTTGCCGGACGTCCATCGAGGATACCGCTGGCAGCCAACAGAAATGCCCCTGCGCATACAGAACATATTACCGCGCCCTGAGCATGATGTTGCTGCATCCAGCGGTTGAGGTGGGCGTCTGGTTCCAGATGATATTTACCTTCCAGGCAGGGGGTCATGATGAGCACTTGTAAATGGTGGTCTTCATAGCAGCCATTGGCAATATCCGCAGGCGTTAGCAGGATCACTTCAAACTCTCTGTGAAATCCATTCTGATCACAAATTCGGTTGGCTAGCAGGAATATCTCTTTTAATCCCTGAACTGCAGAAAGCATGGCTCCGGGGTAGTTAATGATGCCGATTTTGATCAGCGGTTTATCCACATACTGAGAAGAATATGACATTTGTCAGTTTTAGCCTGTTTTGTGCCAGTTTTGACTTTAGTTTAGTCCCTTGAGTCGGGCAATAATAGTCACATATTCAAGGCGGCCCCTGAATTAGCGAAAAGAGTTAACGCAGAACACTTTAATCAGAGGTACTGGCAAATGGCCAAAACAGCATTATTACTGATCGATTTTCAGAACGATTATTTTCAGGGCGGCAAATGGCAACTGGTTGGCACTGAAGCTGCTGCAGATCAGGGGGCTAGATTATTGTCAGCCTTCCGTGAAAAGTCTCTTCCGGTGGTGCATGTAAGACATGAGTTTCCAACCAATGAAGCACCGTTTTTTTTGCCGGGCTCTGAAGGCGCACAGATTCATCCGAGTGTTGCGCCCCTGACCGGTGAACCCGTCGTGCTGAAGCAGCAGATAAACAGCTTCCGCGATACTGAGCTAAAGCAGTTATTGGATGAGCAGGGTATTGAACATCTGATAATTGTCGGTGCGATGAGCCATATGTGCATTGATGCCGGTGCCCGTGCCGCTGCTGATTTTGGCTATCAGGTTGCGGTTGCACATGATGCCTGCGCTACGCTTGATCTGACTTTTGAAGATAGAACTGTTCCAGCGGCAGATGTACATAACGCTTATATGTCAGCCTTAAGTTTTGGTTATGGCCGTGTTGCCAGTACCGATGAATTACTTGCCGATCTGTAAGTTAGAAATACATAACAACGCTGCCCGCGAAAATGGGTGGCGCTTTCTGCGTTCACTGCTTTTTACATCACCGGAATCTCCGGATTGCGGACATCTTATACCTACTAAATACCTATCTGATATCAACTAAGGAGATTGTTATGAAAACGAATCACGTTTTGTTATCTGCCGTGCAGGAAGCCAGCGAAACCTGGAAAAATGCTTTCAACAGCGGTAATGCTGCAGGCTGTGCTGCGCAGTATGAAGCAAATGCAGTTATGCATGCCCGGCCATTCGGTACCTTCACGGGGACTGAAGAAATTCAGGGATTCTGGAGCAAGTTGATTGCTGATGGTTTCAGCGATGTGGAATACGTTGAGCCTAAGCTGGAAATGGTTGATGAAACCAGCATGCTGCTGACCTCTGGCTGGAAAATGAATAACGCTCATGGTGTTATCCACAGAGAGTTGTGGGTGTTGCAGGACGACGGCACTGCCAAACTCCGCGAAGATGATTTCGAAGCTCAGGGCTAAGCTTTTTAAGGCTGTGTGTTAATTGTGAAAAGCCGGAGGTGAAACTCCGGCTTTTTTGGTGACAGGGGCGACGTTTTAAAGCTTCATTATGCTTTGCCGTATTCGCAACCTTCCGGGAACTGCCACTGGTCATTGACGCAGAAAGTGCATTTACCGCTGACCCGCTTCAGATGTTTTGTATGATTATCGTAGTGCAGATTGCCAGCTTCTACTTCCGCATACAGTGCATCGGCGACCAACTGCTGAGGTTCGTAGTGATGGCCCATCAGTACCTGCCAGGCAGCGGGGTTCACACTGTCTCTGATACTGTCATTATCGCCTTTCAGATCAATTGGTACGTAGCCGTTGTACGTTTCCCGTTCAATCTTATTTGCTTTCTTCAACGTCAGGTAATCACCGGGGTATTCATTCTTAAAGGCTTCCCAGGCCTGTACAGAGAAACGTGACTGGTTGTCAAAATTACTGCCGTAGGAAAAGTGTGGTGTGACTATGATGCGGGTTTTTACCATTTTGCCGTTCACCGGATAACTGACGTAACGCTTTCGCAGGCAGGTTTCTTTCATCATATCGAAAACATCACGTTGTTCGTCCGAATCAGGGCGCTTTGTGGTCAGGTCCATGCTGGCCTCAAAACTGTCCAGACCGTCGCAAAACATTTTCAGTGAACTGCTACTGACGATAATTAGTATTTCCGGCTGACTCTGAATTAACTGATCGAACATGAAGCGTTTTTCTTTTACACAGGTGTTGGCGATGCGATTCTGGGGAATATCATAAGTATCGCTCCAACCGGGAGAAGCGCAGCCGATCATGTCGTGCATGCTGATATCTTCCCCCACTTCCAGTGAACCTTCGGGAATATCCATCTGCTTTTCTAACAGGTTGAGGATCGGAAGTATTCGCTGATAGTAACCAACGGCCTGCGCGTAGAGCTGCATTTCTGTATTTTTTGCAGGGTCTGTTTTAGCGACGACAATGTCGCCTTTTTTGAATGTATCTCCGGCAAAGACGACTGCGCGTTCCTCCGGCACCCAACCAAGTTCGTAGATGGTTTCTTCGTCACGGTCTGCATATTGCACTGGGATTTCCATCCAGCGATGATCCATACCGCGGACCATACGTTTAGTTCGGCCATCGGCTTCGGCAATAATTTCAGTGCCTTTGATAATACCTTTGCGCATGTATTCAAGATTAGTACGTTCCTGAAAAACGCTGGCATGGCGGTAGTAATATGCATAGCTGCCATTCCTGTCAAACCATGGGTAGGTGAAATCGGCACCTTTGTCATAGGGTTTGAATGCACTTAGGTTGGGATTTATACCTACCGTCATAATGGGGGCTTTGCGGCAACCACGCAAAACTGCAGGTTGAATGTACTCCGCGCCTATTGCCCGGGCAGTATGGGTTTTTTCATGGAACGAGGGATCATTCGTTTGAGGAGGCTGATTACGGATTGCCTCGGGAAATTCTTCTTCCCAGTTAAATGAAGGGAAGGGACCATATGGCTTGATGCCCTGCCAGAACCAGGCGCAGCTGGTGCAGGACTTTACTGCATCGACCAGTTCAATATCGGTCAGGGGAATTCTGTTGCTCATAAGTGACATCCTTTGTTCTTATTTCTGACAGGCATTCGGCCTATATTTTTTAGCAGAAAATAAGCGGAAAAGATGTGCTACATGGCTATTTTGGGTAGAAAACTTCCGATCTGGGTTGTGATATCTGAACTGATAAAACCTAGCATCATTCATCTGTATGCCGTTGACGAAGAGATAGGTGCTGACAGTTCCAGGTTTTTTAAAATCCACTATTAAGTGGTCCAGACAGCGATGTTTTGTAAGTTACTTTAGAGTAGCCGTTTGATTTCTTCTGCCAGCCACTGGCTGTCTTCTACCCGGTGTCCCCAGTCTTTGAGTTGCCAGTTCCAGCCCATTTGCTGACAAAATGCCTGTTGATATTCCGCTGGAATGCTTTCATCTCGTTTGCCGATAATAATCCCTTTTGGTTTTACCGCCGGACTCAACGGTGTAAAGGCGTGCAGCATTGGAGGAGTGAAGTAGATTAAGCCGCCATTAGCGTAATCTTCTGCCGGCTGTTGCAGGTACTTGCTCAGGCTGAGTGCCGGTTCATAACAGGCGTTAATCGCCAGGCAGGGGAGGCCGGTGAGTTCAGTCAGTTTAAGTGCGTAATACCCACCCATAGATGTGCCAACCAGTAAGGCTGGCTGTTGCTGGCTGATCAGTTGCAGTAACTGACGGATGCTGTCCTGATACTGCTGTGGCGCATAGTCCGGCGCAACAATATTCAGGCCTGCTTTCCTGAGGGAAACGGCAGTTGAGGCCTGGCCGCTGGAGCCAAGACCGTGTAGGTATATAACTTTGCTCATGATTAAATTTCTGACCGGAGAAAAGCTGTATTGTAAATGAAGCAGCTGTATTTTAATGAATAAACCGGGGCTAAGGTGTTGTTTACTCTGGTCGGTTTGTTATGGTTAAACGCATATGACTGTAAGTATCAGCGCTCGGGCACTGCAATATTACGAGAATTTTGACTTTCAACCGGCAGTTTTGGAATCTTTTGGTTGAGGGATAGCAGCTATTAAAAATCTGTTTTTAAAGAACAGTTTATAACAGATAGGTAGTGCAGGATGCCTGGTCGTGTTGGCTATCCGATGCATATTTAACAGTCACATATTTAGACAAATTTACAGAGAAGCAAAAGCGGCGTGGTGTAAGAAATCTTTGGAAGTAGTTGCCCTTAATCTGGGGGAGGTGTCCAGAGTTACTTATAGGAGTACACGCTTTTGGTTTTGGCAGAACCGGCAGCACAGTGCCGGTTTCTTTATGCCCGGTGAAATGGATGATATTTCATCAGGCATGGTAAAACGTATTAAGGCTTCGATGCATGTCACGTTCGTTATATTGGAAGATTACATCGCCGGTGTTGTTGATAGCACTGGTAGGTACGTTGTCGGTTTCTCTGGCAGCACCGTATTTGCTGGAATGGTTTGTTACCCAAACAGCTGTTGATAATGCTCAGCAGCAGGCCGCTACGTTTCGGAATATCCGTAACTATTACTCTGAGCAGGTGGTTGCTAAAGTCACGGGATCTGGTGGCTTCAATGTAATGGCTGATCATCAGTTATCTGCCGAAGGTGTGCCGGTTCCGGCCACTTTTCTGATCGAAATGGTTGATTACGATAAACCGCAGGAACTGGTTATGACTGACCTGATCAGCCCATATCCGTTCAAAAACCGTATCGAACGCAAGATGGATGAATATCAGAAGCGCGCCTGGAAAGCCGTGCAGGCGAATCCTGATGAGTTTTATGTCGAGCTGCTGGAGCAAGACGGTAAAATGATGGTGCGAGCGGCTCAGGCTGACAGGTTAAATGCACCGGCTTGTGTGGCTTGCCATAACAATCATCCGACTTCTCTGAAGCGGGACTGGAAGCTGGGAGATGTACGCGGATTACTGGAAGTCAGCACGGTAGTGGATGGCTGGCTGGAACGGGGCGTCTGGATCAGCAGGACGTTATCCGGGGTGACTTTACTGGCGTTTGCGTTGGTGATGCTGGTGAACTTCCGGGTTGCGCGGCAAGTGTCAGAGCCTCTGAACCGGATCTCAGGCTCTTTACGTAGCCTTTCCCGGGGTGAAGATCGTGGTTTATCACCTGAAGATTATCAGTATCAGGAAGTTGAGTCGCTGGCGGATGCATTCAACGGCTTCAGTGAGAAGGAGCGAGAGCGAAAGCAGTTGGCCCACAAGGTTGAAATGCTTGCCTATACAGATCCTTTAACTCAGTTAGCCAACCGCACCGGTTTTCAGCAAGAGCTGGATAAGCGCATGAGTGAAAGTGCCGAACGGCAGGCTTTGGTGAGAATTTGGCTGGTGGATGTTGATCACTTTCGGGATATCAACGATACCCTGGGCTATGAGGTGGGCGATAAGGTTTTAGGATTGCTTGCTGAAGCGCTGCAAAGAACATTGCCGGCAGATACATTGCTGGCACGGCTGGGCGAAGATGAATTCGGTGTCTTACTGGATGTCGCGGCAGACACCGCCGAATGGTCTGGTCTGGAATATATGGCTGAGCAGGTACAGCAGGCTGTATCGGAACATCTGCAGGTTGCCGGACGGACGCTGAAGCTAACCGCCAGTGTTGGTGCCGCCTGTTCTTCCCATGATGCTGAGAACGGCCAGGAACTGATACTGCAGGCAAACATCGCTTTGCATCAGGCTAAAGCTTTGGGTCGTAATCGTGCGGTTATTCATTCACCGGAACTCAGTGCAGCGGTTACCCAGCGGGTAGAGTTAGTGCACGACATGCATAATGGTCTGGAGCTGGGTGAGTTTGTGCCTTTTTATCAGCCACAGTTTGATCTGCAAACCGGTGCCTTGATCGGTGCTGAAGCACTGATGCGCTGGCAGCGAAAAGACGGTTCTCTGATGCCGCCGGGTATGTTTATACCTGTTGCAGAACAGTCCAGTCTGATTGTGCCTATGGGCGCACAGATTATGGAAAATGCCTGTCGTGACTGTCAGGCGTGGCAAGCTGAAGGGTTGGAAGGTATTCGTGTCGCGGTCAACGTTTCCAGTGTGCAGTTTGCTGATGATGACTTAGTCGCACTGACCCGTGCAGTGTTGGAAAAAACCGGTTTGCAGCCGGCCTTACTGGAGCTGGAAGTAACGGAAAGTGGTTTGCTGGCCGAAGTGGATGAGGTAATTGCATCATTACAGAAGCTCCATGAACTGGGCATTGAACTGGCACTGGATGATTTTGGCACCGGCTATTCGTCACTGAGTTATTTAAAAACCCTGCCGGTAGACCGACTGAAGATCGACCGGGAGTTTGTCCGGGATTTACTTAACAGCTCTGACGATCAGGCTATTCTGCGAATGATTGTTGAATTGGGTAAACAGCTTAATCTGAAGATTCTTGCTGAAGGTGTTGAAGAAGCTGAGCAACTGGCATTGCTTAAAGCCAGCGGTTGTCAGGAAGTGCAGGGCTTCTATTACGCTAAACCATTGCCGCTGAATGAGTTTATTGAATATGCCAAAAACTATAGCGTTGCCGAGACAACTGTATAATCTGAGGCTGATGTCTTTTTAGTTGGCCAGCGTGACTGAAAACTATGCGCCTTCTGTATAAACCGTCTGTTGGCGGTTTTTTTGTCTCTGTATTTTTAAACTTTGCTTTGTCAGCTGGTACCGAACCGCGCTTTGGCTGACAATGTAGTCAGGTGTTTTTTATCATTTTAAGGATTTGATCATGATTATTCGCCCGCAGCCTAAGTCCTGGGAACTGTTGTTTATTCATAAGGGATCCATCATTGGCAATGTAATCGGCAAAATTATTTTCTTCAGTGGTTTTGCGATTTGTCTTCAGTTATTCCATCATTTTGTTCAGCCCTTACCGGACGTGTCGATAACCGCGATGGGTGTGTTTGGTATCGCATTGTCTCTGTTTTTGGGTTTTCGTAATAACGCGGCATATGATCGCTGGTGGGAAGCCCGCAAGTTATGGGGGCAGATCATTGCTGATAGCCGGGCTGCCGGTATCGAAGTAAATAGCTATTTACAACAGAATACAGCGCGGCGCAGTTTGCTGGGCTATCTGCAAATGTTTCTCTATTTTCATCGTCAGCAGTTACGCAGCCAGACCTGTACGACACCTCCTGAAGGCTGGTGTAGTCAAGAAGAATGCGAACGCATGACCGGTGCGGTTAATCCTGCAGCTGCTGCTTTACAACAGGCAGGCGAAGAGCTGAATCGGCTGCATGCATCAGAAATGGTGGATGATTTTGGGCGACTGACATTATCTCGGCGCCTGACAAAATTTGCCTATGCTCAGGCCGGTAATGAGCGTATAGCCTCAACGCCTTTACCTTTTGTGTATTCATTACTGATTCGCCGTACTACCTATTTATATTGTTTGTTATTACCTTTTGCGCTGACCAGTGAAGCAGGCTGGTTTTCACCTGTGATAGCAGCGGTGGTCGCGTATGTGTTTTTTGGTTTGCAGGCGGTTACGAATGAGCTGGAGCACCCATTTGCGGATGTTAAAAATGCACTGCCGCTCAGTGCGATTACCCGAACGGCTGAAAATGCCATTTTAGAAGCACTGGCTGAGCCGGTTAAGCCGGCGGTTGATGCTAAGGATTTTGTATTGGATTAGTCCTGTGACTTATTAAACGGGATCTGTTTTGGTTAAAAATCCCTGACGGAGATAGTGCTGACACATTAACCACTTTACAATGTACCGGCCTGTGGATGATCGCGGGCAGTTACAGGATAGTAATTTTAATCATATGGCTGGCAAACAGAGTCACAGTTATTTGTAAAAAGTCCGGATGAAAACCCCGGAGTTCAATACAGTCGCTGCCAGTACATATAAAGGATGATTAGGGAAGTTAAATGAACAAGGTACTTGTTGCAGGTTTAGTAGTTGCAGTTGGCGCTGCGGGTTATGCAGGTGGTGTGGCATGGACTGCCGGTAAAGTAGATGAAGCTTTTGTTGCGCAAATGGAGCAGCTTAGTGAAGCCTATGCCGGACAGGCGGAAATTGGTTACAAAGGTACCGCCGGTGCATTTTCTTCTGAATATCAGGTAAGTGTGAAAATTCTGGAAATGCCGGAAGATCTTGTCGCTGATATAGGTACTTCTGAGCTGTTGCTGGATGTGAATTTCAAGCACGGTTTCCTTAACAGTACCAGTACTTCTATGCTGGCTGATACACAGCTGCGTACTGATCTGAAAGAAATTCAGGCAGATGCTAATGAAGAGTTTTTAACCTCTGAAACCCGCTATAGCTATGACCTTAGCAGTCAGCAGGTTGCGGTAGATGGTGATTTTCAGCTGGCTGCGCTGGGTTACAGTGAAGCCGGTGAAAGCTTTAAACTGGCCGCATCTGATGGTGCCTTCAGCCTGATGGGCAACGACTTTGATGTCAGCCTGAATGTTGGTGAACTTAAGATAAATACCAACGACGGTAATATAAACCTAACAGGTGTGACACTGGCTGAATCTGGTACGTTGTATGCCGAAGATCCTGTCATGACTACTGCTTTTGATTTGCTGGTAGCTGTAGATAGCTTCAGCTTTGAAGATGCTGAGCGGACCATGAATATCACTGATTTCAAGGTTGTTGCTGATCAGAAAACTGAAGGTGACCGCACGCTGATTGGTGTGGGTTACGGTGCGAAAGAAATTCTGATGCAAGGGCTTGAACTTGAAGAAGCTGTTAGTTTTGCACCGAACATGCATTTTGTCCTTGATGTTGATTTTACAGCGATCTACGAACTGACTAAGCAGATTGCTGATCTGCAGCGGCAGAACCCTGCTCAGCTGGAAGATCCGTTTGTCATGATGGGCATGATGGGTGGACTGACAGGTAAAGGCCTGGGACTGGAAATTGATGACCTGTCTATCGGCCTTAAAGGCAGCAAAGTATCAGCAACAGCTGATCTGGATATGCAGCCGTTTACGATGCAGGAAGCAATGATGCAGCAGCAGGCGTTGTTACAGAAAGTTGATCTGGATGCGCAGCTGGTTATTCCTACCGAGTTGCTGGATGCCATTGCGACACTGGATCCTGAGTTTGATCCTTCTGTACTGGATGTGGCTGTTATGCAAGGCATGCTGGTTCAGGATGATCAGGGCTACCGTGGTGAACTGACGGTTAAAGATGGACAGGTTGTACTGAACGGCGTTCCACTTCCGTTATAAAATTGCCGTTATAAGCAATTTATTCTGTTGCAGGTGTGGCGTGTTGCCCTTAGGGGGATAGATGTCGCACCTGCAGTTATACAGCCTTCTTCTGTTGCGGTATTATGTCTGCCGCTTTTCCGATACCTCCTGATGAATATCAGGATATCGATGCAAAGCCTGTATCAGAGGCCCTTAAACGGTCTTTGTTTTTATATGAACTTTGTTTTATGTGAATAAGTGGCTTACCAAACCTATGTTACTGCTGATCGACAACTACGATTCCTTTACGCATAACGTTGCACAGTATTTTGGTGAACTTGGGGCTGATGTCCAGGTACACCGGAATGACGAGATCAGCATTGCTGAAATTGAAGCCTTGCAGCCTGAGCAATTGGTTATCTCCCCTGGTCCCTGTACACCGAATGAAGCCGGTGTATCTGTTGCTGCGATGGACTATTTTGCAGGTAAGTTACCCGTCTTTGGTATTTGTCTGGGTATGCAAAGTATGGGGCAGGCATTTGGTGGTAACGTTGTGCGTGCCCGTCAGGTGATGCACGGTAAAGTGTCTAAGGTTTATCATAATGATTGCGGTGTTTTCGAAGGCCTGGCGAACCCTGTCAGAGTAACCCGTTATCATTCATTAGTAGTGGAAAAAGATTCACTGCCGGACTGTCTGGAAATGACCGCCTGGACGCAGCTGGATGACGGCAGCGTTGATGAAGTCATGGGGTTACGGCACCGTACTCTGGATATCGAAGGGGTGCAATTTCACCCTGAGTCTATTCTGACCGAGCAAGGTCATGATTTAATGGCAAACTTTCTTAAGCGCCGTGGCCCGTCCACGGCGGCTGCAGAACAATAATTTTTACGAAGGAAGCCGACATGGATATTAAACAAGCTCTGGCGGTGGTTGCTGAACAGCAGGACCTGTCGACCGAGCAGATGCAGGCGGTTATGAATCAGATCATGACCGGTAATGCCAGTGACGCTCAGATCGGCGCGTTGCTGATGGGTCTGCGCATGAAAGGTGAATGTGTCGGTGAGATTACTGGCGCCGCAGACGCTATGCGCAAGCTGGCTACACCTGTACATATTCAGGCAGCTAAAGCTGTGGATATTGTTGGTACCGGTGGTGATGGTTCTAATCTGTTTAACGTGTCCAGTGCATCTTCTATTGTTGTGGCTGCTGCTGGTGGTAATGTTGCTAAACATGGTAACCGCTCGGTATCTTCCAGTTCCGGTGCGGCGGACTTGCTGGAAACAGCTGGTCTGAATCTGGAGATTAATCCGGAGCAGGTTGCCCGCTGTATCGATGAGATTGGTGTGGGCTTTATGTTTGCGCCACAGCATCACAGCGCAATGAAATATGCGATCGGCCCACGTAAAGAAATGGGCCTACGTACTTTATTTAATATTCTTGGCCCGCTGACTAACCCGGCGTCTGCCCGGCATTATTTGTTGGGTGTATTTGATAAGTCTTTATGTCTGCCAATGGCTCAGGCGCTTCAGGCACTGGGTGCCTCGCATGCGCTGGTTGTGCATGCGGCTGACGGACTTGATGAAATCAGCCTGGCAGAGCAAACCTTTGTTGCAGAGCTGAAAGACAACCAGATCAGTGAATATACAATCAGTGCTGCTGATGGAGGTCTGGAGGTTCAGTCTTTAGACGGTCTGCAGGTGAATGGTTCTGATGAGAGCCTGGCACTGATTAATGCAGCCTTTGCCGGCGAAAATATGAAGGCAGTGGATATGATTGCACTGAATTCAGGTGCTGCACTTTATGCCGCTGATCAGGCTGATAGCCTGGCTGCGGGTGTTGCGCTGGCGAAGCAAACAATTCTTGAAGGTAAGGCTGCGGCGAAGCTGCAGCAACTGGCCGAATTCACGCAAAGTTTTAAGGGCGAGTAATGAGTCATCCTGATACCCCGACTATTTTAAAGAAAATCATCGCACGTAAGCACGAAGAAGTTGCTGAGCGTCAGGCGAAGGTTTCGGTTGAACAGCTGAAAGCAACAATTGCTGAACAGCAGGGCAGTGATTTTGATCCGCGAGGCTTCGTGGCGAATATGCAAAAGGCGCTTAGCGAAGGTCGTTCTGCGGTGATTGCTGAAGCTAAGAAGGCTAGTCCTTCTAAAGGTGTGATGCGGGATCCCTTCGTACCGGCTGATATTGCTGCTTCATACGAGGCCGGTGGCGCGAGCTGCCTGTCGGTGCTGACAGATGCGGATTTCTTCCAGGGCAGTGAAGAGTATCTGATGCAGGCCCGCGCGGCTTGTGCTTTGCCGATTATCCGTAAAGATTTCATCGTTGATACTTATCAGGTGTATGAAGCGCGGGCGATAGGTGCAGACTGCATTTTACTTATTGCAGCTTCCCTGAACGATGCGCAGATGCGCGAACTGAATGATCTTGCGATTGAGCTTGGCATGGATGTACTGATTGAAGTACATAACCGTGAAGAGCTACATCGTTCATTGCCACTGAATAACACTCTGGTAGGTATTAATAACCGCAACCTGCATACCTTTGAGGTAACGCTGGAGCACACTTACGAGCTGCTGGAAGAGATTCCGCAGGACCGTATCGTTGTGACTGAAAGCGGTATTCTTAACCAGCAGGATGTTCAGGACATGCGCGCTAAGCAAGTGAACAGCTTTCTGGTGGGTGAAGCCTTCATGCGGGCTGAAGATCCGGGTACTAAACTGAGCGAGCTGTTTGCTTGATCTACGGAAAACAGCGACGCTGAAAATTAATTTTCATAAGAAGTATAAAAATCATGCAAGCAAAAGTTAAATGGGACGGTGACGTCCGTTTTAAGGGTACTACCGGTTCTGGCTATGATCTGACTCTGGATGGCGAACTGAAAGCTGGCCCGCGTCCAATGGAATTGATTCTGATTGGTTTGGGTGGCTGTACCTCTTATGATGTGGTCGGGATTTTGAAGAAAACCCGTCAGGACGTTGTTGATTGCGTTGCTGAAATTGAAGCTGAACGTGCCGATGAAGTACCTGCTGTATTCACTAAAATCCACGTTAAGTTTGTTGTCTCTGGCCGCGGTTTGAATGAAAAGAAGGTTGAACGTGCAGTTAAGCTGTCAGCTGAACAGTACTGCTCGGCATCTTTGATGCTGGAAAAAGGTGGCGTAGAAATTACTCACAGCTACGAAATTATCGAAGTTGAATAATTAAGCGTTGAAAAGTATTCAGCGATAGAAAAAAAGATAGAAACTGTGCGGCTAAGTTAACTGCCGTGCAGTTTGTTGTTATCGGTTAGTCGGAGACTGGCTGCATGCGATACGGACAGATTCATACACCCTCCCTGTTTAAAGCCTTAGTGCTGCTGATTCTGCTGGCACAGGTGGCACTTGTACGTGCCGAAGGTTCTAAAGTTTATCTGCTTGGTAATATCACGATTCGTGGCACGCCTGTGACACTTTCAGTGTTGTTACATGAACGAAAAATTACTGACCTTGCTGACTGCGAAGCGTTTTTACAAAAGAATGCCCGTGGCTCTGTGGCTGATCAGCAGCTTTACCGGCACCATATCCGGCAGCAGAAAGCGGGTATTACTCTAAAGCCTTACTACCGCTGTATTGAGTCAGAACAAGATATAAGCCGCTGGGATTCGCGGGGGTTTTATAAGTACATCTATCTGGTGGATATGCGTAACGGTCTTAGTTTTACCCGTTTTGAAGATACTAACAGTTGCTGGGCGGCGATGCGTAATGAGTCGGATAAACACTCTGAAAGTTTGTTTTGTACCAAGATGAACCAGACGATCAGTGGTGCTTGATCTGCACGCTGATGTGCTGATGAATCTGGTTGCTAATGTATCTGTTCATTTTTCTGTCGTACAGGCAGGTTTTACGACCTGTTTTCCGGGCAGAATATTCTGCTCAAGTATGTTGTTCTTGCTGTTTCTAAATCCTGTGTATGAAAACTGCACAATGGATTGTTTTTATTCCTGATTGGCGTATAATTTCGCCTCCCTTCGACCGTGAGTCGGAGTGGAATCAACTTTAACTCCTTGCTTCCAGCCGTTTACGATACGGGTTTGGGGGCTGTTTAAACCGTAAGGAGCAATTAATGCGTCATTACGAAATCGTTTTTCTGGTTCACCCTAACCAGAGTGAACAGGTTCCAGCTATGGTTGAGCGTTACACCAAGCTGATCGAAGAATCTGAAGGTCAAATCCACCGTCTGGAAGATTGGGGCCGTCGCCACCTGGCTTACCCAATTAACAAGATCCATAAGGCACACTACGTTCTGATGAACGTTGAATGCGAACAGGAAACTCTGGACGAGCTGACCAACATCTTCCGTTACAACGATGCGGTTATCCGTAACATGGTTGTACGCCGTAAGGAAGCTGTATCTGAAGTATCTCCTATTAAAGCTGCTGAAGGCCGTGAAGAGCGTCGTCCACGTCGCGAAGACAAGCCTGCTGATGCGCCTGCACCTGCTGCTGAAGAAGCACCAGCTGCTGCAGAAGAAGCTGCTGCCGAGTAATCGGTCTAATAACATTTATTATTGAGGAGATATATCATGGCTCGTTTTTTCCGTCGTAGAAAATTCTGCCGTTTTACCGCTGAAGGTGTTACTGAGATCGATTACAAAGATCTGGACGTCCTGAAAGGTTACATCACTGAAACCGGTAAAATCGTTCCTAGCCGTATCACTGGTACTAAGGCTCGCTACCAGCGTCAGCTGGCGACTGCTATCAAACGCGCTCGCTACGTTGCACTGTTGCCTTACACTGATGCTCATCAGTAAGCATAACTGCTACTGATTGATTGGTTTAGAGCGACAATCCGTAAGGATTGTCTAGCTAGAATTCAGAGCTGTTAGCAGCTCGTAAGATATAGAGGTTTGCGAGATGGAAGTAATCCTACTCGAGAAAGTTGGCAAACTGGGCGGCCTGGGTGACAAGGTAAACGTTAAGGCTGGTTTCGGTCGTAACTACCTGATGCCTTTCGGTAAAGCTGTTCCTGCAACTGCTGTCAACCTGGAAACATTTGAAACACGTCGTGCTGAATTAGAGAAAGCTGCAAGCGATAAGCTGGTTGCTGCTCAGGCACGCGCTGAAGAACTGAACGAAGTTGAACTGTCTGTTGTTGCTAAAGCTGGCGACGAAGGCAAGCTGTTCGGTTCTATCGGTACTAACGACATCGCAGATGCAATTTCTTCTGCTGGTATCGAAGTAGCGAAGAGCGAAGTACGTCTGCCAGAAGGTGCTATCCGCGCTACTGGTGAGTACAGCGTTGCTATTCAGCTGCACCCAGAAGTAACTGCTACTGTTGGTATCGTCGTTGTAGGCGAATAATACCTGTTGCAGTCATCTGATATTTCGATATCGGATGAGATAAAAAACACCGCGTAGTATTATATTGCGCGGTGTTTTTTTATGCCTGCAGGAACTGCTGCGGATTGTTACCGCAGTATTTGTTGCAGTGCATGGCTCACACGGGAATACTTGCCGTGTTAGAGTGATGAGCGATTCGAATTTATAGCAGTACTCATTTTTAACAGTACTCATTTATAGCAGTACTTATTTGTAACAGTACTATTTTTTAGAAGTGCTTTTTTAGAAGTACTAAAGAGGGCTGAGTGTGGAACATCTGGAATCAGGTTCGACCGAAGAACTAGCCGGGGTTAAAGTCCCGCCACATTCCCAGGAAGCTGAGCAGTCAGTGCTGGGCGGCATGATGCTGGATAATAATGCCTGGGATACAGTGTCTGAGATTGTTTTGGAAACTCAGTTCTACCGTCATAACCACCGCCTGATCTTCCGTACTATGGAAAAACTGGTTGCAGTGATGCAGCCAATCGATGTTGTTACCCTGTCTGAAGAGCTTGACCGTACTGCGAATCTTGAAGAAGCCGGTGGTCTTGATTACCTGATCGAGCTGGCCCGTAATACACCGAGTGCCTCGAACATTCGTGCATATGCTGAAATTGTTCGTGACCGGGCAATGCTGCGTCAGATGATTGAAGTTGCGAACGAAATTGCTGATAGCGCTTTCTTTCCGGATGGTCGCGCCAGTGACGATGTGCTCAGTGAAGCCGAGCAGAAAATTTTCCAAATCGCCGAAGAGCGGCCTAATGAAGGTGGTCCTGTTGGGGTGAATCCATTGCTTAAGAAAGCAGTGGATAAGATTGATGAATTATTTAACTCTGAAGGCAGTATGACCGGGGTAACAACCGGTTTTGAAGATCTGGATGGCGCCACTGGCGGTATGCAGCCTTCGGATCTGATCATTGTTGCGGCCCGTCCTTCTATGGGTAAGACAACCTTTGCCATGAACCTGGTGGAAAACGCACTGATGGCACAGGATAAGCCTGTACTGGTATTCAGTCTGGAGATGCCCGCAGATCAGTTGGTAACACGTATGTTGTCTTCTCTTGGCAGAATTAACCAGACTAAGGTGCGTTCCGGTCAGTTAGAAGAAGATGACTGGCCCAGGCTGACAACCGCCGTAAACCTGTTACGGGATAAGCCGCTGTTTATTGACGACACCGCCGGTATCAGCCCGACTGAAATGCGTAACCGTGCCCGCCGGATTGTGCGGGAACACGGTGATATCTCCATGATTATGATCGATTATCTTCAGTTGATGCAGATAAAAGGTGGTACCAGCGAAGGCCGAACAGCAGAAATCTCTGAGATTTCCCGTTCCCTTAAAGCACTGGCGAAAGAATTGGAATGTCCGGTAATTGCGCTTTCTCAGTTGAACCGTGCTCTGGAGCAACGGCCTAATAAGCGTCCGGTAAACTCGGATTTGCGTGAATCAGGTGCGATCGAGCAGGATGCCGATGTCATCATGTTTATCTACCGGGATGAAGTATATAACGAAGATTCGCCGGATAAGGGTATTGCTGAAATCATCATTGGTAAGCAGCGTAACGGCCCAATCGGTACAACCCGGCTGGCATTTATTGGTCAGTTTACTAAGTTTGAAAACCTGGCGCCGATGGCATATCAGGGATACGACGAGTAAGGTTTGAGCTTTATTGTAGACATTGAAACCCTGCACTTGCGGGGTTTTTTATGTTTGTAGTCTTTATGGAGAAGAGCTGCTTGTGAAGATAAGGCTGTGAAAAAACAGGCCGTGCTAAAGAGGGATTGATTGTCTCTGAGTATCTGTGAATACTGAGGCGCATAAATATCAGCTCACCAGGGAGTGAATATCAGATGGCAATTACACGGATTAATCAGTTTCAGGCATCTTCAGGTAATGAAGAAAATATGCAGTTGTTTTTGCTGTCGCTGGTGCCTTATATATCCGGCTCGCCTGGCTGTATTTCCTGCGAAGTACTGCGTAATGATGATAACCCTTCCCAGTGTATCGTGCTGGAGCGCTGGGAAAGCAAAGATGCTCATCGGGCTTCTGTTGCGAATTTTCCACAAAAGGATATGCATGCGGCAATGGTGTTGTTCACAACGTCCCCGCAAGGTTGGTATTACTCTCCAGTGGCTGAGCAGGCGGCTATTTAAAGCTTAAATCACTTGCCAGAGCCGTAGCAGGTATATACCGCCGCTGAGCGTCAGTACACAGCCCAGTGTAGTGGTCAGGATAATGTTGGCTGCCAGTTGGGCGTCGCCTTGCATTGCTTTGGCCATTACGAAGCTTGCCGCCGCAGTGGGGCAGGCATATAAGACCATCAGAATACCAATGTCCTGACCTCTGAAGCCGTAAATCCAGGCGATTAAAGTACCAATTACCGGAATGATAATCAGCTTAAGTGCTGTGGCCCAGCCTGCAGTGACTGAGCTGTTACGTAAGCTTTTCAGGTCCAGTGAGCCGCCAATTGCGAGTAATGCCAGTGGTAGCGTTAGGCTGGCAAAATAGTTACCTATAGCATCACCGACAACGGGCAAATGCCAGCCGTTATATGAAAATGGCATGGCAAAGACAACGGAAAGAATTAACGGGTTCGTGACGATATCCCGGAGGATATGCCAGGGGCTGACTTTTGCTCCCTGCTGAGGAAAGCTCAGTACCAGTACCGACAAAATGTTGTACAGCGGTATTACGCAGGCCAGGATGATAGATGCCTGTGCCAGACCAGGTTCAGCAAACATATTGAAGCATACCGCCAGACCAACAATGCCGAAGTTACCGCGAAAAGATCCCTGAACGAATACCCCTCGGGCACTGCCAGAAAGCTTCATCTTTGCGCTGAGCCACCACAGCAGATACACAGTGGCCAGCGTAAAGCCTATAAATAACAGTAACAGCTCAGGGTTAAATACGGCTTTGAAGTCTGTTCGGGAAATGCTCATGAAGACTAACGCTGGCAGCGTAATGGTGAATACCAGCTTGGAGGATGTGTTGACGAAACCTTCGTCAATAACCCGGTGCCGGCGCAGTAAGTGGCCGAGAAATACGATGAAGAATATAGGTACGACTATGTCGCTGGTAAACAGCAGCGTTTCAATATAGAGATTCAATGGGCTGCAACCTTCTTGTCAGAGCCTTTACAGAAAGGAAGCCGGGGCATTTCCCGGCCTGGATGATGATAACAGCTGGTTAGCTACACATGTAGTTTTGGATAGTCGAATATTTCCAGTGTGCCGCAGGATTCCGCCAGTTCAGTCCAGCAGGTAATACTCAGTGGAATATGCAGCAGACCGCAGGTTGGAAATTTCCTGAGGCGTTCGCCGGTCAGGTAAGTAGCGAGCAGTTCCAACGCTGGGTTATGTCCGACAACCGCAATATGCTTGTGAATATCACTCTGGCTTTGAAGCAGGTTCATTAGTGTTTCACTGCGCGCATGATAAAGCTCAGCAATGTTTTCAATCTCTTCCGGTGGGTAGCCTATGCCCCGGGCCAGTTGCACCGCTGTGTTAATTGCCCGGTTAGCACCGCTACTGATAATCAGGTCCGGACGTAGCCCCATTTTGCCGGCGCGGGATGCCAGGCCGGGTAAATCCCGCAGGCCTCTTTTGTTAAGGGGGCGGTCAAAATCTGCCAGCTGTGGATCTTTCCAGCTGGATTTCGCGTGTCGAACCAGAGTTAATTGCTTCATATTTGCTGCTCTCAATCGCTCACCGAAGTACTTTCCATACTAGTTAAGTCAGGCTGAAAAGCTATTAACTCAGTAGTTTTTTCGTGATTAATTGATTTAGCTTTGCTTTCTGACAGCACCTGGCGTAGCGCCGGTAATACTTTTGAATGCCTTGCGAAAAGCGACTTCAGAGTGGTATCCGCATTGCTCGGCTATGTCGGTAATACTCAGCTCAGAGGTGCGTAATAACTCACTGGCTTGCAACATTCGCCATTCAGCCAGGTAGCGCATTGGTGTTTTTGTTGTCAGATCACGGAACTGTTCAGCAAAGCCTGAGCGGCTCATACCGATTGTGTGGGCGAGGTTTTCGACTGACCAGTCTTTAGCCGGTTCTGCATGGATCAGTCCCAGTGCTTTACCGACTTTAGGGTGAAACAGTGCACTGAGGAGGCCTTTCTCCAGTCCGTTGCCAATCTGGCTACGCAAAATATGCACAAACAGGGTGTGAGTCAGATAATTAACTGATACCCGGGTGCCTGGTTCATTTGCTTCCAGTTCGCTGATGAGCAATTCCAGTAAGGCGCGGGTACTTTGCAGTTTATCTGGCTGACTGAGTTCCAGCACGATAACTTCCGGCAGGCTGTCGAGTAACGGCCAGGCGGCTTTATTCTCAAATTCAAAAAATCCACATGTCAGGCCTGTCAGCGGACCTTCATCAGGAAACTTACCGATCTTCTCCAATGTTTCTTCGACCAGATAGCGACTTGGACAGTTTTTCTCGCTGGAGAGCATGTGCTTACAGTCGCGGGGGAAAATCACCAGATCGCCGCGCTGTAACTCACGGGGTTCGGTGTCTGGCAAATGTAACCAGCTATTACCGTTATTCACAAAATGGAAAGGTACATGGCGACTGCCGGACGTATCGACGGCCCAGCAGCCCTGGAAATCTGTATGCAGATAGACCTCTGCCTTCAATCTGAGCCAGTGAAGAATGTCGCTTAAACCGTCTTGTTGCATATAGGTACTGCCGTAAATTTGGACGAATTGCTAATTATATTGGATTTTCTGGCATACATCGTCTTACTAAAGCTCGCTAAAGTAAAGCCATTCCTGCACGAGATGCTGGTAATCAGTAAGCGTGCTGAAAGGCATTCTTATAACTCAACTTTAGAGTAATTTTTTATAACAACCTCTTATAAAAACTCTTAAAAAAACCTTTTATAAAAAGGGTAAGGAAGACAAATGATGAGCATTTTTAAACGTATTACTTCAGCAATGGTGCTATTAGCTGCACTGATAGCTACACCATTCGCAGTGGCGGCAACACCTGAAGTTCGTGACGACGGTGTAACTGTTATCCACTTAGATCAGTATGGCGGTTATTTCTCCGCACATGAAACGGTAGCTGGCCTGAAGAAGGGTACCTACGAGTTTGTTGTAACTAACAAAGCTGACAAGCTGGTTGGTTTTCAGATTCAGAATAACAAGACCCACGAAGGTCTGGATATGTTCCCACTGGAGCCAGGCGAGCAGCGTATTTCCCGCGTAACAGTGACCGAAGACGGTATTCGTTTCCGCTGCCCAATTAATCCAACGCCTTGGTATGAGCTGGATAACATTAAGTAAGCCGGTTCACTAAAGCTTTAAGCATCGCAGCGCTATTCAGAATGGCGCTGCGTTTCTGTCTGGTATAGAGAGTGTTAGGGAGATTCATAATGGCCATTATCGAAGTTTACAGTAAAGATTATTGCCCATACTGCAAAGCTGCTAAGAGTTTGCTTGATCAGTTGGGCTGGCGTTACAAAGAGTATGAAGTGACCCAGGACTGGAAAAAGCGCCAGGAAATGATTCGTCGTTCTGGTCGTAAAACCGTCCCTCAGGTATTTATCGATGATAATCATATTGGCGGTTACGATGATTTTTCTGCGTATGTTCGCCGTCTGGCAAATGTCAGCTGAGAAAGCATCTGTTCAGCGTTTTTGATTTGCTTAAGCTGGCAGGTGTCGGCGAGTTTCTTCCTGTGTAATAGCAGTCACTGTCTGACATGAGTGGTTCCCCCATTGGATGACAGTATTTCAGATGCCGTGGTTTTGCTGCGGCATTTTTTTGTCTTTTATATGTAAGTATTAATTGTCATTGATGACCTGATTAAAGCTATCTGGTTAAGACACCTTGATTAAGGTGGTTTATTAATCAGTGGTTATGACTTTGGGGGCGATGGCAGAGAGGGGGGAGGGGAGAACCTCGATAATTCTGAATTAGTGTTGTCAGTATATGTGCTGCTAACAGCAGTTGTTCAGAGCTGATAGAGATCGATAAAGAAGTATGCAGTGATGGATAAGCTGGTAAAAATAATCAGTTGGCGGATCCGTTGTTGGGGGATTCGCCGTGACACCTGAGCTGCAACATAACCGCCCAATAATGATCCCACCAGTAAAATACTGCCTTCATACCAGACGATGGCACCGTCGTAGATAAACACTGCAATGGCAATGAGTGATACGCAGGAGGATATCAGCAATTTTATGCCGTTCATTGCGTTGATGTTGGTATGACCGATCAGCACCAGGTAGCTCAGGGCGATAATGCCCAGGCCTGCGTTAAAGAATCCGCCGTAAATACATACGCCCAGTAACAGTGCGCCGGAGCCAATAATCGCATGCCATTGTCGCTTATTATCGGCCGGGGATAACTTTCTGAGTAACTTGTTCAGCTGATTGCCGCTGATAAACAAAATGCTGGCAAATAGTAATAGCCAGGGGATGGCAGTTGAAAAACTGTCTTCAGGGGTTTGCAGCAGTAACCAGGCGCCAATGACACCGCCGATGAGACTCAGGCTAATGTATACCGGGAGCTGTTTCTTATGGGCGGTTAAATCATGTCGGAAGGCCCAGGTACCGCTCAGATACCCTGAGCAGGCAGCAAATGTATTGGTCGCGTTGGCACTGATTGGTGGTACGCCTACTAACAGTAAAGCCGGGAATGATATAAAACTTCCGCCGCCGGCTACGGCATTGAGCATGCCGCTGATAACGCCAGCGGCAAATAAGAGCAGTAGTTCAGTCAGGGGCATTGTTTAGAAGGGTAGCTTTTTGAGTAAATGCTGAGCCTGTTTATCCAGCAGTTTTTGGTAGCTTTCATTGACTGCTTTCAGCAGTACTTTATCTTCTTCTGAACGTTCAATATCAGCACCTGCCAGTAGGCTGATTTTCAGATCAGGTGCTTCACTGAGCGCAGTATGGCTGATCAGCTCGTTGCTGTCGGTGGAACGGGTCAGGTAGCGGGCTTCTTCCTGCAGGCGGGGAAGCTTCTTGTAATGTCCACGTACAATCGCCATATGCAGATTAAGGATAGGTTGCATACGTCGGATACGTTGCTGGTTAAACGCTTTATATAAACGATTAAACAGCTGGCTGGCACATATTGCATTAATGCCATGGGCATCTTCAGGATTTGGGCGCAGGAAAGCGAGTTGCAGATCACCATTACTCAGGCGGGTAATTTCACCCTGATATATGGCAATAACCATTTCCAGCATACGGGTGTAGTAATCCTGAGTTTGCACCAACTCTGCAGCTGATAAGTTTTCTGCATGGCCGGATGTCAAATCAAGATACAGCAGATAGCCGGCCTCATCAGAATTAACGATCATTTCCAGTTCTTGTTCGAAGGCATACAGGTCTAGCTGGACTTCACCTGTTTCCTGATCAAACAGCGGGTTCTTTAGAATGCTGGATCGGGAGCTCTCGGTTTCTTTGTGTACGGCGTCTTGCACGGTAGGGATATTCGCTTCCAGTGGTATTTCAAGTTCTTCAATAATTGGGGTCGGTGACTGTGCCTGCTGTCCAGTGTTGTGTTGAAAATCTGGTGGCTGTTCCGATGGTGCAAAGCTTGGAATGTTAGGTGTACTGGTATCAGGTTTGAGCAAGTCTACCAGTGAGTCCGGGGTTCTTTGGTGTGACGCGGGCTGATTTACCGGCGTATCAGTAATCTGATTTTGAGTGCCTGGATTTTGAACAAAAGCGCTTTCAGCCATAGCGGTGCCAGATAAATTCTCTGCTGTATGGTTTGCTGGTGTTGGCTGGGTGGTGTTTTGTTTGGCTGACTGACTGGCCAGTTGTGCTTTAAAGGCCTGTTGCTGGTCTGTGTTATCGGCAGGGGAAAGGGCTTCACTGTCCTGGATGACAGGTTGTTTTGAGGCCAGCTGCCAAACCAGCAGAATACAGATAATTGCGATAATCATCGCCAGGATCAGCGCTTGCAGGAGTAACCCTCTGAATTGCAGATACTGTTCAGTAGGATTTAGCACCAGGGTCAGGTTTGCCAGGCTTTCGCCTTGCTGGGTAATGGTAATATTGCGTGTCAAAGTGCCTAAACGATGAGCATTACCTGCACGGGCCAGTAATTTGTCGGCTGGTGTGCTGACGCTGATCGCATCAATATAATCCTGACGAACCAGTTGATTAAGCTGATAATTAAGACTGACAGGATCATTTGCGAGAATGGCAGGTTTGATCAGCGCGCCGGTCTGTTCGGCCAGTAACTGGCCTCTTTGATGAGTTTGTTGCTCAGCAATACGTTCAGCGACCAGGTTTAAATAAAAGCCGGCCAGTAGAATACCCAGAAACAGGCAGGCCGCGATTATAACGGTCAGTTGCAGTTGGGGTTTTTGCCGGGAGGTGTTCAGCATAAGTTGGGTGGCTTTGTTTGATAGAGGCTTCATATACATCTGTTTAATTAACACTTCCGCAGCAAGCCTGCCCCTGTTTATTACAGGAAATAAGGCCGCCATTATCTAACCGTGAGATCATAGCAGTTAGCCGGGGCAGATGTCTGTGCCTGATGCCGCTTTTATTCCCGGATTGATATTCCTGATTCACAGGATTGATCAGGTCTTTTTACTGTCAGAGCCGCAGGGTATAATGCGCCATCTCCAAGGGGTACTCCATGAATGTAACTGAATATATGGCCCAGCTGGGTCAGCAGGCGCGGGTCGCTTCCCGTGCTATTGCAAAAGCCGATACCGGGCTGAAAAACCGGGCATTGCTGGCGATGGCCGATGCAATTGATGCTTCCCGGGAAGCATTGGTTGCTGCTAATGCTAAAGATCTTGCGCAGGGTGAGGCAAATGGCCTGGATGCTGCGATGCTGGATCGTCTGCAACTTAAGTCCAGCCAGATCGATACTATGATCGAAGGTTTGCGTCAGGTAGCAGGTTTACCCGACCCAACCGGTGCTATTACAGATATGAATTATCTGCCCAGCGGTATTCAGGTTGGTAAAATGCGGGTGCCGCTTGGTGTTATCGGTATTATCTATGAGTCACGTCCGAATGTGACTGTAGAAGCTGCAAGCCTGTGCCTTAAATCCGGTAACGCAACTATATTGCGTGGCGGTTCAGAGGCAATTAACAGTAATGCGGCTGTTGCTGAATGTATTAAAGCAGGCCTTAAGGCGGTTGGTTTACCGGAGCATGCTGTACAGGTCGTTGAAACGACTGACCGTGCGGCGGTTGGTGAACTGATTACTATGCCGGAATATGTGGATGTAATTGTGCCACGTGGCGGCAAAGGTCTGATTGAGCGTGTTAGCCGTGATGCCAAAGTAACTGTTATTAAGCATCTTGACGGAATCTGTCATGTTTATATTGATGATGATGCGGATCATGCTAAAGCAGTTAATGTTGCGCTGAATGCAAAAACACACCGTTACGGTACCTGTAATACGATGGAAACTCTGCTGGTGCATGAGTCCCGTACAGAAGTGTTGCAGGAGCTGGCAGAACGTTACCGTGCTGTCGGGGTTGAATTGCGTGGCTGTGAAAGAACGCTTGAAATACTGCCTTTTGCGACGGCTGCAACGGAAGAAGACTGGGCGACTGAATATCTGGCACCGGTACTGGCAGTGAAGCTGGTCGCGGACATGGATGAAGCAATCGCGCATATTAACCGTTATGGCTCACACCATACGGATGCGATTATTACCGAGAATTACACTAAGTCCCGCAGCTTCCTGCGCGAAGTGGATTCCAGCTCAGTAATGGTTAACGCTTCAACCCGTTTCGCTGACGGCTTTGAATACGGTTTGGGGGCCGAAATTGGTATTTCGACCGATAAAATCCATGCCCGTGGTCCTGTAGGACTGGATGGACTGACGTCGCAGAAGTATGTCGTACTGGGTGACGGTCATATTCGTCAGTGAGTAATACGATTAATACGTCTGTTTATGCCTTTATGGGTGGGACTTTTGATCCCATCCATAATGGTCACTTGCGTACCGCACTGGAAATTCGCGACTGGTTAAACGTCGGACAGGTGGCATTGATGCCGTCTAAAGTTCCTGTGCATCGCCAGCAGCCTGGTGCCGAATCAGGACAGCGTCTGGCGATGGTCGAAGCGGCGGTTGCTGCTGAACCTGGTTTGTGTGCCGAAGCCCGGGAAATCCTGTCAGAAAAGCCTTCTTACACTGTGCTCACGCTTGAATCATTGCGGGCTGAGCTTGGTGATAAAGCGCCAATCTGCATGATTCTTGGTATGGATGCTTATTTGTCATTGCCAGGCTGGGATCGCTGGCAAGAGTTATTAAAACTGGCGCATATCGTTGTCGTGACACGTCCGGGCTGGGTATATCAGCCCGATAAAGCAATGCAGGCTTTTACCCGGGCACATGAAGTGACGGATAAACAGCGCTTATTAACTGCGCCGGCGGGGCAGGTGATTTTTCACGAACTGACGCCGCTGGCCATATCTGCCACACAAATACGTACATTGGTGAGCCAGGGGAATTCGCCCCGTTATCTGCTCCCTGACAGCGTTTGGCAGTATATCCAACAACAGCAGCTGTATGGCTGTAAATTAATTTAAGGTAAAGATTAACCAATGGAATTAGATCAGATGATCAATGTTATACAAGATGCCCTGGATGATATGAAAGCTAAGGATATCGTCGAACTGGACGTCAGTGAGAAGTCAACGGTTACCGACCGTATGATCATTGCAAGTGGTACTTCTAAACGTCATGTTATGTCGATCGGTCAGCATGTACAAGAAAAGATGAAGGCCAGTGGTGTTCAGCCTATGGGGATCGAAGGCCTGGATACCGGTGAGTGGGTTCTGGTCGATTTAGGTGATGCAATCGTGCATGTCATGATGCCGGATGCGAGAAGTTTTTACGATCTTGAGAAACTCTGGGGCTTTGACGAAGTCGATACTAAGAACTGATTTGATTTTAGTAAGCATAATCCGGATGGAGCACAGACCGCTGTTATGAAAATTCGTCTGATTGCGGTCGGCACTAAGATGCCGAAATGGGTGACTGAAGGTTGCCAGGAATATCTGAAGCGATTACCGGCTGAATTCTCGATGGAGATCGTTGAGATTCAGTTGGGGCACAGGGGTAAAGGTGCAGATATTGCCCGCGCCAAGCGTCAGGAAGGTGAAGCTATGCTGGCAGCGATTGGTAAGGGGGACCGGGTGGTTGCTCTGGAGGTCGGTGGCAAAAACTGGAGTACCGAGCAGTTGGCTGAACAGGCTGAGAACTGGCAGATGTCTGGTCAGAATGTCAGCTTGCTGGTGGGTGGTCCTGACGGGCTAGCGCCTGAGTGCGTCGCGCTGGCCGATCAGAAATGGTCTCTGTCAGGGTTGACGTTACCGCATCCGTTAGTGCGGATCTTATTGGCAGAACAGATTTACCGGGCCTGGAGCATTATCCAGGGGCATCCTTATCATAAATAGTGAGCAAACCGGCCCGCCACTGGATGGCAGCCAGTTTGACGCTAAATACATTACTGTAAACACATGGCCGTACTTGAAAGCCTGAAGGATCACACAAAAGAAGGTAATACCTTTCTGTCCCGGGCGCTGATCGCCTTTGTGATCGTCTGCATCCTGCTTGGGGTGCTGATCGGCCGTCTTTATTACCTGCAGGTGGTTGAATATGATCACCAGGCAGCCCTTTCTGATGATAACCGCATACAGTTGCAGCCGGTGGGGCCTACCCGCGGGCTGATCTATGACCGTAATGGTATTTTATTGGCGGATAACCGTCCGAGCTATAGCGTTACCATCATGAAGGAAGAGGTAGAGGATCTTGAAGAGGTTCTCACCGAACTGCAAAAACTGATTCCCGTTACTGAACGGCAGTTAAAAACCTTTCGTAAACGTTTTAAAAACCGTCGCCGGCCATATGAAACAGTGCCGTTACGCTTCCGTCTGACACCTGAGGAAATTGCTAAAATAGGTGTTAATTATTACCGGTTACCCGGTGTGCAGGTAGAAGCGGATCTGATTCGTCATTATCCATACGGGGCCAGTCTGGTTCATGCTTTGGGTTACGTCGGCCGGATCAATGAGAAAGAACTGAAGCGGGTTGATCCGACCAACTACAGTGCTACCCATTACATCGGTAAGCTGGGTATCGAGAAGTTTTATGAGCCTCTGCTACACGGCACCGTTGGCCATCATAAAGTAGAAACCAACGCTCGTGGTCGGGTCATGCGGGTGCTGGAGCGAACGGATCCTGTTCCAGGTAAAGATATTATTCTGAGTCTGGATATCCGTTTACAGCAGGCCACTGAAAAACTACTCGGTGAACGGCGTGCGTCAGTGGTGGCGATTGATCCGAAAACCGGTGGAATTCTGGCGTTGGTTAGCACCCCCGGGTATGACCCGAATATGTTTGTGACCGGTATCAGTCAGAAGAATTACACCGCATTACGTGAGTCTGAAGATTTGCCTTTGTTTAACCGGGCGTTGCGGGGCCAGTATCCTCCTGGTTCAACCATTAAGCCTGTTGTTGCAATGAGCGTTATTGATAGCGGCGTAGTTGCCCCTTCCCATACTGTTTATGACCCGGGTTTTATGACCTTAAGTAAAGGCGGTCGGCGTTACCGTGACTGGAAACGGGGTGGCCATGGCCGGGTAGGCCTGGATATGGCCCTGTATCAGTCCTGTGATGTCTGGTTTTACGATGTTGCCAACCGGGCTGGTGTGGATGTGATTTCCGGTTATCTGGATAAATTCGGTTTTGGTCAGGTAACCAGTCTGGATTTACCGGAAGCCCTGCCGGGCATATTGCCGTCCCGTGCCTGGAAAAAACGTACAGGCCGTGGTTCCTGGTATCCGGGAGATTCACTTAACCTGAGTATCGGACAGGGCTGGATGCTGGCTACACCACTACAGCTGGCTACTTCCGCTATGGTGCTGGCTAACAGAGGTGAGTGGAAGCAGCCAACCATGCTGAAAAGCATCCTGACGAAAGATAAAAATATGCAGATAAAACAAGATGCTGACGGGCGTCTGGTATCTGTTAGCAGTCAGCCGGTTCAGCCTGGACAACCATTGACTGAAAGTATTATCAGTATCCCGAGTAAAGGCAAAAAGATGCCTGATGTGAAGCTTAATACACCTGCTTACTGGGATAATATTATTGATGGCATGATTGCCGTAGTGCACGGTGAACGGGGTACTGCCCGTAAAATAGGTAAAGGTATCGATTTTCAGATTGCCGGTAAAACAGGTACCGCTCAGGTTGTGGGAATAAAGCAGGATGAAACCTATGATGCGGAAAAACTGGATGAGCGTCATCGTGACCATGCCCTGTTTGTTGCGTTTGCACCGGTTGATGATCCGAGAATTGCAGTGGCAGTGATTGTTGAAAACGGTGGTGGTGGTTCCAGTACCGCTGCGCCGGTCGCCCGGGAAGTCATTGATGCTTTCCTTGAGTTGGAACAGACAGATCTTATTGCTGCTCAGGCCGCTGAAGCTTCAATTGTTGCGGAGGCTCAGTAATGCGGGATTTTGAACGTACTATGCAGGAAGCGCAGCCACATCTCGCGCGTCGCAGAGGGCTGTGGTCGTATACGCATCTTGATGCCTGGTTATTAATTCTGTTATTGCTGCTTGCGAGCTATGGACTGCTGATTTTGTACAGTGCTTCCGGCGGTGATATGGGATATGTCACCCGGCAGGGGGTTCGTCTCGGAGCGGGTTTTGCGGTGATGGTGCTGTTGGCACAATTCCGGCCGCGTTTTTTTGCACACTGGGCGCCGATTCTTTATGTGCTGGGGATTGCACTTTTGGTCGCGGTGTTACTTTTCGGTGTAGGTGCAAAAGGCGCCCAGCGCTGGATTGCATTGCCGGGCTTTCGTTTTCAGCCATCAGAGATTATGAAGCTGGTATTGCCGCTGATGGTGGCCGGATATCTTGCTAAGCGTGCTTTGCCTCCCAGTTTTAAGCACATATTCATCTCGCTGGGCCTAGTGTTCGTGCCGGTAGTTATGATTATGAAACAACCGGATTTAGGCACATCACTATTGATTGCTGCATCCGGAATCTTCGTGCTGCTATTATCGGGTATTTACTGGCGTTATATTTTCGGGGCGCTGGCTGTTGCCGCGGCCGGATTGCCCGGGTTGTGGATGGTGATGAAGGACTACCAAAAACAGCGCGTACTGACGTTTCTTGATCCGGAAAGCGACCCTTTGGGATCAGGCTGGAATATTATTCAGTCCAAGGCTGCAATTGGCTCGGGTGGTATTTCCGGTAAAGGCTGGTTTCAGGGAACTCAGTCTCAATTAGATTTTTTGCCGGAAAGTCATACCGATTTTATTATTGCGGTACTGGCTGAAGAGCAGGGGATGATCGGTGTGCTGATACTGTTGTCACTGTACTTAATGATTATTGCCCGCGGGTTGATTATTGCGGTACAGGCGCAGGACAGTTTTGGACGTTTGGTTGCCGGCAGTGTAACCCTGACATTTTTTGTATATGTGTTTGTAAATATTGGGATGGTTAGCGGTTTACTCCCGGTTGTGGGGGTACCGTTACCGCTGGTGAGTTATGGCGGAACATCCGTCGTAACGCTGATGGCTGGCTTTGGTTTACTGATGTCAGTACAGACTCACCGGCAAATGATTAAACGCTAATAATTATACTGGCCAGGAAGCGACATTATCCTGGCCAAGCAACAGACTATTTAAGGGTATTAGGGTGAAACGGAATATATTACATGCCTGCGCTACGTTAGGTGTTAGTTTGTTACTGGTTGCGCCGGGTGTATCGGCTGCGAAAACTCAAGATAATTATACTCAGCGGCCTGAAGCTCAGGCGCTGATTGCTGAGCTGGTTGAGCAGGGATTCTCTGCCGCGGAACTGGAAGGTGTCCTCGATCAGGCTAAACAGCAAAAGAGCATCCTCAAAGCGATGTCCAGACCTGCGGAAAAACGCCTTACCTGGGGTGAGTACCGTAAGCTATTTCTGACCAAGAAACGTATTAGTCAGGGGCTTAAATTCTGGAAAGAAAATCAGCAGGTACTGAATAAAGCTGAGCAGGAATTTGGTGTGCCGGCTGAAATCATCGTTGCAATTATTGGCATTGAAACCAGCTATGGCCGGATCACCGGAAACTATCGGGTAGTTGATGCGTTGGCAACGCTGGGCTTTGATTATCCCCGCCGTGCAAAGTTTTTCCGTGAACAATTGAAAGAATATTTCTTGCTAACCAGAGCCGAAGGAGTTGATCCTTTAACGCTGAAGGGCTCTTATGCCGGTGCAATGGGATTAGGTCAGTTTATCCCAAGTAGCTTTAATAGCTACGCTATCGATTTTGATGGCGACAATAAAAAAGACATTTGGAATAATCCCCACGATGCGATTGGCAGTGTTGCTAATTATTTCGCTAAACATGGCTGGAAAACCGGCGAGACTGTCCGGGTTAAAGCTATTGCACCTGCAACAGCTGAACAAAACTGGTTTAATGATGGTCTTGAGCTGAAGCTGAGTATGGCAGAATGGCGTGCCAGAGATTTCAGCAGTGCAGCGGAACTTGATGACGCTGAGACGGTCAGTTTAATGCGGCTCGAAAAGGATGGTGAATTCCAGGACTGGTTCGGCCTGCATAATTTTTATGTGATTACCCGCTATAACCATAGCCGTCTGTATGCATCTGCGGTGTATGAGTTAAGTGCAGCGCTTAACGCTAAGCGTTAAGTTTACTTGCAATGAAAGAAGGCAAATACATGTTCAGAGCATTATTCGGTAGCGTGCTACTTGTGCTGTTAGCAGGCTGTTCTTTCCTGCCCGGCGGTGGTGGAGGCAGTGATGGCGGTGGTCGTTATTCGATTAAACAGGACCGTCCACCGGATGAAACTGATGTCGATGTATCTAAAATTCCTAATGCTGTTCCCCGTGTAGAAGCCAAGAGTCGTGGCGGTAATAAAAGCCGCTACGAAGTATTTGGTAAAACGTATTACGTATTACCTTCGTCCGCGGGCTATAAAGAAAGGGGTGAGGCTTCCTGGTACGGTAAAAAATTCCATGGTCATAAAACCTCTAATGGTGAAATTTATGACATGTTTGCAATGACGGCTGCGCATAAGTCATTACCGTTACCAACCTATGTTCAGGTTACTAACTTAAAGAATAACCGTAAGATTATTGTTCGGGTTAATGACCGTGGTCCGTTCCATCAGGGCCGTATTATTGATCTTTCCTTTGTGGCAGCGAAAAAACTCGATATGCTGGGTGGCGGTGTTACCCAGGTCGAAGTTGAAGCTATTGACCCGAGGACCTGGCAGAGTGCCCGTGGAGTAGTTGCTGCAGGTACGCAGGCGACTTCACAGCAGAGCGGCAAGAAACGCTATTTGCAGGTTGGCGCCTTCAGTTTACTGAGCAGTGCTGAGCAGGCAAGCAGAGAGCTGAATGACCTGTTTGGTAACCTGCCGGTTCGTATTGTGCCATTAGCGAAAAGTGACCGGACCTTATACAGAGTTCAGTTAGGACCGGTTGATTTCGGTGCTAATCTGGCAGAGATTGTTTCCAAGGTAGAAGCTGCTGGTTTTGCACAGCCGCATCTGGTGGATTGAGTAGTAACAGAGCTGCATTTTGGCAGTGAATAAACGACAACGATAAAGATAATTATGATTTCCAGACTATTTAAACCGTTTTTACTGCTGTTTATTGCCATCGTGGCTTTGCCGCTACAGGCCGCAACTCTGGTGCCGGCACCGCCGCAGATTGCTGCCCGTGCGTATATCGTGATGGATGCGGATACCGGTCGGGTGATTTTGTCATCCCGGGAAAATGAGCGTTTTCCGCCGGCTAGCCTGACCAAGATGATGACCAGCTATATCGTCGAAGACGAGCTGAATAAGGGCAATATCAGTAAAACTGATCTGGTACCTGTTTCAGTTAAAGCCTGGCGTTCACAAGGTTCACGGATGTTCATTCAGGAAGGTACACAGGTACTGCTGAGTGACCTTTTGAAAGGCATTATTATTCAGTCTGGTAATGATGCAAGTGTTGCTGTTGCTGAATATATTGCCGGTAGTGAAGCTGCATTTGCTGATCTGATGAATCAGCATGCTAATTTACTGGGAATGGATAACAGCCAGTTTATGAATGCAACAGGTCTGCCAGCGGATGATCATTATTCTTCTGCCTACGATATGGCGACACTGGCGCGGGCAATTATCAAAGATTTCCCAGAGCATTATGGTATTTATTCTGAGAAGTACTTTACCTATAACAAGATTCGTCAGCCAAACCGTAATAAATTGTTGTGGCGTGATAACAGCGTTGATGGTTTAAAGACAGGTCACACTGAAGCGGCCGGTTATTGTCTGGTTGCTTCCGCCAAGCGTGAAGGCATGCGCCTGATTTCTGTTGTGATGGGAACTAAGAGTGAAGAAGCCCGGGCACAGGAAAGTCAGAAGCTGCTGGCATATGCATTCCGTTATTTCCGTACCCATCAGCTGTATAAAGAAGGTGAGCGGTTACAAACTACCCAGGTATGGGGCGGCAAAGTCGATCAGGTTGATTTAGGGCCTGCGGCTGATCTGGCAGTTACAGTTGCCCGTGGTAAGAGTGATCAGTTACAGGCGACACTGGATCTGGATAATGTTATTGAAGCACCGATCAGCAAAGGTGACGTATTCGGTAAGGTTCAGGTCAAACTTGGTGATGAGCTGATTGCAGAAGTGCCAGTAGTTGCTTTGCAGGATGTGGCTGAAGCCGGATTGTTGAAACGTATTTGGGATAAAGTTGCGCTGTTCTTCTACAGCCTGATCAATTAATCCCTGACAAATGTCATCCTGATGTTAAACGCCCGTGCTGATTTCAGTGCGGGCGTTTATGTTTGGGGCTAAGGGCATTAAAATACCTGCCATGGATATAGTACATCTGAACGGGCAGTTGCTTGCTGCTGATAAGGCAAAGATTTCGGTATTTGATCGCGGATTTTTGTTTGGTGACAGTATTTACGAGGTCATTCCTTTCTATCAGGGCAAAGGTTTCAGGCTGATTGAACATATTCAGCGGCTGGAACATAGTTTGCGGGCAATTCAGATTCGCACTGATATTGACTGGCAGCTGTTATTAGACAACCTTGTCACCGCGAATGGTGGCGGTAACCTGTCGGTATACCTGCAGGTTAGCCGGGGTGCCTCTGAAGAGCGTAGTCATCAGTATGATGCTGACCTGACTCCGACAGTGTTTGCCTGTTGTAAACCTATCAAAGATATTTACGCTGACGGCGCTGATTCTGTAGAGGGAATAGCGGCGATAGTAACCGCTGATTTGCGCTGGCGTCGTTGCGATATTAAAGCCACTGGTTTATTGCCGAACATTCTTGTTCTGCAGCAGGCCCGGCAGGCCGGCGCCGCAGAAGCTATTCTTATACGGGATGGCATCCTCACCGAAGGGGCATCCAGTAATCTCTTCATGGTGGAAAACGGTGTGATTTATACGCCTAAGTCCAGTTCAGAAATTCTGGGTGGTGTAACCCGCGAACTGCTATTACAACTTGCTGATGAACAGGGAATTCCCTGCCTGCAGGTTGATATTGAATATTCCCGTTTACTGACTGCCGATGAGGTTTGGATCAGCAGTTCTACCCGTGCCATTGTGCCGGTGCTGAGTATCGACGGACAAAAAATAGCAGATGGTAATAAAGGCCGGCTCTGGCAACAGATGTTTGAGCGTTTTATTCAGCTACAGCATCGGATGATGCATGGCTGAAAGTAACAGATTTAAAACTAGAGAAATGAATATGACTGAACAAGAAGCGCCTAAGATTGAATTTCCATGTGCAGATTATCCAATCAAAGTGCTGGGGCGCAGTGCGCCAGATTACAAGGAGTTTGTCCTCGATGTTGTGCGTCGATATGACCCCACTCTGGATGTCTCAACCGTTGTAGAACAGCCGAGCAAGAACGGCAACTTTACCGCTATTCGTATTAAAATGATTGCTGAGAGTGCTGAAGCACTGGAAGCGATGCATAAAGAGTTTATGGCCAGTGGCCGTGTTCAGATGGTGATGTAAAGCATGGCTGATGTAACAGTCGAAAGTGCTGAGCAAACAGAAGCGTCGCCACAGGCTCTGATGATTCGGGAGCTTGGCCAGCAGGCGTATATGACAACCTGGCAGGCCATGCAGGATTTTACTGCCGGTCGCACGCCGGCAACTGTTGATGAAATCTGGTTACTTGAACATAGCCCTGTCTATACCCAGGGTCATGCAGGTAAAGCAGAGCATGTGCTTAACCCAGGTGATATTCCGGTGATTCCGGTAGACCGGGGTGGTCAGGTGACTTATCACGGGCCCGGGCAGCTTGTTGTGTATATGTTGCTGAACATTCGCCGCAAGAAATTCGGTGTGCGGGAACTGGTTGCCCGCATGGAGCAGAGTGTTATCGAGTTACTGGCTGAACGCGGTCTTGAAGCATATGCCCGTAAAGATGCCCCGGGTGTATATGTTGGTGACGCAAAGATTGCTGCGCTGGGACTGAGGGTTCGCCGTGGTTGTTCATTTCATGGTTTGGCACTCAACATCGATATGGATTTATCACCGTTCAACCAGATTAACCCCTGTGGTTATGCAGGCATGGCCGTTACCAGCCTTGCTCAACTGCAAACGGTTGAAAGTCCGGCGGCAATACACCGTCAATTTCTTGATATTTTGCTGGCTAAGCTGGATTACCAACAGCTCAGCTACGCAACGACAATTAACTGAAGTGGATTATTTAGCATGACTGAACAGAGCAGCAAGGCGCAGCGCGCGGAAGCCGGAGTTAAGTTACGGGGTGCTGAGAAAGTTGCCCGCATACCAGTTAAAATCGTTCCAACTGAGCGGGAAAAAATGCTACGTAAGCCAGAATGGCTACGCATTAAATTAGGTTCGACGCCCAAAGTTCAGGGCATTAAAGATAAACTGCGTAAGCACAAGTTAGCGTCGGTTTGTGAGGAAGCCAGCTGTCCGAATCTGGGAGAGTGTTTCAGCCACGGTACCGCAACCTTCATGATTATGGGTGATATCTGTACCCGTCGTTGTCCATTCTGTGATGTTGCGCATGGCCGCCCTAAAGCATTGCCAGAAAATGAACCACAGGAGCTGGCTGAAGCGATTGCCGATATGGGACTGCGTTATGTGGTTATTACTTCGGTTGACCGTGATGACCTGCGTGACGGCGGTGCTGAGCACTTTGTTAAGTGTATTCAGGAAACCCGGAAAAGCAGCCCTAATATTCAGGTAGAGACTCTGGTGCCGGATTTTCGCGGCCGTATGGATGTTGCCCTGGAGATTTTACAGCAGTGTCCGCCGGATGTTTTCAACCATAACCTGGAAACTGTACCCCGTTTGTACCGCCAGGTTCGTCCCGGTGCTGATTATGCATGGTCATTACAGTTGCTACAGCGTTTTAAGAAGGCACGTCCTGAAGTACGTACTAAGTCAGGTTTGATGGTTGGCCTGGGTGAAACTAAGGAAGAGATTCTGGAAGTACTGAAAGATCTGCGGGCTCATGATGTGGATATGCTGACAATTGGTCAATACCTGCAGCCAAGCAGGAATCATTTACCGGTTGACCGCTATGTGACACCGGAAGAATTCGATGACTACGCAGCAGAGGCCAGAGCGCTGGGCTTTAGCCACGTTGCAAGTGGACCCTTAGTGCGCTCGTCTTATCATGCGGATTTGCAGGCCAAAGGTGAAAATGTTTCCTGACATTAGTTAGCGCCTTCCTGAAGTTGCTAAATGCCGGTTTATTAACCGGCATTTTTGTTTGTCAGAGATCTGATGATCGTTGCAGTCAAATGATCTTTTAATCGGTAACGATAGCGCAGGTTTAGTACAGAAAATAACAGTTATACACAGAATCGTTAGACAACCTTGTGTATAACCTTGTGGTAACTCTTCAAAGGGCTATGGCTGTAGCCTTTCGCTGAAATGTCTAATTTTCAGCCATATTTTGTATCCTGGATTTATTTCTATTCTGCATGTTATTCAAACGGTTATCTGTTAATTAATACACACTTTAAAGCGTCCTGAAACTGTGTGAAAAATAATCAGTAATCTGTGTATTGTTTTTTGTGACCGCTGGTCATAAAATGACGGCCGGTTTTAAGCTGTGTTTTTAAGAGACATATTTATACGTATGAATGAACGTAAAGCGAGAGAGTTTGTTCGCCGTGAGCGTGAAATACTCGACTGTACGCTGGAGTTATTAGCCGGCGAACACTGGGAAGCACTCAGTGTAGATAAAATTGCCCGTCATACAGGAATAGGTAAAGGTACTGTTTATAAGCATTTCAGCTGTAAAGATGACATTTATGCCTGCCTGTTACATGCCGATTGCGAGCAGATGCATAACGCATTTATTGGTTTTGCAGAAGACAGCTCATTGAGTGGTCTCGAACAGATGCGGGAAATGCTGCTCTACGCGTTTGAGTTTCACCGGGACAATGTGGCACACCAGCATATGCATGTGCATTGTAAGCAGAAATCGTTTCGTGAGCGTATCAGTCCTGAATATTTACAAAAGCTGGATCTGATCGACAGTCAGTTAACGGATGCATTTGGTCTGGCTGTATGTAATGGCATTAAAGAAGGTGACGTCAATCCTGGTATGTCTCAGGAAATGTTGGTGTCAGGTATGAGCGCTACCTTTGAAGGCGCAATGCTTACCTTGCAGGAAGGTGGAAGCTGCAAGCATCAGTTGCTGGAAACTTACGCACAGAAAACCGAATACATAAATCAGGTGGTGGAGTATATGCTCGCCGCAATTACCGGCCGCCCAACGCGGCAAGTGGAACAGGGATAACCATGAATAAATCAGTATTACTGGCATTAGCTGTCGTCATCGGATTTGGAATCTGGATGGCTTCGGGTATGCAGACTGAAGAGCCGGCAGAGCCGGTGGTTCAGAGTGCTGCAGAAGAAAAGCCGCTGATGAAGGTAAAGGTGCAGGATTCGGATGCTGAGACTGTCCTGCAGCTGGTGCGTGTTCAGGGACAGGTTGAAGCAAACCGTACCCTTGAGGTGAAGGTTGAGATAGATGGCCGGGTTGCAAAGCTGCCAGCCGATGAAGGTCAGAGACTGGCCGCAGGTGATGGCCTGGTCGAAATTTCAGCGGATTACCGTTCAGCACAATTGGCTGAAGCTAAGGCACTACTAAAACAACGCCGCAGTGATTTGGCAGCGAGTATCAAGCTGAAAAAACGTGGTTTGCAGTCTCAGAACCGGGTAATTGCTGATGAAGCGGCTGTCCAGGCGGCACAGGCTCAGCTTGCACGGATTCAGCATGAAATAAAAGAAACCCGTGTTACAGCCCCGTTTGCGGGTGTACTGAATAAGCGAGTAGTTGAGCTGGGGGATTATCTTCAGGCGGGTGATGTTATCGGCGAGCTGGTTGATGATGGCACAGTGAAAATTACCGGTCAGGTACCGCAGCACAGTGTTGGCCGTCTTCAGGAAAATCAGAATGTCGATGTCGTTCTGAATAATGGCGAACAGATGACCGGTAAGCTGAGCTACATTTCACCGGTTGCTGATGGCGTAACCCGTAGTTACCGGGTGGAGGTTCAGATTCCAAATCCTGATCATTTACGCATTATTGGCCTTTCTGCAACGCTGTTATTGCCAGCTGGTGAACAGATGGGGCATCTGTTACCGGGCTCGGTACTGGGTCTGGATGAAGCAGGCAATTTACGGGTTAAACTGGTGGATAACGATAACCGTGTAAGCAATGCGCCGGTTGAAATTATCCGTACTGACCAGAATGGCTTCTGGCTGAGCGGCCTGGATGCGAAAGTCCGGGTAATCATGGTAGGTCAGGATTTTGTTGCCAACGGTGAAGAGATTGATCCGGTCAGTGATGTTGATCTGGCGGCGGAGCAGCAGTTATCAGTTAAAGCTGAGCAGGAGGGCTAAAGGATGATTGCAGCTCTCGTTGCGGCGGCGATAGATCGTAGCCGTACCAGCATTCTTATTCTGCTGTTTTTTCTGGTGGGTGGTTTTGCCGCCTTTCAGAGTATTCCGAAGGAAGCTGACCCGGATGTCGCTATTCCTATTATGTATGTGTCCATCGCGTTTGACGGTATATCGCCGGATGATGCTGTGCGTCTACTGGTGCGCCCGATGGAGAAAGAACTGAAGTCCATCGAAGGGATAAAGGAAATGCGTTCGGTAGGCTCTGAAGGGCATGCCTCCGTTACTCTTGAGTTCGATGCTGGTTTCGATAATGAAAAAGCATTGCAGGATGTTCGGGAAAAAGTTGATATTGCTAAGAGCAAACTGCCCGAAGATGCTGAGGAACCGCAAATTCATGAAGTAAATGTCGCGCTGTTCCCAGTTCTGAATATCGCGATTTCCGGTGCTGTTTCCGAGCGGGTAAAGCTGAAAGTTGCCAAAGACCTGAAAGATGAAATTGAAGGTGTGGCCGGTGTGCTTGAGGTAGACATTGGTGGTGAACGTGAAGAGCTGATGGAGATTGTCATTGAGCCACAGTTGCTGGAAAGTTATCAGTTAGATTTCCAGACAGTTCTCGACAGTGTTTCCCGTAATAACCAGCTGGTAGCAGCAGGTGCTGTGGATACCGGAAGTGGTCGTCAGGTGTTGAAAGTACCGGGAGTTGTGTCTGAGTTGGAAGACATGCTCAACATGCCGGTTAAATCTTCTGAGGGTACAGTTGTTACTGTTGGGGATATTGCGACCATTCGTAAGACTTATAAAGATGCGGAAGGCTATGCCCGTGTTGGTGGCGGTGATGCCATGGTGCTTGAGGTTAAAAAGAAAGTCGGCGCCAACATCATTGATACCATTCAGGCAGTGCAGGAGATTGTTTCTGAGCGCAGCCAGTTATGGCCACAGGGGCTTGAGTACGCGTACATACTTGATCAGTCGACACAGATTAAGTCGATGTTACGTGACCTGATGAATAACGTACTTAGCGGCATCATTCTGGTCATGGTTGTGGTGTTAGCCGCTATGGGGCTGCGTACCTCACTGTTAGTAGGTCTGGCGATTCCGGGCTCATTCCTTGCCAGTATGATGGTTCTGAACCTGATGGGATTTACGCTTAATATCGTCGTCCTGTTTAGTCTGATTTTAGTCGTCGGTATGCTGGTGGATGGTGCCATTGTGGTCACTGAATTAGCCGAAAGGCGCATGAGTCAGGGGCTGAGTGCCCGTGAATCATTCCGCTATGCCGCATCGAGAATGGCCTGGCCGGTAATTGCCGGTACAGCAACAACGCTGGTGGTATTCATGCCACTGATGTTCTGGCCCGGAGTGATCGGTGAGTTTATGAAGTACTTACCGGCAACTGTAGTGGTATGTCTGACTGCATCGTTGTTTATGGCGCTCATATTCTTACCTGTATTGGGAGCGGTGAGTGCCCGGCGGAAAAAAAATTCTGAGGTATCTGCTGATGAATATGAGCTGCCTAAAACAGCGGTGAATAAAGCCTATGTTGGCGTCATGTCCAAATTACTGCACTATCCGCTGATTACACTGATTGTTGCTCTGATTGCTGTTAGCAGCAGTTATGTTGCTTATGGTGTGTTCGGTAAGGGCGTTGAGTTTTTTCCGGACGTTGAACCTGAGCTAGTCTTGCTGAACCTGCATGCCCGTGGTGATCTGTCAGTTAAAGAAAAAGATACTCTGCTGCAGGAGGTCGAAGCCAGGGTTATTGATGTGCCCGGTTATAAATCTATTTATGCCCGCAGCTTCAATCAGCCTTCTAACGATGTCGCGGAAGATGTTATCGGTATCATTCAGTTCCAGTTGGAAGACTGGGATAAACGTCCTAAAGCGGCAGATATTCTGGCTGATATGGAAGCCCGTACAGCAGACTTACCTGGTGTAATCATTGAAACCCGTAAAGGCGAAAGCGGGCCAAATTCCGGTAAGCCGGTTAAATTGCTGGTCAGCGGTTACGACAGCGATGTGATTTATCAGGCAGTGGCTGATATTCGTCAGATGATGGAAGACATAGGTGGCTTTACGGCGGTTGAAGATGACCGGCCAATGCCGGGCATTGAATGGCGTATTGAAGTAAACCGTGAAGAGGCAGGTCGCTACGGTGCCAGTATTGCCTTAGTAGGACAGGCGGTCCGTCTGATTACCAACGGTATTAAAGTAACCGATTACCGGCCAGAAACCTCTGATGACGAAGTGGACATTATGATTCGCTTCCCGGAAGAGAAACGTAATCTGGATCAGCTGATGCAAATGCAGCTGAGTACCGATTTTGGCATGGTGCCTTTGTCCAACTTCGTGACGCTTAAGCCTGCGCCGAAGACCGGTTCTCTGAAGCGGGTAGATAGTCGCAGAGTAGTTACTGTTCAGGCTGACGCTGCTGAAGGTAAGTTAGTAAATGATCTGGTTGTGGCTATGCAGGAGCGTTTAGCGAAGCATGATTTCGATCCACAGATCCGCCTGACCTTCAAAGGCGAGGATGAGCAACAGAAGGAAACCGGTGAGTTCCTGGTAAGTGCCTTCAGTACAGCATTATTCCTGATGGCTCTGATTCTGGTAACCCAGTTTAACAGCCTGTATCAGGCTGGACTGGTGTTGTCGGCCATTGTTTTTTCCACAGCAGGTGTTTTGATAGGACTGATGGTTACGGGGCAGCCATTTGGCATTGTGATGGTCGGCGTGGGAATAATTGCGCTTGCCGGTATCGTTGTGAATAACAATATCGTCTTAATTGACTGTTATAACGATCTGCGTCGGCATGGCTATTCGCCTTATGATGCAGCGTTGCATACCGGCAGCTTGCGTTTGCGCCCGGTTATTCTGACTGCGGTAACCACTGTGCTGGGGCTAATGCCAATGGTGCTGGCAATGAATATAGACCTGATCAACCGGGAGATCAGTTTCGGTGCTCCCTCTACTCAGTGGTGGACGCAGCTTTCCAGTGCTATTGCTGGGGGCTTGTCGTTTGCAACTGTGCTGACACTGTTTTTGACACCTTGTTTGTTGGTGTTGGGAGACAGAAAGCTGTTTCGCCGTAAGGCTAAAGCAGAAACAAATGATCAGACACCTGACGTTGTGGAATCACCTGCAGCCTGATGCATTTAAGGTTATACACAGAAACATAGCTATAACTCTGTGTATAACCTTTTTATAACTCTTCTCACCGGCCATTCTGCGCCTGTTTAATACTTAAGGTTAATTTTCAAACAGTCTTTTAACTGATTGTTTTCATGCTTTAAATATTGCTGGAAAATGAACAGGAGAAGTGTGTACTAAGTGTGTTTTTAATCGAGTTAATTGTAATTAGGGAAGCTTTGTTTGCCTGTGGGGCTGAAGAGAATTTACTGGATCTCTGCGAGGCCCAGTTCGATACCGCTGAGGCGTAATACAATGCTGTTCAGCGTCAGCCAGGCATCGCCGGGGGCACCTTTGATCTGCTGATCAACGATCATGCACTGACTTAGCATTTGTTGAAGAATGCGTGGTGCTATACGTCGCGCTGCAGCCTGGATCAGCCCTTTGCGCTTACCCCAGATACGTTCTTTCTGACAGATTGCTTCGTATTGCTGTCCCTGTGACAGGCCTTGCTGGACGGTCAGAAGAGTACGAACTTCCCGGCTGATGGCCCAGAGGGCTACCGGTGCTTCTGTACCTTCCTGGCGTAACACCTGAATAATCTTATTGCAGCGGGCAGTTTGTTGCTGCAAAGCTGCATCAACCAGACCGTAGATGTCATAGCGGGAGCTGTCGGAGACACTGTCGATAACCTGTTCGGCATCGAGGGTTTGTCCGGGGTAGAGCAGGTTGAGTTTATCCAGTTCCTGCTTAGCCGCGAGCAAGTTACCTTCAACCCGTTCGCAGAGTAGCTGTACGGCGTCCCGCTCCAGATTCAGGCCAATCTGTTTGGCGCGGTTATTTAACCAGCCGGGCAGTTGTTGGGCTTCAACTGGCCAGATCTGAACAATCATGCCGGTTTTATCAATGGCTTTAAACCAGGCGCTTTTTTGTGCCGCACCGTCCAGTTTATCGGCAATAATCAGCAACACGTTGTCCGGTGCCGGGTTGCCAAGATATTCACGGAGAATTTCACTGGCCTGTTTGTTTGGCTTGCTGCCACCTAAGCGCAGTTCGATGATTTTACGTTCAGCGAAAAGGGATAGTGCATTTGCACATTCCAGAAGATAGGTCCATTTGAAGCTGGCATCAGCGTGCAGGGTTTCTCGCTCGGTGAAACCCTGATCAACCAGATACTTACGAAGCAGATCGCAACTTTCCTCAATCAGCAGGGGCTCGTCACCGGTTACCAGATATACAGGTAATGGCGTGCCTTTGAGTTGATTGGCAAGTTGTTCCGGCTTAGCCTTCATGAAATGTTACTGAGCCGGTTTAATAGCGCTGTATATCCGCACGATCTGGCTGGCCAGACGTTCAGACATTTCGGTGCGTAACTGTGATTCTTCAGTATCGCTGGCCGTTAGCTGGTTCGGATTGTAATCGTACGTCCGTTCCAGTTTCAGAGTCTGAGGCGCCAGGACAATCTCGTTATCACGATCAAGAATTTCGAAAGTAATGGTGGTACGCAGTTCATATTCATCAATACCATTGCTGGAACTGATAGTTGATGTACGGCGTTCCTGACGTTCTTCTAACAGGTTAATCTGGTAATTAGCATTAATATTGCCAACCAGCTTTACGCCGTTTGCCTGCAGGTTACGCTCCAGAGGCCGGAACACCGAGAAACTGCTTTGCCCGGTCTTGTTGATAACCGCCAGTTTAAGGGAGTCATCCAGACTGATGATCCCTTTAAGCTGGAAACCACAGGCACTCATAAAGAGTGCCAGAACGGTAATCGCAAAAAACTTATATAGCGAAAAAGTCCGCGCGGTCTGGTTGGTCATGCTTAATTCCTTTTTGGGTCGGTTTAACCAACAACAATGTTTACCAGTTTGTTTGGTACGACAATCTGTTTACGGATAGTTTTGTCTGCCATATGCTTCTGTACAGACTCATCCGCAAGTGCGGTATGCAGGACAATACTTTCGTCAGCGTCAGCCGGAACCTGGATCTTGGCGCGTACCTTACCGTTTACCTGAACAACCATCTGAATGCTGCTGCGAACCATTGCTGCTTCATCGAACTCAGGCCAGGGGGAATCCAGCAGGCTTTCTGCATAGCCAAGCTTGTTCCACAACTCATGAGTGATGTGTGGTGTAATTGGTGATAACAGTTTGACTGCTGCTGAAAGAGCTTCACGGCTTACTGCCCGGCCCTGGTCGCTGGCATCAACAAATTTGCTGATAGCGTTACACAGTTCCATTACACCGGCGATTGCAGTATTGAAGGTCTGACGACGTTCGATATCATCGCTGACTTTCTTAATGGTCTCATGGGTTTTCAGGCGCAGCGCTTTCTGTTCTTCGTTCAGTGCTGAAGTATCTAAAGCAACGGCTTCACCTGGCGTTTGCAAGTGATCAAAGACCAGCTTCCACAGACGGCGCATGAAACGATGCGCTCCCTCAACGCCAGAGTCAGACCATTCCAGAGACTGTTCCGGTGGCGCAGCAAACATCATGAACAGACGTACAGTGTCGGCACCGTACTTATCGATCATCATTTGCGGATCGATACCGTTGTTCTTGGATTTAGACATTTTGCCCATACCTGCAGATTCAACCGGTAAACCGTCAGTTGTATGCAGTGCCTGAGTAATACGGCCTTTGTCATCACGCTCAACGCTAACGTCTTGCGGAGAAATCCAGTCTTTTGCACCTTTTTCGTCTTCACGGAAGTAGGTTTCTGCCAGAACCATACCCTGACACAGCAGGCGTTCGAATGGCTCGTCGGTGTTTACCAGGCCTTCATCACGCATCAGTTTATGGAAGAAGCGTGAGTACAGCAGGTGCAAAATTGCGTGCTCGATACCACCGATATACTGATTAACCGGCAGCCAGTAGTTGGCTTGCTCCGGATTCAGCATGGTTTCGGCGTTACGACAGGCGTAGCGCGCGTAATACCAGGAAGATTCCATGAAGGTATCAAAAGTATCGGTTTCACGCTCAGCAGTTCCGCCACATTTAGGGCAGGTAGTCTGAATGAAACTGTCCATCTTTTTGATCGGAGAGCCAACGCCATCGAATTCAACGTCAGTTGGTAATACAACCGGTAGCTGGTCTTCTGGTACTGGCACCGCGCCACAGCTTTTACAGTTAACAACCGGAATAGGTGTGCCCCAGTAACGCTGACGGGATACACCCCAGTCACGCAGGCGGTAATTGATGGTGACCTTACCTTTACCTTTTGACTGTAGTTCAGAAGAGATCGCTTTGAAGGCCATGTCGAAATCAAGGTCATCAAAGTCACCGGAATTAACCAGTACACCTTTTTCGGTGTAGGCTTCGGTGCTCAAGTCATATTCAGCATTGTCATCCGCCGGACGGATAACCTGTTGGATATTCAGCCCATATTTTGTCGCGAATTCATAATCACGCTGGTCGTGGGCAGGTACCGCCATTACAGCGCCTGAACCGTAATCCATCAGGACGAAGTTAGCCGTCCATACAGGTACTTTCTTGCCGGTCAGCGGATGCGTGGCGTCAATTCCCAGAGAGAAACCTTTCTTCTCCATGGTGGCCATATCTGCTTCAGCGACTTTCATGTTCTTGCATTCGTCGATGAAAGTGGCCAGTTCAGGATTGTTGGCAGCTGCTTGCTGAGCCAGAGGGTGTGCCGGAGCAACCGCTACGTAAGTAACACCCATGAGTGTATCAGGACGGGTAGTAAACACTTCCATCGGGCCAAAGCCGTCAACGTCGAAGCTCAGTTCAACACCCTGTGAGCGACCAATCCAGTTACGCTGCATAGTGCGTACCTGTTCAGGCCATTCTTCCAGCTGATCAAGGTCTTCCAGCAGTTCGTCCGCGTAATCGGTGATTTTCAGGAACCACTGAGGAATCTTCTTACGCTCAACCAGTGCGCCGGAGCGCCAGCCGCGGCCGTCAATTACCTGTTCGTTGGCCAGTACTGTCTGGTCAATCGGATCCCAGTTAACTTCAGCTTCTTTTTTGTAAACAACACCTTTTTCCATCAGACGGGTAAAGAACCACTGTTCCCAGCGATAGTATTCCGGATGGCAGGTAGCAACTTCGCGATTCCAGTCGTAACCAAAGCCCATCTGGTTTAGCTGGTTACGCATGTAATCGATGTTTTCATACGTCCAGCCAGCAGGCGCGACGTTGTTTTTCAGAGCAGCATTTTCCGCCGGCAGACCGAAAGCGTCCCAGCCCATTGGCTGTAGCACGTTCTTGCCTTGCATGCGCTGGTAACGGGATACTACGTCACCTATGGTGTAGTTGCGCACGTGACCCATGTGTAGTCGGCCACTTGGGTAAGGGAACATAGACAGGCAGTAGAATTTCTCTTTGCTGGTGTCTTCGGTGGCTTTGAAACTGTCGTTTTTAACCCAGTATTGCTGAACTTCGGGCTCGATCTGCTGTGGGATATATTGTTCGTTCATCTTTGCTCAGTAATAAGAAAACCGACTTTTTAACAAGGTCGGTTTTCATCTCAATTGGAAAGTTTCTGCATTGGCGCATAGCATACAATATAAGGCAACTGACAGATAGATAGACGGCGCAGATATCCCAAGGATGAGAAAACAAATCTGCGATTAAGGTTTTCTGTCAGCTTGGAGCCTCAGGAAAGGGCAGAAACAGGAGGATTTATGAGCGACAAACCTAGAGGTAAAACTGACTTATCAGATCAGTATGACCGGGTAATGAAGCGTTTGCGTAACCAACTGGAAACGGCAGAGTATCAGTCCTGGGATTTTCTTCAGGCACGGATAGAGGAGGCTGTTGAATTAGAGCTGACTGCGGAAGAGATGACCCGTGATGAAATGGACTTGCTGGCTGCCTACATTAAGAGGGATTTAAAAAAACTTGGCTTTTATGCCCACGAGACAGGCGAAGGCATCGCAGCATGGCTGAATTTTGATCTGAACATTCTGGAACATCAGATTGGCGTGCGACTGATGGATTTAGCCGACCGTACCCGGATAGGCCTGCAGGAGCTTGAACAACGTTCTCTGCAGGATGAAACTTATCTGGCGGGTGAAACAGCAGGGGCAGGCACTTTGCGTTGTCTGGCGTGTGGTGAAGACACCCGGTTAACGCGAACGAATATAATTATGCCTTGTGAGGCCTGCGGTGGAGAGCGCTTTGCCAGAAATTCAGCTTCCTGGGAAGGTAAGTCAGAAAGCTGAAGTCTAAGGCAAAAGAGTAGTGGCGTGGTTAGCGGTTTTTATGTCTGAAACTGAATAAAATACTCAGTAGTAGCAGTATACCGATGAAAAACTGCAGAGGTTTATCGCCATATTGCTGATATGGCGTTGTACCCTGCATCAGTGGTACTTCCGCATACAAAGCGTCAGTCTCAAATTGCGGCAGCTCAGCATCAATTTTGCCGTCAGGCCGCATGACGGCAGTCAGGCCGTTATTGGTTGCCCTAATCAGCCAGCGTCCATTTTCAAGTGCACGCATACGAGCTATCTGTAAGTGTTGCTGAGGCGCAATTGAATCGCCGAACCAGGCATCATTACTGACGGTGAGCATAACGTTACTGCGTACGGCATAGTTCCGCACCAGTTCCGGATAAGCAATTTCATAACAAATAAAGGGCGCCATAGCGGCATCCTTTACTTGTAATAATGACTGTTCAGCAGGGCCAAGGCTGAATTGTGACATTGGCAGATTGAAGAAGTCGATAGTGCCGCGTAACCATTTCTCCAGCGGCACATACTCACCGAAAGGGACCAGTCGCTGTTTGTGGTAACTGCCTTCTCCGTTGGCGAGTAAAGTAATGCTGTTGTAATAGGCGAGATTATTTTCCCGTAACGGATTGTTGAATACAGAAGGCATGCCGCTAACTAAAGTCCGCTGCTGGGATTCTAGCTGTTCAATATAAGGCGCGAGCATTCGTACGGCGTCAGGGTAAAAAGTAGGTACGGCCGTTTCTGGCCAGATGACCATATCAATCTCTTCATCGGTCTGACTAAGGTCGACATAACGTTGCAAAATTTCAGGTAATTGACTGCGCTGCCATTTAAGCTGTTGGGGGATGCTTGCCTGAACCAGATAAACTTTTGTGGTGCCGGTCTGTGTGGTCCAGTTTTGCGGTACTTTATCCAGCAATAACCAGGGTGCTGTAAACAGGACGATTAGTGCGAGTGCCGGCAATGGACGACGGTAGCAGCGTATTATGCCTATTGTGGCGACTCCCAGTGCAACTGTGTACAGACTGAGTAGCCAGACGCCGCCAAAAGGAGCGAATATCGACAAAGGTGTATCGGTAAGTGCGTAGCCCATATAGAGCCATGGAAAGCCTGTAAACAGCCAGCTACGCAGCCATTCAAAGCTAACCCAAATAGCTATAAACCCAATGCCTCGGTAGAAATAGCGTCGGTATAGCCAGGTCTGAACCAGCATAAACAGCGCCATGCCGGCGACAAATACAAAGGTTAGCAGTCCGGCTAGCCAAACGGGCGCATTGCCATGTTCATGAATGCTGACAAACACCCAGGATACGCCGACACCGTAAAGGCCGAGACCGTAACACCAGCCTATCAGGGCAGCGCCTCTGACGCTGCTTTCATGGAGAAGGGCGAATAGCAGAGCGGCGGAAACCGGTGCCAGATACCAGAAATCAAAAGGTGCTAACGCTAGTGGCGCTATACCGCCGGCGATGACGGCTAAAATTATCCGGAGCCAGATGAAAGCAGTTTTTTGTGGCATTGCGCAGCTATCCGTCAGGTATCAGAAAAACACTAATTGCTTGCCCGGGTCACCTGTAGCAAACGGATACGGCGGTTTTCAGCGCTGAGTACCTTAAAGGTAAATTCATCAATACTGACCACTTCATCCTTATGCGGCAGATGCCCGAACTGCTGAGTAACAAGGCCACCGACGGTGTCAAAATCGTCATCAGGCAGGCCGATATCGAAAAACTCGTTAAAGTCTTCAATCGGCGTCAGAGCTTTAACTATGTAGCCGTTTTCATCAAACGGCTTGATGTTACTTTCATCATCTTCGCTGTCGTGTTCGTCTTCAATTTCACCAACGATCTGCTCGAGAACATCTTCAATGGTGATCAGACCGGAAACGCCAGCATACTCATCAACAACCATTGCCATGTGGTTACGATTGGCACGGAATTCCTGAAGTAAAACATTTAAACGCTTACTTTCCGGAATGATAGTGGGTTTACGAAGGTGCTGGGTGATATCAAAGTTTTCCAGACCGTCTGAATCCAGGATTAGTGGCAGTAAATCTTTAGCCAGCAGTATGCCTAGCAGATCGTCTGGGTTTTCCCCGATAACCGGGAAACGGGAGTGAGCGCTGGAGATGATGATCGGGAGGAATTCTTTTGGCGTCTGGTCGGCTTCAACGACTACCATTTGTGAGCGTGGGATCATTACATCCCGTACTTTCTGGTCCGACACCTGCATTGCACCTTCGATGATGCTGTAAGCTTCCTGATCCAGAATGTTGTCGTCAGCAGCATCTTTGAGGTCTGCTAACAGATCTTCGCGGGTTTTCGGCTCATCAGAAAAAGCTTGAGTGAGTTTACCTAGCCAGTTTTTCTGTGTGCCATTGTCCGTTCGGTCTTCGCTCATGGTTTCCTTATGGATCTTCGTTGTCGTATGGGTTGCTGATCTCTAACTGAGCCAGCAGTTTGATCTCTAATGCTTCCATTTCTTCAGCATCAGCGTCATTTATATGGTCGAATCCTAACAGATGCAAGCATCCGTGAATGACCATGTGTGCCCAGTGATGCATCAGTGGTTTGTTTTGCTCAGTTGCTTCACTGCTTACAATGGGTGCACAGATGACCAGGTCACCCAGTAAATCCAGTTCGATCCCGTCTGGCACTTCGAATGGAAAGGAGAGTACGTTAGTCGGTTTGTCTTTACCGCGGTAATCATTATTCAGTTGCTGACTTTCGGCATTGTCGACGATGCGAATGGATAATTCCGCAGAATCACGATAGTCACCGATTGCCAAAGCAGCCCAGCGGGTCAGTTCAGCTTCATCAGGAAGGTTAACGTCTTCAATCTGACACTGACGGTCAACGTAGTAAGTCATACTTTAATTTCCGGAATTGTGTTGCAGGTCGAAGTCGTCATAGGCTTCAACAATGTGCTGAACCAGTGGGTGACGTACAACGTCCTTAGCCAGGAAACGGGTAAAGCCGATTCCTTCAACATCTCGAAGCACCTGTTGAGCGTGTATCAGGCCGGAGCGAACGCCTTTTGGCAAATCGATCTGAGTTGTGTCGCCGGTAATAACTGCAGTAGAGCCAAAACCGATACGGGTCAGGAACATTTTCATCTGTTCACGGGTGGTGTTCTGGCTTTCATCCAGAATCACAAAAGATCCGTTCAATGTCCGGCCACGCATATAAGCCAGCGGTGCAACTTCAATGACGTTACGTTCAATCAGTTTAGTTACCCGCTCGATACCCAGCATTTCGTAAAGGGCGTCATACAGCGGGCGTAGGTAAGGGTCTACTTTCTGGCTCAGGTCACCAGGTAAAAAGCCGAGTTTCTCACCGGCTTCAACCGCCGGACGTACCAGCAGTATACGGCTGACTTCGTCACGTTCTAACGCTTCACAGGCACAGGCAACTGCCAGATAAGTTTTACCTGTACCGGCAGGACCTATTCCGAAGTTAATGTCGTGACGCAAAATAGAGCGTAAGTATTCTTGCTGATTGGGCCCTCGTGGGCGAATCAGTGCTTTACGGGTACGGATTGAAATATCCGGCTGATAAACATCAGCAGGTTCCGTACGTGCTTTAATCTGTTCAACACCGGACTGGGATAGCAGAAGGTGGACCTGTTCAGCGGTAATATCCTCGCCGTCCTGGGATTCCTGGTACAGCTGAGAAATGACCTGTTCGCCGGCTTTAATCGAGCTGGCATCACCTGCCAGCTTAAAAATATTACCGCGATTGCTGATTTCGATACCCAGACGCTCGGCCATCAGTTTGAGATGCTCATCCAGCTGACCACAAAGGTTAGCCAGATGTTGCGGGTCGTTTGGGTGAAGACTGAAGCTAAGGGAGTCAGCAGTGTTCAATGAGGATTCCTCAGGCATCTTTTGCAAAGTTATTCAGTTCAGAGCTAACCAACTGGCCCAGCAGAGAATTGGAGTAGGCCTCAACAATTTCCACGTCGGCAAAATGGCCAATCAGATCCGGGTTATCGCAACGGAAGTTAACCACGCGGTTATTTTCAGTACGGCCGGATAGCATGCCCGGATCGCGTTTTGAGTAGTCGGTTACCAGGATGCGTTCTACGGTACCGACCATACGACGGCTGATCTGCATGGCTTGCTGGGAAATACGCTCTTGCAAAATACTCAGGCGCTGTTTTTTAGTTTCGTCGGTCACATCATCAGGTAGATCCGAGGCCGGAGTGCCCGGGCGACGGCTGTATATGAAGCTGAACGAATGGTCGAAACCCATCTGAGCAATCAAATTCATGGTTGCTTCGAAGTCAGCGTCGGTTTCACCTGGGAAGCCGATAATAAAGTCTGATGAGAAAGAAATATTAGGACGTAATGCTTTAATACGGCGTAATTTTGACTTGTACTCAATCGCTGTATGGCCACGTTTCATCGCCATCAGAATTCGATCGGAGCCGCTTTGTACAGGCAAATGCAAATGGCTTACAAGTTCAGGTACTTCCGCGTAAACATCAATCAGGCTTTCTGTAAATTCGACCGGATGAGACGTAGTGAAACGAATACGGTCGATACCGTCTACCGCTGCAACACAACGGATAAGTTCGGCCAGGTCTGCAAAGTCACCGTCATGGGTGTTACCGCGATAAGCGTTTACATTCTGACCCAGCAGGTTGACTTCACGCACACCCTGTTCAGCCAGTTCAACAACTTCTGTCAGAACATCGTCCATTGGTCGGCTAACTTCTTCGCCGCGGGTATAGGGCACTACACAGAAAGTACAGTACTTGCTACAGCCTTCCATGACAGAAACGAAAGCTTCAGCACCGTCAACTTTTGGCGCAGGCAGGTGGTCAAACTTCTCGATTTCCGGGAAGCTTATATCAACAATGCCTTTCTTGTTGTCATGGGTAAGATCAATCATTTCAGGCAAACGGTGTAATGTTTGCGGGCCGAAAATCATATCGACGTAAGGCGCACGCTTAAGAATCGCCTCACCTTCCTGGCTTGCAACACAGCCACCAACACCTATTTTCAGTTCCGGCTTGCCAGCTTTAAGCTTGCGCCAGCGGCCAAGTTGGTGGAAAACTTTTTCCTGTGCTTTTTCCCGGATAGAACAGGTGTTAAGTAGCAGAACGTCTGCTTCTTCCTGGTTATCTGTCAGTTCCAGTTCGTGGCTTTCGCCCAGAAGGTCGGCCATACGCGCTGAATCGTATTCGTTCATCTGACAGCCATGGGTTTTAATGAATAGCTTCTTCGCCATTACACACCTGTTGTAACGTTGGGATTGATCAAAGGGGCAGAAATTATACGCTAAGGTCGATAGGGTGCCTAGTTATTAATCAGCAAGATCGCATCTCTATGAATAATCATCACAGAATAGCTATCCCGTTACTTACTCTTGTATTTTAGTGCGCTGCCCGTATATTTGCTGCCTGAAATTTTTGCGATCAACTTTTGATCTTCCTGTAGTAACTGTCCGGTAACGGGCTGGCAGAGTTAAATAATGGAAAAAGACGCGATTTACCGGATTAAATTTCTCAATCAGGATGAAGTCTACGAGGTCTATGCCAAACATCTTTATCAAAGTGATTTGTGGGGCTTTCTGGAAGTGGAAGAGTTTGTCTTTGGCAGTCAGACTCAAATGGTTGTTGATCCCTCGGAAGAAAAGCTGAAACAGCAATTTGAAGATGTTGAACGCAGCTATATACCTATGCAGTCAATCATTCGAATTGATGAAGTAAAACATAATGGTGTGGCTAAAATTACGCCGGCCCGTGGCGGCAATGTTTCTGCCTTTCCAATGATGCCGCCAAAAAATAAGTAAATTAACGACTTAGCTTATATTCTCTAGTCTGATCTGAAGCAATTTATCAGGCCTTATAGCATCGACTGTAACGGCTGTTTAAATTAATCTGTCGTGATGGGTAGTCCCGCGTTGAGCGCGTCTTGTCCATTAGCTATGATGGTTGAAGCGGCTGTGCAACGCTAATAATGGGCTATAGAAAGGCCAGCGTCTGCTCACAGCTGACCGACTAATTTCAGGTACATTTTGCAGTAGGACGGTTTGTTGAGAGTTCTTATTCTCAAAGGACAAAACCGGTGCAGATGTACGCTTCGGGCGGGGAAAGGATTGAATACTCCAGATAACAGTCGTCCCAGTATAATTGCTTACCTGCAGGTATATCTGATGCCTGCGGCTGCCTATTTTATGCTGGCGCAGTTAACTGTGCTGCTGACGGCGCCTCCCGGTGAGCCGTCTATAATCTGGCCGCCGGCTGGCCTGGCTATCGTTATTCTCATGCTAATGGGTAAATCTGCGTTACCCAGCCTGTTTGCCGGAATGCTCGCGCACCAGTTGTACTTCTGGTTTCAGGGATCGCCTGACACACCTACTTACCTTAAGTTTATTTTAGGCGGGACTATTAGCCTTGGGGTGATGCTTCAGGCGGTAATTGCTGTGCGTTTAGTGAACCGTCATGTAGGACCGGATGATCCGCTTATAGACGACCGCTCGATTCTGCGTTTTTTACTGATAGTCGGCCCCCTGAGTTCACTGATTGCCTGTTCGACTGCTGTTGTCTGCTTTGCTTTGTTCAAAACAATACCAATAGCTGAACTGGGTGCCGTATGGCTGACCTGGTGGCTGGGTGACAGTATAGGCGCGATGATAGTCACTCCATTACTGCTGTCGTTAATAAAAATAAGCCCTGTGGGGCATTTTAATCGTCGGGTAAGTGTGGGGATTCCCATGTTGGGCCTGTTACTGGTGATTGGTTTATTGTTTGTTTATACCGGCGAGCGGGAAGAAGATGAGCGGAATCAGTTGTTTACCCGTCAGGCCGGAACTTTACATTTACAGTTGGTAGGTGCCTTTCAGGAGAGTTTCCAGCTGTTGAATATGACCCGCTCTTTTCTGGAAAGTGGGGGCTATGTATCGAAAGATGAATTTGCCACTTTTGGGCAAGGGCTGCTTGATCAGAGCAAAGGCATCCAGGCACTTGAGTGGATTCCTCGGGTGGCCAGCTTTAATCGTATATCCTTTGAAAATGCCAATGACGGGCCGGGAGATATTAAGGTTTTCAATGGCGATAAAGTTGAACGGGCGTCTGAAAAGCCAGTTTATTATCCGGTTAAATATGTTCAGCCGCTGATCGGTAATGAACGTGCCTATGGATATGATGTTTCTTCTAATCCGATGGCTAAAGATGCTCAGGATTATGCTTTTCTCTACAACAGCATTGGTGCGACCGCCCCGATTCGTTTGATACAGGAGTCAGGTCAGCAGGCCGGGCTGGTTGTGTATCTGTCGATGAGCCAGAAAGGCAAAGAGCATATCTGGGATAATCATCTTGGCTTTGTGGCGATGGTATATCGGGCAGAGGATTTTATTACCAGTCATTTACTTGGTCCAAATTCTGGACTGTCCCGTCAGATTTATGTCCGGATTTCAGATGTAACCGATGAAGTACCAAAGGAGCTTTATCGTTCGCCGCGTTTTGCTGAAAGTATTATGGATCCGGATGATCAGCGACGTATAAAACGCTTATTTTTGCTGGGTGGCCGGCAATGGGAGTTTGAATATCTGGCTGCTAATGAAACCCTATACAAAGACGGCGTTTCTTCCAGCTGGCTGATCCTGTCGGCAGGCATGTTGTTTGCTTCGCTTATTTGCGGTTGGTTGCTGACCCTGACAGGCCGTACTGTCAGAGTTGGCGAGTTGGTGAACGAAAAAACCGCTAATTTGCAGCATGAAATAGAAGAACGCCGTTCAGCTGAACTTGCCTTGCGGAAGCTTTCCAAAGCGGTTGAGTACAGTCCTTACATGGTGGTGATTTCCCGTTTGGATGGCATCGTCGAGTACGCCAGCCCGAAAGTACTGGAAGTAACAGGGTTCTCTGAAGAAGAGGTGGTCGGGCAGCCGATTAATATGCTGCATTACGATCAGGGTCAGGAAACGTCTTATGCCAGTATTTGGGTGATGTTGAAGAGCACCCGGGAATGGCAGGGTGAGTTACTGAATTTGCGGAAGAATGGTCAGGCTTACTGGGCGAATGTTCATATCGCGCCTATTTATGACGAAGAAGATCATGTGACTCACTATGTGTCTATTCATCAGGATATTACTGAAGCCCGGGAAATTTCTGAACAACTGAATTATCAGGCTAGTCATGATCAGCTAACTGATTTGGTGAACCGCCGGGCATTCGAACTGCTGTTAGAGAAAACCCTTGAACATAGTCAGGTTACCGGTGAGCAGCATGTGTTTTGCTTCCTGGATCTGGATCAGTTTAAGGTAGTTAATGACACTTGTGGGCATATAGCCGGGGATGAATTACTGCGACAGCTGGCGCATATGCTGCAGGAGCGGATTCGCAGCGGCGATACTCTGGCGCGCTTAGGAGGAGATGAGTTTGGTATCCTGATGCGTAAGTGTAATCTGCAACAGGCAGAGAAGGTTGCCAATGACCTGCGAGAGAAGATCGCATCGTTCAAGTTCAGTTGGGAGAGCCAGATTTTCAGCGTAGGTGTGAGTATCGGTGTGGTAGAAATTGATAAGCACAGCGTGAATAAGATTGAGCTGATGAAGCAAGCCGATTCTGCTTGTTATACCGCGAAAGAAAATGGCCGTAACCGGATTCACCTGTATCAGCAGGATGACGCTATGTTGCTGAAGCGTGAAGGTGAAATGCAGTGGGTATCTGAGATAAACGCAGCGCTGGATGAAGACCGTTTTGTATTATTCGGGCAGATAATTTTGCCGTTGCAGGACTCAAGCCTGAAGCCTGATATGGAAGTACTGCTGCGTTTGCGGGATAAAGATGGCAATTTAGTACCACCAGGTGCTTTTCTGCCAGCGGTTGAACGTTATCATCTTAGTAGCCGGGTTGATCGTTGGGTTGTAGAGCATACGTTAGACTGGCTGGAGCAAAATGCCCGGGAGTTTTCCCGTACTATTGGCCGCTGTGCAATTAATCTGTCAGGTGGGTCGCTGGGTGATAACACCATTCAGGAAGCTATTTTACAGCGTTTGGAAGCCTCAAGTATTCCAGCGTCGACTCTGAAGTTTGAGATTACTGAAACATCTGCAATCGCAAACCTGGCTGATGCCAGAGACTTCATTAACGCTCTGAAAGCCTTTGGATGTCAGTTCTCTCTGGACGACTTTGGCAGTGGCTTATCTTCATTTGCTTACCTGAAAAATTTGCCGGTAGATACTTTAAAAATTGATGGGATTTTCGTTAAAGAGATCGTCGAGAATAAGCTTGATCTGGCGATGGTCAAATCAATTAATGAAATTGGCCACGTGATGGGCATGCAGACGGTTGCTGAGTTTGTCGAAAATGACGCGATTGTTGAGCTGCTGCGGGAAATAGGCATTGATTATGGTCAGGGCTACGGTCTGGGCAGACCGAAGCCTCTGGATGAACTGCTCACCGAGCAGCAGAAAAACCGTGCACTTGAAGTAACCGATCACTCAGTCTGAGTGGTCTTGGTGCTGCTTACCGGCAATAAAGTTTTTGATGCTCTGCCAGGAATTTCCCGGGCAAGCTTAGGTACCAGATAACCAGGTAACCGACTCTGTAACTGACTCATCAGTGCCTGTGCCTGAGCATCAGCAATATCAAAATGTGCGGCGCCTGCCACCGGGTCAAAAGTAAACAGGTAATAAGGTAAAATTCCGGCTGCAAATAAATCTTCGCTAAGATTTTCCAACGCTTCAACCGAATCGTTTACGTCGCGTAACAGAACAGCCTGGTTCAGTACAGTTACATCAGCTTGCTTTAGCTGCGTTACCGCAGCTGCAACTTCAGCATCTATTTCATTCGCATGGTTAATATGCAAAACCATAACGGTTTTCAGACGGCTGTCTGCCAGACGTTGTGTCAGTTCAGGTGTAATTCGCTGTGGAATAACAACGGGTAACCGGGAATGGATGCGTAACCGCTGTAAATGATGAATGGCTTCTAAACTGCTGATGAGTTTGTCGAGACGTTTATCATTGGTCGCCAGTGGGTCGCCACCGGAAAAGATCACTTCTTTAATGCTGTTGTCGCCAGCGATGTAATCGATTACCTGTTGCCACTGGTCCGGTCCCAGGCGGTTGTCTTCATAAGGGAAGTGACGACGGAAACAGTAACGGCAGTTGATTGCACAGGCACCGGTGAGAATCACCAGTACTCTGCCTTTGTATTTGTGAATCAACCCGTCATGTGGATTACTGTCGGCTTCCGCCAGTGGATCGGTGATGTAACCGGGAACGACTTCTGTCTCTTCTGCAACAGGAAGTACCTGCCGTAGCAGAGGATCATTCAGGTCTCCGGGGTTGATACGTTGTAAATATGGAGCCGGTACCCGCAGAGAAAAGTCTTTATTTGCCTGACGTGCTGCCGGGATCATTTCATCTGGTAAATTCAGTGCGCGGATCAGCTCTGCAGGATCAGTAATAGCCTGACTTAACAGTTGTTGCCAGGTATCTTCTGTCGCAGTTGCGGGCTTGAGTTCGACCAGATTCAGAGGTTTCATCACAGGGTTACTTTAATTCGCATGGAAAATTGGCTCGCATTCTCCTTTCAAGTAGAATGGCTGTCAATTTTGTATAAGCTGACAATACTGCACAAGGTTTATCCCTGGTACACGCAGATTTCTTAACAGCTCAGATTAAGCATATTTCCTAAGGTATCGAGACAATTATGGCAAACTATTCTACTAACCAGTTTAAAAATGGTCTGAAGGTCATGCTCGACGGCGACCCTTGTTCAATGGTCGATGTTGAGTTCGTAAAACCAGGTAAAGGCCAGGCTTTTACCCGTGTTAAGATGAAGAACCTGATGTCTGGCCGTACCTGGGAACGTACCTTTAAGTCTGGTGAAAGTGTTGAAGGCGCTGATGTTATGGATACGGATATGGAGTATCTGTACAGCGATGGTGAAATGTGGCACTTCATGGATCCTAAGAGCTACGAGCAGGTTGCTGCTGATAAAACAGCAATCGGAGATGCGCACCTGTGGCTGAAAGAACAGGATGCTTGTCAGGTAACACTGTTTAACGGCAACCCTATTTCTGTTACGCCGCCTAACTTTGTTGAACTGGAAGTTGTTGAAACAGATCCAGGCCTGAAAGGTGATACTGCTCAGGGCGGTTCTAAGCCTGCGACTCTGCAGTCTGGTGCCGTTGTACGTGTACCGCTGTTCATCGAGCGCGGTGAAATGCTGAAGATCGATACCCGTACCGGTGAGTACGTATCCCGCGCATAACAGCAGGGTAATTTGAAAGATGGCAGCTTGGGCTGCCATTTTTTATGTCCCGGGTTTAGCCAGTGTAAGCTTTATCCGTGCAGTTGAGCTATATAGATGGCTGGCTGTAGTAAGCTTTGTAGTTATGGCACTTCGTCAAATACCGAATCGTTTTATGTCAGGAATATTCCCGTGTCTCAAAATATGCTTTGGAACAGTACAGCTTCGATGGCCAATTTGCGTCGCCGTGCTGAAATAATTGCTTCCATCCGGGCATTTTTTGCCAGTAGAAATATCCTTGAGGTAGATACGCCGGTAATGTCGAATGCCGCTGTCAGTGACCCTTATATTGATACCATTGAATGCCGGTATCAGCCATTAGTTGGCGGTGAAGTAGAAACTAAGTATCTGCAAAGCTCACCGGAGTATGCCATGAAGCGGCTGCTAGCCAGTGGCAGTGGCGCCATTTATCAGATCAGTAAGGCGTTTCGTAATGGTGAAGTAGGCCGTCGGCATAATCCTGAATTCAGTATGCTGGAGTGGTACCGTCCGGGTTTTGATCATCGTCAGTTAATGAATGAAGTGGCAGAGTTGCTGCTCCCTTTGCTGGGTATCGCTGAATCGAATCAATACAGTTATGCACAGGTCTTTGATACATATTTAGGAATAGATCCGCATACGGCCAGCATTGCTGAATTGCAGGCGATTGCCGCTGAACATATCGATAGTGACTTTCAGGACAACAACCGGGATAACTGGCTTAATCTGCTAATGTCTCATGTGATTGAGCCGCAACTGGCAGATGAAGGCGCGGTGTTTGTGTACGATTACCCTGCCAGCCAGGCGGCGCTGGCGAAGGTTTCACAGGATGTTCAGGGCAGAGCAGTTGCTGAGCGTTTTGAATTATTTGTGCAGGGTGTGGAGCTGGCAAACGGTTATCACGAACTGACCGATGCAGCAGAACAGGCGCGTCGTTTTTCTGAAGATAACCGTCAGCGAGGTGCAGAAAACCTTCCACAGCGCCCGACTGATGATTTGTTAGTAGCCGCACTGGAACAGGGAATGCCCAGTTGTGCCGGAGTGGCTGTGGGCATTGATCGTCTGATTATGCAGGCGATAGGTGCAAATGACATTGCAGATGTCATTGCTTTTCCTTTCCCGAGGGCCTGATCTCTGGAAGTAAATGTATTCCAGATCAGTTTGCCAAAGCTTTTCTCATACGGATTACAGCTTCTTCCAACGTGCTGCGTGGGCAGCCGAAATTAAGCCGCATGAAGTTAGCATCGCCAAAGTCACGTCCTGCAGACATGCCGACACCTGCTGCTTCGAAGAATGCCACAGGGTGTTCCAGTCTGGCGTCACTGATATCAATCCAGGCCAGATAAGTGGCTTCAAAATGTGCCAGTTTCAGGCCTGGGATCAGGTTTATTTCCTGCAGCAGAAAATCTCTGTTGGCGCGTAAATAACTTAATTGCTGTTGATGCCATTCATCACCATCTCTGTATGCGGCTAGCGCAGCGGTGTATCCCAGCAGGTTTACGTCAGGAACAACGCCTTGGCGGACTTTGCGAAAGCGACTGCGTAATGCCTGATCGGCAATGATAGCCACCGAACAGCCAAGCCCGGCAATATTAAATGTTTTACTGGGGGCCATCAGAGTGATGCAGCGTGCGGCTATTTCAGGATTTAGTGAAGCCAGTGGAATATGTTCAACGCCTGGATCAAGAATCATATCGCAATGGATTTCGTCCGAGCAGACCAGTAAATCATGCCGTTCGCAAGTGTCTGCCAGCTGTTCCAGTTCTGCCCTCCGGTAAACAGTGCCTCCCGGGTTTTGTGGATTACAGAAAAGCAGTAATCGGGTGTCAGAATTAATAGCTGATTCAAGTGCCGTGAAATCAATTAGCCAGCGTCCTTCCTGCTGGGTCATCGGAATGCTCAGGTTTTGTCCGCCGGATAAAACCGGTGCAGAACGGAAAGGTGGATAAATAGGGGTAGCTGTTAATGTAACAGGTGAAGTTACCGTTCTGCAGCTCAGGTGTAAGCCACTGACTAATCCGGGCAGCCAGACCATCCAGTCTTCTTCAACCTGCCACTGGTAAAGATGTTGTAATCGCTGTTTTACAACAGTGTTAAGTTCAGCCGGCCGTTTTGTATAGCCAAAAACACCGTGCGCGACCCGTTCCTGAAGTGCCTGAGTAATGACCGGAGCGGTGGTGAAATCTGTATCGGCCACCCACATTGGCAGGATGTCACGGTCTTTGTAGCGTTCCCACTTCATACTGGATGTTTCGCGGCGGTCTACCGGTTGATCGAATTGGTTTTTATTCACGCGTAAATTTACTCCTGATCCCAGTAACGGTGGCTGATCTAACCTGATCTGCTGATGGGGACTTACCTTGCAAATACACCCTGTAGAGTTATATTAGACTGAATCATGACAGTGGCCGGTTTTAGCCTGCTACTGCAGTAACGGGTTCCTTTTCAGATCAGCTTTACTATACATCAGGCAACTGCTTACACCAGCCAGTTCAGTAGCCTGCAGAGCGACCTCTCCAAATGGGACAACAGCCATCAGTACCTGGAGCCAAAACCATGTCTGCCAATAATCAGGTTATTATTTTTGATACAACATTACGCGACGGTGAGCAAAGCCCCGGCGCGTCGATGACCGGTGAGGAAAAACTGCGCATCGCTAAGCAACTTGAAAAAATGCGTGTTGATGTAATTGAAGCCGGTTTTGCGATTGCCAGCCCCGGTGATTTCACCGCGGTACAGACCATCGCAAATACCATTAAAGACAGCACCATCTGCTCTCTGTCCCGTGCACTGGATAAAGATATCGATCGTGCCGGTGAAGCACTTAAAAATGCTAATTCAGGGCGTATCCATACTTTTATTGCCACTTCACCCATTCACATGGAATACAAACTGCAGATGGAGCCATCGCAGGTTGTTGAACAGGCGGTGCACGCGGTGAAGCGTGCCCGTAATTTAGTTGATGATGTTGAGTTCTCACTGGAAGACGCCAGCCGTTCTGAGTTCGATTTCATGTGCCGGATTATTGAGCAGGTGATCGATGCAGGTGCCCGGACAATTAATATTCCGGATACCGTTGGTTACGCTGTACCAAATGAGTTTGGCAATACGATTGCCCGTTTGATTGAGAATATTCCGAACGCCGACAAAGCTATTTTCTCGGTTCATTGCCATAACGACTTAGGTCTGGCTGTAGCCAATTCTCTGGCAGCTGTGTCTGCTGGTGCACGTCAGGTTGAATGTACTATCAACGGTCTGGGCGAGCGGGCAGGTAATGCATCGCTGGAAGAAATCGTCATGGCGTTGCGTACCCGTCAGGATATTCTGGGCTTACACACAGCGATTGATGCAACACAAATCGTACCTGCTTCCCGACTGGTGTCAGGTGTTACAGGCTTCCCGGTTCAGCCGAATAAAGCAATCGTGGGTGCCAATGCTTTTGCGCATGAGTCCGGTATTCACCAGGACGGTATGCTCAAGCATCCGGAAACCTACGAGATCATGACCGCCGAAAGTGTCGGTTGGAAAACTAATAAAATGGTACTGGGTAAGCATTCAGGCCGGAATGCTTTTCGTGCCCGTCTGGAAGAGCTTGGTACCGTATTTGCCACTGATGCTGAACTGAATGATGCGTTTTCCCGGTTTAAGATTCTGGCGGATAAGAAGCATGAAATCTTTGATGAAGATTTACAGGCATTGGTGAGTGACACGCAAACTGCTAATCAGTACGAAAAATATAAGCTAAGCAGCTTGTCAGTAATGTCTCAAACCGGTGAAGTACCGGTGGCGTCAGTGACAATTGGTGTCGACGACAGCGAACAGCAGGCTGAAGCTTCTGGCAGTGGCCCGGTTGATGCCGCGTTTAAAGCGATCGAAGCGATGGTCGATTCGCAGGCTGCGCTGGAACTGTATTCGGTGAATGCAATTACCAGTGGTACCGACTCTCAGGGCGAGGTAACTGTACGGCTGGAAAAAGGTGGCCGGATTGTGAACGGTTTGGGCGCGGACACCGATATCATTATTGCGTCGGCTAAAGCCTATATTCATGCACTGAATATGCTGGAAACCACTGACCAGAAAGCTCATCCACAGGTATAATACCGGGTATTCACACTGACTGAGCAGGAAGGCTTCATGGAGCAACAACTAAGACACCAGTATCTGGATGCCATGGGCATTGTCAGTTGGTTGCCCCGTGAGCAGTTACCGGGGGCATTACCCACACCTGACTGGGTGTGGGAGTATTGTTCGTTACCGGATGATATGCAACCTATGGTGGCTCAGTCGCAACAGACTGCAACTCAGCAATCAGGAGCTACAGCGTCACGGTCGCACAATTCACAACAGAATCAGCAGGCAGCACAGCAAGCCCGTGCTGCTTTGGCTGCCAGTCTTGGTGACAAGCCAGCAGAGAAACCTGCAGCGAAAGCGGCGCCTGTCACGGCATCTGTTCAGAATGAGAGCAGTTTAGCTGAGCCTTCAGTGGAGCAGGCAGTTCAGCAGGTTGTGGATAAGACGACACCTGCTACAGCTGTTACTCCTCCAGCCCTGAATAAAGCCTTTGATGCGACTAATATTGCAGCACCAGAAATTGCTGAAGATGCAGATACAGATGTAAGTAACGATCTGCAAGCGCCGTTTAAACTGGCATTTGTTTCTTTTGGTGATTGTCTGGTGGTCGACACATTACCACCTCAGTCCCGTCAGGGATTATCTTTACAGCATCAGAGCCTGTTAGAAAAAATACTGCGTTCGGTTGGCTTACAGGGCGGGCAGGGCGACGTTTTCCTGCTGCCATGGCCAATGTTTGCCAGTAAGACCCTTGATCAGGGGGCTACGCAGGCGCGTAAAGCAGTCACGCATAAGCTTAATAAGAGTCTGGCCGGCCGGCCGGTTAATCAGGTGTTACTGCTTGGTGAAGCTGCGGCGCAAATGATTATTCAGCGCTCAGAGCCTTTAGAGCAATTGCGGGGCATATTATTTAGCCTGCGTTCCGATGTAAAAGTTCTGGCCAGTTCAAGTTTGTCAGAAATGATGACAGTACCTGGCTGTAAGAAAGATGTCTGGCGTGATTTGCAGCCTTTGCTTCAACATATTCAGTCAGCGGCTCCAACAGAGACTGACGAGAGCTAGTCTCTCCTAAGGAATCTTTGCATGTCACGCGTAATTCCTCTGGCGCAAGCCGACTTTGCCGCTCTGGAAGCGCTGGAACAGGCATGTTTTCAGCCCTGCTGGTCTGCAGCCACTCTTAATCTGTATCTGAATAATCCGCAGAATCTCTGTCTGGGGATGCTGGCCGATGAGGACTTGCAGGGCTTTGCGATTTTTTCAACCTTTGAGACAGAAGCCGAGCTCTTACAGATTGCCGTTTCTGCAAGCTGTCGTGGTAAAGGTATTGCCAGTCAGTTATTGAGCACGGCGCATCAGCAATTACAGCATCAAGGTGTTACGGATATTTTGCTGGAGGTCAATGCGACTAATTCAGCAGCGGTTACACTGTATAAGAAGCATCTGTATCGGCAGGATGGCTGTCGGAAAAACTACTATATAACACCCGAAGGCCGGCAGGATGCTTTACTGATGCGGCATAAGATAGATGCTGCGTAAAAAGGAGAGTTATTCATGAGCCTGACACCGGACCTGTTAAGTGGTCCATGGTTTTGGCTGGCACAGGCGGGTTATGTGTTTTTCCTGTTGTTTGCTGTATATCGTGCTCCCTGGAAAACCTTATTTAATAACCGCCAGTTACAGCATTTATTTCTGGGTGCGGCAGTCGCGCTGATGTTGCTCTGGCAACTGCGCGCGGGTATTTCTCCCGGGTTAGCAATTCATTTTGTCGGTATTACTGTTCTGACGCTGATGTTCGGCTGGGATCTGGCAATTCTGGCGGCAAGTATGGCCTTACTGGGGCTAACGGTAGTTGGGCAGGAGAACTGGCAGAGCTTTGGTGTAAACGGTTTTTGTACCATTGTTATTCCAGCTTTAGTCAGTATTGGTATTTTACGTTTTGTGGAAGCTAAGCTGGCAAAGAATTTCTTTGTATATCTGTTTTTGTGTGCTTTTATCGGTGCCGGTCTGGCTAGTATCAGTGGTGGCTTGAGTATGGCATTTATGCTGTGGATAAATGACGTATACAGCCTGGAGAAGATTCATAATGAATACATCCAGTACCTGCCGTTGATTATGTTCCCGGAAGGTTTGCTTAACGGTATTATCATGACCGCTATGATGGTGTTTCATCCGGACTGGATTCGCACCTTTGATGCGAAAGCATACATCGATGAGCAATAAGTATTGCTGAGTGGCAGCTGGCTAACAGAGGTTTATTAAGTAAAGGTTTGTAACTTAATACCCAGTAAATTATTCCTTTACCGGCCGCTTAAGCAACTTGCGTTGCAGCGTTCGCCGGTGCATTCCCAATGCACGGGCGGTGGCTGAAATATTGCCTTCATGTTCGGCCAGTACTTTCTGAATATGTTCCCATTCCAGACGGCCTACAGACATCGGTTTTTCAGCAATGTCGATGTGAGGGTCCGGTTCGCTGTGCTCCAGTTTGGCCAGAATTTCATCCGCATCTGCAGGTTTTGTCAGATAGTCTTTGGCACCCAGTTTTATAGCTTCTACGGCAGTAGAAATACTCGCATAGCCGGTCAGAACAAGAATCTTTATGGCGGGATTTAACTTGGTGAGATTGGGTATCAGAGTGATTCCTGACGCACCATCCATTTTCAGGTCTAAGGTTGCGTAATCAGGTACTTGCCGGTCTATAAGTTGCTTTGCCTGTTCAGCACTGTTTGCTACCAGTGTTTCAAATCCACGACGTTTCAGTGCCCGGGACAATACGTGAGTAAAGGTTTCATCATCGTCAACAATCAAAAATGTCATTGGAGAATTGCTCAAGATGAATGTCCTTTTCTGGCGTGGGTGTTGTCGTTAGAGCTGGAACTAGTATTAACAGACGAGGCTATCGGTAGGGATACTTCTGTAAGAGTGCCACCTTGTGGGTGATTGTAAAGGCGTACTTCACCGCCGTATATGGTCAGGGTTGATGCGGTCAGAAACAGACCAATACCCAGGCCACTGCCCTTAGTCGTGACAAAAGGCTTACCTATGTCTTCGGCCTGATCCAGCGGAATCCCCTGGCCGTGATCACGTATATTTATGCGAATTTTCTGAGCATCGTTTTCCAGGCGTAATTCCAGCGCCTGAGTAACTTTATCAGCATCGGCGGCATTGTTTAGCAGATTAATGATGGCCTGCTGTAATGGTATTGAACTGGCAATCAAAGGCTGTGGTTGTTGGGTGACTACTGGCTTGAGGTAGCGTGCAGTTGGTCGCAGCACTGACCAGCGTTCGAGCAGGTCATTGAGAAATTTATCTGCCGGTAATAACAAGGTTTGTTGCTGTTCTTCTTTGACTGATATTGCCAGTTGCTGAAGATGCCCGGTGCAATTATCTACCTGCTGGCTCAGGATATTCAGGTCGTCCTGCAGGGCCTGATCCTGTGGATAATCCAGTGAGATTTCCTTGAGCAGTACCCGCATAGTCGCCAGAGGCGTACCCATTTCATGAGCGGTGCCGGCGGCCATAGTTGCCAGAGACAGCAATTGCTGATCATGGGTAAGACGATCTTTTACCCGGTTAAATCCATGTTCTTTGCGCCGCAGATTTTCACTGATATTAACGATGAAATAGGTAATCAGCAGGGCGGTCAGAATAAAGTTTAGCCAGATGCCTGTGGTGTATAAGTCAAAATAACTGATGATTGGCAGCTGGTGACCGGTAAGCGGAGGCCGTAGCGGAATATGATAGAACAGCAGAAAGGTAAAACTGCTGGTTACCAGCATAGCGATTAGCCAGGTGTAATTACGTGGCAGGGTCATAGCGCTGATAATAAGGGAAATCAGCAGTAAGGATGAAAACGGATTACCGGTGCCGCCAAGCTGGTAGAGCAGACAAACGTAAAAGAAAATATCGGCGATGAGCTGAAATAGAAATTCCAGTTGAGTGAGTGGCAGGTTGGCTCTTAACCTGTACAGGGTTAAGAGATTCAGCATAGTCATTGCCAGTAAAGCGCCGATCGCCATCCACATGTGAATAACTATTCCGAGCCCTTCAACTGCATAAAACAGCAGGCAGGCCTGAGCAATTATTGTCACAGTACGAATATAGCTGAGCTGCAGCAAATGATGTCGCGAATCGCTGAAGTGGGGCATGGCAGTCAGGGTGTGATAGTTAACGGGACTGTTGAAAGTCGGATTATACCCGAAGCCGCTGGTAAATGATTGCGGCGCTTTGTCGCAGTAACTTTACTTAACTTTACACTGACTTTACCCAAGTTTACCTGCCAGGGCTGCATGCTTAACATCACTGCAAGCAGGTCTGGTTCCCCCCCTTCTGCTGTTGTAGCAGACCCTTCAGGCTTGTTTGCAGTTTCCTTTATCTGTTCTCGGGAAGAGATTACCGCTTAACGAATAAGTTGGCGGTAATTATGTGGGACGCGCTGCTAAATGGGGAAAGTGGCCGGGCGAACAGATGTAGAGGCTGTGGTTTCAACAGGAGGAACAGATTATGAAAGCGTTACTGGTAGCATCACTGACAGGCGTTTTAACTTTATCGGCCATGCAGGCCGCCGCACATCCGGCAAGTAGCCATCATGGTGTGAAACATTTACCAGCAGGTTCAGTTGCTGTGGTTGTATCCGGAATCAAATATTGGCTGAAGGATGATGTTTATTATCGTCAGCGGAATAATACGTATGTGAAGGTAATCAAGCCTGCTGGTGCAACGTTAACGCGGGTGCCGAAAAATGCTGTGCTGATTAAACACAAAGGTAAGCCTTATTACCGTTACAACAATGTTTACTATCACTGGGTACCGACGAAAAATCGTTATCAGGTGGTACACATGTAAGTTAAGCGCGATATTAATAATTCCAGAAAAAGCTGCGACGAAAGTTGCGGCTTTTACTTTTTCTGGTGATAAAAATAGGGGGGAGCCCCCTTATTCTTCTGTTATTTTCCCCCCATTGCTGTGTTTCAGCCTTCTTTATTATTGTTGATAACGGACTGCTTGTTATTAGCAGTCTTATTTTGTTGTCGGTGTAAAACCGTGTGCCAGCATTAGTCTGGCAGTACTTTTGTCATGGTGATTAGTCGCTGGTTTTGTGGTCCCGTACCGGCAGCCTCAATAAAAATAATTCGGAGGTTTACAATGAAGAAATGGCAAATCGCTTCCACCAGTTGCGTTGCTACCCTGGGGGTTTTTCTCGGGATGGCAACGTCTGCAAGCGGTTCAGGTCTGACATCCTGGATGTCAGGGAATAATCATAACCGCATTATTCAGGTGCAGAATGAAGGCGGTGTCCAGCAAGATTCCGGTCAGGTAGAAATCGCCTACTACGCTAACTCTGCGTTCAAAATTACGTCGCCAAAAGGCATCAGTGTAATGATCGATCCGTGGCGTAATGATCCATCAGGTGCCTGGGGACTCTGGTATCGAATGGATTTTCCTAAGGAAAATGTGGATATCGGTGCCTCGACTCATGCTCATTTCGATCATGACGCGTTGGATAAAATTGATGCCAACATGCTGTTAGACCGGATGGCCGGTACATTCACGCTGGGGGATATCACTATTCGTGGTATTGCTGATAAACACCAGTGTGTCGCGCCGGGAAGCGTGGCATGGACTGAAGCTGTGAAGCAGTTTGAAGGACGTGAGGAGATCTGTGCGCCGACTAATGCGCGGCATATGGATAATACCATGTTCGTAATTGAGACTGGTGGTATGAGTTTCCTCATGTGGGGAGACAACCGCCCGGAGCCGCCACAGGAGGTCTGGGATAAGATCGGTGAAGTAGATGTGGTCTTCGTTCCAGTCGATGGTTCTGAGCATATTCTTGATTATGCACAGGCTAACACAGTGGTAGAGAAAACCGGTGCGAAAGCAGCGATTCCACATCACTATTTAGTGCCTGAAACCACTTTTTATACCTCTACTCTGCAACCGGCTGATGACTGGGTGAAGAAGCATCCATTCACCAATGTTGATGCGCCGAGTTTTAACTTAAGTAAGGCTGATCTGGAAGGGAAGAAAGGTCATGTTTATTACTTTGGTTCCAATAATATGGTAACTGCGGAATCTGGCAATTAGTCTCGCCATTTTTTAAATGGGCGTGTGCTGTTTGCTGATAATTCTCACCTTCACCGGCAGTTAAGCTGCCGGTGCTTTCGTGGCGGAAAACTATGAAAATAATAAGCCTTTTTAAACACATTCCGCTGGTCTGTCTGTTATTGCTTATGCTGCCCTGGCAGCAGGCCAGTGCTCACTTTCAGCTGAATATTAATATCCGGGTTGTTCATGTTGAACATACCAGTGATGGGGTGCGTGTATACCTGCGTCTGCCGACCCCTTACTTGTTGGCAGATAAACTTGGTAAGACCGGTTCAGATGGCTTACCGGAAGCTGCCCCTTACAGTTATAACAGGGTAGTAAATGGCGAGTTGTTTCATTATGTTGATTATGCGCAGTTAGCTACTGATCCGAATGGCTTAGGTGATCTCGTCGCAACTGGGCATCAACTGACTGGCCCTGATGGGGTGTTAAAACCAGAGGTTGAGGCCGTGCGGGTTTATACCCAAAAACAACAATTACCTTTTGCCAGTCTGGAAGAAGCTCAACAGGCTTTTAGTATGTCGCAGCAGCTGGTTTCTGAATCAGAAGTCTATGTAGGAGACACAGTCACTGATGTACAGTTGTTTTACCCTACTGGTAATACCCTTTACGACTATCAGTTCTCAAGTAATCTGAACCCCGGCCTGGAGAACCAACAGGAAACTGCAAATCTGATTTTGGATTATTTTCCGGGTGGGACACAGATCTTCCGCGCCACAGGCTTATTAGAAAAGCCGGTAGTGGTAAACCGCTCTGCTTTTTCTGCCGCATGGACTTTTCTGGTTGAAGGGGCTGAGCACATCATGGCAGGTTACGATCATATTCTGTTTGTGGTGTGCCTGATCATAGGCGCGGCGGGTACGGCTAATCTGCTGTGGCGCGTTACCGGTTTTACTCTGGGGCACAGTGTTACGCTGATTATCGGGTTTCTGGGCTGGGTACCGGTAGCTGCCTGGTTTATTCCCAGTGTGGAAACAGGTATCGCTTTTTCTATTATTTTTGCTGCGGTAATCGCGTTACGACCTGATAACAGAAAGGGTTCATTTCTGATGACGGCAGCGATTGGTCTGTTACATGGCTTAGGGTTTTCTTTCCTGTTACGGGAGATTCTGCAAATTGATTCACCGAATCTGTGGCAGAGCTTGCTCGCTTTCAACCTGGGTGTGGAAGCCGGACAGTTGGCGATAGTGCTGCTAATCTGGCCACTGGTTTGGTATATACGTCGCTATCAGCCACAGCTGAATACCCGTATGACCTGGGCTATAGCACTTCCCTGTATTGCCATTGCCGGTTTATGGACTGGCGAAAGGTTGATGCAACTGGCAGATACTCTGATTTAAAGAAGGCAATCTAAAGGTTAAGGCTAAGACTAAAGTTAAGGGAAATGCTTAGGGGAAGCGCTTTAAACGACTAGCCATAGATACAAAAAAACCACCTGCTAAACAGGTGGTTTTTTTATTACAGATAAGAGATTAACCGGCTACGCAGCTGCGCACGCTAGAGTCTGTTTTAGCTGCAGCAGGTTTACCTGCCTTAGGATCGACAGTACGGATAGTCGCAGTCTTATTCTGAGTGAAGAAATCGATAGCGTCTTTACCCTGAACTTTGTTATTACCAACCAGAGAGCCTTTGATACCGCCGAATGGCAGATAAGGATGTGGCGCACATACACCGACGTTTACACCGATCATGCCGACATCGGCTTCGTTGATGAATTTCTCAGTGTAGTAACTGTTCTGAGTGAAGATGCAGGCACCGTTGCCCATTTCGTGATTGCGGATCATCCGCAGACCGCCGTTAATGCAGCCGACTTTCATGATGCTCAGTACCGGGCCGAAGATTTCATCTGTGGCGATTGGCATGCATGGGGTAACATCGGTGAATACCGTTGGTCCGACGAAATAACCGTCGCGGTTTGCTTCAGGTAACTCAGGGTTACGTCCATCCAGTGCCAGTTTAGCGCCAGCTTCGATACCCAGATCGATATAATGATGGATACGTTCTTTTGCCTTGGCGGAAATAACCGGACCCATGAACACATCAGGGTCCATCGCGTCACCGACGGTTAGGTTTTTAGATGCTTCTAACAGACGCTCGATGAATTCGTCATAGATCTCATCAACGACCGCAATGTTGGAAACAGCCAGGCAACGCTGGCCTGCAGAACCGTAACCGGACATCAGGACGTTTTCGATTAGCAGATCCATCGGCGCATCTTCCATCGCTAACAGGAAGTTTTTCGCACCGCCTAACAGCATGGTCTTCTTACCGTGCTTACCAGCACCGGCAGCGATAGATTTAGCTGTTGGTGTTGAACCTACCAGACAGATGCCGGCGACATTCTTATCGTCGTACCATGCTTCTACGGTTTCACGGTCACCGTGAACAATGTTTACGACGCCTTTTGGCAGGCCTGTTTCAATAATCAGGTCCATCATGCGCTGCATGAACAGCGGTGATTCTGTTGATGGCTTGTACACGAAGGTATTGCCAGAACCAATTGCGAAAGGAATGAACCAGCCGAATACCAGTGCCGGGAAGTTGAATGGCGCAACGCCACAGAAGACACCCAGTGGTGCCTTGATGACCCGGCCATTAATGTTGTTGGCGATGCCCTGAATCGTTTCGCCCTGCATCAGGGATGGGATGCTGCAGGCCATCTGCAGGATTTCAATAACACGGCCGACTTCGCCGCGGGCTTCAGCAATGTGTTTAGCCTGATCGACAGCGATAGCTTCAGCCAGCATCTCATGGTTGTCTACCATGGCGCGATGCATTTTGAAGATGTAATCCATACGCTTAGGTAATGGCATAGCGCTCCATTCAGGGTACGCTTCTGCCGCCGCTGCTACTGCCTGACGAGAGGTTTCTGCTGAAGACAGCGGCACTTCACCGATGACCGCACCGGTAGAAGGGTTCTTTAACGGTTCATATTGTCCGTTGCTTTCATCCAGCCACTCACCGTTGATGTGGTTTTTGATTTTGATGTATTGACTGCTCATTGCTGTATTTCCTACATGTCTGAAAAACTCTGTCCGGACCGAAGCATGCCGGACAGAAAAGTGAATTAAGAAACCTGGCCGGTACGGATCCGTTCACCACGGGCCCGCAAGTATTCAATGGTGAGTAGCAGCAAGGCTGATACGACTACCAGTAATACGGCGACCGCCAGAATGGTCGGGTTAATTTGCTCCCGCAGACCGGAGAACATCTGGCGCGGTATCGTGCGCTGTTCGGGGCCGGCAAGGAACAGGATCACTACCACTTCATCGAAAGAGGTAATGAAGGCAAACAGTGAGCCGGAGATCACGCCAGGACGAATCAGCGGCATTATTACTTTAAAAAAGGTATAGCTTGGCGACGCTCCCATTCCAAGGGATGCCCTTACCAGCGAGTAGTCGAAACCGCTCAGGGCTGCATTGACGGTTATGATGACGAATGGTGTACCTAAAGCCGCGTGAGCAATAATTACACCCATATAAGTACCCGCCAGTCCTAACTGGGTATAAAAGAAATACATACCCGCTGCTGTAATGATCAGTGGCACTATCATTGGTGAAAGCAGTATTGCCATGATCATCCGCTGTAATGGCATATCTGCTCTGGACAGACCAATCGCTGCCAGTGTGCCCAGTACAGTGGCGATAACAGTGGCAGCTGCACCAATCAGAAAGCTGTTCTTAATCGCCAGAATCCACTTGTCGTCATTGATAATTTCCGCATACCACTTGAGCGAGTAAGCGTCAGGGTCAAATGCCAGCATGCCTTCAGTAAAGCTGAAGTAAGGCTCAACGTTGAACGACAGCGGTATGATCACCAGTATCGGTAACATCAGAAAAGCCAGAACTGCCCAGGCGGTTAACCGCAGGCTGTGCATGCCTAACTTGTGCCAAAAATTAAAATACTTAGGAAATTGCATCGTCAGTTACCCCAGTTTGATGTTACTAACGCCGACTAAACGGTCATAGATCCAGTACAGCAATGTGATCAGAATCAGCAGGATAGAGCCCAGTGCTGCGGCTAGCTCCCAGTTGTTCGATGACTGCATATGGAACGCAATAATATTACTGATCATTTGTCCGTCGGTACCGCCTACCAGAGCCGGTGTGATGTAGTAACCGATGGAAATAATAAACACTAGCAAAGCACCGGCACTCAGGCCTGGTAAGGTCATAGGGAAATAAATCCGGCTGAACGCAGACAGAGGTTTAGCCCCCAGTGACAGTGCTGCACGGAAGTAACTTGGGTCGATACCTTTCATTACGCTGTAAAGCGGCAGAATCATGAAAGGCAACAGAATATGGGTCATCGCGATAACCGTTGAGAACTGGGTATAGAGCATCTCTATAGGTTCATTAATGATATGCAGTGTTATTAAGAAGTCGTTGATGACACCGTTAGTTTGCAGGATGGCGATCCAGGCAGTGGTTCGTACCAGTAATGACGTCCAGAACGGCAGCAGTACGAATACCATCAGCGTGTTAGCTACTTTCGCCGGTGCTGTCGCCAGGTAATAGGCCAGCGGAAAACCGATAACAGCGGTTAAAAATGTAATCAGCAATGCGATTTTCAGGCTTTTAGCAAACAGTTTGATGTAAATGTTGGTATCGCGGGCAACGATTTCGCCCTGCTCATTACGGGTCAGGTCTGTAGCTGTCAGGTAGAAACTGTCGGTAAATATTTCGCCAGAAGACTTCATCGTCCGCCAGATTTTTACTTCCTGCCATTGTTTTTTCGCTGCCAGCAGACGTTCGGCACCTTCATTCGCCAACGTCGCTTCATCAAGCTTTTTCAGTTTGCGTGCGCTGGATTTAATAACGCTTGAGCTACCGGGCATTCCGCGGTTAATTTCTTCTGCTAATTTGCCAGAGCGACGTTCTTTAGCCAGGTAATGTAATTCTTTTGCGAACAAGCTAATGGTAGCTGCATCCGGAATGTTGTCACTGGCTTCATCCCAGGACTGCAGTGCCTGCAGGGTTTCTGGGATCAGCTGGGCAACCGTCGGATGATAAACGCTGCGATACAGCATCGTGCCGATAGGTGCGATAAAGGCGATCAGAACAAAGAAGATCAGTGGTATAACGAACGCTGTGGCAATCAGTTTACGACGTCGCTGGTTGCGCTTACTCTGGCGCATTTCTTCCGGTGTCAGACCGGAATGTACCTCACTGTCTTCATTAAACGAAGCGGCGGTGGGCGCGGCGGTTAATTCAGCTTGAGACATGGAACTACCCTTTCTTATTTTTATAAGGGCACTCGACAGAGTGCCCTGGCGTCACGAATACAGCTATTGGCTTAGTTCAGCAGCCATTCGTTGAACTTTTCACCCAGAGACTCACCGTAGTCAGCCCAGAACTCACCAGATGCTTTCAGGCCTTCATCCAGATGAGCGGATGGCAGCTTAGGCAAAATTGCTTCGTCCATGTAGGCGTATGAAGACTGACGGGTAGGACCGTAAGCGACGTCCTGCATGCCACTTTCTGGCTTAGAGCTGGTGGCGAAACGAATAAATTCTTCAGCAACGGCTTTCTTTTTTGAGCCACGTACAACAGCCCATACGTCAAGATCATAGATGTGCGCATCCCAAACCATTTCGAATGGCTTGTTGTCTTTCTGAATTGCGTCGAAGATCCGGCCATTAGCTGATTGCGCCATGACAGCACCGCCATCATTCAGTAGCTGAGGCACCTGAGACCAGCTGTCGAACCACACCAGATCGTTTTTGATGGTATCCAGTTTGGCGAATGCACGGGCCTGGCCTTCGTCAGTAGACAGCAAGTCGTAGACTTCATCTTTAGGTACGCCGTCGGCAATCAGTGCCCATTCCATATTTACCTGTGGGCGCTTACGCAGGGCGCGTTTACCCGGGAATTTCTGGGTGTTGAAGAAATCACCGATAGAGTTAGGATTACCGCCTTTGATTGTGTCTCCATTGTAGGCATAGAGGACAGTCCAGATGATGTTGCCGACGCCACATTCGTTAGCCAGTGCCTGTGGAATAAAGTCGTCTTTGGCAGCAACGCCGTCATCACCTGCCGGAAGTGTGTCATGTGGGAATACTTCTAACAGGCCTTCTGAGCAGGCACGTTCAAGGTCAATTACCTCGACATCAACGACGTCCCAGAGAATATTGCCACTCTCTACCTGAGCTTTAAGCTCGGCGATACCACCGGAGTAGTTTTCAAACAGGATCTTATGGCCGGTTTTTTCCATGAATGGATCCAGCATGTGCTTTTGCTGAGCCTCGCCATATGCGCCGCCGAAGGAGACGGCAGTAAACTGCTCGGCCAGCGCCGGTGACATTGCCGTACAAAGCGCCAGAGCAGCGCCGAATCGCTTGAGATGTTTCATTTTTATTTTTCCTCTTACGTGTTTACGGATATTGCTGTGTTTGAAAACGTTAACTGGCGCGGGCCAGTGCCAGGCCACCATTACCTGCCCAGGTGAGCTGCACAGTACTGCCGGCTGCAATATGGGGTGCGTCCTGGTCATTCAGGGTTTTCACCATGATTTCGGAGCCGTCACTGAGTCGGAAGAAGTAGCGAATGGAATCGCCGACATACAGGCGGGTTATGAAGTTGGCTTCGACACTGTTAGCCAGTAACTGACCTTCTTTGGCGATGAACAGGTTTTCCGGACGGATAGTAACCACGCAATCTTCACCAACATTTGGGCAGTTAGGATTTTGCGTTGTGGTCAGTGTGCCGTCGGCGAGACGTATTTCTGCTTCACCGGTATCAACCCGGGTAACCGTACCCGGAATGTGGTTGTTTTCACCGATGAAGTCGGCAACAAAGGCGCAGCTGGGCTGCTCGTAAAGCACATCCGGCGCGGCGCATTGCTTGACGATACCGTCATCGAATACCGCAATGCGGTCTGACATTGTCAGGGCTTCGGTCTGATCATGAGTCACGTAGATAGCGGTAAAACCAAGGTCTTCGTGAAGACGTTTAATTTCAAACTGCATCTGTTCACGAAGGTTTTTATCTAACGCTCCCAGCGGTTCATCCATCAGGACAATGCTTGGCTCAAATATCAGTGAACGTGCCAGTGCGACCCGCTGTTTCTGACCACCGGATAACTGTCCCGGGTAGCGCTTGCCGAAGTCAGCCAGCTCTACTAATGCCAGCGCTTCTTTTACACGCCGGTCAACTTCACTTGCGGTTATCTTGCGAACCTTCAGTGGGTAAGCCAGATTCTCGCTGATCGTCATGTGCGGAAACAGTGCGTAGGTTTGGAATACCATTCCGATATTACGGTGGTAGGGTGCTATATCGTTGACCGGATTACCGTCGATGAGAATGTCGCCGCTGGTAACATCTTCGAATCCTGCCAGCATCATCAGGCAGGTGGTTTTACCGGATCCGGATGGCCCAAGCAGAGTGACAAATTCACCCTTTTTGATGTCCAGATTGAAATTCTTTACAACCAGGTTTTGCTGATCGTAACTCTTTTTGACGTTAACGAAGCGAACGTACTGGTCGTCGGACTGTGTGTGTGTGGCGGTTGTAACAGACATGGTGATTACTCTTTTTATTATGGTCACGGTGCCGTTTAACGTGCTGTTTTACTTTGAAACAGCCTTGTTTCTGTGCCTAATCAGGCAGGATTTACTATAGGAGAGAGGGCTTTTCGGGCTATAGACCCAACGCTGAACCGATATGTAGTTCCAGGCTGTAGATCACGATTAGCAAGGGCTGTAGCGATTCTGAATTAAATTAATATGAGGCTCTGAAGGCGGGAAATAGCTGTTGGAGGCAGATGTTAGTACCAGCAAATTGCTTGCTGGTACTGCAGAGGAGAAATAGCGGCTTAAAAGCCTTTAGTCACAAAGCTGATGGATAATGGCTGCCAGCCGGTCGATACCCGGGCGAATACGCTCGGTGGCAATGGATGAGTAACCAAGTCTGAAGTTATTCAGGGGTGGGTTTTCGTCATAGTAATAAATATCGCCGGATTCGAGCACTACGCCCTTTTGCAGAGCCAGACGTTTCAATTCCCGGGCGTCCAGATGCTCCGGGCCTTTGACCCAGTAAGCCGAGCCGCCAAATACGGGTGGTATGGCAGACTCAGGCAAACAGTCCTGCAAGGCGTCTCCGACCGCCTGCCAACGGGCTTCATAAGCCTGAATCAGATTTCGAACCAGAGAGTCATGATATCCACGGGCCAAAAATAAACCGATAGAGCGCTGGTTGTTCATCGGCGGATGCCGCAGCATCATACGGCGGAATTCACGTACTTCCCGGATCAGTTCCTTAGGGCCAACGATGTAGCCAACCCGCAGGCCTGGTGACAGCGTTTTTGACAGGCTGCCCAGATAAATGACCCGATCATTTTTATCCAGACTTTTCAGTGCCGGTGTGGGGGTATCCGCAAAGGTAACTTCGCATTCGTAATCATCCTCAATAATCAGGAAATTATCCCGGGAAGCTTGTTCCAGCAACTGACGGCGGCGTTCCAGCGGCATTGTAACAGTGGTGGGAAACTGATGACTGGGTGTGGTGAAGAGCAAATTGCAGTCGCTGAGTTGTTCACCAACGATCAGGCCGTCGCCGTCTACCGCAAGTGGTTTTATACGGGCTTCGGTACTGGCCGCCATTTTAGTTAGGTCAGGATAACCAGGTTCCTCAAGACCAAAGCAGGCATCACGGTTGAGTAACAGACGCAGAATCATATACAGCGCATGCTGGGCACCGACGGTAATTAGAATTTCTTCCGGGTCCGCCCAGACGCCCCGGCGCGGTAATAACCGGGAGTGGATTTGTTCTATCAGTAAGGGATCATCTTCATCGTAACGGTCACCTGACCAGTCGCTGATGGCTTGTACCGAGACTGATTCACGGCAGCACTCCCGCCAATGGTTAGTAGGAAACATCTTCGGGTCCAGCTGGCCGTAAATAAACGGATAGGGATAATCCTGCCAGCGGTTTACCTTATTGAGTTTATGTTCAGTGGGGCGGAATTTAAGAAAGTTTTGCCACTGAGGTGCGTCGCCCTGAATGTCTGAGCTATCTTTTTCCTGACTATTGTTACCATCAACGCTGGCACGGAGAATTTCTTCGTTGACGTAAAACCCTGCCCGTTCCCGGGAAATCAGGTAGCCATCATCAATCAGGTGTTCATATGCCAGTATCACTGTATTACGTGAAACGTGGAGCATTTCTGCCAGCTTGCGGGTGGATGGAAGCGGTACATTGCAGGGAATATGACCGTCCATAATGGCGGTGCTGATTTGTTCCCGGATCTGTTGCTGCAAGCTGGCATCGCTATCCGGCGATAAGTGAAACAAGTGGTTCAGCATAGATATGATGCTTCCTGATCCGTGTGAAACTGCAATTATTTAAGCCGAACAAATAAGCATAAATGTCAGTTTTGTTGCAACTTGGTTTCCGTAAAAACATTACTCAGATAAGCAGCATAGCAGGGTGCTTAGACTTAAGAGGGAATATTCGGTGTTTTATCTATGTCGGCACAATGTTCAGTAAAGTAAGCAAGTTACATCTGATATGTATTAAAGATTCCTGAACTGATCAATAGCATGTTGTCGTGATGAAGAGTAATCAATGATGGCGTCAGGATAGCTGCATTTTCGGCGCTGTTCGCCACTTGGGAAGTGAATGCTTCTGTCATCAAGTGATGCCAGTTCAGGTAAAAAACGGCGAATAAATCGGCCTTCGGAATCAAATTTTTCAGACTGACGAATCGGATTAAAGACGCGAAAATAAGGGGCTGCGTCACAGCCGGTTGATGCGCTCCACTGCCAGCCACCGTTATTGGCAGCAAAGTCGCCGTCAATCAGATGTTGCATGAAAAAGACTTCGCCTTTACGCCAGTCCTGAAACAGCAGTTTGGTGAGAAAACTAGCTGTTAGCATCCGTAAGCGATTATGCATCCAGCCAGTTTGCAGTAACTGACGCATTGCGGCATCAATGATAGGGAAACCGGTTTGTCCGTTGCACCATGCCCGCCAGTGGGAAGGGGTGTTATGCCACTGTAAATTCAGGGTTTCCGTTTTGAATGGCTGATGCTTATTCAGCAGCGGAAAATGAGACAGCAGTTGTCGGTAAAAATCCCGCCAGGCGAGTTCCCTTAGCCAGTCTGACTCCATCCAGTAATCGGCACCCCACTTTGAATTACGCATGGCACTTAGAAGCTCCCGAGGACCTATTGCCCCAAGCGCCAGATAGGGAGAGATCTGACTGGTAGCCGGTTCAGAAGGAATATCCCGGTGGCCGCCGTAACTGGCAAGTTTTAACTGGCAAAAATGTTGTAACCGATGATGAATACTCTTGGTATCTGCAGGCCATAAGTCATCCCGGAAATCGCTTGCCCAGTCTGGTAGCGGCATAAGCTGTGAGGTCTGAATTGTTGTTTCAGGTAAAGAACAGTGGACTGTCTGGTCGGTATTTTGCATCAGTTGTAACCAGCGTCTATAAAAAGGTGTGAATACTTTGTATGGCAGCCCTTGCTGATTGAGAACTGGTTCGCTGACTAACTGATCTACAGCTTGGATGTGGCATTGAATGCCTTTGCTTCTGAGATGTGATTCAGTTTGTAAGTCGCGCTGGCATTCGTTCCATGGGGTTTCTGTTATCCAGTGTATGTTGCTGCAATGTAATTCAGCACAAAGTTCGGCAAGGTGCTCAGCACATTCTGAAAACCAGTCTGCTTCAAGCAAATAGAGTTCGATGCCCCGGGCAGCAAGCTGTTGTTGTAACTGTTGCAACAATGCCGCTCTAAGACCTAGTTTAGCGGGTGATTCGTTATGTTGTTGCCATTGCTTTGGGGTGGCGATGTGTACTGCTGCAACCGGACTGTCTGTGCTGTGTAGACTGAGAGCCTGCTCAAAGGCAGGATGATCAGTCATACGTAAATCGTTGCGTAGCCAAACCAGTTGCGTCATGTAGCTCTCTCTTTGCCTATTGCAGCGATAGTTAGTCTGTTGATAAGTGTCTGTGTGATGGTGATACACACAGACCTCTATGGTGTGTTATACCTGATTACGTAAGCCAAGTGCCTTTGGATAAGGGCTCAGGTATCGTTGTGTCTGCACATAGTGATTACCGAACATACGTAAGTAATGATGTAGCAGGGTAAGTGCTGTCGCCAGGTTTACGTAGCCCTTTAAGTAGTTTTCGAAGGTGCCAAGAATGTCTTGTTTTACGTCTACTTCAAGATAAGGCTTCAGATAACCAAACAAATGTAGCATCACGTTGTAATGATTGCCCCGGCTGGCAGGTTTGCTAATTGCCTGCATAAAACGCTGTAGGTACAGGTCACAGAGTTCGTTGATCGGGTAATCCTGATGTGCCTGTCCCAGTAACTGTCCCAGGTTTTTATATTCGGTCTGTGAGTGGGCCATTAATGTGTATTTATACTGGCTGTGAAACGCCAGCAAGTTCTTGATGGATGGCTCTGCCATCACCAGTGTACGGAAGGTGTTGTGTGCGAAGACTCTTTGTACGAAATTTTCCCGCAGATGCGCATCATTAAGACGACCATCTTCCTCAACAGGCAGGTGCGGATAACGTTGCATCAGTGCTTTGGCGAACAGGCCTGCGGATTTTATATCATGTGGGTGACTGTTGGGCTGATATACCTTGACTCTTTCCATGCCACAGCTGGGTGAGTTTTTCGCCAGAATATACCCATCCAGATGACCGAGTTTTTCGACTCGGGCCTGATAACCGGCATGAAACTGTTCAGTGACGTCGTTATCCTGCTGACGGGTGTATACCATACGGGGATTGTGAGGGTCGCCAATCAGGCGCAGAGTCGCCCGGGGAATACCGAATCCAGCAGCAACTTCAGGACAAAACTTTTCAAAGCGAAAATAGTCCTGAAGTGGTCCACAACAATACTTTGAGCGACTGTGACCACCATTGAAGCGTACTTCTTCGCCCAGCAGGCAGGCGCTTATACCGACAAGAATATTGCTGTCAGTCTGTTTTGTTGGGGTGTCGATCTGTTTTGTTGCTATCAGTTGGCTTTTATCAGTCATGATGTTCTCCAGTTGCCAGCTGATGCATGTTGTTGAGGTGCGTCAGCCGCGTATCAGTTCACACAAGGTTCTGGCGCTGAGTAGAGCACTGTTTATATTCGCTTCTCCAAGCCAGTCTGCTGCTATACCCAGTTTCAGTTCGCTGTCCCAGAGTGCAATAGCCCCCGGGGTACGCTCATGTCTTGCAAGATTCCAGCGATGTGGCGATTGACTGGTTACATCTTCCTGCGCGAGTTGCATGATGCGGCAAAACTCCTGCTCCAGCTCCTTTTGTACCTGAGCATGATGAGAGTCTGCGTACTGTATACTCCATTCACTGTCTGCTTGGATCATCCAAAGATTAAAATTATTTTCCCGGCCAGGTTTATGGCTGTCATTTATGATGCGGGTAATGATGCTGTTATCCGGTGCTATATAGGTTGGAGCAGGCAGGTCACGGTTAACTTCTATTGCCATACACCACTGAGCCCTGCTGGTCTGGCTTGAGGTATGGCTACGGATCAGCCAGTCAGTTGAGCAGGGTGTACCAGCCAGTAAAGCGCAGGTCTGACGTGCCGGTGCGCAGATAATCAAACCTTTGCTATAACAGATGGTTTGTTCGTTGGCGTCCTTTAGCTGCCAGCTGTCACCAAGGTATTCCAGTCGTTCAACCCGCGTCAGGGTATGCATTTCTGTATCGCCAATTAAATGTCGCGTCAGGCTGCTCATACGGGGACGGCCAACATACGCAAGGTAAGGTTCATGATCTGCTTCGGGCCAGCGCTTCAATACTCCGGCGTGTTGCCATTCCATGAGCTCATCACGGAACTGTTCCGGATCAATGTGCAGGCAGGGGGAGCCAAGATCATAACTCAGGCTTTGAAAGCGACGGCTGCTGAGACGCCCGCCGGTACCACGACTTTTTTCCAGCACACAGAGCTTTGAATAACTGTTTTGCAGTTTATCTGTGCAGAAACTGCCTGCCAGGCCTGCTCCTATAATTGCGAAGTCGTATGAGTCAGACATGATTCCAGCCCCTTTTATAAACCACATTTTTATTGTGTGTTCTCATTATCTTAGCTCTTGTACGCATAAGTTGCTTTGTAAGATCAAAGAGTTGAGCTTGAGAAAATCTAATGGCTGATTGATAGATAAGGTTGTTTATCTCAGAGCAGCTATACTTTTTGAGGGCTCATAGCAGGGAACAGATGATGCAAAAAGAACAGCCAAATCCTCAGGATATTTCGTTCTGGGAAGTGTTTAAGAGCGTGATGGCGGCATTTTTTGGAGTGCAGAGTAACCGTAATCGCGAACGGGATTTTAACCAGGGAAAACCTCATCACTTTATTATCATTGGTTTACTGGCAGCGTTAATTTTTGTGCTGTTGGTATACGCATTGGTCAAGCTCGTATTACTTGTATCCGGTACTGGTTAGGTTTATTTCAGGTGACTTTTTAGATTTCTGCGCAGCGTTGTTATCGCGTGCTGCTCAGCTGTGAAATAATAGCGGCTTAAATGACTTCTTTTCTGAACAGGCTGTTCTGTGACCTTTACCCTGATTGATTTACTGGCGCTGGCCATTGCTGTTGTTGGCAGTACGCTGCAAGGCATGGTTGGTATTGGCTTCGGCTTGCTGGCGGCTCCATTGTTATTTCTTATTGACCCTGCTTATGTGCCGGTACCGGTTATCTTTGGCGGTTTCATGCTGTCGATTCTAGTGGTGTCTTCACAGCGGCATGAGTTGCACTGGCGGCGGGTAATGCCAGCCATTCTAGCGCGTATCCCCGGTTCTTATCTTGGGGTTTTATTATTGCTGGCAATGCCTCCACATATTCTGGCCATTGTGTTTGGCAGCAGTTTACTGATTGCTGTGTATGTCAGTTGTCAGCGCTTTAATATTACTGCAACGCCTTTGAACCTGAGTATTGGCGGCTTTTTATCGGGCATCGTAGGTACTGCAACTTCGGTAGGCGGACCACCTATCGCTTTGGTGTATCAGAATGAAACCCGGATAACTGCCCGTAATGAATTAGCTGCGTTTTTTCTGATCGGTTCACCCTTGTCGCTGGTGTTGTTATTTATGGAAGGCACAGTCACTGATGAGCATATGATTCTGAGCCTTAAGCTATTACCCGGCATGTTTATTGGTTGGCTGTTATCCCGTTACCTTGGCGGCAAGCTGAAACAGCAATCTGCGCGTCCCGCTTTGCTGATTATTTCTGCTATATCTGCGGTTATGGTTCTGGGTAAAGGGTTAATGGCATTATGACCAACGCATGTAAAACAGAATGGCACTGGCAAACGTTTGCTCAGTTAAGCGCTGCTGACGTTTATGAAATACTGGCCTTACGCCAGCAGGTGTTTGTGCTGGAACAGAGGTGTTTGTATGCCGATATCGATCATAAAGATCAGCAATGTTTTCACCTTAGTGGCTGGCAGGATGGCAACTTACAGGGCTATCTGAGAGTTGTCCCGCCGGGACTTGCATATGCTGAAGTCGCACTGGGTCGGATTCTGACGGCTGAATCTGCCCGTGGCACAGGCTTAGGGAAACAATTACTTCTCCGGGCTCTGGATGAAGTGTCTTTATTATATCCAGGGCAGTCTGTACGGATTTCAGCACAGCTTTATTTGCAGAAGTTTTATGTCGGATTTGGATTTAAAACGGTTTCAGAGCCATATGATGAAGATGGTATTCCGCACATAGAGATGCTGTTGAATTCTCCTTAAGCAGCTCCCTGATCAGTCCAGCACAGAGCTTTTGTTCATTTACGACATTGGTTGCTGTCTCTATCAAAATTTCCACATCTGTTCTCTTGAGCTGGCCTTCTACGCTGAGCTAAGCTGCGGCCAGAGTGAATATGATGTTTGTTACAGAATGTTATAAGAATGAGCTGTTTATATAGCGTTTTCACATTGGCTGCAGGATTTCGTGTATGGAAATTATTCAGTTAGATCATGCCATCAGCGATGCCGAACGGGCAGAGCTTTTATTCGCCGGTAACTTATTAGTGTTCCGTCAGCGCCCGGCGATGCAGCGGATGATTACCTATACCCGTGGGTTACTGGCAGAAACCTTAGCTGATCTTGATCCGGTAACCGTGCAGAATTATCTGGAGCGGGAACTGTTTCTTGAGAACGTCGGAACTGTACAGACACGTTTTCGTACCAGTGAAGAGGCTAAGCTGATTTTTTTCGATGTGCTGCGTGAATGCGGGGTCACTACTGATCACTGTTACTACGATCATTTCCCGCTCAGAGTAGTACCTTTTGATACAACTCATCGTGGCGCACACCGTGCAGCGATAGGCCATCACCGGGATACTTGGGGCAGTAATATCCAGAGCCAGCAAAATTGGTGGGCGCCTATATTTAGCCTTGAAGCCGAGCGCACAATCGCATTTTATCCGGATTACTGGGATAAGCCGCTGGCAAATAATACTAACAGCTGGAGCTTTACAGAGTATCTGGCGACCCGCAAAGATACACAGCCAGAGCGTGGAGTTGCATATCCATCGGCGCCTTCTCCGGCTGAATCTGTGGATGAGTCCGGGGTTCTTAAAGTGGTTATTCAGCCAGGGGATGTACTTGCGTTTGCCAGTGCTCACTTACATGCCAGTGTACCAAATACCACTGATGCGATTCGTTACAGTGTAGAAATGCGGACGATTCATCAAAGTGACTTATCAGCAGGGCGGGTGGCTCCGAATGTGGATAATGCTGGAACCGGTCCGATGTATCGTTGGTTTCGACATGTCGAAAATCGTCAACCTCTTAGTGTGGATGACTGAGCTGGGGTAAACTGCGTTCTTTTTCTGATTAGATTGTGACGATGCGTAAATCCGATAAAAAGTTAGATAACCAGATTTGTAAAACCCTGACCAATGTCTGTGAAACGGCTTTGGAGCATATCTTTGGATTTCAGTGGCTGACTCACCGGGTTAATTATCAGCATTTTCCGGCATCATTAATAGTTACCTGCGTATTTACGGATCAGTCAGATCTCGACCGGATCCAGCTTAATCATGAAGACAGTAGTTTACGGAATCTGATTGTTGAAGCGCTGGTGGATATCGATATCCGTTTGGATAAGCCAGAGCAGCAGATAGTTTTCGACAGTGAAGAAGCTTGCGAAGTATCACATCAGGGAAATTGGGAAAGACGTTTGGGTAGTTAAGGCTTCTGCCGTTTTTGCGTGAAGCACTGGTGATCGCTTACACTGTTGGTTCACCTGAGAACCTGAGGATACGGCAAATGTGTACCAGAGTGCCTGTCAGTGAACTTGTTGAGTTACCGATTACCTGGGTACGTGGAGATGATGCGCGTCTGAAAGATGTGTTTAAGTCTTTGAAAAACGGCGACCCGGTTAGCCAGCCAATCCGTTTACTGAACTGCGGGTGTGGTAAAACCTATATGCTGGAAGACGGTGGTCACAGAATTACAGCCGCTTATAAAATGTATAAGAAAACCGGTAAAGACATTTTAATTCCTGTGCACAAGTTTGTGTCGGACTTTCAATAATATCCAAACTACGCTGCGTAGCCGAAACAGTGCTGTGCGGTAGTATCTTGCTGAATTACATTGCTAACTTGTGACTAAATCTTTGAGTACCGGATGGGTCACTATATAAGACATTTTGGGGAGCTCGCTCAGGCGAATTCTGACAGTGTCTAATGCTTCCATTGTGTCTGCTTCCGCATAGATAATCAGATCAATATCGCCGGTGATAGAGCGGCAGTCTTTTATTTCTTCGATCTGGTTGATGAGAGGAAGCAGGCTGTCGTAATCGAGGTGGGTAAAGTTCATCTGAAAATAGGCAGCGACACTTTTTCTGGGATTGCGTAGTTCTACTTTGTAACCACTGACAATACCTTTGTCTTCAAGACGTTTAAGCCGGCCGGCGACCGCTGTTCTGGATAGACCAATTTTGCGAGCTACTTCAGCATTTGACTGACGGGCGTCTTCACTCAGATGTTGGATGATCAGTTGATCAAACTTATCCATGTCACTACTACTCGGGATTAAGATTGTTCCCTGAAACTTTAACATATTAAAAAACATACATGGTCGGTGGGCATGTTAATTCACGAAATTTGGTAAACCTTGCTAAATAGCCGGCTTTACTGGTGAATTGGTGAATTTTTATTCTCCGAAAAGGAGAAATGTAGGGTAATTATTCTTGTCTTTTGGCGAAGTGTGGCCGCTTCTGCTGTTATTCCGGATTTATGAACAGTGAAGTCGATTCGACTGCCAAAAAGATCGTTTCGGTTTTTGAATACGACGAATCGTGCTGTAAAACACTTGTTTGTCAGGGGATGATTTAAAGGTCGTATCTGATCCACTGATATTTGTCAGGCAGCAGGTTCTGAGCTGCTCAGTACGATGCATCCATAAAAAAACAATAAAGGTGCATACATGTCTAATACACTAATTGTTGGTCTTGATGGCAGCGAATCCGGTTCCCGGGCGCTGGCACACGCAAAAAGGCTCGCATCCCTTATTCCCGACTGCACGTTAGAACTTGTCTACGTCATCGAATGGACGCCTTACAGCTTCCAGACGCCTGAAGAAAATGCCACCCGTCACAAACGCCGCGAGCAGGAAATTGCCGTGGCGACTTCGCGGGTAATTGATCCTGCTGTGAGTGTTTTACATGCCGATGGTTTTACCGCCAACGGCCGGGTAATGCACGGCGACGCGGCTGAATTGCTGAATCTGGTTGCGGTAGAAGAAAAGGCCGACCAGATCGTTGTTGCACGTTCATCCAAAGGGGGTATTACATCGCGCCTGTTTGGTAGCGTGACGGCTAATCTGGTGATGAACGCAAGCGTACCTGTGACTGTGGTTAACTGAGGCAAGGTTATGAATAATAAAAACAAAATCTTCTATGCTTTGAGCTCTCTGGTACTTTTACTGCAAAGTAATATGGCCGCGGCGAGTAATATTGATCAAACTGTAAACGAAGTCTTTTCCCGGGCGACTGGCTGGTTTGTCGGTTTAATTTTTGCGCCTTTACCGGGCACCAGTTTTCCATGGATCGTTCTGTGGTTAGTGGTTGGTGCCGTCGTATTTACACTCTATTTTGGCTTTATCCAGTTCCGTGCAGTGGGGCATTCTATTGCACTGGTAAAAGGGGATTACTCTGATCCTCGTGATGCTGGTGAGGTAAGTCACTTCCAGGCGTTGGCAACAGCGCTTTCCGGTACTGTAGGGCTGGGTAACATTGCGGGTGTGGCGGTGGCCGTCAGCATCGGTGGTGCGGGGGCAACTTTCTGGATGATACTCGCCGGTTTACTAGGGATGGCATCTAAGTTTGCCGAGTGTACGTTAGGTGTGAAATACCGAAATGAATACAGCGATGGTACGGTTTCCGGCGGTCCGATGTATTACATTTCAAAGGGTTTTAAGGAGCGTGGTCTGCCTGGCGGCAAGATCCTGGCAGTGATGTTCGCTATTTTCTGTATTTTGGGCTCTCTGGGCGGCGGTAATATGTTCCAGGCGAATCAGGCGCATGCTCAGATCAGTGGCATTGTCGGTGATTTCCCGGGATGGATTACCGGTATCATATTCGCGACAATTGTTTTTGCCGTCATTGTTGGTGGTATTAAATCTATTGCCAAAGTGACTGAAAAAGTCGTGCCAATTATGGGTGTGATGTATGTCGCTGCGGCGTTGGTTATTTTGCTTATGAATGCCGATAAGATTGGCTGGGCGTTTGGTCAGATCTTTGAGGGTGCATTCACCGGGCTAGGTATAGCTGGTGGTTTTGTTGGTGCACTGATTCAGGGCTTCAAACGGGCTGCGTTCTCAAACGAAGCCGGGGTTGGTTCAGCAGCAATTGCACACTCTGCTGTAAAGACTAATGAACCTATCACAGAAGGCTTTGTATCCTTATTAGAGCCTTTCATTGATACCGTACTGATCTGTACCATGACCGCACTGGTAATCATTATTACCGGTCAACTGATGACTGATCCGGCGACTGGTCTTTATCTGGTTGGTGAAAACGGTCGTATCCTGACTGCAGACGGTTCATCAGGTGTGGCGCTGACGTCAGCAGCATTTGGTTCTGCGTTTGGCTGGTTCCCGTATGTATTGGCTGTTGCGGTCGTTCTGTTTGCTTTCTCAACGATGATTAGCTGGTCGTACTATGGACTTAAAGCCTGGACTTACCTGTTTGGTGAAGGTAAATCGAAAGAGCTGACGTATAAGGTTATGTTCTGTGTGTTCATCGTGATTGGTGCTGCAGCGAATCTTGGTCCGGTTATCGACTTCTCTGATGCGGCAATCTTCGCCATGGCGGTTGTGAATATTATTGGTCTTTACTGCCTGCTGCCTATCATCAAGCGTGAACTGAATTCTTATATGTCCCGTCTGGGCACAGGTGAGATTGTGAAGTTCAAAAACATTGCAGCGAAGTAAACACTGACAACAGATCTGCACAGCAGATACAAAAAAGGCCGCTAACTTTCGTTAGCGGCCTTTTTTAATGCCGGATCAGTTTGTAGCTGAACGTCTACTTTTTTGATTTAGCCGCTTTTTCTTTAGCATCCATGTGCGCAAGGTATTCTTCGTAAGTACCCTGGAAACTGAAAAGTTTGTTATCACGGATATCAATGATTTGAGTTGCCAGTGAAGATACGAATTCACGGTCATGACTGACAAAAATCAGTGTGCCTTCGTAGTTTTCCAGTGCCAGGTTAAGTGCCTCGATAGATTCCATATCCAGGTGGTTAGTTGGCTCATCCATGATAAGTACGTTGGTGTTGCCCATCATTAGCTTACCGAACAACAGACGGTTCTTTTCACCACCGGAGCATACCCGGGCTTTCTTTTCAAAATCATCAGCGCTGAACAGTAATCGGCCCAGAGTTGAGCGAACGATCTGATCATCATGGTTAGCTTTACGCCATTGGCTGACCCACTCAAATAAGCTCAATTCAGATTGGAACTCAGCGTTTGTGTCCTGTGGACAATAACCGATGGTAGCGCTTTCTGCCCACTGAATCGTACCGTTCTCAACCTGTAGTTCATCCATCAGGCAGCGTAGCAGTGTTGTTTTACCGACTCCGTTTTCACCAATGATGGCCAAACGTGTGCCTGCTTCCAGAATCAGGTTGCCGTCTTTAAACAACTCATTACCATCAAACCCATGGCCGACATCTTCCAGAACCACTGCCTGACGGTGAAGTTTCTTATCCTGAGTGAAACGAATGAACGGGTTAGAACGACTGGACGGTTTGATCTCATCCAATTTGATTTTTTCTAATTGTTTAGCACGGGACGTAGCTTGTTTTGCTTTAGATGCGTTAGCTGAGAAGCGGCTAACAAATTGACGCAGATCGGCCATTTGAGCGCTTTTCTTAGCGTTATCAGCCACCTGACGTTCACGAATCTGAGTAGAAGCGAACATGAAGTCATCATAGGTGCCAGGATAAACACGCAGCTCACCGTAATCGATGTCAGCCATATGAGTACAAACCGCATTTAAGAAGTGACGGTCGTGAGAAATAATAACCATGGTGCTGTTGCGTTCGTTCAATACGCCTTCCAGCCAGCGGATAGTGTTGATATCCAGGTTGTTGGTTGGTTCGTCCAGCAACAGAATGTCCGGATTAGAAAATAGTGCCTGCGCAAGCAGCACACGTAGCTTCCAACCGGGGGCCACTTCACTCATCAGGCCGAAATGTAAGCCTAACTCAATACCAGCACCCAGCAATATTTCACCGGCGCGGCTTTCAGCGCTGTAGCCGTCCATTTCTGCAAATACGGTTTCCAGTTCAGCAACTTTCATACCGTCTTCTTCAGACATTTCTGGCAGGTTATAAATACGGTCGCGTTCTTGTTTCACTTCCCACAGTTCTTGGTGGCCCATGATAACCGTATCGATAACGCTGTATTCTTCAAATGCGAACTGGTCCTGATGCAGCTTACCTAAACGTTCGTTTGGTGAGATGCTGACGTTACCGGAAGTCGGCGTCAGGCTACCGTCCAGGATCTTCATGAAGGTTGATTTGCCGCAACCGTTGGCACCGATCAGACCGTAACGGTTACCGTTACCGAATTTGACCGAGATATTTTCGAAAAGAGGTTTGGCACCAAACTGCATGGTGATGTTGGCGGTAGAGATCAAGAGTATTGTCCTGCTGTAAAGCGGTGGATTCTGGCCGCGAGTCGGAAATAGTCCCGTTGGGCCGCAAAAGCCCGACACTATAGAGTTTTGCCCGCCTGAGGTCGAGTGAATTTGTGTGAAATTTGTACACAAAACCCGTCTATAATTCTGAGTCTGAAATTTACCTGCTTATTAACAGAGACATTGTGAAAATCTATTTACTTACTCATCCAAGAGAACTGCCAAAACCAACCAATACCGGCAAGCTGGTACTGGAGGTATTAGGAACCGCTGCACGGTTGGTGGAATGGTCCAGAGTCGAACCGGATGAAGAACTTTTAAATCTGACGGAGCAGGGACAGCTGGCCCTACTGTACCCAGGAGAAGGCAGTGTTGAGTTATCAGAAATGCTGGCTGGTCTGGAAACTGGAAAGCCCTGTGAGGCTGGTATACAAGGCTTAGTGGTATTAGACGGCACCTGGCAGGAGGCCCGTAAAATCTATAATAAAAGCCCGTACCTGCATAACCTGCCACGCATAGCGTTAAAAGTTAATAGTGGGTCCCGTTATAACTTGCGGCGTAATCAGTTAGAGGAAGGCTTATGTACCGCGGAATGCGTTGCTCATTTATTGCAGGCGTTGGGTCGGGAAAGTGAAGCAGGCAAGCTGAATATACGTTTGGATGAGTTTATCGCGAGCAACAAGTGTTGATTTCAAACAACTTATAGAACATAAGTCCACGGGATGGGTATAGGGATTATTGTACTTTAAACGGACTCTCATATACTCGGATGATTACTTTATGACCTGGTAAGGGATGTTACAGATGGAAGATACCCAATATCGACTCGTTACCCGCAGTGATTTTGATGGTTTGGTCTGCGCTGTATTGTTGAAGCATATAAATCTGGTTGATGACATTAAGTTTGTTCACCCGAAAGATATGCAGGATGGAACCGTAGATACTACCGACCGGGATATCACTACGAACTTACCCTATGTCGATGGGGTTCATTTGGCCTTCGACCATCACTTTTCTGAAACCCTGCGTAATGAAGCACGTGAAAATCATATCATTGATCCGAAAGCGCCGTCTGCTGCACGGGTTGTGTTTGATTACTATGGTGGTTTCGATACGTTCCCGCGTGCCTGGGATGACATGATGCAAGCGGTGGATAAAGGCGATTCTGCAGATTTTAATATGCAGGAAGTGCTGGAACCGGCGAACTGGGAACTGCTTAATTTCCTGATGGATGCCCGTACCGGGTTAGGCCGTTTCCGTGATTTCCGTATTTCAAATTATGCACTGATGATGGATCTGATTGATTACTGCCGTCATCACAGCATTGAAGACATTATTCGGTTGCCGGATGTGCAGGAACGGGTTGAACTGTACTTTGAACAACAACATAAGTTTAAAGATCAGATTGAACGTTGTGCCACAGTGCATGGCAATCTGGTGGTGCTGGATCTGCGTAATGAAGAAACAATTTATGCGGGTAACCGTTTTATGATTTACGCGATGTATCCGCAATGTAATATGTCGATTCATGTCCTTTGGGGACTGAAACAGCAGAACACTGTGTTTGCGACCGGTAAGTCGATTTTTGATCGCAGTGCTCAGACGGTAGTTGGTAGCCTTATGCTTAAATACGGCGGTGGTGGTCATGAAGCTGCGGGTACCTGTCAGGTTGCCAATGATCAGGCGATAGAGGTACTGGGCGAGTTAATTACACAGATTAATGCCGACGGCTGATTATAAGTGCGAATAATACAAAGCCCGGACAGTGCAAACTGTCCGGGCTTTTTGTTGTGTAGGCATTAATGAAACAGGGCATGATTTTGGTCAGTCTCTTGGTAAGAGCTTCCAATAAAATGTTTTGATAAACACTCTTTATGGATAAACGCCAGGATAAGTGATGTATTCCGAGTGCTTATCAGTGCAGGCTTAGTGAGTTTCGTTAAGTGCATCTACCGCCGGAATTTCGGTTTCACGACGGGCAATGAAGTCCATTAGTTCATCGTTTTTCGCTTCATCCATTTTAGGTTCCTGATATTCGCTTAGTAGTTTCTTCGCGTAATTCAGAGCCCGTTCGGTGATCTTTTTAGCGCCTTCAGCTTCCCATTGCTCGTAAGAATTATTGTCGAACAGTTTAGGCATGTAGAAAGCCCGCTCGAAGTTCTCCATTGTATGAGCATGGCCAAGGTAGTGACCGGCCGGTCCGACATCACGGACAGCCGCCAGCGCTTCGTCGAAGTCATCCCAGCGCAGGCCTTCTGCCATCCGGTAACCCATGCCGCAGACATCGGCGTCTACTACAAATTTAGCCATAGAGCAGTGCATACCTGCTTCGTTCCAGCCGGCTGAATGCCAGATATAGTTGGCACCGGACATCAATACGGCATTCATCGTCATAGCACTTTCGTAACCCGCCTGGGCGTCAAAAGTTTTTGCGCCGCCCAGAGTGTTAGATGTACGCCATGGCACATCGTAGTGCCGGGCCATCTGACCGATCATAAAGTTCATCAGGCTGATTTCTGGTGTACCGGCCATAGGTGCGCCGGATGCCATAGAAACGGTTGATAGGTAATGTCCGTAAATCGCCGGTGTGCCTTTACGTACCAGCTGAGTATAAGCAAGGCCTGACAGAGCTTCAGCATTGAGCTGAACAACAGTTGGAACCGTTGAAGCTGGCGTGTTAGCGCCGCCAAGTACGAAAGGGGAGCAAAGTACTGGCTGGTTATACTTAGCAAAAGCACGCATCGCACCCAGCATGGTTTCATCCCATACCAGTGGCGAGTTGCCGTTGATGTTACCTGTCGTCACGGGGTGAGTTTGCATGAATTCTTCGCCAAACAGAATTGCACACATTCTCATGACGTCTTCAGCATTTTTACCGGAAGTGGTCATACCCATGAAGGTTTTATCCGAGTTCTTCATGGAAGAGTAGGTAATGCGCAGATGGCGGTGCGATACCGGGTGGTCCATTGGCTCAACAATGTGATGTGCTGTGGAGTGCAGTGCTGGCAGCATATGCGCCAGTTTGTGGAAGTCGCCCAGATCATTAAGTGTTGGCCAGCGGCGTTTATCTTCCAAATCCCGTAAGAAGGGAGCGCCGGTCATAGGTACAAAGATTGATTTATTGCCGCCAAGGTCAACGTTCTTTTCCGGATTACGGGCATGGTAGGTAATCTCGGATGGAATGGACGAAATCAGTTCTCTGATCATGCCACGTTCAAACTTAACCAGTTCACCTTCAACGTGGGCACCAGCATCTTTCCATTGTTGCAGGGCAATAGGGTCACGGAATACAACGCCGACTTCTTCCAGAATGCGCATGGATTCATGATCAATACGTTTGATCTGGTCTTCATCCATAGGTTCGGTCAGAGGCAGACCACGGGTCAGACCTGGCAACATGGTATCAACGGATCGGGTGCGTAATTCTCGTAACGAGGTACGGGCGCTACCGCGACGGCGGCGAGGTTTTTCTGCAACAGACATGGCGGGCTGACTCCGAAAATTTTTGTTATGTGGACAGCAGAGCTGTGATGAAGAAAACTTTACAGAGCGTCCACCTACCCGTAAATTGAGTAATTTATATAGTTGCTATGAGGAATTCTTGTGGCCAGTGTTATCAATATGGACATTTCTGCTTTGCGCAGTTTTGTTTTGGCGGAAAATCTGGGGTCTTTTTCGGCGGCTGCTAATGGTTTGCACTGTTCGCAGTCGGCTTTGTCGCTGCGGATTAAAAAACTGGAAGAACAGCTGGGCTGCGAATTATTTCACCGTAATTATCACACGCTGAAACTAACCGCCGACGGCGCGATGTTATTGCCTGAAGCTGTGAAGGTACTGGCGGGTCATGATGCGATGATTCAGGTGGCGCAAAATAACGGCAGTAGCGAGATGATCCGGCTGGGTATACCGGAGGATATGACAGCGGGATTCTTTCATAACTTTCTGGCTACTCACGAAGAATATGTGGATAAGATAGAACTGAGCATGCACCTGTGTCGTGATCTGGTGCAGATGCTGTGTGAAGGCGAGCTGGATATAGCCTTGATTAATGCCATGCCTGATTATCAGGGAGGGGAGGCGATTGCTTCCCGTGAACTGAAGTGGGTATGTGCTCCAGGATTTGAGTATCAGCCTGAGCAACCGTTACCACTGGCGTTGCATCCGGAAGGATGTATCTTTCGGGAGCATGTTTTTAAAACACTGAATGCATTAGGCAGGGCCCATCGGGTGACTTTTTCGGCACAGGGCTCTATTAGCGTCCAGGCGGCGGTGAGTGCAGGCATGGGCTTGTCGGTGATGGCTGAAGGTATTATTCCTGATTCTCTGGTGGAAGCTCCAAACGATTGGCGTTTACCTGCCCTCGGGCAAGCGGATATTCGCATTTATCAGATGGGCCACGGCTCGCCATTTTTAGCTGATTTTATTGAGACGCTACGCCATCAGTTACCTAAAGTAATGTAAGTTTCAGTTTTCTGGATCAGTTTCTGGCATTCCTGATAATCACTGCTATTGTTTTGTGTCGGCCTGAGACTCAGCGTTCAAATTCTTAGCCTGACATAACTGACAGTGATGTTACTAAAGAGTCATGCTGAGGCAGGAGAATGCTTATGAGTTTGGAAATTTGGTTAGCCTTTGTGATGGCTACGGTGGTGTTTTGTATCATTCCGGGACCGACCGTTATTCTGGTGATAGGTCAGGCGATTGCCCACGGTAAAAAGTCGGTAATACCTCTGGTGGCGGGTGTACTGGCTGGTGATTTTACGGCAATGACGTTATCAGTCATTGGACTTGGCGCTATTCTGGCCGCGTCCGCGAGCCTTTTTCTGGTTCTGAAGTGGTTTGGTGTGCTGTATCTGATTTATCTGGGAATCAAAACCTGGCGGCAAGTTCCTCAGCAGTTTGCCGATGCTGATTTTAGCAGCACACAAGCTGTTGGGCGGGAGCAAGGTAGGAATATGTTCCGCTCAGCGTTTCTGGTGACAGCCCTGAATCCGAAAGACATTATCTTCTTTGTGGCGTTCTTGCCGCAGTTTATTGATCCCCACACAGCGGTATTTCCACAATGGCTTATTCTGATGGTAACGCTGCTTTGTCTGGTGGGGATAAATATCAGTGCTTATACATACTTTGCCGGCACGGTGCGCCAGCATATCCAGAGTTATCAGGCTCGAAAGCGGTTGAACCGGATCGGCGGCACTGCGTTGGTCAGTGCCGGGTTGATTACTGCAACCTTACAGCGCAGTTAGCTTTGTACAGCAGTATTGGGTAGAAGGATCAGTCAGCGTTGGGCTGATCTTTTTTGGCTACTTCCTTTTCAGTAACAGTTTTCTCAGCAACAGCTTGTTCAGCAACCTGTTCGGTGACAGTGTCTTCTTTAATATCCATCTTACGAATGATGATGAATGAAACACCTTTAAGCGAGACATAATAGAAGGCTGCAAAGGCGATTCGCAGAGTTGAATCCACGTCACGGGACAATAGCAGTTCATTCATAATGATCAGCGGGATCAGCCCGACCACCAGAATTAGCCAGCTAACCTTAGTGGTTTTTTTCATTTTAAACATCGTAGCTCCATGTTTATTCGGTGACGATCGCAGCGATCTCTGTTGCCCGTACTGAAGCCCTTAATGAAGGTTTGGCCGGTGCGCATATGTGAAGCCGGATTCTGCCACAATTACGATACTTTTTCCTGTTCTCCTGCTGCTGAGTTTTAGCCCTTTGGTTGGCTTGGCTATGGGAGTATCTGCTGTTTTTCTGAGCTGACCGAAAACGACCTGAAAGGTCCGTCCAGCCTGCGCCGGTTGACTTTTTTCTAGGCACATGAGATTTTTGTTAAATGATCATTTAATTAAATGGTTATTTAAATTAAAAAATGCAGTTAATTCAGTTATTTATCTCGTTTTATGGAAGAAAATAGATTTTATATCTGCGCAATGATTGTGCAAATCGGATGCTGTTTCTGCAAAAAAATAACAACAACCGCAAGGAGTGTTTATGAACACTTTACTGAGTGCAGGGATAATTTTTACCCTGCTCGCAATCGTGTTTTGTCTCTATCGCTGGGGTAACTTGAAGTGCGTTGGGGTGACGCCGGTAAAAACTTTTACCTTCATCGCCATTCTGTTTACGTCTGGTCTGGATGTTGGGCTTATCATGTTCCCGCTGACCGAGTTTGCAGGATATGCCGACACTGCTACCAGCCCTGAATATGCTTTTAGTAATCCGCTGGCAATTGAGTTTGCTTACTGGGGATTTCTGATCTGGGGATTTTACTTTCTAACCAGTTTTTATTTCTGTGTTATTGAGCCACGGGTTGGCTTCTTTGAAATCCCGGTGGTTAAGTGGATCAATAACGTCGTCATCATCGGTACCTGTGCGTTTACAGCTTATCTGTTACTGACGAACCTGCCCTGGTATTTACCGCAGCTCAGTGAAGAAGGCAGCATTGTAACTACCTTCTATGTCATTGTGTTTGCAGTGATAATGGCTGCAGTGTTCTCCAGTACAGATATTAAGTATGTGCGCATCCTGAGCCTTGCATCTACCTGGTTGTTCCTGGGTTTGATAGCAGTAATGTGGGTTCTGGCTGCAATGGGGCCAAACGAAATGCTGGATGCAGCTAATCTGATCGGTAACTATTTTGTGAATATTCACAAGTTTGTGCTGCCGCTGAATGATTACCACGCCTTCTACCTGTTCTGGTGGTTTGCATGGAGCATCATGATTGGACAGTTTACCTCGCGGTTTGTTGGTGGCTTGCGTACCTGGCAGGTACTGGCAGCGTTGCTGATCTTTCCGTCGATTCCGCTGGGAATCTGGTTCGCTGTTCTCTACTTCTATCATGAAAATGGTTTAGACAGCGCTGGCTTTGTTGGTATCTCAATGGTGGTTGTGGGTATTACTTTCGTAATTAACTCACTGGATTCTTTGATCCGCCTGTATACCGATAACCTGAATCTGACCGCGTCACGGATTGGTAAAGCTAAGTACATCATCGGTAACCTGGTTGCTCTGTGTGTGCTGACTATGCTGTTCAAACTGAACTTCCTGGAAATTCAGTGGGTAGGCGCACTGGTTATTGGCCTGTACTTCAGCTGCTTCGCTTACATTTTGCTGAAAAAACGTAAGGAAGTTGCAGCGATTCAGAGCTCACCGGAAGGTCGGGAACTGAACTTCGATAAGATCGAAAGCGTGCATTAAGCAAGATTTTACATCAACACAGAAAACCGCTGTTCTTAGGAATAGCGGTTTTTTTTCGTCTTTCTTACATCTTATGAACTGTTTTACTATCTGGATAGTCGAGCTATTTAGCACAAACAAAAACGCCCTGCAGAGCAAGGCGTTTGAGGTATTAAGAGGCGGATAATAGTACTTACCTGGCTCTTGAATGTTAGCTCTTAAATGTTAGCTCTTAACAGCAGCTGCTTCTTTCATTGCGTCTTCGCCTTTCTTCCACAGGTTACCTTGCCAAAGTTCTTCCAGACCTGTTTCACCACAAGCACCTTTGGTTGTCAGGTAATCGTAGTAAGACGTTGGCTTGTGGCCTGTAAGGTTGTAGAAGTCCGGGCTGCAGCGGCAGTAGAAACCGTTTACCAGATACTCGAAGAATTCAGCACGGGTTGCACCGAAATCGCTTTCAAAGCTTTCCATAGACTGAGCACGGTACTCGATGTCTTTATCCATGGCGCGACCCAGGTCAGCAGCGATTTCTGCCATTGTCTGTGGCTGAGGACCAGTGATGTCGTAGAACTTATTACTGTGACGCGCAGGACCTTCGCTCAGAACAACAGCAGCTGCTTCAGCAATGTCACGGGTCGCAACAAAAGAGTTACGGGCTTTACCCAGAGGGTTAGTGAACCAGCCTTCCTGTGCAATGTTATCGCAGTCAGTTTTCAGCAAGTGGTTCATGAAGAAGTTGTTACGCAGTACGGTTACGTTCAGACCTGCATCAATCAGGGCTTTTTCACCCCACCAGTAGTGTTGCAGCATCAGTGGAATAGATGCGCCTTCACGTGAAGAGTGCTGATCAGCTTCATAAGAAGCTGTATTTGTATCAGCGCCCATGCAGCTGACACGTACAACGTGCTTGATGCTGTCGGTACGCTTGCCAAGCTCTTCGCAGAAGTTAAGGTGACCTTCCAGCATTGGGTCCAGAGATGCAGAGTAAATAGCGCTGACGCCTTCCAGAGCAGCATCCCAGGTAGCTGAGTCATTCAGGTCAAAGAATACGGTTTCATCAGCACCAACTGCTTTCAGATCAGCAACTTTAGATTCGCTGTGAAAACAGGCACGAACTGTGAATTCACCTGCCTGAGACAGGCGGGCAACCAGTTCTTTACCAATACGGCCAGTGGCTGAAGTAACCAGAACAACAGGTTTGGTCATGGGGAGTATCTCCGGGTGTAAGTGTGAAATTTGTGTGTGCGGTATGGGCTCATATTCAGGCAGCTAATCTGCCCTGAGCCGGATATGTGCATGTACCCTATGACACCATGATCGGTCTGGGTTGGTCTTTGGTGTAGGGCCAGATTGATTGCTGTCGTAGGGCCTGTCGCAGAGGGGCATAAAAAACTACGTGCCGGGCTTAATAAACTTCAGTTTCGGTTGGTTTTGAATTGTATGAAATTGATAGTTATTATCATTTGCATGAATTTAGATTTTAACAGGAGCCTTCATGAGTCATGAATCATTGGAAAACCTCAAAACTACAGAGATTAAAGCGTTTGTGCCGGCAAAAAAATTTGCGAAGTCGAAACAGTTTTATTCTGATCTTGGCTTTACTCAGGCTTCAGATGTAGGGGGTATTGCTTACTTCTATTATGGCAACTGCAGTTTCCTGCTACAGGACTTTTATGAGCCGGTACACAGTGAAAACTTTATGATGCATCTGCTGGTGGAAGATGCCGCGGCATGGCACCGTCAGGTTAGCGCCAGTGGCATAACAGAGAAGTATGCCGTGGAGGTCTCAGAGCTGGCAGAACAACCCTGGGGGATGCTGGATTTTGTGGTGACGGATCCCAGTGGTGTGCTCTGGCGAATTGGTCAAAGTATATAATGCTGCAAAATTATCCCATACCGGGTAATGGAATGTCCGGTTTGAACGTGCCATATCGGCTTACTGGTCTACAGTAAGGGTAAGACGCTTCAGCAATCAGCTGAGGCCGGTTATCCAGGAAGGACTCCATGAGTAGCCAGAGTTTATTAGATGAGTTAAGCAGTGCGTTAAGTGAAGCCTGCCAGTTCATTCAGGGGAAAGAGGTGCTTCAGGCAACTGAAGCCAGCGATAACAGTGAACCTGATATCACCGCAGAAGACATTTTATGTCTTCGTCAGGCGCTGCAACTTTCGCAGTTAGAATTTGCCGCTTTATTACACACCAGTGTCACAACGCTAGAGTCCTGGGAGCATGATCTGGCCAAGCCAAATGATCAGGCAGTAACCTTATTGCGCTTGATTAAGAATCACCCGGATACCCTGGCGCATATTGCGGATTTGGAATGATCTCTATTTATAGTGATTTAAGCTTATGCGAGTGAATAAACAAGCTTGTTAAAGTTTAATGTGAAGATATTTGCAGATGCATATTTAGCGACTAAAAACCTGGCATTTGCCAGGCTTAATTGTCGGTGTGATAGCTATTGGAGATTAGTTATCAGTTTCAAGCTTTGTTTCAGCCCAGCGTGCAAAGCGTAATACCGGATAGCAGTAGAGGAAATACATTGCAGCTATCGCCATGTAAATGAACATGGTATCCCCAGGCAGGCGTAAGATCGTCGTTTCCCCCTGGCGTGTTAGTTCAGACAGTCCAATCACTGACAGTACCGCAGTACTCTTAATCACGATCACATAAACGCTGGCCATTGGTGGCACAGTCAGTTTCAGCGCCTGAGGCACAATAATATGATACAGGGCCTGAGCTTTGCTCATACCGCAAGAGCGGGCGGCTTCTTCCTGGCCGTGAGGAACTGCGTGAATCGCTGAACTTACAATCGCTGTGACATAACTAGCGGTATATAACGTCAACGAAACAATTGCCGCGGTATAGCTTTCAAATTGCAGCCAACTGATGTTTAACGAAGGCAATACGAAGTACACCATATACAGTTGCACCAGATACGGCGTACCACGGAACAAGTGCAGGTATATATTAATAGTCCAGGACAGTAACCGGGACTTCAGTGTTTTTAGAACACCCAGTACGGCGCCGAGGACGCTACCCAGTACAATGGCAATAATAGATATTTCAAAGGTAATGAGTAAGCCGTCGAGTAAAAATGGCATGACACTCTGTAGTACCTGCCATTTGGTAATTAACCATTCCATCTTCAGGTCTCCTTATGCCAATTGTGCGGATGTGCCGCCAAGTTTACGTTCAACAATGCCGGATATAATTAACAGCATCATATAAATAGCCAGATAGCATACGGCAGTTGTGAGGTAACTCTCGGTGGCGACGACTGTGTCGGAGAACATCAAAAGACCTGCGCCCATCAGTTCAAACACTGCGATGATGCTTAGTAATGAAGTGTCTTTCAATAAGACGACTGTCTGACCCAGAAGAGGCGATATAACTTTGGCAATCGCCTGCGGAAGAATCACGTGATACATGGTCTGAAAGCGGTTCATACCTACAGCCATCGCGCCTTCTGTTTGGGTGCGTGGAACTGACATAATGCCGGTACGGAGTATTTCTGCCATGTAAGGTGTTGTATGTATCGTTAGGGCAATGATCCCTGTTTGTGTTTCGTCGAAGAAATTACCGATCAGGTTTGGCAGGCCGTAGTAAATCAGATAAATCTGAATTAATAATGGGGTAGACCGTATGAATTGAATATACGCTGCAGCAGTACGCCAGATAATACCTTTCTCAGACATGCGCATTAATGCGACAAAGACACCAAAGAACAGTGAAAGAATCAGGCAGATTAGCGATATCCAGACAGTTGCGATAATGCCATCCAGGAAAACACCTGAATACTCAGCAATCAGACGCACATTAATTAAATCATACAGCCAAGACATAATGGGTCCTTGATAGCAGATTCCTGAAAACAGGATGTTGGAACGGGATCAAAAATCCGCAATAAAAGAAAAACAGGCGCAACTTGCGCGCCCGATTTTTTGCAAAGCAATGCTGCTTAGCAGGCCTAAATATTACTTGTGATCAGCTTCCCAATCGGTGCTGTTCCACCAGTAATCAAGCATCTTTTCTTTGCTGCCGTCGTGTTCCATCAAGTTCAGGAAGTTATTCAGGGCCAGCAACAGGTGCATAGAATCAGGACGAACTGCAAAGCCTAATGGCTCTTTACGGATGAAACCGATAATACCCAGCTCTGGGAATTGCTTCAGAGATGTTGCTAAGTTTGCACGGTCAGAAATACCAGCATCAACACGGCCATTCAGTACTGCCTGAATCGCTTGTGGATTACCACCGGCATATTCTTTCAATTTTGCATCTGGCAGTAATTCTTTAGCCAGAGTGGAATAGCTTGATGCCTGAGTAACACCTAAAGTGTAATCACCGCTGTTTAGTGTTTTCCAGTCAGTAATGCCTTTTTCTTTCAGGGCATAGGCGACGTTCTCTGAATAGAATGCCGGATCTGTAAACAGTACCTGCATATGACGTTTAGCAGTTGGTGTCATGTCAGCAGCAATGAAATCTACCTTGCCTGAACTCAGTGCAGGAATCAGACCTTTCCAGTCATAATCCTGAACAATCAGCTCTACACCCATGTCATCGGCAAACTTCTGAGCCATATCAAGTGCTAAACCTGTACGTTCACCGTTCTTGTTAATGAAGCTGACCGGTGGTCCCTGAGTTTGTACGGCAATACGCATTTCGCCGGACTTAACAATTCGTTCCATTGTGGTTTCTGCAAAAGCAACAGTGCTCATTGTTGCGGCTGCAAACCAGGCAAAAACGACTAAAAATAAACGTTTGATACTGAGCATTTTTATATCCTTTTTATTCTCGGTTTAGATACAGATCTGCGGTTATTAGCTAAAAAACCGAACCATCTGCGGGTTTCTTTTGTTAAAGAATTTGTTCCAGAAATTTCTTTGCCCGGTCACTCTCAGGATTATCGAAAAACTCTACCGGTGTGTTTTCTTCTATGATCCGGCCGCCATCCATGAATATGACCCGATCAGCAACTTCACGGGCAAAGCCCATCTCGTGGGTGACGACAGCCATTGTCATGCCATCGGCGGCTAACTGTTTCATCAGTTCCAGTACGCCTTTAACTGTTTCCGGATCCAGTGCAGAAGTTGCTTCGTCAAATAACATTACTTTAGGTTTCATCGCCAGAGCCCGGGCGATGGCAACCCGCTGCTGCTGACCGCCGGAAAGCTGGCGAGGGTAGTTGTTCTCCCGGTCAGGAATACCAACCTTGTTTAACAACTCACGGGCGATTTCACGTGCCTCTTCCGGATCACGATTAAGCACAACTGTTTGCGGCAGGACGATATTTTCCAGACAGGTTTTATGCTGAAAAAGGTTAAAGTGCTGGAAAACCATGCCTACTTCAGTACGCAGTTTATCCATGTTGGTGTTTTTAGCTGTGAGGTCGATACCATCAATGATGATATGGCCTGTATCAATACTTTCTAAACCGTTAAGGGTACGTAATAAGGTACTTTTTCCTGAGCCACTGGGGCCAACGATGACAACTACTTCACCACGGTCGATGTGATTCGTAACATCATCAAGGGCGAGGATGCTTTGATTGCTACCGCTGACTTTAAAGCGTCGGGAAACCTGGTCGATATTGATAATAGGTACTGATTGACTCATTAATCCTTCCTTCATAATCAGGCCAGCAGATGGCCGCTAAAGCAGTATTCAGCAGGGCCGGCCATCAGCGCGCTGTGATCTTCTCGGATGTAAACTTCTATAGTACCTGCAGGCACTTCAACCCGTACTCTGGATGCAGTAAGCCGGCCGGTAAGCCTGGCAGCTTCAACTGCAACACAGGCACCGCTACCGCAAGCCCGGGTCAGAATGCCGGGGCGCTCAAATACATGCATCCGTATTGAATCGGGCCCTGTAATTTGAGCGACACCTACATTTACCTGCTCTGGAAATAAAGGGTTGTCCTGAATTGCCGGTGCATAAGTCTCGATATCGACACTGTCAAAGTCTTCGACAAAGAAAACCGCATGAGGGTTACCAATATTCAGGGCGATACCATGGTTGAGAGGGCCGTTTTCGACGGGTAAAGACAGAGTATCGCAAGCATCTGTCAGAGGAATATGCTGCCAGTCAGTGGTAATTAGTCCCATATCAACGCTGATCAGGCCAGAGTCTTCTAACTGACAGGTAAGAATCCCTGCGCCTGTTTCAATTAATACTTCGTGGCTGTTGTTTTGTTCCATGAGTAAGCGGGCGGCACAGCGACTGGCGTTGCCACAGGTAGAAACTTCTTTACCGTCGATATTCAAAATGCGCAGAAAAGCATCAGCCCCGGCAGCTTTGCCGGATTGACTCGGAGGGTTGAGGATCAGTAATTGCTCGGCACCTATGCCGATCCGTACATCACAGATTCGAGTGATTTCGTTGGCATCAGGATCAAAAGGTGTAGTACGGGCGTCAACAATCACAAAGTGATTTTCCAGACCCTGCATTTTTACGAAAGGGCGCCCAGACATATAAATGGCTCCTGCTTAGATGTTTCTTATTATTAAGTGACGATCTGCTATTAGCGGTCTGCACGAGAAAGCACTTTTAAGTAAGCTAGTGCGTGCCTAAGTGACTTTTCTGTTTTTCCATACAAATGTGATATGTATGCTTTTTAGTTGGTTATGCGCGATTAAGAAAAATAAGTAACGATAATGGCTAAATATCAATGGTTTCTGACGTTAACAGATAGTGATGGAAAATTATCATGAAAAAAAACTGCTGTGAAATATCATTATTTAAGAAGTCTATTCATTTTTGATATGGGATACTTCAGATAGTTACTGATTATTTCGGAGAAAGCATCAATGCAGATTACACCTCGTCAGATTGAAATTTTTCGCTGGTTACTTATCAGTGGCTCTGCGACGGCGACTGCAAAGGCTCTGAATACTTCACAGCCCACGATTAGCAGGGAACTGAAGGCCCTGGAGGATCAGCTTCGGTTTAAGTTATTCAAGCGGGATAAAGGTCGCTTGCTGCCTACGGAAGAGGCGCTGGAGCTTGGTGAAGTTGTTGAAAATTCTTATGTAGGTTTTAAGCATATTGTTCGTGCAGCAGAGGGCATTAAAAACCATGGACTGGAACATATCAGAGTTGCCTGTTTACCCGCTTATGCTCATGCGCTGATTCCCGTTGTATCGCGTTATATGATAGAAGCAATGCCTAATGTGCGGATCTCAGTACACAGTGCCGAAGAACAGACATTACAGCAGGAATTTTTTACTAAACGCTACAACATAGTTTTAGTAGAGACATCACATATGCTGGGAGATGGCAGCGTGGATATTTTGGATGTGGGGAACTTAGTTGTAGTTCTGCCCAGCGGTCATCCACTGTGTGAACGTCAGGAAATATATCCGGAAGATTTCAATGGTGTTGATTTTATAAACTTCAATTTTGAAGATATATATCGGGAAAAACTCGATAAAGTACTGACTGAGAAAGGTATTACCCCGCGTTCACAAATCGAAACTATCACTGCGGTTGGTGTTTGTGCAATGGTGCAGGCAGGCTTGGGGGTTTCACTGATCAATCCTTTGACTGCTATGGCTTATCACGGGCAGGGCGTAGAAGTGAGGCGTTTCTCGCCAGCGATTCCTTACCGGATAGAAGCTAAAAAATTGCAGCATTCCTTATCCAGTGAACTAACAGAGCTGTTTCTTTGTCAGGTGAAAGCTTATCTGGAAGTGTTTCAGGATCAACTGCGGGCTAATGATTTACTTTAATAGAAAAGCGCCAAGTTAGCTTTAAAGTGCCTGTTGAATGCTAGTTATGCCTTTACTGATTTTGATTATTTTTGTAAAGAAATCGCTATATACTGCAAGACGGCGTTGATGTCTTTCTTGAGTCGTAGATTAACGATGGATAGATATATAATGACTATGTATTTAAAAAAGAATGTCTGTTAATAAGTCTGTTTTTAAATAAGTATTTAAGAGGCTATAAAATGGAGAATGGCGCAGTGCAGGATGTAAACGAAGTTTCTCAGGATGGTAAAAATATGGCGCTATTGTCATGGATTGGCACTTTCTTTTTAGGCTTCATTCCAGGATTAATTCTGTATTTGATCAAGACAGATGATGCCTATGTGCAGGATCAGTCGAAGGAATCTTTAAACTGGTCTATTACGGCGATGATCGGCTACTTCGTCGCATTTTTGCTCAGCTTTATCGTCATCGGAGTGTTTCTGATTCCCGTGATCGGTCTATGCCACCTGATCTTTTGTATTATGGGTGCGGTGGCTGCTTCAAAAGGCAAAGCCTTCAGAGTGCCTTTTGCGATCCGTCTGATTAAGTAAATCGTCAGATATAAAAAAGCCTTAAGTTTCGATAAACGTAAGGCTTTTTTATCTAGCAGTCGGGCTGATTAAGCAGCAGCAACGATCGCTTCAATGTCTTCAATAAAACCTTTCAACATAGTCAGGCAGGTGCCTGCATCATCTTCAGTCATGTCGTTGCCTTCACGCAGTACGTAACGGGCATCGTCTAGGTCGGTACGGTGAGAGAAATAGAACGTCTCTTTCCAGAACTTAACCGCAGTAGCTTCTTCAGTCTTCAGATATTCACAGGCAACGGTTGCATCATTAACACTTGGCAAAGCCGCCAGAGCTTTATGCTTATATACCTTTACGACAACGCCTTCAGGCCAGTGCTGTAAGCGGACATCCAGATCGCATTTGATATCCGCGTTTTCTTTCTTGATATAGACCTTCTTTACTTCGAAAGAACCGCGCCACTTGGCGAACATATCGCCGCTGAAAATCTGCGTTTCGATGTGATCAAAGTAGTTTTCGATTTGTGGGGTAATCAGGTTGATATCGGTAGACACAGAAGGGTACTCGTAGAGGTTAAATAATGTAGAAGACTACTTGTTTAGCGGCAGTAGTACGATTCATTAATTCTTATCGGGTGATTAACACTGCTTAGCTGAAAGGTATTTATTGTGGCTGTAAGAGTGAGTTTACGTATTGGCCCAGGCTAAAGAGTATATAGATGTGTTCTAAATGAATCGAACAAGGGTACTTATCCTGTAGATTTTTTTATGGCCGTTGGGGATTGTAGTATTTTTGTAGTAGTTCAATGATAATTCAATTATTACCCAAATTGGTTAGTTTTGAGATAGAAGTCACAGCTATTGTTTCGTAATATTCGCAAAATTTAATATAAATAAATCTTATAACAAAATAACAGCAACGGTATGCGACTGTTATAAAAGGAAATTCTATGGCTGTACTAGCTGGTCTAAAAGTTAGATCTACGTTGTTTCTAGGGTTTGGAGTGCTGATTATTATTTCAATAATTAGCTCTGTTTCGGTTTTCATTCAGTTAGAAAATACGACTAAAGTCCAGGAGAAGTTACTGAATGTACGGGCCCCAACGGTCGAGTCCGGAATCAAATTATCCGGCGCGATTAACCAGACCCTTTCAGGATTACGGGGCTACCTTATTTTGGGGGCAGATCCAGCTAAGGCGACTGTATTTAAAAATGAACGTACTGCAGGTTGGCAGGTACTGGATTCTTCTTTTCAGGAACTGAGAGCATTTTCACAGAGCTGGACTGTACCGGCTAATATTGAAAAGCTCGAACGGATGAAGGTGCTGATTGATGAGTTTCGTGTGGCTCAGCAAGAAATTGAAGGAATAGCACATACTAATGAAAATATTCAGTCATATGACATCCTGTTAAAACAAGCAGCGCCAACTGCGGCTAAAACAATTGCTGCTTTGACTGGGTTGATTGAAGCTGAGATGGATAGCTTTGCAGGCCTGGAACGTAAACGTTTATTGAAAAACCTTGCCGATAGCAGAGCAACTTTCGCCCTGAGTCTTGCCAATATAAGAGCTTATTTACTGTCGGGCGACGAGCAGTTTAAAAATAACTTTTTAACGTTATGGGAAAAAAACCAAAAGCAGTTCAAAGTTTTGGAAGGCAAGACCAGTTTTTTGTCATCAAAACAAAAGCCCCTGTGGAACGAATATGTATCGCTGCGTAAAGAGTTTCGTCCGTACGTTACTGAAATGTTTGCATCACGCAGTAGCCCAGACTGGAATAAAGCGAATGCATGGTTAGGTACAAAAGCAGCCCCTAAAGCTAAAGAAATCCAGCAAATACTTGTTGATATGCGTGCATCGCAAAAAGCACTGTATGAAGCAGATCAGGCTGAGTTAACGGAATCAGTCCATTTATTACATGAGGTGCTAATGGTCAGTTTAGCTCTGACCGTTCTGTTTGGGTGCGGCCTTGCATATACCATTAGCACAGCCATTACTAAGCCTCTGGGTGGCGAACCTAAAGATATGGCGCAACTTGCAGAGAGAATATCCAGAGGTGATTTAACCACTGATTTTGGCTCTGATCATAAAGCTCAGGGGCTTTTCCTGTCGATGATTAATATGAATGCTAACCTGAAGAAACTGGTTAGGAATATTCATGATTTATCCAGCGCAATTGCCAGTTCCAGCCAGATGACCACCAACATAGCTGAGCAAACAAATAATAATGTTCAGTCTCAATATCAACAAACTGAGCTGGTAGCTACGGCCGTTGAAGAAATGACGTTAACGGTTAATGAAGTAGCGCAAAATGCAGCAGGCTGTGCTCAGATTACTGATGATTCAGAAGCTATTACTTCAGATGGGCAGCGTAATGTTCAGCAAACAATTGATACAATTGAAAAGCTGACGAATGAAATTACCAACGCCTCGAAAGCTATTACTGCTGTACAGGAGCAGAGTCAGGCGATTAACTCTATTTCTGAAGTGATCGGTGGCATAGCCGAACAGACAAATCTTTTAGCACTTAATGCCGCGATAGAAGCTGCAAGAGCTGGAGAGCAGGGAAGAGGGTTTGCTGTAGTTGCTGACGAAGTGCGCTCGCTGGCATCGAAAACTCAGGACTCTATAACCAGTATTAATGACATTATTAGCTCACTGCAGAAAGGTGCTGATCAGGCTGTTGATGTGATGGCTTTAAGCCAGGAAATGGCGTTAGAAACCACGGAGCAAGCTCGGGTCTCAGGTGAGTCGTTAACGCAAATATCAGAGTCGGTAAAGCAGATTCAGGATATGGCCAGCCAGATAGCTGTTGCTTCGGAAGAACAGGCGAGTGTAACTGTGGATATCAGCGAGAACATCCAGGCGATTAGTGATATCTCAAGGGAAACCTCCACCCATGCGAATGACACAGTAGAAGCCGGACATGATATGAGCTCTAAGCTGGAGCAGCTAAAGAGCGTTGTCGCTACTTTTAAAGTGTCTTAGTTAGGCTGGTATTCGCTCTGACCAACGCTGCTGGGCATTCAAGACTGGATACCCAGCGGCTTAAATCTGCTATTAATGCGCAGAGCTGGTAAATCAGGAAACTTGTGGGGAGCTACGCTTGAGTTTCCAGATATTAAATTTATAGAACCCATAATAAATCCAATACACAGGAACAGGCGCAAGAAACAGGGCAATAGCCCACATAACCTGTTTGTTTTGGATAGTCAGTGTTGCCAGATAAACATAGTGGATAAGCACACAGCATAAAAATACGATCAAAATATCAAATCTGTAGTGAGTAACTGCGGCCCCTTCATCTGCGAACTTATTCAAATACAGCAGAATGAGTAATAGTAAGATGCCTACCAGCCCCAGGGTATCGAAGGCTTTTGTTATAAAACGCTTTCTGTCCATGATCATCGATCTCCATATCGTGCATAACTAGCTATAGCAATTCTGCGCTATCGGTATGTATTTGTCGTCACTTATGTGTCTGATCCGACCCAACTTGAGTATTGAAATATAAAGAATTTTTAATACTTTACTTGAGTCGCATATCAACGACAGATAAATTATGCCCGCTCTTTGCTTTCACCAGATGATAGCTGGAAGTGTTGTGAGCAATTGGTCAAAGATGATCTAGGAAATTATCCGGATAATGGAATCAGCATGGATGTGTTGTTTCGGAGATCCAGTTACATAGGATTAGAAATGAAAAGTTTTAAAGTGTTTATTGTTTTAGTTTTAGCTGGTTTTATGTCGGCGTGTTCTGCGCCAAGTTATAAGGGAGCGCCAATATCAGATAGTACTCTTGGAAGTAATCCTGAAATTGTGATCGTAAAAGACTCTGAAACGAAAGAGGGTTTTCTGGACACGATCAAGCAGTGGTTAACTAAAAATGGGTACGGTTATGAAGTTAAGCCTGACGATTCAAAGCATGATTTAGAGAAAATGACTATTGAGTATGTAGGGCACTGGAAGTGGGATCTTGCTCTATATCTGAGTCAGGCTGAAGTTGAAGCGTTTTATAAAGGGCAAAGAGTTGGTGAAGTAAATTACACAGCAGCGAATAATTTGAATTTTAATAAATTTAGTAATGCTGAAGAGCGAATTGAGTACATGTTGGATGTGTTATTCGGAAAATTAACACCTGCTGAAGCGACTGCAAGGATCAATGAAAAATAGTTTGAGTTTATTTGTGATCGAAATCTGCAGGCTTAGAAGTTAGAGTTGCTGTACTTAACATGCTTAGATTGCAGGAAACTGCAATCTAGTTTTTAGGTAGTTAAGCTTTGAGAGATTTCGGGAACAATCATCTGATGTAAAGGGGATGATATCTAAGTATGATATTCCTCCAGTTAATACATCAGGATAAACCAGAAATGTCTCTGTCATTCCAAGAAATCGACTGCCAAGAATCTCCTTTAGGCAATATCTCCCTGCGCAGACGCCGTTTACCGGCATTCAGTGACAGAGATATTTATGAAGTAAAGCTCGGTGATGAGTTCTTGATGTCCAGCATGTTTGTTGAGGCTGAAGAGGCGTTGTCAGATCTTGGTTTAGCGGCAGTGCAAGGCGAAGAGCTTAGTGTTGTGGTAGGTGGTCTGGGCTTAGGTTACACCGCTGTAGCAGCGTTGAAAGACGAACGCATCTCAGAACAGCTAGTGGTTGATGCTTTAGATACGGTTATCGGCTGGCATCAGGATGAGAAAGTCCCGCTGGGTAAGGTTCTAAATGCCGATGCTCGCAACCGTTACGTACATGGTAGTTTCTTTGACCTAGCCACTGATCCTGAAAACGGCTTTGACCCACAAAGCCCGGGCCGGAAGTTCGATGCCATCTTATTAGACATTGACCACTCCCCGACCGAATATCTGAATGAATCGAACGCCAGCTTCTATTCAACCGAAAACCTGTCACTTATGGCTGAACAGCTAAAGCCTAAAGGCGTATTCGCGATGTGGTCACAAAACCTGCCAGAAGAAAGCTTTGTTGCCTTGCTGAAGACTGTATTTGAGAACGTTGAATCCCACATAGTGCCTTTCTACAATCCATTCCTCGGTACGGAATCTACAAACTCTGTATATGTATGCGTGAAAGGCTAAATCAAAGCCTTTCGGTCATTTCTCTTATTTACCGGTAATAAGTGCTACGAGCTACTGGCACCAAGTTTCCCCTTCCGTGCAGCCGAGCATTGCAGCTGGCAACAGATAAGCCTGAGAAACTGTTTGAGGGAGCGTAGCGACCGAGTTTTGCGAAGGCCTGTTGCTAGTAAAACGCGCAGGGAATCTGGCGTAGCCGGACAAGCGGTGGGGCGGCGTTTAGATTCTTAAGACTTTTGCGCCGTTATAAAAGTCTTGAGTCGCGTTAGCGAAAAAGATCATCTCAAGCATTGAATTAGCACTGCAATGAACAAACAAAGAAGCTCTCAGCCTACTTATTCTCAAAGTCACACGAAGAAAAAAAAGACCAAAAAAATCCCAGCTCAATGGCTGGGATTTTTATCAGACAAAGAAAATAGGGGCTGATTACAGCGCCTCAATCTTCCCATATTGCTCAGTCAGCTGAGTCAAAGAAGCTTTAAACTCCCCTAGCTTCTCACGCTCTTTAGCAACAACCGCTTCAGGTGCATTGGCAACGAACTTATCGTTGTTCAACTTGCCTTCTAAACGACCGGCTTCTTTCTGCAGTTTGTCCATTTCTTTCTTCAGACGGGCCAGTTCAGCGTCTTTGTCGATTAGGCCGGCCATAGGTACCAGTACCTGCATATCGCCAACCAACTGTACTGCAGACATAGGTGCTTCGTCGCCCGGGTTCAGCCAGGTGATAGAGCCCAGCGCTGCCAGCTTAGACAGGAATGCCTGGTTAGCTTCGAGAAGTGCTTTGTCAGCTTCGCTACCGTTGTTGAACAGGACGTCCAGGTCTTTACCCGGAGAGATACCCATTTCACCACGGATGTTACGAATGCCGGTGATAACGCCTTTCAGCCATTCGATATTAGCTTCAGCTTCAGTATCCAGCTTGGCTTCGTCGCCGCGTGGATAAGGTTGCAACATGATAGTGTCGCCAGAAGTACCGGCTTCAGTCTTAATTGACTGCCAGATTTCTTCGGTGATGTACGGCATGATCGGGTGAGCCAGACGCAGGATCTGTTCCAGTGCCTGTACCAGTGTCTGACGGGTGCCGCGCTTGGCTTCTTCTGAAGCGTTATCGTCCCACAGTACTGGCTTAGACAGTTCCAGATACCAGCTACAGTACTCATTCCAGATGAAGTCATACAGTGACTGGGATGCCATGTCGAAACGGTATTCGTCCATGTGCTTCTGAACTTCAGTTTCTACTCGCTGTAACTGGCTGATGATCCAGCGGTCTGCCAGTGACAGTTCAACTGCATTACCGCTCTGGCCACAATCTTCGCCTTCAGTGTTCATCTGAACGTAGCGTGCAGCGTTCCAGATTTTGTTACAGAAGTTACGGTAGCCTTCCAGGCGTTTCATGTCCCAGTTGATGTCACGGCCGGTAGAGGCCAGTGCCGCCAGGGTGAAACGCAGGGCGTCGGTACCGTGAGCAGAGATGCCTTCAGGGAACTGCTTTTCAGTACGCTTACCGATTTTTTCAGCTTGCTGGGGTTGCATCATGTTGCCGGTGCGTTTTTCCATCAGCGTTGGCAGGTCGATACCGTCGATCATATCCAGTGGATCCAGAACGTTGCCTTTGGACTTGGACATTTTGTCGCCGTTTTCGTCACGGATCAGGCCGGTTACGTAAACGGTTTTGAAAGGTACCTGTGGCTTGCCGTCTTCATCTTTCATGAAGTGCATGGTCATCATGATCATCCGGGCTACCCAGAAGAAGATGATGTCGAAACCGGTAACCAGTACGTCAGTCGGGTGGAATGTCTGCAGGCGCTGGGTGTTTTCAGGCCAGCCAAGGGTGCCGAATGTCCACAGACCAGAGCTGAACCAGGTATCCAGAACGTCGTTGTCCTGAGTCAGTTCAACGTCGTCGGCCAGGTTGTACTTTTCGCGGGCGGCAGCGGCGCTGTTAGCAACATATACTTTGCCTTCATTGTCGTAGAACGCAGGGATACGGTGTCCCCACCACAGCTGACGGGAGATACACCAGTCCTGAATGTCACGCATCCAGGCAAAGTACATGTTTTCGTACTGCTTAGGAACGAACTGAATATCACCGTTTTCAACGGCTTCAACTGCGGGCTTAGACAGGGTCTTGGCATCGGCGAACCACTGATCGGTCAGCATAGGTTCGATAACTACGCCGCCACGGTCGCCGTACGGGATAGTCATGTCGTTTTCTTCGATCTTCACCAACTGGCCGGCAGCTTCAAAGTCGGCAACGATTTCACGACGGGCTGCAAAACGTTCCATGCCACGGTATTTCTCTGGCAGGAAAGTATCCATTTCGTTGTTTGGTGTGCCGTCTGTGTTGAAGCACTCGGCTTCATCACGGATGTCTGCGTTCAGGGTAAGGATGTTCACCATTGGCAAACCGCAACGCTTACCTACTTCGTTATCGTTGAAGTCGTGAGCGGGAGTGATTTTTACACAACCAGTGCCTTTTTCCATATCGGCGTGTTCATCAGCAACGATAGGGATGCGGCGGCCAACTAATGGCAGAATGATTTCTTTGCCGATCAGGTCTTTATAACGTGGATCTTCCGCGTTTACTGCTACACCGGTATCACCCAGCATAGTTTCCGGGCGGGTAGTCGCAACAACCAGGAAGTCTTCACCTTCAGAGGTTTTAGCACCGTCGGCCAGTGGGTAACGCAGGTACCACATCTTGCCTTTAACATCGCGGTTTTCAACTTCCAGATCGGAAATTGCAGTGTGCAGTTTAGGGTCCCAGTTAACCAGGCGCTTGCCACGGTAGATCAGGCCTTCGTCATACAGACGGATAAATACTTCCTGTACTGCGTTGTAGAAACCGTCGTCCATGGTGAAGCGTTCGCTTGGCCAGTCAACGGAGTTACCTAAACGGCGCATCTGGCCGGTAATGGTACCGCCGGACTCTTCTTTCCATTCCCAGATCTTGTCGATGAAGTTATCGCGACCCAGGTCATGACGGGTTTTCTGCTCTTCAGCGGCCAGTTTACGTTCTACTACCATCTGCGTCGCAATACCTGCGTGGTCGGTGCCGACCTGCCACAGAGTGTTTTTACCTTGCATGCGCTGGTAACGGGTCAGAGCATCCATAATCGTGTGCTGGAATGCGTGTCCCATGTGCAGGCTGCCGGTGACGTTTGGTGGCGGGATCATGATGCAGTATGAATCGCCTTCGCCGGATGGGGCGAAGTAACCGTTGTCTTCCCAGGTTTTATACCAGGATTTTTCGATCTCGTGGGGCTGGTAGGTCTTATCCATTATGCTCGTCCAAAACGCAGATGTTCACCGTCGTCGGTTACAGCCCGTAGGCGTGCTGGTAGCTAAAAGCAGTGACGGTGATAAATTGGCAAAAAATTGGTGTCGATTATACCGGCAGATGGTGTCAGAAAACATAGAGCGGCACACAAATATGGGATGAATTCGCCTCAGGTGTCGTCACTCAGGGAAAACAGCCGGGATAAGTGCTGAAGAAAACCGGCAGAAAGACGGTGTACGGGGAAATTAATAGTCAGTGCTTTGGCCGCATGTCGTGCATTTTGATTTCAATGCCGGCGTCTTTGTAGGTGGCGTAATTTTTCCGGGTGGATACCAGGATGTCATCTTGTTGCACAACGATTTCCAGAATACGTTCAAACTTCAGTATTGCTTCACCGGTATCCAGATGCAGGTTAATGAAAACGTCGCGATGCTCTGGCAAGGTATCTCCCCAGCCAATTTGTACGGGAGCAGGGGTATTGGCGCCGGAACTGGCTTTGCTTACTATGCCGTGGGGAATAAATGCTTCCGGGCGAAAGTCCCAGAGTAGCTGATCCAGCCGGTCGGCTTCCTGTTCATTGGCTACTGAGATGAACACCTGACGGCCCTGGCCCAGTACTTTATCCGCCAGACGGCAAAGAAAGGTATAGCGGCTTTCGTGGCTGGTGTCGGTAAGGACGTAAAAGTCGGCCTGGCTCAAAGGAATATCTCAGCAAAATGATGATGTAGTTATGGTAAAAGAAACGGCGGTTGATTTTCAAATCAGTACCGCCGTTTTTTATCTTTCAGAGTCTAATACTAGGTATTAGTGATCGTGACCACAACCTTCTTCAGCGTCGTCTTCGCCTTCATCAACCTGGTTTAACAGGTGCTGGCATAGCAGTGGTACACAGCGGCCTGTTGAGCCTTTGGCTTTGCCTGCGCTGTTCCATGCAACACCCGCGATATCCAGATGTGCCCAGGCGAATTCTTTGGCGAAGCGTTCCAGGAAGCATGCAGCTGTAATAGTACCTGCAGCCGGGCCACCAATATTCGCGATGTCTGCGAAGTTGCTGTCCAGCTGTTCCTGATATTCTTCACCTAGTGGCAGGCGCCATGCGCGGTCTGCAGCGAAGTCGCCAGCAGCTAGCAGGCTGTCGGCCAGTTCGTCGTTGTTGCTCAGCAGGCCTGTTGTGTGGTGGCCCAGTGCCACGATGCAGGCGCCGGTCAGTGTAGCAACATCAACTACACTTGCTGGCTCAAAGCGCTCTGCGTATGTCAGTGCATCGCACAGTACCAGACGGCCTTCAGCATCTGTGTTCAGAATTTCTACAGTCTGGCCGGACATAGTGGTAACGATGTCGCCAGGTTTAGTCGCTTTACTTGACGGCATGTTCTCAGCACTGGCTACGATAGCAACCACGTTGATTGGCAGTGCCATTTCTGTCAGCGACTCCATGGCACCGATCACGCTGGCTGCGCCACACATGTCGAACTTCATTTCGTCCATTTTCGCGCCAGGCTTCAGGCTGATACCGCCGGTATCAAAGGTGATACCTTTACCGACCAGTACATGTGGCTTTTCACCTTCTTCGCCGCCTTTGTATTCCATCACGATCAGCTTGGATGGCTGGATAGAACCTTCACCAACAGACAGTAAAGAGAACATGCCCAGTTCGGCCATTTCTTCTTCTTCAAGTACTGTGGTTGTCAGCAGTTCGCATTCAGCGTCCAGCGCAGTCGCTATTTCCGCCAGGTAAGTTGGCGTACAGATGTTGCCCGGCAGGTTACCCAGTTCACGTGCTGTTGTTACACCGTTAGCAATTGCGCTGCCGTCAGCGATGGAATATTCCGCCAGTTCAGCGTCAGCTTCTTCGACACGAAAAGCCAGAGACTCCAGTGCGATTGGATCAGCTTTTTTGCTCTTGGTTGCATCGTACTGATACAGTTCAGCACTGGCCCATTCAGTGTTGTGGCGGATTTGACGGTACAGATCGTCGTCATTGCTTTCCATGTGATCCAGTGCAAATACCGCGCTGCTCAGCTTCAGTGATTTGACTTGCGCCATACCGGCAACGATCACTTTGCGCTGGCTTCTGTCAGTTCGGTCTTCCTGCTTGCCAACACCCATGAGTACAACACGCTTGGCTTTGATGCCAGGAACCTTATGTAACAACAGATTCTCGCCAGCTTTACCACTGTGGTCGGCTGCAACATCTGTCAGGTAGCCCTGAGACTGAGCATCAATAGCTAAGGCTGAAGGACTTAGCTTGCCTTCCGGGGCAATCGCCAGAATAAGACATTCGGTTTCAAGGTCAGTGACTGCATCAGTAAAGATTTCAAATTGCATGGTTACTCCAGAGAAGACATCGTGTCAGCTTTGTAAGATAATGCCGGCGGTGATTTGCCGGTGTAAACAGTTGGCTTAGCACCGTACCGGATATGCTGACTGAAAGAGTCAAACGGTTGTGTGAAGCCTTTTGCTGCAGTGTATATGAATGTGCGGCATCTGCCCAACCGGATCAGCAACATCTGAGATGTTTTTACTGCCTAGTGATTCGTGGCCCCGGGAACATCGGAGGATTTACAGAGTCATTAGCTTGATGCCTGATTTTTTAGCTGTCAGGTGTAATATTGAATGCGTTTTATCTCAAGCCATCGAGAGATTAAAAGTTGATTATCTTCCGTTATATCAGTCGTGAAGTTTTGCTCAATATGAGTGCCGTCAGTGGAATACTTCTGCTGATTATTATGAGTGGACGGTTTATCCGTTATCTGACTAACGCCGCAGCGGGTAAATACTCGGTAGATACGGTGTTTTTGTTTTTGTGGTATCGCTTACCGGGCTTTCTTGAGCTGATTTTGCCTTTAGGGTTGTTTCTGGGGATTTTGCTGGCCTATGGCCGCCTGTATCTGGAAAGTGAAATGGCGGTGCTGAAAGCTACGGGTATGAGCCAGCGACGGTTATCCCTGTATACCCTTGGGCCTGCGGCAGTTGTTGCAGTGCTGGTTGGTGTAATGAGTTTGTGGCTGGCACCGGCCGGCGTGCAAAAAACCGAAGCGGTTTTCCAGCAGAGTCAGCAGAATGCTCTGGATAGTGTTGTACCGGGACGTTTTCAGAAACAGCCGGATGGTATTCGCTCAACCTATGTTGAAAAACTTTCTGATGAGCGCCAGATGCAGGGCATTTTTGTATCTGAAACCCAGCCGGGTAAATCGCTGGCTGTGGTGGCTGCCGACAGTGGCCGGCAAATAATCGATCCTGATACGGGTGCGCGCTATCTGGTACTGGAAAATGGATTCCGCTATGAAGGTCAGCCGGGTGATGCTAAGTACCGGGAAATTCAGTTCAGTGAATATGGTATCCGCTTGCCGGATAGCCGTGATGAGCCTGAGGTTTCCGGCGTGGATATGGCACCGACTGCGGAATTGTTTGGCGGTGATGCTCAGGAAACAGCGCAGCTGCACTGGCGTATATCATTGCCGGTGATGTGTCTGATAGTTGCCTTGCTGGCGGTACCTTTAAGCAAGACAAATCCACGGCAAGGTCGTTTTGCTAAGTTAATTCCATCTATTCTTTTGTATCTGGTGTATCTGTTATTGCTAACGAATACCCGTAGCTTAGTAGAGGATGGTAAAAGCCCGGTCATTGCTATGTGGGGTGTACATTTACTGTTCTTCGGCTTCGCGATGAGTTTGCTGTTTGCCCGTGGATTCTGGGAACGCCTTGGTAACCAGTTCGGCTTAGTAACCGGAAAGCTTTCCATTAAGAAACTGCGTAAGGGGAAGGCTGACAATGCTTGATACTTTTATGACCCGGCTTGACAGATATATTGGTGCATCGGTATTGGCATCCCTTGCGGTTGTTTTGGCGATTGTTATCGGTCTGGATGTGCTATTTGCCATGCTGGATCAGCTGGAACAGGTGAATGAGCGTTATACCATGGCCTCATTGCTCGAATATCTGCTGCTGACAACGCCTAAGCGTTTCTATGACTTTATCCCTTTAAGTTGCCTTGTTGGGTGTCTGATAGGTCTGGGCAGTCTGGCTTCCGGCAGTGAGTTGACTGTTATGCGGGCGGCAGGTGTCTCTATTGGCCGTATTGTTTTGGCGGTTCTTAAACCGATTGTTTTGCTGGGTGTATTCACTGTAGCGCTGGGTGAATATGTAGTGCCTTACACTGAGCCGCTGGCAGAAAGCCGCCGCGCAGTGAAAGTCAGTGATGGTGCGATTACTTCTGGCTATGGTATCTGGCATCGCGAGAGTGATGAATTTATTCATATTAATGCTGTGTTGCCGGACGGCTCGCTGAAAGGTGTGACCCGTTATCGCTTTGATAAGGATGACAGTCTGATTTCCAGTAGCTATGCAGTCAGTGGCAATTATGCAAATGATACATGGTTGCTAAATGATGTCCGTGAAACACAGTTTCATGAAGACAGTACAGAAGCTAACCGTTACGAAACTCAAAACTGGGATGTGAAGCTGACACCGCAGCGTTTATCAGTCATTGTGGTGGAACCGGATGAGCTACCTATATCAGGACTACTTAGCTACAGCAGTTATTTACGTGAGCAGGGCTTAGAAACGACTACTTATATGCTGGCGTTCTGGAGTAAGTTATTCCAGCCGTTATCTATGATTGCGCTGGTCCTGATTGCTATCTCATTTATTTTTGGACCGCTTCGCAGTGTAACGACTGGCCAGCGGGTTATTTCCGGAGTGGTTGTTGGGGTTATGTTTAAGTTTGCTCAGGATCTGCTGGCACCTATCAGTACTTTGTATAGCATTGCGCCTTTCTGGGCGGCACTGATGCCTATTTTGCTCTGTGCATTGGTCGGCGGCTGGTTATTGCGTCGGGCGGGTTAAAGTCAGAGAGCATTTAAGCAGAAATAAAAAAGCCGCTGTATCGTCAGAAACAGCGGCTTTTTTGTAGCTGTAAGATTATTTTTTCTTTTTCGGCAACAGCACTATCTGTGTTTCCGAAAAGCTGTCGTGCCAGGTCGCTTTATTGGCAGAGAACAGCATCCAGATAAAGCCTAGTCCGCCACAGGCAAAAGATAGAATAGCCATCATGAAACGCAGCAGTGCCTGTTTCAGGTTGATGTGCTTATTGTCGATGGTCTGTACGCGTAACTGCCAGGCTTGCATGCCAAGAGTCTGACCAAGGCGTACCCAAAAGTAGGCATAAAAACCGAAGGTACATAAGAACAGAGTAGACTGAAATAATGGGCCGGATACGGCTTCGCCATCATTTAAACCTATAACAAAGATCATACCTACGCACATCCAGATTGCAGCGATCAGCATACCGTCATATACCATTGCCGCCAGACGGCGTAATAAGGAAGGCTGGCGAAGAGCGCCGTCTAATTCCGGAAAAGGTTTATTCATGACTAACCCGTATAATCAAAGTGTTGAATGTTAATTCGCGGCTACTGAAGCTCTAAGTGTGCTTTCAGGTTCGGCTGAGCTTAAACAGCGGGCGTATCCAGATGCCCAGATAGCTGCCAATAATAGCGCCTGCCAGCCATAACCAGCCGTGCATACTACCGGAAACAATGCCGCCAAAGAAGGCGCCAATGTTACAGCCGAAGGAAATTGTCGCGCCGTATCCCAGCATCAGACCACCCAGGGCTGATGCCAACCAGTGGATTGGTGGTACGCGCCATTGCCAGCTAAAGCGACCGGCTAAGGATGCGGCCAGAAATGCCCCCAGCATAATGCCGATATTCATTACTGAAACTGTGTCTTCCCAGATGCTTTCTAGCAATGCATCGTCACGGCCCGGTTGTAGCCAGTAGGTCCAGAAGTCAGGCTCAAGTTCATAGCCAAGCTGCATGCTTGTATCTAACCAGAGTGCCAGTTTAGTACCCCACAGAGGATAAGACAGAGCAACTGACCATGGCCGGCCGGTCACAATTACAACTATGTAGTTAAGCACTGCAAGTGCTATAGCTCCCCAAATTAGTGGCCAGGGACCACGCAGTAAGCGCTTACTTAATGGCATACCTTTGCCTGCATTATCTGTCTGAAGTTCACCGTGTCGACGTTTTTCCAGCCATATAGTGGCCATAGCTATGAGTGCGAATGCAGTGAGGTTGATCGCCAGAGCGGTGATCAGGCCAAGACTTTTTAAACTGGATATCGGGGCTAATTGTGGCAGCGTTGTCCACCATTCATAATCAGCGGTTGCCCAGAAACCACCGGCCATAAAACCTATGATTGCCGGGATTGCACGCAATTGCCCACCACCGACCTGAAACAGGTTGCCGGAGCCGCATCCGCCGGCAATTTGCATACCTATTCCAAACAGAGCGGCACCAAAGAGGACGGAGAATCCCAGTGGGCGGTTGAAACCGTTGACGTCATTGCCGAACGCACTGCCAGTATCAAGAATTGGAAAGATCAGGCAAACGGCCACGGCGAGCATCAGCATTTGTGCCCGTAAACCGCGACCACGGCGTTCGACAATCAGATTACGCCATGCAGCAGTAAAACCAAAAGAAGCCTGATACAGCGCAAGACCTAAGGCGCCACCGAGGATTAATAACAAGGCCGAATGGGCGCTGAAGTCGCGATACAATAATCCCGTAAGCAGGGCGAAGAGTCCCAGAGAGATAAATAGTGGACGGCTGATCAGAGGGGCGGAATGGCTCATAGTGATCCCTGTACGGTGAGCAATAATTATGAGGGGAGAGTATAGGGGATGTCTGTTATCAGGCCAATTTTGAATAACAAAAAGCCGGCACACAGGCCGGCTTTTGTATAAATGATTGCAGCGCTTATTTAAAAGGCGTTACAAATTTGTTTTTGTAGTCTTCAGCCAGTTGCTTGGCTTCCGACAGTTCCTTATCAGACAGCTTCATTACGATGCGGGACTGAATAGCACGGGCTGTCGGATTGCCCAGCTCCATCGCGTTCTGTAACCATGCATAGGCTGTGATGTTAGTGCTTTGGCTGGCATCACCGCCATGGGCGTTGGAATACAGCGCCCCAAGGAAGAACATAGCATCCATGTGGCCTTGCTCTGCAGCTTTGCGATACCAGCGCTCTGCCTGAGTAAAGTCCTGCTGTACGCCGGTGCCAAAGTTGTAGCTGCGGCCAATATTGTGCTGCGCCAGTACCAGACCCTGATCAGCGGCGCGCTTGTACCATTCGATGGCTTTAGCCGGATCGCGTTTTACACCATAACCGAACTCATACATTTCACCGAGGCGGTTTTGTGCAGTGGCATCGCCACCTTCAGCAGAGGGCTGAATGCTTTCAAGTTCAACTTTGTATGCTTTGTTTTTATAAGCGCGGCGGGAATCTACACAGCCCAGGTTTCCTCGGTCTGCACAGCGATTATACAATTTAACAGCTTCTTGTTCGTCAGCATCTACGCCCAGACCGAATTCATACATCTGGCCCAGATAGTTCATAGCTTCAAGATTGTTTTCTTTAGCCAGTGGCGCAAGTTCAGCCAGTGCAATCGCGTAATCTTTATTTTCAAAAGCCTGAATACCTTTACCCAGGTTAGCAGCCAGCGCAGCAGTTGTGTTCAGACTTAACAGCAGGCCGGTAGCGATCAGAAGTTTTTTGCTCATTGGCGGACGCTCGTGTGTGACAAATATTATTTAATTGAGCGCATTATAACGCCCGATTGTTCAGAGTCGAAAGGTACAGTTATATTCATTTACACCGGGACTCATTGGGTAGCTGTTTTTAAAGCTGAATTATGAAAGTTTTTCGGTGGTTGCCGGTATGACCTGCATTTTGCCTGTAGGTTGCAATCGGGTTTAATATTAACTGTATCTAATATAGTGGTGAATTCTAACGGATCGCAGTTAAAAAAACAGGCAGGTGCGACGATTTGTCGTGCTGATTGTCTGCTAGAGTGATCAGGATCAAGTTGTTTTCTTCGGATAGCCATGGTCGTTAGAGCTGGTAACTTGTACTTGGTATTGAACAACTAACACTGAACTTGAAGTCCCGGATGAAGGTCAATGTATATATTGTATGAAGAGGCATGTTTAGCTTGTACTCAAACTGAGTCTGTATTATTGATATCTGCTTGATATCGCTATTAAATATTTATTTGTACTGTCGGCAGGATGCTGGCGAATAATCGGGTTTGTGGAGGTGTGTATGTTTCAGGATATGTCTAAGGCGTTGGATCAGTCGATGAGCCCGTTCAAAGAGCTGGTGGATATACAGACGAAAATGCTTGAGCAACTCACTCAGCAACAGATGGCCTGTACTAAGGCTTGTATTGACGCCACTATGCAGCAAACACAGGCTTTGCAGGAGTGTTCTTCTGCTGAACAGCTGGTTGAGTTACAAAAAGCCTACGCCAGTCAGTTGGAAGCAAGTCTGACAGTTGCCAACGAGAATAATCTTAAAGCCCTGGCGGATGCCCAGGCGTCAGTAGAAAAGTTGGCGCAGGACTCCTTTGAGGCGTTTGCTTCCAAACCCTGAACCTCACAGGTAATATGCGTGCCTTTCTAATACGGTCTTCTATGAAGGCCGTTTTTGTCAGTGTTTTGGATAGAGTCTATGTCCCAGAGTATCGGTTTATTTTACGGTTCAACGACTGGTAACACAGAAGATGTTGCTGAACGTATAGCTGCACAGTTAGGTAGCGAGCATGTTTGTTTGTATGACGTGGCTGATAACGGTTTGGCAGGTTTTGATAAATATTCATATCTGATTTTTGGTATTTCAACCTGGGATTTCGGCGAGCTTCAGGAAGACTGGGACGATATCTGGTCTGAGATCGATGATCTGGATTTTAGCGGTATAACCTGTGCGTTGTTTGGTCTGGGTGATCAGATTGGTTATCCCGAATGGTTTCTGGATGCCATGGGGATGCTGCATGAGAAACTGCAGAAAGGCGGTGCACATATAGTTGGTCACTGGCCAAATCAGGGTTATGACTTCGAAGCTTCAAAAGCTCTTAACGCTGATGAGTCTCAATTTGTCGGGTTGGCGCTGGATGATGATGGTCAGACTGGCGAAACAGATGAGCGCATTGCAGTCTGGTGTGAACAGATTAAGCCTGAGCTTGGTCTTGCGTGAGTTTTTTGTTTGTAGTCTATCCGTAATTGTCAGAGAAGGTCTTTTAGCTTTTTTACAGAGAATTGTCTTTTTAGCGACTGGTGTCTGAATAAAAAGCTCTTGAGGGCTTTTCTGATATGGGGATCTGATATGCCGTTCTGGAAAATGGCTCTAAAGAAAAATTACTAGCTGAAGCGTCAAAAAAAACCTGTAAAGCAGGCCAATCGTGCAAAGTTTTGTTTTGCCTGAACTCCGCTGAGTTCCGAATGTCCTTTGATGAGTAATATTAATGCTCAGACATTATTCTGAATAAGGAAGGCGAGATGTTCAAACGATCATTCACGATAGCGGGCTTGTCCGTTTTACTGGCATTTCCGGTGGTTTCTGTTGCTGCTTCTTCAGACATCAGTGCCAATGTACTAAAGGCCATGGACGGAGAACACCGTTCTGATAAGAATAAACAACGTAATGTTTATCGCCATCCGTTAGAAACACTTCAGTTTTTTGAATTAGATGCTGATATGAGTGTGGTGGAAATCTGGCCTGGTGGTGGTTGGTATACTGAAATACTGGCGCCTGTTTTAAAAGATCAGGGTGAGTTTTATGCCGCAGGTTTTTCTAAAGTGGCTAAGCGAACCCCTAAGTGGCGAAAGGACTTTCAACTACGCTTTGAAGCTAAGCTGACCAATGATCCGCAAAATTACAGTGCAGTGAAAGTGACTGATCTGGCTATCCCTGAACGACCTGAAATAGCGCCGGCTAACAGTGTTGACCGGGTATTTACCTTCCGCAATGTACATAACTGGATGAAGGGCGAATACGCTGATGGTGTGTTCAGCAGTATGTATGCAGCGTTGAAGCCCGGTGGTATTTTAGGCATTGTTGAGCATCGGGCTAAACCCGGTACTTCGCTAAACGATATGATCGTCAGTGGTTATGTGACAGAAGCGAAAATGATTGAATTAGCTGAAACTGCCGGTTTTCGCTTACTTGGTAAGTCGGAAGTGAATGCTAATGTTAAAGATACAAAAGATCATCCAAAAGGTGTTTGGAGTTTGCCACCGACTTTACGTCTGAAAGAGGTTGATCGTGATAAGTATCTGGCAATCGGTGAAAGTGATCGTATGACGCTGAAGTTTATTAAAGACTGATAAGCGGTGAGGTTAACTGGCCCGTTGTTGCTCGACGGGCTTTTCAATTGAAATGTTTTTCAGAAAAACAATGCAGCTATACAACCGCATAGTGTCATGACGAACAGAAACCATTTGAGGGTTTGTTGCTTCACGCTGACAGCGAAATGCACACCAATTCTTGCGCCAATCATGGCGCCTGCGCCTAATATTAATCCTGGTAGCCATAACACCTGATCTTGTGAAATGAACACGGCTAGTGCGACAGCTGTGAATGCCAGTGAACAGATAAGTTTCAGGGCATTGGCTCGGATCAGGTCATAGCGAAGGCTACCAGCCAGCGCGCCCAGCAAAATAAACCCCACTCCTGCCTGAACAAAACCACCATAGAAGCCTGCAATACCCAGCCACCACCAGGATGAACGGCGCTGACTGACTTTGTGTGCCTGGGTGCCTGGGGGTGGGCAGACAACTGAAGGGCGTAACAGAATGATCAGCGCCATGGTCAGCATAGCGCCCAGTAATAATGGTTTAAGTACCCAGCTGGGAGAGAAGGCGGCTGCAATAGCGCCGCATAAACCGCCGATGAGCGTTGGTAGTAAGATTGGTCCTATATCATCGGTGGGCAGTTTGCCTTTGCTTTTAAAACCGAGCACACCGGTGATTGATTGTAGAAAAATGCCCAGTCGATTAGTGGCATTAGCAATTTCGGCCGGCATACCCATTACCATTAACACCGGTAATGTCAGATTAGAGCCACCCCCAGCGAGTACATTGATGATCCCGGAGGCAATGCCGATAGCTATCAGTAGCAGTATAGTGACGAGGGATAGTTCCATTATTCTCAGCTGTTCCGGTCCATATCAGGGGTATGCATCATAGCGAATCTGCGGGATAAGCGGAAATTGCCGGGTTTCGCCGACTCAACCGTTTTCACTGGCGCTGACTTCGGGTAAAATACTGTGCCTTTTTATTTGGCTTGTCTGGCGGTGTTTTTTCCTGCTGAGGAGTCATTCATTCAACTGCCGAGTGTGATCATCTACGATGGAAGTTAATCCAATCATTACCAGCCTGAAAGATATCAGCGAACGTACGGAAGTACTGCGCGGTTATCTGGAGTATGCCGAGAAACAGGATCGCCTGGAAGAAGTGACCCGTGAACTGGAAGATCCAGCAGTATGGAACGAGCCTGAACGTGCCCAGACATTGGGTAAGGAACGTGCGACTCTGGAAGGCGTAGTAAAGACGATTGATGATCTGACTAATGGCGTTGCCGAAGCAGAAGAGCTGCTGGAAATGGCTGTTGAAGAAGATGATGAAGATACTGTTGAAGAAGTCCGCGGTGAAGTGTCTGGCTTAGAAGCTCTGCTCAGCCAGCTTGAATTCCGCCGGATGTTCTCCGGTGAAGCTGATGGCAACAATGCTTTCCTTGATATTCAGGCCGGTTCCGGTGGTACTGAAGCGCAGGACTGGGCTGAAATGATGCTGCGTATGTACTTGCGCTGGGGCGAAGATAAAGGCTTCAAAACTGAATTGCTGGAATGTTCTGCCGGTGATGTGGCAGGTATTAAGTCTGCAACGATCAGCTTTCAGGGCGAATATGCGTTTGGCTGGTTACGCACAGAAACAGGTGTACACCGTCTGGTACGTAAGTCACCATTTGATTCCGGTGGCCGTCGTCATACGTCATTCTCTTCGGTATTTGTATCCCCTGAAATTGATGACAATGTTGATATTGAAATTAACCCTGCAGATTTGCGGGTTGATGTTTACCGGGCGTCCGGTGCTGGTGGTCAGCACGTTAACAGAACTGAATCTGCGGTACGTATTACTCACGGTCCTTCGGGAATTGTGGTGCAGAGTCAGAGCCAGCGTTCTCAGCACCAGAACAAAGATACCTGTATGAAGCAGTTGCGCGCAAAGCTCTACGAGATGGAGATGCTGAAGCGAAGTGAAGCTGCTCAGGAAACTGAAGATAATAAAGCGGATATTGGCTGGGGTAGTCAGATTCGTTCATATGTACTGGATGACCAGCGCATTAAAGATTTACGTACCAATGTACAGAGCAGTAACTGTGACCGCGTGCTGGACGGCGATCTGGATCTGTTCATTGAGGCGAGTTTGAAAGCTGGTCTGTAAGGCTGGCTTGTAAAACTGAGCTGTTAAAAAGAGACAGCAATACATTATTAGTTTTCAGCGCTGAAAATACAGCGCTGAGACATTGACAAGATTTCACCATTTAAAGGTTCCGAACACCATGTCTGATAATACTCAGCAACAAGATGAAAACCGTTTGATTGCCGAGCGCCGTGAAAAGCTTAACGGCCTGCGAGAAGCGGGTCAGGCGTTTCCGAATGCCTTCCGTCGTGACAGCTACGCGCAGGATCTTCAGGATACTTATGGCGAAAAGTCTAAAGAAGAGCTGGAAGAGATGGCGATCACGGTCAGCATTGCTGGCCGGGTAATGCTGAATCGCGGTGCGTTCGGTGTTGTTCAGGATATGACTGGCCGTATTCAGTTCTACGTGAATAAAGAAGCGCGTCCATTTGCTAAGAGCCTGGACCTGGGTGACATCATTGGTGTAACCGGTATTCTGCATAAGTCAGGCAAGGGCGACCTGTATGTCGACCTGGGTGAGTACCAGCTGCTAACTAAGAGCCTGCGTCCGCTGCCAGACAAGCATAAAGGCCTGCAAGACACAGAGATGCGTTACCGTCAGCGTTATGTGGATCTGATCACTAACGATACTTCCCGTCGGGTGTTTGAGATCCGTGCGAAGATTGTTTCCGGTATTCGTAATTACCTGACAGAACGTCGTTACGTTGAAGCTGAAACACCTATGTTGCAGGTTATCCCGGGTGGTGCGACTGCACGTCCTTTCGTGACACATCATAACGCGCTAGACCGTGATATGTTCCTGCGTATTGCGCCAGAGCTGTATCTGAAGCGTTTGGTTGTTGGCGGCTTTGAGCGGGTTTTCGAGATTAACCGTAACTTCCGTAACGAAGGTCTTTCAACCCGTCATAATCCTGAATTCACCATGCTTGAGTTTTACCAGGCGTATGCGGATTACAACGACCTGATGGATTTGACCGAAGACATGCTACGCACTCTGGCGAAGGATGTGTTGGGGTCCACGACTATGACTTATCAGGAACAGGAATATGACCTCGGTGCGCCTTTCCGTCGCATCAGCGTGTTTGATTCTATCCTGCATTACAATCCGGACCTGACTGCGTCTGACATCGATAACATTGAGTCTGCCCGTGCCGTAGCCGACAAGCTGGGTATTCCCCTGAAAGATGGTTACGGTCTGGGTAAAGTGCAGATCGAAATCTTCGAGAAAACAGTTGAAGATCGCCTTGATCAGCCAACTTTCATCACTGAATATCCTGCCGAAGTGTCACCTCTGGCACGCCGTAATGACAACAACCCGTTCATTACTGACCGTTTTGAATTCTTTATCGGAGGCCGTGAAGTGGCAAATGGCTTCTCGGAGCTTAACGACTCTGAAGATCAGGCTGAGCGTTTCCGTGCCCAGGTTGAAGAGAAAGATGCTGGCGATGACGAAGCAATGCATTTTGATGATGACTACATCAGCGCGCTGGAATACGGCCTGCCACCAACGGCGGGTGAAGGTATTGGTATCGACCGTCTGGTGATGTTCTTTGCGGATTGTGATTCTATCCGTGACGTTATTCTGTTTCCGGCAATGCGTCCACGAGCGTAAACGTCGAAGCAGGGGAAAAGCTGCCGCGAGAAGTCGCCGCAGCTTTTTTGTTTTAAGGTCGTCGCATTATTAATGGCAGGTAGTTGCTGTTGATAACTGTGGTACAGGTATAAAAAATGAGTTGGTTAATTCCTGAAAAGAAACGCAATATTCCCGGTAAACGCTGGTTGAGTATTGGTTTACGTACCCTGCATTTGATTGGGATTGCCGGATTGTCCGGGGCATTTTTGTTCGATCTCCCTAAGGAAGTCTGGCATCACTATCTGTTGCTAACGCTGGCTAGCGGTGGCCTGATGGTGCTTAAAGAACTATACAGTGATGGTATCTGGCTAATACAGCTTCGTGGTCAGATCATTATGCTTAAAGTGGTTCTGTTGGCGCTGGCCTGGTTCTATTGGGAAGCTTATGATCTCTGGCTGTATATGCTGTCGATTGTCTTGTCTGGCATTATTTCCCATGGTCCTGGCAAACTGCGTTATTACTCTTTATGGCACGGTAAGGTTTTCACCCGGGATGTCATGCGGGGCAGGCCATTAGGTAAAGTAAAAGACAGTGGGGAAAGTGAATGACAGCTTTAGTCACGCTGCGTCAGCAATTAGCCAGCACTCAAGGCTGGTCAGAATATCTTGAAACAGAATTGCAGCAGGATTATATGTTGCAGTTAGCTGATTTTCTGGATGCTGAGGTAGCTGCTGGCAAGCAGGTGTTTCCGGCTGAGGGTAACTGGTTACAGGCATTGCAGGCGACGTCGCTGAATAAAGTAAAGGTGGTTATTCTGGGGCAGGACCCTTATCACCAGCCGGGTCAGGCTCATGGTCTCAGTTTCTCTGTCATGCCCGGTGTCAAAGTGCCACCTTCACTGAAGAATATGTATAAAGAGCTTGAGTCAGATTTAGGCTATACGGCGCCGGATCATGGCAATCTGCAGTGTTGGGCGGAGCAGGGAGTATTGCTGCTGAACACAGTGCTGACGGTTGAATATGACAAGGCCGGTTCGCATCAGAAAAAAGGCTGGGAGTCTTTTACCGACAAAATCATCGAGACAGTTAATGCGCAATGCAGTGATGTGGTGTTTGTTCTCTGGGGCAGTCATGCGCAGAAAAAAGCCAGCATGATTGATGTAGCAAAACATCAGGTTCTTGAGTCTGCCCACCCGTCACCGCTATCTGCATTTCGTGGTTTTTTTGGTAGCCAGCCTTTTAGCCAGGTAAATACATATTTGGAAACTGCAGGGCGGGAACCGGTTAACTGGTTGCTCGAGAATATTGACGTTAAACCGGATCAGGGAGCGCTGTTTTAAGTGTTTGCTGATAACCCCAATATGCGTGGCGCGATGCTGATGATGGCCAGTATGGCCGGTTTCGTGTTTAACGACAGCATCATGAAATATCTGGCCGCAGATATCAGTTTGTATCAGTCTATTTTTATTCGCGGTCTGATCGTAACTGCACTGATAGCAGCGCTGGCCTGGCGTTATGGTGTATTACGCCAAAGCCTGGAAAAGCGTGACCGTTTCTGGATGGGCTGGCGTGCATTAGGGGAAAGTGGTTCAACCCTTTGCTACCTCACCGGTTTAATGCAGATTCCAATTGCTGCGGCAGCGTCGATTCAGCAGGCTGTGCCTCTGGTGATTACCTTTATTGGCGCGATCTGGTTAGGTGAACAGGTTGGCTGGCGGCGTTATCTGGCGATTATTGTCGGCTTTCTCGGTGTCTTGCTCATCGTGCGACCCGGGGCAGATAATTTCAATATTTATGTAATGTTTTCAGTTGCCGGGGTTTTATTTCTGGTACTTAGAGATCTTTCTACCCGGCAGTTTTCCAGTGATGTATCCTCACTTTTTGTGGCCTTAATAGGCTCGTTACTGGTAACTGTCAGTAGCGGTATTCTGTCTTTATTTGAAACCTGGCAGCCGCTGACATGGCCTGTGATGGTTGGGCTGAGCGGTGCTGCCGGTTTTATCTTCTTCGGTTATCTGTGCGGCGTCATGACCATGCGTGCCGGGGATATCGCCTTTGTTTCGCCGTTCCGCTATACCGTGCTTATCTGGGCGGCTTTGCTGGGATATCTGGTTTTCGATGAAGTGCCGGATAACTATATGCTGATGGGCGGATTGGTAATCGCCCTTGCCGGGGTTTACAGCTTCTATCGGGAAACCCGTCAGTCTAAAACGTCCGCCAGTTGAAACGCCTGAATCGTTTTGCTGCTGGTGATTAACCAGTCGGTGAAGGTATGTAATGCGCTGCTGGCAGGTATGGCTGGGTTTGTACATAAAAAATAGCTGCATGGATTATCAACATAGATGTCTGTGAGAACAGTTAACTGCTTTCTTTTCACCGCATCCATCACCAGTGATGTCCGGCCAATTGCTATACCGTGACCCAGTTCGGCCAGTTGCAGAGTAATGTTTGACTGAGAGTGTCGCCCTACCTTATCGGTTGGCAGATCTATACCGACCTGTTCTGCCCAAAAGCCCCAGGTGTCACCGTAAGGTGGTGGGGTCGGGCTTTCATCACCCAGTAAAGGTAGTTCCGCCAGTTGTTGTAATTGTTGTTGGTCCAGAGGTGGCTGCAGATTATGCTGGTGGGCAAAATCTGGTGAGCATACTGGCATCAGCTGCTCATTAAACAAAGCAGAGAGTTTGCTGCTGCGGATTTCTTTGGGGCCATAAGCCAGTGCTGCATGAGCGTGATAGAGATCAAAATCTAACGGGCTGGCAACGGCGTTTACTGAAATTTTGATATGCGGGTAAGCCTCGTTAAACGCCATTAGTCGTGGGAATAACCAGCGAATCGCAAAGCCGGGCAGGACCGATAATACCAGTTCATTACTGTGCTGTTTACGGCGTTCCAGTTCAATACAGTGTTGGATGTGATTTAAACCATGCTTTACTGCAGCTAATAATTCAGCGCCGGCGGGTGTTAGTGATATCTGCCGGCCTTCACGGCTAAATACTTCAAAGCCAACTCGTACTTCCAGACCTTTTATATGCTGACTAATGGCGCCCTGGCTGACTCCAAGTTCTTCAGCGGCTTTAGTAAAACTGCTCAGTCGACAGGTACATTCAAATATCTTTAATGCTTGTAATGATGGTAATAAGAACATTTGTTATTAGTTTTTTCTAATGATTGTTTAAGCAGATTAGGATAGGGCAAGGCATATTACTTTGCTACCGTGCAGTCTCAAAAATATAAAAACAAATCTAGGAGAGTGTTTGTGAATACCACACATAATCCGAGCTTCAGACAGTCTTTGCTGACCTTCGCTGCCATCGTAACAGTGATTGGTGTGGGGCTCTTTTATCTGCAAACCAGCCTGCACAGCTTAATGTTAATTTGTCTGCTGATTGCCGGCGTTAGTGCCTGGCGACTTAGTGAGGATGGATTCAAATCTATCAGAGAGGCAATGAATGGCGGCATTCAGGGTGCATTGTCGGCAATCTATATATTTATTCTGATTGGTGTACTGATTGCCGCGTTTATTCAGAGCGGCACAGTAGCTGCACTGATTTACTACGGACTGGAGTTCGTGTCTCCGGTGGTGTTTCTTCCTGCAGGTCTGATCCTGTGTAGTTTTATGTCTGTTGCTACAGGTACCAGTTGGGGAACGGTTGGTACTGCTGGTGTTGTGTTAATGGGTATTGGTGAAGCGATGGGGATTCCGTTGCCGCTAGTGGCGGGTATGGTTGTTTCCGGAGCCTGCTTTGGCGATAAAATGTCGCCGGTATCTGATACCACTAACCTTGCAGCTATGTCTTCCGGTACAGACTTGTATAGTCATATTAAGAGCATGCTCTACACCACCGGACCTGCGTATCTTATTACGCTGGCAATCTTTACGTTCATGGGGCTGGGTTATATGGATAACCGCTTACCTCAGGATGAGCTGAGTGCAATGTTAGCGGGTATTACTAATACATATTCTATTAATCTGCTGTGCCTGCTGCCTTTTCTGGTGATGCTGGTGATGAGCCTGAAGAAGGTTAGTGCTGAAGTTGCCATGATGTCTGCGGCTGTTGTCGCAGTTGTGCTGGCGATTGTAATGCAGGGTGCTGAATTTACTTCTGTGCTGGGTTCTTTGTATGGCGGAGGTTCTTTTGAAACCGGTGTGCCGACTCTGGATAAGTTGTTTGGTCGCGGTGGTATTTCATCGATGATGTGGACGCTATCTCTGGCACTGATGGCGCTGGCGCTGGGCGGTATCTTAAGCGGGTTTGGTTTTTTGCGGGTTTTAATTGCCGGCATTCTCAGCCGGGTAAAGCGTGCAGCGAGTTTGATCGCAACGACCATATTGGCCTGTTTTGTCGGCAATATGAGTATGGGTGAAGCTTACATGTCTATCATTCTGGGTGGGCAATTGTTCGGTGATGCTTATGATAAACACAATATTGATCGCTCCGTTATGTCCCGTTCGCTGGAAGAAGGTGCAACTCTGACAACCGCATTGATTCCGTGGACGACTGGTGGGGCGTTCTTTGCTTCCACACTGGGTGTGGAGGTGTTGGACTACGCGCCATGGGCGCTACTGAACTGGATTAATCCATTGTTATCAATCGGGCTGGCTTACATAGGTGTAGCTATGTTCCGTAAGAAGTCACCCATGCAGCCTGCGGCTGCCTGATAAATGAAATGTCCGGCTGCTTCAGCCGGACGTTTCAGTTTTTTGAAGGAGTTAATAAATGTCCATTGAGTTTTCAGCGGCCCAGAATGATGTTTTGGCAGGCCTGCGGGCATTGCCAGAGGACCTGCAAAAAGATGTGCCGGTATTAATGGTAAACCGTATAGGTAATACGGATCAGGCATATATGCGGACGGAGAATTTTCTGGGTTATGCAGCGCCTGATGAGGTTTATCAGCTGACAATGGAAGGCATGATTACAGCCGCAGATATGCAGGTGCAACCAATGCCTGAGGCGGTAAAGCCGCCCAGTCTGGAGTTGACGGGGGACTGGCAGTCTGAAGTAGACCTGACCATTGATGATGCCAATATTTTGGGGGGGAACGGTCGCTATCTGTTGCCAAAAGGGGATGAGACGCTGGATATTCCCGTGGCAGAGACAACCGCTGAGCATTTGGCGTATTACAACAGCTATCTTGTGCCTGTAGGTGAGGCTCTGAGCTTTAAAAGCAGTGGTAATTTGCCGGTAACGGTAACCGCTGTGGGTGAGGATTATGCAGAAGAGTATTTGCTGGATCCTGCGCAGGGCGGTGGTGCTTATCTGGAAGTGCATGACCGTCCACATTTTCATATGCCACTGGATGAAACCGCGGGCGGTTATCTGATTATTGGCAAGCGTAATGCTGATGGTAAGGATGAGGTATCAGCATTTCAGGTACCGTTTGGCTATGGTCTGCATATGGGACCCTGGGCGATTCATGCGGATGCATATCTGGTAGGGCGGTATATGGTGATCTACTCAGCAACCTCTGAGTTTTCGACTGTTATTTTGCGTAAATCCTGTGGTGAGCTGGCTAAAGTTCGTTTTGTATAGTTGATATGTTATTGGTTTAGTTCTGTGTAGTCGGGCTGGCAGGTAAGCGTTTATGTATCTGTCGTTTGGTTAGCAGTCGTGAATAAAAAAAACGGCGTGACCCGAATGGGAACGCCTTTTTTTATGCTGCATTATGTGTAGAGCTTAGCTTGTCTCGTCCCGGGCATTGAGTTGGCGACGCAGATGCAGGTTTTCACCTATCTGGCTATCCGGGTCATCACTGAGCAGAACAATTAATTCTCCATCAATGAAGTCCTGCTCGATGCCAATCATTAATCCAGGCCCCTGATCGAAACGTAGCAGGATCAGTGCATCGTAATTGAATGCTTCTGATGGCATTTGTAATTTGCTGGCGACAATGTCGAAGCGTTCCTGTTGCTGATAGATTTCGATACTTTTCAGATAGCTGTCAGAAGGAAGTTCTAACCAGCAACTGGTGTCTTCATCCGGCCTTACGTCTGCGCGTAAGTTGCAATCCAGTCGACCAAAACTGAAACCGTCCTGGAATGCCTGACGGCAGGTACTGACTTCAAGCCACTGAGTATCACCACAGCTAAAGCGTAACTGACGGGCGCGATACAGCTCGCTACCCAGAACGCTGCTCATACCTTCTATCCAGATACGCCGTACGGAATGGCTGAACAGTTCATGTAAGGCATCCTGCGCCTGTTTATCCAGGTGCAGGACTTTCAGCAGAATAGGATCGCTCATCGCTTAGATTCGAATAATTCTGGATCAAGTACGTATGGCAGGCTCAGGCGTTCCAGTTGTGGGCCTTCGACTGATTCCAGGTGAATGCTTTGCTCGCCGTCATCAAATACGTCTTTGAGCATAACTGCCAGCAGTTCATATTCACCTTCCCCGGCAGGTGCGCTACAAACAACATTACCGACGCTGGCACGGGCGGCTGTGGCCAGTACTGTACCTGCAACAGGTGTAGTGTCTGCCTGTACTTTAAGACGGAACATAGGGCGTTTGAGTTTGCCACGGTGCTGTAAGCGGGTAATGATTTCCTGGCCGGTATAGCAGCCTTTACGGAAACTGACACCTTCGAAGGCCTGCAGGTTAGTCATCTGTGGAATAAAGGTTTCCAGAGTATCCGGTGTCAGTGACGGAATACCTTGCTGAATTTCACTGAGTAACCAGTTTTCGCTGCCGGTCAGAGCGCCGTCTGTGGCTAGTGCGCTGAGTACTTGCTCAGCTTGCTCAACTTCGAGCCAGAGTTCATATCTTTCACCGGGCACTTTAATTAATACGCCGCCTTCAAGGTTAACGAACTGATCAGTTTCAGTCGGTAGCTCACTGCTTAAAGCTGACAGTGCTTGAACAGCATCATTGCCTTGAATGCCCAAGCCGACAACAGTGTCGCTAATGTCTTTGCTATCTGCCTTAGAGAACATCATGTACTTGTTAAGTACTGATTGTGCGTTACTCAGGATCTGGCGGTTAGTGCGCAGCCAGAAGCCACCTTCAGCGGGCATTACCCGGCTCAGGCTGATCATACTGCCTTTGACATTGTTGTGTGATGCCAGTCGGCTGAAACCGTTATTGATATCCCGCATATCACAGGAGATTTGCCCCTGAAGAAACTTTTCTGCTTCTGTGCCTATAACATTGAAAATGCCCAGATGCGTCAGCGGTGTAATACTGAGTGCCGGGTTAGCAGCTGCAGGACTATGACTATAGCCTTGTTCGTCAATGCTGATCTGCTGAGATTCTAAGATGCTGTGCCAGGTGCTCATAGCATGACCTTCTTGCCGTAAAGCAGTTACGGTACCGGTTTATTCCGGAGGTAAGCTGCTTTGTTAAGTATGAGTTTGTTATATGGAGTTACAGGTAGTGAATTTAAACCCGGTTAGCAAAAGCATGGCCGAGATTAACCGGGCTGCCTGCCTGCAGGTTTTCCTGCCATTCAATAACGTCTTTGCCGAATAGCAGAATTACGGTTGAGCCCAGTTTAAAGCGGCCCATTTCAACACCTTTTTCAAGTGTAATGGGTTCCTGAGGTTCTGGCGTGTGCTCAATTCTCCAGGTCTTACGCTGCTGAGGTGCAACCTGGCCTGCCCATACCGTTTCGATTCCGGCGACGATCATTGCGCCTACCAGTATCATTGCCATCGGGCCGTATTCAGTATCGAAAATTGCCACCAGACGCTCATTGCGCGCAAACAGGTTTTCGACGCCTTCAGCAGTCGTCTGATTAACTGAGTATAGGTCGCCTGGTACGTAGATAGTGTCACGCAGAGTACCGGTTACTGGCATGTGTACCCGGTGATAATCTTTAGGTGACAGGTAAACTGTTGCGAACTGACCATCAATAAATTGCTCGGCTAGGTCGTTGTAGCCGCCCAGCAGGGTTGTCAGAGCGTAGCCTCGACCTTTTGCCTGAAAGATGCGGCCATGGTCGATGGGACCCAGCTGGCTGATAGCGCCGTCAGCAGGGCTGATAATATCGCTGTCAGCCAGAGGGCGACGGTCGAGCTTGATTTCCCGGGTGAAGAAACTGTTGAAATCCGGGTAGGCGTTCAGAGATTCCTGAACGGCTTCACTCATATTGACGTTGTAACGCTTTGCGAACCAGCTGATGAAGGTGCTTTTCACCCAGTTGATCCGGCAGTCTGCCAGTTTGCCAACTAAACGGGACAGTAAATGCTGAGGCAGAACATGCTGTAACAGAATGAAGATTTTATCTTTCACTTAGGGAATCCAGGTCGTTTAACAAAATATACCCGCCGAGAGAGTGTATCTGTCGGCGGGTAGTAAGAAATTTTTGATTGATTCGGAAGGATTTACTGCTCAACCGGTGTGTTTGGATGGTTACCCCATTCGAACCAGGAGCCATCGTAGCAGCGGACATTTTCAAAGCCAAGATACTTAGTAAAGAGATAGCTCAGACCTGAACGGCGGTGTGTCTGGCAGTGGGTAATAATGGTTTTATCCGGAGTGACTCCCAGAGCTGCCAGTTCGGCGATGATTTCTGCAGCCGGTCGCAGGCGGGTGTCATCTTCAGAGATCAGGGCATTGGTCCAGTTATAGTTAACTGCACCGGGAATATGGCCGCCTTTGGTCGCGTTGATAACTTTCTCACCGCGGTATTCCGCCGGGGAGCGGACGTCCAGAATACAGTGCTCTGCACTATTAAGATGAGTAAGTATGTATTCCATATCTGCGAGGTTGGCTGTGTCGAGGCTAACCTGATAATCGGTTGGTTCTATTTCCGGTACATCTGAGCTGGTGGTATAGCCGGCATCTTCCCAGGCTTTGAGGTGGCCATTCAGAAATGAACAGGCGTTATGCCCGGCAGCGTGCAGGGTCCAGATCATACGGCCGGCCTGTGGCCCCATCTGGTCATCATAAACCACGACGTGACTTTCCGGTGTCAGGCCCAACGCAGAAAATAATGTGCTGAGCTGCTCTTCAGACGGCCGTTTATTAGGGATAGGCTGTTGGCCGCAGAGTAAGCCTGCCGGTGCCATGTGTCTGGCGCCGGGGATGTGTTTAGCTGCGTAATGCTCAGCCGAGGACAGATCAATGATTACTATCTGGCTGGCGTCATTTTCAAGTTGTTCGGCAAGCTGTGCAGGAGAAACCAGTAAAGGCAGTGACATATACAGTATCCTGGAGTGTAGCGGATTAAATTTAGTTCTTGGACAGTGCCGCCAGACAGCTGGTTGCCGCCGTACAGAGTTGCTTAAACTGTTTATGCTGTACGGTTTCTATTTCTGTAGCTGCTTCGCCCATATCTGCATAGACAATAGCAACAGGTTTGCTGTTCATAAAGACTGACATTAATAAGTAGTTAGAATCATTAATGTGTTGCTTATAGCTGTCTGGAAGCATCTTGCTGATTCTGTGGGTATTATCCTGATTTACCATAATGCAGGCCACTTTATCATATAGGCGGCTAAACAGACCTTGTGTGTCTGTCTGATGCTGAGACTGGTTAAGCGGATGATCACTGCTAAAGCCAATGCTGTGAATAACTTTGAGAATCTGACTGCGGGTATTAAGAGTGTTCAGGCTCACCCGTTCCATTCCTACGCCCTGGACCAGTACTTTGAGTAAATCTTTTAACACTTCAGACGGATGCTGATAATCCTGCGCATATTGCAGGAAGCGTTCGTTGACGGTGGCGATCAGTGCCGGGTCTTTCAGCTTAGAGTCGGAGCCAACTGCCGTCTGAATTTTACGCGGTCGTGGAATTGGAAAGTGTTTGCTGCAGAATTTGTATTCAGCTTCTGAAAGCTTGTATCCCCCCTGATGACTGGAAGGGATAAATAACATTTCTGCTGCCGGTGTCAGCGTACCGACTACAAAGTAATCGCGGGATGACTGCGCACAATTCTTGTGTAGCAGGCTCATAGTGCTGCCAAGCTCACTTTTCAGGTAGTCACTGACAATATCTATGATGTGCAGTGTGGTTGGCTTATGCCAGCCAAAAGTAGCGGTACCTGCGAGCCAGTTAGATAGTTTTACTGGAAAAAAGCGTTGCTGAACCAGGTGGTTCAGTTCCCGTAATTCTTCGCCTCTGAGGCGCGGATCTTCCAGCGAACGCTGATGCAGTTTCATCAATGTACGTTTATTTAGCGGTAAGTCTTCAGCTAAAGAGGTTTGAACCAGCTCGGGCAGGTTCCAGGAAACAGCCAGGCCATGGGATATGTCTTTAATGGTGCAACCAAAGAGTTCGCGTTCGACGGTTTCGCTGTCTTTACCCTGTTCACGGATTTTGATCTGCATCTGTGACATATGCAGTGGTGCATGATGCCAGAGTGCCCAGTGGCCTATGCCGTAGAACAGTGCCGCAAGATAACTTTCTTCGGTAAACATGCCTTTACGGGCGTGTTCCAGCCAGGAACGTACCTGAACAGCAGCGTGGTGGCTGTTGGCAGTTGCACGGAAGTACATTTTATCGGCAGTGCTATGTGCATTCAGGCGGGTGCCTTTCATGCTGTTAATCAGTTTTTCGAGATTGTCTGTGCCTAATGAGCTGATGGCATGTTCAACACCGGTGACGACGGAACCTTTTTCCGCGTGGAGGATGCTGGCCGCCTTCACGACGTGGAGGCAGAGTAAAGGATCAGACTTGATCAGTCGGTTAAGATCCTTCATGGATGTCTTATCGGACTGCAATGCCTTTTGAATGCGACGTAAACTACTGGCGCGAACGGAAAAATCTCTATCCGTCAGATACTGCGTCCATTCTTCTGCGTCGTATGGCTGGATCGTACTCATTAATGGTCCTGGTGCCGGTCACTGATCAAACGAAAACCACTCTGGTTAAGTCTTTGTTAAGAGAGGTTTTCGGCACATTAAACCTTTTATTTACAAGATAGTTAAGTTTCTTCCCTCGAAGTGAGTATATGTTTGTAACTATTTACCCGTTGACGACTGATTTTTTCTTCCTCAATGGCCTGTTTTATCGCGCATTGAGGTTCCTGCTCATGCTGGCAATCGCGGAATTTGCACAGACCAAGAAAAGGTGTGAATTCGGTAAAGCCTTCGATGATGCGGTCTTTTTCAATATGCCAGAGGGCAAATTCCCGGATACCCGGTGAGTCGATCAGGTCGCCTCCATCAGGAAAGTGGAACAGGCGGGCAGTAGTTGTTGTGTGAGTACCTTTACGGGTCGACTCGGACAGAGCGCCGACTTTCAGATCAACGCCTGGCAGAAGGGCGTTAATCAGAGATGATTTTCCAACCCCTGACTGACCAACGAAGACGCTGATTCGGTCATTAAGAATGGCTTTAAGTTCGTCTAGCCTGTCTTCACTGGTACTGGAAACCTGGAGTACTTTGTAGCCGATGCCTGTGTAGAGGTTGATCATCTCTTCGATATACTGGCGGTTTTCGTCGTTAAGCAGATCTTGTTTGTTCACCAGTAAGATAGGCTCAATACCGCTGGCTTCTGCTGCGACCAGATAACGGTCGATCAGGTTGTAGTGGGGCGTGGGTTCAACCGCGATCGTGATAACGATGTGGTCAATATTCGCCGCGACGGGTTTCAGTTCGCCATGGTTATTTGGCCGCTGCAGGACTGACTGACGTTCTTCAGTAGCTACCACAACGCCGTGCTCAGCACCGGCGCGCCAGATAACTTTATCGCCGGTAACCAGTGTGCTCAGGTTGGTGCGCATGTGGCAACGGAAAATTTCGCCACAGTGTTCGCCTTCCAGAGCTTCAACGTCTACCTGTCGGCCGAAGTGGGAAATGATCTGACCATGCTGTTCCGGTCCGAGATCGCCGCCTTCAAGCTCTTGATCGATATTGGAATTCTTTCGCTTTGCCCGTTCAGAACGTTCGTCTTGAATCTTTTGTATGCGCCACGCCTGACGGCGGGTGAGTTTACGTTTGGCCATTAAGTTTGTTGCGCCGTATAGATGCAGTGGGATCTGATTATATTTTGGGCGCTGAAAAGAAGTTTTTTTATCACTACAGATGTTATGCAGATAGTTTTTCAGCGGCCTGCTAAGGTATTCTATAACACTTTTAAATAACAGTGCTGAAATCTAAGGGGAATTGCCGTATGTCTAGGCAAGATAATCTTATCTGGATCGATCTGGAAATGACCGGCCTTGATCCGGAACAAGAACGTATTATCGAGATTGCCACTATTGTGACTGATGCGGATCTGAATATTTTGGCGCTGGGGCCAAGTCTGGTGGTACATCAGTCTGATGAACTTCTGGATGCGATGGATGACTGGTGTACTAATCAACATGGCGGTTCAGGTCTGACTGCCCGGGTGAAGGCATCATCAATCAGTGAGCGTCAGGCTGAAGAAGAAACCATTGAGTTTGTTAAAAAATACGTTGATAGCGGTGCTTCGCCGATCTGTGGTAACAGCATCGGTCAGGATCGCCGCTTTCTGGTGAAATACATGCCTGAGCTTGAAGGCTATTTCCATTACCGTAATCTGGATGTCAGCAGCATTAAAGAACTGGCGCGTCGCTGGCGGCCTGAAGTGCTGAATGGTGTAGCGAAAAAGGGCTCTCATTTAGCGATGGATGACATTAAAGATTCTATCAATGAATTGAAACATTACCGGGAACACTTCTTTAATTTGTGATCTGGTGAAGTTATTCACAGCTGTGACCGATGCCCAAAATGAGTATCTTAAACTTTAGAATGAGTGAGTGCTAATTTAGCGGTTTAATATTTACGGTTATGGATGTATTTATTTCTTTTATTTCAATGGCTAAGCTTTACTAAGTAGCTTTTGTTTTATGTCTAAACCCCGGCTTCTCCGGGGTTTATTTTTTGATAAAGCCATTTTGGTCTGATTTACAGCAAATTTCTGCGTTCCTGCAGGGTTTCTATTTTTTTTTAAACAGGGTTTATTAATAGTCATCTGTTCGGTGTGCTTGAGGGAGCCTGCCTGAACAATATGAATGTTGTTGTGTCCGCTTCATTTAGATTCATAAAACAATAAATCTCAGCCGGACGCTGGTGAAGTGACATATGGACGTGCGTAACTGTGGCTGTTTTCGGGCTGGGTGTTTCGTGTAACTGTCTGCGTAACATTCCCTGTCGGCGGCTTCGAGTATTGAGAGAAGCAGTATGACGATCAAGACACGTATCTTACTGGCCATTGTATCTATTGGCATTATTCCACTGATCTGCGCCAGTGCAGTTGTAATGTATGCCACCTCCAATGAAGTCAATGTCGCCCTTGATGACGCGGCGTCTGCAAAGCTGATAGCTGTGCGGGAAATGAAAAAAGACCAGCTTGTCAGCTATATCAGTGATCTGAAAAATCTGGTGAAAAGCATTGCTGCCAATGAACAAACGGTGGTGGCTACCGGGTATTTTTCCAGCTCTTTTGATTTAAATAAAAAAGTAGACGCTGAGCAGCAGCAAAGCCTGGATAGCTTTTATAGTGGTGCCTTTACGAATGAGTTTAAGCAAAGAGACCCGGGTTTTGACGTGGCAAACTCAACGAATGCTCAGGGGGCTCTGGATGATGCAGCACGTTATTTTCAGATGCGTTATATCAGTACTAACCCAAATCCACTGGGGGCTAAACAGTCGTTAGATCAGGCAAAAAAAGTTACTAAGTTTAATGCCCGCTACGATCTTTACCATTCGCAGTATCATCCTGGTTTGCGCCGTTTACAGGAGGAGTTTGGCTTTCCGGATGTGCTGATAGTCAGCCCGGAAGGTCGGGTTGTGTATTCTGTTGCGAAGAACGTTGATTACGCGACTGATTTATCTGCAGGTAATGACAGTGGTTTGATCCAGGCGTGGAATCAGGCTAAAGATGCAGCGGCTGGCCAGGTGTTTCTGACGGATATCAATACTTACTTCGCTGACTTCGGAACCCCTGCAGCATTCCTTTCTTCACCGGTTTTTGAAAAAGATAAGAATATCGGTACTTTGATTGTGCGTTTGCCTGTAGAGCGGGTAACGCTTGCGCTGACCAGTAATAAGCATTGGGCAGATGTGGGTTTAGGTCAGAGTGGAGAGGTGTATCTGGTTGGTGATGATCAGCGTTTACGTACCGATAGCCGGCGTTTAATTGAGTCTCCAGATAAATACCTGAGTGAAATTACAGTGACTGGCTGGCAGGACAGCGTTGAGCAGATTCAGAATCGCCGTACCGGTGTGGCGCTGCAGAAAGTTAGCTCAGAAAGTGTTGCGTCAGCTTTGCAGGGGAATTCGGGTGTTATCCGCACGCAGGGTTATTACGGCGAAGAGGTGCTTTCCGCTTTTACAGCACTGGAAATTGACGGCTTACGATGGGCGCTGATTTCAGAAATGAGCAGCGCAGAAGCATTCGTCAGTGAAGAGCAGATACTGGGTTCTATTACCCGTACCAGTGGTGTTGTGGTGCTGGTGGTTCTGGTGGCTGCAATTCTGTTTGGTTTGTTATTGTCGCGGTTATTGGTTAATCCACTGCGTGAACTGGTTACCTCATTTCAGGAAATCGCTGAAGGCGATGGTGATCTGACAACTCAGTTGGCAAGCGCGGAACGTAAGGATGAAATCGGTGAGTTAGCAACTGCTTTTAATGCTTTTGTCGCCAATATTCGTGATGTTGTTGCACAGGCAAGTGAAACGGCAGAAAGCCTGACAGCTGTTACTAATCAGCTGGCGCAGCAGTCCGGTGATACTGCCTCCCGTATGGGGCAGCAACGTTCAATGAGTGAATTGATTGTAACTGCCATGACGGAGTTTTCGTATTCGATTGATCATGTTGCTCAGAGTAGTAATGAAACACTTAATGCAATGGTCAGTGCCGGTGAGAAAATGGTCAGCGGCGCCGATAATGCACAGCGTTCTGTAGGTGAAATTGACCAGCTGGTTGGCTTTACCCGGGAGTCGGCTGATTCGATTAATGCGCTTTCCGGCGAAATTGATCAGGTTAGCTCGATTCTAGATGTCATTAATGACATTGCTAAACAAACCAGTTTGCTGGCATTGAATGCGGCAATAGAAGCTGCCCGCGCCGGTGAGCAGGGGCGTGGTTTTGCGGTGGTAGCTGACGAGGTGCGTACATTGTCTTCACGGACCCAGGAAGCCACTGTGAATATTCAGGAAACAATGGAGAAGTTACGGGAAACCGCGGATGACTCTGTGCGTCGGGTTGAGAACTCTATGGAGAATGCTGAGCGTGGCATTGCCATGGTTAATGAAACAGCAACGGAACTGGATGAAACTAAGCGTCTGATGGCGGATGTTGAAGCAATGCAAACGCAGATTGCTACAGCAGTTAATGAGCAACTGGATGTTATTAAAGATATCGAAAAGAATGCAGTTGAGATTGATACCTTATCTGAGACAACCCTGGATAGCGCTCAGGAGTCCGCCGGGGATACCGATAAATTAAGCCAGATGGCTGATCGGCTGCACAGTCTGGTTGGGCGGTTTAAAACCTGATTGTCGACTGTTCTGTCAGAGTAAAGCGTTAACGCATAGTATCAGTCGGCCAGTTTGGCTGCTCGCGGATGCTCAGCAATTGGCAGAACAGTTACTGTATCTGTCTCGCGGGCATCCAGGTTATCCAGTGCCCATTGCGCATGTTCTTTCACCAGATCATTGGTAGTGGGGGTGCTTAACAGCGCTTGCAGTGCGAGTCGTGATTCAGGGCTGCTAACGCCGTTGCCCAGTGCAACTGCTATATTACGTTGCCAGCCCTGATAACCACTTCGACGAATAGCGGAGCCTTCGGTGCGTTTCAGAAATGTAGCTTCATCCCAGCTAAGTAATTCTGTGAGAGCTTTGTCATCCAGTCCGTGGCGGGGTTTAAAGTCGTCTTCAGCGGACGATTGGGCAAAACGGTTCCAGGGGCAGATCAGTTGACAGTCATCACAACCAAAAATTCTGTTGCCCATTAGCGGGCGCAGTTCTAAGGGTATGCTGCCGTTAAATTCAATGGTCAGATAGGAAATGCAGCGGCGGGCGTCGACGACGTATGGCTCGACAATTGCTTTGGTAGGGCAAACATCAATACAGGCCTGGCATTTTCCGCAGTGTTCTTCAGTGTAAGGGTCATCGACTGGTAACGGCAGATCAACAAACAGTTCTCCTAACAGAAACCAGGAACCGGCTTCTCTGTTGAGGATAAGACTATGTTTACCTTGCCAGCCAATACCTGCCTTTCTGGCCAGTGGGCGTTCCAGCACCGGAGCGCTGTCGACAAAGGCCCGGTAACCGAACTCACCGATTAAGGCTTCAATGTCTTTACCCAGCCGGGTGAGGCGCTTGCGCATCAGCTTGTGATAATCGCGGCCCATGGTGTAGCGGGAGATATAGGCTTTTTCCGGATTCTTAAGAATCCTGAGGGTTTGAATATCCGGCGGCAGGCAGTTCATCCTGACACAGATAACCCGTCGGGTACCTTCTACCAGTAACGCTGGATCAAGACGTTTATCGATATTGTTTTCCAGATAGCCCATTTCACCGTGATAACCTTTTTTCAGCCAGCGGTGATAAGCGTCTGACTCAGGCATTACATTGGTGTCACTGATGCCGCATTGTTGAAAACCATGCGTGAGTGCTGCTGCTTTAATGGCCTGACTGAGGTCGGCGAGTGATTTCGAATCTTGATTCATTATGGCTAAGTCGTGGTAGCTGTTTTTACTGTAGGTTGGATATAATGAAGCCAAATTCCCAGTCGAGATCAGATATCGTGGCTAAGTCTTCGCAATTACCCGCTGCATTATACACAGCTGAACTGACCCGGGCACTGGATGCTGCGGCGATCAGTGCCGGAATGCCAGGTTTCAAACTGATGTTGCGGGCCGGACATGTCGCTTTTGACCGCCTGATGCATCAGTGGCCGGAGGTTAGTTCATTAAGCATTCTCTGTGGTACCGGTAATAATGGTGGCGATGGCTTTGTCATGGCCGCATTAGCGCAGCAACAGGGAATTCAGGTGCAGGTGATCTGTGTTGCCCGGATGGATGATTTTTCCGTACAACTGCGGGGTGAAGCTCGTCAGGCATATGACTGGATGTGTGATCAGGGTGTTGAGTGCCACCGTTATCGTTTGGGTATGTCTTTGCAGGGTGATGTCATTGTTGATGCGTTATTAGGCACAGGTTTAAGTGGCGTCGTTGCGGAGCCTTTTGTTGGTGCTATCCGGCAGATAAACCTGGAGGGTAAGCCGGTCCTTTCGGTGGATATACCTTCCGGTTTATGCAGCGATACCGGCGCGGTATTAGGTGATGCTGTACGCGCTGATCATACGGTTACTTTTATCGGTATGAAGCAAGGCATGTTGACCCATGAAGGTGTGGATCACTGTGGGTATCTGCATTTCGACAGTCTGCGTATTTCTGACGATATCTATGAGTCTATTCCTGTCAGTGGCTTCAGAACCTGTAAGGATGATCTGGCTGAGCTCTTGCCTGCACGGGGTACATCCAGTCATAAAGGCCATTTTGGACATGTGCTGGTGATCGGTGGTGATCATGGCATGGGTGGTGCTGCGATTATGGCTGCTCAGGCAGCTGGCAGAAGTGGCGCTGGCCTGGTGACCCTGGCAACCCGGTCGGAACATGTCACAGCAGCGCTGACCAGAGCGCCGGAGGTTATGGCGCATGGGGTGCGAAGCGGGCATGATCTCGCGGCGTTAATTGAGCGAGCGTCAGTCGTGGTTGTCGGGCCAGGCTTAGGGCAGAGCGCATGGGGGGAGCAGTTGTTAATGGCAGTGTTGGATAACTGTCGGGCGGATAAAAAACCGTTGGTGATGGATGCTGATGCGCTAAATCTGTTAGTCATAAATGAAAAGCTTGATGGCACAATGCATTCAAATTGGTTACTAACTCCGCATCCGGGTGAGGCCGGACGTTTGCTTGAAACCTCCGCTGCCAAAGTACAGGTCAATCGCTTTGCTGCAGCAGAAGCTTTACAGGACCGCTTTGGCGGAACTCTGGTGCTGAAGGGGGCTGGCACGCTGAGTTGTGATGGTGATGCTATGCATTTGTGTTCAGCAGGTAATCCCGGGATGGCAACAGGTGGTATGGGGGATGTTCTCAGTGGCATCGTCGGTGCGTTGCTGGCGCAGGGGCTGGAATATATAGATGCTGCCCGTCTTGGGGTATATATACACGCAAAAGCGGCTGATGAGGCGGCAAAAGATGGTCAGCGAGGTATGCAAGCCACTGATCTGTTGGCACAATTACCGAAAGTTGTTAACGTTTCCCCAAAATGACAGATAGATTAAAGGGTGTAAGTAAGGTGTCAGGTGACCAACTGCAAAGTTTTTTTATCGCTGACGAAGCTGCCATGGTGGCTTTTGGTGGCAGTTTAGCGGCGTCAGGTTTAGGTGGAGTGGTCTTCCTGAATGGTGATTTGGGTATGGGTAAAACGACTCTGTGCCGTGGCATTATTCAAAGTGCCGGTCATCAAGGTGCGGTTAAGAGTCCTACCTACACATTAGTAGAACCATATGAGCTGGAGGATCGGGATATTTATCATTTCGATCTTTACCGGTTGGGTGATCCTGAAGAGCTTGAGTATTTTGGCGTCCGTGATTACTTCCATGATAATGCGCTTTGTCTTATCGAGTGGCCGGAAAAAGGTGAGGGCGTTTTACCGCCGGCAGACATGTTACTGAATATTACTGTGCAGAACGAAGGCCGTCTGATTGAGTTGCAGCCGCAGACGTTAAAAGGTCAGCAATTGTTGGCAAATCTGCAATTTGATAGCGAGTGAAGATGAAACTGAATATGTTGCGTGTGTCCCGTTTTGCCCTGCAGCTTGCGAGCTTAAGCCTGATCTCACTGTGCTTGTTTGTTTCTGTGGGAGTGAATGCGGCTGATGTTAAGAACGTACGTTTGTGGATTGCACCGGATCATGCCCGTTTAGTTTTTGATCTCAGTAAAAGCGCTAATCATAAGTTGTTCACGCTAAAGAACCCCGACCGTATCGTGTTGGATGTGGAAAATTCCAAATTTACTGCAGATCTTAAACAGCTGAACCTCACCAAGAGTCCTGTGCAACGTATCCGTAGTGGTGCGAAAGATAAAAAAAATCTGCGCATTGTGTTGGATCTGAAGTCGGATGTTCGAGCAAAAAGCTTCGCGCTAAGCCCGAATGATAAGTATGGTCACCGTTTGGTTGTCGATTTATATCAGCCCGAAAAAGTCGCTGAGACGGTGAAAACTGCTACGGCAAATAACCCTGATAAATTACGTAATGTGGTAATCGCCATTGATGCTGGTCATGGTGGTGATGATCCTGGGGCTGTTGGCCCGCGGGGTGAAAGAGAAAAAGATGTGGTTCTGGGGATTGCCCGGGAACTGAAGAAACTGCTGAAAAAAGAACCCGGTTTTACACCGCAGCTGACCCGTGACGGAGATTACTACATCAGCTTGCGAAGTCGCACCAGCCGGGCGCGGAAAAATAACGCTGATATGTTTGTTTCTATCCATGCAGATGGCTTCAAGGATAAACGGGCGAAAGGTGCCTCTGTGTGGGTGTTGTCCCCGCGGGGAGCAAGCAGTGAAATGGGACGCTGGCTGGCTAAACGGGAAAATAGCACCGATTTGATTGGTGGTGTTGGCAGTGTCAGTCTTGAAGATAAAGATGATGTCCTGGCAAAAGTATTGCTGGATATGTCGATGACTGCGAGTCGTAGCGACAGCAGGGTAATTGCTGAAACAGTTCACAAGAATATGAGCCGCTTTGCCAAAATGCATAAGAAGCGGGTGGAACAGGCTGGATTCGTTGTACTCAAATCCCCAGATATTCCGTCGATTTTGGTTGAAACGGGTTTTATTACTAATCCTGATGAAGCCAGAAAACTAAAGTCAAAGTCCTATCAGAAGAAAATGGCGCAAGCGATTTTTGCTGGTATTAAAGCCCACTTTGTTTCCAAACCGCCGGCGCTGACTTACCTAGCCTGGCAGAAACAGGGTGGCAGCAAGCGTAAAGCGACTGCTGGAAAATATAAGGTTGTCAGAGGCGATACTTTATCGGTGATTGCCCGTCGTAACGGTGTATCAATGACAGCGTTACGTAAAGCTAACGGCCTGAAAAATGCGGATCATATCCGTGTTGGTCAGGTGCTGCAAATTCCAACCAGTTGATAACTGCTGATAAAATTCTATTCCGGTACCGAGTGTAATTTATGTCCCGTATTCATTTACTGTCGCCACGACTGGCGAACCAGATAGCGGCTGGCGAAGTTGTTGAGCGTCCGGCGTCCGTAGTTAAAGAGATTCTCGAGAATAGCCTTGATGCAGGTGCTGACCGTATTGAACTGGATATCGAACAGGGCGGTATAAAACTAATCCGTTTGCGGGATAACGGTAGCGGTATCGAGAAAGAAGACTTATCTCTGGCGTTAAGCCGTCATGCTACCAGTAAAATTCGCGATCTGAATGATCTTGAAGCGGTGCAGAGTCTGGGGTTCCGGGGCGAGGCATTGGCATCCGTCAGTTCAGTTTCAAGGCTAACGCTGACGTCACGTACTGCTGATCAGGAAAGTGCCTGGCAGGTTCAGACCGAAGGCCGGGATATGGTGGCGGAAATTTCGCCTGCTGCACATCCTGCCGGAACTACGGTTGAAATGCGGGATCTGTTTTTTAATACGCCTGCCCGCCGTAAGTTCATGAAGACAGAGAAAACCGAGTTTAAGCACTTGGAAGAAGTGGTTAAACGTTTGGCGTTAAGTCGCTTCGATGTAGGTTTTACACTGCGACATAATCAGAAAGTGATTCATCAGTTACGTCCGGCTGTGAGCGAAGCGGAGCAGGAGCGGCGAATTGCCAGCTTGATGTCACCCGCTTTTATTGAAGAATCGATGCGGGTGGATGTGAATGCGGAAGCATCAGGTTTGCGCTTATGGGGCTGGGTGGGCTTGCCGACCTTTTCCCGGAGTCAGGCGGACTTGCAATACTTCTTTGTTAACGGCCGGGTTATTCGTGACAAGGTCGTATCCCACGCTTTGCGTCAGGCGTATCAGGATGTGCTGTTTCATGGTCGACATCCGGCCTACGTGTTATTTATGGAGCTTGATCCGGCGCTGGTGGATGTCAATGTTCATCCGACAAAGCATGAAGTGCGTTTTCGTGAAAGCCGTCTGGTGCATGATTTTATTTTCAGAACAACGCACCGGGTAATTGCAGATATGCGACCGCAGACCGGAGAAGACACTGCAGGTATTCCTGAAGCAGTGCTTGCTGCTGGGGGTAATGCACCAACCAGTGATTTCTTGCCTTCACCGGGCGTTGCAGGTGTTGGTCAGAGCTTTCAGCAGGGGCGTATGCCGCTTTATCAGTCTTCATCACAGATTGAACGGCCTTCGTCCGGTGAGGTGCGTGAGCAGATACAGCAGTACGGTCAATTGCATTCAGCAGTCACTCCGATGGCTGGTGCGGCAAGTGCTTCAGTTATGGGTAATACCGGAATAGCAATGCCTGATGCGGATGAGACGAAATGTCCACCAATGGGGTATGCTGTTGCCCAATTACATGGTGTATTCATTCTGGCGCAAAACGATATTGGTCTGGTAGTAGTCGATATGCATGCGGCACATGAACGAATTGTTTATGAGCGGATGAAAACAGCATATGAGGCTGAAGGCGTGCGCAGTCAGCCACTGCTGGTACCTGTCAGTATGGCTGTTAGCAGTGGCGAAGCAGATTGTGCTGAAGAGCAGCATGAAGTGTTCCGGCAGCTAGGTTTTGAGATTGCCCGGATGGGCGAAGAAACCATTGTTATTCGCCAGGTTCCGGTGGCACTGGCAAACGGTGATGTAACTAAGCTGATTCTGGACGTGATCGCGGATATGCAGCAGTTTGGTAATAGCCGTAAAGTTCAGGAGCATGTGAATGAATTATTGGGGACTATGGCGTGCCATGGTTCTGTGAGGGCTAACCGTCAACTGACTTTGCCCGAAATGAATGCCTTATTGCGTGATATGGAACAAACTGAGCGTAGTGGACAATGTAACCACGGCCGTCCGACCTGGACTCAGATGTCTATGCAGGAGCTTGATGGCCTGTTTATGCGCGGTCAGTAAGACCGTTCTGTCGTTTAGATTTAACAGATTTTGATTTTTGGAGTACTAAGTGACGACGTCTTTACCGCCGGCAATTTTCCTTATGGGCCCAACGGCTGCAGGTAAAACCGATCTTGCAATGGCGCTTTGTGATCTGCTGGACTGTGAAATAATAAGTGTTGATTCTGCGATGATTTATCGCCAGATGAATATAGGTACAGCTACACCTGAAGCTGAGCTGTTGGCACGCTATCCACATCGTCTGGTTGATATTCTAGATCCTTCTGAGGCGTATTCTGCGGCAGATTTCCGAAGAGATGCTTTGCAGCATATGGCTGAAATAACCAGCAAAGGCAAAATACCACTGCTGGTAGGCGGTACCATGCTTTACTACCAGGCGTTAATGAAAGGTCTGGCTGATATGCCTGAAGCTGATCAGAGCGTTCGTCAGCGGCTTTTAGATGAAGCGAATAGCTTTGGCTGGGAGCGTTTGCATGATCGCCTGAAACAGGTTGATCCGGTATCTGCGGCCCGTATTCATCCAAATGATCCGCAACGATTGCAGCGGGCTCTGGAGGTTTATGAACTGACGGGTAAAAGTATGACTGAACACTGGCAGACTCAGGAAGCTTCCCGTGCACCCTATAACATGCAGTCTTTGTGTGTCATGCCAACCGAACGTTCTGTGCTGCATCAGAGGATAGAACAGCGTTTTCATATAATGCTGGAACAAGGTTTTGAAGCAGAGGTTCGGGCGTTATGGGAGCGCGGTGATCTTGATGCCAGTATGCCATCCATTCGCTGTGTCGGTTACCGGCAGATGTGGGAGCATTTTCAGGGGCAGTGGGACCATGAAACTATGATCCAGAAAGGCATAGTTGCTACCCGACAACTGGCTAAACGACAGATAACTTGGTTGCGTAGTTGGCCTGATTTGAAAACTTTAGCTTCAAATGATCCAAATTTAACCAATAATGCCTTGAAATTGTTAGAGGGTGGCATTATATAATGCTGTAGCTTGAATTTTTCGGACCGTCCGGCTTTTTTGAGGCGGTCAGATGCGCAGTATTTCTAACAGGATTTGAATTGCGCATATTTTATTTTATCGATTCACAGGAAGGAGCTTCCAATGTCAAAAGGGCAATCTTTACAAGACCCTTATCTGAACGTACTGCGTAAAGAGCGCGTACCCGTTTCTATTTTCTTGGTAAATGGTATCAAGCTACAGGGACAGATTGAGTCATTCGACCAGTTTGTAATCCTGCTTAAAAATACTGTCAGCCAGATGGTCTATAAACATGCAATATCAACTGTGGTACCGGCACGTCCGGTTAAGTTACCGCAGGGTGATGAATCGGCTGACTGAGGTTCTATTTGTTTTTTGAGCGTCCTGAGTCTGGCGAATGCGCCATACTTGTCCACATAGATATGGCTGATGAGGCGGACCGGGAAAGCCCGAAAGAGTTGGAAGAACTCGCGCTTTCTGCTGGCGCCGATCCTGTAGATATTCTTACAGGTAGTCGCCATAAGCCTAGTCCGAAATTATTTATCGGTAGCGGTAAGGTCGAAGAGTTGAAGGCAATGGTGCATCAGTATGATGCCGAATTGGTTATATTCAATAATTCACTTAGCCCAGGCCAGGAGCGTAACCTCGAAAGAGAGTTGCAGTGCCGGGTGCTGGACCGTACCGGTCTGATTCTGGATATATTTGCTCAGCGTGCCCGCACCCATGAAGGTAAACTTCAGGTGGAGCTGGCTCAGCTGGAGCATATGTCTACACGCCTTATCCGAGGTTGGACACACCTTGAACGTCAGAAAGGCGGTATCGGTTTACGTGGCCCGGGTGAAACCCAGCTGGAAACCGATCGCCGGTTACTGCGTGCCCGAATTAAAAGCATTCTGAAGCGTCTGGAAAAAGTCCGCAAGCAGCGAGATCAGGGGCGTCGTGCCCGTAGTCGCGCTGAGGTACCGGGTTTGTCTCTGGTGGGATATACGAATGCTGGAAAGTCAACGCTGTTCAATCAGCTGACGGAAGCAGAAGTGTATGCCGCTGATCAGTTGTTCGCGACACTAGATCCAACTTTGCGTTGTATTGAGGTGGCGGATGTTGGTCAGGCGATTCTGGCTGATACGGTAGGTTTTATTCGTCATTTACCGCACAAGTTAGTTGAAGCGTTTCGGGCAACTTTGCAGGAAACGACTGAAGCGACTTTGTTGTTACATGTGATTGATGCGTTCGATGAGGACCGTCAGGAACATATCGATGAAGTGAATGCTGTGCTGGCGGAAATAAAAGCGGATGATGTGCCTTGTCTTGAGGTTTATAACAAAATAGACCGAATGGAAGGCATTGAGCCGCGTATCGACCGTAATGATGAAGGTATGCCTATTCGGGTTTGGGTATCTGCAGCCACTGGGCAGGGAACAGAGTTGCTGTTTCAGGCTATTTCAGAGCGTCTTGCTGACGACCTTTTTCACGATTCAATTCAGGTGGCGCCGTCCGAAGGGGCATTCCGTGCTCTGCTGTATGGTCAGGGTGCTGTATTGAATGAGTCGTATGATGAGGCGGGTGAAAGTCATCTGGAAGTGCGTTTGCAGCGTAAAGACTTTATGCAGATTCTCAGTAAAGCAAGTATACCGGCGGAACGTTACTTTGGGCTGGATGTCAATAAACCAGAGTGGCTACAGTGACGGCAAATATTTGAATTTTAAAAGTAAGCAGCGTATTTAAGGCGTTGCATACTATGATTAACCTACATACACTTTTTGTAGTTTTTGGTGCTTTGCCTGTGTATTCGGTAAAGACAAAGTATTAATGGTTTAGAGCGGAGAACAGTATGGCTTGGAATGAGCCTGGCGGTAACGGGAATAATCAGGATCCCTGGAACTCTGGTGGTAAGCGTAACGGTGGTGGCAACAATGATCAGGGGCCTCCTGATCTTGATGAAGCGCTGCAAAAACTGCAGGAAAAACTAAATGGCATTTTCGGTAAATCGAATAAGTCTGGTGGCTCCGGTGGTAAATCTGCAGCACCTTCAGGTGGCCTGTTTGGTATCTTGATAGTAATACTGCTGCTTGGTTGGGCTGGTTTTGGTGTTTATACCGTGGATCAGCAGCAGCGTGGTGTTGTTCTGACTTTGGGTAAGTACAGTGAAACTGTAATGCCTGGGCTGCACTGGAACCCACCTTTGATTGATCAGGTTACTCAGGTAAATGTTACCCGGGTAAACGCTTATGATCATCGATCGCTGATGCTGACCGAAGATGAGAATATTGTAGACGTTTCTATTACTGTTCAGTATGTCATCTCTGACCCTAAGAATTATCTGTTGAAGGTGCGTGATCCGGAAGCAAGTTTAGCGAATGCTGCCGAGTCTGCCTTACGTCATATTGTTGGTGGGTCTGAAATGGATTCTATTCTGACAGAAGGTCGTGAGATTCTGGGTACAGACGTTAAAGCTCGTCTGCAGCAGTATATGGAAGATTATCAGACTGGTTTGCGGATCAGTCAGGTGAACATTAAGGAAGTTAAGGCGCCGTCTCAGGTTCAGGATGCATTTGATGATGTAATCAAGGCACGTGAGGATGAGCAGCGAGTGATGAACGAAGCTGAATCTTACCGTAATGGTATTATCCCTGAAGCGCGTGGTATCGCACAGCGGATGAAAGAAGAAGCAAGTGCGTATCGTGAGCAGGTAGTTGCTCAGGCACAAGGTGATGCGCAGCGTTTTGAAGCGCTACTAGGTGAGTACTTGAAAGCACCGGGTGTAACCCGGGAGCGTCTGTATCTGGATGCCATGGAAACAGTTATGTCGAATAACTCCAAGGTGTTAGTGGATGTAGAAGGCGGTAATAACATGATGTATTTGCCATTGGATAAGTTGGCAGAGCGCCGTCAGGCACCGGTTGATTTTAATCGTTCAGGCAGTGGTGCTCGTCTGAGTAACGATAATATTCGTGATATTACTGATCAGGTGATTGAGCAGTTGCGTCAGCGTCAGCAAACAACTCGACGGGAGACTCGATAATGTCAGGTAAATCTATGGCAGGCGTAGTTGTTGCGCTATTGTTGGTCGTACTGGCGTCTAATTCGCTGTATATCATTAAAGAGACTGATCGTGCGGTACTGCTGAAATTTGGTGAGATTGTTAATCCAAATATTCAGCCTGGTCTCCATGTGAAGTTTCCGATCATTAATAAGGTGCGTAAGTTTGATGGCCGGGTATTAACATTGGATGCACAGCCTCAGTCGTATTTGACGGTTGAGAAGAAGCGTCTGGTGGTTGATTCGTTCATTAAATGGCGTGTTATTGATCCGCAAACTTACTACACAGCAACTTCCGGTGATCAGTTCCGTGCTGCTGAACGTTTGTTCCCTAGTGTGGATGCGGGTCTGCGTGCGCAGTTTGGTGAGCGTACCCTGACAGAAGTAGTGTCCGGTGAGCGTGATCAGTTGATGGTTGAGCTGACAGATTCTCTGAGTCAGACCACCCGTGATGAGCTGGGTATCGAGCTGATTGATATTCGGGTTAAGAAAATCGATCTGCCGCAGGAAGTATCTAACTCTGTATACGACCGTATGCGTACAGAGCGAGAGCGTGAAGCGCGTGAACTGCGTTCCCGTGGTCAGGAGCTTGCAGAAGGTATCCGTGCTGACGCCGATCGTCAGAAAACGGTTATCGAAGCAGGGGCTTACCGTGATGCACAGGAGCTGCGTGGTGAAGGTGATGCGGAATCAGCAGGTATCTATGCGAGTGCATATAGCCGTGACCCGGAATTCTATTCTTTCTACCGTAGTCTGAATGCATATAAAGAAGCATTTAATCAGCAGGGCGATGTAATGATTCTGGAACCGGACAGTGAATTCTTCCGTTATCTGAATCAGCCAAACCTGCAGCAATAATTGCTACCTTTGATTAATTTTTACCCGGAATAGGCTGCACTATTTGCCCTGTTCCGTGGTAGAATTCTGTAACCGGGTTAAAGCCCGGTTTTTTTATGCGGTTTTGTGAGAGGCGTTATGTGGGCAGAGCTTTGGCAGCCACTCTTAATCGGTTTAAGCCTGATGCTGATAATCGAAGGAGTAGTACCATTTCTTTATCCCGGACGCTGGCGAAGGTTGGTCCAGCAGTTAGCGAGAATTAGTGATAATGCGCTGCGGATAACCGGTTTAATCAGCATGCTGGCAGGTCTGTGCATGCTGTATATGATTAACTGATCTATCGATTAGGAGAGTTGCATGGCCTTGGCAGATCGCTGGTTATTACCAGACGGCGTCAAAGAAGTCTTGCCACCACAGGCGCGTCAGGTTGAAGCGGCCCGTCGGCAAGTGCTAGATATGTATAATACCTGGGGTTATGAATTAGTCATGACGCCAATGATCGAACACCTGGACTCTTTATTAAGTGGTGTTGGTCGTGACCTGGATCTGAATACTTTTAAAGTGACTGATCAGTTGACAGGTCGGATGTTGGGTATCCGTGCAGATATTACCCAGCAGGTTGCGCGTATTGATGCGCATCGCCTGAAAAATGATGGTCCTAATCGTCTTTGTTATTGCAGTACAGTGCTGCATACATTGCCAGCGAATCCGCTGGCGTCACGAAATCCTTTACAGGTCGGTGCTGAGTTATTTGGTCACTCTGGCCTGGCAAGTGATGTAGAAATTATTTCTCTGATGCTTGAGACCCTGCATGTGCTGGGTGTTAATCAGGAATTGAGTATCGATTTAGGGCATGTGGGCATTTATCGTGGGCTGATTGCCAGTGCAGGGCTTACTGATGCGCAGGAAAGTGATTACTTTGAATTGCTGCAGCGTAAAGATATGCCTGAGATTCAGCGTTTTCTGAGTAAGGTTGATCTGTCAGCTGATCAGGCGGCAATGCTGGCTAAACTGCCTGCGTTGCATGGTGGTATTGAAGTGCTGGATGCTGCTCAGGAGAGCTTTGCGGCAATTAGTGATGCCGTTGTACCGGCGCTGGATTATTTGCGTCAGATAGCTGAGCAGATTGGTCAGCGTTATCCGCAGGTAGATTTGTATTTCGACCTGAGTGAGTTACGTGGTTATAACTATCACACCGGAATCGTTTTCGGTGCGTATACGCCAAGCTTTGGTCAGGCGATTGCTAAAGGCGGTCGTTATGATGAAGTTGGGCGTGATTTTGGCCGGGCTCGCCCGGCAACAGGTTTTAGTGCTGACCTTAAGACATTGGTTGAGCTTTCTGCTCTGCAGTGTCAGCAGGATGGTGCAATACTGGCGTCAGCCGGCAGCGATGCTGGGTTGTTAAAGGCGATCAGTGAACTTCGCACGACCGGTAAGCGAGTTGTGCAGCAGCTCGATGGTGCAGCGTCTGATGATGTTGTATTCGCGCAGCAACTGGTGCAGCAGGATGGGGTTTGGGTTCTGCAGAGCCTGTAACCGCTTGAAATTAGATTGAGTTAAACGTTTAGAGACTAGCATGGGTAAAAATGTCGTTGTTTTAGGAACGCAGTGGGGCGATGAGGGTAAAGGTAAGATTGTTGACCTTTTAACTGATCAGGCTACTGCCGTGGCGCGCTTTCAGGGCGGTCATAACGCAGGTCACACTCTGGTAATTGATGGTGAGAAAACAGTTCTTCACCTGATTCCGTCAGGTATTCTGCGTGAAAATGTTCTTTGCATGATAGGCAACGGCGTAGTGCTGTCTCCTGAAGCATTGCTGAAGGAAATGAAAGAGCTGGAAGGGCGTGGTGTTCCGGTTCGTGAGCGTTTGCGTCTCAGTCCTGCTTGTCCGCTGATCCTGCCATATCATGTCGCGCTTGATCAGGCGCGTGAAGTTGCTCGCGGTAACGCCAAGATTGGAACAACTGGTCGTGGTATCGGGCCAGCGTATGAAGATAAAGTTGCCCGTCGTGGTCTGCGTCTTGATGACATGATGAATGGTGAGCGTTTTGCTACAAAGCTAAAAGAAGTAATGGAATACCATAACTTCATGCTGCAAAACTATTATAACGCTGAGCCTGTAAGCTACGAGAAAGTGCTTGAAGAGTCTCTGGCGATGGCTGAAGTATTGCGTCCAATGGTTATGGATGTGACTTCTAAATTGCATGAATACCGTGAACGTGGTGATAACATCATGTTTGAAGGTGCGCAGGGTTCATTGTTGGATATCGATCACGGTACATACCCTTATGTAACGTCTTCTAATACAACTGCGGGTGGTACGTCTACCGGTAGTGGTTTCGGTCCTTTGTACCTGGATTATATTCTGGGTATTACTAAGGCCTATACAACTCGTGTTGGTTCTGGTCCATTCCCGACTCAGCTGGATTGCGAAGTTGGTAATCATCTGGGTACTAAGGGGCATGAGTTTGGTGCGACTACTGGTCGTGCGCGTCGTTGTGGTTGGTTTGATGCGGTTGCGCTTAAGCACGCAATTCAGGTTAACTCAGTATCCGGTATCTGTCTGACTAAGCTGGATGTTCTGGATGGTCTGGAAGAGATTAAAGTGTGTGTTGGTTATAAAGATGCACAGGGTAACGCTGTTTACTCTCTGACAGGAAGTGAAGATTACGAGGCTATTGTGCCTGTGTATGAAACTCTGCCTGGCTGGAGTGAGAATACTCTGGGTGCTCAGACTCTGGAGGCGTTGCCTGAAAACGCACGTGCTTACATTAAGCGTCTTGAAGCATTGATCAATGCGCCAATTGATATTGTTTCTACAGGTCCTGATCGTGTAGAGACAATTGTTTTGCGTCATCCGTTTGATGCTTAACAGTTTCTTGAAGTGTTTGGTCTGCTGACCGAACATTGATCTAAAAAACCAGCTTCGGCTGGTTTTTTTGTGGTCGTAGCAAATTGTGGGCAATAAAAAACCGGCATGTAGCCGGTTTTAAAAAGACTAAAAGTTACTTTAGTTCATCGCTAACTGCTGGGTGAATGCTCTTAAGCAGTGCTTTAAGCATTTTTGGATTACCTACAATAAGGTTGCCATTCTGGGTGTGAGAATTGCCACCATTAAAGTCAGATAGTAACCCGCCAGATTCTTGAACAAGTAGGGTGCCGGCAGCCATGTCGGCGCCTTTCATACCAAACTGGAAGAAACCGTCAAATCGACCTGCGGCAGTGTATGCCATATTCAGTACCGGGGAGCCTGCATTGTAGATGCTGCCGTCTTCCAGAGTGATGTTGCTGAATACGCGTTGAAATGACTCAAGATGTTGCTTCTGGTTGCGACCAAAGTAATTACTTGCAACCAGTGCGCCTTGCAGGGTTTTAAGGTTGCTTACACGCAGGCGCTTTCCGTTGCATTGAGCACCACGGCCACGGCTGGCGGTGAATTCTTCGCCATTCATTGGGTTAAGTACAATGGCGTGTTCAAGTCTGCCTCGTTGGTAGCCTGCAATGCTCAGAGCAAATACAGGTACGCCATTGGCAAAGTTGCTGGTGCTGTCGATAGGATTAACCTGCCAGGTGATGGCCGGGTTGCCGTCAGCAGCGTGCTGGCCGGTGAACTCACCATTAACTTCGTGGTCTGGATAGGCTTTCTGGATTGTGCTGGCAATCGCTTTTTCTGCCTGGATGCAGGTTTCTTCGAAAAAGTCACTGACACTTGATTGTTCGGACTTAATCAGGTCGAGTCGTTCCACTGCGCGGGCGATTTGTTCACCTGCAATGCGTGCGCCGCGCAGGGCGATATTTACCATCGGTTGCATCTATCTAATACCAGTCGTAGGGAGGGTAAGAAATCAAAGAGCGCGATTATAGCAAAATCTTACCCCGATAAAGAACAACAAACCGCGAATACTTGGCAAGTTCTGGTAAAATAATCGCCTTTTTAACCCTATAAGTCTGAAATTGATGCTGCAAAATATACGAATAGTATTGGTAAATACCACGCATCCCGGAAATATCGGTGCGGTTGCCCGGGCGATGAAGAATATGGGGCTGGGTGAGTTGTGCCTGGTCGAACCAAAAATATTTCCTGACGAAGATGCTTTTGCAAGAGCTTCGGGGGCAACTGACTTGCTCGATAAGGCACAAGTTGTCAGTTCGCTGGATGAGGCGCTTGCGGATTGTCATCTGGTTGTGGGTACCAGTGCCCGTAGTCGCAATATTCCCTGGCCGTTGCTGAATCCGCGTGAGCTTGCTGGTGTTGCTACCGGGTTGGGTGAAAATCAGAAGATGGCGATTGTCTTTGGCCGTGAAGATCGTGGTCTGACCAATGAAGAGTTGCAGCGTTGTCATTATCACGTGCATATTCCTACCGATGAGTCGTTCAGTTCACTGAATATTGGTGCTGCTGTTCAGGTTATTTGTTATGAGTTACGTATGGCTGTCTTGCAGCAGGATGTGGCAGATGATAAGCCTCAGTGGGGTACTGAGTGGGATGTGGATCAGGCTGACATGCAAGAGCTGGAGCGAATGTTCGAGCATCTTGAACAAACCATGATAGATATTGAGTTTCTTGATCCGGAAAATCCTCGCCAGCTTATGCCCCGGCTTCGGCGGTTATTTTTGCGAGCGCTGCCTGACAAAATAGAAGTAAATGTTTTGCGGGGGATTTTAACAGCCACGCAGAAACGTCTTAAGAAGTCAGATACAGACGTTTAGTCGTGCCCTAAAAGGTGCTAGAATCTCGCCGCCCCTCTTGTGGAGGCGGTATTTTATCGCACGAATTTAACTTTATGATGCAGGTTATTTACTTAGTAAAAGCTGTTATTAAAAAGCCGAGTGAATTACTTGGTTATATAATTGACTAAAATACTAGGGTATTGCATAATCCCCGGCGTGCTCAGTTTGGGGTGAGGGAAGTATTTTATGCGATTAACAACTAAAGGCAGATATGCGGTTACCGCGATGCTGGATCTTGCGCTTCATGCGAGTGATGGTCCTATCAGCCTGGCGGATATATCTGAGCGTCAGGGAATTTCCCTGTCTTATTTGGAACAGCTTTTCGCTAAGTTACGTCGTAATGAACTGGTACGCAGTGTGCGTGGCCCAGGTGGTGGTTATCAGCTTAACCGTGAGCAACATGCAATTGATGTTGCTGAAGTGATAGATGCGGTTAATGAGTCAGTTGATGCTACGGGTTGCGGGCATACAGGCGGAGGCCATACAGGCGGATGCCAGGGTGGTAATACTTGTTTGACCCATCATCTCTGGTGTGATTTGAGTAGCCAGATACATGATTTTTTAAGCCAGATTAGTCTGGCTGATTTAATGGCCCGCCAAGATGTACAGGCCGTTGCAAAACGTCAGGATCGTGAACAGCAGACGTTAATAGATACGAGTTTAATCGAGGCGAAAGTGAGCGCCTAGTCTCTGAGTAAGAGACGTTTTTGGAGAGTTGATGTAATGAAGTTGCCAATTTATTTTGACTACGCAGCCACTACTCCGGTTGATCCCCGGGTAGCAGAAAAGATGATTGAATGTCTGACAATCGAAGGTAATTTCGGTAATCCGGCTTCCCGTTCTCATCTTTATGGCTGGAAAGCAGAAGAAGCAGTTGAAACTGCTCGCCGACAGGTTGCTGACCTGCTTAACGCTGACCCGCGTGAGATTGTCTGGACGTCCGGTGCGACTGAGTCAGATAACCTGGCGATCAAAGGTGTTGCGCATTTTTACTCGAAAAAAGGCAAGCACATTATTACATCCAAAATTGAGCATAAAGCTGTTTTGGATACCTGTCGCCAGTTAGAGCGTGAAGGTTTTGAGGTTACATACCTTGACCCGGACGTCGACGGTATTATCAGCCCTGAAGCTGTGGCTGAAGCGTTGCGTGAAGATACTATTCTGGTATCCATTATGCACGTGAACAACGAAATTGGTGTTATCAACGACATTGCCGCAATCGGTGAAATTACCCGTAGTAATGGCGTTTTATTCCATGTCGACGCAGCACAGGGTGCTGGTAAAGTTGATATTGATGTTGTTGCCATGAAAGTTGATCTGATTTCTATCTCTGGTCACAAAATGTACGGTCCTAAAGGGATTGGTGCATTGTACGTACGCCGTAAGCCTCGTGTTCGTCTTGAGGCGCAGATGCACGGTGGTGGTCATGAGCGTGGCATGCGTTCCGGCACTCTGGCAACTCATCAGATTGTTGGTATGGGTGAAGCAGCGCGACTGGCTAAAACTGATATGCAGCTGGATAAAGATAAGATTACTGCTCTGCGTAATCGTTTCTGGGATGCAATCGAAGATATGGAAGAAATCCACATCAACGGTTCTGTTGATCAGCGTTACATCGGTAACCTGAACGTGAGTTTCAACTACGTAGAAGGTGAGTCACTGTTAATGTCGCTGAAAGATTTGGCGGTATCTTCTGGTTCTGCATGTACATCTGCAAGCCTTGAGCCTTCATATGTATTGCGTGCATTAGGTCTGAATGACGAAATGGCGCACAGCTCGATTCGATTCTCTATCGGGCGTTTTACTACAGAAAAAGATATTGACGATGCTGTTGAACAAATTCGTACTGCGGTTTCTAAGCTGCGCGAATTGTCGCCTCTGTGGGACATGTACAAAGACGGTGTTGATTTAAGCAAGGTTGAATGGGTTCATCACTAAGCATTAGCTTGGATGATGAGGTCAAACTGAGGAGGTCGTTATGGCTTACAGTGATCAGGTAATCGATCATTACGAGAACCCGCGTAATGTCGGTAAGATGAATGATAAGAGCAGCAACGTTGGTACAGGCATGGTGGGTGCACCTGCATGTGGTGACGTGATGCGTCTGCAAATCCAGGTTAGCGATGAAGGCGTTATTGAAGACGCTAAGTTTAAAACCTACGGTTGTGGTTCCGCGATTGCCTCAAGCTCTCTGGTAACAGAGTGGGTTAAAGGTATGACGCTGGATGAAGCAGCTGAGCTTAAAAATACTAAAATTGCAGAAGAACTAGCTTTGCCACCAGTGAAAATTCACTGTTCAGTGCTGGCTGAAGATGCGATTAAGGCAGCGGTTGCTGACTATAAAGAAAAGCAGGCTAAGTAAGTCTGTATAGCGCCCGGGTAACTGGGCGCAGATCGGTATTTGAGGAGTAAGTCTATGGCAATCACAATGACCAGTGCTGCGGCCAATCATGTGAATGGTTATCTTCAGTCCCGTGGACATGGCGCTGGTATTCGTCTGGCAGTTAGAACTTCTGGCTGTTCTGGTATGGCATACGTATTAGAGTTTGTTGATGCTGTGCAGGATGAGGATAAAGTATTTGAGGCAGAAGGCGTCAAAATTGTCATTGATCCTAAAAGCCTGCTTTATCTTGATGGTACCGAGTTAGATTTTGTTAAAGAAGGTCTGAACGAAGGCTTTAAATTTAACAATCCTAACGTTAAAAACGAGTGTGGTTGCGGCGAAAGCTTCAATATCTGAGCCTGTTTATGGTTCTTTAAACACCCATTTCTTTTTTCAGCCGCTGTGTCAGCCCGATGTGTTTTGGGCCACAACGGCTGAATCGTATCTGCCGGCTCTTGCATGGATATTAAACAGAATTATTTCGAGTTTCTTGGTCTGCCTGAGAGCTATCAGCTCGATTTGCAGGTTTTGTCTGAGCGCAGTCGTGAGTTGCAGAAAACACTGCACCCGGACAAGTTTGCGCATCTTGCTGACCATGAACGCCGTCTTTCCGTCCAGTATACCGCGTATCTTAATGAGGCTGTTGCCACGTTAAAGTCGCCACTGCTTCGCTCTCAGTATCTGCTTTCGCTGAAAGGCGAGGATACATATGCAGAATCTTCAGTGCAGCTGGATCCAATGTTTCTGATGCAGCAAATGGAACTTCGTGAAGCCGTTGAAGATATTGCCGATGCTGACGATCCTGATACCGCAGTTGAAGAGATGTACGCTGAAGTTGCTGAGCAGCAGCAGGCTTTGCGCGAAGAATTCCAAAACCTTTATGATCAGGCCGATTATCCGGCTGCAGCGATGACTGTACGAAAGATGCAGTTCATACATAAGCTGGAGCGGGATGTAGAAGCGCTTGAAGATAAACTTTACGATTAATCATTATGGCCTTATTGCAGATAGCAGAACCGGGGCAAACCCCGGAACCCCATCAGCGCAAGCTGGCAGTGGGTATTGATCTAGGTACAACCAATTCATTAGTGGCTGCTGTTCGTAATGGTGAAGCAGTGACTTTGCCTGATTTAGACGGTAAGCATTTATTGCCTTCAGTTGTGCGATACACCGAAACACAATTGGAAGTAGGTGCGGCGGCGCTTGCGCAGGCAGCAACAGATCCATTCAATACTATTGTTTCTGTTAAACGTCTCATGGGGCGTGGTATTGATGATCTGAAAGAGCTGGATGGTCAGGCTGTATATCGCTTTGCACCTGCTGATGGTGGAATGCCATATATTGAAACTGTTGCCGGTAACAAAAGTCCGGTGCAGGTTTCTGCTGACATTCTTACTGATCTGAAAATGCGTGCTGAAGAGACGCTTGCCGGAGAGCTGCAAGGTGCTGTAATTACAGTGCCTGCATATTTTGATGACGCGCAGCGTCAGGCAACAAAAGACGCAGCAACGCTGGCGGGTATCAAGGTACTGCGCTTACTGAATGAGCCAACCGCAGCTGCTGTGGCTTACGGGCTTGATGAAGGCGCGGAAGGTGTTATCGCTGTTTATGATTTGGGCGGTGGCACATTTGATATCTCTATCCTGCGCTTAAATAAAGGTGTTTTCGAAGTGCTTTCTACCGGCGGCGACAGTGCGCTAGGTGGTGATGACTTTGATCTTGCACTGGCTCATTGGTTTAAAGATCAGCTTCGGCTTGAAGATATTGATGCCCGCCAGTCGCGTGAGCTGACCGGTCGTGCCCGCTGGGTGAAAGAGCAGCTGTCAGCAAATGATTCTGTAGATGTTGTCTTTGAGCTGCTTGATGGTTCGCCATCGCTTTCTGTGACCCGTGAAGTGTTTGATGGTCTGATTGACGGCTTGGTGAAGAAAACTTTATCGGCGTGTCGTCGTGCCTTGAAAGATGCGCGAATTACTTTAGAAGAAGTATCTGAAGTGGTCCTGGTTGGCGGAAGCACCCGTGTACCTGCTGTCCGTGAACGTGTTGAAACTTATTTTAAACGTGCTCCGCATGTAGATATCGATCCGGATCGTGTTGTCGCTGTGGGAGCTGCTGTTCAGGCTGACTTGCTTGCCGGTAATAAGCCGGATAGCGAAATGTTGCTGCTTGATGTGTTACCGCTGTCGCTTGGTCTTGAAACTATGGGTGGGCTGACTGAAAAAGTTATCCACAGAAATACGCCTATTCCAGTGGCTAAAGCACAGGACTTCACAACGTACCAGGATGGTCAGAATGGTATGGTGATTCATGTTGTTCAGGGCGAGCGTGAGTTGGTCGATGATTGCCGATCTCTGGCACGTTTTACGTTACGCGGTATTCCGCCGATGGCTGCAGGTGCAGCGAAGATTCGGGTGTCTTTCCAGGTTGATGCTGATGGTTTGCTAAGCGTTTCTGCAAAAGAGTTGTCCAGTGGTGTTGTTAGCGAAATTCAGGTTAAGCCTTCTTATGGTCTGGCAGATAACGAAATAGCTGACATGCTCAAGGCTTCTTACAGTAATGCTGAAGAAGATATGCATGCCCGTAGTTTGCGTGAACAGCAGGTAGAGGCCGATCGCATTCTGATTTCGCTTGAGCAGGCGATTACCGCTGACGGTGACGTACTTTTGAGCGTAGAAGAATTACAGCATTTACGTGAGCAGATGGCGCTGTTGTTACAATTACGTCAGGGTACTAATCACAAACTCATTGAAAAGGGTGTTAAAGAGCTGGCTAAGGCCAGTGATTTCTTTGCTGCCCGACGTATGGATTTAAGTATAAAAGAAGCACTCAAAGGTCAGAGTGTTGATGATATTGAAGGGGATATGTAATGCCGCAAATTATTTTCTTACCCCATGACGAGCTGTGCCCTGAAGGTAAGGTTATTGAAGCTGAACCGGGTGTAACGGTGTGTGATGCAGCCTGGGCTGAGGGTATTGAAATTGAACATGCGTGTGAAAAATCATGCGCTTGTACTACCTGTCATGTGGTTGTTCGTGAGGGCTTTAGCAGCCTGGAAGAGTCTGATGAGTTGGAAGATGATATGCTGGACAAGGCCTGGGGTCTTGAACCGGAATCACGTCTTAGCTGTCAGGCTGTAGTAGGCGAAGAAGATCTGGTTGTAGAAATTCCCAAGTACACTATCAATCAGGTTTCTGAACGCCATTAAGGCGGGAGTGAAAATACATGTCTTTTAAATGGGTAGATATACACGATATTGTCATCGAGCTTGATGAGCAGTATCCGGATACCGATCCGCTGACAGTGAGTTTTCCTGATTTATATGAGTCAGTAATGGCGCTGGAAGGCTTTGATGACGATCCTGATCGCTGTGGCGAAAAGATTCTGGAGGCCATCCAGATGGCCTGGATCGAAGAGCGCGAGTAAGCGCAGTAAGAAAGCCCGCAAAAGCGGGCTTTTTCGTCTTTGTGGATGCTGTTATCTGTCAGATGCATGACGTATAATGGCGCGTTTTTCTAATATCCCTTGTGTCCTAAAATTTAAGAGGATCTATAGCAAATGGCTATCGAACGTACTTTTTCAATCATTAAGCCCGACGCAGTTGCTAAAAACGTTGTTGGTAAGATCGTTTCTCGTTTTGAAGAAGCTGGTCTGAAAGTGGTTGAAATGCAGATGAAATCTTTGTCTCAAGCTGAAGCTGAAGGTTTCTACGCAGAGCATAAAGAACGCCCATTCTTCGGTGATCTGGTTGCTTTCATGACTTCTGGTCCTGTTGTTGTACAGGTTCTGGAAGGTGAAAATGCTGTTGCACTGAACCGCGAGCTGATGGGTGCAACTAACCCACAGGAAGCTGCGGAAGGTACTATCCGTCGCGATTTCGCTGAGTCTATCGATGCGAATGCTGTACACGGTTCTGACGCTCTGGCTTCTGCTGAGCGTGAAATTGCTTACTTCTTCGGTAAGTAATTCCTGTTGGGCCGGAACATTGTGTTTCGGCCCACTGTTTTAAGATGTTAGGTGAGATATGACTGAAGCCACAGAAAAAGTTAATTTACTGGGACATTCGCCACAAAAGCTGGCTGAATATTTTCATAGCATTGGCGAGAAGCCGTTCCGTGCTACCCAGGTATTGAAGTGGATCCATCAGTTTGGTGTCAGCGACTTCGCTGAGATGACTAACATCAGCAAGGCTTTACGGGAAAAGCTGTCAGCAGTGGCAGAAATCCGTGAGCCAGAAGTATTAGTTCAGAATATTTCAAAAGATGGTACCCGTAAGTGGGTCATTAAGCTGGAAGGCGGCTCCTGTGTAGAAGCGGTGTTAATTCCGGAAAATGGCCGTGCGACTTTATGTGTGTCATCGCAAATAGGTTGTTCCCTTGATTGCAGCTTTTGTTCGACAGGCAAGCAGGGATTTAACCGCAATATGAGTGCCGCCGAAATTATTGGGCAGGTACGTGTGGCAATTCGTTCCTTTGGTCCTTTTGATCCGTCTGGTGACCGCCGTGTTACTAACGTGGTATTCATGGGGATGGGCGAACCACTGATGAATTTCGAAAACGTTGTCGATGCTATTCACTTAATGATGGACGACAATGCTTATGGCCTGTCAAAGCGACGTGTGACCCTGAGTACTTCAGGTGTGGTTCCTGCGCTCGATAAGCTTCGTGAAGTAACTGATGTATCTCTGGCTATCTCACTGCATGCTGGTAATAACGCACTGCGTGATGAACTTGTGCCAATTAATAAGAAATATCCGATTGATGAGTTGGTTGCGGCCTGCAACCGCTATATGGATAGCCTCAACGATAAACGTGTAGTTACGGTTGAATATACCTTGATAGAAGGGGTAAATGATCAGCCGTTACATGCCCGTGAGTTAGTTAAAGTATTGAAACGCTTGCCTTGTAAGCTAAATTTGATACCTTTTAATCCTTTTCCTAATTCGGATTATATGCGACCTTCTGAAGATGCTATTCAGGCATTCAAAATGATAGTTGTGAAAGCCGGTATTATCACGACAGTGCGACGTACCCGTGGTGATGATGTTGACGCTGCCTGTGGACAGTTGGTTGGTCAGGTTATGGACCGTACCCGACGCAGCGAGAAATACATTCCATTAACGCCTGCTGATGCGGTACAGGTACAGCAGCCAGTTAAACATTAAGTTTGTCAGGAGACACGCGATTGAAAAGCTGTTTAGTTGTTCTGTTTTCAGTACTGCTCGCAGCTTGCGCGGGTAATACTCCACAGACGTCTGAAAACCTGAATGACAGTGCTGCTGAGGCTTATACACAGTTAGGCATTCAGTATCTTCGTGATGGCGATAATGCTAGTGCAAAGCAAGCATTCCACCGCGCTTCCCAGATAAATCCAAATGCTGAGCTGGCTTATAATGGGCTGGCTATGGTTTTCCAAATGGAACAGGAAGCGAGTCTTGCGGAGTCGTATTTCGAAAAAGCTGTGTCTATCGCTCCCGATAATGCAGTTGTGCACAATAATTACGGAGCTTTCCTGTTTAGTCAGGAGCGTTATGAGCAAGCCTGTAAAGAGCTTGGCAGAGCAACAGAAGATCCTTTTTATGCGCAACGTGCGCAGGCATTTGAAAACTTAGGGCGCTGTTATCAGAACCTTAAGCGTTATCCTGCAGCTGAGAATGCTTTTAAGCGTAGTCTGACATTGAATCCCAACCGACCTGTGGCGTTAATCGAACTGGCTGAAACTTTGTTAACTGAACAGCAGACTGATGAGGCGATTGTGTATTTTGATCGCTTCGGTGAGTTGGTTGATAACCGTCAGGTCGAACATTACGCAAAGAGTCTTTGGTTAGGCATTCGTATCTCCAGAATCAAAAATAATTCGATTAGTGCGGCAACTTATGGTTTGATTCTTAAGAATTTATTCCCAGATTCGCAAGAATACCGTGAGTATAAGGAGTCATCTCGGTGAGTAGAAAAGAATCACAAAATGGCGAAGCGGAACTGCATGAGCTTGTTTTTCCTGTTGATGAGCTGATCCAGGCGCGGGAAGTTAGTGGCCGTTCTCAGGATGATGTGGCTCAGGAGCTGCGTTTGTCGTTGCGATATATACAGGCATTGGAAACAGCAGAGTTTGAACAGCTTCCCAGTATGGTCTTTGCGCGAGGTTATATTCAGAGCTATGCCAAGTTATTAGGCTTAGATGCAGATCGTTATCTGGCTATTTTTGATGAGCTGACTACGCCGGGCGGAAAGCAACGTCGTCGACCAATCAGAGCGATTGGTAAAGTTGATCAGCAAGCGAAGTCTGGTGACTTTGCGGTAAGAATTTTTACCTGGGTTATTTTGCTGGCGCTGATCGGTGTATCTGTCTGGTGGTGGAAAACACAAAGTAATCCTGAATTATTGTCTGACCTATGGCCTGCTGGTGAGGCTGTTCAGGAAATGCCAGCAGAAGGTGATAATTCGCTGCAGTTAAATATCGAAGCTGCACCGGAAGTAGATAGTTTTCCTCCGATAGCAGTTGAGCCTGTCAATGTGCCGGTTACAGATCAGGCTGATGAAGTATTAGCGAATGCTGAGGCTGTACTTGAGCAAGCAGCAGAATCTGTTCGGGATGTTGCAGCGGAAACAGCTGTTGCTGCTGAATCTACAGTCGAGCAGGCTGACGTAACCGTAAATACTGAGCCGGATACGACCATCACCACGCAGACTAATGTTGAGCTTGCGACCGCTCAGGTGGATAAGCCTGCGGAGACTGCTGATACTCAGAATGAAGCTGTTTCAGCAGCAGGTGTATCTGGGGTAGGGCGGTTATTAATCGATTTCGCTGATGATTGCTGGATCAGTGTTAAAGATGTGAATGGTCAGGTATTAGCTATGCGCATCAAGCCGGCAGGTAGTCGTTTGGATGTGTCAGGCCCAGGCCCGTTAAAAATTCAGATTGGTAAAGTTTCTGCTGTTGATACTATTAGTTTTAATGGTAAAGATGTAGATCTGAGTAGTTATACCCGTTTAGATGTGGCAAAGCTTAATTTGCCAGCAAGTGAATAAGTTATCTGTTAGGACTAGTTAAATTGGCAAAAATTAAAGCCATCCGCGGAATGAACGACATTCTGCCGGAGCAGACGCCCGTCTGGCAATTTCTCGAATCTACTGTAAAAAATGTTCTGGCCAGTTATGGATACAGTGAAATCCGTATGCCAATTGTTGAGCAGACTGATTTGTTTAAGCGCTCTATTGGTGAAGTGACAGACATTGTCGAAAAAGAAATGTATACCTTTGAGGATCGCAACGGTGAAAGCCTGACGCTGCGTCCTGAAGGTACAGCCAGTTGTGTCCGTGCTGGTGAAGAGCATGGCTTGCTGTTCAATCAGACACAGCGTTTGTGGTACCAGGGGCCGATGTTCCGTTATGAGAAGCCACAAAAAGGACGTTATCGCCAGTTTCATCAGATTGGCGTAGAAACCTTTGGTATGGCCAGTGCGGATATTGATGCTGAAGTGATTATGCTGAGTGCGCGTCTGTGGAAGCAATTAGGCATTCTGGATGCGGTTACCTTGCAGCTGAATTCGCTGGGTAGCAATGAAGCAAGAGCAGTATTTCGTGCTGATCTGGTTACTTACCTTGAAGCACATAAAGAAGAGTTAGATGAAGACAGTCGTCGTCGGCTTGAGTCTAACCCGCTGCGTATCCTCGACAGTAAAGATGCGAAAACACAGGCTTTGCTGGATAAAGCACCTGTATTGAACGATTACCTTGACGATGACTCCAAGTCTCACTTCGCGGATTTATGTGAAGCATTGGATGCTGCTGGCATTAAGTATGAAATTAATCCGCGTTTGGTTCGCGGTCTGGATTACTACTGTAAAACTGTTTTTGAATGGGTGACTGATAAGCTCGGTGCTCAGGGTACGGTTTGTGCTGGCGGACGTTATGATGGCTTGGTTCAGCAGTTAGGTGGTCGTGCGACACCTGGTGTTGGATTTGCCATGGGTGTTGAGCGTCTTATTTTGTTGTTGGAGACTCTTGAAGTTATTCCTAGTTCACTGCGTCAGCCGTTCGATGTGTATTTAGCCGCTGAGCAAAAAGGCATGCAGTCCCGTTTGGTCGTATTAGCTGATCAGCTGCGTGATGCAGTGCCTGGGTTGCGGATTCAGTTGCACTGTAGCGGTTTGAAAAACATTGCCAGTAAAGCGCGTCAAACAGGAGCTGCCTGGGTGGTTCTTGCGCGTCAGGATGAAGCAGGTTTACTGACAGCAAACCTGTGGTATAACTCCGAGCCGACCTATGATGTTGCTGAGTCGGATATCGCTGCGTTATTGCAGCAACAGCAGGCATAATTTAGTTATTAGCGTTTAGAAAGCATGGGAGTATGTTGTGGCAGAGTTGCGCACAGAAGAAGAACAGGTTGAAGCGTTAAAGAAGTGGTGGCAGGAAAACGGTAAGTCAATGCTACTTGGTATTGCGCTTGCTGGTGCGATTATCTTCGCGTGGAAAGGTTGGCAGAATAATCAGCAGGTTGAAGCTGAAACTGCCGCCGCGTTATATCAGAACCTGATTCAGGCCGTTGCATTGGCAAGTGTTCCTCAGGCGACTGAAGAGCAAAAAGCTACGGCTACTCACCTTGCCAGTAATCTTAAGGCTGATTTTGATGGTACAGCTTACGCTCGCTTTGGCGCATTGCTGAATGCCCGTTTATTGTTGGATGCTGGTGATAAAGATGCTGCCATTGCCGAGTTTGACTGGGTATTGACGCAGTCTGAAGATCCCGTCATGACTGTTGTGACGACTATGCGTAAAGCGCGCGTAATGGCTTCCAAAGGTGATGTTTCTGAAGCTATTAGTTTATTGAACGGCGTTAGCTCTGATGCTTTCCAGGTTAGCTTGATGGAGCTTAAGGGTGACTTGCAGTTACGTAATAACGATCAGGCTAAAGCACGTGAAAGTTATGAGCAGGCGCTTGAGTTAGCAGGTGATGAACCTCGTCCGATCTTGGTAATGAAACTCGATAATCTGGCTGTAGAGGGTTGAGAATGAAATATCTGACACGCCTTGCGGTAGTTGGTCTTATGGCTGCAAATCTGAGTGCCTGTGGCTGGTTTAGCAGTGAAGTAGAAATCGAGCCTGCGCCATTAGTTAAGTTTGAATCTGAAAAAGATGTTGATGTTGTATGGCGTACATCTGTTGGAAGCTTAGGTGAAAAATTCAATCAGCTAACCATGGGTGTAACCGGTGAACGTATTTACACCAGCAGTGCAGAGGGTAATGTTTATGCACTGGATCGCAGTACCGGTGATGTAGTCTGGTCAGTTGATCTTGATGAGCCGGTTGTTGGCGGCGTTGGTGTAGGTCCGAAACAAATTGCCGTTACCACCGAACAGGGTGTGCTAATAGTACTGGGAATCGAAGATGGCTCTGAAATGTGGCGTCAGCAGCTACAGGCGGAAGCACTTAGCCCTGCACAGATGAATGAGCAGATTCTTGTTAGTCAGTTGCAAAACGGAAGTCTTGTTGCGTTTGATACTAATACAGGTGAGCAGAAGTGGACCTATGATACACAGATTCCCGCACTGACTTTGCGTGGCACAAGTGCTCCGATCGTTGCTTTAGATGCAACTCTGGCGGCTTTTGCAAACGGCAAGCTAATTGCCGTGGATAACCGCAACGGTGGTTTGTTGTGGGAACGCCTGATCGCTGCTGCTGACGGTAAGTCAGAACTTGAACGTATTATTGATATAGATGGTCAGCCAATTCTGGCAAATGGCGTCGTGTATGTTGTCAGCTATCAGGGCAAACTGGTTGCTGTGAGTGTTCAGGATGCTCAGGTCCTTTGGTCAAAGGATGCCTCCAGCTATCGTCAGTTAGCGGCGGGTTTTGGTAATGTTTACGTCAGTGAAGATAACGGCTTTATTCAGGCGTACGATCAGCGCACCAGTGCGAGTGTTTGGCGTCAGCCTGCACTTGAATATCGTGAAGCGTCAGCACCTGCTGTTTTAGGCAATACTGTTGCGGTTGGTGATTTTGATGGCTATCTGCATTTTATGTCGCAGATCGATGGCCGTTTTGTTGCCCGTTACCAGGTTGACGGATCGGGTATCCGCAGTGATATGAAAGTTGTAGACGATACTTTGTATGTGTTGACGAATGCGGGACGTCTTGCTGCTATAAAACTGCAATAAGTTTTAAATTCTATATAATGGCGATCCGTTGTTCTGCAGCGGGTCGCCATTTTGTTTTATATTGCTGAGAAAATGGTCGGGTTTGTCATCAGATCCTGAAAGTTACACTACCATTCAGCAATACCTTAATCTTTGAAGAGTTTGATCAGAATATGGTTCCTGTAATCGCCCTAGTAGGTCGGCCGAATGTCGGTAAATCAACGCTGTTTAACCGGTTGACCCGATCCCGTGACGCACTGGTTGCTGACTATTCCGGGTTAACCCGCGACCGTAAATACGGTGAGGGCCGGCTAGGTGAGCGCGATTATATCGTTGTCGATACCGGCGGAATTTCCGGTGATGAGGAAGGTATTGACTATAGGATGGCAGAACAGTCATTGCTGGCGATCGATGAAGCAGACATCGTACTGTTTATCGTTGATGGTCGTGCAGGGCTTAATCCTGCAGATGAATTGATTGCTGATCATTTACGTCGCTGCGGTAAAAAAGCCTATTTGACTGTTAATAAAACAGACGGCATTGATCCTGATATCGCTATGAGTGATTTCTACGGGCTGGGTCTGTCAGAGCCTCTGCCAATAGCCGCATCTCACGGCCGGGGTGTTACTCAGCTGGTTGAGCATGTACTGGAAGAAATTCCGGTTGTTGAGTTGAGTGAAGAGGAAGAAGAGTTACAGCGCAGCAAAAAAATCGCCATTATTGGCCGCCCGAATGTTGGGAAATCAACACTGGTGAATCGTTTGCTGGGTGAAGACCGGGTTGTTGTCTTTGATCAGGCAGGCACGACACGTGACAGTATCTATATTCCATACGAGCGTAATGAAGAGCTGTATACTCTAATAGATACCGCCGGCGTAAGACGTCGTAAAAATGTTCATGAAGCAGTAGAGAAGTTTTCTATTATTAAAACGCTACAGGCTATCAAGGATGCCAATGTAGTTGTTTTGGTTATAGATGCACAAGAAGGTATTTCTGATCAAGACTTGCATATGCTGGGCTATGTCCTTGATGCAGGGCGCTCACTGGTTATCGCACTGAATAAGTGGGATGGTATGAGCGGTGAAGAAAAAGAAGCAGTACGTGAACAATTGCGTAGGCGTTTAGACTTCGTATCTTTTGCCCGTATGCACTTTATTTCAGCATTGCACGGCAGTGGCGTAGGTGAGCTGTATACATCTATTGATGAGGCATACGAGTTTGCAATGATGAAGTGGGCTACGAATAAGTTGACCCGGTTGCTTGAAGATATTGTTGCTGATCACCAGCCGCCAATGGTACGTGGTAATCGTATTAAGCTTCGCTATGCGCACCAGGGTGGGTCGAATCCGCCGGTTATTGTTATTCATGGTAACCAGACTGCCAATCTGCCTAGTTCATATAAGCGTTATCTTGAAAACAAATTTACCAAAGTGCTTGGCATTAAAGGTACACCACTGCGTTTCGAATTCAGAAGTAGTGATAATCCATTCAAGGATAAGAAGAACGAATTAAGTAAGCGTCAACAGATGAAGAAACTGCGGTTTAAGCAGCATCTGGCTAAGCAAAAGAAAAAGTCTAAGAAGCGCTAACCGATTAATTGAAACGCCGTCCCTGAAAGACGGCGTTTTTGTGTCTAGGGAAGTATCCGGGATAGTTGGATTGTTTATTGGCCAAATAAGGTTTCTTGGACTAGAACTAATGAGCGTTAATGATGTGCTACTGAGGATGTTACAGTCATGTAACATTAATTTTAAAATTCTGTGAAAAGGCTGTTGACTCTTTTCAGTTGGTCCCTATAATACGCCCCCACATTGAGACGCAAGACAGCGGCAACGCAGACAGCAGACACAATGAGAAACAAAGTAACTCACTGATAAACAGCTTGTTTTGAAGTTCGAGTGAAATGCTTCGACCGGAACGAAAGTTTGTTTTTCCGGTTTTGAAACATTCTGCGGAATGATTCAAAATCTTCTGAAAATAAGCGTTGACTTCCACCGGGTGTTGAGTAGAATACGCACCTCGCTTGAGACGACAGCAACCACGGTCAACACCGACTGCTGAGACGGATTAAGCAACGCTCTTTAACAATTTGATCAGATAATTCGTGTGGGCGCTTGTTGAGATGAAGCACAAAAGCTTTATCAAAGATAAGCAACCTAGTGAATTCATTTATGAGATTTACAAAGTTAGTTTAACTTTGAGCTAGATTTAAGACACTGTTTACAGTGTCGAAATTAAACTGAAGAGTTTGATCATGGCTCAGATTGAACGCTGGCGGCAGGCTTAACACATGCAAGTCGAGCGGTAACAGGGGTAGCTTGCTACCCGCTGACGAGCGGCGGACGGGTGAGTAACGCGTACGAATCTGCCTAGTAGTGGGGGATAGCCCAGAGAAATTTGGATTAATACCGCATACGCCCTACGGGGGAAAGCAGGGGACCTTCGGGCCTTGCGCTATTAGATGAGCGTGCGTCGGATTAGCTAGTTGGTGGGGTAATGGCCTACCAAGGCGACGATCCGTAGCTGGTCTGAGAGGATGATCAGCCACACTGGGACTGAGACACGGCCCAGACTCCTACGGGAGGCAGCAGTGGGGAATATTGCACAATGGGCGCAAGCCTGATGCAGCCATGCCGCGTGTGTGAAGAAGGCCTTAGGGTTGTAAAGCACTTTCAGCAGTGAGGAAAGGTTAGTAGTTAATAACTGCTAGCTGTGACGTTAACTGCAGAAGAAGGACCGGCTAACTCCGTGCCAGCAGCCGCGGTAATACGGAGGGTCCGAGCGTTAATCGGAATTACTGGGCGTAAAGCGCGCGTAGGTGGTTATTTAAGTCAGATGTGAAAGCCCTGGGCTCAACCTAGGAACTGCACCTGATACTGGATAACTAGAGTACAGAAGAGGGTAGTGGAATTTCCTGTGTAGCGGTGAAATGCGTAGATATAGGAAGGAACACCAGTGGCGAAGGCGACTACCTGGTCTGATACTGACACTGAGGTGCGAAAGCGTGGGGAGCAAACAGGATTAGATACCCTGGTAGTCCACGCCGTAAACGATGTCTACTAGCCGTTGGGACACTTGATGTCTTAGTGGCGCAGCTAACGCACTAAGTAGACCGCCTGGGGAGTACGGCCGCAAGGTTAAAACTCAAATGAATTGACGGGGGCCCGCACAAGCGGTGGAGCATGTGGTTTAATTCGACGCAACGCGAAGAACCTTACCTACTCTTGAAATCCTGCGAAGTCGGAAGAGATTCTGATGTGCCTTCGGGAACGCAGTGACAGGTGCTGCATGGCTGTCGTCAGCTCGTGTTGTGAAATGTTGGGTTAAGTCCCGTAACGAGCGCAACCCTTGTCCTTATTTGCCAGCACTTCGGGTGGGAACTCTAAGGAGACTGCCGGTGACAAACCGGAGGAAGGTGGGGACGACGTCAAGTCATCATGGCCCTTACGAGTAGGGCTACACACGTGCTACAATGGCCGGTACAGAGGGCTGCAATCCTGCGAGGGGGAGCTAATCTCACAAAACCGGTCGTAGTCCGGATTGGAGTCTGCAACTCGACTCCATGAAGTCGGAATCGCTAGTAATCGTGAATCAGAATGTCACGGTGAATACGTTCCCGGGCCTTGTACACACCGCCCGTCACACCATGGGAGTGGATTGCACCAGAAGTAGCTAGCTTAACCTTCGGGAGGGCGGTTACCACGGTGTGGTTCATGACTGGGGTGAAGTCGTAACAAGGTAGCCCTAGGGGAACCTGGGGCTGGATCACCTCCTTAAACGATAGCGGATTCTCAGCAAGCGTTCACACGAATTATCTGATCAGAATGTAAAGAGAGCGAATTGGTATTTATACCAAGACATAGGCTTGTAGCTCAGCTGGTTAGAGCGCACCCCTGATAAGGGTGAGGTCGGTGGTTCAAGTCCACTCAGGCCTACCAACCTTTCCTTTCTCTTCGTTGAAGCAATACCTCACATGGCAGACTATGTGTCGGATTACTTCGCCTTGATAAAGAAAAGCTTGGCAGTGATGTAATGATCGCATTATCGCTCAAGTTTATGAAAGTTTTAAAAAATATTCACGATGTTGTGACTATCTTTTAAAGCTTTTTGCTTTAAACGCTCTTTAACAATTTAAATCCTGTAAAAAACGAGAATTAAGAAGTAAAAAATGTACAAGCGCTAATCCGGCGTAAATGTATCGTTACTTCAGCGTTATTTACTTTGTATAAAGTAGATGGCTATGAAGTTTTATCAGTCACTTTGAATCAGACCCTTTTGGGTTATATGGTCAAGTGACTAAGCGTGCACGGTGGATGCCTTGGCAGTCAGAGGCGATGAAGGACGTGGTAACCTGCGATAAGGTTTGGGGAGTCGGTAAACAGGCTTTGATCCAAACATTTCCGAATGGGGAAACCCACCCAGTGTAAGCTGGGTATCTCTTGAGTGAATACATAGCTCTTGAGAGGCGAACTCGGGGAACTGAAACATCTAAGTACCCGAAGGAAAAGAAATCAACCGAGATTCCCCTAGTAGCGGCGAGCGAACGGGGACCAGCCCTTAAGCTGTGTTGTAGTTAGTAGAACGCTCTGGAAAGTGCGGCCGTAGTGGGTGATAGCCCCGTATACGAAAACTTATACACAGTGAAATCGAGTAGGACGGGACACGTGATATCCTGTCTGAACATGGGGGGACCATCCTCCAAGGCTAAATACTCCTGACTGACCGATAGTGAACCAGTACCGTGAGGGAAAGGCGAAAAGAACCCCTGTGAGGGGAGTGAAATAGAACCTGAAACCGTGTACGTACAAGCAGTGGGAGCGGACTTGTTCCGTGACTGCGTACCTTTTGTATAATGGGTCAGCGACTTAATTTCAGTAGCAAGGTTAACCGTTTAGGGGAGCCGTAGGGAAACCGAGTCTTAATAGGGCGTGTAGTTGCTGGGATTAGACCCGAAACCGAGCGATCTATCCATGGGCAGGTTGAAGGTTGAGTAACATCAACTGGAGGACCGAACCGACTGTCGTTGAAAAGCCAGCGGATGACTTGTGGATCGGAGTGAAAGGCTAATCAAGCTCGGAGATAGCTGGTTCTCCTCGAAAGCTATTTAGGTAGCGCCTCATATCTCACCTACGGGGGTAGAGCACTGTTTCGGCTAGGGGGTCATCCCGACTTACCAACCCGATGCAAACTCCGAATACCGTAGAGTGCAATTATGGGAGACACACTGCGGGTGCTAACGTCCGTTGTGGAAAGGGAAACAACCCAGACCGTCAGCTAAGGTCCCAAAGTTATGGTTAAGTGGGAAACGATGTGGGAAGGCTCAGACAGCTAGGAGGTTGGCTTAGAAGCAGCCACCCTTTAAAGAAAGCGTAATAGCTCACTAGTCGAGTCGGCCTGCGCGGAAGATATAACGGGGCTCAAACCATACACCGAAGCTACGGACGCAACTTGTTTGCGTGGTAGAGGAGCGTTCTGTAAGCCGTTGAAGGGAAAGCTGTAAGGCATCCTGGAGGTATCAGAAGTGCGAATGCTGACATGAGTAACGATAAGGGGGGTGAAAAACCTCCCCGCCGGAAGACCAAGGGTTCCTATCCAATGCTAATCAGGGTAGGGTGAGTCGACCCCTAAGGCGAGGCCGAAAGGCGTAGTCGATGGGAAACAGGTTAATATTCCTGTACTTCTTGTTATTGCGATGGAGTGACGGAGAAGGCTAGGCCATCACGGCGTTGGTTGTCCGTGTTTAAGGCTGTAGGCTGGGGAATTAGGAAAATCCGGTTCCCTAAGGCTGAGAGTCGATGACGAGTCCTCTTTTGGACGAAGTGGTTGATGCCATGCTTCCAGGAAAAACTTCTAAGCTTCAGATAACAAGAAATCGTACCCCAAACCGACACAGGTGGTCAGGTAGAGAATACCAAGGCGCTTGAGAGAACTCGGGTGAAGGAACTAGGCAAAATGGTACCGTAACTTCGGGAGAAGGTACGCCCCTGACGGTGATGAGACTTGCTCTCTAAGCTGTTGGGGGTCGAAGATACTAGGTGGCTGCGACTGTTTATTAAAAACACAGCACTCTGCAAACACGAAAGTGGACGTATAGGGTGTGACGCCTGCCCGGTGCTTGAAGGTTAATTGATGGGGTTAGCTTCGGCGAAGCTCTTGATCGAAGCCCAAGTAAACGGCGGCCGTAACTATAACGGTCCTAAGGTAGCGAAATTCCTTGTCGGGTAAGTTCCGACCTGCACGAATGGCGTAACGATGGCCACACTGTCTCCACCCGAGACTCAGTGAAATTGAAATTGCGGTTAAGATGCCGTATATCCGCGGCTAGACGGAAAGACCCCGTGAACCTTTACTATAGCTTCGCAGTGGACTTTGATATTACTTGTGTAGGATAGCTGGGAGGCTTTGAAACTTGGACGCTAGTTCGAGTGGAGCCAATCTTGAAATACCAGCCTGGTACTATTGAGGTTCTAACGCAGGTCCCTTATCGGGATCGCGGACATTGTGTGGTGGGTAGTTTGACTGGGGCGGTCTCCTCCTAAAGAGTAACGGAGGAGTACGAAGGTGCGCTCAGCATGGTCGGAAATCATGCATCGAGTATAAAGGCATAAGCGCGCTTGACTGCGAGACTGACACGTCGAGCAGGTACGAAAGTAGGTCTTAGTGATCCGGTGGTTCTGTATGGAAGGGCCATCGCTCAACGGATAAAAGGTACTCCGGGGATAACAGGCTGATACCGCCCAAGAGTTCACATCGACGGCGGTGTTTGGCACCTCGATGTCGGCTCATCACATCCTGGGGCTGAAGCCGGTCCCAAGGGTATGGCTGTTCGCCATTTAAAGTGGTACGCGAGCTGGGTTTAGAACGTCGTGAGACAGTTCGGTCCCTATCTGCCGTGGACGTTTGAGATTTGAGAAGAGTTGCTCCTAGTACGAGAGGACCGGAGTGAACGAACCTCTGGTGTTCGGGTTGTCATGCCAATGGCATTGCCCGGTAGCTATGTTCGGACAGGATAACCGCTGAAAGCATCTAAGCGGGAAGCCCCCTTCAAGATGAGATCTCACTGGGACCTTGAGTCCCCTGAAGAGCCGTTCAAGACCAGGACGTTGATAGGCTGGGTGTGTAAGCGTTGTGAGGCGTTGAGCTAACCAGTACTAATTGCTCGTGAGGCTTGACCATATAACGCCAAAAGCGTTTGGTTGTGTGATTACACAACACGGATCAAGTGATTGATGAAGATACATTGCTGCAAAGCATGTTGGATTAGAGTTTGTACATCATCTTAAGACTCGGATTAGCCTGAAGAAGGCATACAGGATTTTTATTGTTACAGTTTTTTGCTTGGCGACCATAGCGAGATGGAACCACCCGATCCCTTACCGAACTCGGAAGTGAAACGTCTTAGCGCCGATGGTAGTGTGGGGATTCCCCATGTGAGAGTAGGTCATCGCCAAGCACCTATTTAAGAAACCCTGCTACGTTGTAGCAGGGTTTTTTTTCGTCTGCAGAAAAGCCAGGTCTTTGGCTGCTCAAGCTCATCTGTTTAAGAAGTCTTGCTTGGTTTTACCGTAGGCCCATTATTGCCTGCTGTAATTGAGTACTGATTATTTACCTAGGTTAGTCATTGTAATCAAACGTATGTTATAAATGTGTCACAGCGTGAATCCTTTGATGTAAGGGGGTTGAGTGGATACGGTTGTAGTGAGCAACTCAGCTACTTTGGATAAGACGTTAAGATCGGTAACAGGCGTACTGATTTTCAATTTAAGTGGTCAGATTAGCTATGCTAATCAGCAGGCTGCGGCGTTTTTAGATCTAAAGCAGGCAGATGTAAGTGACTGCGGTATTGAAGATTTTTTCCGGACAGAGTCAGGCCATGTGCCCCTTAGTAAGCTGATCGTTGCTGATTTTTGGCAAGGTTCACTGCTTGTTGAGGATGTCTGTATATCTGCTGAAGTAAGTCGTATTGGCAGAACCACTGAATGGCTACTCGAATTCTCTTTTCATGAATATGTTCTTCCTGTTGCTGATGATGATCTGCATGCGCGGCTACGCCATGCGGTAGACAGTGGGATGGAAGGACTATCGTTACACAACGCAGAAGGCCTGTTTGTTTATGTTAATCCCGCTGAAGCTGAGTTATATGGGTATTCAGTTGGAGAGCTACTTGGCGAGCACTGGAGTAAGTTATATAGCGCTGTGCAGATTCAGCAGATTAACGAAACGTATTTTCCACTGGTGCTTGCTGAAGGAAAGTGGCGAGGTGAGCTTGAAGGTCAACGCAAAGATGGCAGTAGATTTGATGTAGAGGTTTCACTAACCCTGATCAGGGATGATGCAGGTGAACCTGTGGGGCTTATCTGTACTTGCCGGGATATATCAGAACGTAAACTCATTGAACATCAGTTACGGCAGGCAGCAGCAGTTTTTGCCAGCGCTGGTCAGGGCATAGTTATAACAGATATTGATTTCCGTATCATTGCAGTCAACCCGGCTACGCTTGGTACTTCCGGTTACACTGAGCCGCAATTACTTGGTCAGCCTATTTATTTTCTCTCCAAAAAAGATCGGCGAAATATTCGTCTTGCTAAGCTATTTTCATTGGCCGCTGAGGGGAAGTGCTGGCAGGGGGAGGTATGGGCAAAGCGTGCAAACGGAGATATATACCCGATTTGGATGACGATGTCCGCGGTCTATGCGGAAGATAATCAGCTTACGAGTCTGGTGTTTGTTTTTTCAGATATTTCCAGTACCAAAGACGCTCAGGCTAAGCTTGATAAGTTGGCTCATTATGATCATTTAACGGGCCTGCCAAATCGGCTGCTACTTAATGAGCGTTTAGATAATGCTATTTACAGGGCTAAACGTCGTAAACAGAAAATTGCGCTTTTGTTCCTTGATCTCGATTATTTTAAAAATATCAACGATAGCCTGGGCCATGCTGTAGGTGATGAACTTTTAAAAGAAGTTGCCAAGCGCATTCGGCAATCTTGTCATCCGGATGATCTGGTTGCACGTCTCAGCGGTGATGAGTTTACTGTCGTTTGCCAGAACATTCCTGGCGTAGAACAGGCGGAGCATCTTGCATCCAGGCTTATCGATTGTATTGCTGAGCCTATGGACATTGAAGGCTATGATTATTATCAGAATGTCAGTATTGGTATAAGTATGTATCCCCGTGACGGAGGCTGTATTTCAGAGCTAATGAAAAGCGCCGATATAGCTATGTACAAAGCTAAGGCAGAAGGTCGTCAGAGTTATCCGGTATATAGCCATGATATGGCCAAGCAGGCGAATGAGATTCTAGTTGTTGAACGCGAGTTGCGTGAGGCTCTGCTCGAAGAGCAATTTGTTCTGCATTATCAGCCGGTTCTGTGTGCGGAGGGTAATCTAAAAGGGCTTGAGGCATTGGTACGCTGGCAGCATCCGAAAAGAGGCCTTATTTTCCCTGATCATTTCATTCATATTGCTGAAAGTTCACGCATTATTATTAATCTTGGTGAATGGGTGCTTCGAGAGGCCTGCTTACAAGCCAGACGCTGGATCGATGCTGGTTTTAAGTTTGAATATGTCGCGGTGAATGTTTCTGGCAGCCAGCTTGAATGGGATTTTTATCAGTTGGTTGAGAAGGTGCTTATTGAAACAGGTTTACCTGGCAATTTTCTCGAGTTAGAAATTACTGAGACCTATCTGATGACTGATTTACAAAGCCCAGAGCTGGTGCTGCAGTCATTGCGGAGTTTAGGTGTGCATCTGGCAATTGATGATTTTGGCGTAGGATATTCTTCGCTGGCAAGGCTAAAGCAGCTACCTATAAACCGTTTAAAAATTGATCGTTCGTTTATTCGCGATATTGTTGAAGATAGCAGTGACCTGTCTATCGTGAATGCAATTATTGCAATGAGTGATACCTTAGGATTAAACATTACTGCTGAAGGTGTTGAAACCGAAGCCCATTATGAACTGCTAAAGCAACATTCTAAGGTCTGTTCTCAGGGTTACTATTTTTCCAGACCTGTTGATGTTAAATCAATAGAAAGCTGGTATAGGAAAAAGTATCTGTAAAAGTGAATCAGTTCGTTCTCCAGCGGAGCCCAAGAGAGCTGCTGTAGCCCATACTTTTTTCAGCAATATTCCCCTTCGTATCTATAAGGTAATAGGTCGGAAAAGCAGAAATTTTATAGCTCTGACCAACTAGTTTGTTGCCAAGTAAAACCGGCACTTCAACTTCCTGATCACCAACAAAATCTGTAATTTCATTTATGCTTTGGTAATCAAGGGCAACGGCTACGGTCTTCACATCATCAGCTACCGCAGAAAGATTGCTAATGCTCAGCTTACAAATACTGCACCATGGCGCAAAAAAATATACCAGAGTCTGCTTTCCGGGTGTGAACAGAGGTTGAGTGTTTGTTGATTCGAGAATTGGCAAGTCAAAGTTAACTGCGGGGCGATCATTTGCCAGTAAGTTACGTTCCTGCCAAGCGGTTATGCCCAAGAAAACGACCGCAACTATGAAGGCATCCTTCCAATATTTATAAAGTAATTTCTTGAAGTTAAATAATGCAGGCATAACCGTATTTGAATTCTCGTCTATGAGTGAATTAAGACAACGATACTGACGTATATATTCATAACAGGATAAAATAATTAGAAGAAAAATATTTATCTTGGTATTAGGTGGGAGTTAGCTATGAGTCAGGCAGTGGTTGTCATCGATGTTCAACGGGCGTTTTTTGAACCTGAGCCTCTACCAGCAAAAGCTGACCAGACAATTGAAAATATTAATCGGCTCACTGTTGCTGCCAGAGCTGCTTCAGTACCGGTGGTTTTTATCTATCATGAGCGCCCTCAGAGTGGTTTGTATTTTAACTCTGATGAGTGGCAATTACAGCGTGATCTTATCACTTCTGAAGATGATCAAAAGGTGAGAAAAACAACACCTGACTCATTTCTCGAAACAGATTTGCAGGCTCTGTTAACTGAAATGCAGGTAGACGAGTTGATTATCTGTGGCTTTGCCAGTGAGTTTTGTGTCGATACAACTACCCGACGGGCAGCAGGATTAGGCTATAAGGTTAAGCTGGTCACTGATGCGCATACTACCCATGATAAGGCGCATGCTTCCGGTCAGCAGATTAGTTTGCATCATTCAAATACTCTAACTTCAATCGCCAGTTTTCCGCAGAAAGTTATTGCTGTAACCAGTGAGACAATTAGTTTTTGAGTGTTTGATCAGCGAGTTCCGTAAATATCTGACGGTAGTTTTCTCGCTGGTTTTTCCAACTGAGATGAGATGAGTCTGGTTGAGCAGGGGCTGTGAGTGGTGATGAATATTCCGTGAGTTTTTCGCAGGCGCCTTTAGCTTCCTGATTAATATCATCGGAGCAGGAGTAAAGATAGGTTTCATCAAACAATACCGGATACACTTCCCGAGCCGGTAATAATGGCAGGCAGCCACAGGTTACTGCTTCTGATACCGAGAGTCCCTGAAATTCATGAATGGCTGTAGATAGAAATATATCAGCGCCGCGCAGCCATTGCAGATATTCATCACGACTCTCTGCGTATCCAAACTGAACCAGGCGGTGTTTAAACTGTTCTGTTATAAGATTGAATTCGTTGGGAGAGTGGCGAAATTTTTGTCCCAGCAGACAAAGCCGATAGTCTATATCTTGCGTTTCAAATTGCTGAAGAATAGCCAGTAAATGGCCGGGCCCTTTGTCGTATTCCCAGCGTGCCGCCCAGACAATTCGAAGCGCTCTCTGATCATCATCCTGCCAGTCAGTATGTTTTAGTTGTGACTGTTCTGGCGAAGTAAATAGTCTGTTCTCTAATGGAACGGGTAGCACTTCAGAGCGATTTTTTAGTCTGGTTACTAATTCAGCAGGGACCTGATCAGGGAGTTTTTTCAGTAAGGCAGAAGCGCCATGCAGAAATGTATCGCGGTTATATGCTGTATTGAACAGAATTCGGTCTGCGCTCGCGGCTGTATAAATATTGAGTATCTGTGGCTCTACAGTTTTATGCGCTTTTTCTGTTGCCGGGTAGGCGAATTGATTTTCGTGGAAGTATACCATTGTAGGTGTGTTAGCCAGATTCGGTACCATACCTTTGAGTGCTGAAAGGTCTGTCATAGATGTTGCGATCAGTAAATCATAAGGTTGTTCGAGGGTTGATCTTTCCGGACCAAATGCCCAGCTCAGGCTGTTGCCACGGATTCGCCAGGAAAAGTAACGGGCGGGAAGTGTTAGTAAAGTCCAGTCATGCTCAGGAAATTGCTCAATCAGGTTCTGGTGCCAGTAACGATGGCTATCGGCATCATAGGCAGAAAGCAGCAGGATCTTCACAGTTAACGCAGCTCGTTAATTTATTCGGGGATGGGAGTATAGCGGTTACGACTCATGGAGTAACTGCCTGTAAATATCAGCAAAGAGCTGTTGGCCAGTAGCAATCAGTTCATCAGGGAAGTCGTAATCAGGATTGTGTATTTGCGGTGTCATTTCACCTGCTCCCAATGCGAACATAGCGCCATTTGTGGTTGCGCTGATTGCGCCAAAATCTTCGGACCAGCGAAAAGGCTCGTTTAACCGCTCTACGGGTTGCCCGCATCTGAAAGCCGCATTTTCAATGCGTTTAGTGCATTCAGCATCATTGTGACTTGCAGCAAAAATATCTGCCCACTGAAACTCAACGCTTAGCTGGTGCTGCTGAGCCACAGTGTTGCATTGTCTGGTGACGGATTCTATAAGATCTCTCATCGCGGAGTCAGACTCACTGCGGAGTGTTGCCAGTAATTCTGCCTGGCCGGGAGAGGTTCCAAATGCCGGCTCACCTAATTTACAGTGGATAAGTGTCAGCATTACCAGCTCTTCCTGACTGAGCTTGTCGGCAATGCTTGGCAGGGTCTGTATCAGTTCGGCTACTGCGTTGGCGGGGCTAATGCCTGTTTCAGGATAAGCAGCATGTGCCGTTTTACCGGTAAGTTTGATTGTCAGCCCGCGGGAGGCACAGTTAAAGCTGCCTTCGCGAATCATAACCAGGCCCATAGGGTGGCTGGGAAGGTTATGCAACGCGAAGCAATAGTCCGGATTGAGCTGTTTGAATATTGGGTCAGCTACAACCGCTCTGGCACCTTCGCCGGTTTCTTCGGCGGGTTGGAATAACACTATGGCGTTTCCGAAGTCAGGGAGGTTAGTCGTTATATATGCGGCCAGTGCCAGTAAGATTGTCATGTGGCCGTCATGGCCACATTTATGCGAGATACCGCTATGCACTGAACGGTGAGCAAAACAGTTAAGTTCTTCAATGGGTAATGCATCAAGCTCTGCACGAAACAGGACTGTTGGTCCCGGTTTTTGACTGTCGAAACAAGCTGCAATTCCATGTCCGCCTATTCTGGTATAGAGCCTATCTGGCTGGAGTGACTCTAGTTGTAACCTGATGAACTCAGCCGTTGACTGTTCTTTGCCTGATAATTCCGGATATTGATGTAATTGATGGCGGATTTGTTGCCAATTATTAGTTTTCATAGTCTTGATGTCACTTAGATAAATTGAACATGCGGGCAAAGCTGAAAGCCGGCGGTTTCAATTTGCTGAAGATAATAATGTTGCCGCTGATAACCAGCAGTAAACCACCAATTGACATAGGCGACCAGATATAGCCTTCATATACAGATGAAATACTTAATGCTACGACTGGGAATAAAACAGTCGCATAGGCCGCTGAATCAGGGCCGATACGTCCAACTAACATGAGGTAGGCTGTAAAGCCGATAACTGTACCTGGGATTGCCAGGTATAACAGTGCTGCCAGATAAGTTACGTCATGGTTTATAGTGAACTCAACGTTACTGATCAGGCTAATAATTAGAAGTATTCCAACGCCGTATAACATTCCCCAAGCATTGGTTGTTGGTGGTCTGAGGCCGCGCTGTTGATGACGGATGGAAAGCATGTTCCCCAGTGAAAAGCAGTAAGTGCCGGCTACAGCAAGTGCAATCCCTGGTAAAACTTGCCATAAATCCGTTTGTTGCTGAAGCTCAGGCCAGAACAGCATGCTGATACCAAGTAAGCCAAGTATTGCGCCACAGATTACCCGGATGTTGGGCTTTTTGCTGAACCAGAGCCAGTTATTAAGTGCGTTAAGCACTGTTGCCAGGGAAAAAACGACAGAGATAAGTCCGCTGGAAACGTAACCCGTGGCAAGGTAAAAGCAATAAAAGTTTACGCAGAATAAGCAGCTGCCCTGAAGCAGGCAATACAGATGGTCCTGGGTTGTGAGGGCTTGGCGTTTGTTAAATAGTTGCAATAAGCAAAACATGACAACGGCCGCTAATGAAAACCGATAGATTATTGATGCTTCGATGGCAACGTCACCGAGTTGTAGCTTTATTGCTATCCAGGTGGTTCCCCAAATAACGACAGTGAGTAGATATAAAAATCCGGTGAGCATGATGGCAGTTCCGCGATGTATGTTTCAGGTAAGTTCATATTGTTACAGTCAGGTGAGTTGTCTGGCTGGTAGGTTATTGCGTAATGGGTCACAGAAGGTGCGATTTTTGGTAAATTCTTGCGGTTTTATTTATCAGGTAATGGTCTGTGTCTGATAGGTGGATTAGCATGTAGTGATGAGTCAGCAGTTATTACAACAGGGTTCGCTGAAACAGCAGTCGTCTATGAGTCAGTGTAGTCATATGGAATATCTGGTTTTTAGCCAGTTAGATGCTTCTAAAGCAACGCTTGAACAAAGTGTTGATCTGGGGAGCGGTGTAGGTGCGGCTGTGTGGTCGAACGCTGAAGACTTTGTTGTCTATGAGGGGCCTGCTCATCATACTCTGAGTTGTTATCTTGATGGTGGCTACGATATTAGCCGAAGCCTGGAAGGGCAGCGCATGACTGGAGGAGCGCCGGGTAAAGTGTGTGTCATGCCTCAGGGGCATGAGTCATCCTGGGATGTCAGTGGCTACCTGCGTTTCTTTCATTTGTATTTTGATCATAATAATCTTGCGGAACTGACTACGCGTATCTGGGATCGCGAACATCAGGTACAAATGCCCGATCTGACATTTGAAGAAATAGCCTGGATTGATGCTTTATGTCGTAATGTGATTATGCCTTTGAACTGGGAGGCGCCGGCAGACCGTCTGACCTTGAGCAGTGCTGCCGATATGCTGATGACATATTTGTTGCAGCATTATGCCCGTCAGAATCACTTGCCGGATATATCTGGCGGTTTGGCGCCGCATATTAAGCGTCAGACTATTGAATATATGCATGCTCATCTTGAGCAAGGAGTGCGGTTGGAAGAGTTAGCTGAATTAGCGAATTTAAGCAGTTATCACTTTTCCCGGATGTTTAAACAGTCTTTGGGGGAGCCGCCACACCGTTATATGACAGAACTAAGATTGCAGAAGGCAGAGGATCTTGTCTTGAAAAGTCAGGTATCTTTAAAAGATGTTGCTTTGCAGTTGGGATTTAATGATCAGAGTCATTTTGGTAAAAAGTTTAAGCTACGTTTTGGTGTTAGCCCAGCGCAGGCACGCCGCTCTGTTCATTTATAACTACCCGGTTCCATTAAAGGTGCCGGGCGTTTTTGGCCGTCTTTTATTTAGACTGTAATGATTTTTCTTGAAGCATAATTAAGAAGTTATTGAATATTTTTTGCATCTGAGGGCGTTTGTAAGGATAAACTTCACTGCTATCCATGTCGTGAATATTTAGTGATGCACCTACTTCAAATATCAGTAGTTTGCCATCCAGTGTTTCACTGCAATCCATTCCGAAATAGTCCAGACCGACTGTTTCATGCAGCGTTCTGATCGCTGCTTCATGCCGTTTGGCAAAACCTTGTCTGAAGTTGCCCATTGCGCCGGCTTCCTCGAAACGTTTAGCGGCACTTTGCTCCATACCGGCATTACCGTAATGTACCATCCAGTGATCAGATACAGCCATGTGGGCCAGTTCAGGCTGACCGTCAATCATCACGACTCGGTATTTACGGAACTGACCATCATTGCTGCGATAATCTACATAGCGGGAAACAAAGAATTCCGGATCCGCATAGCGTTGCAGATAATCCAGTAAAGCTTCAGGCTTATCCAGTTTTTCAAGGCCTTGTCCGGCGTGAGAGTCTACCGGGCGAATAATAACCGGCATATCACCATCTACGATCAGTTCATCCAGAGGGGGATTGCCAGCGGCAACCTTTGATAGCTCTTCACGACTTACCCGAATAGTAATCGGCATGTCTATATGTTGCTGGTTTTGTAACTGATGACATATCAGATCCCGTCCCAGTACACTTATCGGAGCGGGCAGGTTGAGTAGCGGACGTGGCCAGAGATCAGCCCAGCTGTTGATATAGTCCAGCGTGGCGAGATTTCGGTCCAGTTCACTTAAGGCTACAATCGCAATGTCGTGATCAGGCAGTTCCTGCGGAAAAGGTAAAGCAGGATCCACGTAGAGAAGTTGCATACTAAAGCCCGCACCTTCGGCAATGAATTCCAGTGGTGTGTTAGTCATCAGGTTGCCGGGTGAAACTAATGCCAGTAGACGCACAGCATGGCGTTTTACTGAGGGCTCCAGATAATAGTGCTGCTGAATATCCAGAGCCTGCTGCTGAACCGCAACTCCGGTGTCCTGCTGGCCACGCAACTGGAGAAGAATCGACAGGTCTATAAGTGCCTGAGCATCACCTTTTCCGCCACGATCGATAAACTCGAGACCGAGATCGGTAAGGTCTTCACCGTGAAAAACCCGGGTCATTAAATTCGCCAGGCCATGCAAGTGAGGCGCCTGTAGTTTTGGATTGAATTGCGGAGCCGGATTATTCATGGCAATCCCTACATCTATTAACCAGGTAGAAGCCTGGCTTTGTAACAGACGTAAGAAGCAAGACTTATGCCACTAAAGAATAGTATCTGATTAATACGTAAAGATTCCCAATTGAGGTGAGCAGTTATAGAGGTGAATAGCTTTCTGATACCTTATTAAGTCTGTTTATTAGTGAGTGTGGTAGTAGTGGGTACTTACTTAATTCGTTGCTGCTTGCTTAACAGGATTGAAGGTAGTGCTTTTTTTCTTATCAAAGATGAAGGTTCCGGATGATTTATTTGCCGCTTTTGGTTGCTGAGCGGCAATTTCTCGCCGTAGTCAGATCAATACTTTGTGATACCACGCTTGCTCCTGATACGCTTAGTTTATATATTGCCCGCATAATTAAGTTGAGGAAGTCCTTAGATGTATACAGAAGAAGATGTGCGACGTTTAAAGTGGCAAAGCCGGCGCGGTATGCTGGAGCTTGATGTTCTGTTTGTGCCATTTGTTGAAGAAGCTTTTTCTGATCTTGATGAAACTGATAAGGATAGCTTCGTTAAACTGCTTACCTGTGAAGATACGGATTTGTTTGTCTGGATGATGGAGCGGGAAGAGCCTTCTGATCCGGATTTAAAGCGCATCGTTCGAATAATTCTTGACCGTGTTCAGCCCGCAGCAAGTTGAGCTGACCCCTTCACGTCGGCTCGGAGCGGTGTTCTTTGGGCTGGCGTTAATGACTGCTTATAGTCTTTGGCTGGTCATGATGCCCTGGTTCGTTTATGTACTATTGTATCCCGTCTTATTTGTGCTGTTAAACAGATGGCGGCGTCGTTATGTTTCATTAGAAAAAGAAAATTCTGTTTTGCGGTTACGTTGGCAGGCGAAGGAGCGGACGTTAGATTTGCGTCTGCAATCAGGTCAATGGCTGAACGTAACAGAAATAGAGCAACGAGTGATCTGGCCCTGGCTGACCGGCCTGCGCGTCAGGGTTGAACATCCGGAAATACAGGTTCTAAATATACTGGTATTACCGGATTCAGTGGCTTCACGAGGGCAGTACAGGCAGTTCAGAGTGATGTGCCGGTTTGCACGGGTACGTAATACGCAGGCAGAAACCGGTATTTTATAGTATCTCTGAATGAATCGATTACCAGTCGTAGTTGACCGGGGTAAGAATACTGTCGCGTGGTTCTGCATGGGTGTCTGGATAGTCCAGTGTATAGTGCAGGCCACGGCTTTCCTTGCGCAACATCGCGCAGCGGATAATCAGATCAGCAACCACAGCCAGATTACGTAATTCAAGTAAGTCACGGCTGATCTTATAGTTGCTGTAATAGTCGGTGATTTCCTGTTGTAACAAATCCACCCTGTGTTTAGCTCGCTGTAATCGTTTATCGGTTCGTACTATACCGACGTAATCCCACATAAAACGGCGCAGCTCATCCCAGTTATGAGCAATGATTACATCTTCGTCCGAATCGGTAACCTGAGATTCATCCCAACCGGGAATTTCTGGTAATTCGCAACTTTCTTTTAATGTTTGGCTTATATGCTGAGCAGCAGAAGATGCATAAACAATGCATTCAAGCAGGGAGTTACTGGCAAGGCGGTTTGCTCCGTGCAACCCGGTAAATGCTGTTTCGCCAACTGCGTACAGTCCCTCGATGTCTGTACAGCCGTGTTTGTCAGTCATGATGCCGCCACATGTGTAGTGAGCGGCAGGCACCACGGGAATCGGTTGTTTCGTAATGTCTATGCCGTAGCTCAGGCAGCGCTCATAGATAGTCGGAAAATGCTGTTTGATGAATGCTTCCGGCTTATGCGAAATATCCAGAAATAAGCAATCAGAGCCAAGCCGTTTCATTTCATGGTCTATTGCTCTGGCAACAATGTCCCGGGGAGCTAACTCTCCACGGGCATCAAACTTATCCATAAAGCGTCTGCCATTGGGCAATAATAATTTACCGCCTTCGCCCCGTACTGCTTCAGTGATCAGGAATGACTTGGCCTGAGGGTGGTACAAACAGGTTGGGTGAAATTGATTGAATTCGAGGTTGCTGACTCTGCAACCTGCTCGCCATGCTATTGCAATACCATCGCCGGAAGCACCGTCAGAATTACTGGTGTAAAGGTAGGCTTTACTTGCGCCGCCGGTGGCAAGTACAACGGAACGAGCTTTAAATACGTCGACCTTTTCGGTTTTGTTGTTTAGTACGTAAGCGCCGATGCAGGCGTTACTCGCCAGATTAAGTTTACGCCGGGTAATCAGGTCAACAGCTATACAGTCTTCAAACAGGTCAATATTTGCGCTTTCAGCTGCTCGTTGAATCAGGGTTTGCTGAATAGCTTGCCCAGTAGCGTCTGCCGAATGAATAATACGGCGATGGCTGTGGCCACCTTCTTTTGTCAGATGATACTCACCATCCTGTTGGGTAAAGGGCACACCCTGTTCAATTAACCAGTCGATGCTACTTTTGCCCTGTTCTACGGTAAAGCTTACGGCGTCAGGGCGGCTTAGATTTACACCGGCGGTCATAGTGTCGTCAATATGTGCCTGAGGTGTGTCTGTGTTGTCGAGTACTGCAGCGATACCTCCCTGTGCCTGATAGGTTGAGCCACTGGTGAGGTCAGCTTTGCTCAATACGGCGATCTTGTATTGGTCTGACAGTTGTAGTGCCAGGCCAAGACCTGACGCACCGCTGCCAATAATTAAAACGTCGTATTGAAATTCTTTACCCATGAGAGAGATCCACAAACAGGAAGCTATTAATCAGCTGCTAATTATTGCCTGAACTGGTGGTCGTAACCAGTCAGAAATAATAATTCCGAAAAATAATTATGAAAAACATGACACATGTGGAACTTAACGTGCCAGGGGTGTTCTTAATCTATGATTTAGCGATCATAAAGTGAATTGATTGCAGGGCAGGCATTCATTTTTTCCTGCGGGCTGAATAAGATAGCCGTTATTGTAGATTTTTGTATTAAGGAAACGAATGTCTAGCGAAAGCCAAGCATCGGTTGATCAGAGGTTGGTTGAGCGGGTTCAAGCGGGTGATAAGACCGCCTTTGATCTGTTGGTTAAAAAATACCAACATAAGATTATTGGCCTTATTGGTCGTTATGTATACGACCATCATGAGGCAATGGATGTTTCACAGGAAGCATTTATTAAAGCATATCGTGCGTTACCTAAGTTTCGCGGCGATAGTGCGTTTTATACATGGCTGTACCGGATAGCTATCAACACTGCTAAGAACCATCTGGTTGCTAAGGGCCGGCGTCCACCCGATATGGATGTGGATGTTGATGATGCTCATCAGTTGGAAAGTGGCCGGGGTTTAAGAGATATTGAGAATCCGGAAAACAACTTATACCGAGATGAGTTGTCACAGATTGTAAGAAGGACATTAGATAAGCTCCCTGAAGATTTACGCGCAGCTTTATCGTTGCGTGAGTTTGAAGGACTGAGCTATGAAGATATCGCGAATATTATGGATTGCCCGGTGGGTACCGTGCGTTCCCGAATATTCCGGGCACGGGAAGCAATCGATAAAGAAATTGCTCCGTTTATACAATAGCGGTCTGTAAAGGCTCGCAGTTGTATATGGAAAAGGTGAAATGCGTACTACTTTTAGTGTGTGAGGAGATCAGCAATGAGTGATCATCAGCAAGAGACTATCTCTGCTTTGATGGATAATGAAGTCAGCGAGCTGGAATTAAGAAGTTTGCTGAAACGGCTGCCAGAAGATCAGCAGTCCGGTGAACAATGGCAACGTTACCATTTGGCGAGTTCTGTTTTGAGGCAGGATGAGTCCCCGGTTGTTATGGATATCAGCAATTCCGTTATGGCCGCATTGGATGATGAGCCGACTTATACAATGAAACCTGGTGCTGACACTACAGCCGCCAGAACGATTGGTTGGCGAGAATATTTGCTGAAGCCGGTTGCAAGTATGGCAATGGCAGCTTCTGTAACTGCTGTGGTTATTCTTGGCGCCCAGCAGTATAACGTCGGTACTGTTGAAGACGGTTTGGCTCAGAGTACGCCTAATACCGGCTTTATTCTGCCGAGCACAACGTCTACTTCGGATGTGTTGCCGGCACAGTTTGGCGATCGTACGGTTAACACTGCTGAAGGTGAGCCGGATGTTATTCGTTTGAACCAAAGCCTGACTAAGTATATTAAGCAGCATGAAACACTGGTTGCTGCAGATGCTTCTTCCTGGCAGCCGAAGTGGGTACCAGAAGGTTATTCTCCGGTGAAGAACGGACGTACTTCTACAGCTGAAGTTGCTGTGTTCTCAAACGGTAAGAACGCTTTTACCGTATGTGTTGAAGAGCTTAAACAGCAGGCTTCTCTGGAAGGCGTAACGCGGGTCGGTGATGTTGTTGCCGTCGGTAAAGCTCAGGATGACCGTTTCATCACTGTTGTGGGTGATGTACCTTTAACTGTTGCGGATCGTATTGCGAATTCAGTTAAAGCAAAAGACTGATCAGTTATACTACTGATCAATTAATTGTTGATTGAATAGATCCTGAACATGATTGAAGAAGTTGGCCGGGTTATCTCCGTTGAAAAAGATAACCTGGTAGTAGAAACGATTAAACAGAGCAGTTGCTCTACCTGTAGTGCGCAAAAAAATTGTGGACAGAGCCTGTTGGCGAAGATAGGTGATGGTCGAAAATTACAAATTGCTGTCGATAACCCTGATCATCTTAAAGTTAAGTTGGATGATCAGGTTGTGCTGGGTGTCGAAGAAAGCACCTTTCTCAGCGCATCTTTACTGATTTATTTATTACCTTTAGTGGCAATGTTTGTGTTGGCTTTTGTTGCACAGACAGCTGCTCTCTCAGAACCTGTTGTTATTCTTAGTGCGCTGGCAGGATTGCTGGTGGGGTTTCTTGCGGTTCGGCTAATTGGCCGGCGCTTTGGCAAAAACTGTCGCTTCCAGCCTGTGTTATTACGCGTTGTTACTCATACTTAATGTCGATGATTCAAGGATCTCTTATGAAATCATTACATAAGCTCGTCAGCTTTATAGTTCTGTTCATCATTATTACGCCGGCACAAGCGGCCTTACCTGAGTTCAGAGACTTAGTGAAAAAAGCCTCACCGGCAGTGGTGAACATTAGTACTACTCAGGTGCAATCACAGCGACAAAGTAATTTCCCTGAATTTGAAGGTCCAAACGGTGAGCAGATACCGGAAATATTCCGGCATTTTTTCCGTTTACCTCCGGGTAGTGAGGGTTCTCAGCCGCGTCGTCAGACTCCTCAGTCACTGGGATCGGGTTTTATTATCTCGGATGACGGCTACATTCTTACCAATCACCATGTGATTAAAGATGCAGATGAAGTCATTGTGCGTCTTAATGACCGTCGTCAGTTAGATGCAATAGTGGTCGGCTCGGATGAACGCTCGGATGTCGCGTTACTTAAAATAGATGCCAGCAATTTACCTACCGTGCCAATGGGGAACTCAGATAAAGCTGAAGTAGGTGAATGGGTATTAGCTATTGGTTCGCCGTTCGGCTTTGATTACTCGGTAACGGCAGGAATTATCAGTGCAACTGACCGTAGTTTGTCGAATGGAACCTATGTACCTTTTATTCAGACGGATGTAGCGATTAACCCAGGTAACTCCGGTGGTCCATTGTTTAATCTGGATGGCGAAGTTATAGGTATTAATTCACAGATTTATACCCGTTCAGGCGGTTTTATGGGGCTTTCATTTGCGATCCCAATGAATGTTGCAATGGATGTGGTTGAGCAACTAAAAGCCAGTGGTGAAGTGCAGCGTGGCTGGTTGGGCGTTGTTATCCAGGAAGTAAGTCGTGATTTAGCTGAGTCATTTGGTCTGGATAAGCCTGAAGGCGCACTGGTTGCAAAAGTATTACCGGGAAGTCCTGCTGAAGCAGCAGGTCTTATGGAAGGGGATGTTATTTATAGCTTTGATGGCATGCCCATCAACCGTTCCAGTGACTTGCCTCATCATGTTGGCAGAGTGAAGCCAAATTCTGATGCCGTGGTGAGTGTGATTCGCAATGGTAGTCGTAAAAACATAGATGTCACAATTGGTGTGTTGGATGAAGGCGCTATGGTGATGAATACGGGTGCTCCAAAGAGTAATAAGCCTGCTGTAAATCGTTTGAATATAGAAATTGGCGAACTGGATCAGCAAATTAAAGATCGCTGGAGTGTTACATCAGGCGTGATTGTGCGTCGGGTTGATGCCGGAGCAGGTGCTGATGCAGGCCTCTTGCCTGGTGATGTTATTACTATATTGAATGGTCAGCGAATTGACTCTGTTCGTCAGTTTGACGGGATCGTCTCAGGTTTACCGATAGGAAAGGCAGTGCCAATGCGTATTGTGAGGCGGGGAAGTCCAATGTTTATTCCGCTTAAACTTAATTAAACCAGCGGTGATAAAGGAAGGGAGTGCGACTCCCTTCTTTTTTGTCAGTTACTTATATAACAGCCTGTTAACCGGGTTCTTTATCGATTGGTTTCAATGGCCGCGCAAAGTTAAATACGGTACACTTGGCCGCTTCTGATTTCGCGCCTGTTTGTAAGCAATCGCGCGCCCTATATCTTATGCTGGTGAATGCACGGTGAGTAAGCTCGATCATATTCGAAATTTTTCAATTATTGCCCATATCGATCATGGTAAATCTACCCTGGCGGATCGTTTTATTCAGACCTGTGGAGGTCTGTCTGAACGTGAGATGGCAGCGCAGGTGCTTGACTCAATGGATATTGAGCGTGAGCGCGGCATTACAATTAAGGCGCAAAGTGTCACGCTGAATTACACCGCGAAAAATGGTGAAACGTATCAGCTGAACTTTATCGATACACCGGGTCATGTGGACTTCAGTTATGAAGTATCCCGTTCACTGGCTTCATGTGAAGGCGCATTACTCGTAGTTGATGCGGCGCAGGGTGTCGAAGCCCAGTCAGTAGCCAATTGCTATACCGCGCTGGAACAGGGGCTGGAAGTATTACCTGTCCTGAATAAAATGGATTTACCTCAGGCCGAACCTGATAGAGTTCGCCTGGAGATTGAAGAAGTTATCGGCATTGATGCGAGTAACGCAGTAGCTTGTAGCGCGAAGAGCGGGTTGGGTATTGATGATGTACTGGAAGCGTTGGTTGAAGCTATTCCTGCACCAGAAGGTAGTGTAGATGCACCGCTTCAGGCTTTGATTATCGACTCCTGGTTTGATAACTATCTTGGTGTTGTATCGCTGGTGCGAGTTAAACAAGGTGTACTTCGTAAGAAAGATAAGATTGTTATTAAGTCTACCGGTCAGGTACAAGGTGTTGACAGCGTAGGTATTTTTACGCCAAAACGGGTTGAGACTGGCGAACTGAAAGCAGGCGAAGTAGGTTTTGTTGTTGCTGGTATTAAAGACATTCACGGTGCGCCTGTGGGTGACACCATTACGCATTCAAAAACGCCTGAAGTAGAAAGTCTGCCGGGTTTCCAGAAGGTACAGCCGCAAGTTTATGCCGGTTTGTTCCCTACCAGTTCTGATGATTATGAAGATTTCCGTGAAGCGCTGGATAAACTGACGCTGAACGACGCATCTTTATTCTTTGAGCCTGAATCATCTGATGCACTTGGCTTTGGTTTCCGTTGTGGTTTCCTGGGTATGCTGCATATGGAAATTATTCAGGAGCGCCTGGAGCGAGAATATAACCTTGATCTGGTTACTACTGCGCCGACAGTAGTTTACGAGTTGGAGCTGAATAATAAAGATATTATTCATATCGACAGTCCGTCCAAGTTACCTGATCTTGGCTCTGTTAATGAAATGCGTGAGCCTATCGTTGAAGCAAACATTCTGGTGCCACAAGACTATCTGGGTCAGGTCATTGGTTTGTGTGTCGATAAGCGTGGCGTTCAGAAACAAATGAATTTTGTCGGTAATCAGGTACAGATTACTTACGAATTGCCAATGGCTGAAGTGGTACTGGATTTCTTCGATCGTTTGAAATCAGTTAGCCGTGGCTACGCATCCCTGGAATACAACTTCGTACGTTTTGAAGAAGCAAAACTGGTACGTTTGGATATTCTGATCAACGGTGAGAAGGTAGATGCTCTGTCCGTTATTCTTCACAAAGATAATGCCATGTACCGTGGCCGTATGTTGTGTGAAAAGATGAAAGAACTGATTCCGCGTCAGATGTTTGATGTTGCGATTCAGGCGGCTATTGGTGGCAAAATAATTTCCCGAACCAACGTTAAGGCGCTGCGTAAAAACGTAACCGCTAAGTGTTACGGTGGTGATGTTAGCCGGAAGAAGAAACTGCTGCAGAAGCAGAAAGAAGGTAAGAAACGAATGAAGCAGGTTGGTCGTGTTGAGATTCCTCAGGACGCATTCCTGGCGGTATTAAAAGTAGATAACTAGGAATAAGCATGGACTTTGATTTTGCACTGGTGCTGGTATCGCTAACCTTTCTTGCTTTGCTGGGCTGGGTATATGACCGGGTAAAGCTGTCTGCGAACCGCCGTCAGAGGATAGCCGTTGCAGCGACCCAGGCAGAAGAGAATGGCTTAACGCTTTCAGATGATATGCTGGATGGTCTGAATAAAGAAAATCCGCTGATTGATACTGCCCGTTCATTATTTCCGGTGTTATTTGTCGTTTTGATTTTACGGTCTTTTCTGGTTGAACCGTTCCAGATTCCATCCGGATCAATGTTGCCTACTTTGAAAATTGGTGACTTTATCCTGGTGAATAAATGGGAATACGGTTTCCGTTTACCGGTTCTGGGCACTAAAGTTATTCCTGTTGGGGATCCTCAGCGTGGCGATGTAGTGGTGTTTAAATACCCGAAACAGCCTACCGTTAATTACATTAAACGTGTTGTCGGTTTGCCTGGCGACCACATTGAGTATGTCAACAAAGTGCTATACGTTAATGGCGAGGCTCAGAAGTTAGATGTGTTAGCTCAGATACCGCCTGCAAGGCCAACAAGAGAGCTGATGACGGAGCAGTTAGGTACAGTTAAACATGAGATTTATCGTGACTTGTTACCTTCTCCGCAACCTCGTCAAACCGAATGGGATGTACCGGAAGGGCATTACTTCATGGTTGGGGATAACCGCGACAACAGTAACGACAGCCGTTACTGGGGCTTTGTTCCTGATGAGTTGTTGGTGGGTAAAGCGTTTTCGGTGTGGATGCACTGGAACTCTTTCTTCTCCATACCAAGTTTTGGCGATGCCAGGATGATTAAGTAACCTCAGAGAGGTCTGCAATATGAGACGACAACAGCGTGGAGCATCTTTTTTTTCCACAATGATGATTTTGATGGTGATCGGTATTTTTGCTGCGGTGGGCCTGAAGCTTTATCCGGTATATTTTGATCACTATCTTATTAATTCTACTGTTGTTGAGCTGACTGAAAATAAGTCAGATATTGCTAAATCGAATCGTGAGATTCGAATTTTGTTGTCTAAGCGTTTTCGTATTAACCAGGTTAAGTTGCCTTCTGAAGAAGCGCTTAAACTGGAGCGGGACGCTGGTGTATTAACTATTACACTGAATTACCAGGTCGAAGTGCCAATGTTTTATAATGTTGCTGCTTTGGTAAAGTTTGATGAGAAGTATGAAGTGATTCCCCGTTGATTATTAAGTCTGTCACTGAGTTAGCCCGTAAGCTTGATTACACTTTTAAAGATGAAAGTCTGGCAGAGCTGGCCGTAACCCACCGTAGCCATGGAAAGCGCAATAATGAGCGTTTGGAATTTCTTGGCGATTCTATTCTGAATTTCGTAATTGCTGAGGCGCTGTTTAGGCGCTTTCCTGAAGCAAAGGAAGGTCAGCTTAGCCGTCTTCGTGCGCAACTTGTTAAAGGCGAAACCCTTGCGGAAATTGCCCGTGAAATGAAGCTTGGAGATTATCTCAAGCTCGGCTCGGGTGAACTGAAAAGTGGTGGTTTCAGGCGCGATTCAATATTGGCGGATGCGGTTGAAGCTATTATCGGTGCGATTTATTTAGACAGCGATATGGAAGTCTGCCGCGGCTATGTACTTGATTGGTACAAAGCGCGTCTTGAGCAAACCAATTTACAGAATACCCAGAAAGATTCTAAAACCCGTTTGCAGGAGTTTTTACAGTCCCGCCGGGTTGCTTTACCTGAATATGAACTGATGTCAGTTGAAGGTGAGGCGCATCAGCAGACTTTTTATATTCGCTGTACTGTGAGTTTACTGGAGAAGCCAACCGAAGGTGTTGGTAACAGTCGTCGTCAGGCTGAACAAGAAGCAGCACGTCAGGCGCTGATAGAACTGAAGGTAGATGTAGCATGAGTCGTGATTTGAGTTATATGCTGGCTGAGCCGAATGATAATCAGCACTGCGGTTTTGTGGCCATTGTTGGTCGGCCCAATGTCGGTAAATCTACCCTGCTAAATTATATTCTTGGTCAGAAGTTAAGTATTACTTCCCGGAAACCACAGACGACCCGTCATCAGATTTCAGGTATCAAGACTGAAGGTGATATTCAGGTTGTCTATGTAGATACACCGGGCTTACATAAAGATCAGGATAAAGCGATTAATCGCTATATGAATAAAGCCGCGAGTTCAGCATTGAGAGATGTGGACGCGGTTATCTTTATTATTGACCGTACTGCCTGGACAGAAGAAGATCAGATTGTATTTGATAAGGTTCAGGGGGCGAAGTGTCCGGTTATTCTGGCTGTGAATAAGATTGATCAGCTGGAAGATAAAGAGTCTTTATTACCGCATCTGGCTGTGTTGTCAGAAAAGATGGATTTCCACGAAATTATTCCAATTTCTGCAGAAAAAGGCACGAACGTTGACCGTCTTGAGTCGGCGATTAATGCTCAGATGCCTAAGAGTATGCACTTTTATCCAGAAGATCAGATTACTGACCGTAGTTCGCGCTTTTTAGCGGCGGAGTTAGTGCGTGAAAAACTGATGCGAAATCTGGGTGATGAAGTGCCTTATGGTACGACAGTTGAAATTGAAGAGTTTGGTAGAAATGAACGCGGCATACTCAACATTCATGCCCTGATTCTGGTTGAGCGGGAAGGTCAGAAGCGTATCGTTATTGGCGATAAGGGCGCCAAGATTAAAGGTATTGGCCGGGATGCCCGTATTGATATGGAAGACATGTTTGAAACTAAGGTTATGTTAAACCTTTGGGTCAAAGTACGCTCTAACTGGTCTGATGATGAGCGCGCCTTGCGCAGTCTTGGTTATAACGATCTGGACTGATCTGAATATCTGGCTGGCGGCTTAACATGGCTTTTCAGATTGATGCACAAGCTGCTTACGTTTTACATAGCAGACCTTATCGGGATACCAGTGCGCTGGTAGACTTCTTTACCTTGGAGCAGGGTAAAGTGAGTGCTGTTGTAAAAGGCGCGCGTAATGCGAAGTCTAAATTTCGTGCGGTACTGCAGCCTTTTACGCCGTTACAGATAAGTTGGCGTGGAAGGCAGGATCTGAAAACTCTGGTCAGTGCTGAAGCCGTTGCCGCACCGATATTTCTTACCGGATCTTCACTTTTATGTGGCCTCTATGTTAATGAGTTACTTGAGAGGTTGCTGCAGAATATTAATCCTCATCCCAAACTCTATGTGTATTATCAGTATGTTCTGAATGAGTTATTGTCCGGGGAGGATATCGAGGTCGCTCTGCGGGTTTTTGAACGTCAGCTCCTGCAACAACTTGGCTATGATTTCGACTTTTCCCGGTGCTTACCTGAGCGTCATTATTGTTTTCATCCTGAACAGGGCTTTTATCAGACCAGCCCGATGAATCGTGCTGCATTTCCGTCTGAATTACTGCAGGCAATGTCCGGGGAAGAGTATAGTCAGGCAGATGTGCGTAGAACCGCTAAGCGATTAATGCGTCAGGTGTTTGATCATTTACTCGGACATCAGCGTTTACGCAGCCGTGAGTTATTCACTAAAATAAATACTTAGGTTGTCAGAAATTATTAGTAACTAAGGTAACGACTTAATTTGTTCTTGAGTAGTTTCGTTTAGTACTTACTTATATTTTGTTTTTATTTGGCCGGCTCAACAGAGCGCGGTGTATTAGGGGATTACAGTGATCGAACCGAAACGCTTACTTCTTGGGGTTAATATTGACCATATCGCGACCTTACGACAGGCGCGTGGTACACGTTACCCTGATCCGGTACAGGCAGCTGCGATGGCAGAAGAAGCTGGTGCTGATGGTATTACCGTTCATTTGCGTGAAGACCGTCGGCATATTCAGGACCGGGATATCTATCTGTTAGCTGAAACGCTGCAGACCCGTATGAATTTCGAGATGGCGGTTACAGATGAAATGTTGTCCATTGCGGAAAAAGTAAAGCCATCCCATGCCTGTCTGGTGCCTGAAAAGCGTGAAGAATTAACCACTGAAGGTGGTCTTGATGTTGTCGGTCAGGAAGCTAAAGTAAAAGCTGCCTGTAACCGTCTGGCTGCTGCTGGTGTAGAAGCCTCATTGTTTATAGATCCGGATAATGCACAAATTGATGCGACAATTCGCTGCGGTGCGCCAGTGATCGAATTACACACGGGGGCATACGCGGATGCTGAAACTGCAGAAGAGCAAGCGGCAGAGCTTAGCCGTATTCGTGAAGCGGCCAGTTATGCGTATCGTAAAGGTTTAATTGTTAATGCGGGCCATGGTCTGCATTACCATAATGTCGAGCAGATTGCCGAAATCCCTGAACTTGCAGAGCTAAATATTGGGCATGGCATCATTGCCAGAGCAGTGTTTGTTGGTCTGAAAGAAGCGGTTTCTGAAATGCGTGATTTATTACGGGTCACACAAGCGCGTATCCAGCCACAGCGTGATGCGTTGCAGTCTGGTAAGTAAGCGGCTGTTATGATCTGTGGAATAGGCACTGATATTCTTGATATCGCCCGAATTGAACTGGCGCTGGCACGAACGCCAAAGTTGTCAGATCGAATTCTGACGCCGGCTGAGCGTGAAGCGTTTGCTGAAAGTGCTCAGCCAGCCAGGTTTTTGGCAAAAAGATTTGCCGCCAAAGAAGCAGCCGTAAAAGCCTTAGGTACTGGTATTGGCCATGGTATCGGCTGGCAGCAGTTCGAGGTGAGTCATGATGCACTTGGTAAGCCTTTGCTAGCAGTGACCGGAAATGCTGAATCCCGGGCTGAGGCCGCAGGTATTCGCGCCTGGCATTTGTCCTACAGTGATGAGCAGACACATGTTGTTGCTTTTGTTATCGCGGAAAACTGATCGGTAGCTTTACCACTTAAGTAGCGATTGCATGTGGTAGTTTCACTTGAGCTTTACTGACTGTCTCGTTAGTATCCGCTATATAGATTGCATTTTAAAAAACAGTTTTTTTATGCAAAAAAGTTATATTTATGCGCCCGTCTGTGTGGGCTTGTCAGGTGACTTATGACGATTCAATTCCCAACCATCGAAGATTATGTCGGCAATACACCGCTGGTGCGTTTGCAGCGCCTGGATGTTGGCAAGGGTAATACTGTGCTGTGTAAGCTGGAAGGTAATAATCCAGCGGGCTCAGTAAAAGACCGTCCTGCGATGAGTATGATCCAGCAAGCTGAAGACCGTGGTGATATCAAACCGGGTGATATCCTGATTGAAGCGACATCGGGTAATACCGGGATTGCGTTGGCGATGGCTGCAGCTATCAAAGGTTACAAAATGAAGCTGATCATGCCAGATAATGGCAGTGAAGAACGAAAAGCCTCAATGACGGCCTATGGTGCTGAGCTCATTACTGTTACGTCTGACGAAGGCATGGAAGGTGCCCGTGATCTGGCTCTGAAAATGCAGGCTGAAGGACAGGGTGTTGTGTTAGACCAGTTTGCGAATATGGATAATCCGGTAGCGCATTATACAGGTACTGGTCCGGAAATCTGGCAGCAGACTCAGGGTACAATCACGCACTTTGTTAGTTCTATGGGGACAACCGGTACGATTATGGGGACGTCCCGTTACCTGAAAGAACAGAATGCGGATGTTGAAATTATTGGCCTGCAGCCAAGTGATGGTGCTTCTATCCCGGGGATTCGTCGTTGGCCAGAAGAGTATTTGCCATCTATTTTTGATGCTTCTCGTGTTGATACAGTGCTTGATATTGGCCAGGAAGAAGCGGAAAACACTATGCGTGCCTTAGCTAAAGAAGAAGGTATCTTTTGTGGTGTGTCTTCAGGAGGGGCTGTTGCCGGTGCATTACGGATAGCACAGCAAGTTGAAAACTCTGTCATTGTTTGCATTATCTGTGACCGTGGAGACCGCTATTTATCCACAGGTGTATTTAAGAGTTAAGACTGCTGGAAAACTTTCAAAAGGCAGCTTCGGCTGCCTTTTTACGTTTTAGGGTATCACTTAATAAAACTGAACTTGCTCGCTATCGATGGTCATACAGACTAAAATGTGCGCGCAATATCTAAGGGGTTTAAGGTTGTTTGTACACTCTTGGTTTAAAGCAGTTGTAAGAACGCGTTGTTAATAGCAGTGACTGATTTAGTCGTAGCTAGTTGAGCAGTAACAATTGAGCAGTAGTAAAGAATAAAAATTATAAGTGTGTTTCTCAGGGGTAAACAAGCACAGCAAGGTATCGCTTTGCTGGCATAGAGGGAGTGGCGTGAGCCATGGTTAAAGTACGTGAAGATCATCCTATTCATGATGACGGCAGTGTTGATCTGGATTTATGGATAGAACGTTTACAAGAACAGGTCGAGCTGGATGATGTAGAAGTCGTTCGTCAGGCTTGTGAGTTAGCACAAAGTTTAAAAGGTCAGGAAGCACCGCCAGAAGAAGCCTGGGCTGAAACAGAAGACAGTTACGTCACAGGTTTGAAAATGGCACAGATTCTGATTGAGCTAAATCAGGATCAGGATGCACTGGTGGCTGCGATTCTGTATCGCAGTGTGCGTGAACAGAAACTGGCGCTGGATGATGTTCGCCGTCGGTTTGGTGCAAAAATTGAAAAGCTGGTCGATGGCGTCCTGCAAATGGCTGCGATTGGCAGTCGGCAGAATCCCCGTCGTGAAAAAGTACTTGGGCAGAGCGGAAATCCATTAGATAACGTCCGGCGTATGCTGGTCTCGATGATTGATGATGTCCGTGTTGTTCTGATCAAGATTGCAGAGCGTACCTGTGCTATTCGTGGTGTAAAACAGGGTTCCCGCAAGAAGCGTTATATCGTCGCCCGTGAAGTGTTTGATGTGTATGCCCCTTTGGCGCACCGTTTGGGTATCGGCCATATAAAGTGGGAGTTGGAAGACCTTTCGTTTCGTTACCTGAAACCGAATGATTACAAGCGCATTGCAGGTTTACTGGACGAAAAACGTCTCGACCGTCAGGAGTTCATCGGCACTGTGCTTGAAATCCTGGATACTGAGTTAGATCAGGCCAGTATTAAAGGTGATATGTCTGGCCGTGCCAAACATATTTATAGTATCTGGCGCAAAATGCAGCGTAAGAATATCGACTTTAATCAGGTCTATGATATTCGTGCGGTACGGATTCTGGTTCCTGAAATTCGTGACTGTTATACCGTACTTGGGATTGTGCATGGTTTATGGCGCAATATTCCGCATGAGTTTGACGATTACATAGCATCTCCGAAAGCAAACGGGTATCGCTCTCTGCATACCGCTGTATTTGGTCCGGATAATAAGGTACTTGAGATTCAGATCCGTACTCATACGATGCACGAAGAAGCTGAGTTGGGTGTATGTGCCCACTGGCTTTATAAGGGAACAGATACTCAGTCGCAAAGTTCTTCTTATGAAGAGAAGATCGCCTGGTTGCGTCAGGTTCTTGAATGGACTGAAGATCTGGGTGGCAGTGAAGAATTCTCAGATATGATCAGTGGTGATGTAACCCACGACCGGGTGTACGTGTTTACACCTGATGGTCATGTGGTGGATATGCCTTCTGAGTCAACCCCGGTGGACTTTGCTTATCGGGTACATACTGAAGTTGGCCACCGTTGCCGTGGTGCAAAGGTGAATGGCAGAATAGTTCCACTGACTCGCCAACTGCAAACCGGTGATCAGATTGAAATTCTAACCTCGAATGTGGAGCATCCCCGTCGTGACTGGTTGAACTCTAACCTTGGCTATATCACTAATTCCCGCTCCCGTGCCAAAGTACAACACTGGTTTAAAGAGCAGGATAAAGATAAGAATGCTGCAGCGGGTCGTAAGATAGTCGAACGCGAATTCCACCGTCTTGCGATTGAGTTAGCAGAAATTAATTTTAGTCAGTTAGCTGAACAGGTTAATTACAAAAATTCAGAAGATATGAACGCTGCACTCGGTGCCGGAGACTTGCGTTTATCCCAGATTATTAATGCTGCGCAACAGCAGGTAGAAACAGAGCAGGTTGATGAACAGCTGGATCTGGAGTTGCCGTCTTTTGTTGAGAAGTCATCTGAAACCTATGAAGGTATTAAGATTCGTGGTGTTGGTAATCTGCTGACCACAATTGCTTCATGCTGTAAGCCGGTTCCGGGTGATCCTATCATTGGTTATATCACCTTGGGCCGTGGCGTTTCGATTCACCGGGAAGATTGCAACAATGCGTTCCAGCTACGTCAGAACGAAGCAGAGCGAATCATTGAAGTAAGCTGGAGCGAAGAAGGTGAATCGACTTATCCGGTCGATATCTTTATTGAAGCTTTTGACCGCTCTGGACTACTGCGTGATGTGATGATGGTGTTGGCTAATGAGGATATCAATGTCATTGCTGCTCAGACCCGGTCTGATAAGAAGAGCAACGTTGCTCAGTTGAGTCTGACTGTTGAGATTGGTCGTCTGGATCTGCTGGGGCGGATTATGGATAAGATTAATCAGGTTCAAAACGTAACAGACGTGCATCGTCAGCGTAACAGCGGTCTGTAGCAGGCCGCTGCAGCAGGAATATTTCATGAAGTCATATACTCTGGATGATTTACTTTATTTGATGAACCGTCTGCGGGATCCGCAGACCGGCTGTCCATGGGATATAAAGCAGGATTTTGCGAGTATTGTTCCCCATACATTAGAAGAAGCTTACGAAGTTGCTGATACTATCGAGCGTAAAGACTGGCCGCATCTTCAGGATGAGTTAGGTGATTTACTCTTTCAGGTTATTTTCTATGCGCAACTGGGTAAAGAACAAAACAGTTTTGATTTCGAAAGCGTAATTGATGGTCTTGTAACTAAGCTAATTCGGCGCCATCCCCATGTATTTCCTGATGGAGAGCTCACTGCTGAGCGTGTCGGTGGCGAATTAACGGATGCTGAGATTAAAGCTAACTGGGAAGCAATAAAGCGTCAGGAACGTGCTGATAAACCGGTGGCTAAAATGCGGGTGTTAGATGATGTTCCCAGAACATTACCGGCGATTACCCGAGCTGAAAAACTGACCCGTCGGGCCTCTCAAGTGGGTTTTGACTGGGGGGCGGCATTACCGGTTTTAGATAAAATCGAAGAAGAAATTGCAGAGTTACGTGAAGCTATTGCTGAGGGTAATTTAGATGAAGTGCGTGATGAGTTTGGCGACTTGCTTTTTGCTCAGGTAAATCTGGCACGGCATTTAGGTATTAATCCGGATACTGCATTACGTGGCTGTAATCAGAAATTTGAACGCCGTTTTAATTATATTGAAGATCAGGTAGATGCCGGAAAAGGTGACTGGCATGCTTATAGTCTGGATGAATTAGATGCCTGGTGGGATGAAGCAAAACTGAAAGGGCTGTAATAACAGTTCTTTAGTGGCCGACAGGAAATAATTATGGGCTTACCACCGGTTAAGTTTATTGTTATCGCAGGTTTGATTATGTTGCTGGCGGTGTGGAATCACTTCCGCGAAGCAGATCAGCGTCAATTACTGTTAGCTGAAGGCTTTGTTGTTACTTCAGAACTAGATGGCTCACCGGCTATTCTTATTAGCGAAGTGCGTCAGCAGCTGGCAGTTTTATACCCTGATGGATTTGTGCGTACTTCTTTCGATCAGGTCGCCGGTATTGATATGACTTTTCAACTGAATAGCCAGCAGGAGCGAATGAATCACCAGCTGGTTATTACGCTTAAAGACGCTGCTGAAACCAGGTGGCGGATTCATTTTCCTAATGATGGCCTGCTGGAAACAGCTAAATCCAGCCTGGATCGTTTGATCCAAAACTGAGTTTTTCAGTTCATTTATTAGCCTTTCTTACTCGTCCGTTCGGCCTATTGTGCCAGCATCAGATTGGAGTAATATCGTAATCAAATGCCCGTCTGAGGAGATTACGATGAATAGTCTGCACGAAGACCTACGCGATGATGTAAGGATGCTGGGGGATTGTTTGGGGAAAATTATTGCGGCGCAACGCGGCGATGATTTTGTAGCAAAAATTGAGCAGATACGCCATTTAGCCAAACAGGCGAGAGCCTTAGGACAACCTGCGGATGATGAATTGCTGGAAACACTGGGGCAGTTATCAGACGATGAGCTGCTTGCAGTTGCCAGAGCATTTAGCCAGTTTTTAAACCTTGCCAATATTGCAGAAGAACACCATCGTGTGAGACGTCGTTCGGGAATTCTTGATGCATGCCACAGTGATTCTTTCTGTGGCTTGTTGGGGCGTTTGCTTCATCAGGGACTTAGTAAACAGGACATCGCCAATCAGGTAAGTCAGTTAGATGTAGAGCTGGTACTGACTGCACATCCCACAGAAGTTAACCGCCGTACCCTTATTCAGAAATTTGATGCCATAACCGACTGCCTTAAGCGCAACGATCGGGACGAGTCCGTGCGGTACCGTTTACAGGATCTGATTGCCCAGGCCTGGCATACCAATGAAATTCGTACTCACCGCCCAACGCCTGTTGATGAGGCTAAATGGGGCTTTACGGTTATTGAAAACTCTTTATGGCAGGCAGTTCCAGCGTTCTTGCGGCGCTTAGACCGACAGTTATTCGATGCAACTGGTCATCACTTGCCTCTTGATGCTGCTCCGGTTCGTTTTGCTTCCTGGATGGGAGGCGACAGGGATGGTAATCCAAATGTAACCGCGGATGTGACAGAGCGGGTTTTGCTATTGTCGCGTTGGATGGCGACAGACTTATATCTGAAAGATATTGAGCAGCTGCGGATTGAGCTGTCGATGGCGGACTGCTCTGATGAATTGCGTGCAGCAGTGGGGGACCATAAAGAGCCATACCGGGAATTACTGAGAAAATTGCGACAACGTTTCCGTACCAGTCAGCAGAGCCTTCAGCAATGCTTACAGGGAATGCCGGTAGATCGAGATGACATGATTATTACCCGTGAGCTGGTGGTCATTCCCTTGATGCTGATTGATCGCTCTTTGCGACAATGCGGTATGGACGTCATTGCTGATGGCCTGCTACAGGATATGTTACGCCGAGTGTCCTGCTTCGGTCTGAGTCTGGTGCGTTTAGATATTCGCCAGAACGCCGACCGTCATGAACAGGTAATAGCGGAGTTATGCGAATATTATGAACTTGGTGGTTATTTAAGCTGGTCAGAAACTGAAAAGCAGACATACCTTATTGGTGAGTTACAAAATAAACGGCCTTTATTACCTTCTCGCTGGCAGCCTTCAGATGATGCTGCGGAAGTCATTGCGACTTGTAAAGTGGTTGCCCGTGAAGAGGCTGATGCTTTAGGTTCTTATGTGATTTCTATGGCGAGCCAGCCTTCTGATGTACTGGCAGTTATTCTGTTGTTGAGGGAAATGGGTATTCAGCACAATATTGCAGTTGTGCCGTTGTTTGAAACTCTTGATGATCTGGACAATGCGAGCAGTTGTATTGAGCAACTGTTAGATATTCCCTGGTACAAAGCTTATATCCAGGGGCATCAGGAAGTTATGATTGGATATTCTGACTCAGCTAAAGATGCTGGTCAGTTAGCCGCTGCGTGGGGGCAATACCGTGCGCAGGAAGCGCTGACTGCACTGTGTAAATCCCATGATGTACATCTGAAGCTGTTTCATGGCCGTGGTGGTACCGTTGGCCGTGGCGGCGGACCAAGCCATACAGCGATACTGGCGCAACCACCAGGGTCAGTAAATGGTAGTTTAAGAGTCACTGAGCAGGGGGAGATGATCCGCTTTAAGTTTGGTGTACCTGAAATTGCTGAAAGAAATATGGAGCTGTATGCGTCAGCGACGTTGGAGGCTACCTTAGCACCTCATGCTAAACCAAAGCCTGAGTGGCGCGAACTCATGACACAATTGTCTGGCACAGGGTTGCGGCACTATCGACAGGTGGTACGTCATGATCCGCAGTTTGTTGCGTATTTTCGTGCAGCGACACCGGAGCAGGAGTTAGCGAAGTTACCTTTAGGCAGCCGGCCAGCTAAACGTAAAGCTGATGGCGGTGTTGAAAGTCTGCGGGCGATTCCCTGGATTTTTGCCTGGACTCAGATCCGCCTGATGTTACCTGCATGGTTAGGCAGTGATAATGCTTTACAGGAAGCCGTTGATCATAAGCAGTTGTCCCTGATTACTGAGATGAGGCAGCAGTGGCCTTTTTTTCGTTCGTATATAGATATGCTGGAAATGGTGGTGGCTAAAGCAGATGAAAATATTGCTGCTTATTACGATAAACGTCTGGTTTCAGATGAACTGACGGTTCTGGGTGCGGATCTGCGTTGCCGGTTGGCACATACTGTTTCTCTGGTGAAGCAGATAAAAAATCAGAGTGAATTGCTGGTGGAAAATCCGGTGATCAGACAGTCGATAGATGTACGTAATCCTTATATTGATCCACTGCATTTATTACAGGCTGAATTGCTTTATCGCGACAGAAATCAGCCGGATGAAAAGCTTGAACAGGCACTGATGATTACCATGGCAGGTATCTCTGCGGGGATGCGAAACACCGGATAATCCTGTTTCAGGCTAAAACTGTCGTATCCGGGCAAGATGTTAGCCTATTAGGGGGTTGAACCCGACAGCGGTTTTGACTAGCCTTGATGGCTTGTATTTGCTTTGGCAGTTTTATATTGCTGACAAGTCAGAGCGAAGCGCCGGTGTCTGAGCAGATTTCACCGAGTTAAGCAGGGCTGGCGATACACGCATACGATGCGTGACGTACAAGAGTTCGGAACAGAATTTTACTCCGGTTGCTAAGGCAGCCTGAGTCCAGATTATTATAAATTGACGAGGAGCAATCCTGATATGCGTATTATTCTTTTAGGCGCCCCAGGTGCAGGTAAAGGTACTCAGGCACAATACATTTGTGACAAGTACAGCATTCCACAGATCTCAACCGGCGATATGCTGCGTGCGGCGGTGAAAGCTGGCACACCACTGGGTATTGAAGCGAAGAAGGTAATGGACGCAGGTGGCCTGGTGTCTGATGACATTATTATTGGACTGGTGAAAGAGCGTATTACTGAAGCTGACTGCGTAAACGGTTGTCTGTTTGATGGTTTCCCTCGTACGATTCCTCAGGCTGATGCTATGAAAGACGCCGGTGTAGAGATTGATGCTGTCGTAGAAATTGATGTGGCTGATGAAGAAATCATCAAGCGTATGAGTGGTCGCCGTGTTCATCCGGGCTCTGGCCGTACATATCACGTTGTTTTTAATCCGCCTAAAGAAGAAGGCAAGGATGACGCGACCGGTGAAGAGTTGGTCCAGCGTGACGATGATCATGAAGATACCGTACGTTTGCGTCTGGGTGTTTACCATGAGCAAACAGCGCCTCTGGTTAGCTATTACAAAGGTTGGGCTGATGAAACACCAGAGTCTGCGCCACAGTATAAATACATTGCCGGCGTAGGCAGCGTAGATGATATCCGTGATGCAGTATTTGCATCGCTTGATGCGTAATCACTAATTATCAACATGAAAAATGGGCCTGATGGCCCATTTTTTTGTCTGAGTGTTTGTTTTATGGGCTAGTGTGACTAAATTTTGCACAGCACTAATCACCGCTAAGGCCTTTATATTAGGGAGTTTTAATTAAGTAGAAATGATTATGTGCAGAATAACGCACAGTTTTTTCTTGTTTTTAACTTTATCCAGAGAATTTTTTGCGTCAGTGATATTTACTACATTCTGAGCTGGAAACCGAGGAAATATGCTGGTTTTAGCGGTGTTTAAACGGACATTTAAGTTCTTTAGTTTTTACCTGACGGTCAGTTACACGTTGTTTTTGTACTATATTTAACCGACGGCTGTGTTGCGCCTGAAAATAGCTCATGTTATTAAATTGGTGTGTTTGAATAGCTCATCTTGAATAGATTTACCGTTTCAAGACTGCAAAAAAATAATAAAACTGTGTTTGGACAAAACTATCGTGAGGACACTTTCAATGTTCAATAAAAAATTAATGACCGCCGCTGCAGTATCTGCGGCTCTTGCATCTTCTGCATCTTTTGCTGGCACTTTAGACAGCGTTAAAGAACGTGACTCTTTGCAGTGTGGTGTAAGCTCCGGTGTACCTGGTTACTCTGTACCTGATGATAAAGGTGTTTGGACAGGGCTTGATGTCGACGTATGTCGTGCAATTGCAGCTGCTGTACTGGGCGATGCCAGCAAGGTTAAGTATATCCCTCTGACAGCGAAAGAGCGTTTCACCGCCTTGTCTTCCGGTGAGATTGATGTGTTATCCCGTACCACAACCTGGACACTGACCCGTGACAGCCAGTTAGGTATTAACTTTGCCGGTGTTAACTATTATGACGGTCAGGGCTTCCTGGTTAAGAAAGATCTGGGTGTAAGCAGCGTTAAAGATCTGGACGGTGCAACTATTTGTATCCAGTCAGGTACTACAACTGAGCTGAATACTGCTGATTATTTCAACGCAAATGGTCTGGCTCACACTCCGGTAACTTTTGATACTAACGATCAGGCTGCTACAGCATTTGATACTGGCCGTTGTGATGCCTTCACAACCGATTTATCTCAGGCATTCGCACTGCGTTCACGCATGGGTGATCCAAACTCTGTAGTTGCTCTGCCAGAAGTAATTTCTAAAGAGCCGTTGGGACCATCTGTTAAGCAGGCTGATGACCAGTGGTTCAACATGGTTAAGTGGTCTCTGAACGCTATGATCAACGCGGAAGAGCTGGGTGTAACTTCAGCTAACGTTGATGATCTGAAAGCGAACAGCAAGAACCCAAGTATCCAGCGTTTGCTGGGCGGTTCTGAAGGTTTGTCTAAAGGTCTGGGTGTAGATGATGACTGGTCTTACCGCATTATTAAGCAGGTAGGTAACTACGGTGAGTCTTTCGACCGTAACCTGGGTGCGGGTTCTGCACTGGGCATTGATCGTGGTATCAACGCTCTGTGGAATCAGGGTGGTTTCCTGTACGCTCCACCAATCCGCTAATTTAAATCATTAGCTGAAACCCCGGCGCACCTATGGTGTCCCGGGGTCATCTTATGAAATAAACCGTCTGATTATCAGATAAGTTACAACTGCAGAACTTATCGCAGTGATCATCAGATGAGCGGAGATTTTATATGCCTACCGATCTATCTCGCAGCGCGCCTCCGGGAGAGAAAACTCGTTTTTGGAATGATCCGGCAAAACGAGCACTTCTTTTCCAGGTTCTTTTAATTGGCGCAATTCTTCTTTTTGCCGGTTCTCTTATTTCGAATACCCTTAATAACCTTGAACAACGTGGTATCACCACTGGTTTTGCCTTTTTATCTCAGAAGGCTGGTTTCGGTATTCCTCTTTCCCTGATTGAGTACAATGAATCTTCTACCTACGGGACGACTTTCTTCGTAGGCCTGTTTAACACTCTCTTAGTTTCTGTACTGGGTATTATCGCCGCTACCATCCTTGGTTTTGTAATGGGTGTTGCGCGTCTGTCTGATAACTGGCTGATTGCTAAATTATCAGCGGTATATATCGAAATATTTCGTAACATCCCTTTGTTACTGCAAATTTTCTTTTGGTATTTTGCGGTTCTTCGAACCTTGCCTTCACCGCGTCAGAGCATTGAGTTTCTCGGCAGTTTTCTGAACATCCGGGGCTTATCTATGCCAGCTCCTGTCGCAGAAGGTGGTTTTAATCTGGTAATTGGTGCTTTTGCTGTAGGTGTTGTCCTGACGTTTGTAATGTCACGCTGGGCACATAAGAGGCAGGACCAGACAGGTCAGATTTTTCCAACATTCTGGGCCGGGCTTGGTCTGCTTATTGGTTTGCCGCTAATCGTATTCATGTTGGCTGGAATGCCGATGCATCTCGATTATCCGGTTCTGAAAGGCTTTAACTTCCGCGGAGGTATGACGCTTATACCTGAGCTGGTTGCATTATGGCTTGCGCTGACTATCTATACCGCAGCATTTATTGCTGAAACAGTGCGTGCAGGTATTTTGGCCGTGCCAAATGGTCAGCTTGAGGCTGCATCTGCTTTAGGCTTGCCGAAGGTTCGTACGTTACGTCTGATTGTTATTCCTCAGGCAATGCGAGTGATTATTCCACCGTTGACCAGTCAGTATCTGAACCTGGCGAAGAACTCTTCGCTTGCTGCAGCGGTTGCATATCCGGATCTTGTGGCGGTATTTGCAGGAACGACGCTAAACCAGACGGGACAGGCAGTTGAGATTATGTCGATGACCATGGCAGTTTATCTGACCATGAGTATCCTCACCTCGTTGTTTATGAACTGGTATAACAAGCGCATGTCGCTGATAGAACGTTAGGAGGCGGGCTTATGATTTATGAACAACAACCTACTCTGCCCGCACCGGCGAGTACTATCGGTTTAGTTGGCTGGTTACGTACGAATCTGTTCAATACACCAAAAAACAGTATTGCGACGTTACTATTGATATTCCTGTGCTATATCTGGCTTACACCTATATTTGACTGGGTTTTCTTCAGTGCAGACTGGGTGGGTTCCAGCAGAGAAAGTTGTACAAGTGGTGGTGCGTGTTGGGTGTTTATTACTCAGCGTATTGACCAGTTTATGTATGGCTTTTACCCGGCAGATGAAACCTGGCGTCTGAATCTGACGTTTGTGGTTTTTGTTGCCTGCATTGCCTGGCTCGTATGGCCGAACCTGCCTAAAAAAGGATTAGTTGCGGTTTTCACGCTGGCTGTTTTTCCTTTTATTGCCTTCGTGCTGTTAAGCGGTGGGTATTTTGGGCTTGAGCATGTAGAAACTCATAAGTGGGGTGGGCTGAGCCTGACACTGGTACTGGCTGTTGTCGGTATTGTTGCTGCTTTACCGCTTGGGATTCTGCTGGCATTAGGACGACGTTCTGAAATGCCAATCGTGCGTGCCTTTTCAGTGGCTTACATTGAAATTTGGCGGGGAGTTCCGCTAATTACGGTTCTGTTCATGGCGTCAGTAATGCTGCCATTGTTCTTACCGGAAAATATGCACTTCGATAAATTACTGCGTGCCCTGATTGGTATTACCATGTTCCAGACTGCTTATATGGCAGAGGTTATTCGTGGTGGCTTGCAGGCAATTCCAAGAGGGCAGTACGAAGCGGCTGATGCTTTGGGACTGGGTTACTGGCAGAAGATGGTTATGATCATTCTTCCGCAGGCTCTGAAGCTGATGATTCCGGGTGTGGTTAACACCTTTATAGCGCTGTTTAAAGATACCAGTCTGGTATTGATTATCGGTCTGTTTGATCTGCTGGCTATTGTTCAGGCAGCACAAAACGACCCTAAGTGGATTGGCTATGCAACGGAAGGTTATGTGTTTGTTGCCTTCGTATTCTGGATTTTCTGTTTCGGTATGTCTCGTTACAGTCAGAATTTAGAAAAAATGTTGCATACCGGTCACGGAAATCGAGCCTGATTCTGGAGTTAGAATAATGAGTGAAGTTAATAAGCAAGAAGATCAGTTGATGGTTCAGATCCGTAACATGAACAAATGGTACGGTGATTTCCATGTGCTGAAAAATATTAACCTGGATGTGAAGCGCGGTGAAAAGATCGTAATTTGCGGGCCTTCTGGTTCAGGTAAGTCAACAATGATTCGCTGTATCAACCATCTGGAAGAGCATCAGGAAGGTGATATCTTTGTAAACGGCATCGAGCTGGCATCTGATATCAAGAAGATTGACGCTATCCGTAAAGATGTCGGTATGGTGTTTCAGCACTTTAATCTGTTTCCGCACTTAACGGTTTTGGAAAACTGTGTACTGGCACCTATTTGGGTGAAGAAAGTACCACGTAAAGAAGCTGAAGCTATGGCTATGCAGTATCTGGAGCGGGTAAAAATTCCTGAACAGGCACTGAAATATCCAGGTCAGTTGTCCGGTGGTCAGCAGCAGCGTGTGGCGATTGCCCGATCTCTGTGTATGAACCCTGATGTTATGCTGTTCGATGAACCTACCTCCGCACTTGACCCTGAGATGATCAAGGAAGTACTGGATGTAATGATTGAGCTGGCAAACGAAGGTATGACCATGTTGTGTGTAACTCACGAGATGGGCTTTGCGAAAACCGTTGCCGATCGGGTTATCTTCATGGATGGCGGTCAGATAATTGAAGAAAATGAGCCGCAAGAATTCTTCAATAATCCGCAGCATGAACGTACTCAGTTGTTCCTTAGTCAGATTCTTAATCACTGATCATGTGATCTGAATATATAAACGGGCCGTAAGGCCCGTTTTTTGTGCCCGTAATTTGATATTAACCGGCTGTGTTAACGTTGGAATTCTGGGATAATGCCGCCTGAATTGTTGATTGGTTAGGAATCTCAATGACACAGCAAAAACTCGCTGTCGTATTGGTAAATCTGGGAACTCCGGATGAGCCGACCCCTGGTGCTGTCCGCCGTTATCTTAAAACTTTCTTGTCTGATGTTCGGGTAGTGGAAGGTAAAGGGCTGCGCCGCTTGTTTTGGTTGGCAGTACTGAACTTTATTATTCTGAATGTACGGCCAAAAAAGGTTGCGAAACTCTATGCCAGTATCTGGGATGGTGATTCTCCGCTGCGTAAAATTCTGAATCAGCAAGTGGCAGGTTTAACTGTCCACCTGCAAAGTGCATTTCCGGCTGCAAATGTGCAGGTGTTTCCTGCTATGACGTATGGATCACCAGGGCTACAGAAGCGTTTGTCAGATTTGGCCAGCGCCGGTTACGAGCGGGTGCTGATTATTCCTCTGTATCCACAGTATTCTGCAACAACAACTGCGCCAATTTATGATCAGGTTCATGCGTTTCAGAAAAAACAGCGTAATTTACTGGATATACGTATTGTCAAGGATTATCACGATCATCCGATGTATATAGAAGCTTTGGCAGACAGCGTACAAAGTTTCTGGCAGGAGAATGGTCGTAGTGAAAAGCTTATTATGTCCTTTCATGGTATCCCTCAGGAGTATGCCGATAAAGGCGACCCTTATGCTATACAGTGTCAGCAGACATCTGCATTACTGGCCAGTAAACTGGGTTTACAGGAAAACCAGTGGCAGCAAACTTTTCAGTCGCGTTTCGGACCTATGCAGTGGTTACAGCCCTATACAGATAAAACGCTGGAATCTTTAGCGAAAGACGGCTGTGAATCAGTTGATATGATTTGTCCGGCTTTTGCTGCCGATTGTCTGGAAACTCTGGAAGAAATTGCTGTTGAAAATTGTGAAGTGTTTCAGGGAGCTGGTGGTCAGGGTTACCAGTATATTCCGGCGCTTAACGCATCCCCTTTAATGATTAAATTGCTTGCTGCGCTAACAGCTACGCAGGCGAATGACTGGCTTCAGACGGAGAATCACCATGCAGCTTGATTATATTTTTGGTATTCATGCCGTCACTACTGCTTTACAACGCGATGCTAAGCGTTGTCGTGAATTGCTGATTCTGAAAGGGCGACAGGATGATAAGGTGCAGAAAATTTTGCATCTGGCGCAGCAGAGTAATATTAAATGTGTTCAGGTTCAGCGCAAACAGCTGGATGAGATGGCTGGTGATGGCGTGCACCAGGGAGTTGTACTCGGCTGTGAGCTGGTACAGGCAAAAAATGAGCAATTTTTGAACTCATTGCTTGAGCGTATTGACGAGCCCGCGTTTTTACTGGTTTTAGACGGCGTGACTGATCCGCATAATTTAGGTGCTTGTCTGCGTACTGCGGATGCAGCAGGTGTACATGCTGTTATTGCACCTAAAGATAAATCTGCACCACTTAATGGGACTGTCAGTAAGGTTGCCTGTGGCGCTGCTGATGCTGTTCCATATGTTCAGGTTACAAATCTGGCCCGGACAATGAAAGATCTTCAGCAGCGGGGTATCTGGATTACCGGTACTGCCGGTGAAGCGGAAGTTATGGTGTATGATGCAGATCTGAAAGGCCCTATGGCTCTGGTGATGGGCGCTGAAGGTAAAGGTTTACGTCGTTTAACCCGTGAACATTGCGATCACCTGATCAAGATACCTATGTCTGGAGAGGTGAGTAGCCTTAACGTATCAGTGGCGACCGGGGTGTGTTTATTTGAAGCGGTGCGCCAGCGTAGCTAAATAAGAGTAAAGGTAAACATAATACACATAAAAATGCCGGACTTTGATCCGGCATTTTTTGTTTAATTAACGCGCAAATTAAACTGCGGCCTGTTCTTCCCGTGCGGCCAGCCAGTCCATAACTTCTTCAGTATGCTGTGCAATCATTGCTTCTTCATTGGTCGCGATTACACGTACGCTAATGCTACTTTCTGCTGTGCTGATACAACTTAAGTTATTGCTATTAGCAAGGTCATTAATTTTTACACCTAGCCAAGCGCTGCGCTGGCAAATCTGCTCACGGATATAGCAGTCGTTTTCGCCTACACCGCCGGTAAAAACAAGCTGCTTAAGCCCCCCCAAGGCGGCACTTAACCGACCAATTTCCAGAGCAGCCCGATAGCAAAACATGTCTATTGCTTCTTGTGCATGTGGATTGTCACTGTGTCTCAGGGTAAGCATGTCGGCACTTTCTCCGGATACGCCCAGCCAACCACTTTGTTGATAGAGTACGTTTTCCAACTGATCATTATCCAGTTGGTAGTGACGTTGTAAAAATAACAGTACGCCCGGGTCGATAGTGCCGCAACGGGTACCCATTGGGAGGCCTTCTACAGCAGTGAATCCCATACTGGAGGCGATGGATTTACCATCTTTAATTGCACACATGCTGGCTCCGGCGCCAAGGTGACAAACGATAGTGTTAGCGTGTTTGTCCTGTTCAGAAAGTTCTTCGAGCTTATGATTAATAAACTCGTAAGACAGTCCATGAAACCCATATTTATGAATGCCGGCTTCACTATATTCACGGGGAATTGCGTAATACTTTTCTTCTGCAGCGTGGCTGTGATGGAACATAGTATCAAAGCTTGCAACCTGAATGGCTGAAGGGATCAGCTCCTGACAGACTTGTATAAGTTTTAAATTATAAGGCTGATGTAACGGTGCAAGTGGAATGAGTGTTTCAAGTTTTTGCATGACATCATCAGTCACTAGAACCGGTGCGGTGAACATGTCCCCACCGTGCACGACTCTATGACCGAAGGCGCATATTTCTGCATCCAGAAATTGAGCATCAATCCATTCCATCACATATTTCAGGCAGGCCTGATGACGCTCTTCCTTAGGTATATCTGTCAGCGGTAAGTCGTTTTGTTCAACACTGGCTTCACGGCCAAACGCTTTATCGCGTCGAACAAGTACCTGTGCCTGTTCAAGAATATTACTGAAGCGAAATCTGTACAGGCATTCGTCGTGGTCTGCATAACGGATAAAGAGTGCACATTTAAGGCTGGATGAACCGCCGTTTACGGTAAGGATTAAGCTCATGAGTCTGTCAGAATCTCTGTTAAGGATTGATGCTTATGTTGTACGGTTAATGCAGCCAATGCGCAGGATGCCAGGCGCGCATCACTGCCATCTGCCCGACTATTCAGCACTATAGGCACGCTCGCCCCGAGTACTAAGCCTGCAGAACGGGCGTTAGCTAAATATATCAGTTGTTTGGCCAGCATGTTGGCCGCTTCTAAGTCCGGCGCCAGGAGGATATCGGCATCACCACTGACCGGAGACTGAATATGTTTATCTCTGGCTGCCTGTAGCGATATAGCATTATCGAAGGCTAGAGGACCATCAACAATAGCGCCGTGAATTTGATGTCTGTCGGCCATTTTACACAGCGCCGCAGCATCAATTGTACTGGGCATACCAGGTTTTACTTTTTCAATAGCAGCAAGGATTGCTGCTTTAGGTGTTGTGATACCCAGAGATAAGCAAAGGTCGATGGCATTTTGTAGTATGTCGGCTTTTACTTGCAGATCCGGGGTGACGTTAATAGCAGCGTCAGTAATTACAAGTGGTTTATGATAACGGGGAATATCCAGCAAAAAAGCATGGCTTAGTCTGCGCTCGATTCTGAGCCCGCTGGCTTTATTCAGAATAGCACTGAGTAATTCTGCCGATGCGAGATCGCCTTTCATCAGAGCGCTTACAGTACCTTTACTGGCAAGCTGAACAGCTTTTTCGGCTGCTGCATGGCTATGGGCAGTGTCGATAATAGGGTACTGGCTAATGTCCCTTTGCAGCTTTTTAGCTTGTACCTGAATGCGTTGGGCTGGTCCAATTAGAACCGGAGCGATAATTCCTTTCTCTGCGGCATCAAGTGCACCATTAAGGCCGTTTGGTTCAACAGGATGGACTATGGCTGTTTTTAAAGGCGGATATTGATGTGACTGGCTAATGATGTGGTCAAAGCGGGAAAGCGTCATTGGGCTATCTCTGCAGTGTCTTATCGATAGACGTATTCTGCGCGGTGCTATGTTGCACTGCAATATATAAATACCAGATATGCGAAGATCAGCAGTAAGATTTGATATTCATTGATGTGCGACAAAAGTTTAACTTTGAAGAAATCAGGTCATTATTGAATGGTATGAAAGTAACGAAAACAGATTAAGCCCGGCATTGAATACCGGACTTGATTAGGGTTGTATCTGGAGCGATTTTATAAATGAATTTGAATTAGCCGCTGAATATCAGGCAGTTTTGAGTTTTTCCTGATAAGGAGGCCAGCCCATTGGTTTTCCACCCAACAGGTGAAGATGAATATGATAAACAGTTTGTCCGCCATCTTCGTTACAGTTGAATACCGTGCGATAGCCGTCTTCAGCGAAGCCTGCCTGTTTAGCAATGCTGTTAGCTGCTAAAACCATATGCCCAACAAGCTCACAGTCTTCAGGTCCAATATCATTAATGGTCGCAATGTGTTTGCGGGGAATAATCAGTACATGGGTAGGGGCTTCAGGATTAATGTCGTTAAAAGCGATAACTTTGTCATCTTCGTAAACGATTTGAGCAGGTATTTCCTGCTTAAGAATTTTACAGAAAAGGCAATCCATGATGCGTCCTTAAGTGTTGTCTTATTGGCTTTGTGGTTGATACTAATAGGGGCTGGCTGAATAAGCTATAGACCGGGGGAAAACAGGCGCCGGTGGTGCAGGCGCCAATAAGTTATTCTGCGGTTGCAGCTTCTGGCTGCAGAGGGCAGTGGAAGTTTTTTTGTACATTTCCTTCCGGAGTGACAGATTCCATATGGATATCAAATCCCCAGAGGATATGTAAATGCTTGAGGACTTCGAAAGTTGAGTCTCCAAGCGGCTGGCCGCTGTGTATGTAATGGCGCAGCGTTAGCGAGCGGTCACCTCTGACGTCAACGTTATACACTTGTATATTAGGTTCTCGGTTACCGATATTGTATTGCGCCGCAAGATTTTCGCGAACCTTCTGATAGCCGCTGTTATTGTGAATAGCACTTATTTGTAATGTGCTGCTACGGCTGTCATCGTCAATTGTGAACAACTTAAGTTCGCGAATCATGTTAGGGGACAAAAACTGTAAAATGAAGCTTTCGTCTTTATAGTTCCGCATCGCGTCCTGAATCGTTTCATTCCAGTCACTGCCAGCGATATCCGGGAACCATTCACGATCCTCATCGGTTGGGTTTTCACAAATACGACGGATATCCTGCATCATCCCATAGCCGAGCGCATAAGGGTTTATACCGCTAAAGTAAGGTGAGTCGAATGGAGGCTGATAGACTACGCTGGTATGAGAGTGAAGAAACTCCATGATAAAGCCATCGGTCACCAGACCTTCATCATGCAGATGATTTAATAAGGTGTAATGCCAGAAACAGGCCCAGCCTTCGTTCATTACCTGAGTTTGGCGCTGAGGATAAAAGTACTGCGCAATTTTACGAACAATCCGTACCAGTTCACGTTGCCATGATTCAAGCAATGGTGCATTTTTTTCAATAAAGTAAAGTAAGTTTTCCTCAGGATCTTTGGGAAAGCGTATTTCATGTACAACTTCTTCAGAATCTTTTTTGGGGATGGTATTCCAGAGCTGATTTATATGCCTCTGAACGTATTCTTCACGTTCCGCCTGGCGGGCTTTTTCTTCATCGGGGGTAATGGGTTGAGGTCGCTGATATCGGTTTACACCGTAATTCATTAGGGCGTGACAGGCATCGAGGATTTGTTCTACTGCCTCCAGGCCATGGCGCTCTTCGCATTTTGCGATGTAGTTTTTGGCAAATAGCAGATAGTCGATAATTGCTGAGGCATCTGTCCAGGTTCGGAACAGATAGTTACCTTTGAAGAATGAATTATGGCCATAGCAGGCGTGGGCAATAACGAGCGCCTGCATCGTCATAGTGTTTTCTTCCATTAGGTAAGAAATACATGGATCTGAGTTAATAACTATTTCGTATGCAAGGCCCATTTGGCCGCGTTTGTACTGCTGCTCTGTGGAGACAAACTGTTTGCCGTACGACCAGTGGTTATAATTCAGCGGCATACCTACAGAAGAGTATGCGTCCATCATCTGTTCAGAGGTGATTACTTCAATCTGGTTAGGGTATGTATCCAGGCCATAGTGTTTTGCAACCCGGGATATTTCTGCATCATATTTTTGGATCAGTTCGAAAGTCCACTCTGACCCGGTAGAAATCGGCTCGCGCTTCTTCATATAAGGTCACTCCTTTTTCTCGAACAGCTTACGGAATACAGGATAGATATCCGCAGCTTCGGTGATGTTATGCATCGCAAAACTTTCTTCAAACTGTTCTTGTATCTGTTGGTATTCCAGCCAGAGGTTCTGGGGCGGGCCAGTAGTGATTTCGATATACGCGAAGTATTGTGTGAGTGGCAGGATCTGTTCCTGCAGTACTTGCTTGCAAATGTGTGAGTCGCCATCCCAGTTATCGCCGTCTGAGGCCTGTGCGACATATATGTTCCAGTCGTTACTTGGATAACGGTCGCGAATGATATCAGCGGACAGATTCAGCGCGCTGGAAACGATGGTGCCGCCGGTTTCGCGAGAATAGAAAAATTCCTGTTCATCTACCTCTTTTGCGTGGGTATGGTGGCGCACAAATACCAGCTCTATCTGTTTATAGTTTCGGTTCAGAAACAGATAGAGAAGGATAAAGAAGCGCTTGGCGATATCTTTTATCGATTGAGTCATTGAACCGGATACGTCCATGATACAGAGCATCATCGCTTTACTGCTGGGCACAGGAGTGCGTATCAGGTTGTTATATTTAAGATCGAACTCATCAATAAACGGCATACGCTTGATGCGTTTTTTTAGCACCTCGATCTGTTCTTCAATATCCGCCATTTTCAGTTTGGCACTTTCGTCCGGGAGCATTAATTCAAGTTGATCCAGTTCCTTTTTCAGAATCCGGATTTCACGCCGTTCTTTACCTGAGAGCGCAATACGTCGGGCCTGTGCTGATCGCAGTGAACGGATAACATTAAGCTTGTCCGGGGAGCCCACGCTGGTAAAGCCTGCTCTGCGGGTCTCAAAGCTGGTGGCATCCCGCAGCTGTTTTTTGATCATGTAAGGCAGCTCAAGGTCTTCAAACATGAAGTCCAGAAACTCTTCCTGGTTGATCTGGAAGGTGAAGTCATCTTCACCTTCCCCCTGATTACTGGCGGAGCCTTCACCGGCGCCACCGCCACCTCCGCCACCTTGTGGGCGTTCGATTTCATCCCCGACAACAAATTCTTTGTTGCCAGGAAATACCCGTTGCCTGAAACCACCACTGCCGTGGTGGAGTACCGGTTCGGAAACATCTTTGTTTGGTATAGATATTTCGCTGCCCTGATTTATATCAGTAATGCTACGGGTGTTTACAGCCTCTTCTACGGAGCGTTTAATGTGCGCTTTATAACGCCTCAGAAAACGCTGTCGGTTTACGGTACTTTTCTTCTTCGCGTTGAGGCGACGGTCAATGATATAACTCATACTCGTCCTCCAGCTGTTTTCAGGTGTCAGTTACTGCGATTTTCTGACCCGGATATACCATTCAGATAACAAGCGAACCTGCTTCTCTGTATAACCCCTTTCGGTCATACGTTTAACGAATTCGCTGTGTTTCTTCTGGTCTTCACTGGACGCCTTAGGATTGAAAGAAATGACTGGTAACAGGTCTTCTGTATTAGAGAACATTTTCTTTTCAATGACGGTACGCATTTTTTCGTAACTGTTCCATGAAGGATTCTTTCCTTTGTTGTCAGCTCGCGCACGCAGTACGAAGTTGACGATTTCATGGCGGAAGTCTTTAGGGTTACTGATACCGGCTGGTTTCTCGATTTTCTCAAGTTCTTCGCTGATGGCTACACGGTTTAATATGTCACCGGTTTCAGGGTCGCGATATTCCTGATCCTGAATCCAGAAGTCAGCATAAGTAACGTAACGGTCAAATATGTTCTGACCATACTCTGAGTATGATTCAAGATACGCGGTCTGAATTTCTTTACCGAGGAACTCTATATATTTAGGTGCGATATATTCTTTGAGGAAGCCTATTAAACGTTCCTGCACTTCAGTTGGGAACTGCTGTTGTTCAATTTGCTGTTCCAGAACATACATCAGGTGTACGGGGTTCGCGGCAATTTCTACCGGATCGAAATTGAATACTTTGGAAAGAATTTTGAACGCGAAACGGGTTGAAAGGCCTTCCATACCTTCGTCTACACCGGCTGAGTCTCTGTATTCCTGTAAGGATTTCGCTTTAGGATCTGTATCTTTGAGATTTTCACCGTCGTAAATACGCATCTTAGAGAAAGTATTAGAGTTTTCAGGTTCTTTAATACGAGACAGTACAGAGAATTGAGCCAACATATGTAGGGTGTCTGGTGCGCAAGGCGCATGACGTAATGAACTGTGCTCCAGCAGTTTCTGATAGATGTGAACTTCTTCTGATACGCGCATGCAATAAGGCACTTTGACGATATAAACACGGTCGATAAAAGCCTCGTTGGTTTTGTTGTTCTTAAAGCTTTGCCACTCGGATTCGTTTGAGTGCGCAAGAAGAATGCCTTCGAACGGAATAGAGGCCATACCCTCTGTACTGTTGTAATTGCCTTCCTGAGTTGCTGTCAGTAAAGGGTGCAGTACTTTAATTGGGGCCTTGAACATCTCGACGAATTCCATCATTCCCTGGTTGGCATGGCAGAGAGCACCGGAAAAACTATAGGCGTCCGGATCATGCTGAGGAAACTCTTCCAGCATACGTATATCGACTTTACCGACCAGGCTGGATATATCCTGGTTGTTTTCATCGCCTGGCTCAGTTTTAGCGATGGCTATCTGATTAATAATGGAAGGATATAGTTTTACCACTTTGAATTTACTTATATCACCGCCATATTCATTCAGGCGCTTGACGACCCATGGTGACATTAAACCCTTCAGGTAGCGGCGTGGAATACCATATTCTTCTTCAAGAATAGCGCCGTCTTCAGTAGGGTTGAATAAGCCTAGCGGTGACTCATTGATAGGTGAGTCTTTAATAGCATAGAAAGGAATATGCTCCATTAACGCTTTCAGACGTTCTGCCAGAGAGGATTTACCACCCCCAACAGGACCTAGCAGATAAAGGATTTGTTTGCGTTCTTCCAGTCCCTGCGCGGCATGTTTGAAGTAGGAAACAATTTGTTCTATGGCGTCTTCCATTCCATAGAATTCATCGAAGGAAGGATAGCGCTGGATAAGTTTGTTGGAAAATATCCGGCTGAGCCGTGGGTCATGGGAAGTATCCACCAGTTCTGGTTTACCGATTGCGTTCAGGATACGTTCTGCCGCACTGGCATACGCCATCGGATCTTCTTTACAGATATCTAAATACTCTTGCAGGCTATACTCTTGCTCCAGCGTGGCATCAAAGCGTGCTTTGTATTGTTCAAAAATATTCATGTCCCACCTTCCTTAAACTTGAATTAAATTGTCTTACTTAAGGACTCATAACACTTTTCTCGGTCAACCTTTATTAATCAGTGTAGTTCAAGATTGCTCTTCTCTGACGAATTTTTCCTCATTTTGTGTTGAATCAACTATTTGATTTTTAATCAAATCCTCTTTAACGGCCCGCATGAAGCGGGCCGCTTCTCCACCGGTAGCAGCACGGTGATCAAAGGTCAGAGACAGAGGTAGCATGGGGTGCATTTCAAATGTGCCTTTGGCGTTAGCTGAAGCGGTCTGGTAGATAGCGCCAGCTCCAAGGATAGCCACAGTTGGTGGTACGACTATTGGGTTTGCGTAACGACCGGCAATGGTGCCGAAATTAGACAGCGTGATGGTATTGCCGGCTAATTCAGCAGGCGGAATGGTGCGGTTTATAACGTCATTACGCAGGTTATCAAGACCCAGACGGAGGTTATCCTGATTCCGGTTACCTATATCGCGCATTACAGGCACAAATAAGCCTTGTTCAGTATCGACAGCAACGCCCAGGTGAATTTTACTGTGCAGGCGTCTGGCCAAGCGTGGGCCATCAAACCAGGCGTTAAGGGCTGGCTCAGCGCGACAGCCTGCCGCGATAGCATGCATGAGGCGCATTGTTATATCCTGTTTTCCTGTCCAGCCGCTGATATCGACATCATCATTGAGCGTGACAGGAACGACTTCTGCCTGAGCCCTGGCCATATTTTTTGCCATTTGCTTACGGACACCCCGAAGCGGTTCGGCCTTACCGTGGAGCTGATCCAGATGAGCGGCATGTTCAATATCGCGGGGAGTAACATGGCCATCATGACCGCTACCCTGTAACTGGTTTATATCTACACCTAAACGTTGAGCCAGAGCCCGGACGGCCGGTGTCATTTGCGGCTGGTGGTGCTGAGTGCTGGGTGCTGCGCCAATGTAAAAATGATCGTCACTGCTGGCAGCTTCCTGGCTGAGTTTACCAACGACGGTACCTGTGTCTGCGTCTTCCTCACCAGCAAATTCGATCAGTGGTTCGCCGGTATGGATAGTGTCGCCATCAGCGCCGAATAAATGTGCAATGGTGCCGTCCTGAGGTGAGGGGATTTCGATGATGGCTTTAGCTGTTTCAACGGATACCAAAATCTGATCTGTTTTGACCTCATCACCTTCTTTGATGAGCCATTCAAGAATTTCGGCTTCCGGTAGGCCTTCGCCTAAATCAGGCAATTTGAAATACTTCATGAGAACTCCAGTGTTGTCTGAACTGCTGCAAGGATGTCAGCGGTGTTGGGCATATACTGCTGCTCTAGTTTGTAATATGGCATGACTGTGTCGTAGCCGGTTACTCGTTGTACCGGTGCCTTCAGGCTCAGAAGTGCACGTTCTGCAATCGTTGCTGAAATCTCTGCACCGACAGCACAGCTTTTTGGTGCTTCGTGAATAACAATACAACGGCCTGTTTTAGCGACAGAGGACAAAATTGTGTCGTGGTCCAGAGGATTCATACAGGCCACATCAATGACTTCGCATTCAATATTCTGTTGTTTAAGCGCATCGGCTGCTTCCAACGTCTCTTTGATCATCGCTCCCCAGCTAACCAGCGTTATGTCTTTGCCTTCGCGTAGTGTGAAACATGTATCTAAGGGTAAGGCCTGGCCGTTATCTTCCACTGGTTGGGCGCTGAGTCGGTATATTCGCTTGGGTTCAAGAAATACGACCGGATCGGGATTACGGATAGCTGCCAGTAACAAACCGTACGCACGGGCAGGGGATGAGGGGATGACAACTCTGATTCCCGGTATGTGTGATAACAGTGCTTCTGTACTTTCAGAATGGTGTTCCGGGGCATGAATACCACCACCAAATGGCGCACGGATAACAAGCGGGCAACTGAGGCGGCCGCGGGTTCGGTTGCGTATTCGTGCTGCGTGACAGATCAGTTGCTCCATTGTTGGGAAGATAAATCCCATGAACTGAATTTCAGCGACTGGCCTGAGTCCCTGGGTAGCCATACCTATACTCAGGCCGGCGATCATGTTTTCTGCCAGTGGTGTATCCAGAACCCGTTTAATGCCAAAGGTTTCACGAAGATCTACGGTGGCACGGAATACACCGCCGTTGGTGCCGACGTCTTCACCCAGAATAATCACGGATTCGTCTTTCTGCATTTCAGACATCAGCGCCAGATTAATAGCTTCAACCATGGTGACATTATGTGTTTCATTACTCATGATGTGACCCTCCTGTCATAGCCTTAATGGAAGCACTGGCTCGCTGTTCCTGAAGGGCCTTTGGTACCTCGGCATATAGATAGTCGAACATGCTCTCGACAGGCTGTGTATCCATCGCCAGATATGTATCTACCTGAGCCTGAATGATTTGCTGTACCTCGTTCAACCAAGCTTGTTCCTGAATTTCATCCCACCATCCGTTGGCAGCCAGATAGTTTTGTAAGCGTTTAACCGGTTCTTTTTGCCAGGCGGCTTTGAGTTCATCGTTATGACGGTAACGGGTAGCGTCATCGGCGGTTGTATGATCACTTAACCGATAACTGATGGCTTCAATCATAGTGGCGCCTTTACCGTCACGGGCATGTTTTAGGGCATCTGCCATAGCTTCATGAATAGCGATAACGTCATTGCCATCGACCTGTTCACTACGGATGCCTGCGGCGAGGCCTTTCTGGGCCAGTGTTTCGGCGCCACACTGAATACTGCGTGGTACTGAAATTGCCCACTGGTTGTTATTGACGAAGAAAACCACGGGCAGTTGCCAGGCGCCAGCCACATTGAGGGCTTCCAGGAAGTCCCCTTTGGATGTTGCACCATCACCGCAAAAACTAACTGCTACGCGCTTTTCGCCCCGGATTTTAAAGGCTGTTGCTACACCTGTAGCGTGCAAACTCTGTGTCGCGATAGGCACGGCGTTAGGAAAGTCCTCTCCATAACCTGAAGAAGCGTTGCCGCGTTCGTCTCCTCCCCAATAATTCAGGACGTCGAGTATTTCCGCTCCACGTATTATCTGTAATAGATGATTCCGGTAGTAAGGCACCAGGACATCTTCTGGAAGCATTAGGCCGCCGCTGACAGCATCTATGGCTTCGGCACCTAACATAGACGGATAAGTACCCATTTGGCCGGTTCGCTGCAGCGCGATGATTTTAGTGTCCAGCTGGCGTGCTAAAACCATATTGCGGTAATAGCTTTGCAGTATTTCAGGTTGGCTGGCCCAGATGGGAAGTTCAGCAACCGGTGTACCTTGTTCGTCAAGAAAGCGACGAAAATTGATTTCGCCCTGATATACCTGTGTCATCTGATGCACTCCTTATTTGTTTCAGGCAGCCTGAAACTGATTTGGACCGGACTGCTGAATAATCTCCAATGCCCGTTGGTCAGCTATATCGCTGATTACCCGGTTATCTTGTTTTGCGTCCAGATAGATATCTGACAAAGTGTCGAAAATGCCTGCTATTTTGTTACTGATCGCTACATCAGTCAGTTGTTGATAACGCATCGCCACGAACATCAGGCCGCCGGAATTTATCACGTAGTCAGGGGCGTACAGTATGTTGCGCTGTTTTAACTGCAGACCCATTTCAGGAGCTTCTAGCTGGTTGTTCGCGGAGCCGGCAATACTGCCGCAACGCAACCTGGAGATTGTTTCACTGTTGATAACAGCCCCCAGACCACATGGACTGAATACGTCACAATTGATGCCATAGATCTCTTCAGGGCTACAGATATCTGCATTCAGCTGTTGTCTGGCCAGTAGCATTTTGTTGTCATCTATATCAGTGACAGTCAGATGAGAACCCGCATTATGCAGCTGCGTCGCTAAGCTTAAGCCCACGTGCCCTAAGCCCTGTATTGCGATGTGTCTGCCTTTGAGTATGTCACTGCCGGTCGTGTATTTAAGATTGGCGCGAATACCGGCTAATACTCCCCTGGCAGTAGCTGGGGACGGATCACCCATATGGCGGGTACAGGATACAAAGTTTGTTTGCTGAGCAATGTCGTCCATATCATCAACCAGAGTGCCGCTGTCCATAGCAGTTATGTACTGCCCGTTCATGCTGTGAATTGATTGGCCGAAACTGCGCATGAGAGCATGCCGGTCTTTGATTGTGTCAGGTTGAATGATGACTGCTTTACCGCCACCAAAGGGTAAGCCTGCTAAAGCCGCTTTATAGCTCATGCCTTTCGCCAGACGAATCGCATCCGTAATGGCTTCGTTGGTAGTTGAGTAAGGAATAAACCGGCAGCCGCCGAGAGCAGGGCCTCGTTGCGTGTTGTGAATCGCAACGATGGCTCTTAATTCGGTGCTAGGGTCGCTGAAAAAATGTAGTTGCTCCAGCGAATCGGTTTCCATTTGTTTAAACATGACGGGATCCTCCGTACGCATAAAACTTGGAAATTCCGGATTGAACTGATAAATCAATCCGAACTGAATTTACTAGCTTGTACTAATTGGATAGCACAGGATTCAGTAAAGTTCAGCCGACAATTGTTTATTTTATATACTCTTTTTTACAGCAGAAAGGCACGAGCCCCCGTCCTGTGTAGTCTTCAGCAGAGTACAAAATATGCTCATAAAGGCGATAAATATTTTATATGAGATGAGGATTATGAAATGACGGGATCTGCCGATAAGTTCTACGAACGCATAGAGAAACTGTTTTTGCTTTGGTATGTCATAACCACTTTGGGTAACGCAATAAATATATGTCCACAGAGGTTTGTGATCGCTAACATTCTTGTTTGCGGCGTCAGTATAGAACTGTATAATTCTTTCAAAATATAGCATCAGGGCATGGTTATTTTCATAATGATACGAAGACTTATTAATCAAGGAGCGTCATTACGACGCAGTGTAAGTTTACTGACCATTTGTGCCTGTTTATCTGCCCCAGCTATTGCTGATCAGATTACTTATGCAGATGAAACTCTGGATCGTGAAACTCTGTTGCTTTCGAGCCTTGGAGATTTACAACAGAATCAGCTGAATGGTGCTGTCGATAAGTTAAAAACATTAATTGATGAGCAACCTGATTTTCGCCTGGCGCAATTAATTTACGCTGATCTGATGGCCGCTCAGGGAGCGCCCCTCAGTGCCGTTGGTAATAATAAAACAGATGCTGATGCTAAAACGCTTAACGGTCTGATCAAAGAAGCGCAAGCCCGGATGAATATTGCATCCGTGCGTCCTGATGCAGGACTTATTCCATCCAGCCTGATTAAAATGTCTGACGATCAGGAACATGTCATTGTTATTGATATATCCAGCTCACGGTTATATCTGTTTGAGAATCAGCAAGGCGTTCCTGTTTTAATCAATGATTATTATGTTTCATATGGGCGTGGCGGCGTTAATAAACGTATACGTGGTGATTTGAAAACACCTCTTGGAGTGTATTTCACAACCAGCCGTTTAAGCGATGAACAGTTGCCTGCTCGCTATGGTTCAGGTGCGTTGCCAATTAATTATCCGAATGTCTGGGATGTGCGTCACGGTTATAATGGTAGCGGTATTTGGTTACATGGGTCACCAAAGGATACGTTCAGCCGGCCACCGCAGGCTAGTGAAGGGTGTTTGTCTTTAACAAATCAACATTTCTCAGAGTTAGATGGTATCGTTGATTTTGATGCTACACCGGTATTATTAGGTACTAACTTTGAGTGGGTTGAACGTCAGGACTGGCTGGATAAGCAGACAGAGCTGGTGGAGGTTGTTAATGGTTGGCGAGATGACTGGCAAAGCCTGAATACGGATAAATTTGTTAGTCACTATTCTCGGGATTTTGATAACGGGAAGGAAGACTATAAGCGCTTCGTAGCGCATAAGCGCAGGGTTAATGCTGCTAAGTCCTATATTGATGTTGGTATTGAAAATCTAAGTCTTTATCAGTATCCGGATCAGCCTGATTTATTAGTGGCTTCGTTTGAACAGAATTACAGTAGCAACAATTACAACGGTAGTAGTATTAAGCGTCAGTATTGGGTAAAGCAAGACGGAAAGTGGAAAATTGCTTATGAAGGAGCGCCAAGTAAAGGTATTCCATAGGCTTTACTAAAAAGTATTTTAAAACCACGCTTATGCGTGGTTTTTTATGGGCGGACGTAAATATAGCCCTGTTGTTGTAACGCCACAATTGCAGGTAGGCCTGCCTGAACCCGGTTTTCTTTTTCTGCGCTATATATATTATCAATGACAACGTTATAAGCATCCAGTGTGTTGCCGCAAAACAATAATTCAGCTCCTTCAAGCTGTATGGTATCCAGGCGGACCTGTTTAGCTTCATCTTCGTTTGCAGCCAGAAAATATTCTAAGGCAGCGCCGTGAATCATCACTTTCAAGTCGATATTTTCTTCACCAACTGCTGCTATATGATTACTGATATTCGTAAAAGTAGCGTTTATCCGGGATGTTTCAGGATAATTGATGTGGTAAATGACTTTTTGTGGTGCGTAAGTCTGATCGGCAAAGCTTGTATTAGTAATACAGATAAGTAAAAAACTGGCTGTAATGAAGCGGGAAATAAATAGAGACATAAAAAAACCGATAGTTTCGTTAAAATGTTAACGAATAGACTATCGGTTTTTTAACAGGCTTGGAATTACTGGTTAACAGTAACTTGGTTCTGGCCTTCGATAACAACTTCTACACGACGGTTAGCGCGCAGGCAGCTAATCTGGCTTGCACCTTTGTCAGTACATGCACGAACAGGATCAGCTTCACCGTAGTGATGTGAAACGATGTTAGAAGTGCTAACGCCAGCGTTAGTCAGAGCAGCTTCTACAGCCTTAACACGACGCTCAGACAGCGCGTTGTTGTAGTTGTTGCTACCGATATCATCGGTGTAACCACTCAGGCGGATTGCGTCCAGTTTTTCAAGAGAGTTCGCGTAATTAGCAATGTTGCTTACGGAATCTACTTTTGAGCTGTCGAAAGCAAAGTTAACAACAAATGATTTAGTTTCAGAAACCATCATTGTTTTGGTTTTAGGCTCTTCTTTAGCCATAACTGGTGCTGGTTCTGCAGCAGGTTCTGCGCCACATGCAACAGTACGGTCTTCAGCTTTAAATTCAGAAGTGTGCCAGCATTCACCAGCACTTGTTTTCCAGTTAGTAGCGTTAGAGTTTACAGCGTAACCAGCGTGATCATCGTGTGCCTGGGCAACACCGGAAAGGCCCATTGCTGTAATTAAACCAGCGCACAGTGCAAGCTTTTTCATTGTTATACGTCCTTATGAGAGATCAAATAAAATCGGATACATATTAAACCGCTATGTATACCAGATTAACCTGAACAGCAGCTAAATTTGTCCAAAAATGCCTCGAAAAAACAGCCACTATTACTGCGTCAAGCCGTTTATGGTAATACTTTTTTATAGGGTTTGACTACTATCCGCTCGTATACACCCTGATGCAGATATGGATCATCGTTGGCCCATTCTTGTGCTGCACCCAGGGAGGTAAACTCTGCGACAACCAGACTGCCTGTAAATCCTGCCGGACCGGGGTCTTCAGAATCAATAGCCGGATGAGGTCCTGCAATTAACAGACGGCCTTCATCTTTAAGGGCTATCAGACGCTCTACGTGAGCCGGACGGGCGGCCATGCGCTGGTCAAGTGTATTAGGTTTATCTTCACTGATTATTGCGTAAAACATATTCTGATGTCCTTAGTCGCTGTGTGTTGACTCGTTTTCCAGATGTTTGGATATGTAAACGCCTTGCAGGAGAATAAACAGAAACGTTAATCCCATCATGCCAAAGAGTTTAAAGTTTACCCAGGTTTCTTCATCCATGGTGAAGGCTACGAAGAGGTTAAGGGCACCCAGTATTATATAAAAAACAACCCAGGCGTAATTCAGTTGACGCCAGGCGTGCTGGGGGAGCTGTATAGCGTTTTGCATCAGGCGCTGAATAATTGTTTTGTCGCCAATGTACTGGCTACCGAGAAAGGCAACAGCGAACAGCCAGGTAACTACAGTTGGCTTCCATTGAATAAAGGTTTTGTCCTGAAATATAACGGTGGCACCGCCAAGAACGACAACCAGTCCAAGTGTGACGAGCTGAATCATTTCAATCTTACGTGTTTTGATCCAGGTATATAACATTTGTAGCAAGGTTGCAGGAATCAGAATGGCGGTTGCTAAAATTATATCGTTCGTGCTTTTGTAAACGATAAAGAAGATAATAACCGGCAGGAAATCGAGTAATAGTTTCATGTGCGCTCGTCTTCGGAAAAATGTAATCAGTATAAAGTGAGCCTGATGAGTTATAAACCCAATCTGGCGGAGGATTTCGCCTTTTCTGACCTTCATTGTCATTCTTACTGTTCTGATGGTGAATTATCACCGCGTCAGTTGGTCGAGCGTGCCGCAAGTAAAGGCGTCAGAATTTTAGCTTTGACTGATCATGATACAACCGATGGTGTTGCTGAGGCTGAGGTCGCCAGTCAGGAATATGCTCTGAAATTAATTCCCGGGGTTGAGTTAACTGCGCTTTGGGGGAAAAGAGTTGTCCACATCGTTGGTCTTGGTTTTGATCCGGATAATTTAGTTTTGAAAGACTATTTGCAGGAGTTAAAACAGTTAAGGGATAGGCGGGCGGAATTAATAGCGGCCCGTCTGGTTAAGAAAGGCTGTCCTGATTTATTAGATAAAGCTAAAGCATTGGCAGGTGAAGGCCAGATTGGACGCCCACATTTTGCTCAGGCAATGGTTGCAGCGAGAGTAGTGGACTCGCCCGCGAAAGCATTTAGTTTATATTTAGGAGCGGGAAAGCCTGGTGATATAAAAGTAGAATGGCCGGAAATGTCTGCTGCAATTGAGTGTCTGCATCAGGCTGGTGGTTACGCAGTATTAGCGCATCCGACTAAATATAAACTTACTTTTACTAAAATTCGGGAAATGATTGCGGCATTTGCGGAGTCAGGTGGTGATGCTATTGAAGCCAGATATCCTGGAATTGATCCGGGACAAACCCGACAAATAGAAATTGCAGCGCAGCGCCATAATTTATCGTTATCTGCCGGTAGTGATTTTCACTGCACAGGTTTTAGCTGGAGTGAATTAGGCAAGTATCCAAAAATACCTGATAGTGATATGCATATTCTTCATCAGATTCTCTGAGTTTTTATGTCAGGGCAATTATAAGCTTAATTTCTGTGTGGCTTTTAACAGCTGCTCTGTTTATGAGAGCTATTATTCAGTAGAATCTCTTCTATCTTAGATAACCTTATTGCAGGTCTGATCGTGAGCCAATTTTTTCAGATTCACCCGGAAACGCCGCAGTCGCGTTTAATTAAGCAGGCTGTTGAAATTATTAATAAGGGTGGCGTCATTGTCTACCCTACAGATTCCGCTTATGCCTTAGGTTGTCATTTAGGTGATAAGTCAGCATTAGAAAAAATAAAGCGTATTCGTAAGCTTGATGATAAGCATAATTTTACGCTTGTGTGTCGCGATTTATCTGATATCGGTACTTATGCCAAAGTGGATAATGTGGCTTACCGGTTATTAAAAGCGCATACCCCTGGTGCTTATACTTTTATTTTGAATGCTACTACGGAAGTGCCACGTCGGTTATTACATCCTAAGCGTCGTACGATTGGTTTAAGGATCCCACAGAATACTATTGCGCTGGATTTAATGGCAGCGTTAGGGGAGCCGATAATGAGTACTTCTCTTATTATGCCAGGGGATGATCAGCCTTTAATGGATCCTTATGAAATTCGTGATCTTTTACAGCATGAGGTTGATTTAGTAATTGATGGTGGATATTGCGGTATGGAGGCGACGTCAGTCATTAATTTAGTTGAAGATGTACCGGTTGTTGTTCGTGAAGGTGCTGGTGATATTTCTGATTTCTAAATATATAGTCTTATACTAAACTGGGTTTAATAACTGTTAGATGTGTGAATGGTGTTATTTTTTATTGAATATTCTTGAAAAGAAACGATCAATGGAAAATAATATAAATCGTTTTGTTTAGTATATCTTTGGATGGTGAAAATGACTGATTTTGTGAAAATGCTGACACGCAAAAATTCTTTAAGAAAACAGTGTCAAGAATTAACAGCTGTAGAGATTGAAAAGGTTGTTACTGATCTGACTTTAATTCTCGAAGAAAAGCGTGAAAGCGAACAGGCGATGGTTGCTGCTGAGCAAGAACGTCTGGATAAAATCGATGCAATCAGAAAAAGTATGCAGGAAGCAGGTATTGAACTTGATGATTTAATGGGCATGGTAGAGACCACAACTAAGAAAAAAGTTGAGCCTAAGTATCAGGTGACTGATGAAGAAGGTGAGGAACACTTCTGGTCTGGTCGTGGTCGCACACCGATTGCATTCCAGAAGCATTTTGAAAAAGGTTTTTCCAAGGAAGATTGCTTAATTAAATAAGCGCTTTCTTGTATAATGTTTGAAAGCTCTCCAGCTTGGTTGTTGGAGAGCTTTTTTTGTTTTTGAATATATTCCCAGAGATTTGTCTCTGGTGCTGAGGATGCGCAGATGAGCGATGAAAAATTGCAGAAAGTACTGGCGCGTTCCGGGTTTGGTTCACGTCGTGAGATGGAACGGTGGATTGAAGCGGGGCGTATCCAGGTTAATGAGCAGGTAGCAACACTGGGAGATCGAATATCGCCTAGAGACCAGGTGGAAGTTGATGGTCATGCTAAAAGTATGGTCTTCGATCGTAAAAGTGAGCGCCGGGTTCTGGTTTATAACAAACCGCTGGGTGAAGTCTGCACACGTCATGATCCTGAAGGGCGTGGTACAGTATTCGATCACTTGCCACCGCTAAAACAGGGGCGCTGGATTGCCGTTGGGCGTCTGGATATTAATACTTCAGGCTTGTTGTTGTTTACCACTGACGGTGATCTTGCTAATAACTTGATGCACCCATCTGCAAACCTTGATCGTGAATATGCGGTACGAGTGTTAGGTGATGTAGATGAAGATTTGGTCAAGCGCCTGAAAAAAGGTGTTTTGCTGGAAGACGGCATGGCTAAATTTACAGATGTTCAGTATTTCGACGGTGCGGGTGCTAATAAGTGGTATCACGTGGTGGTAATGGAAGGCCGTAACCGTGAAGTGCGTCGCTTGTGGGAATCGCAGGGGATTAAAGTAAGCCGTTTGAAGCGTGTACGCTACGGACCTTTCTTTTTACCAAGTGAAGTTAAGGCGGGTACCTGGAAAGAGCTTGAGCAAAAAGAAATTAACATGCTCTCCAATATGATGGGTATGAAGCAGAAGCGTAATAAAGCTCTGACGCCTAAAGAGAAAGAAGTTGCGGAGCGCCGCGCTAAGCGCCAGAAACCTCGTCGTGAGGTTGGGCCAAAGCGTACAGAATAATGTGCTGAATAAATAAAAAAAACGGCTACCTGATCAGGTGGCCGTTTTTGTTTGTATCTTGCTTGATGCCAGGCTTGTGTTTGGTCAGCGAGCTATTACAGTGTGTTTTTGTGGCTGGCTGAAGAGATTACTGAGCGTTAAGTGTTTCTCCTTTTACGTTCAGGCTGTCGTCACCAAACAGGTATAAATACAGCGGCATAATATCAGCAGGCGCAGCGACAGTTGAAGGATCTTCAGCTGGATAGGCGTTGGCGCGCATATTTGTACGTGTTGCTCCGGGGTTGATACAGTTAACCCGGACATTAGTCACTGACTCAAGCTCATCTGCCAGAATTTGCATCATGCCTTCGGTAGCAAACTTGGAAACGCTATAGGCGCCCCAGTACGCTTTACCCTTTCGACCAACGCTGGAAGATGTGAATACAATGGAGGCATGATCGGCTGCCTGAGTCAGAGAGAGTAGCGCCTGAGTTAGCATGAAGGCTGCATTTACGTTCACCTGCATAACGCGTTGCCAGATGCTTGGGTCATAGCCTTCCAGAGGCGTCCGCATACCGAGCAGACTGGCGTTATGCAGTATGCCGTGTAATTTACCAAACTCTTGTTCGAGCATAGCTGCAAGGCTGTCGAAATCAGTTTCAGTTGCTGACTCCAGGTTCAGCGGAACAATAGCTGCCTGTGGATAACCTGCGGCTTCTATTTCGTCATATACCAGTTCCAGTTTCTCTTCGGTACGGCCAAGCAAAATAACTGTGGCGCCATATGAGGCGAAGCAGAGAGCTGCAGCACGGCCTATACCGTCGCCTGCACCCGTGATAAGAATATTTTTATCGGCAAGTAAGTTTGCCGGAGCCCTATAATCAAACATAATTATTGTTTCCTGGGTGCGTGGCCAAGTATCAGTGGATTGTAAAATGGCTGGCTAATAAAGGTTGCAGCTCAGTTGCCGTCTGGATGTTGTAATTGCTATTCCAGTTATTAATGTTGTCATCTTGACTGATGTAACCATAGGCGGCTGCAATTGTTACCATGCCAGCCCGGTTGCCTGCTTCAATGTCACGGATGTGATCTCCAACGTAAACGCTGTTTTCAGGTCTGCATTGTAATTGTTGGCAGGCTAGCAAGAGGCCTTCTGGGTTAGGTTTTTTTTGCTCGATATGCTCTGGACAGATAACACTGCCAGCGGCCGGCTTGAGGTTAAGCTGTCGCATTAATGGTTCTGTGTATAGCCAGGGTTTGTTGGTAACAATACCCCAGGGAATCGATTTCTGTTCAAGCCAGGTTAGCGTATCTGTAATGCCTGTAAAGGGGCGGCTTTCTACGCAGGTTTGCGCTAAATAAAGTTCTAATAAACGGTTTTGCAGGCTTGTTATTTCGAGACTGATATCTGTAGCTATGTGCTTTGAAAATGCTCTCTCTACCATAGCGCGGGCACCGTCAGAGACGGAGGGTAGGAGATCCTCATAGCTGATAGTTGGCAGATTCTTCTCACTTAGCAGGATATTGATAATGCGATGGAAGTCAGCAGCGGTGTCAATCAGAGTGCCGTCCAGGTCAAAAAGAACAGCCTCAAGTTTTTTGATGTGACGGGTCATTGGTTATTGCCTGGTTTGGCTGATTATTGCGTAACCTGAATTTATTTATCCGGTTACGCATTAAATGAAATGCAGATTGTTTTAGCTGAGGTTGGGTTTGCTGCAAGCGACCATATAATTAACATCTACATCCCGAGGGTTAAGTCGGTATGTCTTTGTCAGTGGGTTGTATGTCAGGCCGGTAATTTCATTGCTTTGCAGGCCGGCAGCGCGAATCCAGTTTGCCAATTCAGAAGGGCGAATGAATTTCTTAAAATCATGAGTGCCTTTTGGGACGAGCTGAAGAATCTGCTCGGCACCGACAATCGCCATCAGGTAGCTTTTAGGATTGCGGTTCAGCGTTGAAAAGAAAACTTTTCCACCGGGTTTGGCGAGCCGTGCGCAGGCATCAACGATTGAAGACGGATCTGGTACGTGTTCCATCATTTCCATGCAGGTAACAACATCGAAACTGCCGGGTTGTTCTTCTGCCAGTTGCTCAACGGTTACTTGTCGGTAGCTAACGCTTACACCGCTTTCTAAGCCGTGAAGCTTGGCCACTTTGAGGGGTTCTGCACCCATATCTATACCGGTAACTTCAGCGCCACGTTGTGCCATTGACTCAGAAAGAATGCCTCCGCCACAGCCTACATCCAGAACTCTTTTGCCCGCAAGATTAGCCAGCTTATCGATGAAACCAACTCTTAAAGGATTGATGTCGTGAAGAGGTTTGAATTCACTTTCTTTATCCCACCACCGGCTGGCAAGTTCTTCGAATTTGGCGATCTCTTCAGGATCGATATTCGCGGAGTGCTGGTTATTTGTGTCGCTCATAGTGCTGGCTGACCGTTCGCTAAAAAATAATGGCAGGGATTTTAGCATTGCTGTCAGGGCGAATACAAAAGGCTTTAGTTTTTCCGGATAGACAGGCGCTAAAAAACGCTAGAAAAAAGTTGTAATACTTTTGGTGATCAGGTATGGCTCAAGGTCTTAATTTTGCGGGATTATTATTGCTTCTTTATGGTATACTTCGGCGGTTCTGATCAGGGCTGTAACTGTATACCCTGATCCATTAATTCTCAGCAGTCTGATTCAAGGATAGCCAAAGCTATTATGGGTGATTTAGCCAGAGAAATTCTGCCAGTTAACATCGAAGATGAACTGAAGCAGTCGTATCTTGATTACGCAATGAGTGTAATTGTTGGACGTGCCTTACCTGATGTCCGTGATGGCCTGAAACCGGTGCATCGTCGGGTACTGTTTGCCATGAGCGAACTGGGTAATGACTGGAATAAAGCATATAAGAAATCTGCCCGTGTGGTCGGGGATGTTATAGGTAAATACCATCCTCATGGTGACAGTGCTGTATATGACACCATCGTACGGATGGCGCAGCCGTTCTCTATGCGTTACATGCTGGTAGATGGTCAGGGGAACTTTGGTTCTGTTGATGGTGATTCAGCAGCCGCAATGCGTTATACCGAAATACGTATGGCGAAGATTTCCCATGACATGCTGGCAGACCTGGATAAGGAAACTGTCGATTTCGTTCCAAACTATGATGGAACAGAGCATATACCGGAAGTATTACCAACCCGCGTACCGGCGCTGCTGGTAAACGGCTCTGCAGGCATTGCTGTTGGTATGGCGACTAACATTCCGCCACACAGTTTGTCGGAAGTTGTACGTGGCTGTATCGCATTGATTGATAACCCTGATATGACCATCGATGAACTGATGGAATTTATCCCGGGGCCTGATTTCCCAACCGGTGCAATTATCAATGGTCGGGCGGGTATTTTACAGGCCTACCGCACAGGTCGTGGCCGTATTTATATTCGTGCCAAGCACCACATCGAAGAAAATGAGAAGAACGGCAAGCAGTCGATCATCTTTACCGAGATTCCATATCAGGTAAACAAGGCGCGGCTGATTGAAAAAATCGCTGAGCTGGTTAAAGAAAAGAAACTCGAAGGTATAACTGAGCTGCGTGATGAGTCCGATAAGGATGGCATGCGGATTGTTATTGAGTTGCGTCGCGGTGAAGTGGCTGAGGTTATTGTTAATAACCTGTTTGCTCAGACTCAGCTACAGAATGTTTTCGGTATTAATATGGTGGCTCTGGTTGATGGTCAGCCACGGACGCTTGATCTGAAATCTATTCTTGAATGCTTCGTTCGTCATCGCCGTGAAGTTGTTACCCGTCGAACAGTTTATGAGCTGCGTAAGGCGCGTGAACGTGGTCATATTCTGGAAGGACTGGCGATTGCCCTGGCAAATATCGATCCGATTATTGAGTTGATTAAAAAATCACCAACGCCTGCTGAAGCTAAAGAGCGACTGTTAGCTAGCCCTTGGGTATTGGGTGATGTGACTTCAATGCTGGAAAGAGCTGGTGAAAATGCTTGTCGTCCTGAAGATCTTGAAGCTCAGTACGGTATGCATGATGGCAAGTATTTCTTGTCACCAGTACAGGCTCAGGCAATTCTTGAGTTGCGTTTGCACCGTCTGACAGGTCTTGAGCACGATAAGCTAATCGGTGAATACCGAGAGCTGCTGGTTAAAATTGCCGAGTTGCTGGAAATTCTGAGCAGTGCTGAGCGTTTGATGGAAGTTATCCGTGAAGAGCTCGAAGCAATTGTTGCTGAATATGGTGATGAGCGTCGTACAGAAATTATCGCATCGCAGCAGGATTTGACAGTTGCTGATCTGATTACCGAAGAAGATATGGTAGTAACCATTTCTCACGGTGGTTACGCTAAGACTCAGCCACTGACTATGTATCAGGCACAGCGTCGTGGCGGTAAAGGTAAGTCTGCCACAGCGGTTAAAGACGAAGACTTTGTAGAAAAACTGCTGATTGCCAGCACGCACGATACTATTTTGTGTTTTACCAATTTTGGTAAAGTTTACTGGTTGAAAGTGTATGAAATACCGCCTGCAAGCCGTGCTGCCCGTGGCCGACCTGTTGTTAATATTCTGCCTTTATCTGAAGGTGAACGTATTACAACTATTTTGCCGGTTAATGAGTACGCTGATGATCACTATGTATTCATGGCAACTGCTGCAGGTACTGTTAAGAAAACGCCGTTGGAGAACTTCTCTCGTCCCCGTTCTTCTGGTTTGATTGCGCTAGCGCTGGATGAAGGTGATTCTCTGATAGGTGCTGCAATTACTGATGGCACTGCTGAAGTCATGCTGATGTCTAATCAGGGCAAGTCTATTCGTTTTGCAGAAGGCGATGTACGTCCAATGGGTCGAACTGCCCGTGGTGTACGTGGAATTAAAATAGCTGAGGACGCGCACGTTATTGCGTTGATTATTCCTCAGGAAAGCGGCCGTATTCTGACAACCAGTATTAAAGGTTTCGGAAAGCAAACGCTGGTTGAAGATTTCCCGACTTATGGTCGTGGTGGACAGGGTGTTATCGCGATGCAATGTACTGAGCGAAACGGTGAGCTTGCCGGCGCAGTACAAATGTTCGAAGGCGATGATGTCATGCTCATCAGTGATAAGGGCACCTTGGTGCGTACCCGCAGTGAAGAAATTTCAGTGCTAGGTCGTAACACGCAGGGGGTTCGTGTAATTCGGATAGCCGACGATGAAAGTCTGGTAGGTCTGGCGCGAATTGAAGAGCCTGATAGTGATGAGATCGAAGGTGAAGAGCTGGAGGCTGCCGGTGAAGGTCAGGCGGTTTCTGACACTGAGCCAGCAGCAGAAGCCCCTGCTGATTCGTCAGAGAGCGATGAAGCATAATATCTGACTGATAATAATGTGCGGCTTTAGCCGCACATTTTATTTTGGAAGATAGTTATTTATGAAGTCTTACAGACCCTTAAAAGCCTCAGAGAAGGCTCTTCGGAAACAGTGTAAAAGAAGTAGTAATCATGACCCGCAAATATAATTTCAGTGCCGGTCCGGCGGCATTACCAGAAGACGTCCTGTTTCGGGCGCAAAGTGAATTACTTGACTGGCAAGGTCAGGGCTTGTCCGTGATGGAAATGAGTCACCGTAGTCCTGAATATGTCTCTGTTGCGAAAAAAGCTGAAAGTGATTTACGTGAGTTGATGAATATCCCTGACAATTATCAGGTGTTATTTATGCAAGGTGGCGCAACCAGTCAGTTCAGCATGATTCCAATGAACTTGATGGGCAATAACGTCAGTGCTGATTATATCAATACTGGTGACTGGTCATCTAAGGCAATCAAAGAAGCTAAGCGATACATTCAGGTTAATGTTGCTGGCAGCAGTGAGGACTCAAACTTTACCGCTGTACCTGCACAGGATGAGCTGCAGTTGGACTCTAATGCTGCTTATGTGCATTACACTCCGAATGAAACCATCCGTGGTGTTGAGTTTGATTATATTCCGGAGACTGGTGATGTGCCGTTAGTTGCTGACATGTCTTCAAATATACTTTCGGGTCCTATTGATGTTAGCCGGTTTGGAATGATTTATGCCGGTGCGCAAAAAAATATTGGTCCGGCGGGCTTAACTGTCGTTATTATTCGTGATGATTTATTACAGGCTCCGGTTGATAAAACGCCTACTTTATTCAGCTACAAAGCGATTGCTGATGCGGACTCGATGCTCAATACCCCGCCAACTTTTGGCTGGTACTTGGCGGGTTTGGTCTTTGAGTGGCTACAGGCACAAGGCGGCGTGCCTGCAATGGATAAATTAAATGATCTGAAGGCTAGTAAGTTGTACAGCTATATCGACAACAGTGATTTCTATACTAATCCTGTGGATATAGCAGTACGTTCACGCATGAATGTTCCTTTTATACTGGCGAAACCTGAGTTGGATAAGTTGTTTCTTACTGAAGCGACTTCAGCAGGGTTGCTGAATTTGGCAGGACATCGCTCTGTTGGCGGTATGCGTGCGAGTATTTATAATGCGGTACCTGAAGCGGCAGTCGATGCTTTAATCGAGTTTATGCAAGACTTCGCTGTAACCCATGGTTAATCAGGTTTGGGTAAGAATAATAAGAGGTTGCTGCAAAATATGAGTAATCAGGAAGCAGAATTAAAAGTATTGCGCGATCAGATTGATAGCATTGATCGTCAAATGCATAAGTTGCTGAACGATCGTGCCCGCTGTGCTCAGCAGGTTGCTGAAGTTAAAGAAAAGTATCAGGCTGGGGATGCTGTGTTTTACCGTCCTGAGCGTGAAGCTCAGGTATTACGCCGCGTTATGGAGCGTAATGAAGGGCCTCTGGCAGATAAAGAGGTAGCGCGTCTGTTCCGTGAGGTCATGTCTGTTTGTCTGGCTCTGGAAGAGCCGATGCGGGTGGCATTTCTTGGGCCTGAAGGGACTTTTACACAGCAAGCGGTTAACAAACATTTTGGCCACTCTGCCCAGGGCGTTCCTTTTAACTCCACAGATGAAGTTTTCCGTGAGGTTGAAGCGGGCAGTGCACACTATGGCGTTGTACCGATAGAAAACTCCACTGAAGGTATGGTCAACCATACACTGGATCTGTTTAAGCGCTTTAATTTACAGATTTGCGGTGAAGTAGAGTTACGGGTACATCACCATCTGTTGCGTAATGATGCCGATGGTATCAGTGGTATTAAACGCATTTATTCTCATCAACAGTCTTTCGCGCAATGCCGTAGTTGGCTGGATAGCCATTTCCCATCGGTAGAGCGGGTCGCGGTTAGTAGTAATGCTGAAGCTGCACGTCGCGCAGCAGAGGAAGGCGATGAAGTTGCAGCAATCGCCAGTGATATGGCTGCTGAGCTGTATCAGATGAATGTTATTACCCGCAATATTGAAGATCAGCCTGATAACTCAACCCGTTTCTTAATTATTGGCGATCAGGAAGTGGGTAAGAGCGGTAATGATAAAACTTCAATATTGGTAACTGCGCAGAATAAGACCGGTGCGTTATACGAACTATTGCAGCATTTTCACGCTTCGGACATAAGTCTGACTCGAATTGAAACGCGGCCTGCAGGGCAAGGCGCATGGAAGTATATGTTTTATATTGACTTTGAAGGGCACTTCAGTGATCCCGATGTTCAGAAAGCACTAGATGCACTGATCGCGGACTCTGTTGAGCTTAAGTTACTGGGTTCTTATCCGGTTGCGGTTATCTGATACGTATCTGTGGCTAAAGAGAATACATACATGGCGTGTGATTTTTATAAGTTAGCTGTTCCCGGTGTAAAGGACCTGAGTCCTTATCAGCCGGGTAAGCCTATTGATGAGCTAGAGCGTGAGCTGGGGATCAGTAACAGCATCAAGCTGGCCAGTAATGAAAATCCTTTAGGCCCTAGTAAGCAGGTGAATGCAGCTATTAATGCCGAGCTTTCTGACTTGAGCCGCTATCCTGATGCAAATGGTTTCGCGCTTAAGCAGGCTTTACAGGAACGCTTTAATATTGCCGCCGGTAAAATTACGCTGGGTAACGGCTCTAATGATGTTCTGGAACTGCTTGGCAGAGTGTTCCTGCAGCCTGGTAATGAAGTCATATATTCTGCACATTCCTTTGTTGTATATATGTTGGTTGCCCAGGCGAGTGGAGCGAAAAGTATAGTGACCCCTGCGCAAGAATGGGGGCATGATCTGGACGCAATGGCAAAAGCTATAACGCCTGAAACCCGGATGATATTTATCGCAAACCCGAATAATCCGACAGGTACCTGGGCAGATCAGTCTGCCTTGGATACTTTTATGGCAAAAGTGCCAGACAATGTTTTGGTTGTGCTGGATGAGGCTTACACCGAGTACGTAACTGAAGCGACCTATCCTGATGGTTTATTGCTGCAAAACACATTCAGTAATCTGATCGTGACGCGGACTTTTTCGAAAGCTTATGGTCTGGCAGCTATGCGGGTTGGCTATGCAGTTGCAGACGCTGCAATCACCGATTTGCTGAACCGCGTACGTCCGCCTTTTAATGTAAATTCACTAGCATTGGCGGCAGCGGTTGCTGCTTTGAATGACGAAGCGCATTTGCAAAGCAGTATTAATCTTAATTTGCAGGGAATGAAACAGCTGGAGCAGGGCTTTACTGAGTTAGGCTTGAGCTGGATTCCATCAGTCGGCAACTTTATCACCCTGGATTGTGGCAAAGAGGCAGCTCCAGTGTATCAGGGGCTACTACAGGAAGGTGTTATTGTTCGGCCTGTTGCTAATTACGGTATGCCGAATCATTTACGTATTACTGTCGGTTTGCCAGAAGAGAATCAGCGTTGTCTGGTTGCGCTAGAGAAGGTGTTGAGTTTGTGAGTGGTTTTTTAGCGCAGCGTATAGCTGTCATTGGATTAGGGTTAATTGGTGGTTCACTGGCTAAAGCGCTGCGTGAACGTGGTCTGTGTAAGACTGTTATAGGTTATGATCGTAACCCGGATGAACTGGCAGCTGGCTTGCGGTTAGGTGTTATTGATGAGGTAGCCGATTCACTTGTTGCTGCTGCTGAAGCAGATGTCGTAGTGTTAGCTGTGCCTGTGAAGGTCATGGAATCGGTGCTGGCTGAATTAAAACCAGCATTGCGCAGCGATACAGTGATTACTGATGTAGGTAGCGTAAAGGGTAATGTTGTTCGGGCGGCAGAAACTATATACGGCACTATGCCGCCATATTTTATTCCTGGGCATCCTATTGCCGGTTCGGAAAAAAGTGGTGTTGCAGCTGCTGATTCGGGGTTATTTAAGTGTCATAAAGTCATCATCACACCGTTACCTGACAGTAACTCAGATGCGGTTACTCTGATAAGCCGTATGTGGCAGTTAGTTGGTGCGGAAGTTTTACGTATGTCAGTTGACCGGCATGACGAAGTACTTGCTGCTACCAGCCATTTACCCCATTTGCTGGCATTTTCTTTGGTAGATACGCTTTCACAGGAACAAGAGCGGAATAATATTTTCCGTTATGCTGCGGGTGGTTTCAGAGACTTTACCCGAATTGCCGCCAGCGATCCGACGATGTGGCATGATGTTGGTATTGCTAATAAAGCCGCTATTTTAAGCAAGATAGACGAATTTTCCGAAGGTCTGGCGCAACTGCGCCAGGCTATCGAAACTGAAGACAGCCGTACCATGCTGGGTGTATTTACCCGTGCAAAAGCGGCTCGTGAACATTTTTCTAAGATTTTATCGGGCTCAGCCTACGCAAACGATATGACTACAACAAAAGAAACCGTATTTCATTTACAGCCTGGTGGTCAGGCTAAAGGTCAGGTACGTGTACCTGGTGATAAATCAATTTCACACCGCTCAATCATGCTGGGCTCTCTGGCGGATGGTGTTACTCATGTCAGTGGTTTTCTGGAAGGTGAGGACAGCCTTGCAACCTTACAGGCGTTCAGAGATATGGGCGTCGTAATTGAAGGTCCACATCAGGGTGAGGTTAAAATTTATGGTGTGGGTCTTAATGGTCTGCGCCAGCCACCGGGCCCTCTTTATGTGGGTAACTCTGGCACCTCTATGCGTTTATTGTCAGGTTTGCTTGCCGGGCAAGCCTTTGATGCTGAACTGACGGGTGATGCATCATTGACTAAACGCCCGATGGAGCGTGTGGCAGCGCCACTACGTTTGATGGGCGCAAAGGTTGAAACGGGCGAGAATGGTTGCCCGCCAGTTAAAGTAACCGGTGCGCAATCCCTGAAAGGTGTTAAGTATGCAATGCCTATGGCCAGTGCCCAGGTTAAGTCATGTCTGATGCTTGCTGGTTTATATGCTGAAGGTACCACCAGTGTGACTGAGCCTGCACCAACCCGTGATCATACAGAGCGTATGTTGCAAGGTTTTGGCTATAGCGTAAATGCATCTGGCGGTGAAATTGATTTGCAGGGTGGCGGTAATCTGCAGGCGACTAATATTGATGTACCTGCTGATATCTCTTCGGCAACCTTTTTCATGGTTGCTGCAGCGATCTCTCCAGATTCCGATGTGACACTTGAACATGTAGGTATTAATCCAACCCGTATTGGGGTTATCAATATTCTTACTCTGATGGGTACAAATATTGAAATGCTTAATGAGCGTGAAGTTGGTGGTGAGCCTGTAGCAGACATTCGTGTACGTTATGCTCCATTGAAAGGTATTCACATTCCTGAAGATCAGGTGCCATTGGCAATCGATGAATTCCCTGCATTGTTTATAGCTGCTGCTTGTGCTGAAGGCGAAACTGTTTTAAGCGGTGCTGAAGAGCTTCGCGTGAAGGAAAGTGATCGTATACAGGCAATGGTTGATGGTCTGAAAATCTTGGGTGCCGATATTGAGGGCACGCCAGACGGAGCGATTATTCGTCAGAGCCAGCTGAAAGGCGGTGTGGTTCAGAGTCATGATGATCACCGTATAGCGATGGCATTCAGCGTGGCTTCATTGCGTGCTACAGAAAATATCGAAATTCGTGAATGTAACAATGTCGCAACGTCATTCCCGAACTTTGTTGAGTTAGCACAGGAGCTTGGCCTGAACATCCGTAAGGAGGATGTCTGATGTCCCATGAATTTCCGGTAATAACAGTTGATGGTCCAAGTGGCTCAGGCAAAGGTACTATTTGTAGTTTACTGTCCCGAGAGTTGGGTTGGTCTTTACTCGATAGCGGTGCTTTGTATCGTTTAGTAGGACTGGCAGCGCGACACCACGGTGTCGCGCTGGATGATGAGGCTGCATTGGTTGTGCTGGCAGCACATTTAGATGTGCAGTTTTTGACAGCACAGTCAGGCGAAGTGCAGATCATTCTTGAAGGCGAAGAAGTGACTGACGTTATTCGCACTGAAGAGTGTGGTGCCGATGCTTCTCAGGTTGCTGCGCTTGGTCCGGTTCGGGATGCTTTGTTAGAGCGTCAGCGGGCTTTTGTTGCTGAGCCGGGATTGATTGCTGATGGCCGTGACATGGGCACTGTGGTTTTCCCTGATGCAGTGCTCAAAGTGTATCTGACTGCGAGTGCTGAAGAGCGTGCGAAGCGTAGATATAACCAGTTGATAAATAAGGGACTGGGTGCTAGTCTTCAAGCAATCACAGAGGATATCAGGGCGCGTGACGCACGGGATATAGGCCGTTCAGTAGCGCCATTAAAGCCAGCTGAGGATGCTATAAAGCTCGATACTACTACTATGGGTATTGATGAAGTCTTGGCGGAGGTGCTGGAACAAGCCAGGCATAAAGGCCTGCGCTAACGACCATTCTGCGAGGGTTGAGGGGTATGAGTGAAAGTTTTGCTGAGCTATTTGAAGAAAGCTTAAAAGAAATCGACATGACCCCCGGGACGATAGTCGCCGGTGTGGTAATGGCGATTGATGGTGATTTTGTCACGGTCAATGCAGGACTGAAGTCTGAAGGTGTCATACCCCGACAACAATTTCTCGATGATAATGGTGAGCTGCTGATAACAGTCGGCGATGAAGTTAGGGTTGCTCTGGTTTCTCTTGAAGATGGTAACGGTGAAACACAGCTGTCCCGGGAGAAGGCTAAACGGTATGAAGCCTGGCAGGTACTTGAGCTTGCCCATGCCAATGATGAAATTGTTACCGGTCATATTACAGGTAAAGTAAGGGGCGGTTTTACAGTAAGCGTAAATTCCGTTAATGCTTTCTTACCAGGTTCTCTGGTAGATATACGTCCTGTTCGGGACACTTCTCATATTGAAAATCAGGAACTCGAATTTAAGCTGGTAAAGCTTGATGCCAAACGGAATAACATAGTTGTATCCCGTCGGGCAGTGCTGGAGACCGCTTATAATCAGGAACGTGAGAAGCTACTGGCGAGTTTAGAAGAAGGACAGCGCGTTAAAGGCGTCGTAAAGAACCTTACTGATTATGGTGTGTTTATTGATTTAGGTGGACTTGATGGTCTGCTACATATAACGGATATGGCCTGGAAGCGAATTCGGCATCCCAGTGAGCTGGTTACAATCGGTGACGAGCTGGATGTTCAGGTCTTACGTTTTGACAAAGAAAAGAGTCGTGTATCTCTTGGGCTTAAACAGCTTGCAACTGATCCGTGGGATGAGTTTATTGATGCTTATCCGGTAGGTAGCAGAGTATCGGCTAAAGTGACGAATTTAACGGATTATGGTTGCTTTGCTCAGATCAGAGAAGGTATAGAAGGCTTAGTACATGTGTCTGAGATGGACTGGAAGAATAAGAATGTTCACCCATCTAAGGTTGTTCAGGTTAATGATGAAGTCGAGGTAATGATCCTCGATATTGATGCTAAGAAACGTCGTATATCACTGGGGATGAAACAGTGCCTGAATAACCCATGGGATACGTTTGCAGATACCCATACTAAAGGCACTAAAATTTCCGGTGTTATAAAGTCTATAACTGATTTTGGTATATTCATTGGCTTAGATGGCGGCATAGATGGTCTGGTGCATTTATCTGACCTTTCCTGGGACGAGCCTGGTGAAGAGGTGGTAAAGCAATACCAGAAAGGCGATAACCTGGAGGCGATTGTACTGGCTGTTGATGCTGAGCGGGAAAGAGTCTCTTTAGGTGTAAAACAATTATCCAGTGACCCGTTTTCTCTGTACGTCGAAGATGTACGTAAAGGTTCGATTGTTAAAGCTGTTATTAGTGTTATTGAGACGCGGCAACTAATAGTAACTCTTGCTGAAGGTGTGGAGGGGGCTATTAAACTTGCTGAGGCAAGCTCTGCTCGTATCGAGCAATTACAGGATCATTTCAAGGTAGGTGACCAGCTTGATGCTTTAGTTATTCAGGTTGACCGACGCAACAGGCATTTGGGGTTATCTGTTAAGCAAGTTGAGAAACATCAGGAAAAAGAGGCAATGGAAGCCATATCGAATCAGGATGTTGCTGGCAGTGGGCCAACAACGATTGGTGATTTAATAAAGGCGCAGATGGATAAGAAAAAATAGACTGGCCAAAAGAGTCTGTTTAGCGGTTTGTTCATTGTTGCTTCATATAAAATACGTTATCAATGCAGGAGGAGAGCTATGACAAAGTCAGAGCTGATCGAGCAACTGATAGATCAGAACCAGCAGCTTTCTATAAAAGATGTAGAGCTGGCGGTAAAAACCATGCTGGATCATATGACAGAATCATTGTCTGAAGGTGAGCGGATTGAAATTAGAGGTTTTGGTAGTTTTTGTTTACACTACCGTGCACCTCGTGTTGGCCGTAACCCAAAAACCGGGGATTCGGTAGCATTATCTGCTAAATACGTGCCTCACTTTAAGCCGGGCAAAGATTTGCGTGAGCAAGTAAATAACAGTTTGGCGGAGCAATAATACGCTGCGTTTTGAGTCATTCAGGGGATAGTAATGCGTTGGTTAAAATATCTGATCATCGTGATGTTGTGTATAGTTGCGTTGGTTGTCGGCATAGGCTTTGCCTGGCTTAATACTGATGATGTGGTGATCAATTTATTTTTTGTAACTTTACCCGAGGCGAGCTTATCTCTTTGGTTGATGGCTAGTTTCGTATTTGGCGGCTTTGCTGGAATTCTGGCAACGGGCGTTGGGATGATGCTGTTAAAGACTCAACTTAAAGCGGCAAAGCGTAAAGTAAATTCTGCTAATCAGGAACTCGACCGGTTAAGAACGGCGTCTCTGAAACAGAGTACCTGAAATGTCAGACCTGCTTTTAATCGGGCTGTTCTTTATAGCAGTAGGCCTGGGATGGTTCCTTGGACGTATGGGGAAAACTGTCCCGGCTGATACATCTTCCGGCTCACTGCAACGTGAGTATTTTGCCGGCCTGGATTACCTGTTAAGTGAAAAAACGGATGAAGCTATTGATAGCTTCATCCGTGCGTTAGAAATTAATTCTGACACCCTTCCTGCTCATATTGCGCTTGCAAAACTATTTCGCCGCAAAGGTGACGTCGATCGTGCAATACAAATTCATCAAAACTTGCTGGCCCGTCCGGACCTTTCTAAACATGATTTTTTACGCATTCAAATTGCGCTGGCAAAAGACTATTTCGCAATAGGGCTTTTTGATCGTGCTGAAAAACTATTGCTGGAGATTAACCAGCAGAATCCACCTGCAGAGCCCCGTCAGAAGGTTTTGACGTTATTAACTAAGCTGTATGAAAAAGAGCGGGAATGGCAACAGGCATTGCAGGTTGCCAGGCAGTTAGCCGCTAATGAAACCCGTGAGATTCAAACTGAACTTAGTCATTATTGCTGTGAGTTAGCGACAGACGATATTAAAAAACATCGTTATAAGCAGGCAAAAGTAAGATTATCACAGGCGCTGAATTACGATAATAATGCTGTCAGAGCTTCTTTATTACGGGCACAAATGGAGATGCAGCAAGCGAACTGGCGGGCTGCTATAAAAGATCTAAAATCAGTTGCTCAGCAAGATCCGGTATTTGTATCTGAAACGGTGCATTTACTTAAGAGTTGTTACTCAGAGTTAAATCGGTCTGACGAATTTGAGGTATATTTAAAACATTGTCTGGTTACAACACCTTCTACGTCTGTGATGTTAGGTATTGCTGATATTATTTTAGAAAAACAAGGGGCTTATCCCGCCGGTATTTTTATTACCGATGAATTAAAGAAGCGTCCAGCGGTGAAAGGTTTTAACAGACTGATTGATTTATATATCTCACATGCGGCCAAAGGCACTAATGAAAGTCTTTTGGTGTTGCGCGGACTGACAGGTCAGCTTGAGCAAAGTAAGCCTGTATATTTGTGTCACCGTTGTGGTTTCTCCGGTAAAAATTTACTTTGGCAGTGTCCTTCTTGTCAGAGCTGGGGTACAACCAAACCAATACAAGGCCTTGAAGGCGAATAACCATTTTATTGATTTAAGAGAAACTGATGAGCAAAAAGCAAATTATCGTTGCCTTGGATTATCCTGATCAGGCGGCTGCATTGGCTATGGCTGAGCGTCTTGACCCTAACCTTTGTCGCGTTAAAGTTGGTAAGGAATTATTTACCCGTGCCGGGCCGGCTATGGTGGAAAAGCTGCATTCAAAAGGCTTCGATGTTTTTTTGGATCTTAAGTATCACGATATTCCTAATACGACAGCTAAAGCGGTTCGCGCGGCAGCAGAGTTGGGTGTGTGGATGGTTGATTTACATGCAAGCGGCGGCAGAAGCATGATGGAAACTGCCCGTAATGAACTGGAAAAAGTTAACGGCGCGGATACCTTGTTGATTGCTGTAACGGTTCTTACCAGTATGGAGCGTAGCGATATGGTTGAGTTAGGTCTGGATCTGGACCCGCTTGATCAGGTAAAGAGATTGGCTTTGCTGGCACAGAGCTCAGGCATGGACGGAGTGGTGTGCTCTGCTCAGGAAGTACAGCCTTTGCGTGAGATTATTAAATCAGATTTCCAGCTGGTAACGCCTGGAATTCGCCCTGCAGATGCAGATGTTGGCGATCAGAAGCGGATTATGACGCCTGGTCAGGCGATTTCTGCAGGGAGTAGTTTTCTGGTGATTGGCCGTCCTATTACACAGGCTGAGAGTCCTGAAACGGCTTTAATTAAAATCCAGCAGGAAGTTACTGGCGCAGGTTGATCAGTCGCTTTTTAGTACTGGTTTGTATCATCGTAATTATCTGTGCTATTTTCATGATTCAACTAGTAATTTTGCAAGGATGCTTACTATGCTTAGATGGAATTTTTATAAAACTATTCTGGTTTCAATTGCATTGATTTTCTCCACATATTTATATGCTGGCGATCATCAGTTAGACATCAACAAAGCAAGTGCAGCCCAGTTGGCTGAACATCTTAGCGGTGTTGGTGCCAAGAAAGCTGATGCAATTGTTGCCTACCGGGATGAACTTGGCGGTTTTAGTAGTCTGGAGCAGTTGAAAGATGTAAATGGAATTGGCGCTGCTTTATTTGCTAAGAATCTTGATCGAATCACTCTCTCAGAGTCTGCCGTCGTTCTGGAAAAGCCGGATCCGGCTTCTTCTCAGTAATTGCTTAAGTATCAGAAAAGCTCTGCATTGCAGAGCTTTTTTATATCTGTCTCAATAATTTACACTCTGCTAGTTTAGAACGATTTTAAGCTAGTCATTGATAGCAATGACGGGAGTGTTTGTATGCTTTTCATTAGATGTTTCTAATTCACTATAGATTACTGATTTTTATCCCATTAGTTTTTCTTCAGGCTTTTCAGTTTAATTTCAGATTGGAAAATTATAGTGAACTCATTCTCAGAGAAGGACACAGAATAGGTATTCGTAGTCCGCTCTTATAATGCTTTTAATATCAAAGTGTTGTTAAACTAAATCCATACGACGATATCTGTAAACCGAGGTGAACTATGAAAACTAAGACTACAATTAAGCCGATTACTGCTGCTGTTGGTGCTGTTCTGCTGGCAGGTGTTGCTGCAATGCCTGTTACTGCTGCAGAAAATCCGTTTGCCGCTCAGGAACTGACTTCCGGTTATCAGCTGGCTGAAGCTGCTAAGAAAGTAGTTGAAGAAGGTAAGTGTGGTGAAGGTAAGTGCGGCGGTTCTGCTGAGAAGTCTTCCGAAGGTAAGTGTGGTGAAGGTAAGTGCGGCGGTTCTGCTGAGAAGTCTTCCGAAGGTAAGTGTGGCGAAGGCAAGTGCGGTGGTTCTTCTGAAAAGTCTTCTGAAGGTAAGTGTGGTGAAGGTAAGTGCGGCGGTTCCGCTGAGAAGTCTTCAGAAGGTAAGTGTGGTGAAGGTAAATGTGGTGGCGAGAAGAAGCCAATCGTTGAAGGTTAATACCTGATACCACATGATTGACCCCTCGTTGAAGTAGAGCCTGTTTGTCAGGCTTTACTTTCCACTGAGGGGTTATGTTTACTCAGAGAGGATAAACCATGACTAATCAAGCATTTCAGATTAAAGGCGCAGGCCTTGGATTTCGTCGCTGTATGGGCGATACGCTTGCTGAAGTCGGATCGGATCGGGTTGATTTTCTGGAGGTTGCTCCGGAAAACTGGATGCGGTTAGGTGGTCGGTTTGCAAAACTGTTCCGCCGTTATACTGAGCGTTATAACTTTGTTGCTCATGGTTTATCTCTTTCTATTGGTAGCCCTTCGCCGTTGGATATTGAGTTTTTAAAAGAACTGAAAGTCTTTATGGCGGAGCATAATTTTAAAGGCTACTCCGAACATTTGAGTTACTGCAGTGATGATGGTCATTTATATGATCTGATGCCTATTCCTTTTACTGAAGAAGCTGTGCATTACGTTGCAGGCCGTATCAGACAGGTTCAGGATATTCTTGAACAGCGTATAGCGATGGAAAATATTTCTTATTATGCTGCGCCGGGGTCTGAAATGACTGAGATGGAATTCTTCACTGCGGTTTTGAAAGAAGCTGACTGCGATATGTTGCTTGATGTTAATAACATTTATGTAAACAGTATTAATCACGGTTATGACGCGATTGAGTTTTTGAACCAGGTTCCTGGTGACCGAATCAGTTACATACATGTTGCTGGCCACTATAACGAAGCCGAAGATCTGATCGTTGATACTCACGGTGCAGATGTGATTGATCCTGTTTGGGATATTTTGCAGCATACATATGCCAAATTCGGTGCAGTACCAACATTGCTTGAACGTGATTTCAATATTCCGCCAATGCAGGAATTATTAAAAGAAGTAGATCAGATTCGTGATTTTCAGCAAGCCGCAAATGCTGCTCGTTTATCTCAGGTGAAGGGAGCGCAACATGCAATCGCATAAGCCTGACTTTACTGATCTGCAATACCGTTTTGCCGGAACAATTCGTGATCCTGAACATGTGGCGATACTTGAGGATGTAGAAGAGCGTCGTATGAATATTTACCGTGAGTTGTTTTATAACAATGTAGCGGGGTTTGTAAATTCAGGTTTTCCGGTATTAAAAAGCTTGTGTACCGATGCTTATTGGCAGCAGCTTATTCGTGATTTTTTAGTTGAATATCGCTGTCAGACGCCTTATTTCCTTGAAATTGCACAAGAATTTGTCAGTTATGTATCTGATGTACGTGAGCCACGGGATGACGATTTACCTTTTATGGCGGCTCTTGCGCATTATGAATGGGCTGAGTTGGCACTTGATACAGCTGAAGATTTAGATGATTTGAACGGTATTGATCCGGAAGGTGATTTACTTGCTGAGCATCCGGTTCAGTCTCCTTTGGCCTGGTCGCTGATGTATGAATATCCGGTACATCATATTAGTGAATCATTTATTCCTGAAGAAAAATCGGCGACACCTAGCTGTTTAGTCGTGTATCGAAATATTCAGGATGCAGTGAAGTTTATGGAAATTAATCCGTTAACTGCACGTCTACTACATTTATTGGCAGAAGACTCTGCTTTGAGTGGGCGGGAAGCCCTGTTACAGATTGCTGCCGAAATGGCACACCCTGATCCTGAGATGATTGTTCAGGGCGGCTTGAGCATCTTAGAACAATTGCGACAGTCAGAAATAATTTTAGGTACCAACAATAACTAAAAGCTGGGAATGTTCTATGGCTAACCAACTAGTGAAACACTATAACTCTGTACATAACTTGCTGGATAAAACCCGTTTTGCAGAAGGTATTGCACCTTTGCTGCTGCGGCTATATTTAGCACCTGTTTTGATGCAGGCCGGTTATAACAAACTTTCTCATTTTGAAGATACTGCTGCCTGGTTCGGTAATCCTGACTGGGGTCTGGGCCTGCCGTTTCCTGAGGTGATGGCTGCTTTGGCTGCAGGTACTGAATTTTTTGGCGGTGTTTTGCTGATTATTGGTCTGGCAACGCGCTGGATTTCAATTCCTTTGATGGTAACTATGCTGGTCGCAGCATTTACTGTGCATATAGATAATGGCTGGTTGGCTATTTCCGATGCCAGTAGCTGGTTAGCGAATGACCGTGTAATGGAGGCCAGTGAGCGTTTGTCCCGTGCTAAAGAAATTTTACAGGAAAACGGCAACTACGGTTGGTTAACAGGCAAAGGGTCTGTGGTTATTTTGAATAATGGTATTGAGTTTGCAATTACCTATTTCATTATGCTGCTGAGCTTATTC